>PHEH01000020.1 GCA_002841155.1 Alphaproteobacteria bacterium HGW-Alphaproteobacteria-18
CCCCCATCCCTCACATTACCCGCATCCTTCTCACGAGGAGCCGGGCCGGTACCGTTCGGTTTGTGAGGAGGTCGCCCCGGAGGATGGGAGAGGTTGGGTGTTACGGTCCAGCCAATCTCTAGGGACGTTGATCCAGGCAAGCCGGACCAAAAAGCCGGTAGAGAATCCCCACTGGCCCGCCTTTCATCTGAGAGGTCACGAGAGTTAATGGTAAGTGGTCAAGGCCTGGCAGCGCCGAAGTCATCCCGAATCCTACTGCCCGAAACTCCGGCGGCAGTGCGCGGCGGGCGAAAGCGCCCAAACCGCAACACTTTTACCTTTCCGGGCGCCGCGGCGCCCGCCGCGCACCGGCTCCATTTCGCGGAGCCGTCTGGACACCCCTCAAACCCGGATGGCGCCCGCCAGTCCGGACATAGCCGCATGGAGAGGTGATGACATCCCCGCCGCATCATCCTAAATGCTCATCATGAGCAATAATCTTCGCATTCTGGCGGCCCAGCTGAACCCCGTTGTGGGGGACATCAAAGGCAATCTGGCCCTCGCGCGGGAGGCCCATGCGCAGGCCCGCCAGCAGGGCGCCCACCTTCTGGTTTTGACCGAGCATTTCCTGCTCGGCTATCCGGCCGAGGATCTGGTGCTGAAGCCCTCGGCGGTAAATCAGTCGATGGAAGCGGTGCGCGCGCTGGCGGCGGAAACCAGGGACGGCCCGGCGATCCTGATCGGCACGCCCTGGTCTGAAAACGGCCGGCTCTACAATTCCGCCTGCTTCCTCCGCGGCGGCCTGATCGAGGCGCGCTATGACAAGCGGGAGCTGCCCAATTACGGCGTGTTCGACGAATTGCGCCACTACACGCCCGGCGAAGGCCCGCCGCTGGTGGTGGAGGTGCAGGGCGTGCGCATCGGCGTCGCCATCTGCGAGGACATCTGGCTGGAGCGCGTGCCCCGCGCCACCCATGCGGCCGGGGCCGAGCTGCTGATCGTGCCCAACGCCTCGCCCTGGCGCCGCGCCATTCAGGACGAGCGCGCCGCCGCCTTTGACCGCTGGGCAGACCTCAAACTGCCCTACCTCTTCGTCAACCAGATGGGCGGGCAGGATGAGCTTGTCTTTGACGGCGCCTCCTATGCGACCAACAGTACGCATGGCGCGCGGTGCGGGCTTGTCGGTCAGTTCGAGACAGGCACGGCGCTGGTCGAATTTGATCCGGCCACGAAGCAGTTCGTGGGCCTCGGACAGAGCTGCGCAAGCGATCTTGAAGGCTGGCACGCCGAATACCGCGCCGCCATGCAGGGGCTCGGCGATTATGTGCGCAAGAACGGGTTTCCCGGCGTCGTGCTCGGCATGTCAGGCGGCATCGACTCGGCCATCACCGCGGCCATCGCCGCCGATGCTCTGGGGCCGGACAAGGTCTGGTGCGTGATGATGCCATCGAAATATACCAGCGACCACAGCCTTGAGGACGCAAAAGCCTGCGCAGAGGCCCTGGGTTGCCGCTATGACACGATCAACATCCATCCCGGCGTCGAAGCGCTGGACGAGATGCTGAGCGATGCTTTCGCCAGCAAAAAGGCCGACATCACCGAGGAGAATATCCAGTCGCGCCTGCGCGCGGTGACGCTGATGGCGCTCTCCAACAAATTTGGCCAGATGGTTGTCACCACAGGCAACAAGAGCGAGATGGCGGTGGGCTATGCCACGCTCTATGGCGATATGTGTGGGGGCTACAACGCGCTGAAGGATTTCTACAAGACCGAAGTGTTCGAGTTGTCGAAATGGCGCAATGCGGTTCATCCCAAAGATGCCCTGGCGCCGGCGGGTGAAGTGATCCCGGAACGGATCATCACCAAGCCACCCTCGGCAGAGCTGCGCGACGACCAGAAGGACGAGGATTCCCTGCCGCCTTATGAGGTTCTGGACGATATCCTGCGCGGGCTGGTGGACCTGGAAGAAGATGTCGACGACATCCTCGCGCGCGGCCATGACGCGGCCACCGTGCGGCGCATCGAACACCTTGTCTATATTGCCGAATACAAGCGCCGCCAGGCCCCGCCGGGCGTGAAGGTCGGTGGCAAGAATTTCGGCCGCGACCGGCGTTATCCGATCACGAACAAATTTCGCGATGATTAACCAGAGATCTTAAGGCGTTATTATTCCGCTGGCGGATTAATAGTCGATGCTGTTGGATCGAGCCCGAACGTATCGATCGTCATCATCTCACGCACCGTCTCGACCTCGTCGGGGCGGATGTCATGCGCATCGCCATAGCCTGTGATCGGAGAGGGATAGACACCCTTCTCCAGCACCACCTCATCAAACAGCAGCCAGGCCTGGCGGCCGCCAAGGCAGCTCACGCGGACCCAGAGATCTTCTTCATTCTCGAGGGCGCCGATGTCGGTGATTTCGCGCAGCTCGCCCTCATTGATGTCGAACTCGCGGCCCTTGAAGCTCATCACCGTGAAACCTTCGCCGATATAGCGCAGATAGGTGAGCTGCTCGCCGGCCTTGAGGGACAGCTTCTCGATGCCCGCATTCCCGACAAACTCCACGTCAGCATCCTCCAGGACGGTGACAGGCAGCTTCTTCGTGGCGACAAAGTAATCGAGATCATCCGCCTTGTTGCGGACGTTATTCCACAGCTGGTAATTGGCATATTGCGGCAGCAGGCAGGTAATGTCCTGCGGGTCCGTCGGGTTGGGGCGGGCGCGGGCCGGCGCGCGCACATCTTCGTCAAGCACGGCAAAGCCCGGCGGATACTCGCCCGGCCAGCCGGGGCTGAGGAACCAGTTGTCATCATAGCCTGAGAGGGCCGCATAGTCGGTCGGGGGCGCCGCTGGCTGCCCCTCACTCGCCGCTTCCACCGCACGCGCAGCGGCGGCCGTGTCCGCGCCAGAGACACCTTCAGGGCCCGCTTGCGGGGGCACCTCACCCTGTCCACAAGCCGCCACCAAAAGGGCCGCCGAGAGAATCCAGCCGAATCGCATTTTCTGCTCCCAAACCATCCGATAGAAATGGAGGTGAACCACAACAATAGCAAGAATATGACCGTGACGCTTGGCTTTTGCCGCGATTTGATGTCTCAAGCCGCATCCCGGAACTAGAAAGCCGCTGCCCATGACCCGCCCTGTTGTACGCTTTGCGCCCTCGCCCACTGGCCGACTGCATGTCGGAAACGTGCGCACCGCCTTGATTAACTGGATGTTTTCTCGCGGCCAGCAAGGCAAGTTCATCCTGCGCATCGACGATACAGACCTCGAACGCTCGACAGCCGAGAATGAAGAGGCCCTGAAAGTTGACCTGAAATGGCTCGGCCTGACCTGGGATGAGAGCTTCAACCAGTCACACCGCTTCGGGGTCTATGATGCCGCCGCCGACAAGCTGCGCGCCCTGGGCCTGCTCTACCCCTGCTATGAGACGGCCGAGGAACTCGACGTCAAACGCAAGATCGCCCAGACGCGCGGCCGCCCGCCGGTGTATGACCGGGCTGCCCTCAGCCTGACAGCGCAGGACCGGACAGACCTTGAAGCCAAGGGACTGAAGCCTCACTGGCGCTTCAAACTGTCGGGCGAACGGGTCGAGTGGACCGACCTCGTGCGCGGCCCGCAGAGCATCGACACCTCCTCGGTCTCAGACCCGATCCTCATCCGCGAGGATGGCAGCTATCTCTACACCCTTCCCTCGGTCGTCGATGATATCGAGGCGGGCATCACGCATGTCGTGCGCGGGGAAGACCATGTGACCAATTCGGGCGCGCAGATCGAGATCTTCCTGGCGCTCGGCGGCAAGGCGCCCGAAATGGCCCACACCCCGCTGCTGATCGGCGCCGATGGCACGGCCCTTTCCAAACGGCTCGGCTCGCTCTCGATGGGCGAGCTGCGCGCGCGCGGCTATGAGCCGATGGCGATTTGCAGCCATCTTGCCAAGCTCGGCACTTCGGACAATATCGAGGCGCGCCCTTCGCTGGAGCAGCTCTGCGAAGAGTTTGCCTTCTCCAAGATTGGCCGCGCCCCGGCCCGGTTTGACGACAATGACCTCAACGCCCTCAATGCCGCGCTGGTGCACGGGTTCCCGTTCGAAACCGTCCGTGAACGGCTGACGGCGCTGGACGCGCGCGCCGCGTCTGAGGCGTTCTGGCTGGCGGTGCGCGAGAACTGCACCTTCGTGGCCGACGCGCAGGCCTGGGTGGACATCATCTTTGGCGCGCCCGCGCCCCTGGTGGCCGACGAAGACCTTGAGTTCATCACCGCCGCCGCTGCCCATCTTCCCGAAGGCGAGCTGACCGGCGAAAGCTGGAGCGCCTGGACAAACGCCCTGAAAGCGGCCACCGGCCGCAAGGGCCGGGGCCTGTTCATGCCGCTGCGCAAGGCGCTGACCGGCCTGGAGCATGGCCCGGACATGGGCGCCGTCCTGCCGCTCATCGGCCGGGAGAAAGTGCTTCAGCGCCTCAGCTGACCGCTCAGTCGCAGCTGGCGTCTGTTTCGCAGGAAAGCGTTGGAACGGCGCGGCCCTCGGCAAGACCGGCCACCCAATCGGCGAGCTTCACGCCGCCGATTTCGGCTGAATAGAGCGCCTCAAAGCGCAGCGCGGTGTGGGCATTCCCCTTCGCGGAGAAGGTCCGGATGGATGGAATGTCCCGCGCCAGATCGGCGTTGTTGGCCGCCAGCAATGCGCGCACCGGCTCGCCCGAGCCGAGTAGTGTGAGGAAGCCCTGCTGAACCTCGTCATCGACATTGTCGAACCGCGCCAGTTGCATCTCCGGATAGCGCGCCGCGATGACGCGGAAGAAATCTTCCGTGGTTGCCGTCGCCCGGTCGACCGCTGAAAGTTCCGGCCAGTCCGGGGCATCGTCAAACGCGCCCCAGGCTTCGAGCACGCCGGCAATACCCGGCGCGCGATAACCGCCTGACCCGTCCGCGAGCTGTGCAATATCAGCCTGCGGATAATGATCGGCCACAACCCCGGCATAATAGGGCGAGGCGATGGCCCCCGCGCTGCCGCCGCTGACGAAGACCCGCTGCGGCTCAGGCCGGTTGGCATACAGCCAGTCGAGGGCGGCCTGCACATTCGCCTTGCCGCGGTGATGGATCACCGTCTCGGTTCCGGCGGTTGTCGTATAGGTCACGTCGCGCGCGCCGAGATGCGAGTCGCCCGTGCAATAGGGCACGAACACCTGGGTCCAGCCCGCAAACGGGTTCTCCGCATGGGAGAGATCAAACACGCCTTTCATCCGCGCCGGATTGTTGGCGTCCATTTCCGTGAACGGCGTATAGGGGGTCGGCTCGGTGGCAAGATCACAGAGGTCGCCGCTCCAGCAGGCGCCCCCACCATTCAGGAAGAACAGCACGCGGGCCGGATCACCTTCGCGCACATGGAAACGGAACGGCGTGCCCGTTGCGCACAGCGTCTCCCCGCCCGGCTCGATCATGGTCCAGTCGGCCATAACGGGCGCTGGCATAGCGGCAAGCGGCGCAGGCGCTTCGGGCGCAGCCCCCGTCCCCTTGCAGCCCGAAACAAGCGCAAACAGAGCCGATGCCGCAAGCAGCGTACCAATACGTGAATTCATCTGTCTTCCTCCCAGGAGCCCTGTCGCCTATTGCAGGAAACCTAAGCTGGCCACCTGAGGCTGGCAATCGGCATCCCCCAGTCATCAGGCATTGGACTCAACGGGTGTGACAGCTTGCAAGGGGGCGATCTACGCAGCATAGCTTCTAATGATATTTCGCCATACCCGCATGCTCAATGTTGCTTTTTCAGAAATCATGGCTAATCTATAGCCATGAGCGAAGAGCTTTCGATATTTGATATCAAGATCCTTGAGCAACTCCAGAAGGATTGCTCGGTATCGACCGTTGAGCTGGCAGACATCGTCGGCCTCTCCCAGTCGCCCTGCTGGCGCCGTTTGCAGAGGCTGAAGGATGACGGCTATATCCGCCAGCAGGTCGCTATCCTGGACCGGGAAAAGCTCGGCTATGGCCTCCACATCTTCGCTTATGTGAAGGTCGCGCGGCTCTCGGAGAAGGACCGCGAAATCTTCCTGCGCAAGATTCAGAACACGCCGGAAATTCTCGAATGCTACTCCATCTTCGGCGAGATGGACCTGATGATGAAGATCCTCGCCAAATCCATGAAATGGTATCAGGAATTCCTGATGGACTTCCTGCTGAACCTGCCGGGCGTGGAGAATGTCAACTCAACCGCCACGCTGGGCGAGTTGAAATCGACGACAGCCATTCCGGTTCGCGGCAATATCGCCCTTTGATATCCGAGCACCTGTCTGCCTACGGATTTTCCATATAGGCCATGCATTCCAGTTCAACTGACGCGCCCAGCGCCAGGCCATCTGCGCCAAAGGCGCTGCGCGCGGGCATGCGGCCTTTGGTGAAATAGGTGGCATAAACCTCATTGAAGGCGGGCCAGTTGCTCATATCGTCCAGCATGACGGTGCATTTGAAAATCTGGTCCATGCCCGCCCCGGCCGAGGCAGCCACCCGGCGCACGGCCTCCATCACCTCAATGGCATGATCGCGGAAATCATCCGAAGGCCCGCCGGCCGCGCCGCCGATCTGGCCGGAGAGATAGATGATATTACCCACCCGCACAGCGCCTGAAAATGGCAGGTCTTCGGCCCTCATCGGCAATCCCTCACCCACCATCGGAAAGTGCTGCACGAATGAGGGCGCGGGCGCTTCTGGCGCCATCTCCACCGCCACTGCCTCGGCGGCAGGCTCCGCGACAGGCTCAGGCGCGGGCGTCCCGCGCAGCTGTGTGGGCGGCGCGGCAAAAGGCTTTACACTGAGGGCTTCATAGATTTCCGAGGGGAAGTAGACATCGCCATTGCGCACCACCATCCGCGGCGTGCGGATGGCATTGATATCCTCAAGCGGATTTCCCGGCAGCAGGATGAAATCTGCCAGTTTGCCCGTCTCGACAGAGCCCAGAGTGTCTGAATACCCCATATACTCGATGGGATTCCACGCAGCGATGCGCAAGGCGTCAGCCTCTGAAATGCCCGCCAGCGTGTAAAGCTCGATTTCGCGATGGACGGTGAACCCCGTGCCGTCATCCGTGCCCGGCAGGATGGTGATTCCGGCATCATGCAGCATCTTGAGCGTCTCCAGAACCCGGCGGAAACCTTCCTGATAGGCCTCATCCTCGGCGGCGTTCGCGAGCGAGACAAAGCTGCGGCGGCGATAGCGCTGATAGCCGATCGGCATGTGTTCAAGATAGGCCTTGTCGCCCTCCGCAACGGTGCCTGCCCGGCTCAGCATCAGGCGCTCCAGGATCACGGCTGTCGGGTCCAGCGCCGTTTCATTCGCCTGCATCCGGCGCACCGTGGCCTGAACTTTCTCCGCCTCCAGATCAAGCGTCGCGCCCCGCGCCATGCCCGTGAGGCGAAGCGGGGTGCGGGTGTCTTCGGTAATATCCAGCAGCCAGCCCAGCATCAGCTGGTTGATATGGGTCACCTCGTCAAAGCCGGCATCGATCATGGCGTCGGCATTTGTGAAGGCGGGAATATGGCCGATCATCCGCATGCCATGCTCATGGGCGCGCTCGGCGACAGCCGGCATCCAGGCCGGGTTCATGGAGTTGTAGGATTTGACATATCCATAGCCCTGCTCCGCATACCAATCAACGGCGGCAAGCGCTTCGGCCTCAGACGCAGCAATGATGCCATGCCGGGCTGAAAACGGGCTGCGGCCCTCCACAAAGCCTGCCGGTGTGATGCGCGGACCGGCCACCTTGTCTGCCGCCATGCGCTCCAGAAGGCTCGCCAGGAAAGTATTTTCATTGCCCATGTCGCGTGTCGAGGTCACCCCGGCGGCAAGATAATAAAGCCCCGAATTGGCCGACGCATGCGAGTGCATGTCTGCAAGGCCGGGCATCAGCGTGCCGCCTTCGCCATCAAATACGGGCCCCTCGCCCGCTGGCAAGACGCCGGGCGTATAGGGCGACACATCGGTGATCGTATTGCCGCTGACCGTCACCACAGAAGGCCCGCTCAGGCTGCCGTCCCGGACGTCCAGCACACGGACATTGGCAATGGCAAACGGCGCTTGATACCGGTGCAGCAGATGCTGGGCGAGCGCTTCGGTGCGGGCAGTATTCATATCCCTTGCAAGGCTCAGCAGGGGCTGGACGCTGTCTTCAAATCCCTTCCGGATAACGGCGGAGGATTCAGAGAATGTCGCGAAGAGGGCGCCCTCGGCATCCAGCGCCAGCAGGGCCGGGCTCATATCGATCCCGGAAAGGCGGTAGACGGTAACCGGTTTTTCCGCCCCGCCTGCAGGCACCTTTACCTCGGCAACCGTTTCGAGCAGGATCTCGCCGCCCGGCAGAACCGGCATGCGGTGATCCTCATCACTGAGCAGCGCGCGGGCATAGACATAATCCGCCCACGGGCTTCCATCATTGACGGCATAGAGCGCGGGCGCAGACAGGGCCTGCCGCCCGGAATCTGCCTGGCTCAGCCAGCGCGCAACGCCGTCTGTGATCGCAAAGGATTCCTGAACCTCTCCCCCCATCAGCGAGGTTCCCTCGATCAGCCAGCTGACGGGCATACCCACCTCATTGATGGTGAGCTGTTCCTTGTGTTTGGGGCCGCGGCCATTGCTGTCAACGAAATAGTCTATTTTTGCAGATCGGCCGGTTTCCTCAACCTTCAGATGACCGACGGATTCCCCATTCTGGATGATGACATATTCAAACCGGGCCGTCTGGCCAAGGGCCGCCGGTACGGCGGAAATCACAAGAGACGCGGCAAGCGCTGCAATCAGTCGAAAGGTCATTCTGCTGGTTCCTGAGAGTAGGTAGGCGCCGCCGCAACGGCCGTTTTGATAAAGGCAAAAAGCTGATCTGCGATATCCGCTTTCAGCGTCTCTTCGTCATAAGGGGAATGTCCGCCCGGCAGCGCGACCAGACGTACACGGTCCTGCGGGAAGCCATTATGGGTCAGCGCATACTCGGTTCCGAGCAGCGTCGTGGCAAGGTCACGATAGCCGGCAAAGACCAGCAGGTTTACGCCTGCCTTCTCCTGCATGAAGCGTGAGAGCATCGGCGCGGAGCTGACATAGAAATTCGGTGATTTTGCAGACGGGCGCCAGTCCCAGGCAAAATTGGCATCCAGATTGAGAGAGCGGTATTCCTCCCCCCTCTGAAGGCCCGTCATGTCGGCGAGATAGCGGGCAATCTCTTCTGACAGGATGACATTCGAACGGCCAAGACCAAGTGAAGGATCATTTGCAGCGGCAGGCCGGTGCGCATTGACCTCTGGCGAAGGGCGCGGTGACGTCACGGCCGTATTCAGCCGGCTGACGAGCAGGCCGTCTTCGGCGAGCACATTTTCCAGGAAGAACTGATTATTGACGCGCAGGTTTGCCGCGAGCACATCCTGCGCGGAAAGCCCGGTCATTGCGGCGATCTTCGCGGCAATAGCGGCTTTTTCTTCGGGCCCGATCCGGTCACCCTTTTGCAGCGCCAGCAGATAATCGCCCTCAGCATAGGCGCGCGCGATTTCCCAGCTTTCCGCTTCACTGCCTGCCTGGATGCTGGAGCGGCCAAACCGCCAGGCCGTCGCCGCCATCGTCGGCAGCGCAAAGACATGGCCGAGATCGGTCTGCCCTGCCGCGCTGTCGAGCGCAGGTGATACCATCATCAGGCCGCGCACATTCAGATCACTCACCTTCGCGACAAGATTGGCGAGCCGCGCCCCGCCATAGCTCTGCCCGGCCAGCACGAGCGGTGCGGCCTGGCGGCCATTCTCGTCCAGCCAGGCGCGGATGTAGCGGTTGACCGCGTCGACATCGCCTTCAACACTGAGATAGCGCGCCTGCCCGTCCTGAGAATTTGCCAGGCTGAAACCGGTATCGACCGGATCAATGAAGACAAGGTCTGCCGCCTTCAGAACCGTATACGGATTGTCTGGGAATGCGCCATCTTTCCCCCGCGCCTTTGGCCCGGTGGAGAAATGCAGCGGCGAGGAGGAGGCCCCTGGGCCGCCATTGAACAGGAACATTACCGGCCGCGCCGCGCGCTCGCAGGCGCAGTCCATCAGATAGGCCGTGCCGGAAATTGTCGCGCTGGCCTGGCCAAGTTCCGGATCAAGCTTCAGCTCACTCCAGGTCACCGAATAGCTCAGCGGGTCATCGCTGAACCTCTCCTGCACGCTCTGGGCAGGCCCATCGGCAAACACCGTCCAGGCAGACACAACGTCAGGCCCCGGCTCCGCCGTAGAGGCACACCCGGCCAGCAGACCCGCCATCGCCGTGGCGGAAAAAAAGATACGTAAGCGAGACATCACGCGCATCCCTTAAACTCTCCCCATAGCCGGAAAAATCCTATGCCTATCGGCCGTGCTGAGATAGCCCAACGGGCACATCCATGCATATTCACGCCGAGGAATGCATGATCCATTCGCGCAGTCCCGCTATACTGAACAGATGGATCAGGCGGGGCTTCAACGGCCCAAATGGAGAAATACATGTCGGAGATCACCCGCCGCAACTGGCTGGCCCTTGGCGCGGCAACCCTCGCGGGCGCCGCTGCCTGCCGCAGTTCTGCCGCGGCAAGCCCGGCCGCACAGGCCGTGCTGCCGGGCGCCGCGCTGCCTGATCGTGCAAGCTTCGATCTTGGCGCATCGGTCTATCTCAATGCCGGCTCCCAGCATCCGATCAGCCGGCAGGCGCGCGCCTCGATAGACGCCTACCTCGACAATCGCAGCGCCCATCCGCCTGGCGGCGCCTATGAACTTGGCAGCAGCCGTGTCCTCGAAAAATTCGCGCGCCTGGTAAACGCCGATGCCGATGAGCTTACCTTCGTGCAAAGCACCACGACGGGCGAGCAGATGATCGTCCGCTCCCTGATGCTTCCCTCAGAAGGCGCGCGCATTGTCACCGATACGCTTCATTTCTTCGGGTCGGTGCCACTCTATATGGAGCTTGGCAAGGCGGGCTGCGATGTCGCCTGGGTAGGCCACCGCGATGGCCGCATCTCGCTGGAGGACATGGACCGCGCGATTACGCCAGGCACACGCCTTGTCGCGCTCTCGCTCGTCTCCACCGTCAATGGCTTTCAGCACGATCTCAAGGCTATCTGCGATCTTGCCCATGCGCGCGGCGCGCTCGTCTATGCCGACATCATTCACGCCGCCGGCTGCGTGCCTGTTGACCTGCATGCCAGCGGCGTCGATTTTGCCGCCTGCGCCAGCTATAAATGGCTGATGGGGGATTTCGGTCTCGGCTTCCTCTATGTTCGCCGCGGCGCGCGCGAGGCTCTGACGCGCACCCAATATGGCTATTATGGCGTCGGCCGGTTTACCAGCCATGTATACCCGCTCGATCCTCCGGGTGAGGAGGTTGCCAGCTACGCCTTTGAGGATACGGCCACCGGCCTCTTCGCGCTCGGCACTTATTCGCATACGACGATTGCCCTGCTGAACGCCTCGCTCGATTATATTGCCGCCCTTGGCACCGGCGCCATCCAGCAGCACGCCCTCCCGCTGACGGCGCGCCTGAAGGACGGCCTGCGGACGCAAGGCTATGATCTGCTGACACCCGAAGAAAGCAAGACGCCACTCGTCGCCTGCGCCTATCAGGATGCCCGCGCGCGCCTCGGGCCGAAGCTGAAAGCGGCGGGCATCACAACCACCGTCTCGGCAAACCGTTTCCGGCCGTCAGTGTCCGTTTTCAACACGATGGACGATATCGAGATATTCCTGGCCACCATCGGGCCTGCCTGAAGCGCTATTTTCCCAGGAAACGCCGCAGGTCACTGGAAAACGCCTCAGACGTTCCGCCCAGATACAGCATATGTCCGGACTCATAATCGGTAAACGTCACGCGATCCTGTGGCAGGCCGGCAGCGGTAATCGAAGCGCGCGCGTCGGCCGGCGTTGTCACGAGATCATAATAACCCGACGCCACCAGCACCCGCAGGTCCGGGTTGCGGCGCATCGCCCAGGCAAGATCGGTGGCATAGCTTTGCCCCTCGGCGACGCCCTTGCGCGTCCAGTTCCAGCCAAACAGCAGTTCCCGCCAGCGGATGGAGGCATAGGGCCGCCCCATGCGGACATCGAGATCATCCCGGAGCATCTGATGGAAGGCAGCAATGAAGCCCGGCACATAGCGCGTCATCGCCGGATCATCCGCCACCGGATCACCTCCGCTGTTGGCCAGCGGCAGTGTATAACGGCTGTCATACATGCCGATTTCCAGGCCGCGCCCGCGCAAGGCGATCTTGGCATAGCTGCGCTCATCGATATGGAGGTCGTCTCCGATATCGCTCTCAGATACGCCGGTCATGCGGCTGATATCCTGAAGCACCTGAACGCGGGTCTCTGAGGCGAGCGTGCCGGCCAGATGCTGGCGCAGGGCGGGCTCATAGGTTTGGCGCGCATAGGTTTCGGCGGCCTTGTAAACTTCGGTGATGCCGCCGGGCGGCACCTCGACCAGTCCGTGAAAGGCCGATGTCGCGGCGATGCCCGGCAGGGCGCGCGCCTGCTTGGCCGCGAGTGTGCCGGCCGCCACCTCGGCGTCGCCATCCCGGCGCGCATCCAGCGTGGTTCCCAGAAGGATGATCCCGTCAAGCGTGATCCCGCGCATCAGTCCGGTATAGATCGGCCCGCCCATAAGCGCGCGCGGCAAGACCGCCGCGCGGATGGAGCCATAGCTTTCGCCCAGCACATATTTTGGCGCGTTCCACCGGCCATATTCGCTGAGCCAGAGCTCGATGAACTGCGCCACGGCTTCGGCATCTTCATCGACGCCCCAGAATGTCCTGGGGTCTGTGCCGTTCAGCGGCACGCTGAAGCCGGTCCCGACCGGATCGATGAACACCAGGTCGGCAACATCCAGAATGCTGTTGGGATTATCTTCCAGGCCAAAAGGCGGCACATTCGACGGATTTACGTCTGCGTCCAGAACAACCCGGCGCGGACCGATGGCGCCCATATGTATCCAGATTGACGCCGATCCCGGCCCGCCATTGAACACGAACACGACCGGGCGCGCGGCATTCTGAATATCCGTACGCAGATAGGTGAAGGAGAAGATGCTGGCTGTCGGATTTCCATCCATATCCCGCAGCCAGGTATCCCCGGCAATGGCAGTATAGGAAACCATCTCCCCATTGGCGGTGAAGCTGTACTCTGTCACGCGGCGATAGGGCGCCGGTTCCGCAGCCATCGCGGCAGGCGTTGAAACAGGCGCTGCGGCCGGGGCCAGCGCCGGAACCTCAGCGGGCGCGACCGTTTGCGCGCCGGTCTGCGCGCAGCCATTGAGCGCCAGCAAAGCCACAGCGGCGCACCCGCTGGCAAAAAGCCTGAAACGCATCATCCTGCCCTCCCCTGACGGATCGTCTGGTAAACATGATAACCCGAGGCGATATCCTGCACGATATGCCCCAGAGATTTATAGATCGTGATGTCACCGGACCCTGTCCGCCCGGCAACGGCGCCGAGCAATACGTCACCGATTTCGCCCAGAAGATGGCTCTCTGCCACCGCTCCGCTGGCAATCGCATGGCGGATCTCCGACCCCTGCGCCAGTACGGAAGTCCGCGAATCCGCATAGAAGCGCGCAGCCGAGACCAGCGTATCATCAATCTCGCGCGGCCCGTCAAAGCTGGAACCGACAACATTCACATGCGCGCCGGGGCTCAGCATGCCTGCGGTCAGAATAGGTTGCGCCGCCCCGGTGACCGTGCAGATCACATCCGCGTCAGCCACAGCATCACCAACGTCCGCGTAGCTCGAGCATACAATACCTGTCTGCTTACGGACCTTTTCGGCCAGCGCCTGCGCGCGTTCTGGGCTGCGGCCCCAAATCCGGATATCATAAAACGAGCGCACGGCCGGCAGAGCGCAGGCATGGTGCCAGGCCTGCTCGCCCGTGCCGAGGATAGCCAGCACACGGGCCTCTTTCCGTGCCAGAACATCGGTTGCCATCGCGCTGGCACTGGCCGTGCGGATCGCCGTGATCATGCCCGCCTCCAGCTGGCAGAGCGGCGCGCCGGTTTCAGGATCAAAGATCACCACAGCGCCCTGATGCGAAGGCGGCCCGCCCTCGGCGCGATGGGGCGTCACCGAGATCAGCTTGGACCCAAACGGACCGCCGGGACCGAGAGTGCCGGCCATGATACCGAACATCCGCCCCTCTTCCAGCGGCAGGATCTGGCGCAGCATCTGCTGCGTCCCTCCGGTGGAAAGGCGGGTCATGGCTTCCCGTATCACCTCGATACAGCTGGCATAGCTCAACGCTTGCCGGATTTCGTCAGCGCCGATGAAGATCACTCGCCCGCACCTTCATCAGCCCAGCCGCGAACCCAGCTGCGTATATCCTCGCCGAACGCCTGCGCGGAGGCATCCACCGAATAGGCCATATGCCCGCCGATATACTTTCCGCTCCGCACACGGTCCATTGGCCAATCAGACTGATCGGCCAGATAGTCTGCCGCGCCTACGGTCGTCATCGTGTCATGATAGCCGGTGCCGACAAAGACACGGAAGTTCTGGAATGCCTTGAATGCCGCGCCAATCCGCTCAGCATAGGCAAAATGCCCAAAAGGCGAGGCCGCTCCCCAGTTCCAGCTGTCAAATCCCGGTCCAGCGCTGAAGCTCTCTCTGTATCCGTCCAGCGGCACATCCTCAAACGTTTCGGAGAAATAGGCCGCAAACAGCTTCGAATAGGCCTTCTGCAAGATGTCAGAAGGATCGCTTCGACCATCACCAAGGGGACCAGTATAGCGCCCATCACTCCGCCCAAGGATCAAGCCGTTGCCCTTGAGCAGCTCAACGCGGAACTGCTCCTTTGAAATGCGCAGACGGTTCTCGACATAATAGGCCGCCGGAATGCCGGTAAAGGCTTCCAGCTTGCCGGCCATGTCGGCCAGCTCTTCCGGTGTGATCCGCTGCCCCTTGAACAGCGCGCCCAGATACTCCTCTTCGCCAAATGCCTGCGCCTGCGCGATGAAGTCCTCAAAGGAGCGCCCTTCCTTGTCTACCGCGCCAACATCCCAGGCGATCGCCGCCAGCGTCGGAAGTGATGCGATATAGCTCAGGATATTCTGCCTGCGCTGGGAATATTCGATGATGTTGACCGCCTGCCCCATCAGGAACACGCCCTCAAGGTTCAGCTTGCCGGCTTCGGCGATCTGCCCGGCGGCTTCGGCCGCGCGATGCGTGCCATAGCTTTCGCCGAGAATGAACACCGGAGCATCAAGCCGGTCATGCTTCTCCAGCCAGGCCTGCGCAAAGGCGACAAACTGCTCCGCATCCGTCCGTACAGAGAAGTATTTGGAATCATCCCCGCCTTCGGCCACACGGCTGAAGCCGGTGGAGGCGGGATCGAAGAATACCAGGTCGGCCACGTCGAGCGGAGAATGTGGATTGGCCACCAGTGCATAGTCCTCAAGCGGCGCGCTGAGATCGTCCGGCGCAGATACCCGCTGCGGTCCAAGCGCCCCGATATGCAGCCAGAGGGAAGCAGAAATCGGCCCGCCATTGAAAATGAACAACACCGGCCGCTCTGTGTGCGGCGCGCCTGTGTCAGCAACATAGGAAATGGTAACAAGATCGGCGGGTGGCAGATCGCCCTCCGGCGCAATCTGTATCCGCTCGATCGCCGCGGTATAGTCAATTGCCGTTCCGGCGAAGACGCCGTGGCCGCGGACTGCACTGTCCTGCAACAGGAGCGGCGCCGAGACAGCAAGAGGCCCCGCAAGCGAGGCCTCCGCCGGGGGTGTGACAGGCTGCGCACTGACGCAGCCTGCCAGAATGGTTCCTGCCGATACACAATAAAGAAGGCGCCTGAGTATAGTATTCATGGTGGCTGGCGCCTCCGATTGTTGCAGGTTCTTTATATTATACCCGAATTCTAGAAGCGGTAGTTCACGCCTGCAAAGTAACGCCGGCCCAGGATATCCCCATGAACGAAGGTCGGATAGGACGGCCCTTCATTGAAGATGTTGGTAACACCCGCGCGCAGCGTCAAGCCGTCCCGGATCTCATAGAGCCCCGAAAGCGAGTGAACATAGTTGGCATCAATCTCCGGGTTCGGATTGTTCTCGATGGTCGCATCCGGCACCGCCAGCACGTCATCCAGATAATCCATCTGATAGCTCAGGCGCAGCGGGCCGTTGGAATAGCCCGCATTGAAACGCGCCGTCCAGTCAGGACGCTGCACTGTATTGTCCGAACGTGTGAAGGTCGTGCCCGTGACTGACGTGGTGAGTTCAGCCATGTGGGTCGCTTCCAGGCCAAGGGTCACATTGCCCGTCGCGCCGCTGAAGAGGTCGTTCACGTCGAAGCCGTAGTTCACATAATAGACTTCGCCGCGGAACTTGATCTGACCTGCATTGAACGTCGTTGTGCGGCCGGTGGCTGTTGTGCCCGCCGGGTTGGAGCCATCGGCCGTTTGCAGGCGCGTGAAGGCCGAACAGATCGCCGCCGGCTGGGGCGTGCTGTCATAGCAGGTTGCCATGAAATCGGCCGTCGTGAACGCCGAGAGGCCATCGGTGAGATCAATCTCGATCCGGTCAGCCGCAATAGTCAGGCCTGGCACGATGAAGTTGTCGAACACGATACCAAAAGTGGTCGTCTCGGAAACTTCGTTCAGCAGCTCCGGGTTACCGCCCGTCAACACGCTGGTAACCGTGAAGTTTTCGGCCGGGTTCTGGAAGGTGGCCAGATCACCATATTGCGGATTGGCGGCCCACTCAGCTTCGCAATTGGCGCGGCGCACGGCCGGGTTGGGTCCAGCATTGATCCGGTCTGCGTCACATGGGTCAAACCCGCCATTCGCCAGGATTGTGTTCTGCGGGGCAAACAGCTGTTCGAGCGTCGGTGCACGGAAGTTCCGGCTACGGGTCGCCCGGAATGTCACGCCATCGACGATTTCCCAGCGCGAACCTGCGCTCCAGACCGATTCTTCACCGGCAATGGAGTTATCGACGAAACGGTAGGTACCGCTGAAGTCCAGCGCTTTGACGCCGGGCAAGGTCAGTCCGCCACCAAAGATCGGCACGAGCACCTCGGCCGAATATTCGTTGGTGTTGTATTTGCCGGAGCTTTCCTCCTGCATGGCGCCTGTTCCGACAAGGCCCTGCTGGTTTGCCAGGAACGGCGTAAAGGTCGCTTCTTCACGGCGATGCTCATAGGCAAGCACCACATCCACCGGGCCGGCCGGCAGCGTGAACAGTTGCGTGCCAATGGTCGCCAGCAGGTCAACCTGCTCGTTGGCAAATTCATTGCCGCTCAGGACAGAAACATAGCGGGAAGCTGCCTCGCTGATATTGCCGGCACCAAACGGGTTGAGCGGCGCGCAGCTTGGATCATCATTGCTCGGATCAGCATCCGCATTCACGGCGCAGACGATCTCACCTGCCCCATTGCGCACGGCGTTTACAGCACGGTTGAACTTCAGGAAGTCTGCTTCCCAGCGGCTCTGCTTGCCGCGCACATCCGCGAAGCTGGCCGAAGCGGTCCAGTAGAAATTGCGGCCGGACGCCTCAAAGTCGCCCTCAAAACCGCCCAGCACACGCCAGGTCGTCGTTTCGTTTTCCTGAATGTTGCTCGGGAAGAGATCGTCATAGAAATGGCGTGACAGCCAGAGACCGCCGCCCGAAGCAAAGCCGGGATTGGCCGCGCTCAGCGTATCGATCGCCGATTGCGACAGGAATGGGTTGGCATTCGTGAACCGGATCGCGCCCGAAGACACGCTGGTCTGGTTCAGAACAGAACGAGCATAGCCCTGCGGAACGCTTTCGCCCGTGGTTTGCGCGTATAGCACCTCGGTATTGAAGCGCAGATTGTCGGAAATGTCGTAATGGGCAAGCAGGTTGCCGGTGAACCGCTCAACGCCGGTACGCAGGCCGGCAAGGTCGCTGTAGCGTGTCCCGTCGCCACCTTCAGCAAACGGAATACCCAGAATATTGCCTGGATTATAGGCGATGACCGAACCATCGGGCGCAAACTGCGCCGGCGTGCCGCCCACCTGGGTCAGGAAGTTCGGCGGCGGCGCGGGCGCGCTGAAGATCACGCCATTGCCGTTGAAGTTCCAGAAATAGGCCGGGAGGATTTCCCGCAGCGACGGGATACCGTCATTCGGGCCCGTATCGGCCGGGTTGCCCTGCGTGATCCGTGAACGGCCGGATTCCGGGAAATCACTGAAGCGCAGCAGAGGCGTCGAGGACGTCTCGAGGTTCACCGCGATATTGCCGCGGCCATTGTCGAAATTCTGACCTGCCGTTATCCGGCCGGTGAAATTCTCGTAATTTCCCAGCTCATTGTCGCCATATTGCAGGTCAAGCTCGAGACCTTCGAAATTGTCCTTGAGGATGTAGTTCACAACCCCGGCAATGGCGTCTGAACCATAGACGGCCGCGCCGCCTGCCTGCACCACTTCAATCCGGCTGATCAACCCGGTGGGGATGATGTTGGCGTCAACCTGCGCGTCGCCAAGCCCGCTGGACGTCGTCGCAAAACGCCGCCCGTTGACCAGCGTCAGCGTGCGTCCGGTGCCAAGGCCGAAGAGTTCCGGATATTGCTGGCCCGAGCCGGAGTTGGAGCCGTCGCCTGCCGCCTGGTTCAGCTGAGGGCGCAGCGAGGTGATTTCGTTGAGCGCGTCGCCCGCGCTGATCAGGCCGCGCTCCTGGAAGGCGGCCTCCCCGAAGGTGACGACCGGCGCCGGTGTGGAGGCGACATCGCGGCGGATACGCGAACCGGTGATGACGACCGTTTCCAGCGTCGCGGTTGCGTCCTCACCGGCCGGCACGGTGGCCACGACATCATCCTGCTCCTGCGCAGCGCCCAGCGGCGCAATCAGGGCAGATGCCATGGCTGCCAGAGCACACGTATTCAACAAGCGCTTCACGATCACATTTCTCTCCATCGCTGATCTCCGACCTCGCGCCGTGGTCCCCGGCCAGTGCCCCTCATGGCGCTGGCTGCTGCACGGCTGTTCGTTGAATGCCACGCTAGGAAATAGATGACGGTTTTTTTATACTATTTGCGACACACCCGCCCCGGCTTCGGCAACAATTATTCTCCAGCGACCCTGTGGGGAATATTTCTGCCGGGCTGGTTAATCACCCTTCCGGACGCTCCGCATCCGGAGGTTGACCAGATAGTAGACGATACCGAGCGAAGCCCAGCCTGCCAGCAGGAGATATGGGCGCCAGTCGGCAGAAATCCCCAGCAGGATGATCAGGAAGCCCAGAACGATCCCCGCCCCGGCCAGCGCATAAACCATGTTCGCCGGCAGGCTGAACGAGGCGGCCGCCCGCAATTCCGGCTCGCGGCGGCAGAGGCCTATCGCGGCAAGGCAGGTCGCGGCATATTTCAGGATCGTCGGAATGTTCACCGCAAGAAACAGGAAAACCAGGTTCTGCGGCATGAACAGCCCGAGGCAGCAGAAGCCGAAAGTCAGGAATATCGCATTCTGGGGCACACCGCGCGCCGCATGCGTCTTGCCCAGGAAGGAGGGCAACATCCCGGCCTGGGACATCGCATAGAGAAACCGCGTCATGATCACGAAGGTGGCGTTGATCGAGCTGCCGATCGCCACAAAGGCGCAGATCAGAATGAGAAGGCGGCCATTCTCGCCCAACGAAACCGTCGCCGCATCCAGCAGGGGCGCAGACGAAGCGCCGAGCGCATCGGCGCCGAGGATGCCGATGGCCACAAGCGCCACCCCGAAATAGATCGCCGCTGTCAGCCCCACGGAAATACCGATGCCCAGCGGAATATTGCGCCGCGGATTACGCACTTCGCCGCCGACTTCCGTCGCGCTCTCGATGCCGAGGAACAGCGAAATCAGCAGGGGAATCGCCGCAAGAATGCCGAGGATGCCCTTGTCGGCAAAGGGCTCGAAATTGGCCGGCGCCACATGCCCTGTGCCGCCGAAAACAAACACCGCGCAAGTCGCCAGCAGGATCACCAGCATCACCGCCTGGCTGCGCGCCACAAATGAGACGCCCGCCAGATTGATCAGGAAAACCGCGCAGAAGACCCCGAACATCACCAGCTTCGACGGCAGCGTGATGATTGAGGACATGTAGGAAACCAGCACCATCGTCAGCACGATCAGCGCCGCCGTGCTGCCGGCAATCCGCATCCAGCTGATGATGAAGCCTGCAAAGGGATGCACAAACCGGCGCGGCCATTCAAACGAGGCGCCTGTTGCCGGCGCTGCAGCGCCCATGAAGGAATAAACCAGCGCAAAGACAATCATCGGCACAATGGCGATGAGCATCGACACCAGCATCGCCGGCCCCGCAACGGCCGCAGCCGGCGCCAGGATCGAGAAGATCGAAACGCCCACCGCCGTGCCGAGCCCCAGCGACACAACGCCGAACAGGCCGACATTGCGTTTCAGGCCAGTGGCCGCAGGCTGGGCGTCAGACATGGGAATTCCTTCAGGCAATATGGCGCTTCTGGCCGCTGGCGCGATACTCCGCAAGGCCGCGCGCAAGCCGCGCCAGCCCTTCGCCAAGCCGCTCCGGCGGCAGGCCATACCCGACCCTCAGATACCCTGGCGTGCTGAAGCACTCCCCCGGCACAACCACGACGCCATGCTTGGCCGAAAGCCATTGGGACAGGCTGCGGGTATCCTCCACACCAATCAGTTGCGGGAAACAGGTGCACCCCTGAAGCGTCACGCCGGGATGGATCAGCCCCTGCCCTGCCATCTCGCCCAAAGCGGCAGCGGCAACCGGCCGGGCTGCATTCATCATGTCATTGCGCCACTGGTCGAACAGATCGGCCCTCGCCAGAACTTCGGCGGCCACGCAATGGGAGAGACGCGACACATTGAAATCCGCGCGCTCCGAATAGTCCCGCAGACGCCGCAACAGTGCCTGCCCGGCAATGATCCAGCCACAGCGAAGCGTGCTCAGACCAAAGATCTTGGTCAGGCTGCTGATGCGCAGGACATTGTCATGCTCGGCCGGATCAAGCCCCGGACCGGCACTGTCGAGATAATCACGATAGACCTCATCCAGGACCAGAAGAACGCCCTTCTGCGCCAGAACCCGCGCCAATGTGATGAGCGCCACATCACTGACATACACCCCGCTCGGATTGTGCAGGTTGGTCAGCACCACCATCCGCGTATCTGGATGCAGCGCCTCCAGGATACCGTCCACCGAGATGTCGAAATCTGGTCCCTCACGGCGGTAGAAATCTGCATGCACGCCATGATCGCGCGCCATATTGGCAAAGATATCAAAGCCCGGCGTCTCCACGAGGATGCGGTCGCCCGGAGACAGGAGGGCGGTATAAATCATGTCGATCGCGGTCGTGGCGCCAGTCGTGCAGAGGATCGACTCCTCGGGCACACCATAGCGCGCGGCGAGATGTTCGCCCACGTCCGGATTATTCCGCATAAAGACGCTTTTGTAAGAGCTGGGGAACCCATCCCGGAACGCCGTGCGGATGACATCGCCCAGCATGTCGACCGGCTCAGGCACCGAGCTTTCAAACAGCGCAATGGTGCCAGGATTGCCAGACCGCATCAGGGTCAGCATATCCCTCACCCAATGGGCAAAGCTCAGGACGTTTTCGTTGGAACTGTCAGATGCGTCCACTGTGAGATAATCCTTACCCTTTAAATCTATTATATTTTTTCGGCCGTCATCGGTGTTCCTGGCCATCGGAGCCACGCTCCACGCCAGCAAACTGACAGCCTGAATCGAAATTGTTTATGCAAAGGCCACGATGGCGCGCGCCGCCAGCGCATAAATGTTCTTGCGGACGGGGCCGGCCGCAGCAGAGAAATCTGATGCTCATTCCGCCCGGCTTCACGGCGACGCGCCCTCAGCCGCGCCGTCAAAACAGGCCTCCGGGGCCACGCCCTCAACCCGCTCCCAGCGCATGCCCTCAAACATCTCGCCGCCCGCCTCCAGCGCCGCCGGCACGCCGCGCACACAGCGGCCAAACCCGTCGCCTGCCGGATAGATCAGCGCTCCATCGATGTGCAACGCCCGGATGAACGCCGCCTCTTCGACGCCCAGCTCCTCTGAAACAAAGTCGCTCCACGCCTCGATCGTCAGCTCAACCTCGCCGCTCTGGCGAAGCGTGAACACCTCGCGCAGCAGCATATCGAGCGTGCGCGCGCCGCCGCTCGCCTCCCGGATGCGCGAGTCCAGATCGGCAAAGTACAGCGCGCCGCGCTCATACGGCGCATGTCGCACACGCCCGTCATTGAACCCCACCTGGCCGATTTCAATAGCAGACATCGCCCGCGCCGGATTGGTATAATACCGCTCACTCAGCGCGTTCAGCCCGGAGACATAGTCCTCCATCGGAACACGCCCCGCCCGGAATGGAACCGTATACTCATAGTAGGTGGTGAGGCCTTCGGAAAACCAGTTTGTCCGCACATGGTCACCGCTTAATCCGCCCACCCACATATGGATCATCTCATGCGCCAGCGTCGAGCGCGGCGACTGCCCGCCCACCTCTTCGGGCAAGCCCGGCCCACGCGACAGCATGAACGAATTTGCCAGCGCCGTGGCCCCGCCATAGGGCTCGGTGTCGAGCTGGCGCAGGAAGACGCGGTAATCCGGCGCCGGATCGAGATAGGCGAAAAATTCGCCAAAAAAGTCATATAGATCCTTGGCATAGGTCATCTCTGCGGCGACATCGAAAGGAAAATCGCCGAGCCAATAGGCGCGGAAATGGCTGTCTTCCTCCTTGGGCGGATATTGCCCTGCCTGCCCGGCCATCAGCCAGCCCTGCATCAGGGCGGCAGGAGGCCCTTTGACGAGCACACGCCCCTCTCCGAACGTGGTAACCCCCACCGCCCCCGGCCCGAACTCTGTCAGATCCCAATCGAGAACCGACAGGCTGGACTCTGTATTCACCGGCACGATCATGTATCCCGCCCCGGCGCCGCTCACCCCGCCTTTCGACGGGCGAATACCAAAGGCCGGCCCAGACGGCCCACCCTCGGGCTGGACCAGCGCCCGGTAGCTGATGTCGAGAGGGAGTTCGACATCACGGGTCGCCGTCCAGTGCCGGAAGTACGGGAAACCGCCGGGCACAGGATCGTCCTGCTCAAGGGTGAATTCGACCGGGCCGGCCTTATCCGTCACGCGCAAATCCTGGATACGATCCGCGATGCCCATGACATTCACATACACAACCGGCGCCGAGAGCTTCAGGCGGGATTCTTCCGCCTTCAGTCCGCCATGCAGGCGAGAGGTCACGGCAATGGCGTCCACCCTCCCATCCTCGCCCAGCTCTGGCCGGAGTGTGATTTCATAAGACGCGTCAGGCTCTGCGGGCAGCGCAGGCCCTGCCGCCTGACAGCCCATCATGGCGATCAGCAGGCAGAAGATAGCCCCCGCCGCCCGCAGGGGATGCCCGGCATGCGCCCGTGCGCCCTGCTCCAGATATCCTGCCTCTGCCATCGCCGCCTCGTCTCAAGAATTCCAGCGTCAACTGTCGTCAGGCGCGGAGGAATAGTCCTTTCGATAATGCGCCCGAATGCCGAGCCTCTGCATGAATGCCCCGCCAGAGGGGCGCTGCCGGGATAGATATTTCGCGGCCCCCTGCCTTCCCCGCCCTATTCGATTAAAGTTCCCCGCGCCCTGCGCTAGTCTGGCCCTGACACGCCCCAGAGGAGCCCGCCGCATGATCCCCGCCTGCCCGAAACCCGCCGCGCTCACCGCCGCCGCGCTCCTCCTGGCTGCCCTCCTCGCCGCCTGCGCCGCCCCGGCCGAGGCGCCCGCGCCCGCGCAAATCGCCCGCCCGGCGGACATGGACATCACCCTCACCCCCCGCCGCCCCACCGGCGAAAAGGTCGAGACCATCGACGTGACGCTGACTATCCGCGAGCCCGCCCTGGCAGCGGGTGACACCTTCCTCTCCATGGCCATCGTCCGCGTCATGGCGCCCGGCGCGCTCAGCCGCCCCGAAACGCTCGTCGCCGAAGACGGCGCCGGCCCGCTCCCCCTCACCATCGAGGAAGACCCCGCCGACCCGTCCGACTTCCGCCAGGATCGCCGCTGGATCGCCGCCCGCGCCACGCAGGGCGACGTCACCGTCCGCTACACCATCGAGCCGCGCGTCATCACCTCGGCCACCCGCCCCGGCCCGCTGATTGATACACGCACGGAGCTCACCGGCTTTTACGGCTCGGGCAACACGATGCTCGCCCTGCCCGTTTCCGGCTGGCCGCGCGAGGTTGCGCTGGGCTGGAACCTTGAAGACCTCACCTCCGGCGCCCGCGCCGCCTCCAGCCTCGGCGAAGGCGACGTCACCGCCACGGTCACCGCGCAAAATCTCAACAACAGCTTCTTCTTCGCCGGCCCCCTGCGCAGCCAGCCGGAAGACGGCGCAGGCGATTTTGCCATCTACTGGATGACGCCCGCCGCCTTCGATCTCGACGGCGCCGCCGCCTGGACGCAGCAGGCCTACACCTATTTCAACAGCTTCTTCGGCGCCAGCGACACGCCTTTCCGCATCTTCATGCGGACCACGGAACGTTTCCAGGGCGGCGGCGGGGGCGGCTTCAACTCCTTCATTTTCGGCACCGTCGAGGGCGAAGACCGCGACCCCGACGAAGTCCGCGGCCTCCTCGCCCATGAAGCGCTCCACCATTTCGTCGGCGGATATGGCGATGGCGGCGGCGCGGGCGGCCAGCAATGGTATTCCGAGGGCGTCACGAATTACTACACCGTCGTCCTGCCCTATCGCGCCGGCCTCACCAGCCTTGAGCACTACATCAACGACTTCAACGGCTACGCAAAATCCTACTACACCAATCCGCAGTCAAACCTTTCCAATACCGAAGTCACCCGCCTCTTCTTCGCCGACGGCAATGCGCAGATCGTGCCCTATAATCGCGGGCCGCTCTATGTCGCCCTCGTCGACGCGCGCATCCGCGCCGCCTCCGGCGGGGAGCTGCGCGCCGATGATCTGATCTTCGATTTCATCGAGAGCCAGAAGGAAGCTGAAGACGGCGTTGCCCTCTGGCATGACCTTGTCGAGATCTATCTCGGCGAGGCTGGCAGCGCCGAATTCCGCGCCATGATGGAAGGCCGGCCGCTTGATCTGCCGTCAGATCTTTTCGGGCCCTGCTTTGTGGCGGAGGAACAGATGCTGCAGAACTTCGTCATCGGATTCCGTCCCTACAAGGACGAAGAAGGCCGCACCCGCGCCGGCCCCATCCTGCCCGGCACGGCTGCCGAAGCCACCGGCATCGCCCGCTATGACATCATCACAAACCCAGACGCCCTCGAAGCGGCCAGGACCGCTGCCCCCGGCACCCCGCTGACACTCACCCTCCAGCGCGACAGCGAAACCCTCAGCCGCACCTACACGCCCTGGACGCCCGCCCTGCCCGGCAAGCAATGGGTCCGCACACCGGTCCCGGAGTCTGACTGCAACCTCTGAAGGCCTCCGCGCGGCGACCTGCGCCCGCGCCGAAGTTCGCCGGTAAAAACACAACCGCTCCAGTGGCCCTTGGCCCTGGAGCGGTTATGGGATCTCGAAATCTGGAAAAGTTGGTGCGGTCGAGAAGACTCGAACTTCCACGGGTTGCCCCACAGCGACCTCAACGCTGCGCGTCTACCAATTCCGCCACGACCGCACACTGGTATGTCGAGACAGACGGGCCGTATAAGGCGGTCATTCGGCTTTGTGAAGCCCTGAAAACACCCTATATCCACCGGCCATGCAGAATTTTCCCCCCGTCGAATGGGCCGTGTCTGACGCCCCGGTGCCGTATGAGGCGGCCCTCGCCTTCATGGAGGCCCGCGCCCGCGCGATTCGCGAGGAAAACGCCCCGGAACTCGTCTGGTTTCTGGAGCACCCCCCCCTCTACACCGCCGGAACCTCGGCCCGCATCGAAGACCTCAAAGACCCCGCCCGCTTCCCGGTTTTCAATGCCGGGCGCGGGGGCCAGTACACCTATCACGGCCCCGGCCAGCGGGTGGCCTATGTCATGCTCGATGTCGCCGCCCGCGGCCGCGATGTGCGCGCCTTCGTGGCCCATCTGGAAGCCTGGATCATCGCAGCGCTCGCCGCCTTCAATGTCGAGGCCGGCATCCGCGCAGGCCGTGTCGGCGTCTGGGTCGACCGCACAGAGCCCGGCGGGCCCCTGCGCGAAGACAAGATCGCCGCCATCGGCGTGCGCCTGAAGCGCTGGGTCAGCTTCCACGGCATCTCGCTGAACGTCGAGCCCGAGCTTGACCATTTCACCGGCATCACCCCCTGCGGCATCGCAGACCCCCGCTACGGCGTCACCAGCCTCGCCGGCCTCGGCCGCATCCTCTCGATGGAAGAGGTGGACATCGCCCTCAAGGCCGCCTTCGAACAGGTCTTCGCCAGCCAGCTGGTGCGCATTGACGCGCCAATGACCGGATCTGTCCCGGCATGACCGGATGTGGCCGGATGTGTCCCCCTTTGTCCCAAACTGTCCGGACCTGACCGCGAGCAACAGTTGCTAACCCTCCCCATAGTCATGGGGAGGGGACCTGCTGCTATTTGGGAGAGCTGAGATCTTCAACCGCACAACATGCCCCCTCCCCATGCCTATGGGGAGGGTTGGGGTGGGGCACCTCTCAATCGAAATACAACAGCCGCCGAACCCAGCAGCCTCCCAAAGCCCTCAAGCTTCGCGCGAAATCTCCTCAGGCGTCATATGGCTGCCCGTCCGGAATTTCCCTTCCCCGCCATTGGGCAGGCGCGCCACATACAGGAGTGACCAGAGCATCGCCCCGAACGAGGCCAGCCACCAGATCGGGAAGGCCATTCCCATGCCCGCCTGCATCGCCAGCTCGCGCTCGCTCATGGCCATCATCTGCGCCATGCGCGGATTACGCGCGCCGCCGCCAGTGCCGCTGGCGGCAGGCTGGCTATCCTTGGAGGCGGTCTCTGCGCCTTCTTCCTCGCCATCTTTTTCGGTCTTGGCTTCCACCGCTTCGGTGTTGGCCAGCGTGTGCATCTGGCGGTACTGCGCCGCCCCGCCCTGCGTGCCCAGCGCATAGGCGATCAGCCCCAGCAGCATCGGCACCAGGACGATCACCGCCATGAAGGCAGACCGCCCGGCTTCCGTCAGCCTGCGGACATGCACCACAAAGGAGGTGTAATCGGTCACCAGCGTGAACACCGCAAAAGGCAGCAACAATGCCGGCACGGAAAACAGCACCAGGCTCACCGGCGCGTTCATGCCTTGCGTATTCACCCCCGCAATGCCCGCAATCATCGCGATGAAGCTCGGCACGACATAGAGCAGCACGCGGCCCATGAACATGAAGGTCCAGGCGCGCGTGAAGTGCAGCTTGTAGGTCTTGCCGAAGGGATTGAAGAGGGTCTGCCACCAGTTCATCTCCCTTGGGTCATCGCGGGCATCGCGAATCCAGGGGCGGCTGGGGTCAATGGCACCGGCTGTGTAATCCATAACAGACCTCGTCTTTTCAGGGGCGGGAGTCAGAACGGCCGCCGCCGGAAGTCGGCGGTCCGTGGCGATTGGGGCGGGGATCAGAGCGCAGGCTGTAGGCCACAAAGCCCACAATCGCCGCTGAAACCAGATAGCCGGCAAGATTGGGAACCGCCGACAGGCGCGCCACCAGCTGCGCCTTGGCCTGCAACTCCTCAGGGTTCACAGCGGTAGCCGAAATCATGGCTTCTGCCAGTTCCGTATACATCACATAGGCCTGAGGCGTCATGGCCTGCATCAGCACCATCGTGGCAATACCGTTCATCAACATCCAGACCACAAGGATGGCCAGCCACAGCCAGGCGCTCTGTCCTGCATCGTGCAGACGTTTTCCGAACACGCACAGATACGGGAAGAAGAGGGCAATCTGGAGATTGCTGAATTCAGGCGTGATGATGAGGCCGAGCACGCTCAGGATCACAACCAGGCCCGTCAGAATGATATAGCCCTGCCCGAATGTGCGGGGGCTGATACGGCCCTGGGCGCTAAAGAAAACATGGCGGTAGTCCACGTGCGGGGTATCCTTTCATGCTTCCATTTGTTTCAACGCTACTGCGCCCTTATCAATAAACGATAAAGCTGCGCAACAAAAAAAGCCGGGCCCGAAAGCCCGGCTTCCTGTTGGAATATCGCTGATCTGGAAGGATCAGGCAAAGATATCTGCACTACCTGCGGCGGGATCTTTCGGATCGGGGCCGTACTTGTTAGGGCCAGCCGTACCGGGAATACAGGCGATCACGATCTGCGCGATCGAGGCCAGGAGGCCGATGAGCGGAATGAAGCTCGCAATCACCAGACCCAGATAGATCCAGCCTGTCTGGTTGATGTCATGCAGGCGGCGAATGAACAGCGCGATGCTGGGAATGATGATTCCCAGGCCATAAAGCCCCATGATGCCGATGAAGACAAAGCCCAGCGGCCCCATTTCGCCAGTTTCAGGATTGAAGCCACCCAACACCATCAGCAGGATAGCCAGAACGGCCATGACGATCACATTGAACAGGGCAACCCACCAGTATTCCGACCGGCGCGAACGCCCCTGGAAATCGACATAGCGGACGAAGAACATTTTTACTGCATCAGGAAAGCTTACCATGGAGAGTGTCCCTTTTGGCTCCGGCAGCAGATATTGCTACCGTCAGATGTGACAGCTGATCCATGGGTAAATCCCCCTGCCGCCACTGACGCAGGGATACCAGACCGAACCGTTTTAGGAAACGTTAAGTTCAAGACAGTTCCCGGTCGCCGGTCAGGCGAATTCCACCATGATTTCATCGGCCGCCACGCTCTCGCCAGCCTTGACGTTGATGGCCTTCACCGTGCCGGTTGCGCCCGCGCGGATGATGTTCTGCATCTTCATCGCTTCGACGATACACACCGCCTCGCCTTCCTGAACTTCCTGGCCCAGCACCACGTCCATCGAGACGACCAGCCCCGGCATCGGCGAGATGATCAGCTTGGAGGTGTCCGCTTTCGGCTTCTCCGGCAGGCGGCTGTGCAGGTCGGCGACGAAGGGCGTACACACCAGCGCGCGCAGCGCCACGCCGCGATGCCGGAAGAGATACCCCTCGGTGCGGTCAGCAAACTTCACCGCAAACGGATGACCATCCAGCACGCCGTCAACCAGGTGCTGCCCCGGCTGCCAGGAGGTGACGAGGCTGTGCGCCTTGCCGCCATTGACCGTGATCTGAGCTTCGCCGTTCTTGCCGATATCAATCGTCACCGGATGATGCTTGTCGCCCAGGATCACCACCCAGTCCTTGCGGATGGCGGCGACGGGATCTGACATCTGGTTTGAAATCTGCGCCGCGCGCCGCGCGAAGAAGGCATGCACATAGGCCGCCGAGCAGATCAGCATCGATTCCTGTAGCGGGGTCGGCTGAGTGCCCTGGAAGCCTTCGGGGAACTCGTCCTTGATGTAGGCCGTCGTGATATTGCCCGAGCGGAACCGCTTTTCGTCCACCACCGCGGCAATGAACGGGATATTGTCCTGGATGCCCTCGATCTGGAACCGGTCGAGCGCCTCGCCATGGGCGTCCAGCGCCGCGTCGCGGTCCTTGCCGTGGGTGATCAGCTTGGCGATCATCGGGTCATAGAACATCGAGATCTCGTCGCCCTCGCGCACGCCCGAATCGAGACGCACGGTCCCGCGCGAAACCTTGCCTTCCGCAGGCGGATGGAACCGCTTCAGCCGGCCGATCGACGGCAGGAAGTTGCGGTAGGGATCTTCCGCATACACACGGCTCTCCACCGCCCAGCCATTGATCTTGACGTCCGACTGCTTGATCTTCAGCTTCTCGCCATAGGCCGACAGCAGCATCTGCTCGACAAGGTCCACGCCCGTGATCATCTCGGTGACCGGGTGCTCCACCTGAAGGCGGGTGTTCATTTCAAGGAAATAGAAGCCCTTGTCCTTGCCCGAAGCAACGAACTCCACAGTGCCCGCGCTGTCATAATTCACAGCCTTGGCCAGCGCCACAGCCTGCTCGCCCATCTTCTTGCGCGTCTCGGCATCCAGCAGCGGCGAGGGCGCTTCCTCGATCACCTTCTGATTCCGGCGCTGGATCGAGCATTCGCGCTCATTCAGATAGATACAGTTGCCATGCTTGTCGCCCAGCACCTGGATTTCGATATGGCGCGGCTCAAGGATGAACTTCTCGATGAAGATCCGGTCGTCGCCAAACGAGGCCGTCGCTTCGGCCTTCACCGCCGGGAAGCCTTCTTCGACCTCCTTGTCATTGGCCGCGACCCGGATGCCCTTGCCCCCGCCCCCGGCCGAGGCCTTGATCATCACCGGATAGCCGATCTGGCGGCTGATCTCGACGGCGTGCTTGGTGTCCTTGATGAGGTCCATATGCCCCGGAACCGTCGAAACGCCGGCTTCGGCGGCCAGTTTCTTCGAGGAAATCTTGTCGCCCATCGCGTCGATGGCATGGGCATTCGGGCCGATCCAGCCAATGCCCTCTTTTTCGAGGCGCTTGGCAAAGCCGGCATTCTCCGAAAGGAAGCCAAAGCCCGGATGGATCGCCTCGGCGCCGGTCTGGCGTACCGCGTCAATGATCTTGTCCTGAACGAGGTAGGACTGCGCGGCCGGCGAAGCGCCGATGTAAACGGTCTCATCGGCCATCTCGACCGCCATGGACCCTGCGTCAGCATCCGAATAAACAACAACCGTTTTGACGCCCAGGCGCCGGCAGGTCTTGATGACTCGAACGGCGATTTCACCGCGATTGGCGATCAGGATCTTCTTGAACATGCGTCCGTGGCCCCTCGTAATTGTAACAAACCCGTCTCCGTTAAGCCGCCCCCGCCCCCTTGTCCATGCTTGCCCTACCGGCAATTTGCTGCACTGCGCCTTGCGGCCAAACCGCACTTAACGAATGGTGGCGGCGGATAAAAAATGACGGGAGGGTCAGGTTTATGAGCGGCGCAGGCAAATGGCTCCAGGGCATCGGTATTGTGGGCGTCGTCATCATTCTGGCCCTTGGGGCTGGCTGGGTTCTCATCGGCCCGGACTGGCGGGCCTTGCTGGCAAACCCGCCGACGAGCCGGGATGTCCTCTTCTGGTCCGGCCCCCAGCGCGACGCCGCCTTCCGGATGATCGACCGCGTGCCCTTTATCAGCGACGCGCGCGCCATCCCGAAAGGCGAAACCACCCGCCCGCTCCCCGAAGGCCCCCCGCTCGATCTCGGCCCGCTGGACCTTGACGCCTACCTCACCGCCCAGAACACCGCCGCCCTCGTCATCCTGCATAACGGCCAGGTCCGCCTGGAGCGCTATGGCAACAGTTTCACGCCGCAGGGCCGCTGGACCAGCTTCTCGGTCGCCAAATCCCTCACCTCCACCCTCGTCGGCGCCGCCATCGTGGATGGCTATATCGAGAGCCTCGATGACCCGGTGACAAAATACATCCCGGATCTCGCCGGCTCCCCCTATGATACAGTCACCCTCGCCCAGCTCCTCACCATGACGTCAGGTGTGGCGTGGAACGAGGATTATGAAGACCCCAAGTCTGATGTCGCCCTCTTCAACGGCGTAGCAGCAGAGCCCGGCAAGATCGGCATCGTCACCTATATGCGCGGCCTCTCGCGCGCCCATCCGCCTGGCGAGGTCTGGCACTACTCCACGGGCGAGACCAACCTCATCGGAGTCCTCGTCAGCGCCGCCACCGGAAAAACCGTCGCAGACTACCTCTCTGAAAAGATCTGGGCGCCCTATGGCATGGAGCAGGACGCCACCTGGCTGCTCGGCGAGGATGGCCACGAGATTTCCGGTTGCTGCATCCAGGCCTCGACGCGTGACTTTGCCCGCTTCGGCCAGTTCATCCTCGACGGCGCGATGACAGATACCGGCGCGATCGTCCCCGCAGACTGGCTCCCCGCCGCCACAACAAAACAGGCCGACATCGGCGAGCCCGGCTATGGCTATGGCTTCCAGTGGTGGACCTGGGACGATGGCGCCTTCATGGCCGACGGCATCTTCGGCCAGGGCATCTTCATCGACCCCGCCCGCAACCTCGTCATCGCGTCGAACGCCAACTGGACCAGCGCGCTCGGCCTGCGCGGCGGCGAATGGCCCGCCCGCACAGACTTCTACCGCGCCGTCCAGGCCGCCCTGGACGCCGAAGCGGCCGAGTAAAAACACTAGCTCACCCCACCCCAACCCTCCCCATAGCCATGGGGAGGGGGCAAGTTGTGCCCTTGGAGAGCCAACCTCATTCTACAAAGCGACAGGTCCCCTCCCCCAGACATGGGGGAGGGCTAGGGTGGGGGCGCTCTCTGCAAAAACACAACCCTATCCCCTATCCCCCACCCCAAAAACCCCAATC
>PHEH01000021.1 GCA_002841155.1 Alphaproteobacteria bacterium HGW-Alphaproteobacteria-18
GATTGGGGTTTTTGGGGTGGGGGATAGGGGATAGGGTTGTGTTTTTGCAGAGAGCGCCCCCACCCTAGCCCTCCCCCATGTCTGGGGGAGGGGACCTGTTGTGCGTGGGGCGAGGCGCGGTGAGCCTGAGCCTAGATGTCGAGTTCTTCGACGAAGGCGGCGTTTTCCTGGATGAAGCGGAAGCGGAGTTCGGCTTTCTTGCCCATCAGGGTGTTGATCAGGTCGGCGGGCTTGATCTCGAGATCGTCCATGGTGGCGGGCAGGGTGACGCGGGCGAGCGTGCGGCTGCCGGGGTTCATGGTGGTTTCTTTGAGCTGGGCGGGGTTCATTTCGCCCAGACCCTTGAACCGGGTCATCTCGACTTTCTGATTGCCCTTGAAGTGTTCCTTCATGATCCGGGCACGGTCTGTATCGTCCATGGCGTAATGGATATTGCCCTTGTTCGACAGTTTGAAGAGGGGTGGCAGGGCGAGATAGAGACGCCCGCTTTCGATCAGGCCGGGGGTGAGCCGGTAGAAGAAGGTGATGAGGAGGGCGGCGATGTGGGCCCCGTCCACGTCCGCGTCGGTCATGATGATGATGCGCTCATAGCGCAGATCGTCGATGTTGAACTTGCGGCCGAGTTCTGTGCCCAAGGCGAGGGAGAGATCGGCGAGTTCCTGATTGCCCATCAGCTTGTCATCCGACGCGCTTTCGACGTTGAGGATCTTGCCGCGTAAGGGGAGGATCGCCTGCGTCTCGCGGTTGCGGGCCTGTTTGGCCGAGCCGCCGGCCGAGTCGCCCTCGACGAGGAAGAGTTCAGTGCCTTCGGGGCCCTTGGCCGAGCAATCGGCGAGTTTGCCGGGGAGGCGGAGTTTCTTGGTGGCGGATTTGCGGCTGATTTCCTTGGCCTTGCGGCGTTTGGCGCGCTCGTCGGCGCGGTCGATGGCCCAGCCGAGCAGCTTGTTTGCCTCTTTGGGGGAGCCGGCGAGCCAATGGTCGAAATGGTCGCGGACGGCGTTTTCCACAAGGCGGAAGGCGTGGGTGGAGGAGAGCTTGTCCTTGGTCTGGCCGACGAATTCAGGGCCCCGGATGAAGACCGAGAGGAGGAGGCCGGAATGGCCCATGATGTCCTCGGCGGTGACTTCGGCGGCTTTCTTGTTACCAGTCAGCTCGCCGAAATTGCGGATGCCCTTGGTGATGGCCGAGCGGAAGCCGGCCTCATGGGTGCCGCCCTCGGGCGTCGGGATGGTGTTGCAGTAGGAGCGGGCAAAGCCGTCTGCCTCGCCGAAACCGGCCTGCGTCCAGGCAATCGCCCATTCGACCTTGCCCTCGGCGCCCAGGTCAACGAGGCCGGTGAAGGGGGTTTCGGTGATGGTGGACTTGTCGCCGAAGACTTCGGTGAGCTGGTCGGCCAGGCCGTTGGGGTAGGAGAGGACGGCTTCGGCGGGGACTTTGGAGTCCTCGGGCAGAAGCTCGGGATCGCAGGACCAGCGCACTTCGACGCCCCGGAAGAGGTATGCCTTGGAGCGGGCCATCTGGAAGAGGCGGGCGGGGCGCCAGCGGAGCTTGTCGCCGAAGATCTGGTGGTCGGGCTTGAAGCGGACGGAGGTGCCGCGCCGGTTGGGGGCGGCGCCGACCTTCTGGAGCTTGCCAAGCGGCAGGCCGCGCGAGAAATCCTGGCGGTAGAGCGTACGGTCGCGGGCGACTTCGACTTCGACCAGCTCCGACAGCGCGTTGACGACCGAGATGCCGACCCCGTGCAGGCCGCCGGCGGTGGAGTAGGCCGTGTCAGTGAATTTGCCGCCCGAATGCAGCGTCGTCATGATGACTTCGAGCGCTGATTTCTTGGGGAATTTCGGGTGGGGGTCGATGGGGATGCCCCGGCCGTTGTCTGTGACGGTGAGGAAGCCGTCGGCGCTGAGCTTGATGTCGATCCGGTTGGCATAGCCGGCGACGGCTTCGTCCATCGAGTTATCGAGGACTTCGGCGAAGAGGTGGTGCCAGGCGCGCTCATCGGTGCCGCCGATATACATGCCGGGGCGTTTGCGGACGGGCTCAAGGCCTTCGAGAACCTCGATATCCTTGGCAGAATAGCCCGCCGTGCCCGCCAGCAGGTCGTCTTGCTTCATCTGCCGCGCTGAGGACATGGACTGCTTCTCCGTCACTGAAAGCCGCCGATTCCCCGGCGGAACTGTCGTGGCAGATAGGAGGCTAAAGCCTTAACGGCGCATTAACCTTCGGCGTTCTGCCAGATGGGAGGACATCTGGCGGGGTTTGCGGGGCGGGGCAAGGGGGAGGGTGTGCGTGCCGCTCCCCCCTCCGCCCTGCGGGCACCTCCCCCGTGAACGGGGGAGGAGAAGGGGGCGCGCTTGTGTGAGCTCAATTCACAACATTGTTGAGCAGCGGCTCGCTTGAAGGGTTAAGCTGGGGTTTCCACATTCCCACTGTCGCCCAATTAATGTCCTATATGACATGACAGGGTATAAGGGTCGCTGCTTAGCGGGACCCGAATCAAAGGAGGCACGTGATGTTGCCAAAGACAAAGACAGTGCCGGTGTTGCCGCTTCGGGACATCGTTGTTTTCCCTGACATGGTCGCCCCGCTCTTTGTGGGCCGCGACAAATCCGTGCGGGCGCTCGAGATGATCGACGAGTCCGACAATGAGATCATGCTGGTGGCGCAGAAGGATGCGTCTGTCGACAATCCCGTGACCAGTGACCTGCACGCCACGGGCACGCTGGCGACCATCCTGCAACTGCTGAAGCTGCCCGATGGCACCGTGAAGGTGCTGGTCGAGGGCCGCTCGCGCGCGCGCCTGGTGGCGCTGCATGACCGGGCCGAGTATTTCGAGGCCGAGGTTGAGGCCATCCCCGAGGCAGATGCGTCGGGCGCTGATGTGCAGGCGCTGATGCGCGCCGTGCAGGAGCAGTTCGAGAATTATGTGAAGCTCAATCGCAAGATCCCGCCCGAAGCGGTGACCACGATCAGCCAGCTGACCGATCCTGGCCGGCTGGCCGATCAGGTGGCGTCGAACCTCTCTGTGAAGCTCTCCGACAAGCAGGAATTGCTGGAGATGCCGGAGGTTAAAGACCGGCTGGAGAAGGTCTTCTCGCTGATGGAAGGCGAGATGGGCATGCTGCAGATGGAGCGGAAGATCAAAAACCGCGTCAAACGGCAGATGGAGAAGACCCAGCGCGAATATTATCTCAACGAGCAGATGAAGGCGATCCAGCGTGAGCTGGGCGATTCTGGCGGGGACGGCGGCGAGCGCGATGAGCTGGCCGAGCTTGACCAGAAGATTGCCGACACGCCGCTGAGCCAGGAAGCGCGCACCAAGGCCGAAGCCGAGATGAAGAAGCTGCGTCAGATGTCGCCGATGTCGGCGGAATCGACGGTTGTGCGGAATTATCTCGACTGGATACTCTCGCTACCCTGGGGCAAGCGGAAGGATATCGAGACCGATCTTCTCAAGGCCGAGAAGCAGCTCGATGACGACCATTACGGCCTCGACAAGGTGAAAGAGCGTATTCTCGAATACCTCGCCGTGCAGAAGCGGACCGGGCGCCTGAAAGGCCCGATCCTCTGCCTCGTCGGGCCTCCGGGCGTGGGCAAGACCTCGCTGGGCCGCTCGATTGCCGAAGCCACGGGCCGCGACTTTGTGCGCGTGTCGCTGGGCGGCGTGCGCGACGAAAGCGAGATCCGCGGTCACCGCCGGACCTATATCGGCTCGATGCCGGGCCGGGTGATCCAGAGCCTGAAGAAGACCAAGAGCGGCAACCCGCTGTTCCTGCTCGACGAGATCGACAAGATGGGCATGGACCATCGCGGCGATCCGGCTTCGGCGCTGCTGGAGGTGCTCGATCCGGAGCAGAACTCGACGTTCAACGATCACTATCTGGAGGTCGACTATGACCTGTCGGACGTGATGTTCGTGACGACGGCGAACTCGCTCAACATGCCTCAGCCCCTGCTGGACCGGATGGAGATCATCCGGATCGCCGGCTACACCGAGGAAGAGAAGCTGGAGATCACCAAGCGCCACCTCATTCCGCAGGTGCGCGAGGATCATGGCCTGAAGGATGATGAGTGGATCGTCACCGACAGCGCCATTCGTGACCTCATCCGCTACTATTCCCGTGAAGCGGGCGTGCGGAGCCTGAAGCGTGAAGTCTCACGGCTTGCCCGCAAGGCGGTGCGCGAGATTGCGACGGGCGAGCATACGAGCCTGACCATCGATTCGGATAATCTGGCGAAATATGCCGGCGTCCGGAAGCATAGTTACGGCCTTGCCGACGAAACCGATCAGGTGGGCGCCGTCACTGGCCTTGCTTGGACGGAAGTGGGCGGCGATCTGCTGACCATCGAGGCGGTCAAGATGCCCGGCCGGGGCGCGATGAAGGTGACGGGCAATCTGCGCGATGTGATGAAGGAGTCGATCTCTGCGGCGAGCTCCCTGGTACGGGCCCGCTCGGTTGACCTCGGCATCAAGCCGACCGTGTTCAACACGACCGACATTCACGTGCACGTTCCCGATGGCGCCACGCCCAAGGATGGCCCGTCTGCGGGCGCGGCCATGACCACGGCCATCGTCTCGCTGCTCACCGGTATTCCGGTGAACCGCGAAGTGGCGATGACGGGCGAGATCAGCTTGCGTGGACGGGTGCTGCCGATTGGCGGCCTCAAGGAGAAACTGCTCGCGGCCCTGCGCGGCGGCATCAAGACGGTGCTGATCCCGAAGGAAAACGAGAAGGATCTCGAGGAGATCCCCGACAATGTCAAAACCGGCATGAAGATCATCCCGGTGTCGGATATCCAGGAAGTGCTGAAACTGGCGCTGACCGGGCCTCTGACGGCGATTGAATGGTCTGAAGCGGACGAGGCGCGCCTGCAGGCGAGCCTTGGCGGGAGCCCCGCGCCGGCGGGCGATGCCGACGCGGTGCGCACGCACTGACTCTGGCAGCGACGCTCAAACTTTTGGAAAAGCCCCCTCGGTGAGGGGGCTTTTTTGTTTGGGGGCCAGAGCGGCAAACCCCACTTGCCTTCCTGCCACTCGCCCGGTTAAGAGGGCGGCGGTGGGGCGATTAGCTCAGTTGGTAGAGCGCCTGCTTTACACGCAGGATGTCGGCGGTTCGAGCCCGTCATCGCCCACCATTTTCCTTTTCCGGTTGACCTGTTTTTGCCTTGGTTTTGTACCAAGCTTGACGCGTGCGCTCCGTAGGGCAGCCTATGGAGGCGGACAAGGAGGGCGGGACCAGCTCGCCCATGCAGGAGGAAACCCCATGAAACTCACGCATCTTCTGATGATGGCGGCGGCGCCGCTGGTGCTTGCAGCGTGCGGTGGAGACGCGCCGGAACAGGCGGGGGGCGCAGCTGCTTCGCTGGCTTTCGGGACCGATTATGCATGCAGCGGCATGGATATCTCGGTCGGCATCCTCGACGAGGCGACGGTGTTGCGCGCCGGCGGGAAGGAATACCGGATGGCGCCTGTGGAGACCGCTTCGGGCGCCAAATATGCCGCTGAGGGTGAGCCGGAAACCTCGTTCTGGAGCAAGGGCGAGGGCGGGCTGCTGGTGCTGGAAGGCGTGGAATATGCCGATTGCGTGCAGACGGGCGGCTATGGTGAGCCAGCCGAGGCGATTGATACCAGCGATCTGGGCATAGGCGGCGGTGAGACCTTTACGGCGCGGGGCAATGAGCCGGGCTGGACGCTGACGCTGGACGGGACGACGCTCACCTATGTCTACGCCTATGGCGAAAGCACGCGCACGGCCCCCCAGCCCGCCCCGCAGGCCTATGAGGGCGGCCGGCGCTATGCCACGGCGGATGGGGCGCTGGTGTTTACCGTGGTGGATACGCTCTGCGCCGATGACATGTCGGGTATGCCGTATCCGCTGAGCGTGACGGTGGAATTTGAGGGCAGTTCCTATCGCGGCTGTGGCGGGGAGACCCAGGACCTCGTGACGGGGGAGTGGGAGGTGATCGAGGTCAACGGGGCGGAGGTGATACCAGGGGCGGCCATCACGATGACATTTGCGGCCACAGACGCGCCAGAGCCGGACAATCCAGGACAATTCGTGCCCGGAACCGGCCGTGTGAGCGGCAAAGCGGGCTGCAACGGCTATGGCGCAGAGTACACGCTGTCGGGCGAGGGGCTGAGCGTGGGCGATGTCGCGCATACGGAAATGGCGTGCGCGCCAGACCTGATGGCGCAGGAGGATGCCTTCCTGGACGCGCTGGGCCGGGTGTCGGCGCTGATGTTTGAGGCCGAGGGCACGGAGATGGAGCTGCGTGACGCTGAGTTCCGCCAGATCCATGCGCGGCGCAAATAAAGCCTGCCCCTCGGGCACAGGTTGACGGGTCCATCGCCGCTCAGCAATCCTCCCTGAAATATAACCTTTCAGGGAGGCAAGCGGCCAATGGACTCGACGGTCAACAAGGCGACGACACGGATTGCCATACTCGGCGCGGGCATGAGCGGGCTTTGCATGGCCGCCAAGCTCAAGGAGGCAGGCTATAGCCTCATCGACATCTATGAGAAGTCGCCGGGCGTCGGTGGCACCTGGCGGGATAATACCTATCCGGGATGCGGGTGTGATGTGCCGAGCCATCTTTACTCATACTCGTTCGAGCTTAATCCGGACTGGGACTATAAATGGTCGCTTCAGCCGCAGATCCTTCAATATTTCGAGGACTTTGCCGACAAGTATGATGTGCGCCGGCATTGCCATTTCAACACCGAGATCACCGACTGCAAATGGGATGATGCGACCAATTTATGGACGCTGACCGACCGGGCGGGGGAGCGTTATGTGGCCGATGTGCTCGTCTCCGGGCTCGGCCAGCTGAACATTCCGCATACACCCAATTTCCCCGGCCTTGAGACATTCAAGGGTGCGGCGTTCCATTCGGCGCGGTGGGATCATTCGGTGGACCTGAAGGGCAAGACTGTGGCGGTGATCGGCAATGGTCCGAGCGCGGTGCAGTTTGTGCCGGAGATCCAGAAGGTGGTGGGCAAGATGCTGAGCTTTCAGCGCTCGCCGGCCTGGTGCCGCCCGCGCGGGCAGCGCAAGTATGACGCGGCGGCGAAGACGTATTTTTCGGGCGGCGACTGGCGGATCAACTGGTATCGCTGGCGCATCCGGGCGTTTGCCGATTTCGGCTTTGGCGCCTTCCTGCAGAAATCCCCGATGGGGCTGGCGGGGTCGATGAAGAAGATGTGCGAGAAGCATCTGGAGGATCAGGTGAAAGACCCGGTTCTGCGCGAGAAGTTGACGCCGGATTTCGAGCCGGGCTGCAAACGTATTCTGATCTCGGATGATTATTATCCCGCGCTCGCCCAGCCGAATGTCGAGGTGCTGCGCCAGGGGATTACGGCGGTGACGCCAGATGGCGTGATCGGCGAGGACGGCCAGGAATATAAATGTGACGTGATCATCTGGGCGACGGGGTTCCAGTCAACCGAGTTTCTGACCCCCATGCAGGTTTATGGCCGGAACGGCCTCAGCCTCAACCAGGCCTGGAAGGATGGCGCCGAAGCCTTCAAGGGCGTTGCGGTATCAGGCTTCCCGAACTTTTTCCTGCTCTATGGGCCCAACACCAATCTGGGGCATAATTCCATCATCCTGATGGTGGAGCACCAGACCCATTATGTGATCCAGTGTATCGACAAGATCGCCGAAAAGGGCGTGGCCGCGATTGACGTGACGCCGTCGGCGATGACAGCGTATAATGTGCGTGTACAGAGCGAGATTTCCAAGACGGTCTGGGCGTCTGATTGCCATAGCTGGTACAAGAACGAGGCCGGCAAGGTGACCAATAACTGGTATGGCCGCACGACCGACTACAAGAAAGAGACGCGCATTCCGGACTGGACGGATTTTGAGGTGGTGAAGGGGTAGGGGCTTGGGCTTATAGCGCCCTTCGGGCGACCCTCACCTCCCATTGCGAAGCAATGGGAGGTGAGGGTCTTCCTCGTTACATAGGCTCTGTACGGACGGGTGCCAGGTCTGGGAAGACGGGCTCGCGTTTTTCGCTGCGGGCGGTGAAGGCTTCGGCCATGTGGGGCGGGGGGAACATGGCGGCGTTCCAGACGCCGATATAGTCCAGCGTGTCGGCGGTGGTGTGGTCGCGGCCGTAATTGATCAGGACTTTCGAGCCGGTGACGGCGAGGGGGTTTTTCGAGGCGATCTCGCGGGCGGTTTCCAGGACGCCGGCGACGAGGTCTTCATGGGTGTCGTAGATGTCATTGACGAGGCCGATTTCCTTGGCCTTGGCCGCGTCGATCCGCCGGCCGGTATAGGCGAGTTCCTTGACCCAGCCTTCGGGGATGTAGCGCTGGAGGCGCGGGAAGGTGCCGACATCGGCGGTCATCGCGATGTTGATTTCCATGATGCAGAAGAAGGCGTCCTTCGTGCACCAGCGGATGTCGCCGGCGGTGATCATGTCGATTGCCCCGCCGATGACGCCGCCATGGCAGGCGAAGAGGACGGGGATGCGGGCTTCTTCCATACAGTTGAAGGATTGCTGGATGGCTTTGACATTCGAGCGGAAGGCTTCGGCGGCGACATAGCGGTCATGCTCGGCAGCCGGGCGGGGGGCGGTGAAGACGGTGGTGTCCATGCCGGCGGAGAAATGCTTGCCGGTGGAGGAGATGACGATGACGCGGGCCAGCGCATTGTGGTCGATGGCCCGCACGATTTCGGGAAGCTCGTTCCAGAACGCCTTGTTCATCGTGTTCATCGCTTCGGGGCGCGACATCTGGATATGCGCGACCTTGTCCTCGATGGTCACCTTGAAGGCTTCGTATGTGTCTTTCAGCATGGGGTGTCTCCTCCGTTTGGGGAGGAGTGTAGCAGGCAGGCGCGGCGCGGCGAGGGGTGACGCGGGGGGAGGCGGGCGAGGCTAGTCTGGTGCCATGGTGCACCTTAGCCCGCTTTGCGGGCTTCGCTGCACCCTACAACGCTTCGGCCTTTACCGGGCGCATGAGGAGGGAGGTGATGGCGTCGTCCACGGTGATCTCGCCTTCGATGACGGCGGCGACGGCTTCGCAGATGGGCATTTCGATGCCGCGCGCGCGGGCGAGACGGCGCAGGACCGGGGCGGTGGCGACGCCTTCGGTGACGGCGTTGCGGGCGGCGAGGATGCTGGGGAGCGTTTCGCCTTGGCCGAGCGCAAGGCCGAGCGACATGTTGCGGCTGGTTTCCGACGAGCAGGTGAGGACGAGATCGCCGAGGCCGGAGAGGCCGGTGAGGGTTTCAGCCTCTGCGCCGAGGGCGAGGGCGAGGCGCGTCATCTCCGCATAGCCGCGCGCGATGAGGGCGGCATGGGCCGAGCGGCCGAGGCCTTTGCCGAGGGCAATGCCGCAGGCGATGGCGAGGACGTTTTTCACCGATCCGCCGACTTCCGCCCCCAGAAGATCCGTGCCCAGATAGGGCCGGAAGGTGGGCGTGGAGATGGCCTGGATCAGCTCTGTGCCGAGGGCGGCGTCTTCCATGGCGAGGGTGACGGCGGTGGGCAGGCCCTTGGCAACGTCGATGGCAAAGCTCGGGCCGGACATCACGGCGGGGATGGCTTCGGGAAGCTCGTCTTTGAGCACTTGGGTCATGAATTCGCCGGTGGCGAGCTCGATGCCTTTGGAGCAGAGGACGACGGGCGTGCCGGGGCGCAGTGAGGCGCGCAGGGCGCGCAGGGTGACGCGGGTGTGCTGGGCCGGGGCGACGGCGAAGATGGCGTCGGCGGGGCCAAGATCTTCAAGCCGGTTGGTGGCGCGGATTTCCGGTTTCAGGGGGACGCCCTTGAGGAAGGCAGTGTTTTCGCGGGCGGTGTTGATGGCGGCGGCAACCTCAGGCTCGAGCGCCCAGAGATGCACGGTCTGGCCTTCGCGGGCCAGCATCTGCGCAATGGCCGTGCCCCAGGCGCCCGCGCCGATGACCCCGAATGTCTTGAAGTGTTGTGTCATGGGCCGGTTTTGGCCGAAGCCGGGGCGGGGGGCAAGCGGGGAGGGCGGTTGGGGTTGTTTGCGGCCTGCGGCCGGGCCTTCACCCCCAACCCCCTCTCCCGCAGGCGGGAGAGGGGGCTTTGAGATCAGACGAAGACGAACGTGCCTTGTTCGCCGTCAACGGTGATGGCGACCCTGCGGCCGGCGGGGCTCTTGTCTTCCCGCAGCACGGCGAGGGTGGCGGCGTCGGCATTGTTGGCGATCGCGCGGCGGCCATCGGCGAGCCGGGCGAAGATGATGCCGCGCTCGGGGCCTTCCTTGCCATGGGTGACGGTGAAGGTTTCGAGCGTGGCCTCGCAGTTTTCAGCGGCGATCTCGACCTGGCTTGTTGGCTTGGCGGCTTTTTCGGCGGGGGTGAATTTGGCCGGTTTGGCAGTGGAGTAGACGCCGGCGGCTTCCTTGGTCATCCAGCCGCCATTGGCGAGGACGAGGCCGGTATTGCCGGGGTTTTCGCGCAGGAGGGCGACCATCTCAGCTATTCCGTGCAGGGAGTAGTTGTTGCCGGGGCCGCCGAAGAAGGGGAGGCCGCCTGTGAGGGTGAGGGGGCGTTTGTCGGTTTTCCAGTCAAGGCCGAGCGCGGCGGCGCCAGAGAAGACGGCGCAGGGGAAGCAGGAATAGAGATCGAGATGGTGGATGTCGGCGCTGGTCTTGCCGGCCTGGGCGAGGGCGCGGGAGACGGCGGTGTCCATGGCCCAGGACCGGTCGAGCACGGGGCGGATGGAGATGTGATCGTCGCCCGCTTCGCCGCCGCCGTGGAGGTAGACGCGTTTGGATTCGGGCACGCCGAGTTCGTCTGCCTTGGAGGACGAGACGAGGATCGCGGCGGCGCCCTGGTTGACGGCGTCCTGGGCGATGAACCATTTCAGGAAGGGGTCGGCATACTCATAGTTTTCGCGCGACGGGGTGGAGAGAAACTCCACCGAATGTTCCTGCGGGAATTGCGACCAGGGGTTTTTCGCGGCGGTGGCGGAGAAGGGTTGGAAGAGCTCGGCCATGGCCTTGCGCTGGCCCGCGCGGCCCCGGCCTTCCCGGGCGGCGATGGCGTTTTCGAACAGGCCGTAGAAATAGGCCGGCGTGACGAGGCCGTGCTTGATCTCGCCGCGCGAGAGCATCATCGGGCCAAGGCCGCGGTCTTCATAGTCGCGGGCGTCTTCGTCGACCCAATTGATCTCGACGCCGTGCTTGCGGGCGCCCTTGGAGGCGCGGTTGGCCTCCGAGCCGGAGATGAGGACGGCTTCGAACTCGCCGTCATGGATGCGGCGGGCGAACTCGTTGACGAGGGCCTGCGGGCTCTGGCCGCCGACGGTTTCGTAAACGAGGTAGCCCGGATTGGTGTTCGTCTCGCGCGCCAGCGTGCCGGGGAGGTTTGTGTTGTGGCCGTGGGGGTGGCGGTCGCCGGGGACGGAGTCCTCGAAGATACGCACGACGGCGAGGGCGTCGATGGCGGCGGCTATGCCAGGGGCGCCAGTGTCGGCGAGGGCGGCTTTGGAAGCGTCTGCCATCAGGGAGAGGGGCGAGGGGGCGCCCTCTGCGCCGTTTTTACCGTCCCATTGGCTCATCGCCTGGCCAACGCCGATCAGGACCGGAAAATCACCTTTTGCCATTGCCCGCGCTCCTCAGATTTAAACAGGTCAGGTGCCCGTTTAACGTGCGGTAAGCCGTCTTGGGAGCCCCGACGCAGGGGAAGGGCGGCAATTGCGGTGGGCCGGTCAGGGATTGGCGCGCATGAAGTCTATGATCGCCTGGCTGAAGGCTTCGGGGCGGTGTTCCTGCAGGAAATGGCCGCCGCCGGAAATGGTGACGTGGGCCTGACCCTTCGCGCCGGGGATGCGCGTCTGGAAGGCGGCTTCGCCGCCCTTGGTGACGGGGTCATCATCGGCAAAGGCGGTGAGGACGGGTTTTTCGAATTTTTCCAGCACGGCCCAGGCCGCGTCATTCTTTGCGCGCTCCTCTGCGCCGTTTGGCAGGAGGGGCACGAGCGAGGGAAAGCGGCGGGCGCCGGCAAGATAGGTTTCATCCGGGAACGGAGCCTCATAGCCATCGAGCACGCTGTCGTCGGAGATGTCCGAGAGGAGACCGAAGACATCGCGTACGGAAAAGTCTGGCGCTTCGGCGGCATATTTGACCCAGAAGAGGAAGGCGCCGGGCGTGCCGGAGCGGAAGGCGTCGCCGACATCCTTGGCGCTGGGAACGGGCACCTGCGGATAAAGCATGCCGAGCATTTCCGACATCTGCGGGGCGAGCTGTCTGGAATCCGGCAGGCCGGTATTGGCCACGACGAGGCGGGCGAAGCGATCCGGGTGCAGGCCCACAAGGCGCAGGCCAAGAAGTCCGCCCCAGTCCTGGCAGACGAGGGTCATGTCCTTGAGATCAAGCGCCAGAATCCAGGCTTCCAGCCAGGCGACATGGCCGGAATAGGAATAGTCTTCGATGGCGCCGGGTTTATCGGACTTGCCGAAGCCGATCAGGTCTGGCGCCAGGACGCGGTAGCCTGCGGCCGTCAGCAGGGGGATCATCTTGCGGTAAAGGAAGCTCCAGGAAGGCTGGCCGTGGAGGCAGAGGATGATCTGCCCGTCCTGCGGGCCTTCATCGAGATAATGCATCCGCAGGGGCGTGTCGTCTGCGCCGGTCACGGTGAGATAATGCGGGGCGAAGGGATAGTCCGGCAGGGTTTCAAACCGCGTGTCCGGTGTCCGCAAGACGTTCATTCAATATCCTCCCAGGCATGCCGAAGCATCTATTGGCATGACTCGTGCCATTTCTTGTCCGGCGCGGCAAGGGCGATTTTCCGGCGGGTGTGAAGATGCCTCAGGGGCGGCGGGCAAAATTCATTTGACGCTGGCGGGCACCATTCATAGGGCAGCAGCAGCGGCGCGGCCCGGTGGTGGCGGCGCGTCCGGAGCGGGCCCGCGCCATGAGCGTCATTTCGATCCAGAGCCAGGTCGTGTTCGGCCATGTCGGCAACAGCGCGGCGATCCATCCGATGATGGCCAATGGCGTGGAGGTCTATGCCGTGCCGACGACGCTCCTGTCCAACAGGCCGGGCTATCCGACGCTGCGGGGCAAGGTGTTGCCGGCCGATCTGGTGGGCGACCTGCTTACGGGCGTGGAGGAGCGCGGCCTTGTGGGCACGGCGCGGATCCTGGTGACGGGGTATCTCGGATCGCTGGAGAATGCGCAGGCGGCCAGCGATTTTCTCGCGCGCGCCAGGGCGGCCAATCCTCAGCTTACCTACATTTGTGATCCTGTAATCGGGGACACTGACCTCGGCGTGTTTGTTGCGGCGGCGCTGCCGGATTTTTTCCGGCAGGTGCTGGTGCCGATGGCGGATGTCATCACGCCCAATGCGTTCGAGTTTGGCCTTCTGGCGGGGCTGGAGACGCATGGCGCCAGCGCTGTGGCGCAGGCCCTGCGGCGCGCCTTGCCGGGACTGCCGGGGCGGATTGCCGTGACCGGGGCGATCCCGGAGGACGCGCCCGGTATGATCGATACGTTGCTGCTGGAGGCCGGAACGCTCTGGCGCATCCGCACGCCGAAGGTGGAGGCGCGCCCGCATGGCACGGGCGACCTGTTCACCGGCGCGCTGACAGCGGCGTTGGATGGCGGGATGACGCTGGTGGCGGCGGCAGAGCAGGCGGTGGGCAGTGTCTATGCCACGCTGGCCGCGATGAGGCCGGAGGATGCGGAAATGCCTCTGGCCGCGCAGGCGGACGCGCTGCGCTGGCAGGCGAGGACGTTCCGGGCCGAGCGGCTCTGAGCGAGGGCTAGTGCGCCACCAGCAGCAGGAGGGCGGCGGCGCAGAGGACGAGGCCGGTGAGGCCCTCGATGCCGCCGCGCACGCCGGGGCGGGCGAGGAAGCGGCTGGCCTTTGACGCCGCGCCCGTGATGAGGGCGAAGAAAGTGAGGCCAAAGGCGCAATGGATGAGGGCAAGGCCCGCGCCGAAGGCAATCAGGCCGGCCGGGCCGAAATGGCCCTTTGGCAGGAATTGCGGCAGGAAGCTCGCATAGAACAGGCCGACCTTGGGGTTGAGCAGGTTGGTCGTCAGTCCCCGGAGGAACCAGTTGGGCTGGCGGGCGGCGTCTGTGCTGATTGTCTCAGGCGATGTGTGAAGGCGGAGTGTCTGCCAGGCCGACCAGATCATCTGGCCGCCGAGCCAGAGGACATAGAGCGCCCCGGCGATGCGCAGGACCTGGTAGGCGAGCGGCGAGATCGCGGCCAGCGAGCCAAGCCCGGCGGCGGCCGCGATGCCCCAGAGGAGAACGCCGAGCGTGATGCCCGCGCCCGCGATCATGCCGCGCCGGGGACCTTCGACGGCGGCTGTGCGCAGGACGAGCGCGGTATCGAGGCCGGGTGTCAGGGTCAGCAGCAGCGCAGCGACAGAGAAGGAGAGGATGGCGGTGACGGGGTCCATCATATGCCCCTGTCGAGGCCGGGCAGGACGAAAGAAATCAGATCCTTGTTCCCCGTGGTCATGTTTGACAGCCTCCTTCAGCCAAGGATGATTGGCTATCACAGATAAAGAAGATTTGGGGAGCCCATGAAATACGACCTGATCATTGCTGGTGGCGGCATCGGAGGTGCGGCGCTGGCGGCGGTGATGGCGAAGGCGGGCTGGAACGTGCTGCTGCTGGAAAAGCAGGCACAGTATGAAGACCGGGTGCGCGGGGAATGGATTGCGCCCTGGGGCGTGGCCGAGACCAAACGTGTGGGGCTGTATGATCTGCTGAAAAGCGCGGGCGGGCATCACATCACTTCGCATGTGACCTATGATGAGAGCCTGCCGCCGGAGCTGTGCGAGCAGGCGGCGATCCCGCTGGGCCTGTTGCCGGACATTTCCGGGCCGCTTGGCATAGGCCACCCGCATCATTGCGAGACGCTGTTTGGTGAGGCGGCGCGGTCTGGCGCCACGGCGCTGCGGCCGGTGGTGATCGACAGCGTGACGCTGGGGGCGGCGCCGAGCGTCACCTACACACATGAGGGCATGACCCATACCGCTACGGCGCCGCTGATCGTGGGGGCGGAGGGGCGCCAGTCGCAGGTGCGCAGTGAGGCGGGGATTGGTCTGCATCAGGACAAGCCCCATCACTGGTTTGCCGGGCTGCTGGTAGATAATGTGAAGGGCATTGATGATACGCGCCAGTCCATCGGGACGGAGCGGAATTTCGGGTTTCTGGCGTTTCCGCAAGGGGGCACGAAGGTGCGCGTCTATGGCGACTATGCGCTGGAGGACAAGGCCCGGTTCAGCGGCGAGGACCGGGCGCAGCGGTTTCTGGAGGCGTTCCGGTTTGACTCAGTGCCGGCCAATGAAGCGATTGCAGCGGGCACGCCTGCGGGGCCGCTGTTTGCGTATTTCAACAATGACAGCTGGACCGATCAGCCGTTTGCAGAGGGCGCTGTTCTGATCGGCGACGCGGCGGGGTGGAATGATCCGATCAATGGCCTCGGCCTGTCGATCACCTACCGGGATGTACGGATCGTGTCGGATATTCTCAAAGCCGCCGGGCCAGGCGTGACGCCGGACTTTACGCCGTATGCGGAGGAGCGATTTGAGCGGATGCGGCGGCTGCGTTTTGCCGGGCAGTTGCAGGCGGCGCTGGACATGGAATTCGGGGAGGCGGCGCGGGCGCGGCGTCAGTCCTATCACCATCGCCGGATGAGCGACCCGACGCTGGGCATGCATGGCGTGGCCGTGCTGGCGGGGCCGGAGATGGTGCCGCCGGAATATTTCACGCAAGATCACCGCCAACGCGTGCTGGAAGCGAGCTAGAGACCATGGGCCTGGATATTGAAGCGTTCAATGCCGACTGGCTGAAAGCCTGGTCTGACAAGGATACAGAGCGGCTGGTGTCGTTCTATTCGCAGGACACCGTTTACATGGACCCGCAGACGGCGGGCGGGCTCAAGGGCCGCGATGCGCTGCGGACATATCTGCAAGGGCTGTTCGGGGCGACGCCGGAGATGATCTATATGCCTGAAGAGGTGTGGGCGATCGAGGGCGGGTTCTGTGGCCGGTGGATCTGCACGGTTGGCCCTGACGGCGCGGGCGGACGATTGCGGGGGTTTGACCTGGTGCTGCTCAAGGGCGGCGAGATCATCCACAATGAGGTTTACGTGCACCAACTGCCCGCTTGAGACCCGCTTGATGGGAGGCGAGGATGACAGCCTCAGATGCCGTTAACCCTGAAATATGCGGGAAACTGGAGCGGGTGAAGGGCGTGAAAATTGCAAAAATATTTAATAATATCAATAATTTGAGGGCGTGATCTTGGTAAAATGTTTCGCATATTGAATTGATTTTGTTACACAACTTTTCCTTAAGGGTGAGTTCTGCTCCCTACCTGAATTTTCTCTGCCTTAAGTGAAACTCGTCTTTTATCGGGCGCCTGGGGAAAGAAGTCTTCTGCGCTGCCTGACTTTATCCAAGCTTTTGACCGGTTTATCGTAACAGAGGGGACACGCGGGTACCTTTTTTCTGAAAGCCTCATGTGCCTGCCCGAGCTGGACGGAGATGTCCGCAAGACCGTTCTGAAGGGGCGCGCCCAACTGTTGCGCAAGCTCAGGAAGCTTGCGCGCGGTGATGCGGGGCTGGCCAACTTCGCTTTTGCTTCTGCCCGCGGCCTGCACGCTCTTGCGCGCAGCGGGGGGACAAAAGCAGACATTCGCGCAGTCGCCCTTGAAGCTGCTGATGCAGTCGCCACCAAGGTAAAACACCGGGAGTCTGCGACAAGGATTTAAACGCGGCTGTTCTCACATTAGGGAGGCAGCATGCTTCTTTTCATCAAAGACAATCTCCGCTGGCTGGCCGCCGGTTTTCTGCTGACGCTGTTTTCGTCCTTCGGGCAGACTTTCTTTATCGGGCTTTCCGGGACTGAATTGCGGGCGCGGTTTGACCTCACCGAGGGGCAGTTTGGCCTGCTTTATATGGCCGCAACGCTCGCAAGCGCGCTGACGCTGCCCTGGCTTGGCCGGTCGATTGACAGGATGCCGGGCTGGAGAGTCGCACGGTTTACGATGCCGGCTCTGGCGGGCGCGTGTCTCCTGATGGCATTTGCACCGCATGTTGCCGTTCTCTTCCTGGCGATCTGGATGTTGCGCCTGTTCGGGCAGGGTATGATGACACATATCGCGCTGACGGAGACGGGACGCTGGTTTGCTGCCAGCCGGGGCAGGGCGGTCTCCCTGGTCGTGCCGGGGCATCAGGCGGGCGAAGCGTTGCTGCCTCTGAGCTTCGTACTGGTGTCTGCCGCGCTCGGCTGGCGGGCAAGTTGGATCGTGGCAGCGGCGGTCATTCTTGTGGTGGCGCTTCCAGCCATTGTTGCGCTGATGCGCGTTGAGCGGACACCGCAGAATACTCCGGCGCTCATTTCCGTCGAGGACACAGACCGGCACTGGACGCGCGGTGAAGTCCTCCGCGATCCGGTGTTCTACATCCTGCTTGCAGGCGTGCTGGCGCCGCCTTTCATCGGCACAACGATCTTTTTCCATCAGGGGCATCTCGCAGAGTTGCGGGGCTACTCGACGCTCGCATTTGCAGGCGCATTCCCGTTAATGGCCGCGACGACGGTGGGGTTCGGTCTGATCTGCGGCCATCTGGTGGACCGTTTCGGCGCGGCGCGTGTTCTGCCGTTCTTTCTTCTTCCGTTGATAACGGCCACTCTGGGAGCAGCGATGCTGTCCGGGCATTCCGGTGTCTACATATTCATGTTCCTTTTTGGGATCAGCTATGGATTTACCTCCACTTTACTGGGGGCGCTCTGGCCGGAAGTTTACGGGACGCGCCATCTCGGCAGCATACGGGCGGTGATCGTATCGGCGATGGTGCTGGCGACGGCCCTCGGTCCGGGCGTGTCGGGTATGTTGATTGACCGGGGCGTTAATCTGCCGGTGCAGCTTCTGGTGATGTCCGCGTGGTGCGTCATTGGCAGCCTGTTGCTCGGACTGGCCTCCCTGAAAATCCTCCGCAGGCATGCAATCGCGGCTGAATGACAGACAATTGGGCCGAAAAGACTTGCCCTGAAGCGATGCCCGGCTAAATTAGACGAAATCAGGAGGCAAGCCGATGTGACACATTTCCGCAGACTTTCGTCTCGGACAGCGACGCCGTCGCGTAATGACTCACAGTGTGGCAATGCAAGATATCAATCTGACCTTTCTGCTGACATCAGCAGTACAGGCTCGCCCCAAAGCGAGCGCTGAAGAAATCCTGAAACTTGTTCCGGCAGCGAAGTCTCTTCCGCCGAAGATACTCTCCGATAAGATCGACGCGATCCGGAGGCGGCTGAAATGAATGCGCCGGTCTCAATCAAGCAGTTGGCCGAACCGCCCCCGGAGTGCGTCCCAAGAAAATGCCCGGCGTGTGGTGACGATACGCCAGCCCGTAAGGGGATTGGCAGGGACCCCTGGCATATGGCGCAGTGCGGAGCGTGCAAGTTTCTGTATCTGGACGCACTGCCCGTTCAGGAAGCCTTTGAGGGCGAGTTTGCCTGGGATGCCACCTTCGTCGCTGAAAAGAAGCGCCGCAGACAGGCGCAACCGATTGTCCAATGGCTTGATGAGAAGACACGCTGGCGGCTGCATGTCTTTCCGCGTCCGGAGACCCGCTATTTTCTGGAGCGGCTGGCGAGGCCAGGGCCGGTGCTTGATGTCGGTTGCGGGGATGGCGGTCATGCCATGCGGTTGCCGGAAGGGTATCGCCCGTTTGGCGTGGAGATTGCGCCGAGACTCGCCGCGAAGGCGGACGCAGCATTTCGCACGCGAGGGGGGCAATGCCTTCAGGGAGACGCGGCCAGAGCCATTTCCCGGTTTGAAGATCGCCTGTTCAGGGGCGTGATGATGAATTCCTATCTCGAGCACGAATTCTGGCCCCTGCAGGTGCTCAAGGCGTTGCGGCCCAAACTCATGCCCGGGGCGCCCCTGATCATCAAGGTTCCCAATGCGGGCTCTCTGAATGCAAAAGTCATGGGCGGTAACTGGTGCGGGGTCCGCCTGCCTGACCATGTCAATTATTTTACCTGGAAAAGCCTGTCAGCAATGGCGGAGGATGCCGGGTACAAAGTTCGCGCACCCTTTGGCGTAAATCTTCCGACCAATGACAATATGTGGGCCATCCTGACAGTGGACAGCAGTCCGCCGGAGAGGAGCTAGCCATGGTCCCGGCAGACTTTACAGAGCTGCCGGCAGATCATGCGCTTGAAAGGCAGGATCGGCCGGGCGCCTTCGCTCCGACCTATATTCACGATCAATGGTATGTGGCGGCAAGGCTGAGTGAGTTGAGGCGGGGGAGGCCGCGCCAACTCTGCATCTGTGGCCAGGCGATTGAGTTTATCCGGCTGGAAGCGGGCAGCGTGGAAGCGCGGACCGCGAATGGAGGGCAGTCTTTACCCTGCGAGGTCAGCGAAGACCTGGTGTGGGTCTTTCTGGCATCGGCCGATGGAGCAGATACACTGCCTATACCGGTTCCCGTTTTCGGCGGACCGGGCGGGCGGATACGCTTCATGGAGAAGGTCGTACTCCCGGCGCATCAGGATGATGCCGTCTATGGTCTGCTCGATCCGGCGCATACGCCGTTCGTGCATCGCTCTCCGATCTGGCGGGGCAGCGGCGTTCTGAAGGAAAAAACCAAGTCATTCGAGCCCGATGACATGGGCTTCACAATGATGCCGCATGCGCCGGTCAACAGCGACATTTATAATCTGATCGGCGGTGCCATCACGGTACGGATATATTTCAGGCTGCCGGGACTGCGCGCAGAATACATCCAGAATAGCAAGCACACAGTTCTTGGTCTCACGGCGCTGACCCCGGTGGATGCGGAGCGGACGGTCCTGAGACAGATATTCTACTGGGACACGCCGATACTTTCGCTGGTGCGCCCTTTTGCCAGCCTCATTGCGCGCCCGTTCCTTGAGCAGGATGTAAACATCATGAAGCTGCGGAGCCAGAACAAAGGGTTCGGGGGCAAGGGGATGCTGGTCGGGGACTCTGACCGTCAGTTTCTGTGGTATCTTCAACTCAAGAAGGCCTGGGCAGAAGCAGGCGGATGCCCGAAAACCTTCTCCAATCCCCTTGAGCCTGCGACGCTGCGCTGGCGAACGTGAGACAGATAGATGCAAGACTATTCGCAGCAGTATCTGAGAGATCGATTCGACCCCAAAGTTCGCGCGGAACTGGCAGAGCTGCATACGGTCAGCGCGCTGTCAAAGTCTGACAGGGCAACGGTCGAACTCGACCAGCAGAGCATTGGCAGGGTCTCGCGGATCGACTCGCTACAGGTTCAGGCGATGGCCCAGGCAGCTGAAGCCCGCAGGCTGGCCCGCATCCGTCAGCTCGAATTCACGCTGGCCCGGCTTCAGGACGAGGAATTTGGCTATTGTGTCGAATGCGGCGAGTTCATCGGGATTGCGCGGCTTGATATCGATCCGGCGGCCCTTCGGTGTGTCGGGTGTGCGCGGTGAACGCATTCGTCATTGGGAGGGGTATCTTTGAGCATCTTATTTGAAGAGCTGGATTATTGTCCGACAGAGATCGGGGTCATCTCGCTGCGCCGCCGGTGGGAGCCGCGTCTGGGCAAGGACATCTACGAGATCAAGCTCGGGGATGAGCATCTGATGTCGGATGTTTTCACGGTGTCTGAAATAGCGCTGGCAGATCTGACGCTGAGTGCTGTGGCGGGGAGCAACCTCCGGGTGCTCGTCGGCGGCCTGGGTATGGGGTACACGGCGCTGGCCGCGCTGAAGGATGATCGCGTTGCGGAGGTAACCGTCATCGAAATGCTGGCGCCTGTCATTAACTGGCACCAGCGCGGAATTCTCCCGGTCGGCGACGCGCTGTGTACGGATAGCCGGGCCAGGATTGTGCAGGGTGATTTCTTCGAATTGGCATCTTCCCCGAATGGATTCGATCCGGACGCCGCAGATAACCTGTATGACGCCATACTTCTTGATATCGATCATTCTCCGGAGATGTTGCTGGATGGTCGCAGCCGTCAGTTTTATGAGCCCGCCGGGCTGAAGCAGATCGCGGAAAAACTGCGGCCGGGCGGCGTATTCGGGCTCTGGTCAAATGAGCCGCCCAGCGATGGCTTCACGGATACTTTACGGCGCGTCTTCCCGGATGCCTGGGCAGAGCCGGTCTGCTTCCGCAATCCCTACGACCATTCGGAGATTGTCCAGACAGTCTATATCGGGCGGTCAGCGGGATAGAGGCTTGGTGGGAGTGGAACAGGATGGCCGACGATCAGAATGCATCGCCGTGTATCTCATTCGATGAATTCAGGGAGGAAGTTCTCTATCGCCAGCGCTACATCCGGTCGCGCCTATGCGAGGCTTTCCTCAGCCGGATAAAGCGAAGCGTTGAGGGGCGGACTGAGGTTATCTCCTCTGGAGAAACCTTCTGGCGCGCCCAGATCGGGCATGACTGGGAAGCGCTCAGCGAAGCGGGAAATCGCCGGCGCATGCCGCTGCAGAACGAACGGATGAAGCCGTGGATCGATCGGGCCTATGAGGGCCGCGTAAATCCCAAAGGCATCTCCTGCCTCTATCTGGCGACCTCTGAATATGTGGCGATGTCAGAGATCCGGCCGTGGATCGGCACGACCCTTTCTCTGGCGCGCTTTCGCACGGTCCGGCCGCTCAGGATCGTCGACTGTTCCCTGTTCCATGCGCTCACAGAAACGGCACCGCAGTGCGGATCGCCCAATTCGGACGAACAGCTTTGGCGGGACATCGACCGGGCATTTGCCCAACCTGTCCTTCGTAGCGACAATACTGCCGACTATGCGCCGACACAGCTGATTGCGGAGTTCTTCCGGCTGGAAGGTTTTGACGGAATTTTCTACGGCAGCGCCTTCTCCGAAGCTGGCCGGAACATAGCCCTCTTCGACATTCATGCTGCCGATCAGCTTGACGCCGTGCTGTTTGAAGTGACCGGCGCAAAGTTTGATTTCACGCCGGTCTGATCTCAAGACCTTCGCAAATTACCGGAACAGCAGCAGCGGGATGGGGCAGGAGCGGATCAGCGATGTGGTCGTTGAACCGATGATCAGGTTGCGGATGCGGGAATGTCCGTAGGCGCCCATAATCAGGAGGTCTGCGCCGTCGCGTTCGGTTTCCGCCGCGATGAGCTTTTCGGCATGGCCGGGCGCCGCTTTTGCTGTGGCGGCATAGCCTGCCTCAGTGAGGCGCGCGGCGGCGGCAATGCCGGCCTTGGCAAGGTCTGAGCCCGAATCGGCAACGCTGAACACGGTGATGCGGGGGCGCTCTGCCATCGGCGACTGGACGAGGCTGTCCAGGGCCTTGCGGGCGCTTACGCCGTCATCAAAAGCGAAGACGGCATGTTGGATCGGCTTGAACGCGCGGCTGGCGATCAGGACCGGCTTGTGCACGGCGCGCACGACGCGCTCAAGATTTGAGCCGAGGTGGAGCTTTTCAAAGTCTGCCCCTTCGCCGCGCTTGCCCATGACGATGAGGTCGCCGGCGCGCTTGACAAGGGAGTCGGCGATCTCGCCGGTGCGCAGGGCGAGGCTGACATCGCTGACCCCTTGGCTGTTCAGGCGTTGCTGGGCGGCGTCGAGAAGGGCGCGGCCCCGCTCCTTGTCGAGATGGGCGGTACGTTCATCGTGTTCGACGAGGTCATCCAGAAGCGTGGAGCGCGCGCCGAGGCCAATGGAGCCGGAGAGGTCCGTCGGCAGAGCGCTGGCCTGCCGGGTGTTGAGGACGTGGAGCAGTTCGATGTCGCCGCCATATTGGCGGGCGACCCAGGCGGCGTGGTCGCAGACGCTGTGGGTGTACACCGAGCCGTCGATGAGTGCGAGAATATGGGTCATGTCTGTTCCTCCCTAGTGCGACATCAGCTTGTCGAGCGCGCCGGGTTTGTCGTGGATGGCGAGCTTGTCGACGATGGTTTCGCTGGCCTCATTGAGGCCGATGATCTCCACCTTAGCCCCTTCGCGGCGGAATTTCAGCACGATCATGTCGAGGGCAGCGACGCTGGAAATGTCCCAGATATGCGCCTCGCTGACATCAATGATCACTTCGTCGAGCGCTTCTTTCAGGTCAAAAGAGGCGTTGAAGGCCTCCACTGAGGCGAAGAAGACCTGGCCTTCGACCTTATAGCGGCGGATGCGGCCATCTTCGGAGAGGGTCGAGGTGACCTTGAAGATCTGCGAGATCTTGCCGGCGAAAAAGACGCCGGAGAGAAGCACGCCGATCAGCACGCCGATGGCGAGGTTGTGGCTGATGATGACACCGGCCACGGTGGCCAGCATGACGATGGACGAGCTGCGCGGGTGGACGCGCAGGTTTTTCAGCGATGACCAGCTGAACGTGCCGATGGAGACCATGATCATGATGGCGACAAGGGCGGCCATCGGGATACGGCTGACCCATTCGCCGATCAGCAGGATCATGGCGAGCAGGAACACGCCCGAGGAGAGCGTTGAAAGACGCCCGCGGCCACCGGATTTGATGTTGATGATGGACTGGCCGATCATGGCGCAGCCCGCCATGCCGCCAAAGAAACCGGTAACTGTGTTGGCAACGCCCTGGCCGACGCATTCGCGGTTCCGGTCGCTCGGCGTGTCGGTGAGGTCATCGACGATGGTGGCGGTCATCAAGGACTCAAGGAGACCAACGACCGCGACGGCGAGGGCGTAGGGGAAGATGATCTGCAGGGTTTCGAAGGTGAGGGGGATGTCCGGGATCAGGAAAATCGGAAGAGTATCGGGCAGATCACCCATGTCGCCCACGGTACGCACATCAAGGCCGAACGCCATGGCGAGGCCGGTGAGTGCCACAATGCAGATCAGCGGCGAGGGAATAGCCCGCGTCAGCAAGGGGAAAAGATAGATAATCCCAAGACCGAGCGCGACGAGCGGATAGGTCAGCATTGGCACGCCGACGAGTTCGGGAATCTGGGCGAGGAAGATCAGGATGGCGAGGGCGTTGACGAAGCCAGTGATGACGGAACGCGAGACGAAGCGCATATACTGGCCGAGTTTCAGAAGGCCTGCGACAACCTGTAAGAGGCCTGCGAGGACAGTTGCGGCGAGCAGGTATTCAAGACCGTGATCCTTGGCGAGTGTAATCAGGAGTACGGCCGTTGCAGCAGTGGCCGCCGAGATCATGCCCGGTCGTCCCCCCGCGATGGCAGTAATCACAGCGATACAGAAAGAGGCATAAAGGCCGACCTTCGGGTCGACCCCGGCAATAATCGAGAAGGCGATCGCTTCGGGAATGAGCGCGAGGGCGACAACAATGCCCGCGAGCAGGTCGCCACGAATATTGAACAACCAGGTCTCTTTGAAAGACTGGAAACTGAAAGATGGCATACAGATTCACATCCGGAACTAAGCGGCGGGCTCCTACTGCGGGAACGAAAGCCCTGCAGGCGACTCCAAGCCGGCGCTAAAAGATCGGGCACCGATGCGGGCAAAGCCCTTCATGCTGCGGCGCAACAGGCGGGCACATAGCTTGCTTCTGATTTCGTCACAACCCATTGAATGGCTACCGGTCAGGAGATTCACCGGAAATACTCACGTCAAACGTCCCTGCATGTCCTGTAGTTAGACTTTAGTCGGACACGATGCCGGCCTTTAAGGCTTTGGGATTGGAGCAGGGTCGAACATTAACCCTTGCGGTGCCGCTGGGTCAGCCTGTGGTGTACCCGGAGAACCTGCGTTTGGTCATACCTGTTATGACTTGTCACAGATGATCCTGCTACGTATGGAACACTGGAATCGGATTCGGCAGCTGCTGAATGGCTTCTCCGGGCGCCTATCCCCCGGCCAATTATAAGCCCTTTTCCTTTTTCTTTTTTCTTAGAACACAGGCGCGACCGGTTTTGGTCGCGAGGGCTCGTTGAAATGAGCTTTCAGTGAACAAACATACTTTTATTTCCGTTCCATCAAGGTCACCGGCAAAGCTGGGCCGTGCCGGGCAAAGATTGTCTGCACTGCTTGAAGACTGCGGCGTTGTCATAGGGGGGGATCGCCCTTGGGATGTGCAGGTTCACGATCCACGCGTATTTGAGAGGGTATTCTCTCAGGGGACACTGGGGCTTGGTGAAGCCTATATGGACGGCTGGTGGGACTGTGATGCACTCGACCAGCTGTTCAGCAGGCTGCTTAAATCTGATATTCAATCCAAATTGAAGGTCGATCTTGTCCTGATGGGCAGTATTCTGAAGGGGCGCTTCCTGAACCATCAGCGCAGTAAATACTCTGAGGTTGGTGAAGTTCATTACGATACTGGCAATGATCTCTTTGAACGGATGCTTGATAAACGCATGATATATTCGTGCGGATACTGGGCGGCTGCAGATCATCTTGATGATGCGCAGGAGGCGAAGCTTGATCTGATCTGCCGTAAGCTGAGTTTGCAGCCGGGACAGCGTCTTCTTGATATCGGATCAGGCTGGGGAGGGCTGCTCAAATATGCCGCTGAAAAATACGGTGTAACCGGTGTCGGAGTGACGATTTCAAAAGAACAGGCTGCGCTGGCGAATGCGACGCGGGGCAATTTGCCGATCGAAACAAAGCTCATGGACTATATGAGTCTGGAAGGACAATTTGATCGTATTGTTTCAGTCGGTATGTTTGAACATGTCGGGCATAAGAATTATCGGGCTTATCTGGAAAAGGTCCGTTCACTGCTCGGGCCGAGCGGACTTTTCCTGTTACATACCATTGGCGGAAATGAGACGGTTACTCATGGCGACCCATGGATAGAAAAGTATATTTTCCCTCATGGCATGCTGCCGTCGCCTCAGCAGATCACCAAGGCAGTCGGGGGAAACCTGATTATCGAGGACTGGCACAATTTTGGTGCCGATTATGATTTGACATTGATGGCGTGGCTCCAGAATTTTGATGCGGCGTGGCCTGATTTGTCTGATCGTTATGATGAACGGTTCAGACGCATGTGGCGCTATTATCTGATGAGCTGCGCAGCTCTGTTCCGAGTCCGCCAGGCTCAGCTCTGGCAAATCGTACTATCAGCTGACGGGGTCGATGGCGGGTACCTGAGCGTTCGTTAAGTTCCCGGAATCTGCCAGGCTTCCGGTCTGTGAACGGATCGGAAGAGGCTTCAGAGTCAAAACTGGCATTAAGGGGGTACAGGAACGCCGGAACCGTTCATCTGCTTTTTGGGCGGTTCCACACAAGGACCCCGGGTGCCTTCCTTCTCGTTCTCAAAGAAGGCGGCGCGCATCGGCTGGGCGAAACCCGGATCATCCAATTTGACAGCGAGGTAGGGCGTTTCGCTGTCCTTTGCGTCCTGTCGCCAGGCGGCGCCCAGTTCCGCGCCGCCGGCATAGAGCCGGAAATCCGGCGCGCCTTGTGTCTTGTCCTTGTTGGGAACAAGCTGGGATTTGACACTGATGGTCATTGTACGGATGGTCCCGGTCCAGGTGCCGTCCTTCAGAGTGAATGCGCCGATCTGTGCCATGGGTCAGTCTCCTTTGCTGGCAGGTTTGGGTAGGGCTTTGCGGGCCCGCCTGAACCCGGCGTCTGACACCAGGAAGGTTTCGATCATGGCGGCGGCGAGCGTTTCGGCACGTTCCTCCTGGCCATAGGCGGCCTGATAGATCGCCGCATAGTCGGTCAGCGCCGCATGGGTTTCCGGATCGAGCGCGAGCATTATCTTTGCCGGCGTACGGTCGGGGATCGGGGCGAGGCATGCTGGACGCCTCGGGACTAGCTGCGCTCAAAAAATGCTAGGTGCGATCCTTTATTAGCGGACTTCCGTTCTTAAAGGCTCACAGACAGGTCGCTTGATATCTGACAGGGCCGAACAGGTTCAAACGTCCTTGGCGCGGCGCTGCTGGTGCGTCGTCGGCCCATTTAATGTGCGGAGCGAACAACGCACACGCCGCCCGTCGTGAATACCGCCATCTGACTGGCGCCTCCCACGACCGGATGAGCCCCCGCAATATCCCGGCAGGCGACCTGATATCTGTTTCGGGCGGCAACGCCTGCGGTCCATTTGCGGAACTTTGCGCGGTCCCATTCAAACTTGTGTCCGGGATGCCGGAACCTGTGGGGAGGGACTCCGAGCAGGGGGTTATACTCGGCATTGGGTGTCGTGATGACCACCGTTCCCGGCCGCATCTGCGAAAATACCGCGCGCTCGAGCAAAGACAGCCTGTCGGGAGCGATATGCTCGATCGTTTCAATAAGCACCGCGCAGTCGAAATTGGCGAAAGACGCCGGAGCTTCAGTCATGGAGCCCAGTCTGATCTCAACCTCCGTTTCGGCATTTCCCTTCAGGGCTTCCCACCGGGCCCGCAGACGCTCCAGAGCAACTGCGCAAATATCCAATCCGACAATCCGCTTGATCTGTGGCTCTTTCGCCAGACGGACCAGCAGGTCGCCGTCGCCGCATCCAAGGTCGAGAACCGTGCGCGCCCCGGACTGGACGACGACATCAACCGACTCTGCAAGGCGCCTTTCATGTAGCCAGGAAGTGATTGCGGGTCTCCTCGTTCAACGGGTTCAATGATGGAAGCTCATCCTCGTCCGGCGCCGGCGCTCAAGCGTAAGGGACGTAAAAGATTAGATATCTACGTACTTCCCCTTCAATCCAATGTCATGACAAAAGACCGGCTATTTCTGCAAGACATGGTGTTCGCGCTAAAACAGGCCGGACGCAGGGCCGAACGCCTCGGATTACTTCGCACTTAACTTTGCACTTGCAGAAAAAGGACCGTCTGTACATTACACGCTTGCCCGGCAGCCGGCTGGAATCCTGTCGCGCTGTGCTCCGCGGATATGACTTTCCGCCAATTAAAGTGAAATCCACAATGAGACTAATCAAGAAACTCGTTCATCCCGGCGTCAAAGATTTGACGGGTGCGATCCTGACGCGCCGGGCGGCGCGCGGCATCGTGCTGCGGGAGATGTCGATCCTGCTGCTGTTCACAGAGCGATACAATGATTTCAGCTTTCCTGGCGGTGGCGTGGCTGACGGGGAAGACCTGATCGAAGGACTGCGCCGGGAACTCGAAGAGGAAACGGGTGCCTGCAATGTCCGTGTACGGCGCGACTATGGCTGTATCGAGGAGCTGCGGCCGCACTGGAAGCCGGGCTTCGCCTTGATGCACATGACGTCGCATTTCTACTTCTGTGACACCGATCCCGAGCTGCGCGCGCCCCGCATGGAAGGCTACGAACTGGCCAATGGAATGCGACCGATCTGGGTGAACCTTGACGAGGCGATTGCCCACAACCGTGCCGTGTTGGCGCGGCAGGAGGCCAGTATCGGGCTGTCGATTCAGCGCGAAACCTTTATGCTGGAAAAGCTGGCGGAGGATCTGGAGACGCCGGCCTGGTCTGGCCTGCGCAACCTGGATCAGGCCTTTCTCGGATAGGGCCGCAGGCCCAGCAGGATTTCGGCTTCCTCGCTGAGCGGACGCGCCATGCGCTCGTCGGGAGTGTGTTCGGCAAGCTGGGCGCGCACCAGTTCGTAAACCGCCGGGCGGTCCTGACTGGTGTCGATCTGGACGCATTTGTCCTCGGCCTTGAAGTGTTCGATGATCGGCAGGGTCTCGATCTGGAAGCTTTCGAAGCGTGTCGTCATGGCTTCGACATTGTCGTCGCTGCGGCCGGAATATTGCGCCCGGCCAAGAATGCGCTGGGTCAGCACTTCGAGCGGGCACTCGAAATAGATCATCCTGGGCAAGTCTTTCTCGCGCCCGAATACCGCGTACCAAACATCCATATTGCCGAAGCAGCGTGGGAAACCGTCGATCAGGAAGTTCACATTGCCGGTGGTCCGGATCGTCATCTCGATGGCATCCTTCAGAAGGCCGACAACGATCTCGTCGGGCACGAGCTTTCCGGCATCAATGTATTCACGAATCAGCGCGGTGGCCGGGCCGCCAGCCTTCAACTCGGCGCGGAGCAGATCGCCGGTCGACAGGTGTGTCCATCCGAGCTGGATTTTTGCCAGTTCGCACATTGTGCCCTTGCCGGCGCCCGGCCCACCGAGAATGAAAATTATGTTCGGCGTCGGCGCATGCAGGCGCGGATCGTATTGGTGCAGGATCACCTGCGGCGCGGGCGCGACCCCCATCTTGTATATGTTCCAGGGCCGATCAGTGGGCGGTAGCGCATCGTCGCAGGTGATCTCATAAGCCAGATGGCCATCGAGCCGTGAGATGCGCCAGGACTTGTAGCTGTTTGAATAGGAGATCGCGGGGCTGCGGGCGGCCTTGCCGTCGGCGCGGTCCCAGGCCGGCTTGCCATTCCAGTAGCCGGGTCTGGACAGGGTACCGGATTCGGATTTTACGGGCGGTGCGGTCGAGGGAATGTAGAGGCCATCGACTTCAGGCAGGCCGGCGCCCGAGACTTCAACAAACAGGCTGTTGGGTTCGAAAATTTCGATTGTCGTCATGAGATACCTTTGCGGGCGCAATTGTGCGGATGTCCGTTTGTCGGCCGAACGGTTGAGGACGCGTGCCCCGTCAGACCTCGGGCTATGGACTTGCTCTGATATGCGGTGGGCCAGGCGCGTGCAAGCTATTGCAGGCGGCCAGTCATAGAGCGTCACAGACGGTGGTTCTCCGCGATCATCCGAAAGTTCGCCGCGATTACCCATTTTCGCTTGAGCAGCCTGCGGACGTTCGCATGTCGTTACTTTGAGAAGCAACTTAAGCAGATGTTGCGGATTATCGCGCGCTCTCAACCGGCAAAGGTGACATGACCCGGGCACGAGCCAGAGGTAGACGACCATGCCGAACAGCTCGACGAGCGATTGAAACACGATCACGACGGTTACTGTCTGCCATTGCGGCGGGAGCGTCAGCGCAAGCGGCAGCACAAAGAACGAATTCCGGGTGCCAAGGCTGAAGATCAGGGCTCTCCCGGACGCGGCAGGCAGGCTGAACACCTTGGCAAGCAGCAGGTCGATCAAAGCGGCCACCACAAGAAAGGCCAGAAATACCCCCGTCACTCGCGCCATAAACTAAATGAATACAAAGCAACATATATTTAGCGCTTTGTCTGTCAAAAGACTCGCACCGTACTGCTCCTTCAGTTGCAATTGCTCCGGGCACCCGAGTGCTTTCCGGCCGATCGGCGGTCACGAGGTCGATGCGCACAAGCCTTTAACAACAAGCATTCGTCATCAAAGGTTCCCAGGCTCTCGGTTTTCCGAGCCCGGGTTTTGCAGCTTCTCTGCGAAAGCGTTTTCACTCCAGCTTCAGGAAGTACCGGGTGGATTTGAGTTCTCCCTGCCGGACGAGCGCGCCTTTGGCGACCATGTCGGCAAGATCCCTGGTCGCTGTCGCGGTCGGGGCGCCTGTGATCGTCATGTAATTCTTCGCGCTGAGGCCGCCCTTGAAGCCCTCAATGCCTTCCGCGAACATGCGCAGCAGCGCTTTCTCCTGCCGCGGGTTCAGCTGCCCTGCGAGCCGGTCAAAGAGGCGGGTCTTGGCCAGCATGAATTCGACCTGCCTGAGGCTTCGGTCCTGCGCTTCGAGCGCGATATCCGCAAACCAATTGAGCCACCGGTCCGCGTTCAGGGTGGCGCTCGCCAGTTCCAGTTCACGGTAGTAATCCTTACGGTGGCGCAGCAGGGCGCCAGCCAGGGACGTAAAGACGGGCCGCTGCCGCCCTTGAGCAAGCGCCTTTTCCGAGATGGCGCGGCCGATGCGGCCATTGCCGTCTTCATACGGATGGATGCACTCAAACCAGAAATGCGCAAGGCCGGCCCGCTCGATCGGAAGCAGCGGGGCCTCGCCGGTTGGCGCGGTCTGGTTAAACCAGGCGATGAACGCTGCCATATCGCCGGGAACGGAGCTTGAAGGCGGCGCCACATAGTGAACCTTCGGCGCATAGGAAGCGCCCGATATGATCTGCATCGGTTCTTCATGCTGGCGATAGCCGCCGAGTCTCTTGAGGTCAGTGCGACCGGTCAGCATCTTCCTGTGCCAGCGATGAAGCATTTCGTCTGAGAGCGGTTCACCGGTTGTCTGCAGAAGGTCGACCATCATGTCCGCGATCCCGCTCTCGGCGGCGCGGGCGGATGTCTGGGCGGCCTTCAGACCAAGGGCGCGCTGGATAGAGGACTGCACACTTGCCCGGTCCAGCGTTTCCCCCTCGATCTGAGACGTATCGATCGCTTCCAGGCTCATGACCGATATGCCAAGCTCGATCCGGTCTTCATCGGAAATATGACGGGATGTGCCGATCAGGAGGCCGGCCTGTTCGAGAAAACGGGCCTCGCGGGCGGCGAGTTTCTGCCGGTCCCGGATAAAGTCCGGCCAGTCGCGAAGTTCCCAGTTCCAGGCCATGATCGAAGAAATCCCATTATTTCGATCACGTTATGCAGGAAAAGTGATTAATAAAAAGGTGTTTTATCGATCATTTCCTCTTTTGAGGGCCTGGGGCGGCGTCTGTAGGCCGTTGAAAGATAGAAGGGTGTGGTCTGCCGGCGGACAACAACGTCACTCCGAATTGCCGTGTGAATTCTCAATTCCTTTGGCGTAAGCCTGCGGGCCGGTCTTGGGTCCTTTGCGGGCTTTCCCCGACCAGGTCGAGACTGGCTGAGCCGTGCCATGACCCTCGATCGTCTTTTGCTGCGTTCCGTCAGTTCTGCTTCCAGGCGCTCGAAGATGGGCCAATAGGTGTAGCCATAAAGATCAATGATCTTTGCGGCGATGCCGAGGGCTTCTTCGAGATCCTGGTCGCTGACAGACATGCTGTTGTTTATTTAGGCCGGTTCCAGACCATGACGCCGGTGCCTTCTTTCGCGTTCTCGAAGAAGGCGGCGCGCATCGGCTGCGCAAAGCTCGGATCATCGAGCTTGACGGCAAGAAACGGCGTTTCGCCATCCTTGGATTCTTCGCGCCAGGCGGCGCCGAGTTCTGCGCCGCCGGCATAGAGCCGGAAATCCGGCGCGCCCTTTGCCTTCTCCTTGTTGGGAACAAGCTGGGCTTTGACATTGATGGTCAGGGTGCGGAGGGTGCCTGTCCAGGTTCCCTCCTTCAGGGTGAATGCGCCGATCTGTGCCATGGGTCAGTCTCCTTGTCTGGCAGGGTGGGGCAGGGCTTTGCGGGCCCGCCTGAACCCGGCGTCTGAGGCCAGGAACATGTCGATCATGGCGGCGGCGAGCGTTTCTGCGCGCTCGGCTTCGCCATAAGTCTCCTGATAGAGGGCTGCATAATCCTGCAGCGCGGCAGCGGTTTCCGGATCGAGCGC
>PHEH01000022.1 GCA_002841155.1 Alphaproteobacteria bacterium HGW-Alphaproteobacteria-18
TCCTGCGTCCCTATCCGGAGACAGCCCCATGAACCTGCGCCTTGCAAAACTCCCCGACCGCACGCCGGTCCGGCTCACCCTTGCGCTCGATCCGGAAACTGCCGCCGCGCTGCAGGATTATGCCGCGCTCTATCAGGAAACTTATGGCGAAGCCGAGCGCGCAGAAACGCTCGCCGCGGCCATGATCGAGATGTTCCTGGCCTCAGACGCCGGGTTCAGACGGGCCCGCAAGGCCCTGCCCAAACCTGCCAGCAAAGGAGACTGACCCATGGCACAGATCGGCGCATTTACCCTGAAGGACGGAACCTGGACCGGAACTATCCGCACACTAACCATCAATGTCAAAGTCCAGCTTGTCCCCAACAAGGACAAGACAAAGGGCGCGCCGGACTTCCGGATTTATGCCGGCGGCGCAGAACTCGGCGCGGCTTGGCGCCAAGACGCAAAGGATAGCGAAACACCTTACCTGGCCGTCAAACTCGATGATCCGAACTTTGCGCAGCCGATGCGCGCCGCCTTCTTTGAGAACGAGAAGGAAGGCACCGGCATCATGGTGTGGAACCGTCCCAGGGCTCAAGACTGACAGCCCGCTGAAGCGAGAGCAGCGCTCATGGACAAAGGCCAGCAGGTCACGGAAGAGGAGATTGAAAGCAGCCTGAGCAGCGTCGCCAGATTGATCGACAGATATGGCGACGCCTACTGGCCTGTCTTTGAGCGCCTTGAACACGAGTTATATGTTCGCAAAGAGCGCCGCCAGAGATTGTCAGCCCACCTGCAATACAAGAAGCCGATACCTAACAAGCAATAGTCGATGCCGGCATCAGATTGCTAAAGCTACATAGACCTCCTTTGTATGCCTTTTCCGGCGCCCAAAATGGTCCCATTGAGGTCCTCCTTTGCTCGGCAGGCTTTCTCGAGCGGAAGGTAATTCGCTCCGCACAGAGCGACGATTTCCGAGTTGGACTTGGCGCGGAGTGCCACTGACTACTTGTGGCGCGAAACGAGCCGCTCGGCACCCAGAAAAATCATCGGCCGAAAACGTCATAAGCAGCGTCTTTACCCAACCCTTTTATCTGGGGCGTCTCCGACATCTTGGAGAACTCCACGCTCGCCTCCATCCGCCGCTCACTCACAGCGACGCTCGGCGCAGCATGACCGAGCGCGAAGCTCCTTCCACTTACAGGCGAGTCATGCCAGATTCACCATCCGTGATCGTTAATACGAATGAATAATGCTCCATGACCTGAGGCGACTAAGTAGACAGGACGTGAACTTCTCAATGTAATTGACACCGCCAACAAATAGAGATGTGAACTATGCAATTCACTTGGCCCGGCGAAACAGTAATTGTAAAGCTCATTGAAACCTTGAGCAAGGGCGCAGGAACGCTCACAAAACCCTGGCAGATACGACGCGATGCTATTGCAAACGCTGATGCTCAAAGAATAATGCGACTCGCGGAAGAGAAAGCCCGGCAAGAAATTGACCTGGTCCGTTCCGGAGAGCTCACCATAAGCAATAATTACAAACTCATTTGCGCGGCTGAACGAAGCTCAGACAAAGACGCTGAGCTAATCGAAGCGGTTGCGGAAGATTATGTAGCAGCGATCAGAGCGGGGCGAACGTCTCCTTCAGATCTAATTCAGTTAGAGCATCAAATCAATTTAGAGCAGATTTCGCGGATAGCACTCGAAGAAGCTTCAGAAATGAATAGTTCGGAGGCAGATGATGAGCCCATCAATAGAGATTGGTTCTCTCAATGGAGAAATCGGGCGAGAGAGATTTCTGACGAAGAGATGCAGAGACTGTGGGCGAAGGCGCTTGCAGGGGAAGCTCGGAGGAAGGGATCATTCAGCATACATACGCTCGATTTCCTGAGTCGCATGTCGCGACATGATGCAGAATTGATTGGGAAGCTAGGTCAGTTTGCCCTTGGTGGAGATTTCATTTTTAAAGTTAGAAGCAAAATTCCAGCGGCAGTTTTGGCAACAGGCGTAACATTTGGCGATTTACTCAAACTTGAGGCACTGGGCGTATTGATTGGCGCCTCTACCGGCATTGGCGGCGTCTCCAAGAATTTCCCTGCACATGAATTCAACGGCCGCAATGTTTTCGCCGTTGGGTTCGGGGACAAGCTCCTCTTTATAACGCCAAATGATCAGTCCAAGGCATCCATCAGCTTTGAATGCTTCTCGATTACGTTTCTAGGTCTTGAACTTCTAAAACTTGCAAATTCGACACCCAACATACAATATTTGAAAGAATTTGCAGATACTCACCGGAATGAAGCAACCATTACAATAGTTACCATTATTTCCAGAGATGCCGGCAACGAAAAACTTCGTCTTTCCCAAGAACAGCCGTTTTGATAATTATGAATTGCGCCGCTGAGGACTATGTGGCCTTCGAACCTTAGTCCGCCGCTCAATTGCTCCGTATAGGGCACATCTAAAAGGCGGATCTTATCGCTCACCCAAAATAGCCATGGTCCGAATAATCGGAGCCGGAGATTGGGCCCCGCGCCACTCTCTGGATCAGCTTAAAACAGCAGATCATCCGGCGGTGAATCAGTCGATTTTTTGCCCCTGCGCTTCACATTGCCAAGGCATCGAGAAATCATCATTCGATCTCCTTCAAGTCGAATGGATATACGAAGTAAATCTCCCGTGTCGCCTACTCTGACGTCAATTCCATCATCGTTTGAGAGGAGATTTAGAATGGGCACGGACACTTCACCATCGACGGTTTCAATTTTGGTTGCCGAATGCAGAGCCTTATCAGGCCGCACCTCGTTTCGGGTGCCAGCGCCGCCGGGCAAAAGATCTGATTCATTGGGTTTTGGCAGGTTGGTGCCAACTAAAACAATCCCACCCGCAAAGCCGCCCCTTTGAGTTTTCTTTTCTTGAGCGGCATTGATGACCGAAGCCCAGGTGATGCCGAAATCCGCAAGAATAGCGTCCAGCACTTCGTACAGGTCAGCTAACTCACCTATACGTGAGGCGTCTTCCGCCGATGCTATTTCAGCCAGCTCTTCAAACGCTTTCGAAATGAGTAACTTTCGCTTCTCGGTTCTGGGCACTCGACCAAAAGTAACCGCGTCGCCGTTTGCGACAATAATCTCGGGAATTTTATCCCGAACTAACTTGCCAAAGATTCGCTTTTCAATTGCCCTGCGACGCGTGGGTTGTCGCGAAGAATAGATCGGCACGCCCAGATCCAGAAGTTGGTGAAAGGCATGGGCTAACACTGACCCATTCAGAACCACGCTGTGCTTTCCAGCGCGCGCTGCATTCGCGACCAGCTGAATAAATTCGGCAGAGCGCATGATCGAACTTTCAGGCTCCAACACCAGTTTCGATGGGGGCATCCCGATGTTGGCAGTGATACGTTCGACATCCGAAATTGAACGAACGATAATCTCGGGCAGTTGCGGAGCTGCCTCCAATCTCTTTGGTCGTCTGCTATGACGCTCACGATACCAAGGCAGCGGCTTCCGGTATTTGCTCGAATCTGGAAAATCGCAAAACCACATAATTTGTGCTGGTTCTGCGAGTTTTTTGGCAATCGCCGAAGTATACTCCGCAATGTAGGCAACATCTGCTTTTGACAATGATTGAGATCTTGCGCGAGCGGCCTGAACTCTAAGGTTCTTCCATTCTCCATGCTCAAGCGGCCACGTCAGATAGGGTTTGTAATCTATCGTTGGACGAACCAGTTTTCGTTCGAGCACGTCGTATTCAAACGAGTCATGTGGGAAGAATTGTATTCCGTCTGGTATGCCCCACAAACTGTCAACTCGAACAAACCGGTCATCCGGAGATGCATATGACCACGCAGACGCTTTGGAAGGAATAAAGCGGTGTAATAGAAAGAAGACCGCTTCGGGATTTCCTGCTCCTCGCTCTTCAAACTTGTTGATAGCTTCCCGAAGCCAAGCGACAGCTTCTTCCCCCATGACAGTATCGGTCCTGGGAAGATTCATACCCTCAGTGCCAAAAACATCTGTCCTGTCTGTACGGATCACGACGCCATTTGAACCAAACTCATTGAGTTCATCCGAGAACTTTCGCCTTCCCGCCGGAGTAGACAAGCAACCACTCAATTGGGCGGCTGAAGCGTAGAAAATCTCGGGAAGAGATTGAGCATCCGGCAAATAGAAGTCATCCAGCGCCGTCAACTTTCGCAACCCAGCGCCACCTGATCCGACTGTGTACGATTTTAGCGGCGCGGGGGGAAAGATGCGTGTTGCGGGCTTTTGAGCAGGAAAAGTTAGAAACTTAGGATCCACCGCATCAGGCGGATCAGTTTCATCATCACACTGCACAATCCAAATTGCGTTGGAGGTGAGAACCCACTCAACAGACACAACAGGATCCAGGTTTACAGCTAACCAACTCCCTATGTCTTTCAAACTGTCTGTGAGAGAGTCGACATCTTCTACTTCCGGCAAGCCAATTAAGGCACCAGGAGGGTCATTTCGTTGACTGTTGAAGCTCACTCTCCGAATTTCGCCCTTCGAGGTTTTGAACCTTGAGTCTAATCCAAAAATCTCTGCCTGCCAGCTGTTTCTGGTTTTGCTCACTCTACGGAAGTTAGCCAAATGACCAGAGGCAATTGCTGTCAAATGCGGCTGAATCAAAATTGCCATTCTCCCCGAAGCTCCATGCTTTTGGAAGTCCGAGCAAATCCTCTCAACGATGGACAGCACTGAGGCTCCATCAATTTTTGACTCGATGACTGTTAGGAAACGCCCTCGATCAAGTACTGTCTCTTGCGTCGCACTTGATCTAAAAATCACTGATGTCCCTGGTGGCGACGTTTTCAGCAAACCAGATATTTCGATTGCTAACTCTTCGCAGAGCGCGCGAAAATCTCCGTTATCCTGGCCCCTTTGAAGCTGGTCGCAAAGTTCTGCAGATAGCAGAAGAGTTGGAGGCACCCATGCTTCTGGTACGCGCGATAAGCCCCAAGCCTTCATGCCATACAACGAAATGAACAGTTCCTGCTCAAGCGTGGTCGACGCCTCTGAAAGTCGGATTAGCCTAAGCGCCCCGGTCATTTTGAGCCGTTAAAATTTTCCAGCGTTCCAAATATGCTGCGAGCCAGTTTTTCTAGGGACGCTATGGCGCCGTCTGCAAAGATACCAACCAAAAAGCTGAACCCACAAGCGGGCAACACAAACTCAACTTTGAATGAAGTTGGCGAGAACGAAGTGCCGAGCGTGCGGGCGAAAAGATAGGTTACGAATACACCTAGCACGCCGCCCATCAAGGGAACTGATACCCGCCACAAGAAACGATCTTTATGCCACAGGTCGTTCGCTACTGAGTGATAAAGCCACTTTAAAGAAAAAACGGATCCGCCAATCAAACCCGCACAGAAAAATGCCGAGGTCATAATTAAGGGCGATTTGCAAAGTGTGCAAAATTCAGAAGTGACACATGTCGTTGGGTTTTGGACCCCGAATTGAAGGTTGCTGATACACCACAGAATACTTGCTAATCCCGTCAGCCCACCAACAATCACCAAAAACAAAAAAGCAGATTCTATAACGATCTGATTACGCTCAGGACCCGTGAACTTCGTATCGGAATCTCCCGGCCGTCTACCATCACGTAGACCGAACTCGTCGTCATCTTTGTTTTCGCTGCTAGTACTCTCTGTCATGCGCTGCAAACGCCTTCTGCGTCAGGCTAATGTTTTCAGCGAACGCATGCGTTTTATAATCCCAAGTTTCCGCCATACCAAGCCGATCAGCAATCACTCTGCGAAAGAATTGCGACGTCGGTTTCAAACTACGACCTACAACTGCCTCTTCGGAGCCGGACTTCCAAACCAGATAGTATTCTACTCCCCGCAATGAACACCAGAGGTCGGCATCCAGTCGCTCTGTGGTCCAAGTGGCATAGCCTGCGCCGAACTTGATGGCGGCCGATAAGAGATCAAAGCCAAGCGGCACTGTGTGCAAATGAGCCAAGTCAATTCCGCAACCGACTAGCGACCCCTGGCCCGCCGCGCCGTGCTCAAAATGATAGACCTCGGATTCAAACCTCCGAGCTACAGTCGCGGCTTGTCGCGCAGCTCTGAATACGTTTTCACGATCAATATCTGCAGAGTTCGCCAAGTTCAGACTTGGCATCCTTGGAAATGTGAGAGTCCAGCCGGGCACGATCGATCCAAGACTCGGAACCACAGTCGATCCGAATTGCGTGGCGAGCACAGTGTCCCACAAGGCTGCCCGCGGCACGCCGTCTTGGTAAATCCAAGCGAAGCGCGGAGAATTCTGAATCTCAAAACTAAGCATAAACCCTCTTTCGCCGATTTGGCTCCGGTCAGCGATTTTTACTCTTCACGGCCGCCGTCGTATAGACATGCTTTTATGCGCCGCAAACTGAATGCTAATATAAGAATGCGTCAAGAACATTAAAGGAACATTGCGGCCCGCATAGTTCTTTTTTTTAGACCCCAACCCTCTGTTCAATCAAGCTCTTAGCATTACACTGGCCTGCACATCACCATGGCCAATACCGAACCGCGACACCAGAGACCTAAGTGGAGCACGTAACCGGGCGCTCTATCCCGGTAAATGCTGCCATTGACGACTCTCAAGCCACTGTCTCGTGCGCATGGTACGAAAAGGTCGGAAAAATACCTCATGCCATAACTCTACAGACACGCTCAAGATATCGATCCCGTCTGCTTTGAGCCTTACGGGGGCACTCCTGAAGCTGCCCCAAAGCCGAGGCAACAATCTTATTAGCTTAGAGTCGAGGGATGGGCGCCTGCAGAATGGGTCTGAGGTGCCAGGTGCACAGAGTTGACTAGCCGCGCAACGCCCCCGCCCACCCCTCGGGCACCGGATGGACAATCTTCAACAACTGATCCCGCCGATACGCCATCGACCCACCGTCGCCATAGGCGGGCCTTGTATTCGCATGCCCCATGATCATGCACCGGAACCCGTAATCAATTTCGGCCTCCTGCATGCGTTTTTCGAATGAGTGCCGCAGCGAATACACCTTGTGCGCCGGTGTTGGGAACAGCCCGCGCGATTTGAGCGCCGTCATCAGGTTGGCTGAGAGGAGGTCCGGCTTGTCACGGTAGTGCGGGAACCCTTTCGGCGCGCGTCGCATGGCTTCCAGCGCAACGCCGACCAGCGGGATATCCCGGATCGATGAAGCCGTCTTGATCTCCCGGTCCTTCTTCGGCCGGATCGAGATGTAGGGCACGTCCGCCTTGAGATGGATGTCCTCTTCCAGGAGGTTTGCGATTTCGCCGGGCCGGCAGCCGGTCTCGATCAGCGTGTAGAGGATGAGGTCTGCCCCGCCAACGAGGCCGGTGAGCGCGCCCGGCGCCAGGATCTTTGATCGAACCCACGCATCCTCAAACGGCGGCACATCCGTTGTCTGACGGTCCTTGAACGCGAGGTTTCGGAACGGGTTGGGCCGGTCTTCTTCGCCGATGTATTTGAACCAGGCGCTGTAGAGGAGACGCATATTGCCGACATCGCGGTTCGCCGTCTTCGTGCTCAGGGCCTCCCGGCCGGGTTTCGGCATGACCCGGTCTTTCCACCAGTTGTAATACTGCAGGGCATCTTGCCGGGTGATGTCACGCATGTTCCGGTCGCCGACGACATCGATAAAGTACTGCACGCCCCGCCGCTTGGTCTTCTTCCAGGCCCGGATCTGGGTTTCGGATTTGCCGATGAGTTCGCTCGCAGCGATGTCCGAGCAGTAAATCTCGAAGGCGGCCGATACTGTCACGGGCGGCGGCGGAACGGTGCCCAGGAGGGCGTCCGCCTCGATCTTTTCCGCAGGTGTCGGGCGCCCCTTGTCGGCTGCGTCCACGCGGCGGATGCGGGCGACGAGTTCATCGAGGCCCGCCTCGCTCGCCAGCTGCTCGACGGGGGCATAGACAAAGCCGCGGGCGAGCGCGCGCGTCTGCGCGGCTTTGTAACGGCGCTGGGCCTGATCGATCTGGCAGGCGAGGTTTTCAGGAGAGCCGGTGTCTCCGGCGGTACCCGCGAGCATCGCCCAGTAGAAGTCGTCGGACTCCTCCATGGCGTCGCGACGCATTCGTGCAATCTCGAGAGACCTGGTCCGCAGCGAGCACTCGATCACGCCGCGCGGATCATACTGTCCGTAGCGTTTCGGGACCCGGCGCTGATAGTGCCAGTAGCCCTGCTTCAACTTGAGATGCCGGTTCGTTCTCTCCACCACCCAATCCCCTTTGTAGGGAGTTCTGTAGGGAAATTTGTAGGGAAAAATCCGGCAACCGTCAAGCGAACGCGCGGCAAAAGCCCGTCAGGGCTTTGTTCTTATTTGATTTTTCGTAAATTTGTCTGGAGCGGGCGAAGAGATTCGAACTCTCGACCCCAACCTTGGCAAGGTTGTGCTCTACCACTGAGCTACGCCCGCATCCGACATATGTATCCGCCTCGTCGGCGAAGCGGACGGAATATGCGGGAAGCGGCCCCTTTGCAAGAGCCAAATGAGCCACAGCCTGCACAAATTGTGAGTTAAAGCGGCGCGCCCAAAAGCGGGCGCAGTTTTCCGTAAAAGCCTGCGACACTCAAAAGAGAATGCCGGGCGCGCAGCGCTAGCCGCGCAGCACCGCGCGGATCTGGTCAGGGCGCACCTCGCGCCCGTCTGCGTCCACGAAAGCGGCCCGGATGGCGCCCTTTGAGCCCGCCTTGGTGAAGCTGATCGGTGCAGGCTCGCCCTGGCCAAGCCAGACATCGCCCCACTGCGTCAGCCCGATCAGGATCGGGCGCAGCGAGATGCCCATCGCCGAAAGCACATATTCAGGCCGCGCGCGCTTGCCCGGCACCTTATAGGTCCGCTTCGTCAGCAGCCCCGCATCGACCAGAATCTTCAGCCGCCCCGACAGCACCGTGCGCGGGCATTTCAGTTCCGACTGGAAATCATCAAACCGGCGCACGCCATAAAGCGCCGCGCGCAGAATCAACATCGTCCAGCGATCCCCGATCAGCTCGATGGCGCGGGCCAGGTTGCAGTTTTCCGGCGGAATGGGAGAGCGGCGGGCAAGAGGTATCTGACTCATGATGATAAACCTGAAAGGGTTCGCTTTCTAAATCCAGAGGGGGCGGCATACCTTTTCACGAAATGGTCAGACCTTTGTCATCCCGTCGTCCGCATTCACCCCGATAGCCCGTGACGTGATTCTCAGGAGTATGCCTATGCGTCTCAACGCGGTTTTGACGATCCTCTTGGCGGCCAGTCTGATGAGCGCCTGCGCGGCGCCCCAGGAGACCGGCGCAGGGGCTTCGCCGGTGGTCGAAAGCGTCCCCAAGCGTCCTGAAATGTCCCAATCTGTCCCGAATGTGTCGCGCCATGACGGGCTTTGGCGCACGTCTGACCATGCTGGAGCGCTGATTGCCGCCTCTTGCCCGGCCGGAACACGGCGTCAGGAACCACTGCCGATCGACCTCTCCGTGACACCCGTTTCCCTCGGCACGCCAGACCAGATCGCCCGCCGAATCCCTGAAACCGTAGCGCTTTCAGGGGCTTGGGAGCTTTCCTCCTCCAATTCCAATTTCGGCGGTCTCTCCGGCCTCGCCCTGCTGCCCGCCTCAAAAGGCGGCGGCCTCCTCACTGTCTCTGACGCGGGCGCTTTCTTCTGGATCAGCCTTGAGAACGGCGCCCCTGCATCGGCAAAAATCGCCTATATGCAAGGCGTTGACGGCGCCTACCTCACCGGCAAGGCAGAAGGTGACGCCGAAGGTCTCGTCTGGTCAGACGGCCTCGCCCTTGTCAGCTTCGAGCGGGAATTCCGCATCGAAGCGTTTGCGCTGGAAGCCTGCGGATCTGCCGCGCGCGCCGCCCGTGTCGCAAACCTCCCAGACACCCACAATGGCCGAAATATTGATCAGAATCAGGGCCCTGAAGCGCTCTTTCTCGAGGCTGATGGTGCCCTCGGCTTTGGCTATGAAGGCATGCTCGGCACCTCGCCGCTGGGCCGCGTTCTTGCAGATGGCACTTCGGTCTGGACCGGCGAGCGCGCGCCCGCCCCTGCTCTTCATGGCCTTGTCGCCCGCGAGGTCGTCGCCCTGCCCGATGGTTCAAGCCGCACAATCGAGATGTTCCGCGCCTGGGACCCCCTCCAGGGCAACCGTATCCGGCTGACATGGGGGGACAGCGACACAGAAATGCTCACGCTCAGCCGGCCTCTTCTTGTGGATAATTTCGAAGGACTGGCAGCAGAACCTCTGCAGAATGGGGCCATCCGGGTCTGGGCCGTGTCGGACAACAACTTTTCCGGCACCCAGAGAACCCTGCTCTATGCCTTCGATCTTACAATCTCACAGGACTGAGCGGTGTATGCCGCTTCCCAAACCCATGGAGAGCCACTAGATTTAAACGGCACAAGGGCTGCTGCGCCCGCATGGGACTGATCTCCAGTGACCTTACTTACCGTCAGGGGGCTGGCATTCTGGCTGGGGCCGTGGCCCTGGCTCATCTGGCACCCACCTAGTCTCTAGGTCGACGGGAGTGAAATGTGCCCGGCGGCGACGTGGTTCTTGTGCACTACCGCCCTTTCTGCCGTGGCCACCGACGACGAGGAAGGCTTGCATGAGTATCGACGCCGACAAGACGGCCCTGCGCCACCGGATGCGGACAATCCGCGCCGAGGCCGCCGCGCGCGATCCTGACGCCGCCGAACGCCTTGCGGGCATCTTCCCGATGAAGCTTCTGGAGCGGTATGGCCCGGTCGTGTCGGGCTATGTCGCCATCAATGAAGAACTCGATCCCTTTCCGCTGATGGAACGTCTCGCCCGCGCCGGCGCCGAGCTCTGCCTGCCACGCATGGAAGAAACCGGCATCAGCTGGCGCCTCTGGTCACCGGGCGAGCCTCTGGACCGGCGCCCCTTCGGCCTGTCAGAACCCTCCGCCGATGCGCCGGAAGTGACCCCCACCCTCGTTCTGACGCCCCTTCTGGCGTATGACACGATGGGAAACCGGCTCGGATACGGCCGGGGCCATTACGACGCCGCCCTGGAAAAACTTCGCGCCAAGGGCCGGGCGTTCGCCTGCGCCGTCGCCTATGCCGCCCAGCAGATCGACAAGGTGCCCTGCGAGCCGCATGATCAGCCGCTCGACTGGGCGATCACGCCCATCGGCTCGGTGCCCCTGTTCATGATGCGTAATCGCAGCTCTCTGGCAGCCCCCGCCGCTGATGGCGAAACGGCTGACTGACCGCTGAGGGTTTTGCTTAACAAATAGTTGGCGCATAACTTGCTCTTCACGAAGGCTTAACCTTCGGAGGACGTCATGGCCCAAATCGGCAAAGCTCAGTCAGGTATCTGGACCAAGGTTTCCGGACACATGGACCTGCTTGTGGTCTGCTGTGTGGCTATGGTAACGGCAATAGGACTTGCGGCCCTTTCCCCTCGCCCGGACGCCACCGAGAGACTTGAAATAATTGCGGAAAATACTTCCGCAACGCCTCCCCGGATCGCGCCTTCCCGCAATCAGACGGCTCAGTTGCAGCCGGAATTCTATCCTTGGAAAGGCCCGGAAACCTATACGCCGGTCTTGCCCGCCCCCCAGCCGCCCGCCGTCACAAACCGCCAGCAAGACGCCTTCCTCACCCGGATGCGCGGTTCGACACCGTTCCGGCCGTCCACCCACGACAACATCGTGACCCATTATGGCGGGAACTGGCGGGAGGAAAATGTGAAAGAGACCCCCAGCGGCACCCTGCTTTCGATCCTGCGAGTGAAAGGCGAGAGTCAGCCCTTTACCATCGCCGAAGTCCAAACCCCCGAGAAATATGGCTATGGCCGGTATGAGGTCATCATGCGCCCAGCCCGCGGTTCGGGCACGGTGTCAGCCTTTTTCACCTTCACCGGCTCCCCCTTCGGCGATCCGCATGACGAGATCGACATCGAATTCCTCGGCCAGGATACAACCAAGGTCCATTTCAACTACTTCCGCAAAGGCAAGCGTGGCGCTTTCGAAGGCTTCGATCTGCCTTTCGACGCGGCCGAAGCAGACCGCCTCTATGCGTTTGAATGGACCCCTGAGCGTATCACCTGGTTCATCGAGGGACAGCCCATCTACATGACCCCCACGGGCGACACAGGCATTCCGGCCGCGCGCGGCAAGATCATGATGAGCGCCTGGGTCGGCAAGCCGTACATGGAAGGATGGACCGGCACGCCGAACTTTGGCCAGGCTACCGGAGCTCATTACAGCTGCGTGTCATTCGTGCCGATGGGCGGAACGGGTCCGAGCTGCGGCGATAACTACACGCCGCCGGTTGTCCTCAGCCCTTGATATCATTGATGACTTGCTCGCGTGCGACGGGCAGGAGACGCGCCATTTCCTCACGGATCTGAACGTCCGTGCGGGTCAGGCCAGCCTTCTCAAGGTCACCGCGCACCTTGCGCACGACATCGTCGTCACCGGCCTCTTCGAGGTCAGCAATCACGACAGATTTCGCGTAGACGTCTGCGTCAGCGTCTTTCAGGCCTAGAAGTTCAGCAGCCCAGAGCCCCAGAAGCTTGTTCCGGCGGGCGTTAATCTTGAACTGGGTTTCCTGATCAAGGGCGTAGCGGGCTTCCTCTGCGCGCTCGCGATCATCGAATGAGCTCATGAAGGTGGCCTTTCGCTTCTGCCTGTCTCTGTCGGCGCTGATATAGGGTGCATCAGCAGGTGTTCGCAATAATTGTTTCTGTCGCAGGTTTGGCGTAACAGTCCGCGCTTCAGGGGAGCGGGGCGAGTGATTCCCGTTGGCAACGCATTTCCCCACGAACGCGCAGGAAAGGCCGGTTGAGATGAACAAGCGCCGCGTCATCTACGAAGGAAAAGCGAAAATCCTCTATGAGGGGCCTGAACCGGGCACGCTGATCCAGTATTTCAAGGACGACACCACTGCGTTCGATGCGACCAAGAAGGCCGTACTCGATGGTAAAGGGGTTCTGAACAACCGCATCAGCGAGTTTGTCATGACCCATCTGACCTCGGTGGGCATCCCCAACCATTTCATTCGCCGCCTCAACATGCGCGAACAGCTGGTCCGCAAGGTCGATATCATTCCGCTCGAAGTTGTCGTGCGCAACATCGCGGCCGGCTCGCTCTCCACGCGGCTGGGCATTCCGGAGGGCCAGTCTCTGCCGCGCCCGCTGGTCGAGTTCTACTTCAAGAATGACGCCCTGCATGACCCGATGGTCTCTGAGGAACATATCGCCGCCTTTGGCTGGGCCACTGCGCAGGAATATGACGACATCATCGCGCTTGCCCTGCGCGTGAACGATTTCATGTCGGGCCTGTTTGCCGGCGCCGGCATCCGCCTGGTCGACTTCAAGATCGAGTTCGGCCGCTGGTTCGAGAATGATCACGACATGCCGCGCATCCTGCTGGCCGACGAGATCAGCCCCGACAGCTGCCGCCTCTGGGACGCCAAGACCGGCGAAAAGATGGACAAGGACCGCTTCCGCCGCGACATGGGCGGGGTGACCGAAGCCTATGCCGAAGTCGCCCGCCGTCTCGGCATCATCCGGGAATCAGGCGAAGAGACCGACAACGTCATCCACTTCACCGGGGGCAGCAAATAATGAAAGCGGTTGTTCACGTATCCCTTAAATCCGGCGTGCTGGACCCTCAGGGCAAAGCCGTTGCCGATACGCTGGCCCGGATGGGCTATAGCGAGGTTGGTAGCGCCCGCGTCGGCAAAGTGATCGAGCTGGATCTGACCGGCACGCCTGACAAAGCCGCCGCCGAGGCGCGGGTGAAGGAAATGTGCGAGAAGCTGCTGGCGAACACCGTCATCGAAAGCTACCGCATCGAGCTTGTCTGAGCTCACTGGCCAGATCACCGGCAGATTACCGGACAGATCAGCGCTGAGGGGCCCTTCCGGGCCCCTTTTTGTTTCCGGGGACCGCCAGTTCAGGCCAGAATCTACTCAAAACGACAATTAGTGAGCGATTGATCACTTGCTATTAGTGGGCAGCCATGCTACATCACCCCTGAAGAGACAGGGAGCCTTTAAGCCTCATGGCCAGGAAATCTACCCCCCCAAAGAGCAATGGAAAACCAGCAGGAAACGGCAAAGGCGCTGGCAAGGCGGCCGAAAAGCCGACCGTCACAAAGCCTGAGGAAGCTGTCCGGCGCCCGCGCGTGCGCGATGCCCGGCCAAAGATCGAACGCGCCGCGCTGGAACTGTTCGTGAATGTGGGCGTCGATGCGGCCACCACGCGCGAGATTGCCGAAAGCGCGCAGGTTTCCGAAGGCGCGCTCTACCGCCACTATAAGGGCAAGGACGAGCTTGCCCTTGCCCTGTTCATGGAAACGCACAACCGCCTCTCCGCCATGCTGGCCGAGGCCCTGGGCGGCTCCGGCAGTCTCGATGAGAAAGTCCACGCCGCCGTTGCCGCTTACTGCGCTCTGGCGGACGAGGATTTCCTCCTGTTTTCCTTCCATCTCGTTTCGCTGAACAAATACCTCCCCTATGATCGCCGCCGCGAGGATGACCCTGTCTCCATTACGGAGCGGATCATTTCCGGCCTGATGGATGCCGGCGTCATTCCTAAGGGCGATCCGGCCCTCAAAGCGGCGATGGCGCTTGGCGTTGTCATGCAGGCTGGCCAGAACAAGATCTATAACCGCCTGCCCGGCCCGCTGTCGCGTCATGCCCCGGCGCTGGCGCGCGCGGTGCTGGCCGTTCTCAAATCCACCTGATCGTTCCCTCTACGGAGCATACCCTCATGCGCGGCACTCTCTTCCAGGTGGCCTATTGGGTCCTCTCGATCTTTTATGTCCTGGTCTCGCTTCCTTTTCTGGCATGGCCGGGCCACGGTCCCGTACGCGCCATCATCCGCAGCTATACCCGCGCAATGAACTTTGCCCTGCGCCACATCGCCGGCATCCGCAAGGAAGTGCGCGGGCGCGAACGCCTGCCGGAGGGCGCCTTCGTGATCGGCGCCAAACACCAGAGCTGGGGCGATGGTTTCCTGATCTATCCTGAAGTCAAAGACCTGGCCTTTGTAACGGGTGACCATCTTGAACGCTTTCCCCTGGTGGGCGGCATCCTCAAGAAGCTCGGGGCTATCGTCATTGATACGTGTGGCGGCGGAGAGAAAAAAGCCTCCTCGCTGGCCAACGGCATGAACAAGGCCAAGGCCGATGGCCGCCGTGTACTGATCTATCCGGAAGGGCATCTGGCCCCGGTCGGATATCACTTCCGCTACAAGTCCGGCGTCTGGCATATGGCCGAAGCGATGGGCGTACCTGTCGTGCCGGTTGCCACCAATATCGGCGTCTTCTGGCAGCAGCAGGAAGCCCCGCGCAGGCCCGGCACGGCCGTCATCGAATTCCTGGACCCGATCCCGCCGGGTCTGCCCAGGGACGAGTTCATCGCCCGGCTGACCGAGGCCGTCGAAACGCGCTCCGCCGAGCTTGTGGCCGAAGCCACGGGCGAACCAGTCCAACGGGCCACCCTTATCCCCGATCCGCCCAACGGGTTTGAAGCTGCGCCGACCTCAAGCAACCTCGCCGCCCACAAGAAGGCTTGAGCCCGGCGCGGGAATGACTATCTAGAAAGCCTGAGCAGGAGGACGGCCTCCCCCATTTCGGGAACGCTTCGGGACGGCCCGTTTTTACGGGAGTGTCCCATGCCTTGGGTCTTTCTTGTTATTGCCGGTCTGCTGGAAATCGTCTGGGCGACCTCGATGAAACAGTCGGCCGGTTTTACCCGCCTTGGCCCCAGCCTCATAACACTGGCCGCCATGCCGGCGAGCTTCTTTCTCCTCGCGCTGGCCATGCGCAGCCTGCCTCTTGGCACCGCCTACATGGTCTGGACGGGGATCGGCGCCGTTGGTGCTTTTGCGGTGGGCATCCTCTGGCTGGGCGAAGCTATCACCCCCATGCGTCTTCTTGCTGCCAGCCTGATAGCTGGCGGCATTATTCTCATGAAGATTTCGGCCTCTTGAATTTAACGCGCCCCAACAAACTTTTATCTTTACTCGATGATGAGTTATTGATATTCAATAATTTATCAAATCAAACCTCAGGACAAATCAGGGGCTGACCAATGCAACACTCTCTCAAAACCGCCGTCGCCGTTACCACCTTCCTCATGGCTGGCGCAGCCCACGCCATGCCCGCATCGGCCTCTGGCTGGATGGCCTGGGAAGGTCAGAATGAAGCCGCACCGCGCGTGATCTATACAGATACGCCTGGCCAGCCCGGCAGCATGCTCGCCTGTAGTGAAAAAGGGGAAATGTTTGCGATGCTGACGCTCGAGCCCGCATCAATCCCTCAAATCATGAAGCGCAATGCGCAGTATGCCCGCGGCAGCGACTCCACCGTTACCGTTGGCGAAGGGGAACCCACTTCCGCAAGGTTCCGCTACACGCCAGCACGCAAAACCATCGAGAGCGCAGAGCACACCGTCGCGGCGAAAGTCTTCAACTCGGCAGTCAAAGGTGAGACACTCACAATCAAGACCCAGCGCGAGGGCACAATCGAGACAACCCTTCCCGCACCTGATGCAGCCTTCAAGGCGTTTGCCAAGACTTGTAGCGGCCTGCGCAAGGCTGTTGCCGAGTAGTTACAAGAGCCGCTTTCATTGCGAAACGAGGCGGGTTGACACTACCTAAAATTGCGCATTCCCCTGCTGGAAACAGGGGAGTACGCGATGACGTCTTTGGTAAGAAATCTGGCATTCAGTGCCATGGCAGCAGCGACTGTCTGTACTATGGTCGCCATCGCAGAAACGCAGCCCAGTGCTCCCTCTCAGATTGACGGACTCAGGTGGGAGCAAAAGCCAGACACAATGACCAGTGTTGACGGCTCCGACGCAGGGACTGCTGCCGATTTCTACGGCTTCTCAAGAATTATAGAAACGGCGGCCACAACAGGCCCGATCGTCATTTTCATCTGTCACGTCAATTCCAATGGCTATGAATCACTCAATGCGGGCATCCAGCTCGACCCGAACAGTACCTATGGAGAGAAGCCCGAGCGCACACCGCGCATCCTGACTCTTACCGGCGTACTGACAATTGACGGAAAAAAGCAGAGCGAGCGATTCCGCTATCACCCTGCATCCAGCAAGATTGTCCCCTTTGACAGAAAAGTTGCGCGCCGACTCTACAATGCCGCCGTCACCAACTCGGAAATTTCCATAAAAGTGCAGGGCAAGACCTACGATCTTGAAATCCCGGTGAGGAACAGTGCCTTCACGTCCTTTGCAAAGACCTGCCCGGTTACCAATGGCGGAAAATTCGATTACTCGATCTTCGACCACATCCTGACGCCCTCCTGATCGCAGCCTATTCTGCCGCAGCCGGCACGATCGTCACGCTCTCGCCGCAGCCGCAGGCGTCGGTCTGGTTGGGGTTCCGGAACACGAATTTCTCGTGCAGCAGCGTGGTTTCATAGTCGAGTTCACTGCCCAGCAGGAACAGCACGGCCTTGGCGTCGATCAGGATGGTGACGCCATTGTCCTCTACCACCTCGTCGAGCGGGGCGGGTTCAGAGGCGTAATCCATGACATATTCCATGCCCGCGCAGCCGCCATTGGTGACGCCAACGCGCAGATAGCCCATGCCGCGCTCGGCCATGATGTCCTTGACGCGCACAGCAGCGGCGTCGGACAGGCGAACGGGTTTTGGGCGGGGTCTTCTGGCCATGGTCTGTAGATAGGGACGCGGGGCCCCTCCTTCAATCAAAGCATATTCAGCGCGAGGCGGGCTTCATCCGACATCCGGGACGGGTCCCAGGGCGGATCGAAGGTCAGGCTCACCTCAACGGCGGTAATGCCTTCTACGCTCTTGGCGGCGTTCTCCACCCAGCCGGGCATCTCGCCCGCCACAGGACAGCCGGGCGCCGTGAGCGTCATTTCGATGTCCACCTTGCGGTCGTCATCGACATCAACCTTGTAAATCAGGCCCAGCTCATAGATGTCGACCGGGATTTCCGGGTCGTAAACGGTCTTGAACGCAGCGATGAGCTCGTCGGTCAGGCGATCCAGCTCGTCCTGCGGAATCGCAGAGACAGCGTCCGGATTGCGGACACCGAGCAGGTCTTGGGAGGTCATATCGTCGGCCATATACGTACTTATACCAGCATTTTGCGTGCCTTGGCGAGCGCTTGCGCCAGCGCGTCCACCTCAGCCTCGGTATTATATAGGGCGAAGCTCGCCCGCGCCGTAGCCGTTACGCCTAAATGCTGCATTAAGGGCTGCGCACAATGGTGACCCGCGCGGATGGCAACCCCGTAACGATCGACGATCTGGGCGATGTCATGCGGGTGGGCGCCTTCCAGGCTGAAGGCCAGCACGGCGCCCTTTCCGGGAGCTTCGCCATGGATGCGGATGCCATTGACGCTGCGCAAAGCGGCCGCTGCGCGCTCATAGAGGGCGTGTTCATGGGCGATGATGTCGGCCTTGTCGAACTCAGCCAGCCAGCGCAGAGCCGCGCCAAAGCCGATGGCTTCGAGAATCGGCGGGGTGCCGGCCTCGAATTTGTGCGGGGCGGTATTGTAGGTGACGCGCTCTGTCTCGACGATCTCGATCATCTCACCGCCGCCCTGATAGGGGCGGGCGCGGGAGAGGGCGTCGGATGTGCCATAGAGCGCGCCGATGCCGGTCGGGCCATAGATCTTGTGGCCGGTGATGACATACCAGTCGCACCCGATGGCCTGGACATCAACGGACAGGTGAACGGCCGACTGGCTGCCGTCGATCAGGATTTCTGCCCCTGCCGCGTGGGCAAGTTTCGTGATCGCGGCCACATCCACCACCGTGCCGAGCACATTGCTCATATGGGTGATGGCGACCATCTTCGTCTTCGGCCCGATGGCAGCGGCCATCGCGTCCATGTCCAGCGACCCGTCTTCGGTCAGCCCGACCCAGCGCAGCACGGCGCCGTGACGCTCGCGCAGGAAATGCCAGGGCACGATATTGGAATGGTGCTCCATGATGGAGAGCACGATCTCGTCACCCGGCTGGATGCGCGCGGCGAGCGCGGCAGCGACGAGGTTGATGCCTTCGGTGGAGCCCTTGGTGAAGATCACATTATCCGTAGACGGCGCATTCAGAAAGGCGCGCACGGTTTCGCGCGCAGCCTCAAACGCTTCGGTCGTCTCATTGGCCAGCGTGTGCAGGCCGCGATGGACGTTGGCATAGGCGGTGCGCATCTGGCTGGCGAGGGCGTCGATGACGGCATTGGGCTTCTGGGCGCTGGCGGCGTTGTCGAGATAGACCAGCGGATGATTATTCACTTCGCGCGCGAGGATCGGAAATTCGGCGCGGATGGCGGCGATATCAAATTTGCGGGTCATGAGACCCTCCGCTCGCGGCCAGAAAAGCCCCCTCGCCCTCTCTGAGGGAGAGGGGGTTGGGGGTGAGGGTGGCGACGGTGCGAATTTCTGAGAGGGCAAGGCTTGGGGCAGCCCCCTCACCCCTGCCCCTCTCCCCGAGGGGAGAGGGGTTCAAGGTTTCGTATTGCCTGATCATATCGCCAACCACGCGCTTGCCTGCGCCCGCAAGGCTTCTTCATGTATGCCGGCCTCTTCCAGAGCCTGCGCAATGAAGGCCTCGGTCAGCAGCGCGCGGGCCTGAACCAGAGGTATGCCGCGCTGGCGCAGATAGAAGAGCTGCGCGGCGTCAAGCTGCCCGGATGTATTTCCGTGCGCACACTGAACATCGTCCGCGAGAATCTCCAGCTCTGGCTTGGCGAAGACTTCGGCGCCCTCTTCCAGCAGCAGCGCATTGTGCTGCATGGAGGCATCCGTCTGCTGGCCGGCATTGCGCGGCACATGGAATTTGCCCTGGAACACGCCGCGCCCGCCATTGACCACGGCGCCCTTTGTGACCTGCCGCGTCACGCAGGCGCGCGCGCCATGGCGCACATGGCTGGTGAAATCGACATGATAGCCATCGCCGGCAAGATAGGCCGCGTTCAGCGTGGCGTGAGAGCCGGTTTCCTGATGCACGAGGCGCGTCTCGATGCGCGCGACCCTGGCGCCAAAGGCCAGCACGGTCTGTTTCGTTTCGGCGCCCGCTTCCTGATGGATCAGCGCGGTGATCGCCTGCGCTTCGCCTTTGCCGCCCCGCTGATAGACAACGCGGCTGAGGCGCGCGTCCGGCTGGAGCGTGCACTCGACCAGCGCAGCCGAGAAAGCAGCGCCGCCGAGATGGCTTTCGGAAACCTGCAACTCCGCCCCCGGACGGACCAGGAACATGATCCGCGCCGCATTGATCGCGCCGGGCCCGGAAAACACCATATGTAGCCGCACGGGTGTTTCGCCCGTCACTTCGGCCATTAGCGTCGCGGGCGCATTCTTCGCGCCCGACAGCGCCGCTGCGAGCGCGCCGAGCGGCGCATCTTCGGCCCCGCCCATGGCCTGAACTTCATCCTTGGGCAACAGGCGCAGGCCGGGAGGAAGAAAGGCGGGCGCAACATAGCCCTGAGGGGTAAATTTCAGAGTGGCGACACCCTCCGACGCCAGAGGATCATCCGCCGGCGGCGTTGCCGAGGCGTCCAGCGCGCCAACGGCGGCCTTGAAATCCGACCAGCGCCATTCTTCATTGCGGCGATGGGGCAAGCCCGTCAGCGCAAAGGCTTCAAACAGGCGCTCCCGGCGCGGGTCTGCCTTCAGGGCGGCGTAGCGCGCGACCAGTTCGAGTTCCGCAACCGTTGGATTACGGATCATATCCTTCAGCGCGGCGCTCACACGGCCTCCGCGAGCACGCCGTCATAGCCCTCTTTTTCAAGCCGCAGCGCGAGTTCCGGTCCGCCTGTCTTGATGATGCGGCCCTTGGCGAGCACATGCACCTTGTCGGGTTTGATATAGTCGAGCAGGCGCTGATAGTGGGTGATCACCAGCATGCCACGCTCTGGCGCGCGCAGGGCGTTGACACCCTCTGCCACGGTGCGCAGGGCGTCGATGTCGAGGCCGGAATCGGTCTCATCGAGCACCATGAAGCGCGGCTCCAGCATCATCATCTGATAGATCTCGAGGCGCTTTTTCTCGCCGCCGGAAAAGCCGACATTCACCGGGCGCTTCAGCATATCCGCGTCGAGATTGAGCAGCCTGGCGACATCGCGGGATTTTTTCAGATAGTCGGGCGCAGAAATCTCCGGCTCGCCCCGCGCCTTGCGCTGGGAGTTCATGGCGGTGCGCACGAAGGTCATCACCGGCACGCCGGGGATCTCGATGGGGTATTGGAAGGATAGGAAGAGGCCGGCGGACGCGCGGTCTTCCGGATCGAGGGCGAGGATGTCCTGCCCGTCGAGCGTGGCGCTGCCGCCGGTGACCTCATAGCCTTCCCGGCCGGTGAGGACATAGGACAGGGTGGACTTGCCTGCCCCGTTCGGCCCCATGATGGCATGGACTTCGCCCGCAGGTACACTCAGCGAGAGACCATTGATGATGGTCTTGGCCGCTTCGCCTTCGCCAACAGTGGCGCTCAGATTTTCGATCTTCAACATGCCGGGGATTTAGGGCGCCCTGCGATGATTTGAAAGCGCAAAGCGCGGAAAAGCCGCGCCCCATGTCATATGACTGCCATGCAGGCCTGTTTTGGCTGCCTCAGCCGAGCGCGGCAGCCAGCAGAGGCGCCACAAAGATGGCCAGCGCCAGAAGCGCGTAGCCGCCGATTTCCTTGAGAAGTGATGACATGCGATTGTTCCCTCTTGGGACCGCTCCGGCCCCAGCCGGGTCTCAATCAGCAAATCCTGTGCCCGATTGACCCGGTTAACGGGTCGCGCAGAAGCGACCAGGCTCAAGGTCGGGGGCGAGCCGGAGGATTTCGCAGCGTCCGCCCCGCCTAGGGGGCTGGCTGCCCTTGGCGCTGACCAGGGCGAGTTCATGAAGCCCGGCGTTGGTGACGCGGTAATAGGCTGCTTCCCAGTCTGACGCGCCGGTGCGGCTGACTGCGGCGATCATACCGCCGGCAGTCCACGCGATCTCGGCACCCGTTACCTGCCCAGCATGGGCAAAATCGCCGTCATCCTGCTGTATCCACAGGGCGTAGCCCCTATTTACCGCGTTCGTGGAGCGGGGAATGATGATATCGGCGCGGCGGTCTCCATTCACGTCCAGCACCTGCGGATAGATATAGAGTCCGTGGATGACCTCGGAGAAATCTCCGATGGGACGCCCCTGGCGATCCATGACAGAGACGGTCAGAAAGCCCGAAGGGCCAAGCATTTCCTGGTCCAGAGGATCAGATTTGAGTGTGAGAAGAAGACCTTTTGCCCCGCCGAGGCGGCAATCGGGAATGTGCCCGGTCAGGCTGCCCGTGACAGTTTCCGCATCGGTGCAATCGGGCAGCAGCGAAACTGCCGCCAGCCGGGCGCGGCGCTCGGCCGTTTCTTCAGGGGAAACGCCGGAACTGGTGGCGCAGGCAGCCGTCAGCATCAGGGCAGCCAGGCCCAAGCCCGCAGCGGTCTTAACCAGGTTTTTCATGGCATTTTCCTGCGAGCCGGCCAGATTTCTTCCCCCCGCCCAGCAAGTTCCGTGCCTGCCCGGCTTTATTCGGCCGGCGCTTCAGCCTCCGGCTGGCAGTAAGGCGCAATATCCACCCCGTCGGCAGAACGGATGACTTCACAGGCGGGCGGATCGGAAGCAGGCTCGCCATCCTCGAAGTCGGCGCGGGTCACCACGACGGCGATCTCCTTCAGGGCGCCATTCTCAAACGAATAGTAGCCCGTTTCCCATTCGGCCGCAGAGGAGCGGCCGGAAGCGGCAATCAGGCCGTCGCTGCCCAGCGTGATGTCAAAGCCCCCAAGCTCGCCTGCCCGGCTGAACAGGCCATCCTCCCCCTGAACCCAGAGGGCGTAGCTGGTGTTCACCATGCCGGTGAATTGCGGCAGCATCAGATCGGCCAGGCCATCACCGGTCAGGTCTTCCAGATAGGGGTAGTTGTAGACGCCGGTGGCGTCTTCCTCGATCACCTGGAGGGAGGCACCATCGGCGCCGGTGATCTCGGCGCGCAGGAGGCCGTCGCCCTCGGACATGTCGGCGGAGCTGATCACGGCGCTGCGGCCCTCGCCCAGGTCGAGCCGGCAGGGGGTGAGCATCGCAAGCTGGCCGCCGCTGGCGGCTTCGGCCTCGGCGCAGGTGGGCAGGCTGGCGGCAGCCTCTTCGGCAGCGGCGGGCACTTCGGCGGGCGCCTCGGCTTTCGGCGTGCAGGCGATCAGCGCGGCGAGCGGCAGGGCCGCGAGCAGTTGGAATTTCATGGGTCTCTCCTCCGCCGCCGATCCTATCGCGCGCCGGGGGAAAAACGCAATCTAGCCGACACTGCCCTCAAGGCTGACTTCCAGGAGTTTCTGCGCTTCGACGGCAAATTCCATCGGCAGTTCCTGCAGCACTTCGCGGACGAAGCCGTTGACCAGAAGCGCCACGGCCTGCTCCTCGGCGATGCCGCGCTGGCGGACATAGAAGAGCTGGTCTTCGGAGAGCTTGGTCGTGGTCGCCTCATGCTCAAGCTGGGCGTCGGCGCGGCGGTTTTCGATATAGGGCACGGTATGGGCCCCGCAGCGGTCGCCGATCAGCAGGCTGTCGCACTGGGTGAAGTTGCGCGCGCCTTCGGCCTTCTTGTGAATAGAAACAAGGCCGCGATAGGTGTTGTCGGACTTGCCGGCCGAAATGCCCTTGGAGATGATCCGGCTTTTCGTGCGCTTGCCCAGATGGATCATCTTGGTGCCGGTATCGGCCTGCTGGCGGCCATTGGTGACGGCGATGGAGTAGAACTCGCCCACCGAATCGTCCCCACGCAGGATGCAGGAAGGGTATTTCCAGGTGACGGCGGAGCCGGTCTCGACCTGCGTCCAGGAGATTTTCGAACGCGCGCCGCGGCAATCGCCGCGCTTGGTCACGAAGTTGAAAATGCCGCCCTTGCCGTCTTCATCCCCCGGCCACCAGTTCTGCACGGTCGAGTATTTGATTTCGGCGTCATCGAGGGCGACGAGTTCGACCACCGCCGCGTGGAGCTGGTTTTCATCGCGCATCGGCGCCGTGCAGCCTTCCAGGTAGGAGACGTAGGCGGCCTCATCGGCAATGATCAGGGTACGTTCAAACTGGCCGGTATTCTCGGCGTTCATGCGGAAATAGGTCGACAGCTCCATCGGGCAGCGCACGCCCTTGGGGATGTAGACGAAAGACCCGTCGGAGAAGACGGCTGAGTTCAGCGTCGCATAGAAATTGTCAGAGGTCGGCACGACCGAGCCGAGATACTTCTTCACCAGCTCAGGATGTTCCTGCACGGCTTCCGAGATCGACATGAAGATCACGCCGGCTTTCTTAAGCTCCTCGCGGAAGGTGGTGGCGACCGAGACAGAGTCGAACACCGCATCAACGGCGACGCGCGGTTTTTCGCGGGCGGCGGCGGCGGTGTCGGCCGCGCCTTCCACGCCGAGGAGCACTTCGGCCTCGCGCAGCGGGATGCCGAGCTTTTCATAGGTTTCGAGGATTTCACGCGGCACATCATCGAGGGATTTGTACTTCGCCCCGGCCTTGGGCGCGGCGTAATAATAATAGGCCTGAAAATCGATCTTGGGATAATGGACGCGCGCCCAGCTCGGCTCTTCCATGGTCAGCCAGCGGCGATAGGCCTCCAGGCGCCATTCGAGCAGCCATTCTGGCTCGTTCTTCTTGGCGGAGATGAAACGCACGGTGTCTTCGGAAAGGCCGATGGGGGCCATGTCCATTTCGATGTCGGTGATGAAGCCGGCCGAATAGTTTTCGGACTCGAGGCGCTTTGCTGCCTCGACCGTTTTTGCATCGATGCTGTCCTTCACCTTCACTTCGGCGCACTCATCATCATGCTCTTCAATTCCGCCGCAGCAATCCATCTCGGTGTATCCGCCAGTCCTCGTTACAAGCTTTAAATGGCCGCGGCGCGGATGGCTTCAAGGTCGTCGGGCCCGGTTTCCCGCTCAGCCTTAACCCGAGATGGTGCCCGGCGGAACCCAAGCATGTGACAAGCTGTAGGTCTTACCCCCAAAAAATCTCTGCGATTCCGGAACTTAAGAGAGAAATATTGTCGCGCCCCCAAGACTTTTGTGTTGGCAGCCTTGACTCTCAGAGATGCGCGAATATCGACTTTAGGCTGACACGGAGGGCTCGGTTTGAGAAAGATACACAAGGCAGCTTCGGCTGTTGCGCTTTGTTTTGTGCTGATTTCTGCGGCACAGGCACAAGAAGACAAGGACCGCCTGCTGCCCATTGATGCCGAGCAGGTTCAACTCACAAGGGTTGCAGTCATGCCCAGCGGTCTGCCTGATCGCGCGACCGGTATTGACGCCCCAATCGACATGAGTGTCGGAAACGCGACGGCCCAATCGATGGTCAATTCGGGTCAGGTGTCACCAGCAGCTGGCGCCGCCGGCGGCCTTCTCGGCGCTCTGGTGGTTGCTGCGATTGATGCGGGGATCGACGCAAACCGGAACGGCAAGATCGAACGCATGCTGGCCGCACATTCCTTTGACGCGCGCGGGATCTTCGAAGCCGCGTTGATTGACGCGCTCACGGAAGGCCAGATCAAAGCCACCCTTCAAACAAACGAACGCCCGAAGGACGGTTTCTTCAAGATCATCGCCAAGCCCGAAGATCCGCTCGAAGCCTCGATTGACGTGATGATCCGTCAGTATGGCTTTACCGTGGACGCAGGCGCATGGCGCCCATCGGTTTCCACACAGGTCAAGGTCTATGACACGCAGACGGGGGCGCTGATCATGAACGAATACCTGACCTATGGCCGCGCCTCCCTTCGCCCCCCTTTTGCGATCCCAGGCCAGAAGCCAGAACCAGGCTCGATGGCAATTGTTGTGCCTTATGATCCCTATAACAGCTTCCAGAATGTCGATGCCTATACGCAGGACGAACCGGACCGGGCTATCGCGACACTGACCGTGGCCCTTGAGGACACGGCAAAAGCCATTGCCAGGCTCGTACTGACCGCCGGCCCCGGCCTTGCGGCCGCTTCTGTGGACGCGGCCGAGACTGAGACCGAGACCGAGACCGAGTTGGAAGTGTCCGAAGCTTCCATCCCGACATCCGACGCCTCCTGATGCCAACCTTGCGAAAGCCCGCAACTCAGATGACCCACTCCCTTCTCAAGCCCGCCATGGCGGCTGCCGCCCTTTGCGTGACTGCCGCCTGCGCATCGACGCCCTCACTCCCGCCAGCCGCCACGCTGTCCTTTGCCAGCACCACCGGCTGCACCGAAACAATCAGCGCTGGAACTGCTGAGCTTGTGGGCATCAAGAGGCGCCAGAGCTCCGGCAACGTGATCACCGTCCTGAATACAGAGTCGGCCTGTCAGATCGTGAATGGGACCGAGAGGCCTTATGCCCTCTACAAACTACCAGGCTCGGTGGAGATATCGACCATTCAGGCTGGCGGCGTGATCCAGGTGAACCGTCTGTTTGCTGCCGAAGTCATGACCCTCGACGAAAACCTTGCGCCAGTACGCACATTCGGACCGGACGCATTCCTTCATCGGGGTGGTTCCTGGTCGGTCTTCTTTCAGTCCCGTGACAACGAACGCTACGTCGCCGTGCGCGCCAACCCGGACCTGATCGGGGACGTCTACCACTTCACGGCAGTTGCAGATGAAGACGCCGGTGACAGCCTCTCTCCCCAGAGATTGCGCGTCGCCTACTCTTATGAGGGCCTGGCATTCGCCCGGGTTTTCCTGACAACGCCCGCACCCGTAGGCCCCAAGGAACAGTAAGGTCAGCTCATCTGGGGAGACAGGCTCCAGACGGCTCAGGCCTGCTGGCGGGGTGCGGCGCGGTGATGTGCTTCCAGCCAGGCGTCTGTGAGGCGGGCGAAGTCTTCCGGGTGGCTGTTCCAGCCAAAGCTGGTGCGGATCGCCGATTCCGCAAGGGCGTCATCTGCGCCCATGGCCATCAGAACGAGGGATCTTTTCACCTTGCCCGATGAGCAGGCAGAGCCTGCGGAGACACAAACCCCTGCCAGATCAAGGGCCATGACCTGGGTTTCCGCCCGGAAACCGGCGCGGGCGAAGTTGGAGACGCCGGCGAGACGGGGGCTGCCCTCACCGATCACGGTGACGCCGCCTTCGGCCTTGAGGCGCGCCTCCATCGCGTCACGGCGGGGCCCAAGCGAGACATATCGGGACAATTCCAGGACAGATTGGGACACGGCCGCGCCAAAGCCGGCAATGCCGGCGACATTTTCGGTGCCTGAGCGCAGGCCCCGCTCCTGACCGCCGCCATAGAGGACGGCTTTGAGCGGCGCGCCGGCCCGGTGCCACAAGGCGCCAACGCCCTGGGGGCCGCCGATCTTGTGGGCGGAGACGGCGAGGTAATCGACGCCGAGAAGGGCGACATTGACGGGCACCTTGCCGAGGCCCTGAACGGCGTCACAGACTGTCAGCCCTCCCGCTTCCCGCATCAGGGCGGCGGCTTCGGCGACGGGCTGGAGGATGCCGGTTTCGTTATTGGCGAGCATCAAGACGAGGATCGGCGTGCCCTTGAGGCCCCGGTCCCAGGCGGCGAGGCGGGCGCGCAGGTCGTCAAGGTCCACCTGGCCGGTGGGGAGGACGTAGGCGGTCTCGACCGGCACGCCGGCATGGGCGGCGGCTTTGGTGGCGGCTTCATGCTCGATGGCCGAGACGATGAGGGTGGCCGCGCCATCGAGCGCCACAACGGCGCCCTGGATGGCAAGGGCAAGGGATTCGGTGCCCCCGCTGGTAAAGACGATGTCTTCGGCCCGGCTGCCGATGGCGGCGCCCACCTCGCTGCGGGCCTTTTCCACAACCGCCCGCGCGGCCCGCCCGGCCTTGTGGACCGAGGAGGGGTTGGTCGCGCCCAGATCATAGGCGGCGAGCATGGCCGCCCGGGCCTCTGGCCGCAGCGGGGCGGTGGCGTTGTAATCAGCGTAAATCATGGTCCCCCCAATATAGAGACTTTCAATCAATCCCGCACCCTGCAGAAAAATTTGCATTTGAGGACCGACTTGGCCTATTTACCCGCCCTTCTGTGGAAAAAAGCCGAGGTTGCCGATGGCCGAGATCATCATTCCGGGCCCCCAGGGCCGAATTGAAGCGCGCTATACCGAGCCGCCATACCCTGGCGCGCCTATCGCGCTGATCCTGCACCCCCACCCCAAAGCGGGCGGAACGATGCAGGATCCGATCACGATCATGCTCTACCAGCTGTTCGAAAAGCATGGCTTTGGCGTGCTGCGCTACAATTCGCGCGGCGTCGGCCGCAGTCAGGGCGCCTATGATCAGGGCATCGGGGAGCTGGAAGACGCCGCCTATGTGCTCGACTATCTGGAGAACCTGTCGGAATCGCCCCGCTTTGTCTGGTGCGCGGGCTATTCCTTCGGCGCGTGGATCACGCTGCAGCTCTTGATGCGCCGGCCGGAGATTGACGGCTTCCTCGCCATCTCGCCGCCGGCCAACCACTACGACCTCTCCTTCCTCGCGCCCTGCCCGGCTTCCGGCCTGATCGTGGCGGGCGACAAGGACGCCATCGCCTCGCCCGAAGACATTGAACGCGCCCTCACCAAGGTGCGCGTGCAGAAGGGTCAGAAGGTCGACCGCGCGAAGGTCTCCGGCGCCAACCACTTCTATCAGGACAGCCGCGAAGAGCTGATCGGCGTATGCGAGGAGTATCTGCTGCGCCGCCTGGCCGAAGCCGAACAGGAACTGCGCAAGGAAGCCGACGAAGAAGCCGGTGTTGATTTGATCGTCGAAGAGGATGATCTCGAGGATTGATCCTTAGCCAGACGGCCCGCTCCCAAGGCGGGCCGTTTTTCATTTCACTGCAGGATAAGCTTCCATGCCTACTATCCGGTTTGCTGGCGCGGCAGATACGCCGGTCATTCTCCGTTTCATTCGCGCGCTCGCCGATTATGAAAAACTCGCGCATGAATGCGTGGCCGACGAAGACAGCCTGAAGGCGACCCTGTTCGGACCGAAACCTTTTGCCGAAGTCCTGCTGATCGAAGAGGCGGGCGAGGCGCAGGGATTTGCGCTGTTCTTCCATAACTTCTCGACCTTCCTGGCCAAGCCCGGCCTTTATTTGGAAGACCTGTTCGTCGACCCGGCCCAGCGCGGCAAGGGCTATGGCAAGGCGCTGCTGGCGAGGCTTGCAGCGATCGCGGTGGAGCGCGGCTGCGGGCGGCTGGAATGGTCCGTCCTCGACTGGAACAAGCCCTCGATTGATTTCTACCTCTCCCTTGGCGCGCGGCCGATGGACGACTGGACGATTTACCGGATGGACGGGACTGCGCTGGAGACACTGGCGGGCAGCTAGGCTGCTCTTAGGCGTCGCGCTCATTCCTCACCCTGCCCCACCCCATCCCTCCCCACATCCGTGGGGAGGGGGCCTGTTGCGCTGTGCGGATAGGCGCGCGCTCCATCTGGCGATACCTGCTCCCTCCCCATGACGATGGGGGGCATGAGGATCAGCAATCGCACTGCGATTGCCCGAATGACGGAGGGGCTGTGCGCTTGACCTTGCCGGAGTTTGCGTTTCAGGCAGCATTTGCGACCGGACGCAGCGGAGCTGGCCGGTGTTTTGGGCTAAATTCGGGGTGAGTTGAAAGCTAGGAGGTGTCGGCGTGCGCGGAGCGCGCGCAGGCCCCCATCGTCAGGGTGCTGAGTGCCCCGCCACTTTCCCCGTTTAGACGAGGGCAGACAAGAGCGCGCAGTTCGGAGAGAAGTTCAGAGGGGATGGACGACGCCCACGAGACATCGCTCCACGGCTT
>PHEH01000032.1 GCA_002841155.1 Alphaproteobacteria bacterium HGW-Alphaproteobacteria-18
CCACAGTGATCCAGTGATCCGACTGTCCCTCTTCCACGCGTTCTGCGGAAGCCGGGGGAAGAACTCGCCGGGTGAAATTGCCATCCTTGAAGTAGCGCAGCTTCTTCGCCCGCACCGGCGGGACGCCTGAAACCATGACGATCTCATCGGTGGCGGGAAGCTGCATGATCTCGCCCGGCGTCATCAGGGCGCGCTGGGTCTCCTGCCGGGAGACCATCATGTGGGAGAGCCAGGGCGCGAGCCGGTGGCCGGTATAGTTCTTCTGGGATCGCAGCTCAGTCTTGGTGCCGAGCGCTTCGGAAATCCGCTTGGCCGTGCGTTCGTCATTGGTCGCAAAGGCCACCCGGACATGGCAATTGTCGAGGATGGCATTGTTCGGACCATAGGCCTTCTCGATCTGGTTCAGCGACTGCGCGACAAGGAACGCCCGGACCCCATACCCCGCCATGAAGGCAAGTGCCGTCTCAAAGAAATCGATCCGTCCAAGGGCCGGGAATTCATCCAACATCAGGAGAAGCTTCCGCCGCGAGGGATCGGGTTCCTGCTCAGTCAGCCGGCGCGCTATCTGGTTGAGGACAAGGCGCATCAGGGGTTTGGTGCGAGACACATCGGAGGGCGGACAGGCGAGATAGAGCGACAAAGGCCTCTCCCCGCCCACAAGGTCCTCGATCCTCCAGTCACTCTTCGAGGTCACCTCAGCCACCACCGGATCCCGGTAGAGGCTTAGAAAGCTCAGCGCCGTTGAGAGCACGCCGGAGCGCTCATTCTCCGCCTTATTCTGTAACTCCCGGGCCGCCTGCGCCACAACCGGGTGCGGATGGGTCCCAAGATGCGGTGTCGACATCATCAGCCGTAGCGTCTCGCTGAACGTCCGGCCGGGATCAGACAGGAACCGGGCGCAGCCCGCCAGCGTCTTGTCCTCTTCCGCATACAGCACGTGCAGGATCACGCCGGTCAGCAGGGCATGGCCTGTCTTTTCCCAATGGTTCCGGCGCTCCAGCGACCCCTCCGGATCAACGAGGATGTCGGCAATATTCTGCGCGTCCCGGACTTCACCTTCCCCGCGCCGCACCTCCAGGAGCGGATTGAACCGCGGGCTCTTGGGATTTGTCGGATCAAAGCGGATGCAGTCTGAAAAGGTCGACCGCCATCCCGACGAGAGCGTCCAGTTTTCCCCCTTGATGTCGTGGATCACGGCGCTGCCGGTCCAGGAGAGCAGCGTCGGCACCACCAGCCCCACCCCCTTGCCTGACCGTGTCGGCGCAAACGCCATGACGTGTTCAGGTCCCGCATGACGCAGGTACTTGCCGCGATAGCGCCCTAGGAAGACCCCGTCCTTTCCGGACAATTTGTGCCGACGCACATCCTTCGGGGTCGCCCAGCGGGCAGACCCGTAGGTCGTTACGAACTTTGCATCCTGGCTGCGGATCACAGAGCCGATCACAGCCACGAGGATTCCAAACAGGCCGCCGCTTGCCGCGATCAATCCCGCTTTCGCAAAGATCTCCGGCGCGTAGGCTTCATAGGCGTACCACCACTGGAAGAGCCGCCAGGGCATATACACCGGCTGCTCGCCAATACTGAACCAGGGCGCGCCAAGCGCTCCCTGGTAAGCCAAAGCTTCGGCTACCCATTGCGTGGCATACCAGTTCGTCAGTACAATAACGATCAGCACAATGCCCACCTGGCCGATCAAGATTTTTCCGGGATTCATAAGCATAGACTCCAGCTTCTAAACGAAGCCGTATCATCCGCTAACCGCATCGGTCCTGCCTAGTTGGACGCTATGCAGAAATATGCAGAGGCACGCAGACCGGACCATCGGCGCGGGCAATGCCCCGCCGGCTACTTACTCGATAAGGCGCGGATAATTATGGCCATCGTCTCAAGCGTCGCCAGAGACGTCGTCCGATCAATCAGAATGTGACACCCGCGCCTGGCCCGCCGGATTCCGGTGTCCTCACCCTCGGTATCCGCGTAGCCCTCAAACAAAGCCTCGACCGGCAGCGTGAAAAACCGGGCAAACTCGAACAGCATGCCCGCAGACATACGGTTGGTTCCGCTTTCATACTTATGAAGTTGCTGGTGACTGATCCCGATCGCCTCCGCAAGAGCGGAGAGCGTCACTCCGGCATCCCTGCGCAGCCGGCGGACGTTCGCCCCAACGATAAGATCAGCTCCCACCGCTTTCCGTCCAGAGCGTTTCCTCGCAGGCTTCTTCATCGCTACCCCGTCATCCGACATCTGATTCCAGCATAATCGATGTGCCCTGCGCAACAATCGACAAACGATTCACCCCTCGGATCATCACAACGACCATCACGGCTCTTAAATCCCGAAAGCAGTCATGAGCGCTCCTTCGCCCGAACACAGACATTGCTTTTGCAGTTGCGGCCATGGATTGCGTCTTAGCGCTCACTTGAGCGCTTTGTTGGCAGCGTCGATCAGCTTCTTGCACGCCTGGCGCTCGCTGTCGGTTAGGTCTGAAGCGGTATGGTCTCGACACCACCGCAAGAACCCTTTGGCAAGCTTATACTTGGAAAAATCGTTGATCTCGTCGCTCATGATATCAACGATTGGACGCTGGGCTTGTTTGGTTGCCACGGCGCTTACATCCACGCCAAATGCATCTTTAGCAACGGCCACCAATGTCGATCGAATGAGGTCTTCGGTCTCACAATTCTTGACGCCAGCACTATCAAAGTCAGCCGCACGCAGGATGGCTTTCGACTTCAGTGTGTGGACCAACGCTTCTTGCTTTGCGGCCGTATCGCCCGCGTTGTCTGAATCAAGGAGCGTTGCAACCTTCAAATTTTGTGCGTGAAGGATGGTTGCATAGTAGACAACCTTGCCAGCGTCGCCGGCCGGAATAATTGAAATCTTCTCATCAAGATCCGCAATTGACGCCTCTCTTAACAGGTTGGCCACGCCTTCAACGTACCAAAGGTCCGTGATGCCTTCGACGACCAAGTTCTTTTTCTGTGTAAAAAGGCTTTGGGCAAGGTCATACCCTAGCGCTTCTTGCAATGGCAGAAGCGCCGCTGGATCGTTCGCTGCTATAGTTGTGTGAACCTTTGTTCCGGCCCTACGGTCATTCAATTCGACTACTCTTACGCGATCAAGCTCGTCGGGCCCCACCATAAATGGAGAGTGGGTGGTGTAGAGTGTTTGATTGGACTCAGAGAGCCTTGAAATCGTATTTCTGAAGTCGCGCTGCTTCAAGGCATGCAAGCTCACGCCTGGCTCATCAAGCAGCAGAATAGCGTTCTCATGCTTGTCGGTGACTTCCGCGAAGAAGACGATAAAGAAAGAAGTCAACCATTGGAATCCCTCAGACCGCTGATCGAGCTCGACGGCCACACCAACATCGTCCAATACGCTCACTACGAGATATTGTCCGTCAGCCTCGATCCTGAGTTGAGCCGCCTCTCCCTTTGACGCGTCCGGTCGCCATACTTCACGAATGCCTTCTGACAATCTCACTTCAGCTGCATTGAGCGCGTAACGTCGCTCATCAAGTTTTTGCCGAAACACATCCAATTTTTCGGCATTGCTAGGATCCTGATTGGCAACATCTCCTAGCTTCGAAAGCTCCTCCACATTGAAACCCAGAAGCCGGAGGAGGCACAGATTGCCGTAGTCATATTGTTCGTCGTCCAACGCGCCACTGGCTTGCCTTCGAGCCAAGTTTGCTAGGTGGATAATGGGCCGAGCGCGCAGATAGTTGTTGTAGTAAATGAATATCGGCAGTCGCGACTGGAGTTCTTCGAGCGCCTTCATACGCTCGTGTCCAACGCTGATTTGTTGGCGAAGCATTTCCAGCCTCTTGATTTCAATTTCGTTGTTCTCATCAACGTCTATGGCGTGCTTTTCGACCCAGTCTTCGAACGTTTTTCCAACGGCCGACTGCAGGTAAAAGTTTGAGGTGTACTTGCCGAGTAGCTGAATCAGCTCAGCAGACGGTAGCGTTTTCGTTTCGCCCTCAGCAGCCGGAGTGGCTTGACTATCAAGATGCTTTGCCAGCCGACGCAGATCATCTGCTATGGTTTGAACAGTCGGCCTTTCTGGCCCTCCAATTAGGTCGTGATGAAATGAGTTGTCCATATTGCGCCAGCATTTGTATCGGACACCTGCCCAGTGGGTGGGAAGTTCTCGGATATCTTCGTCATCAAGCGAAAACTCCGCGGTCACGACTGTCACATTTTTGGGCAGCACCTTCTTTGTTTGAATATCATTGTATAAGCGCCGAGGATAATCGCGCTGCGCATCAAACCCAACAGCCCCCTCTGGCGGATTGATCTGTTGGATCGCCTTCATAACAGCTGTCTTCCCGGCTTCATTTGGGCCTACCAAAATCGTTTTGGTGAGGTCTGCTTCGAACTCACCAGTGTCGATCACACTTCGATAATTTTGTACCCGTACCTTCGAGAGCCGCACGTCGTCATCTCCACAAAACTCGCAACTTCCAAGTCTGCACACTTTTCTACCGGAAGTGAAGGTGATTCGTCCCTGAGATAAGTGGAGCAATTTGAAGACGCGTTTCGGTACAAGCCACAGATTACCTCGCTTTGGTATGCGGCCCTAAAAGGCGGTGATAGTTTTCGTCTTCTTTTGCGCCCGTTGCTGCCCGATCGCTGTAGGAGGTAACCGCACTGCTTCGAGATGGATCAAACGTTGGATCGATAGTCCCAATGAGGAGCGATGAAGATTTTGCAGATCACCGCTCCAATCCCCGCTCCATCCCAATCGTCCAACTGACTCCTGCCGCTGTTCGTCTGAACGCCATATCCCGCCGCCGGTGACGCTCTATCTCGGGCCGCCAGGGCACAAGCGCAAATTCCTTCGCATTCCCAACTACCGCGAACCTTCCCTGCCCCAGATCAATCGCCTTCTCAAATCGCCCTTCAAACCTATCTCCCGGTACCAGTTCCACAGCGTTGCGCCCGGTTGATGAAGCCAGAAGGCCAGATGCCCTCCGCAGCTCCATTGCACGGAGCCGATTG
>PHEH01000033.1 GCA_002841155.1 Alphaproteobacteria bacterium HGW-Alphaproteobacteria-18
ATCTCCGGTCTCCTTCCCGCCCGCATCCTTCCCGCATCAGGCGGGGGTGGGCGGCAGGAAGGCGCATCGCCGGAGCGCATGAGGGCCCCGCGCAAGGGGCGGCTGTAGGTAGGATGCTTTCAGAGACTCATTGATGCGCCTGCCCCGCCCCCTTGCGCGGGGACCGCGCTCCGGCAGACGCGCCGTCCGCCCACCTCCGACTGAGGAGGAAGCCTGATTGAGGCGGAGACCAGCCCGGAGAGACCAGAGGCGACGGGGTGAGACCTGGCCCCGGGGTCGAGACGAGCCTGCCGGATACCTGCCGACGCAGGTCGTGCCTGTCAGAGCGGCTCTGTGCCGGCGTCCATGAGGTCGAGATACTTCCGGTACACAAAGACACGCCCGCGCGCCCTGCCGGTGATTTCTTCTACGATGCCGAGCGCCTGAAGACGCTCAAGCGCAGCGGTCGCCGTCGGAAAGGTAACGCCCGAGAGTTCGGCGGCCGTTCCGATCGTCAGAAGCGGGCGCGTCTGGAGAACGCCGTGCAAGGCCTGGGCGGCCGGCGCGCTGCGTCCGAGCCCGGCGATGCGCGCCGCATCCTCGGCAAAGATCGCTGAGATTGCCCGGGCCGCCTCATGCGCCTGACGCGCAACATCGCGGACGCCGGTCAGGAAAAACTCCAGCCAGCTTTCCCAGCGGCCCTGCTCGCGGACTTCCTGAAGGAGGGCGTAATAGGTCGCGCGGTGCGTCTTGAGATACAGGCTGAGATAAAGCAGCGGCTCGTCGAGGATTTCCTGCTCGCAAAGATACAACGTGATCAGCAGCCGCCCGAGACGTCCGTTGCCATCGAGGAAGGGATGGATGGTTTCAAACTGTACATGGGCGAGGCCGGCCTTGATCAGCGGCGGCAGGCCGGACCCGGTCTCATGCAGGAAGGCTTCGAGCCGGCTCATCAGGTCGAGGACATGGTCAGGCGGGGGCGGCACGAACAGCGCATTGCCCGGCCGGGTCCCCCCGATCCAGTTCTGCGAACGCCGGAATTCGCCGGGCTGTTTGGTGCTGCCCCGTCCCGATGACAGGAGGATGGCATGCATTTCCCTCAGCAGGCGGAGCGACAGCGGGAACCCGCCACGGATCCGCTCCAGCCCGTGCGTGAGCGCGGCGACATAGGTTGAAACTTCCTCGACATCATCGAGCGGCGCGCCCGGCGCGGCCTCATCTTCATAGAGGAGGAGATCGGACAGCGAAGACTGCGTGCCTTCTATCTGCGAGGAAAGGAGCGCTTCCTTCCGGACATACATGTAGAGAAAGAGCGAGGTATCGGGCGCTACATTGCGGACACCGTCCAGCCGGCCGAGCGCGAGCATTGCCTCACTGGCGAGCGCCGACACGCCTGCCAGGTCGAGCGGGGGCACGGGCGGAAGGTCCGGCGGCAGATATGCGCGCACCGCCTCTCCTGTGACGGTACTCGTCACCCATCTGCCGATACGGCTGGACTCGCCTGAACCTGTCATCCTGCTTCCTTTAATAACACCGGACTCTTATTAAAAGATAAACCACATACCTTTAATAAGGCTACATGGCAATTAAAGGGTCCACCGCTTCAAACCGAACGCCGCCGCGGGCATTCTGAGACGGCTCGTCCTGTCCCATAACGCCGCCTGATCCCAGCTTCCATCAGGTCCTGATCGGGCGCCCGTCACCCCTCTGACAGCCATCGCAACAGACGCTTTCCTCCCCCTGTTACCTGCTGGCAGTGGGAAGGGCGGGCGCGCGGTCCGCCGGCGGGGCCCAGCCCCATGCCGAACACCGGCCCACCGGATCCTCAGTGAGCCCCGCCGGGCAGGCCGTCCGGCCGGAGCGCCCCGCGCCCGCGCGGGCGGACCGCGAAACATCCGGCACGCGCTTCAGGCCACCCTCTGCCCGGGACCGGCCTCCGTCCCAAGCAGCTCCATGAGGTAGCCCCCATCGCGCAGGCCTTCAGCCTTGCGCACGAGATATTTTACCGCGTCCCGCAGCCCTCCTCCGTCCTGGCTCCATCCTTCGGCAACGCGCGCCTCCCCATACAGCAGGATGGCGATCTCGCGCCGCGTCATGTCCTTTGCCAAGCCATCGAGCGCGATCAGGCCGTTGCGCAGGATCTGCGTCGTCTTGGTCCAGAGCGGCACGGACAGGTCCGGCCCGTCGCCGTAGAGATCGAGCACTGCTTTCTGCCCACGCGCCATCCGTTCGTATGTCTCAATATCGGAGACGGTGAACTTCATCCGGACCGGCTCCAGCCCGATCAGCGGCAGGCCGGTACATTTGACCTGCACCACGCAGCCCTTGCCGCGCACAAGGAGATACTCCCGGCCCAGATAGTCGCTGATATGGGTGATCTTCGCGATGGGAAGCGTGCGGTCCCAGAGATCACAGGTTTCTCCCGGTCCGCGCGGGCTGCAATGGATCTCAACCTGGCCCGGGAAGGCTGCGTCGCTCCAGACGGCGTCCGCCTCAAACCCGCCCAGCGCCGGATCGGGGATGAAGACAAGTCCCCAGCGGCCGGCCAGTCTCTGTTCGGCCCGGGATTTCAGCATGCGGATTGGCGCGCAGGGCGCTATCGACTCGGAAGGCCCGAGCTCTGCACACAGAGCGTAGTCCCGCCGGAACCGGGAATTGCGCCTGAGATATTCCCAGGCCCAGCGATCCATGGAAAGCCGCGACAGGTAATCATAGCGCGCAAGGGCCGTACTCGGCGCCAGCGTGAATGTCTTCATCAGCACATCCTCCGTTTGCAACGAAGGATGCAAGAATGATTCCACTTTAGAGGGTTTTTTTATTAACCCTGATTTCTTTCTGAACAGACGGGGTCACCCTGCCCCCTGTCCTGGCGCCTGTGGCGCCTTTCGCCACCCTCCTCGAAGCAAGCATTTTGCAGGACGCTGCGCCTCGTCGCGCTCGACTGCACATAATGGCCTACGCTCCAACTCGTCAAAGGCCTCCGTCTCCGGAACACTGTGGGAAAGCTCAACACAGGTATTTGACCGATGACGGACCATCCCGCAGACAAAAGCGCCCAGCGCCGCCAGGCCATGTTGGTGACCGCCTTTTGCCCGGTTGTTCGCGCCGCACTTCAAAACGATGCGACGCTCGAAGTCATGGCCAATCCCGACGGGAGTGTCTGGATCGAGGAAGCCGGACGTGGGCTTGTCCAGACCGGCCATGTCCTGTCTGAAGGTGACCGGGAACGCGTCATCCGGCTCGTCGCCTCGGGCCTCGGCGGCCCTGCGTCCCAGACATCGGCGATTGTCTCGGCCGAGCTCCCGGGCACGGGCGAGCGGTTCGAAGGTATCCTGCCGCCGGTGTCGGCGGCCCCCTGCTATGCCATCCGGAAGCTGGCGCGCATCCCGTTCACGCTGGCGGACTATGTGCGCCAGGGCGCGCTATCTCCGGCGCTTGCGGAAGACCTCAAAGCGCTTGTCACCGAGCGCGCCAATATCGTGATCGCCGGCGGCACATCCTCGGGCAAGACGAGCCTCGCCAATTCGCTGCTTGGCGAGGGCGGGTTCAGCGGTGAGCGGATCGTCCTGCTGGAGGATACCCGCGAACTGACCTGCCCAGCGGCTAACCTTGTCGCCCTGCGCACGCAAGGCCCTTCTGTCAGCCTGCGTGACCTAGTCCGCTCGACGCTGCGCCTGCGCCCGGACCGGATCCTCGTCGGCGAGGTGCGAGGCGCCGAAGCGCTTGACCTGCTCAAGGCCTGGAACACCGGCCATCCCGGCGGGATCACCACGCTGCATGCCAATTCGGCCTCCGGCGCCCTGCGCCGGCTGGAACAGCTCACCGCCGAAGCGACCCGCGAGCCGCCGCGCGAGCTGATTGGCGAAGCTGTGGACGCTGTCGTGTTCATGAGCCGGACGGGCGGCGCGCGCCGGGTGGACGAAGCCCTCCGCGTCACCGGCTTCGACGGCCGTCATTACGTTACCGAGCCCCTTTCCGGGGCCAAGCCCACTCTTGTCAGACAAGGAGACATGACATGACGATGCCCAGGATCCTCGACGCCCTGCGCCGCACCGGCGAGGCCGCGCTCCTCTTCACGCTTGCCGCGAGCCTCGCCCTGCCCGCCCATGCGGCCGGCACCGGCATGCCCTGGGAAGGCCCCCTCGACCAGATCCTTTCCTCGATCGAAGGACCGGTTGCGCGGATCGTGGCGGTGATCATCATTACCCTGACGGGCCTGACGCTGGCGTTCGGAGAAACCTCCGGCGGCTTCCGCAAGCTGATCCAGATCGTGTTCGGCCTGTCGATCGCCTTTGCCGCCACCAGCTTCTTCCTGACTTTCTTCTCGTTCGGCGGCGGGGCGCTGGTCTGATGATCGAGGGTTTTGAAATCCCGCTGCACCGGTCCCTGACCGAGCCGGTCCTGATGGCCGGCGCGCCGCGCACCCTCGCGATCACCATCGGCACGCTGGCGGCCGCCGTGGGCCTCGGCCTGCAGCTCTGGATCCCGGGCTTGGCTCTATGGCTCACCGGACATTCGGCGGCGGTTTTCCTGGCTCGCCGGGACCCGGAATTCATGGCGACGCTGCTGCGCGCGCTCCGGCACAAGGAACACCTCTCATGCTGAACCTCTCCGAATACGCCGCCCGTCCGCGCCTTCTGGCCGACTACCTGCCCTGGGCGGCGCTGGTGGCGCCCGGCGTCGTGCTCAACAAGGATGGCGCGTTCCAGACAACCTTCCGGTATCGCGGGCCCGATCTTGAGAGCTCGACCGAGCCGGAACTGATCGCGGTGATGGCGCGCGTCAACAACGCGCTCCGCCGGTTCGGTTCGGGCTGGGCGCTCTTCTTCGAGGCATCGCGTGAGGAGGCTGGCGACTATCCGTCCTCGGATTTTCCGGATCCTGTTTCCTGGCTCGTCGATGAGGAGCGCGGCGTCACCGCAGAAGAAGGCGGCGCCCGGTTTGAGAGCGCCTACTATCTCACCCTGCTCCCCGCCGCCCGATACCAATGCCCGCGCGGAAAAGGCGCTGATCGAGCGGCCCGAGCGCCCGAGCGGCGCCGGCTGGCGCGACCGGCTGCTGGTCTTCCGGCAGCGGGCCGAGCGCACCTTCGACCTCCTCTCATCTGCGCTGTCAGAGATCGCGCCGCTCTCGGACGAGGAGACCCTGACCTATCTGCATGCCTGTATTTCGAGCCGGCGCCATAAAGTCGCCGCGCCCGAGATCCCGGTCTTCCTTGATGCAATCCTCGCCGACGAGCCGTTCACCGGCGGGCTGGAACCCCGGATCGGGGACGCGCATCTGCGCGTCCTGACAATTCTCGGCTTTCCCGGCTCAACGGTGCCGGGCCTCCTGGATGAGCTCAACCGGCAAGGCTTTGCCTATCGCTGGTCGACGCGGTTCATTGCGATGGACAAGGCTGAGGCCGAGAAAGTCCTTGGCCGCAAGCGCCGGCACTGGTTTTCCAAACGCAAATCGGTGGCCGCGGTCCTGCGCGAGACGATGTTCCAGGAACCGTCCGCGCTGCTCGATACCGACGCCGACAACAAGGCGCGCGACGCCGATGCCGCCCTCCAGGAACTCGGATCAGATCTTGTCGCCTATGGCTATGTGACGACCACGTTCACCGTTACGGGCGATGATCCGCAGATCGCCGATGACCGCGCCCGTCAGGCCGAGCGGATCATCAATGGCAAGGGCTTCACGGTGATCGCCGAGACGCTCAACGCGGTCGAAGCCTGGCTCGGGAGCCTGCCGGGTCATGTCTACGCCAATGTCCGCCAGCCGATCCTCAACACGCTGAACCTTGCCCATATGGTGCCGCTCTCCGCGGTCTGGGCGGGCGACCGGGAGAACAGGCACCTTGGCGCGCCAGCCCTGATCGAAGCGCGCACCGGCGGGACGACGCCCTTCCGGCTGAACCTGCATGCCGGGGATGTCGGCCATACGCTGATCCTCGGCCCGACGGGGGCGGGAAAATCGGTCCTGCTCGCGATGCTGGCCGTGCAATGGCAGCGCTACGACCGCGCGCAGGTTTTCGTCTTCGACAAAGGCCGCTCGGCCCGCGCCGCCGTGCTCGGCATGGGCGGGGTCCATCTCGACCTTGGCGGCGCGCGGCGGCCCCGGCTCCAGCCGCTCAAGGACATCGACCAGCCGGCAGAAGCAGGCTTTGCGGCGGACTGGCTCGCCGGCCTGATGGAAGGGGAAGGCGTCCGCCTGACGCCGGCGCTCAAGGCGCGGCTCTGGGAAGGGCTCACCTCCCTCGCCTCGGCGCCGCCACCCGAACGCACCCTGACGGGCCTCGGGCTCCTGCTGCAGGATGAGATCCTCAAAGCCGCGCTGCATCCGTTCACGCTGGCAGGCCCGCATGGCCACCTGCTCGACGGGGACGAAGAAGACCTCGCCCTGTCGTCCGTCACCTGTTTCGAAATGGAAGACTTGATGCAGCAGGGCCCGGCCGCTTCGGCGGTATTGACCTACCTCTTCCACCGGCTGGAGGCGCGCTTTGACGGGCGCCCGACGCTGCTGATGCTGGACGAGGCCTGGCTCTTCCTCGATGCGCCGGTCTTTGCGAGCCGCCTGCGCGACTGGCTCAAAACCCTCCGTAAGAAGAATGTCGCGGTGGTGTTTGCCACCCAGTCGCTCGCCGACATCCGCGCCAGTACGATTGCCCCGGCGATCCTTGAAAGCTGCCTGACCCGGATTTTCCTCGCCAATGAACGCGCGCTGGAGCCTGCGACCCGCGAGACCTATCACCGCTTCGGGCTGAATGCGCGCCAGACCCAGATCATCGCGGGCGCGACGCCCAAGCGCGATTATTATGTCCAGTCGCCCAAAGGCTGCCGCCTGTTCGACCTCGATCTCGGCCCGGTCGCGCTCGCCTTCGCGGCGGCCGGCACCCCCGAAGACCAGGCCCTGCTCGACCGCGTGATGGCCGAGACCGAGGGCGACGGGTTTGCGCAGACCTGGCTGCATGAAAAAGGCCTGCCCTGGGCCGCAGACCTCCTCGCCCACTGGCCCGGCCATAGGCGCTCGCCCGGTTCGCCGCCCGCGGCCCCCGCCCTGCCGCGTCATCTTTCTGCCGCTGAATGAGGCCCCTTATGAAACGCCCCCTCGCCGCCCTCCTCTTCACGGCCGCGCCGCTCCTCGCCCTGCCGCTTTCAGGCGTCCTCGCCCCGCCCGCTTCGGCGCAGGTCACCGTCTATGACCCGGCCAACCATGCGCAGAATGTCCTGCAGGCCGTCCGGGCGCTGCAGGAACTGGAAGGCCAGGTCCGCCAGCTTGCCCATGAAATCGAGATGCTGGAGAATATGGCGCGCAACCTGGAAACCCTGCCCGTCTCTGTCGCCGAGAGCATCATCGGCCAGCGGATAATCCGGATAGAGGAACTGCTGCGCGAGGCAAGCGGCATCGGGTATTCGGTGGAGGCGATCGAACGCGACTATGAAACGGCGTACCCCGATGACTACAGCCCGTCGACGCCAGCCTCCGTGCTGGTCGGCGACGCCCGCGCCCGCTGGCGCCAGTCGCGCGACGCCTTCCGCGAAGCCCTGACCATCTCGGCCGCCGCGCTGGAAGACAATGAGACCGATGCCGCCGCCATCCGCAGCCTCGTGACCCAGAGCCAGGACGCGGCCGGCGCGCTCCAGGCCGCCCAGGCGGGCAATGAACTCGCGGCGATGACCCACCAGCAGCTGATGCAGCTGGAAGCCATGCTGGCCGCCCAGCACCGCGCCCAGGCGCTGGAAGAAGCCCGCAAGCTCGCCGAAGCCGAACGGGGCCGCGCGCGGCTATCGGCGTTCCTCGGCGCGGGAGACTGACGCCATGGAAGAGATGGATGTCATCGACCGGTTCCTGGCGACTTTCATCGCCTATATCGACAGCGGGTTCGGGCTGCTCGCCGGGGATGTCGCCTATCTTACCTCGACGCTGATCGTGCTCGACATTACCCTGGCCGGGCTGTTCTGGGCGCTCTCGGAAAACGCTGACGTCATCGCCGGGCTGATAAAGAAGGTCCTCTATGTCGGCTTCTTCGCCTTCCTGCTGGGCAATTTCTCTGTCCTTTCACAGATCATCTTCGAAAGTTTCGCCGGGCTCGGCCTGACGGCGGGCTCCAGCCTGATCACCGCGGAAGACCTGATGCGGCCGGGCTTCATCGCCGGGGTGGGCTTCAATGCCGCCCTGCCGCTGCTCGAAGAAGCTGGCGAGCTGATGGGGCCGATCGCCTTCTTTGAAAACTTCGTCCTGATCTCGGTGCTGCTGCTGGCCTGGGCGGTGATCCTGATCGCCTTCTTCGTCCTCGCCATCCAGCTCTTCGTCGCCATCCTGGAGTTCAAGCTGACGACGCTGGCCGGGTTCGTGCTCGTGCCCTTCGCGCTCTGGAACAAGACCGCCTTCCTGGCCGAACGCGTGCTCGGCAATGTCATCACCTCAGGCCTGAAGCTGATGGTGCTCGCCATTATCATCGGGATCGGCTCGACGCTCTTTGCGACAATCACCGACGCCTTCTCCGGGACCGAAGACATCACGCTCGCCGAAGTCATGGGCACGGTGCTTGCGGCCCTGGTCTTCCTCTGGATGGGCGTGTTCGGCCCCGGCATGGCGAGCGGGCTCATCACCGGCGCGCCCCAGCTCGGCGCGGGCTCGGCCATCGGCGCCGCCGCCGGTGTGGCGGCGGGAACGGTTGCTGCCGGTCTTGGCGCAAAAGCCGTCCTGGGCTCAGCAGCAGGTGGCGCGGCGAGCGCCGTCAAAGCCGGGGCCTCGATGGCCGGCGGCGCGCGTACCGCGTTCGATCTCGGATCCACGGCGTCTGGCAAGTCCGGTGCTGCTGGTTTTGCTGCTGGCCTTGGCGGCGTTGCCCAGGCGGCTGGGGACACGGTGCGCCGCGCGGCCTCCAGGCCAGCCAGCGCCGTGCGCGACGCCTACCGGCGCGGCGCCCGGGGCGCGTTTGAATCCACCGGCGGCTCGAGTTCTTCGCCCTCCGAAGCCCCATCCTCCTCCACGCCGGAGAAGAGCCCTGGCTGGGCGCGCGGCATGCGCACCTCGCAGCGCCTCGGCGAGGCCCGCCAGCTCGCAATGCACAGCCTGCGCGACGGTGATCGCGGGTCCTCCGGTGCGGCCCCCTCCCTGAAAGACAAGGACGAGTAACCCATGCGCTTCAAACGCCCAACCGCTCACTATGGCACCTCGCCCTATCCCGAGACGCCCTACCAGAAAGCCGGACAGGTCTGGGACGAGCGGATCGGCTCGGCCCGGGTCCAGGCGAAGAACTGGCGACTGATGGCACTCGGTTGTCTTACCCTGTCGTTCGCAACGTCCGGCGCGCTGATCTGGCGGAGCCTGCAGTCGACGGTGACGCCCTACATCGTCGAAGTGGACGAGACGGGCGCGGCGAAAGCCGTCGGTCCGGCGACTGAGCCTTACGCACCCTCCGACGCCCAGATCGCGCATCACCTCGCCGGGTTCATTACATATGTCCGTAGCCTGTCGATCGATCCGGTCGTTGTTCGCGAGAACTGGCTCAAAGCCTACACCTTCGCCGGCCCCTCGGCCGCCACCACGCTCTCAGAGTATGCCCGGGAGAATGATCCGTTCGCCGCGATTGGCCGGCGCTCACGCACGGTGGATGTCGTCAGCATCGTCCGCGTCTCCGGCGAAACCTTCCAGGGCCGCTGGATCGAGAAGACCTATGAGGGCGGCGCGCTCACCGGCGCAAAGCGGTTCACGGGTGTTTTCACGATCACGCTCCAGCCGCCAAAGGATGCTGAGACCCTGCGCGCCAACCCCCTCGGCCTTTATGTCCGCTCGCTCAGCTGGAGCGAAGACCTTCCGCCGCCACCGGAGCCAGTCATCGATAGCAGTGATTTCATCGCGGCCATGGCATTGGAAGAGCCGAAGCCCGAACGCGTCGAGATTGTCGAAACAGCGATCGCGCTGCCCCTGCCCGGCCAGCTCAAGCCCGTCGAGCCGGAGACCACAAAGAAGACGCCTCAAAGTCCGGCGGCCACGATCAAGGAAGGCCGCGCCGGAGCCGTGATCGAACCCTCCCCGGAGGGGTTCCTCAATGCCGTCCAGGTCTATCCTTATACGGAAGGGGCGCTCTACCGCCTCTATGCGAGCCCGGGCCAGGTCACGGATATTGCGCTCCAGCCCGGGGAGACGCTGGTCTCGGTGTCGGCGGGCGACACCGTCCGCTGGATTGTCGGGGACACGGCGTCGGGTTCCGGCAGCGCGGCCCGGGCGCATATCCTGGTCAAGCCCGTCGCGGCGGGCCTGCAGACAAACCTGATGATCGCCACAGACCGGCGGACCTATCACCTCGAACTGGAATCGACGCCTGCCACCTATATGGCGGCCCTCTCCTGGCGCTATCCGCAGGACGAGCTGGCGGGCCTCACCGCCCGCAACGCAGATGCCGCAGCGCAGGACGCCGTGCCTGTCGAACGCGGCCTCAGCCTGGAGACCCTCGCCTTCGATTACCGCATCACCGGCGACAGCCCGGACTGGAAACCGGTCCGCGTGTTCGATGACGGGCGCCAGGTGTTCATCCAGATGCCAGCTGGCATCGCCGCCGCCGAAATGCCGCCCCTCTTTGTGCTGTCATCCGCGGGCAAGGCCGAACTCGTCAACTACCGGGTCCGGGGGACCTACTACATCGTCGACCGCCTGTTTGCCGCCGCCGAGCTGCGACACGGAACAAAGCCCCAGACGGTTGTGCGGATTACCAAAACGAGCGGGGCGCCCAGGCCCCGCTGGCGGAGAGGTTGATCTGATGACCCAGCCGCCGCCTCTCAAGGAAACCGCCCGCCAGCTGGAGATCCGCTCAAAGCCGAAGCCCGCCACCCGGATCAACCGCAAACTCCTCCTCGCCGGCGCAGGTCTCGGCGCGCTCGGCCTCTTCGCCGCCGCCACCTTTGCGCTCGCCCCGCCCCGGCCTTCAGAGCCCGCGCGGCAGGACGAGCTGCTCGCGGCGGGCAAGCGTAAGCCCGACGGGTTTTCAGCATTGCCAGCAGACTATACCGCGCTCGGGGACGTGCCCGTGCTCGGGGCGCCCTTCTCTGGGGATCTCGGCGCGACCATCCGGGCCGCCGAGCAGGCCTATGGCATCGAGCCGGACTTCCAGGCCGAGTACCGCACGGATTTCCGGTCGCGGCCGGAGGAGGAAGCCGCCCGCACCGCGCGGCTGGAAGCCGCCGCCCTGGCCGAAGAGGCGGCCCGCGCGCCGCTCCTGTTCCGGCTCGGCAATGCGGCCGCGCCTGGCCCCGCT
>PHEH01000009.1:0-104917 GCA_002841155.1 Alphaproteobacteria bacterium HGW-Alphaproteobacteria-18
AAAAGGGAATGGCCCACCCCGACACGTCTTAGATCTATTTTCCGTCCCCGGATCGCCGGGGCTCATCGTTTTCGCCGGACGGCTCACGCCGCGCCGGCCAAAACTGCTGGCCTACATGGTCACGACAACCTTGCCCTGCGCTTTCCGGTCTTGCAACTCGCGGATGGCATCAGCCGCCTGCTCCATCGGATAGGAGCCCGAAATGTGCGGGCGGATCTTGCCGGCCTTGTAGAGGTCAAACAGTTCCTTGACGTTCTGCTGGTGCGCCTTGGGGTCTCGCGCCACCGCCGCGCCCCAGAATACCCCGCGCACATCGCAGCTTTTCAGCAAGGTAAGGTTCAGCGGCAGTTTCGGAATGCCCGCCGGGAAGCCGATCACGAGGAAGCGCCCTTCCCAGTTCATCGCGCGCACGGCCGGCTCGGCATAATTGCCGCCCACGCCGTCATAGATGATATCAACCCCGCCGCCGGAAATCGCCTTGATATCCTCGGAGAATTTCTTCTGCCCATCCCGGTCCAGTTCGCGCGCATAGACAAGGCCCTTGTCGGCGCCTTTGGAAAGGCAGAAATCCACCTTCTCCTGGCTTGAGGCGGCCGCGATCACTTCCAGCCCCATCGCCTTGCCAAGCTCAACGGCGGCAATACCCACCCCGCCGGCCGCGCCGAGCACGAGCAGCTTCTCGCCGGGCTTTGGATCGCCCCGGTCCTTGAGGGCGTAATAGGAAGTGCCATAGGTCATCAGGAAGGCGGCCGCCTCTTCAAACGGCATGCCCTCGGGGATCGGCATCACGCCGTGTGCGGCGGCGAGGCAATACTCGGCCATCCCGCCACTGCCCGTGGAGGCCAGCACGCGCTCGCCGGGTTTCACATGGGCGACGCCCTCGCCCACAGCGGCGACGATCCCGGCCACTTCCCCGCCCGGAGAGAACGGGCGCGGCGGCTTGAACTGATACATGTCCTGGATGATCAGCACGTCAGGATAATTCACCCCGCAGGCCTTCACCTGCACCAGAACCTGCCCCTTGCCGGGGGTTGGCACCGCCACATCCTCGATCACCAGCGCCTCTGGCCCGCCGACCACTTTTGATAATACGGCCTTCATCGGCCTCTCCCTTCAAAGCTTGTTGTTTCGACCTTCAGACGGTAGCCATGCCGCGAGCAGGCGCCAAGCCTTCCGCGAGGGGAAAGGAACTATTGCGATGTCAAAAATCTGGGCCATCGCCATCCATGGCGGCGCCGGGCCGATCCCGGGACGCGACTACGCCCCCGAAGAAGCCCATATCGCGGGCCTCCTGAAACGCGGCGCGGACGCGCTCGCGAGCGGCGAAGCCGCGCTCGATGTCGTCGAAGCGATGGTGATCGACCTGGAAGCCTCCGGTCTCTATGTGGCCGGCAAGGGCGCAAGCCCCAATACGGCGGGCGAATGGGAACTCGACGCCGCCATCATGGACGGGCGCACCCGCAATGCCGGCGCCGTCGGCGCGCTGCAGGGCTTTGCAAGCCCGATCCGCGCCGCCCGCGCCGTGCTGGAGAAAACCCCCAACGTCCTGATCGTCGGCAAAGGCGCAGAGGCAATCGCCAGCGCCGCCGGCCTCGCCCGCATCAGCGATCCGGCGAGCTATTATGGCGCGGTCGATGAAGACACCGTCCAGGATGGCCGCGTCAACATGGGCACCGTCGGCGCCGTCGCGCTCGACATCTATGGCGATATGGCGGCGGCCACCTCCACCGGCGGCGTCCTCGCCAAGACGCCCGGCCGCATCGGCGACACGCCGATCATCGGCGCGGGCACCTGGGCGGACGAACGCTGCGCGATTTCCTGCACCGGCCTTGGCGAATACTTCATCCGCGCCAATGCCGCCGCAGACGTTTCCGCCCGCATCCGCTATGGCGGCGATACGCTCGGCCCCGCCCTGCGCGGCGCCCTCGATGATGTCAAACGCCTCGGCGGCAATGGCGGCATGATCGGCGTCTCGGCAATCGGCGAACTCGCCTCCGGTTTCAATTCCTCTGGCCTGAAACGCGGCCTCGCCGACTGGAAAGGCCGATTTGAAGTGGCAACCTTCCTATGACTGTTCTTTTCTGGGCCCTTTCCGTCATCATCGTCTTTGCCATCCTGCTCGCCGCACAGATGCGGATGATCATTTCCATGGCGCTACGCCGGGCGCTCGCAGCAAAGTTTGGCGGGGGGCCGAGCGATGTCGAATACCGCGCCGCAATCCTCTCGCTGGGGCGCGGCCAGGCGACCACCGATGCCGAGAAACATCTTGAGGCGGAATATCCCAATCCCGTGGGCCAGCTGAAGCTCGCCCGCCGGGTCTCGCTGGCCGGTCCGCTTGCGCTTCTGATTGTGGTGGCCATTGGCCGTTTCGGGCTGGGCGTTTTCTGATGCGGGGTTTTTTCGCCATAGGCTCAGAGCGCATTTCCAAGCCGATGAACCTCGGCGCCCTGATGCGCACCGCCCATGCCTTCGGCGCGAGCTTTGTCTTCTCCATCGATGCCGAGCGCAATCTGAAGGAGGCCTATGCCGCCGACACGTCCAAATCCGCCGGCCAGATCCCCTACTATCAATGGGATTCCCTTGAGGAGATGCAGCTGCCCAAAGGCTGCCAGCTCGTCGGCATCGAACTGACCGACGACGCGGTGGATCTTCCCGTCTTCCGGCATCCGCCGCAGGCGGCCTATATTCTTGGCCCCGAGAAGGGAAACCTCTCAGCCGCCGCCATCGAGCGCTGCGCCCATGTCGTGAAGATCCCGACGCGCTTCTGCATCAATGTCAGCCTTGCGGGCGCGCTGGTCATGTATGATCGCCATCTCTCGATGGGCGGCTATGGCCCCCGCCCCATCATGCCGGGCGGCCCCGATGGCGCGCGCCGCCGAAAATATGTTCCGGGGCCTGACAGAAAGAAATCCGGGAGCTGATCTAAAATCTAGCGGGCGCCAAGCAACTTCTGAACCATGCCCAGAACACCGGTGAAGCGCAGCCTGCCATCGCGCACGGCGAGCGCGTAGCAGACCTCATCTTCATCCGCGATCGGCTGGTGGGTATCACCCGGTCCATTCAGGCAGACATCGCCGGGACCATAATTTCCGCGCTCGTCAGAGAAGCCACCTGAGAGCACCATGGTGAACTCGTTCCCGCTATGCGAGTGGCGCGGGATCTTTGAGCCGGCAGAAATCCGGTAAAGCTCAACGTCCATCGTTGAGCCGACATCCAGCTTCAGGCGTTTCAGCCCAATGCCCATCATCTGCCATCCGCTCTTGCCTGCGGCGTCCAGCGCGGCCCCGCGCACTGGTTCTGGAAGGCTGAGAATTTCATTGATCGCGTCTCCGGCAGCCTTCCCCGCCGCGCGCTGCCTCTCGGGCGGCGCCTCAAGGGCATCGATAAAGGCCAGCGTCCGCTCAAGCGCGCCTTCGCTCATCTGCGCTTCAGGCGCCGCGTCCAGGAAGCTGCCCGAGATCATCTCGCTCACTGCAACCGAGTTTCGGACATCCGCGCGCATCAGGCTCTGGGCTTCCAGCATAAGAGCGAAGGCCGGGTCGATACACCCGGCCGCATAGGCGCTATAGAGTTCGCTGAAGCTATTTTGAGAAGCAGAAGTCATATTCGTCAGAAAGTCCCATTCCTTCAGGAAGACATTGTCCGGTTTGCAGTTTCGTCAAGCCAGCAAGGCTGGAGATTACAGCAGACGGGTCAAACGCCCCCTTCAAGCTCACCTTTCAGGCGTGTGAATGCCAGCCGGATACGTGATTTGACCGTTCCGAGCGGCAGGTTGAAGGTCCGGGCGATTTCCGAATGCGATAGGCCGTCATAGAAGGCCGCCTGAATGAGGATGAGCTGGTCCTGCGGCAGACGGGTCAGCCGATCGCGCACGACAAGATCCAGCTGCTGACGCGAAACCGTCTGGTCAGGGGTTTCGATCTCCGGCGGCTGCAGGATCGGATCTTCTGCGCTGAGTTCCGGCCGGCGCTGGCGACGCTGCGCATCGATCCGGCGATTGCGGGCAATCCTGAAAATCCAGGTCGAAACAGACGCCTGGGCGCGGTCATACATTCCCGCCTTCTGCCAGACGGTGATCATGACATCCTGGGCCAGCTCCTCGGCTTCCGCGTCCGCCGCGCCAAGGCGCAGCATGAAGCCCTTCACGCGGGGCGCGTAATAGCTGAACAGGCTCTCAAACGCGCTGCGGCACCGCCGCTGGGCAATCGCCGCCATCTGGTCGGCATGGCGCTCCCGAAGGACGGGGTCTGCTGAGCGAACGGTGTTGTCGAACACGCGCTTGGCCTTTCGCGGAACCGGGCGCTCATTGTCTGTCTTCATGAACCGCAAGGCAACCATGGCGCTTGTCATTTCCCCGTTATGCTCGTTTCAGGTGTTTTGCTTGAAGATGCCTCCGGTGTATGGATCAGGCAGCCTCGGAGACACTCTGTGAGTATTTTATTCAACATGCAACATAAAACGACATCGCCCGGACGCCCTCTCGCTCTCGTGATCCTGGCGGGCCTTCTGGCAGGCACCGCTGCGGCCGAACCGTCCGCGGTCGGCCGGTTCAAGGATTGGGTGGTCTTCACCGAAGAAAAGGGCGGCGACCTGCTCTGCTACGCCGCTACGGAGGCCAACTCGAAAACCCCCGCCTCCGTCAAACATGGCGATGTCTGGTATTATGTGACGAGCTGGAAATCCGGCCAGGCCAGGAATCAGCCGAGCTTTCGCGTTACCTATGATCTGAAGACCGACAAGGCCCCGAAAACCACGATCGGGCGCTCATCCTGGCAGATGTTTGCCGTTGGCGGGGAAGCTTTCGCCGAAGACGCCGACGATCCGCGCATCGTTGACGCGCTCAAGAAAGGCTCCAGCCTGACGGTATCGGGCCAGTCCGCACGCGGTACGAATGTCACCTATCGCTTCTCGCTGAGCGGCTCGGCCGATGCGATTGCCAAGGCCGAGGAAGCCTGCCGATAAGGCACAAAAGAAAAGCGGCGGCCACCCTGGGTGGCCGCCGCTTCCTGTTCAGTTTCCTGAACCTGTCGTGATTACTGCGTAACCGGCGTCAGAATGATCTCGACGCGGCGGTTCTGCGAACGGCCAGCTTCGGTGGAGTTATCCGCCACCGGATAGTCGATACCCATGCCGATGGCCGACATGCGAACGGACTGGACGCCCTGATTGGTCAGGTAGCTGCGAACCGCATCAGCGCGCTGCTGGGAGAGGCGCTGGTTGAAATCGCGGGCGCCTTCCGACGAAGCATGGCCCCGGATGTCAACGGCAGTCGAGGGATACTCATTCAGTGTGGCGGCGACATTGTTCAGCGTCTGGAAGAAGGCTGGCTGAATCTGGGCGCTGCCCTGCTGGAAGGAGATGCCCGACGGCATGGTCAGCGCGATCTGGTCGCCCTGACGTTCGATTTCGATGCCCGTACCAGCGGTCTGCTGGCGGAGTTTCTCTTCCTGGCGGTCCATATAGACGCCAACAGACGCGCCGGCGACAGCACCGACAGCTGCACCGATAGCGGCGTTCCGCTTGTCGTCGCCACCGGCCATCATGCCGGCACCTGCGCCAAGGATTGCACCAGCCGCGCCGGTTGTAAGGACGCGCTGGCTTGGGCCCGTTTCACAGGCGTGAAGGACCGGCAGCATGAGTGCGGCCGCGATGAGAACTGATTTCTTCATGAGAATGACTCCCTTTGCATGAAGTAGTGTTGCCGCGTCTGGCATGACCAATCTGAATGGAAGCCAACCAAGCGGATATTTTTCGAATTACCTTCTGAAATGAAGGGATTTCCGAATTCTGGCGCGTTACAATCTGTCCATGTTTCCGCCGTTTTATTTGCATCACCGCTCATGCTATAGGCCCGCACATGACTGTGACCCTGAACCTCAGCCGCCCGAACAATGCTCTGCCTGGCAAGAAACGCCTGACAGGGCTTTCGGTTCCCGCGCTCAAGGCAGAAATGGAAGCCCTCGGCCTTGAGCCGAAGGCAGCGAACATGCGCGCCCGTCAGATCCGGCGCTGGATTCACCATTTCGGGGTCACCGATTTTGCCGCGATGACCGACATCGCCAAGGATCTGCGCGCCCAGCTCGCCGAAAAGTTCGAGGTCGAGCGGCCGGAAATTGCCGACCATCAGGTCAGCCGTGATGGTACCCAGAAATGGCTCACCCGCTATGGCCCCGGCATCGAAGGCGAGAGCGTCTACATCCCGGATGTCGGCAAGGCTGGCGCGCTGTGTGTCTCCAGCCAGGTTGGCTGCACCCTCAACTGCACCTTCTGCCATACGGGCACCCAGGCGCTCGTACGCAACCTGACGGCCCAGGAAATCGTCCAGCAGGTGATCATCGCCCGCGACGCGCTGTCTGAATGGCCAAGCTCCATCGAAGAACGCCGTCTGACGAACATCGTTTTCATGGGCATGGGCGAGCCGCTCTATAATCTCGACAATGTGGCTGAAGCTATCGACACGATTTCCGATGGCGATGGCATGGCGATCGGCCGCCGCCGCATTACTGTCTCCACGGCGGGCGTCGCGCCCAAAATCCCGGAACTCGGTGAGCGCACGGGCGCAATGCTTGCGATCTCCCTGCACGCGACCAATAACGACCTTCGCAATGAACTCGTACCGCTCAACCGCAAATACGACATCCAGACGCTGTTCGACGCAATCCGGGCCTATCCCGGCCTTGGCAATGCCAAGCGCGTGACCTTCGAATATGTCATGCTCAAGGGCGTCAACGATACACTCGCCGAAGCGCGTGATCTGGTGAAGCTGATGAAGGGCGTGCCGTCCAAGATCAACCTCATTCCGTTCAATCCCTGGCCGGGCTCTCCCTATGAGTGTTCGGACTGGGAAACGATTGAAGAATTTGCTGAAGTGCTGAACCGGGCGGGCTATGCCTCGCCTATCCGCACCCCGCGCGGGCGTGACATCCTCGCCGCCTGCGGCCAGCTCCGTTCCGAAAGCGTCAAGGTCCGCGCCAGCGAGCTGCGCAAGCAGCAACAGCAGGCCTCAGCCCAAGGCGCCGAAGGCTAATAAGCACCCCGCCTCAGCGCTTCTTGTGAACCAGACGGTCCCAGATCGCGCCGGGGATATTGGAATAATCATCCGTCCACGCACGTCCACCATCGCTCTCCAGAAGGCTCCATGCGCCCGTCACATCCAGTGGCGCCAGCGCCAGATCGTTGCGTGCCAGCGCGACAACCGTACTGGACTGCGCGCGATAGCCCTGCCCCGCCAGTGTGCGATACTGCGTGCGCGCCGGCACGCCGAGCTCGCCTGCCACCCGCGCCACGACGGTTTCCAATCCCATATAACGGTTGGACACATGCAGCAGAACGATGCCGTCATCCTTGATCCGCGACAGGTAGAGAGCAATGGCCTCCCGCGTCAGAAGATGCGCAGGGACTGAATCTGACGAGAAGGCATCGATCAACAGGATATCAAATGCCGCCTCGGATTCATCAGCCAGGGTAAGACGGCCATCACCGAGCACAATATCCGCATCCGGAGCGCATTCGGAAAGAAATGTGAACCTTTCCGGATCTTCCGCCAACCGCGCCACGATGGGATCGATTTCATAGAAGGTATAATGCTGACCAGGCCACGCATAACAAGCGACCGAGCCGACACCAAGCCCGAGCACCCCGACTCTGCCGGGACGATTGTGCGCTGAAAAGACCTGCCCGATCGGCGTTTCAGGCGCATAATAGGTGGCTGGCCGCCACGCATCCTCGCCGGCTGCCTGGGCGCCATGCAGGGTCGTGCCATGCACCATCACCCGGTACCCGTCACGCTCATGGATCTTCACGACACCAAAGAAACCGCGCTCGGAATATGCGCCCATCGTGGGACTGGCCGCAATGCCTATGGCCCAGATCGATGCAGCAGCCGCTACGCAGGCGAGCCGCGAACGCCGCACCAGATAGAGAAGAACAAGCGCAACCGTCAGCAGGATGAAGAATGACCTTTTATCCTGCTGCGCCAGGGCGGGTACATCATAAACGAAAGCAGCAATGACGGCGGCACCGACAGCAACAGCTGCCATGACAATCATCCAGGTCGGGCCGAGCCAGTAGCGCTGCGGCAGCAGAAGCAGCGCCGCGATCAGCATCAGCGGATATTCCGCAATGCTGTTGAAGATCACCGGAACGAGCAGCGCATTGAACGCCCCCCCGAGTACGCCGCCGAGCGACATCAGCAGGTAGAATTCCGTCAGCCGCCCCGTCTCGGGCCGGTCATCTGCCAGCAGGCCATGAGAGGCCACGGCAGCAAAGAACAAGGCGCCCAGATGCACGAAGAAGCTCAGGAGCGTCGGCACGCCTGACACCTTCGTCAGCGTGAACAGCGCCAACCCGACAAATACCGGCAGGATGGCGAGTGACAGCGCCCGCCCGATAACCGGCCGCTTGGAGAAGACAACGATAAAGCTGGCAATGTAGAGCATCAGCGGCGGCGCCCAGAGGAAAGGCGCGCTGGCCACATCCGTCGCGATATGGGTCGTCACGCCCATCAGCAGGCTGGAGGGCACGAAAGCCAGGACCAGCCACCACAGGCGCTGGCGCCAGCGCGCCGCGCGGTGTCCGCCTGTAACCGCTTCGCCCTTCACCGCTTCAGGCAACAGCGCAACTGGCGCCGGGGATTTAAGGGTCAACAGGCCGCATCCGATCAGCAGGACCAGCAGCACGACATATCCCGCAGACCACGCCATCGCCTGCCCTGCCAGCGGTGCCAATGGTTCCAGCAGCAAGGGATAGGCCGCCAGCCCCAGCAGCGACCCGGCATTGCTGGCCGCATAGAGGTGATAGGGGTCATGCGCATCCTCCCGGCCTGTGCGGGCATACCAGGCCTGAATCAGCGGCGCTGTCGCAGAGATGATTGCAAAAGGCGGCGCAATCGACAACGCAAACACCCCGATTAGCCAGAGAGCCGGCCGCGCCGGATCAGGACTTCCGAAAACGCTGGTCAACTCAAAGGGCAGCACAAGCGCCGCCAGGAGAAGCAGCGCGCCGTGTATCATGATCTGAAGGCGTAGCGCCTTCACCAGATGCGTAAGCAGATGGGCGTACGCATAACCCGCCAGCAAGGCCGCCTGAAAACAGACCAGCGACACATTCCACACATTGGGTGAGCCCCCGAGCAGCGGCGTTGCCATACGCGCAAACATCGGCTGGACGAGGAACACCAGCGCCGCAGAAAGGAAGACAGTCACGGCAAAAGGCATGCCTCCCAGCCCGCGTAGGACCGGGCCAGGCGGCAAAGCACTGGCAGCAGGAAATTGGCTCATGGACGCCCCCCTTTGGCCTCAGCCTAGCCGGATCGGGTAAAGGAACCGCTTTCATGCCGCGCGCGAGCAAACCGGGCTGGCCTGCCAGCGCCCGGCAGGCGCGCTTCACATGGCGCAGTTGCGAATCCCGGCCCGATGGCTAACCTGTAGGCCATGCGCCTCACCCTCTTTCTCATTGCCCTCTGCGGCGCGGCTCTCTCGGCCTGTAGCAGTCCCGCAGAGGGGCCTTGCCAGACCCGCAATTTCGAGAACCTGCCCTATCTGGTGTGCACCTTCGATGCTGCCGATGATGATATCCGCCTCTTCCTACGCGATGAAACCGGCGTGCCCTTCGGCCAGTTCGACCGGCTGGCCAACCATGTGGCATCTAAAGGCGGTAGCCTGATCTTTGCGATGAATGCCGGCATGTATCATGACGACCGCCGCCCGGTTGGCCTCTATATTGAGGAAGGCGAGGCAGAGATGGGCCTTGTCCGCTCCGCCGGTCCCGGCAATTTCGGCATGCTGCCCAATGGCGTTTTCTGGATCGACGACGATATATCCGGTGTGTCTGAAACCCTCGCCTTTGATGAGCGTTTCCAGGACGCCCCGCCCCGCTTTGCTACACAATCAGGCCCCATGCTGGTAATCGACGGCGTGCTTCACCCAGCGCTGAACCCCGACGGCACCAGCCTGCGCCGCCGCAACGGCGTCGGTGTCAGCGAAGATGGCCACCAGGTCTTTTTTGTCATCAGCGATGTGCCGGTGAACTTCCACTCCTTCGCCCGCCTCTTCCGCGATGAGCTGGGCACGCCCAATGCGCTCTATCTCGATGGCGCCGTCTCCAAGATCTATGTCCCGGCATTGGAGCGCAGCGAATCCGGCCTCGATATGGGCCCCATCGTCGGAGTCGTCCGCCAGTGAAGAAACTCACCCTCTCAGCGGAGCGCCGCCAGCGTCTGGTGGACGAGTTGCGCAAGATGTCAGCGCGCGATTTCGACATTGCCTTGAGCGATTTCCAGGCCGGCGAGGTGGTCGACCGGATGACTGTCCTGATCGGCCCGGCCGTCTATAATGAAGCCGTTCAGGATGTGCGCCTGCATCTGCAGAACCGTCTCGATGATCTTGATGGCGAGGTCTTCGTCGAGGAGCCCTGAGCAGAACTTAAGCATCAGGTAAGCCGGTTGCAGAGCACCAGCGCGCGCCATATCTGCCCGGCAGACAAAGAACCGCTGAACGGATGAGACCTCCCATGACGCCCACATTGTACGGCCTGAAAAACTGCGACACCTGCAAGAAAGCCCTCAAGGAGCTGGAAGCTGGCGGCAAACCCGCCGCCTTCGTCGACATCCGCGCCGAAGCCGACCTGCCTTCGAAACTCCCCCGCTGGATCGCGGCTGTGGGCGAAAAACTTGTAAATCGCAGCTCCACCACCTGGCGCAGCCTGTCGGACGCTGACAAGGCGCGGGCCTCCGGCGTTAGCCTGGAAGGCCTGCTCCTGGGCAACCCCACCCTGATCAAACGCCCGGTCATTGAGGCAGGCGATGAAGTGCTCGTGGGCTGGAGCGCGGAGACGAAGTCGCGCATCGGCTGAGTGGCCGCGCGCCGGGTTGGTCTTGCCCTAGACGACCGCCATAAGCTGGGCCCCCAACCGATCCAGCGCGCTCGTCCATCCCTCTTCAACGCCGTCCAGCAGGTCAGAGCCATCGACCGCCACGGTCTGCAGCGTCAACTCAAGCCGCGTGCCGCTTCCATCCGCAATGAACTCGGCGGAAACCAGACTCATGCCCAGCAGGGCGTCTGCCTCGCTGATCACTTCGGTGTAGATGATACGTCTATCCGGAACGATGTCATGATAGCGACCGGTCACAAAGGCGACTGGCTCACCCTGCACGACGCAGGTTTGTTGATCTTCCCCGCCGATACGGAAATCCGCCGCATCGATCCGCAGCTCAACCTCGTCTGACGGTGATCCCCATAGGCGGCGGATCTCCGGATCAGCCCAGGCGGCAAACACCCGCGCCGGGCTTGCCGAATACGTGCGCGCCATCGTGGCGGTACGGTGGACCATGCTCTGATGGCTCATTGTGTATCTCCTTTGCGGTCAAGAATGTCTCCGAGACGGTCGAGGCGCGCGGCCCAACCGGCTTCATATTCGGCAATCCAGCGATTGAGCGCGGCGAGGCGCTCGGCCTCCAGCCGGCATGTCCGCACGCGGCCTGTCTTCACTGTGCTGATCAATCCCGCCTCTTCGAGAACCCGGACATGCTGCAGAAAGCTGGGCAACGCCATGTCATAAGGCGCCGCAAGATCAGCGACACTCGCTTCACCCTGCGCCAGGCGGGCGATAACTCCCCGGCGCGTTGCGTCGGCGAGCGCATGAAAGCCGCGATCAAGTGCAGTTGAATCCGGGGAACGAATGTTAGGCATATACCTAAGTAACTCGATCCCGCATCCGCCGTCAAGTTACTTAGTAAATTACCTAACTTTTTGATCGCTCACGCGCGCGCACGCAAATCCGGCCGCCCGCAAATGAAAGGTCAGTTTTCGTCATCCCGCCTGTCAGCGATATCTTCGGCAATATCCTGGACGGCGCTGTCTGTGGCCTTCGCCACTTCGCCAGCGGCCGCGCTCGCTTCGGTCGCCGCAGCGCCCATCATCCGGTCCATGCGCGCGCCGGCCGATTCAAACGAGCCATCCACCAGCCGGAAAATCACCATGATGGCAAAGAACAGGACCAGGATGGCGGTCAGTATTGCGTGAAATGCTTTCATCTGTCTTCTCGCCCCTTCGGCAGATAATGTCTTTTGGTTAATGCGCCGCGCACGCGAAGGTTCCACGCGGCCGGATTTGCGTTTCCTCTTTCCCGCGCGCGTCATCGCGCCTATGTTGGGAGATATCCGAGGGGTGTCCGGCATGGGGCCGGGCTGAGAGTTACCCTTTGAACCTGATCCGGGTCATGCCGGCGCGAGGGACGGAGAGAACGAATGCCCCTCAGGGCCTCCCTGAAATCCATGCCGCCGGCCGTTGCAGCCGTGTATGAGGCTTATCCGCCTGGCGCCAGGAAATGTCTGCTGGCGATCCGTCAGCTCATCTTCGACACAGCCGCAAGCCTGCCCGCGATCGGCCCACTGACCGAAACGCTGAAATGGAGCGAACCGGCCTATCTCACCGAAGCCAGCAGGAGCGGCACCACGATACGGCTCGCCTGGTCCCCCAAACAGCCTGCATCCGCCAGCCTGTTCGTCAGCTGCCAGACCTCCCTGATCGAGAGCTGGCGCGAGCGCTACAGCGATGACCTCGCCTTCATCGGCAACCGCGAAATCCGCTTCCCCATCGGCCACCCCCTGCCGGGCGCTCCGGTCCGGCACTGTATCGCCATGGCCCTCACCTATCACAAGAGAAAGTCCGCACCATGAACAAACCCGCCAAGCCCGGCGATTTTACGCCCCGCGCCGTCACCACCGGCCCCCTGCCCGCCAGCCGTAAGGTCTACACCGCGCCGGAGGCCGACCCGGCCCTTGCCGTGCCCCACCGGGAGATTGACCTTCATCCGTCGGCGAACGAGCTGCCCGTGCGCGTCTATGATACGTCCGGTCCTTACTCGGACCCCGAGGCCATCATCGATGTGGAGAAGGGCTTGCCCCGGCATCGCCGCGAGTGGCTTCTGGAACGGGGCGGCCTTGAGGAATATGACGGCCGGGACGTGAAACCCGAGGATAATGGCGGCGCGACGGGCAAATATCTCGCCCGGGAGTTTCCGGTGAAGCACAAACCCCTGCGCGGCCAGCCGGGCGCCCTGGTGACGCAATATGAATTTGCCAGGGCCGGGATCATCACCAAGGAGATGATCTATGTGGCCGAGCGCGAGAATCTTGGCCGGCGCGCCGCGCTGGAAACTGCCCGCGCGCAGATCGACCAGGGCCAATCCTTTGGCGCGGATATTCCCGAATTCATTACGCCTGAATTCGTGCGCGACGAGATCGCCCGGGGCCGCGCCATCATTCCGGCCAATATCAACCATGCCGAGCTTGAGCCACAGATCATCGGGCGCAACTTCCTTGTAAAGATCAATGCCAATATCGGCAATTCGGCGGTCGCCTCCTCGATCGAGGAAGAGATCGACAAGATGGTGTGGGCGACGCGCTGGGGCGCCGACAATGTGATGGACCTCTCCACGGGCCGCAACATTCACAACACCCGCGAATGGATCATCCGGAACAGCCCCGTCCCCATCGGCACGGTGCCGATCTATCAGGCGCTGGAGAAGGTGAACGGCGTCGCCGAGGATCTCACCTGGGAAGTTTACCGCGACACGCTGATCGAGCAGTGCGAACAGGGCGTGGATTATTTCACCATCCATGCCGGGGTGCGCCTGGCTTACATTCACCTTACCGCCAAGCGCGTCTGCGGCATTGTCAGCCGCGGCGGGTCGATCATGGCCAAATGGATGCTCGCCCACCACAAGGAATCGTTCCTCTACGAACATTTTTCTGAAATCTGCGACATCATGCGCGCCTATGATGTGTCCTTCTCGCTGGGCGATGGTCTGCGGCCGGGCGCGATTGCCGACGCGAACGATGCCGCGCAGTTTGCCGAGCTGGAAACCCTCGGGGAGCTGACGAAAGTTGCCTGGGCGAAGGGCTGTCAGGTGATGATCGAAGGGCCCGGCCATGTGCCGATGCACAAGATCAAGATCAATATGGACAAGCAGCTGAAGCTTTGCGGCGAGGCGCCTTTCTATACGCTCGGGCCGCTGGTGACCGATATTGCGCCGGGCTATGATCATATCACGTCGGGCATCGGCGCGGCCATGATCGGCTGGTTCGGCACTTCGATGCTCTGCTATGTGACGCCCAAGGAGCATCTGGGATTGCCGGACCGGAATGATGTGAAGGTGGGCGTGATCACCTATCGCATCGCCGCCCATGCGGCCGACCTTGCCAAGGGGCACCCGGCGGCGCAGCTGCGCGATGATGCGCTGTCACGGGCGCGGTTCGAGTTCCGCTGGGAAGACCAGTTCAACCTGGCGCTAGACCCGGAAACGGCGCGGGACTTCCATGACCAGACCCTGCCGAAGGACGCCCATAAGGTGGCGCATTTCTGCTCCATGTGCGGCCCGAAATTCTGCTCGATGAAGATCACCGCCGAAGTGCGCGACTATGCCGCCGGACTCTCCGAGAACGAACGTCTGGATCTGGAACGCCAGGCGACCGAAGCGCGCAAGGGCATGGAAGAGAAATCGAAGGAGTTTCTGGACAAGGGCGGGGAGATTTATGTTGGGGAATGAACAATGTTAGAGACGATATCCGCAATAGGAACGATACTCGCCAAATCTCTGTCGGCAGTTAAGTCTGGTTTTGATTGGAACTCCTCGACCAGAAAGAAGCGACTCGGAAATTTAATTAATCTCATTTACATTGAACTTGCAGAGACGATTTGCACTGCGGAGCAAATCGTAGGTGGCCTCAACTCATTCGCCAACGGAGAAAGAAACTGGCGATACGATGGCGAATACGGCTTAATTATTGAAGGTGTCGACATTGACGATTTGATCGCAGATCAAGCACGCAATCTCGTGAAACTCGAAAAACTGATCGACGAGTACTCACAACTTCTCAAGAATATAGATGTCGATGCATTTCTTAGGCTTCAGCAATTTTGCGCCTTCAAAGGAGCTGGGCTTACCTGGTTGGCCGTAAGTCTATCCAGAGGAAGAGTCCCCTTTAGCTCTTTGGGCCAAGCAGATCTCGAGTCGCTTATAGAATTATCCGGATACATGCTTTTTGAAGAGAACGAAAACGCAGAGCACTCACGAAATTTTGAAAGCATGATACAAGACACCATGGCAAACTGGTACCCTTGGTATTCGACGGTTGGCGAGATCGCGAGCAGAACTAGGGAATCAGAGTTTCACCCATTGTCACTATTTTCAGCGAAAGCGCCTGCGGACTCCTCTGACGAATTAGGTAGATTTGACGAAACTCAAATTGACCACCTCAAACTCGTCTTGAAGCGCTGCAATTTTGCTGACCACCTCCAGAATGCACGTTCAGCTTTAACAAAAATTCGGGAATTCATCGAAGATAACTTTTCAATTGCGGATATTATGATTGATGAGCATGCGGAACTCCTGAAGCGAAGCAAGCGTAGTTGATCGGAGCGATACCCACCGTTCTGCACTGCCGCTGGTGTCGCTTGGTGGGTTACGCCTTTGGCTAACCCTCCCTACGGGTTTCGCGATCCCGATACGGAGTGTTTTGAAAAGAGGCCGCCTGGACGGGGCGGCCTCTGTTGTTTCGGGTGGGAGCTGTCTGCCCTACCCCCCAAATTCTGCCCGCAATTTCGCCAACGTCGCTTCATCCGTTTCGGCGAGATGAATTATTTCGGTGTAGCGGGTGGGGGTGATGCCTTCTTTCGAGATAGCGTCGGTGATCTGTTTTTCGGCCTTGGCCTGGATGGCGGCAGCATCAGCCTCGCTCTGGGCGGCCTGAAGTTCCACGGTCATCTGATTGGCCACTTCAGTGACCTTCTTGTTGGCGGCCACGAACTGTGTGGCTTCAGCATCCGTCACCGGGGCGATGGCCACAGGCGCTGCTGGCGCCACGCCGGTTTGCTGGGCTAGGCCCGTGCCCGCGCCCATTACGGACAGGGCGAGCATCGCTGAAACGGTTCGTGCCCGGAATTTCTGTAGTGCCATGATCTGGTTCTCCTGTTCAGGCCCTTGGTGGCCCAAACAAACAAATCCCCCTTCCCGGCTCAACCCCGGAGACGCCTTTCTGAGGGGATTGTAATTTAAAGCTCTGTCATGAAACTATGGTCATACAGGCCGTATCCTGATGGCCTATCACCAGATCTCAGGTCCGCGCCAGGAGGCAACTACCCCGCCTTACCCATGCGGCGGCGCTGGACGCTGGAAGGGATATTCAGGCTCTCGCGATACTTGGCCACCGTGCGGCGGGCAATCTCGATGCCAAATCCGGTGAGGATTTCAACGATCTGATCATCGGAGAGCACATCTTCCGGCGCCTCGTCATCAATCAGCTGCTTGATCCGGTGACGGACGGCTTCAGCCGAGTGCGCTTCGCCCCCGCCAGTTGCCGGAATCGAGGCTGAGAAGAAGTATTTGAACTCGAAGAGGCCGCGCGGGGTGGCCATATATTTGTTGGTGGTCACCCGGCTGACAGTGGATTCGTGCATCTCGATGGCGTCGGCCACCTGTTTGAGGTTCAGCGGGCGCAAATGCGCGACCCCATGCGCGTAGAAGCCATCCTGCTGGCGAACAATCTCGCTCGCCACTTTCAGGATCGTTCGGGCGCGCTGGTCCAGGGATTTCACCAACCAACTGGCCGACGCGGCGCATTCGGAGATGAACTCCTTCTCCTTCTCGCGCATCGGCAGAGCGGTCACCTCGGCATAATAGGCCTTGTCCATCAGCACGCGGGGGAGATTGTCGGAATTGAGCTCTACGGCGAACATGCCATTTGGCAGTTCACGGACATAAACATCCGGCACGACGGCAACGGTCGTGTCGCTGGAGAACCCCGCGCCGGGCTTGGGCGAAAGCTGGCGCAGTTCCAGAAGCATGTCCTGGATATCGGCCTTATCGACGCCGCAGACATCCATCAGCGCCTTCATGTCATGGCGGGCAACAAGGTGGAGATTGTCCAGCATCGCCTGCATGGCCGGATCAAGCCGGCCGCGATCCTTGAGCTGAAGGGCAAGACATTCCGGGATGGAGCGGGCCATCACGCCGGTCGGGTCAAACCCCTGGCAGACCGTCAACACGGCCTCGACATTGGCAATGTCTGCGCCGAGCGCCTTGGCGACATCCTCAAGCGGGGCACGCAGGTATCCGGTCTCGTCCGTCTCGTCGATCAGGCGGGCAGCGATCAGCCGGTCAGCGGCCGTGAGGCCGGCGAAATTGAGCTGGGTATGGAGGTGTTCATGCAGCGTGACATCGCCCGAGACATTGGCGGCATAATCAAAGTCTTCGGTGGCGGCCCCGCCCGAGGCGGTCGACCAGTCGGTGGTCGCAGAGGGTCCGCGGGCATCTTCCGACGGGCCGGCATCAGATCCGGTACCCGGTTCGAAAACGTCTTCCCCCGGAGCATCGAGCTGGTCGCGCGCTTCGCCGAGGCCGGAGCTGTCATCGAGGGTCAGCTGCTCGCGGTTCTTGGGGTCGGCGCTGTCAGTGGACGTAGAGGCTCCCCCCTCCTCCTCGATCTTCACCAGCAGCGGATTACGCTCCAGTTCAGCCTCGATGAATTCGGAAAGCTCCTGGTTCGACAATTGCAGAAGCTTGATCGCCTGCTGAAGCTGCGGCGTCATTACCAGGGACTGGCCCTGGCGCATGTCGAGTGATTGTTTCATGGCCATAAGCCGCGCCCCCTGTGATCAAGCGGCGAACTGCTCACCCAGATAGACCCTGCGCACATCCTCGTTCTTCAGCACGTCTGCCGGCGCACCTGTGAAGAGGACATCGCCATCATACATGACATAAGCCCGGTCTACGATCTGAAGCGTCTCGCGCACCTGGTGATCTGTGATCAGAACACCCAGGCCACGCTGTTTCAGATAGCGGACAAGTTCGGAAATGTCGGAGATAGCGAGCGGGTCGATGCCGGTGAACGGTTCGTCCAGTAGCATGAAACTTGGACGCGATGCGAGCGCGCGAGCGATCTCCACACGCCGCCGTTCACCACCCGAAAGGGAGGTGGCAGGCTGGTTGCGCAGGTGTTCGACATGCAACTCGCTGAGCAGGCCATCGACCTGTGCCATCCGCGCAGCCCGGTCGGGTTCGACCAGTTCCGCCACGGCGAGCACATTCTCTTCTACAGTCATTCCCCGGAAGATCGACGCTTCCTGCGGAAGGTATCCCACGCCCAGACGGGCGCGCTGATACATCGGCAGGCGGGTAACATCTTCGCCATCAATGGAAATCGAACCGGAATCGGCCCCGATCAGCCCCATGATCATGTAGAAACAGGTGGTCTTGCCGGCCCCGTTGGGTCCAAGCAGGCCGACAACTTCTCCCCGCGCTAGGGAGAGCGATACATCGCGCACGACCTGACGTTTGCCAAAAGCCTTGGCAAGGTTGTGTACGACGAGGCCTTCGGCCGGTTCGCTCATGATCTGGTTATTCCCTTTACGCGGAGCGGTATTGCCGCCCTGATTTACGCTATCTCACCATGCTTAAGATCGGCTTCAGGATTCCTTCAAAATTCACCGGTTCGATTGAGGTTGGCTTTCCGGATCGATCACCATCCGGGTCCGGCCACCGCCCCCTTCCAGCGTGGTGCGCCGGTTACCGACCTCCATCCGCAGCTTCTGCCCTTCGGCAACATCCCGGTCACGCATCAGAGCGACATTGCCGGTCATGGTGATGGTGTCGGTTGCAAGCTCGTAAATGCCCCGGTCGCCCTTCGCCTTGAGCTCAGGGGTGACGTAGTAGACATTGCCTTCCGCCAGGATGCTCTCCACCTGCCCGAAACCAGCCGCCACGCCCTGGGCGCCGGGCGCATCGCCCTGCTGGCCCGTGAACATGATCGTGACCGTATCGGCCCGAAGACGCGCCGTGCCCTGGCGGATATCGACATTGCCTACCAGCAATACCTTGCGCTCGCGCTCCAGGCTCTCGGTCCGCTCGGAATTGATATAGATCGCCCCCCCCTCCGAAGAGATCTGGGCATAAGCGGGCGCGCCCAGTATCAGGCCAACAACAAGACTCGCGGCGGCTGCCTTAAGGAGTGACATCTTCATTACCTTCACGCGTTCCAGCCGTCTGATCGGCCTTGCTGGGATAGATCACGGTCTGCACATTGCCCATGAAGACGATGCGGTTGCCGCCATCAAGGATTTCATACGAGTCCGCCCGGATATCTCCAAGAGGCCCGCTGCCCTGCAAAGGAGAGAGCCCCTCAACCCGGTCCTCAGCAACATGCACCCGGGCGCCCTGTGAGTTGAACATATACCCTGCCGCATCCGATATCCGGACATCTTCATAGAGTTCCAGAATGCCAAGATCCCGGTCGTAGAAGCCTGATGGTGCCTGCACTTCGGTGCCCTTGGCATCGCGCAGGACAGGCCCGATGAGGTCCACCGCGCCATCCCGCGCCCGTCGGCGCTTGGCTGCGTCAGCCGTGATAGTGAAGATCTCGCCAGCCGCGTCACGCCCTGTAAAGCGCGGATTGATCATGGTCACCGCCTGGCTGTCATCTACCGGTGGCGGGCGGCTACCCTGGTTGATGGCGCTGCGAATGATATATCCCATGAACAGGCCAATCGAGACCGCCGCGGCGGCGACAAACGCATAACGTAGATATTTGACCCGTCCAGAGCGCCGCCGCGCCTGCGCCAGCGTCAGCTGCCGCCGGGGCGCCCAGAGCGAGATTGGATCATTATGGCGGGCTGCTTCCATGGAGGCGGGCAAAATCCGGCTGAGCTGCGGTCAGCCGCCAGTCTTAACCGTGAAGCGCGCCCTGTGAAAGCTCGGGAAGGCAGGTATCGGCCGGGCTTTGCTCAGCTATGAGCAAAAATGTCCTCGTCCGGCCATCCGGCCAGGTCGAGATCGGCCCGGATCGGCAGGAAAGCAAAGCAGGCCTCCGCCAGCTCCAGCCGGCCTTCGCGCTCCAGCATGGCCTCAAGGCCCGCCTTGATCTGGTGGAGATACAGCACATCGCTGGCCGCATACTGGATCTGGGCGTCCGTCAGCTTCTGCTGGCCCCAATCGGAACTCTGCTGCGCCTTGGACATGTCCACCCCGGCCACTTCCCGGGCCACATCCTTCAGGCCATGCCGGTCGGTATAGGTGCGGGCGAGACGCGAGGCGATCTTGGTGCACCAGATCGGTGCGCAGGTAATGCCCATCCAGCGCTTCATCATCACCACGTCAAACCGGGCGAAATGGAAGATCTTGAGAACCTTCGGATCGGTCAGCAGCGCCTTGAGATTGGGGCAATCATAATCCCGGGTGAGCTGCACAAGATGCGCCGTGCCGTCGCCGGAGGAAATCTGCACAAGCGTGAGATTATCGCGCATGGCGTTCAGGCCCATCGCCTCGGTATCGACGGCGATCACGGGGCCAAGGCTCAGACCTTTGGGAAGGTCGCCCTTATGGAGGGTGATCTGGTTCATATTCCGGCCCTTAGCACGGCGCGCGTTAAGCGCAAGTCAAAGGCGCCTACCCCGTCGCGCGCTTGGCCGCCACGATCGCGGCGTCCAGCGCCGAGAGAAAGCGCGACCGGTCTGCCTTGCTGAAAGGGGCAGGCCCTCCTGCCCCGATGCAGGCCACGCCCACCCGCCGGTCCGCCATGATCGAGCGGGTGGCGAGCGCGGTGCCAATCGAGTCGTCCGTAAACGGCTTTCCCGAGGGCCCAAGCACCCGAGCGCCTGCTTTCAGGCACCGGTCGGCCAGCGGAATATCGGCTGTCACCACGATGGAGGCGGCGTTTGCAGCTTCCGCGATCCAGTCATCGGCGGCGTCAAACCCATCGCTGACGATCTTGCGGGAAATCAGCGGATGTTCCGGTATCCGGAAATAGGAATTGGATACCACGATCACCGGCAATTGATGGCGCAGCGCCACCATGTAGATCTCGTCCTTCACCGGACACGCATCGCCATCGACCAGGATTTGTACGCTCATGGCGTCTCCATCGCCGCAATCCACTCCCGGATCAAGGCGAGGCTGTCAGGATCGGTAACGCTGCGACCCAGCTCCGGCATGGCGACGCCCGGCTCGGTGGAGGCGATCCGGTAAAGGAGGATCGAGGCGTCCGGGTCTCCGGGCACGATCACCTGTTTCAGCCCGCCCGAACCGCGCCCGGCCGCCACGGGATGTTTGAAAATGCCGATCTGCGCCGCGCCGGTTTCGGTGGCGGAAAGCCAGAGCCCGGAATTTGACGCCGACCCATCCGCCTTATGACAATGCGCGCAATTGATATCGAGCCAGGCACGTGCCCGCGCGTCGAGCGGCTTTGAAACATCAAAGGCGTAGGGCTCTCCCGCCACACCCTCCGGCAAGCCTTCCAGGAGGCCTGCCCCGGCCCAGCGCAGGAGTTGCCCATCATGGTCCAGGTGGCGCGCCTTCGGCCCGATGGGGGCGATATCCTTGCCCACCTGATGGCAGGTCTTGCACTGGTTCTGATTGGGCACAGCATAGCGAAGCTGAAGCGCCTCACCGGCCGGGCTCACTGTCTCAATATCAATGCGCTTGCCGGCCGGGGTATAGACGGCCTCGGTCTGCGCCTCGTTCCAGACATAGGGATAGGCCACCCAGCCATCTGCCTTGTGGATCAGGAGGCGTGTTTCCACCCGCCATTGGCCATCTTCCGGTGCGCGCATGTCCGGGGCGAAAGCGAATGTCTTCACCAGGACGGAGCCGACCGGAAAATCGAACACATCGGTCTCGTGATAGGCCGCCGCCTTGCCATCCGGCACGAACACAAAGCGGTGCTTGGCAGCGTGGTCTGTGAACAGCGGATTGATCAGATCATAAGGCAGAACGCCCTGCGCAGGCACCGCGCCCGCCAGATCCGAGAACAGTCCGTAATCGGAGAGGACCGGCGCCGGATCAGCGGCGAAGATCACGTCCAGGTCTGGTCCAACCGTCCCCTTCCCCCCGGCAGAGCAACCCGCCAGCAGGAACAGCGCCGCAAGGAAGGCCTGCCATTTCATGTGCGGCCTGCCTCAGCGATCGACATGCGGCAGAACAATGGCGGCCGGCTCGACAGCAGCCTCAGCAACCGGGCGTTCCGGCGTAGGCCTCATCGCGGCCGGATCAATCGGATACTTGCCGAGCCCGAAGCTCATGAAGCCAACGTCCGAGGCCTCTTCCACGGCAATGTTGAGAGCCTGCGCCTCACCGGCGCCCCAGCGGTCTACCCCGTCCCAGACGATGGCGGGCAACGTGCCGCCCAGTGCGGCAGCCAGCGGCGCCAGATCCCCCTGCGGATCATTCCCGCCTGCGCCATAGGTGTTGCCCCGCAGCACAAGGTCCCGCGGCAGAGGATTGTAGTTTTCGTCTGTAAACGGCTCAGAATACGACATGATCAGCACATGAGCCGAGCGGTTGTTGTCGAAATTATTGTCGAACACATGGACATTCCGGTTGGCCATCACGATCACGCCCGTGCCGGACGGCACGCTGGCGACGATATTGCCGGCAGGCGCAAAGTTGCGCGTATTGTTCTCGATGATCTCATTGTCGAAGATGCGGGTGGAATTGCCCCCTGAGACGGGCAGGTCCGGCAGGTCGAACACCAGGATGCCGCCAGTATTGTTGCGGGCAATGTTGCCATAGACATCGGCATTCATCGAATTCTCGATCTCAATGCCGGCCACGTTATATTCGACCACGGAATTGCGCACGATGATATTGTCCGACTGGCCGACATAGATGCCGGCATCCGACGCGGCGCGCACGGTGACATTCTCCACCAGCACATTTTTCGACTCGACGGGATAGATGCCATAGGCGCCGTTGGCCTCATCCGGCCCACCGGTCCATTCGACCGTGAGGTAGCGGTAGATGATCTGGTCGGCGCCCTTGGACTTGATGCCGTCGCCCTTTGTGTTGCGCACGCCGAAATCCATCAGCAACACATCATCTGAGGTGACCAGCAGGCCCTCGCCCGCGCCTTCCTGACCGGCGAAGTCGAGGATCGTCTTTTCCTGCCCTGCTCCGCGCAGCGTAACGCCGTCCACATCGAGGGAGAGACCATCTGTGAGCTGGAACGTGCCTTCTGGCAGCAGGATTGTCTCGCCTGGCTTGGCGGCGATCAGCGCGGCCTGAAGCGTCGCGCCGAAATCCCCCTCGGCAGAGAGCGGCGCAGGGGCCTCAAAAGCGGGCGCAGTCGTTTCGGTTGTAGACGGCGAACAAGCGGCAAGCGCCAGCACTGAGACGGCAGCGCCAAGCGCGCGTAGCTGAATAGACATGAATTCCCTCCCCGGAATTGTTATGACGCGAGTGTCAACTTCAATCCGGGGAAAAGCAAGAGCGGGCGCAAGGCAGGATGCTCGCGCCCGGCTGCGGCCGCGTCAGTGAACGCTGAGCGGGCGGAGATCGTTGGCATGACAGGCGGCAAAGGCCGCGTCACGCCCTTCCACAATGGCGAGGCGCTCGCCGTCAGCGGAAGACACGATGAAGAGATCATCGGGATCATCGACGTCTGCAAGCGCGTCAGGCGGAAGAAGGCCGCTTACCTCGCTCAGAGCCATCTGGCGGATATAGACGAGAGCTTCTTTCTCAAACAGGTCAGTCTTGATTTCGGTCGTCATCAGTCCACTCCTTTCCGCGCCCCGTATGGGGCCGCTGGCAGAGGGCTCGATGGCCACCATGCCATGCAGGAAAGGTGGGCCTGCATTGTGGCCGGTTCAAGCACCTTGATGCGGCATCATAGCGGCAAGCCTTTAAGGAGCGTTACCAGACCGGCAGCTGCCCGAAATGTGTCCAGCTTGCCCGCCAAATGGTCAGACTTGTCCTGGATTGTCCCGATTTGTCCTGATCTGTCCCGAAATGTCCGCGCCTGACCGGCTGAAAAAACAAAAAGGCCGCCCTGTGGGGGGCGGCCTCTTGGTTCACTTTTCCGTGTGCCGGAAAATGAGGGGGTCCTGGTGGAGCCAAGGGGAGTCGAACCCCTGACCTCTTGCATGCCATGCAAGCGCTCTCCCAACTGAGCTATGGCCCCGGACCGGGAAGCGGATGCACTAAACGAGCGCTCTGCCGCTTTCAAGCCCCTATTTCACCGATCATCGTCTTCATCATCGGCGATAGCGAGATCGTCATCGCCGTCTTCGTCATCGTCGATTTCAAACTCTTCCTCGTCGTCATCGGCGATGATGATGTCGTCTTCGTCGTCTTCATCAACACCATCCTCAGAGAAGCCGGAAGGCACTTTGCCTTCTTCTTCATCTTCATCCGCGCCTTCCAGAACGATGTCATCATCGTCGGCGCCGAGTTCTTTGGCGTCTTCTTCGTCTTCTTCAACTTCGTCATCGGCTTCGGCGGCGTCTTCGTCGTCGTCGCCCCGGATCGCCGCATCTTCCTCTTCCTCGAGGTCTTCTTCGTCCTCTTCCGCCGCCTTGACGGCAGCGCGGGCGGCTTTCGCCTTCACTTTCGTGATGGTGGTGCGGATGACTTCATCTTCAGGATCGAACTCCGCGCCGCACTTCGGGCAGACGGCCGGACGTTTGTTCAGATCATAAAATCGAGACTCGCAGGAGGGACATACCTGCTTGGTTCCGAGCTTGTCCTTGGACATGGGGCTTGCGCGCTCCTCTTGGGGCAAAAAGCCGATTGGAAGTTGGCGGCGCGCTTGCCATGAACGCCCCGCGCTGTCAAAGCCCCAATTGACATCTGTAACCCGCCTTTCCGACGAGACCTTTCCCCAATGGTATGGACAAGCCACCCGGTCAAACGTCTTGCCGGCGCCATTCGCGCGCCTGGAGACAAATCCTGCAGCCATCGCGCGCTGATCTTTGGCGGCCTCGCCGAGGGGACAAGCCGCTTCAGCGGATTGCTGGAAGGAGACGATGTTCTGCGCACCGGACAGGCGATGGAAGCGATGGGCGCGCGCGTCACCCGCACCGGGCCCAGCGCCTGGGAAGTGACCGGCGTGGGCGCCAGGGGCCTCTCCTCACCGCAGGGCGTGCTGGACTTTGGCAATTCCGGCACGGGCTCACGCCTCCTGATGGGGGTGATGGCGGGCTATGACCTCACCGCCGCCCTGACGGGCGACGCCTCGCTCTGCTCGCGCCCGATGAACCGGGTGCTGACCCCGCTGCGGCTGATGGGCCTGAAAGATACAGCCGGCCCCGATGGCAAGCTGCCCTTTACGCTCACCGGCTCGAAATCCCTCCAGGCGATCCGCTACGCCCCGCCCCAGGCGAGCGCGCAGGTGAAATCGGCTGTACTGCTCGCCGGCCTCAACGCCGAGGGAGAAACAATCGTGGTGGAAGCGAAAGCCACGCGCGACCATACCGAGCGGATGCTGCAGGGCTTTGGCGCGAAGCTCACCTTCAAGGCAGAGCCCGGCGGGGCGCATGAGATCGCCCTGAAGGGTGGCCAGCCGCTGCGCGGCCTCGACGCCGAGATACCCGGTGACCCTTCCTCTGCCGCTTTCCTGATCGCGGCTGGGCTGCTCTCGCCACAAGGCGACGTGCTGGTTGAGGGCGTGATGTCCAACCCCACCCGTTCCGGCTTCTATGACACGGTGGACCTGATGGGCGCAGGGCTCGGCGCAGACGAGCGCGGCGAAGCGGCCGGAGAGCGCCTGATCGACATTCATGCCGGATATGCCGGCCTTAGGGGCATCCATGTGCCCGAGCGCCTTGTGGCCTCGATGATCGACGAATTCCCGATCCTTGCGGTGCTCGCCGCCTTTGCAACCGGGGAAACCCGCGTCACCGGCGCCGACGAACTGCGCGTCAAGGAAAGCGACCGGATCGGCGCGGTTGTCGCCATGCTGCGCGTCAATGGCGTCGAGGTCGAGGAGACGGCCGATGGTTTCACCGTGCAGGGCTGCGGCGGCCCGGTGCCGGGCGGCGGCCTCGTCGAAACCCGCCACGACCACCGCATCGCCATGAGCGCCCTCGTCATGGGCACCGCGGCGCTTAAGGCCGTGAGCGTCGACGATGTGAGCATGATCGACACGAGCTATCCGGAGTTCATGGGGCATATGACGGCGTTGGGAGCTGCCTTTAGCGCATAGCCCTGCCCCGAGGGCAAAATTGACGGATCGGATTCCGCCGCCAGAGTTATCGCATGACAACGCTGTTTGAACCCCTGCCTCTCGCCCGCGGCCCGGCCCTGAAGAACCGCTTCATGCTCGCCCCGCTCACCAACATGCAGAGCCATGCTGATGGCACGCTCAGCGATGATGAGTTTCACTGGCTGGTGAAGCGCGCCGAAGGCGGCTTTGGCCTGACGATGACCTGCGCAGCGCATGTGCAGGCCGACGGCCAGGGCTTTCCCGGCCAACTGGGCGTGTTTGACGACAAGCACCTGCCCGGCCTCACGCGCCTCGCCAAGGCGCTCAACAGCAACGACACCCACTCGGTCGTCCAGCTTCACCATGCCGGCATGCGCACCCCACGCGAGCTGATTGGTGGACGCGCGCCGCTCTGCCCGTCTGCAGACAACGAAACGGGCGCGCGCGCGCTGACGCTCGATGAAGTCAGACAGGTTGCCGATGATTTCATCGCCGCAGCAAAGCGCAGCGAACAGGCCGGCTTCCACGGCGTGGAGCTGCACGGCGCGCATGGATACCTGCTCTGCCAGTTCATCAGCGCCGACATCAACAAGCGCGAGGACGCATATGGCGGCGACTTTGATGGCCGCACAAAGCTGCTGCGTGACATCATCGCGGGCGTGCGGGCAGAATGCGGGAAGGACTTCTCCCTCGGCGTGCGCCTCTCGCCGGAACGTTTCGGCATGGACATCGGCGAAATCCGCCGTCTTGCCAGCGAGCTTATGACCAGCGGGGATATCGACTATCTCGACATGTCGCTCTGGGACACGTTCAAGGAACCGGAAGATCCGAGTTTCAAGGGGCGCTCGCTGGTGGAGTGGTTCACCGGCCTGCCGCGCGGCAATTGCCGCCTCGGCGCAGCCGGCAAGCTGACCACAGGCGAAAGCTGCCAGCGCGCGATGGATGCCGGGCTCGATTATGTTGTGATCGGCCGCGGCGCGATCCTGCATCACGACTTTCCGAAGAAGGTCGAAGCCGATGCCGACTTCAAGCCGATCGCCCTGCCTGTTCCCGAAGCACATCTGGTGGCCGAGGGCCTTGGGCCCGTCTTCGTCAATTACATGAAGACCTGGAAAGGCTTTGTGGCCGAGGCAGCCACCGCCTGAGCCATACTTGACTTGGGGCCGGGGGTGCACCACTCCCCGGCTTCATGATCATCGCAATCGACGGCACGACAGCTTCAGGCAAAGGCACCATCGCGAAACGCCTCGCGGCGCATTATGGCCTGCCCCATATGGACACCGGCCGGCTTTACCGCGCCGTGGGTGTGGCCGCGTTGAAACAGGATGTGCCACTGGACGCCGCCGGCCCCCTCTCCGACATCGCGCGGATGCTGGATCTTACAGATTTCATCGAGCATGAGCTGCGCTCGGCCGAGGCGGGCAAGGCGGCGAGCGTTGTGGCCGCGATCCCGTCGGTCCGCCAGGCCCTGTTCGAGCTACAGCGCGCCTTTGCGACCCGCGCGGGCGGCGCGCTTCTGGATGGCCGCGACATCGGCACCGTCATAGCCCCGGACGCCGACGTGAAACTCTGGGTGGACGCAGATGTGCGCCAGCGGGGCGAGCGGCGCTGGAAAGAGCTGGTAGGGAACGGCGAAGACGTGACGCTAGACCAGGTGATAGAACAGCTACAGATCCGCGACGCCCGTGATCAGGGGCGCACAGATGCCCCGGCCGCAATGGCGGATGATGCCATCTTGATCGATACCACTGATCTGACTATAGACGCGGCTGTGGAAAGGGCGATGGTGGCTGTTGAGGCTGCCCTCGCCAAGGGAAAGACTGCCTGAGGGGCGCCCGCAAGGGATCAAGCCTCAATCCAAACAGGCGGTACCCGCTTCAGATCTTGAAAGACCACATGACGGGTCGAATGTGCGCAGGCGGCAATGGTGCTGGCCTGCCTTGAACCATTTGGCCCTCTCCGGAGACCCCATGACGAACGAAATGAACCCCTCCCCGGCCGATTTTGCCTCGATGTTCGAGTCCTCGGCAGCGGCATCTGCCATGCAGGAAGGCCAGGTTATCCCGGCAACTGTCCTGCGCATCGACAACGACTCGGTCGTCGTCGACATCGGCCTCAAGACCGAAGGCCGCATCCCGACCAAAGAATTCATGCTTGAAGACAAGCAGCCCGCCCCTGGCGACCTGATCGACGTTTATCTCGACCGGATCGAAAACGCGCTCGGCGAAGCCGTTCTGTCGCGCGACAAGGCCCGCCGCGAAGAGCGCTGGGTCAAACTTGAGCGCAGCTTTGCCAAAGGCGAGCCCGTCAAAGGCGCCATCTCTGGCCGCGTCAAAGGTGGCTTCACCGTCGACCTCGGCGGCGTCAACGCCTTCCTTCCCGGCTCCCAGGTCGATATCCGCCCGGTGCGCGATGTCGGTCCGCTCATGGGCGAAGTTCAGCCGTTTGCTGTCCTCAAGCTCGACCGCGTTCGCGGCAACATCGTTGTCTCGCGCCGCGCGATCCTCGAAGAGAGCCGCGCCGAACAGCGCGCCGAGATCGTTTCCGACATGGCTGAAGGCGACGTCCGCAAGGGTATCGTCAAGAACATCACCGATTACGGTGCGTTCGTTGACCTCGGCGGCATCGATGGCCTGCTGCACGTCACCGACATGTCCTACAAGCGCATCAACCACCCCTCGCAGGTGGTCGAAGTGGGCCAGGAAGTCGAAGTCCAGATCATCAAGATCAACCCCGAAACCCAGCGTATCTCGCTCGGCATGAAGCAGCTCGGCACCGATCCGTGGGACAATATCTCGTCCCGCTACCCGGTTGGCGGCCGCCTCAAGGGCACGGTCACCAACATCACCGATTACGGCGCCTTCGTGGAGCTGGAAGATGGTGTCGAAGGCCTGATCCACGTGTCCGAAATGAGCTGGACCAAGAAGAACGTGCATCCCGGCAAGATCCTGTCGACCTCTCAGGAAGTCGATGTGGAAGTGCTGGACGTTGACAGCGACAAGCGCCGCATCTCGCTTGGCCTCAAGCAGACCATGGACAATCCGTGGAGCGCCTTCCTCGCCGAGAACCCTGTTGGGACGGAAATCGAAGGCGAAGTGCGCGGGATTACCGAGTTCGGCCTCTTCGTTGGTCTTGGCCCGGATCTCGACGGCATGGTGCACATCAACGACATCGCCTGGGACAAATCCGGCGACCAGGCGATCGAAGCCTTCACCAAGGGCGACCGTGTCAAAGCGAAAGTTCTCGATGTCGACGTTGACAAAGAGCGCATCTCGCTGGGCATCAAACAGCTCTCCGGCGACCCGATTGAATCGGCAGTCAGCAGCAGCAGCGAGTCTGCTGGTGGTGGCGGCGGTGGCCTCAAGCGCGGCGCAACCGTGACCTGCACCGTGACGGAAATCACCTCGGGCGGTATCGAAGTCGAATTCGGTACCCCGGCTGTGAAAAGCTTCATCCGCCGTTCTGACCTCTCGCGTGACCGGGCAGACCAGCGCCCTGAGCGTTTTGCTGTCGGTGACAAGGTCGACGCCAAGATCATTACGGTGGACCGCGCAACACGCCGCGTTTCGCTCTCGATCAAAGCGCTTGAGATCGCCGAAGAAGCTGAAGCCGTTGCACAATACGGCTCGGCAGACGCTGGCGCCTCGCTCGGCGACATCCTGGGCGCAGCCCTGGCCTCGTCGAAAGGCAAGCCGAAGGCAGATTCTGACGCTGACGCCGGTTCGCTCGACGATCGCGGCCGTCTTGATGCGCCGCAAGGCGAAGCAGACGACCTCAAGAAGCTGAAGGGTCTTGGCCCGGCATTTGAGAAAAAGCTCAACGACGCCGGCATCTACCACTTCTGGCAGATCGCAGCGCTTTCCGACGAGCAGGTCGCAGACCTTGAAGAGGAACTGGCAATCCAGGGCCGTTTCGAGCGCGATGGCTGGAAAGATCAGGCCGATTCTCTCGCCTGATTGGAGCTAGTTTTGGGGCCGGTCTGCCTGAAAGCGGGCCGGCAACCTAAATTTCCCGAAATGTTTGCGGCGGGGGCCTAGCGCTCCCGCCGCAAATGCGTTTAATAACAATGCGATGCTGAAGTCCCAACTCATAGAGAAACTCGCGGCTGAGAACGCGCACCTACGTCACGAAGACGTTGAAAAGGTCGTGAACGTCATCCTTGGCGAGATTGGTGACGCCCTTGCCCGGGGCGACCGGGTGGAGCTGCGCGGCTTTGGCGCCTTTTCAGTACGCAAGCGTGACGCCCGCAAGGGCCGCAATCCCCGCACAGGCGAGCCTGTTAAAGTGCCAGCAAAGGCTGTCCCCTTCTTCAAGGCCGGCAAGGAACTGCGCGCCCGGGTCAATGGCGGCAACGATCCCGAGGCTAGATAAGCCCGGTTCTGTTTCGCGCCTTTGTTGCAGCGTCTTGACGCTGCGCCCAAACCCCGCGAATTCTGTTTAAACTCTGGCTGCGTCCTGCCGAGGAGAAGGGGTATATATGTTCAAGGAATTCAAAGAGTTCGCCCTTAAGGGCAATCTGGTTGACCTCGCTGTAGGCTTTATTCTGGGTGGCGCTTTCGGAACCATCGTCACGTCTCTGGTGAATGACATCATGATGCCCCCCCTTGGCATGCTGATGGGCGGTACCGATTTTTCGGATCTCTTTATCTCGCTCAATGGACTGGAATATGTCTCGCTTGCCGCCGCTTCAGATGCCGGCGCGCCGGTGATCGCCTATGGCAAATTTATCAATGCGCTTATTTCCTTCGTCATCATGGCGTTCGCCCTGTTCTTCGTGATCAAGGGGATGAACACGCTGAAGAAGAAGGAAGAAGCTGCGCCGCCACCAGCACCGCCGCGTCAGGAAGTGCTTCTGGAAGAAATCCGCAACCTCCTGGCCAAGAACCAGTAGGACCAAGCTGCGGGATGGGGTTCGCAAAGTATTAAGCAGTCAGCTGCTACTTTGTGGACAGTAGAGTACCGCGTAGAGTGCGGAAGGGCGGCCCGTTGGGTCGCCCTTCTTGCTTTCAGGGCTCTCGGGATGTCTTTTGCAGTCCGAGGGTCTGCTCCAGCAGGTCATGCGCCCCTTCGGCGAAATGGAAGGCCTGCCAGCCCCTCGCCCGGGCTGCAGCCACATTCTCCTCCAGATCGTCCACCAGCAGCAGTCCGGCCGGCGCAACATCAAGCTCTGCTTCGATATGCGCGAAATAGTCCGTATCCGGCTTCACGATCCCCATCCGACCGGCCGAAAAGATGCGTTCCATCCGGTCGCCGAACCCCATGGTGGTTTCGATATAGGACGTGCGGTGGATTTCGTTATTGGTCGCCATGACATGGCGCAGCCCGCGTGCCTTGAGCGGCTCGATGAGCGCAAGCGTGCGGGTGTCGGGCAGAGCGTCCTGGCGGAACCAATAGTCCAAGATTTCCGGGGCACGTCCAGACGCGGCATTCGCCTCGGCCCATTCAGTGACCAGCTCGACCAGGCAGGCCTGCCCCCGCATCGCCTTTTGGAACCGGCCTGCAAACAGATAGCTCGTGAAAGATTGAAGCGAGAGCCCCAAATCCTGCTCGAAATTGCGCGACCAGGCGAATACCCCGTTCTCTATATTGCGATTTAGGACACCGTCAAAATCCCAGGCAATGACCTGTACCGCGTCCAGATCGAGCGGTGACGTCATCAGTAGGTGTATTCCTCGATGCCGGTCAGCGTGATCGTGTAGGCGGCATCTGCCAGTTCGCTTTCCTGCGTCTGGGTATGGATCGTTCCTTCGATCCAGACAGCCTGAGCCAGATCCTGCATCTTGATCGCCTTGTCAGACATCACGAAGACGGTCTGGTTGGGCGGCGGTGGCGGCGCATGGATACAGGCACCGAAATACGGCACCAGCAGGAACTCCTTGATCTGCGCGTCTGCCCCATACTCAAATGGCACAGTATACCCGGGGATGCGGATCTTCTTGCCGTTGAGTTCCTTCACGGTGTTGAACGTGCCGATCTGAACGGCTGTGTCGGCGGCTGATCCTTCGGCGATACCGGCGCCGGAATAGAGCATCGCCATCTGCGCCTGGTACATCTGGGCGAGGCGCTCTTCCTCCCCTTCCGGCATCAGATCTTCCCAGCCGATCCGCGTGACACCGCGGGCGGCCAGTTCAGCGTCCTTGCGGGCCTGCTCTTCCGCGCGCTTCTTGGCGGCTTCGGCGCGGGCGGCGGCGCGCTCTGTAGCGCTCTGGCCGATCTTGTCACCCACCTTGGGGCCGGCGGCCTTGGTTTCAGCTGGTGCCTCCTTGGCCGGTTTGGCAGGGGCGGCTTCCGCCGTCCCATTTGTAGAGGCGCCGCCACAGGCCGCGGCAAGACCAAAAGCGAGGCTGGCGAGGGCAAAACCCGGAAGAGATGTCGTTTTCATAGCCCTTGTGTAAAACGGCCGCGCGCGCAATTCCAGAGCACAATGCTGTTACAAACGGACGCTGAGCCCATCGGCCAGCGACCGGCGCATCGCCGCGATTGCCGGAACTGCCCCGATCACGAGAGACGCAAACGTCACCGCGCCCAGCACGTAGAGGTCGAGCAAGCCGGGCCCGCCACTGCCAAAGGCGACGCCATAGCGGGCCTGCAACATTGGCGCGACCACAGCAAACACGCTGTGGACAATCACGATGCCAATCAACGCGCCCATGAACCCGATCAGCCCTGACTCAAGCACCAGCAGGGAAAATATATGGCCTGGCCGCGCGCCGGTCGCCCGCAGGATCGACATTTCCCGCCGCCGCTCATTCAGGCTTGTCAGGATGGAGGTGAGGATCGAGACGAGACCGACCGCGATCACAAAGCCCGACACGGCCAGAAGCGCCCGTTCGGCAATCGAGGTGACGCCCCAGAGCTCACGCAGCGCCTCCCCGGGAATAATGGCCATCAGCGGCTCACCGCGATTGGTGTTGATCTGCCGGCGGGTCGTCAGGATCGTGCCTTTGCGTTCCAGGCCGACAAAGATCGCCGTGACTGTCTTGGGTGTGAGGTCAAAGGAGCGGATCATCTCGGTGGGGATGGAATCGGCGAGCGGGTTCTTGGCCCCCGTCTCCCAGCCGACATGGATAGCCGTGATGGCTTCGAGGGAAACATGCACGGTCCGGTCAACCGGTGTGCCTGTGGGCTTGAGGATACCCGATACCCGGAACGGCCGGTTCTCATGGCCCGAACCAAGATCCGCCGCGCCGAGCCCGTGAGTCAGGATCAGCGGCGTATCCAGCGTGTAGCCAAGATCACGCGCGACATCAGCGCCGATCACGGCATCAAACAGGTCGTCAAAAAGCGCGCCTTCGGCAAGCTCCAGCGGCTGCCCGCCGCCATATTTGTAATGATCAAAATACGCGGTCGTTGTTCCCATCACGCGGAAGCCGCGATGGCTGTCGCCGAGCGCGATGGGCACCGTCCAGGCAACATCCGGACGTTCCGCAATCTGACGATAGGTTGGCCAGGAAACCTCCGCCGTCGTCGAGCCCATACGGAACACCGAATAGAGCAGCAGGTTGACCGTGCCGGTCGGCGCACCGACGATCAGATCGGTTCCGGAAATGGTATTCTCAAAACCTTCGCGGGCGCCGCTGCGGGCTTTCTCGACCCCCAGAAAGAGCGCGACCGAGAGGGCGACGGCAAGGATGGTCAGGATCACCGACCCCTTGCGATTGAGGAGGCTCGACCAGGCAAGCGAAAAGAGAGCGGTCATGCTGGCGCCCCTGCCCGATTCATTGTGGTGAGATCGGCGGCGCGGGTGAAGAGCCCCGCCAGCGACGCATCATGGCTGACAAACAACAACGTGGCGCCCGACCGTTCGACTTCCTCAGACAGAAGATTGATGAAGCGGTCGCGCGCGTCAGCGTCCAGCGCGGAAGTGGGCTCATCCGCGATGACGAGGCTCGGGCTGCCGATCAAGGCGCGGGCGGCTGCCACACGCTGCTGCTGGCCGACCGAGAGGTCTGACACGCGGCGCTCCAGCAGGCTTTCATCTTGCAGGCCCAGCCGTGCCAGCAGGCGCCGGGCTTCTGCCTGCGGATCATTTCCGGCCGCCTTACGGCGCGCCTGCGAAAAGCGCAGCGGCAGAAGAACATTCCCCGTCACCGACAGGTAAGGCACCAGATTGAACATCTGGAAGATCACGCCCATCCGGTCGGCGCGCAGCCTGTCCCGCCGGGCAGCGGCAAGGGTGCTCATATCCTCACCCAGAACGCGGATGCGCCCGGCTTGCGGCTGCAACACGCCGGCAATCAGGCCAAGAAGGGTCGACTTGCCAGAGCCTGAGGGCCCGCGCAGGAACACGCGCTCGCCCGCATCAACACGGAAGGCCTCAATGTCGAGCACTTGCGGGCCGCTCTTCCAGGCAAAGCGCAGCCCTTCAATATCGATTACCGGATCAGCCATGCGAGCTTTTATTTCAGGGAAAGCTCTGGGGCGGAAGGCGTAAGCGCTGCGGCTTTCTGGACCGTATCGCCTACAAACACGGCATTGACGGTTTCAAAGCCCGGAAAGGCGGTGAAACCTGCGAAGCGAGCTGCCGATACATTGCCCAGATTGGCGCAGGTCCAGGAGAAGTTGACATGGCCATCGGTATGCCCGCTGGAAGTATCGACCTCCGCGACGGGCGTGTCGGCCGTGCAGTTTCCGCCGGTCAGGGTGATGAGACCTGGCAGCGCGGCTTTTACCTCATCGGTAATGATGCCTTCGGCTTCGGAAAGGCCGAAATTGGCCAGCGGAGATATCAGTTCTGCGGTCAGCTTGCCGCCCTCCACGGCAAAGGCAAGGTCGGCAATGCCATGCACATGAGCCGTACCGCCGGCATGGTCATGGTCGTGCTCGTGTTCATCATCCTCATGATACGCATGCGCTTCGTCTTCAGCATGGTCTTTGCCATGAGCGTCATGAGCGTCTTCACCAGCAGCTTCAGCCACCAGCGTATTGCCCGTCTCGACGGGAGCCGGCGCTGCCGGAGGGGGCGCGCCCGGACCGCAGGCGGCAAGTACAGACAGCCCAGCGCCGGTGAGCAGCAGGGCGGAAAAACGGGTGAGACTGGTCATGAGCAACTCCTGGCATCTGAAACGCGGCGCGGAGAGTCCGGGGAAAACCCAGCCGGGCCGCAAAAAACTTCTGGCAAGCGTCAGAGTGAAACATTATAACACTTTTCGCAAGGTGCCCTTGCGCACAAGCCGCAGCCCTTCATCAACCCCTGCTCCTGTCCAGGCCGCAGCCAATCGGATATCCGCCTTAGAATGCCCCTTTCTCTTCAGGCGCCTATCCTGTTTGGACTTCTCGCGGCCCTCGTGACCTCGGCGGGCCTTGTCGCTGTGGCGATTCGCAGCGAATGGACCGCGCGCCAGTCAGGCCTGTTCTCTCTGGCCGCCGGCGGCATGCTGATTTCCCTGACGCTGCTGCACATCGCGCCGGAAGCCATCCTGATGAGCGCGCGCGCGCCCATGTTCATGCTTGGCGGCTTCTTTGGCGGTTTGCTGCTGACCTCCGGCATAAATGCCGTGTTTCCGGAGAAAGCTGGCGGGCGGGCGATGGCGCTGACACCTTTGCTGGCGGTTGGCCTGCACTCATTCCTCGATGGCGTGATCTATTCGGTCACTTTCGCGGCGAGTTTCGAGGCCGGTGTCTACGCCTCCACATCCCTCATCATGCATGAATTTGCCGAAGGCGTGATTGCCTTTGCCATTCTCTCCCGGCACGGATTCCGCGTTCGGGAAGCCTTGCTCTGGGCCTTCCTGGCGGCGGGGGCAACGACGCCTCTGGGCGCGCTGGTCAGCGGGGTGTTCCTTACCGGCCTTGGCCCGGACATCGTCGCGGCGCTCTACGCCCTGTCAGCCGGTCTTCTGATTTACGTGGCGACCGGCCCCCTGATGCAGCCGCTGAAGGAGGAACCGCCGCTCCGCGGTGTCGCCGCCCTTGGCGCAGGCATTCTTATTGCGCTCTTCCTCATGGTTCTGCCCGTCCATGGGCACGGACATGAGCATGACGGCCATGATCACGGCTCCGATCACGAGCATATCCATCTTCTGAGAGACCCTTCCGGCATCCATCCGCCGGACTGATGGAACCGGCATAGGCCTTGCACCGTTGCTCCCTAAAGAAGCGCCCTGGAGCGCGGGAGTTGGGTTATGGCTAACTATATGAACACAATAAGATTTGTGGGCGCGCTTCTGGCTTTCGCTGCTTTTGCGGCAGGCACAGATGCGGAAGGGGGCTGCAACCGAGCTGATGTTGCCCAGCTTCATGGCGCCGCGCTTCGTACCTCCCCCGAGGCGCGCCCGACCTACTTCAAGCTGACATCGGACACCTTTTTATCCGATTGCCCCAACCGGGCCGAAGCAGCTGAAACCCGCCTCATCGTTGCCCGCAAAGCACTCGAGTCAGGCCATGCAGTTGATGCGGTAGCCCATTATGAAGATGCGATTCTAGGCGGCGCTACTCTCTCCCACATTCAGCGTCTTGATCAATCTGTCGCCCTGCTTGCCTCCGGCATGACTTCGGAGTCGCTGGAAGTTCGCAACCTCGCGATAAATACCTGGCTCGAAGAGCTTTCGGCCGATGGAACAACCAGGTTCGACGTCCGCAAATCGCAGGGCGGAGTGGTTCTTGCCGTCAGCTTCCCTCATCAAGATCCGTCCGTGTCCGTTTACGCCCTCTGGCTGGCTATCCCGGATGGTCCGGGCCTACCCGCCGCTGCCATTCTGCGGCCAGCGCCCATGCGGGCATCGCTTCAAGCCTTGCGAACCGGGCGGCAACCTGCTGCGCTCACCATTCTCGAACAGAGAACCTGCCAGGATGCCCGCATCCTGAGGGAAACACTTCAGCCCGCAGCGATCGAGAGTTTTGATCGCGTGGCCAGTGAAGCAATGCGCACCTATTTGCGCCGGCCTGACGGCGCGACAGGGTCCGAACCGGCTCCATCCCTGGCTGGCTGCCTCATGTCCGAGCTCATGCTGCCTGTGCCAGAGCCAGGATATTAAATCGGCAACTCAGTCGTGTTCTTCAGGCATTCCATCGCGAATGTCGCGCTGACATCGGCGATATCGACGCGCGCAATCAACGCCTTATAGACGCGGTCATAGTCAGCGACGCTGCTAACCTGGACTTTGAGGAGGTAATCCACATCTCCGGCCATCCGGTAGAATTCAATCACTTCAGGGATCGAGCGCACCGCGCTGGCAAACCGCTGAAGCCATGCTGCAGAATGGTCGCGGGTACGGATGGCAACAAAGACTGTCTGGGACAATCCAACCTTGTCCGGATCAATCAGTGCAACGCGCTTGGCCAGAACCCCTGATTCTTCCAGCCGCTTCACCCGGCGCCAGCAGGTGTTCACCGATATGCTGGCCAGCTCTGCGATCAATTCGAGTGACGCACCGCCATCTGCCTGGAGCGCCCGGAGAATGGCGCGATCCGTTTCGTCAATTTTTTCCATTTTTTGATACTATCATCGAAAATTATCATCACAAACAGTCACACGCCAATATAATTGTGAGATGATTTTAGACGCATAGCGTGAGAGGACCACTTTATGCCTCAGCCCGCTTCCGCTCTTTCGCAGTCCGCCGTTTCCTCCCTCCCTTCGGCGACCATCTGCCAGGAAGCGCGGCTGAAGGCGCTCTCTGCCCTGATTGGCCGCACACCAATGCTTTCGATCCGGCTGTGTTTCAGAGGCAAGGAGCGCGTCATCCATGCAAAGGCGGAACACTACAATCTCACGGGCTCGATCAAGGACCGGATGGCGCTTTCGATTCTTGCCTGCGCCTATCGCTCCGGAGCGCTCCGGCCAGGCGACACGATTGCAGAAGCAACCAGCGGAAATGCCGGCATCGCCCTGACCGCACTTGGGCGCGCCCTGGGACATCCAGTCGAGATTTTCATGCCGGACTGGATGAGCGCGGAGCGGAAAAGCCTGTTGCAGAGCCTCGGCGCCAACCTGAACCTGCTCTCACGTGATCAGGGCGGCTTCCTCGGCGCCATCGCGGCGACAGAAAAGCTGGCCCGCCATAGTGGCGTGTTCCTTCCCTGCCAATTCTCCAACGCCGACAACTCCGCCGCTCACGCCAACACAACCGCACGAGAACTGATTCAGCAGATAGCTGGACTTGGCCTCCAGCCAGATGCCTTTGTGGCCGGCGTTGGGACCGGCGGCACCGTAATGGGGGTCGGGCGAACGCTGAAAGCGGCGTTTCCAGGTGTGAAGGTTCACCCGCTTGAACCGAAGGAATCGCCAACTCTCTCGACGGGCCATAAAGTGGGCCAGCACCGTATTCAGGGCATTTCGGATGATTTTATTCCGGCGCTGGTTCAGCTCGACCAGGTAGACGATGTGATCGCAGTTTCTGACGGCGATGCCATTCGAATGGCGCAGAGACTCGCACGCGAATTGGGACTTGGAGTTGGTATCTCATCAGGCGCAAACCTGATTGGTGCCCTGATCGCAGCAGAAAGACTGGGAGACAACGCCTGCGTGGCCACCGTCTTCTGCGACGACAACAAGAAGTACCTATCGACCGCCCTTGCGGCGGAAGAACCCCACAAAGAAGGGCATCTCACGCCTGAAATCGAGCTTCTGGATTTCGAAGCGAATATCTGCGCCTGATAAAACTCAGCGCCGCGCGGCAGCGCCAGAATGCGCGGCTTCTTCCTTCTCACGACTGGTAAACCTGCGGGTAAACTGGGCCACACGCGGCGCAATTTCCGTTTCGAACCGCGATCCGTTGAAAACGCCATAGTGACCAACACCCGGCTGGATATAGTCCGTACGCATATCTTCAGGAATGTTTGTGCAGATATCATGCGCAGCCTGTGTCTGGCCAATGCCCGAGATATCATCCTTCTCGCCCTCAACGGTCATGAGCGCAACATTTCGGATTACGTCCGGCCTCACAAGACGTTGACCGCGATACTTGTATATACCCCTCGGCAGGTGGTGCTCCTGGAACACCCTCTGGATAGTCTGGAGATAAAACTCTTCCGTCAGATCAAGGACGGAAAGATACTCATCGTAAAACTCGCGGTGCCTGCCGGCATTATCGCCGTCGCCATCCACAAGATGGTTGAAGAATTTCCAGTGGGCGTCGACATGACGGTCCCAGTTCATGTTCATGAACGAGGCCAACTGCACGAAGCCTGGATAAACCCGGCGCAGAACGCCCGGATAGGGCGCAGGCACCGTGTAGATCATGTTCTGCTCGAACCATTCGAAGGGACGCTCTTCGGCAAGCTTGTTCGGGACGGTTGGTGAGCGGCGCGTATCGATCGGCGACCCCATGAAAGTCATGGTCGCCGGAAGTGCCGGATCCTCATCTTCTGCCATCATCGAAATAGCCGCGAGTACTGGCGGGCCGGGTTGGCACACGGCAAGCACATGGGCGCCGCCACCAAGATGGGTCAGAGCCTTGCGGATGTTATCGATATAATCGTCCAGGTCGAAGCGGCCGAGCCATACCGGCGCCATGCGTGCGTCCGCCCAATCAGTGATATAGACGTCATGTGTCTCCAAAAAGCCTTCAACTGTGCCCCGAAGAAGGGTGGCATAGTGCCCCGACAGAGGCGCCACGATCAACAGGCGCGGAAGGGGTGCAGCACCTTTCCGGCGCGCCTCGGCCAGGCGTTCTGGGTCTTTCCTGAAATTGACCAGACCACACCAGGGGGATCGCCAGACGACTTGCTGTTCAACCGGCACATCGATGCTGTTGATGCGCACCGATCCGATACGCCATTCCGGCTTGCCGTAATACCGTGTCGCACTCTCGAACACATCCGCCATTGCGGTCAGAGACTTGCCATAGCTCGTCTGGCCAATCGGGTTCAATGGCGAGTTCAAGGCCGCCAAGCCGGCGCGCGCGGCAAGCCTCATCGGCGCCATGGCAACCCTGTTCAATTCGACAAGGGAATAGAGCATTGTCTTTCACACCCTTTATGTTGCAGTGCAGCGTACGCCCCAAAAAACACTCCGGCAAATGTTTTCGCCAGCGAGAACATTCCCCTAGGGAAGTCACAGGGTTAACCGAAAGTCTTGAAAATCCCTGAAACTTCCGCACCCAGACCCGCGCAGAGTTAACACCCGGCAGCTAGCTCTTCTCCCACAGGGAGAGTTCTGCCCGGAGGGATACTGATGTTTCTGACCTGCCAGCCAAATCCCCACGATGAGGGGCGCATGACAAGGGCGCTGATATTCGAAAACACGCCTGGAACACGTTTCGCCATCGATGCCGAAACGCTGCACCGCAACCCGGATCTTCTGAAACCCTTCGGCCGGTGGCTGCATATCAGGCTGCGTATTCTGGATACGATGGCATATCTGGCCTGTCTGGGCGGCGTAATCGCAGCTTTGGTGGTCGGGTGGTGGATGGCGGGCCTTGGCCTCATCATCTGCGTCCTGATGCTTGCCGCAAACAGGAATACTGCGGGACGCCTTGCAAAATCAGCTGCGCAGCGATCCTCCGAAAGCTTCCGGAAACTGCATGAAATGGGCTGCCTGTGGCTGGTGATGGCCTAGAGGCCAAACAACCCCAGCAGGGCAGCTGCGGCAGCTGCGATTGTAAACATCAGGGACAGCATGACAGAGCTGCCTCGCTGCTCCTTCCTGCGGGTGCGCACACCTTTGGGATTTTTCCCCTCTTTAGGTGCCAGCATCATGCGGGTCGCAAAAAATCCAAACGATGAAACAAGCGCAACCGCGCCAGCTATCCAGCTTGCCGCCAGGAGGAAAAGCGAGCCGGACACCAGCATCATTCCCGCAATGGGCGCTGCTGTGCGGTAAAGCAGTTCGCGAACATGCGTATCTGCCCTCGCCCCGGTCAGCTTGTCGAAGCTGCAATTGGGTGAGGCGATCGAGGTCACCCAAGAGGCCCCTATCGCCATTGCGCAGGTTATGAGGGCGATTCCGTTGAACAAGGTTTGGAGGCTCTGAAGCATTCTTCCTTATCGCCGGATTCGCAGCAATGACATGTAGATTTTTGACAATTTCCTGTAGCTGCCCACTCGCCTCAGGCGTGATCCGGTTGGCAGGCGGCCTCCGGATATGAGAGCTTCCCCTGCCAGAATACATATGGAGCGCGGGCACCTCAAATGGCTTACAGACTGAAACCCGGCAAGGAGACCGTTGAGAGCGGTATCCAGCGACTCGCAGGCGAAGAATTTTCGCAGATCGTCGGCATTCTCGCAAATCCGGACCTTACAGCCGCCAGGCAGGTTCACGAGGTGCGCAAATGCGCAAAGCGGCTTCGCTCCATGATCCGGCTTGTGGCGCCCGTATTTGCCGGATCGGAAGCAGAAAATGCCGTTCTCCGGGACGCCGCGCGCAGCTTGTCCTCCGCCCGCGACACGGGCGCGATTCTAGATAGCCTCGGCCGGCTGAAACTGCCGGCAGACACTGTGGCGGCCGTTGAAACAGCGCTGCCCGGCGCCCTAGCGTCTTCCGGCGGGGCGAATGGGTCTGCAAAACTTCTCAAATCATTCGGCCGGGAGATGCGGGCGGCCGCAAAGCGAGCAACACACTGGGCCATTGACGAAGAAGGCTTCGACGCCATCCGCCCCGGCCTGAAGCGCAGTTACAAGCAGCTGCGCTCAGACTTCACCGAAGCGATCAAATCGGGCGAGGAAGACGCAACGCACAACTGGCGCAAAAGCGCCAAAAGCCATTGGCATCAGACATTGCTGCTGCGCCAGATCTGCCCGGATGCGATGGAAGCTCATGCGCGAATGGCCAGCCGGCTTTCAGAAAGCCTCGGCAACTGGCGCGACAGCGGGCTGCTGATTGCCGCCCTAGATATGCTGCCGCCCGACCAGCTTGACAGGGATATTACAAAAACCGTCAGGCGCGCCGCCCTGCGCGACCAGAAACGGCTGCTGAAGAAAGCCCAGCGCATCTCCAGTCTGCTCACGGCCGAAAAGCCGCAGGCGCTCACCACCAGATGGGCGGCCTACTGGGCGGCGAGCGACGCTTGACCCCCTAATCGTCGCGATACTGTCATGCAGGAGAGATAAAGAGGGCGCCGAATCGTCCCTTCCCGCTTACAGGAACCGCCATGCCCCTCTTCCGGCCTGCCCTTGCAACCGCCCTGGCTCTCACCGCCGCCGCCTGCGTCTCCGCGCCCGTACCGGTGATCGAAGGCCAGAAATTTGTGATGGCAAGCGTGGAGACCGCCCCGGCTGGCGCAAAAGGCGACGCCGCGGATGATCCGGCGCTGTGGCTCCATCCCACCGATCCGGCGAAATCCCTCATTCTGGGCACCAACAAGCGCGAAGGCCTTGTGGTGTTCGCTCTGGATGGGTCTGAAGTTCAACGCCTGCCAATTGGCCTCATCAACAATGTGGACGTTCGTCAGTCTGCTGATCGCCCGTTCGATGTTGCGATTGCCAGCAATGATCAGGTGAATGCCATTTCCGTCTTCCTGATTGACCGGCAAAGCGGAACCGTCAGCCATACCGGCGATATTCCGACCAATACGATAGAGCCCTACGGCATCTGCCAGGGGCGCGAGAACGGCCGTGATTATGCCGGCGTTACGTATAAGGACGGAACGCTGCAGATCTGGTCGGTATCGGCGCAGCCAGAAGACGTTTCCGGGCAGCTCCTCAAGACCATCAAGCTGGAAACCCAGCTTGAAGGCTGTGTATTTGATGAGACCAATGGCCTGATCTTTGTCGGCGAAGAGGACCGGGGCCTGTGGAGCGTTGCTTACTGGGAGGACGCGCCGGTTCCCTCACTGATCGATAGCGTGGGCGGCCCCAATGGTCTTGTTGCTGATGTTGAAGGCGTATCGATCTGGAGAGGCGCAAACGGCGCAGGCTGGGTGGTTGCTTCGGCGCAGTCAGAAGACCGTTTCGTCGTGTATGAGCGTCAGGCACCGCACGCCCCCCGCGGCAGCTTCTCCATCATCGCAAATGAGGCTCTGGGTATCGACGAAGTGACCCATACAGATGGTCTTGATGTATTCTCCGGCGCGCTTCCCGGCTTCCCGCGCGGTGTTCTGATTGTCCAGGACGATGGCAATCCCCGGTCAGGCCAGGATCAGAACTTCAAGGTCGTGAATTGGGCAGATATTGAAACCGCGCTCGGACTGCCCGTTCTGGATGCCGAATAGGGCCGGATCAGCCCACGCTCATTGCCAGCAAGCGGCTGATCTGGGCGCGGGGCAAGCCGCTGTCTTCATGGTAGGCATTGATTGCTGACTGAAGGCTTGCAAGGTCTCGTTTGCTCGTGGCGACGGGCTTGCCGAGCACGCCCTCCCGAACCAGTGCGGTGCAGACATCGGGCGACGTGATCCAGGCGTCCCACCCGGCAAAGCGCAGGAAATACTGTCCCGTTGCCCCGCCAAGGCGGGCGCCGCGCTTGTTGAGCACATCCAGAAGGCCGATCTGGTCATCGCCAGGCCATTGGGCGAGGAAACGGCCAAAGCCGCCCTCTCTGGTTTCAATGTCCGCGACGAACTTTGCGTTCTCAAGAGCCGCCTTGATCTTCTGCCCGTTCCGGACAATTCGTTCATCCGTAACAAGACGGTCCATCATCTCATCGCCGAAGAAGGCAAGCCTGGCTGGATCAAACCCTTCGAAGGCTGTTTCAAAACCTTCCCATTTTGCCTCGATGACTTTCCAGTTGAAACCGGCATTGAAAACACACCGCGTCATGATGGAAAGGAACCGGTCTCCCGGCACCTTCTCAAGACGCTTCACCGCATGCGAATTGATCGATTTTGACAGCGCCGCCTCTTCCCCGCCATGATGGCGGGCGGCCATCTTGAGTATGGGGGCAAAGCGGCGCGTCACAGCGTTTTACTCTCCTCAGCCCAGCGCCGTCTCGTAAACGGCCGCATAATCGTCGGCGCTCATCGGGCGCGGATTTCCGGCATGGGCGAGATCCACCAGCGCATATTCAACAATACCCGGCCCATCCGAAGCGGCCAGCCCCATTGCGCTGAGTGTCTTTGGAATGCCGATCGCATCGTTGAGATCCTGAATGGCATCGGCAAGATCGGCGCCGGGCTTCAGCCCCATTGCCTGCCGCAGGCGCACATATTTCTCATCTGCGGCGCCATTGTGAAAGCGCAGGATATGGGGAAGGAACACGGCGTTCAGGGTACCATGATGCAGGCGCTTCTCATGCAGGCGGCCGGCCGCATGGCTGAGCGCATGAACCCCGCCCAGCCCCTTCACGAAGGCGAGCGCCCCCTCATAGCTTGCCATCATCATATGCCAGCGGGCTTCCTCGTCTGAGCCATCTTTGACGGCGCGCCTCAGCATGCCCATACCAAAGGCGCGGTGGGCGCCGTCATAGCCGATCCCCTCCGCCGGTGGATTGATCGACGGCGTCAGGATGGCTTCAATACAATGGGTCAGCGCGTCCATGCCTGTCGCGGCCGTGAGCCCCGCAGGCAGGCCGATCGTCAGGTCTGGATCACACAGGGCAACCAGGGGAATGAGGTTCGGCGAGGCAAAGGTTTCCTTGCGGCCATTCTCCATGATGATGACCATGCCGATGGAAACTTCCGAACCCGTTCCGGCCGTTGTCGGAATGGCAATCAGCGGCGGAATCTTGCCGATCAGCTTGGCACCGCCGATCATGGCGGCATAGGTTTCCAGCGGTTCTGAATGGCTCGCCATCAGGCCGATGGCCTTGGCATGGTCCATCGAGGAACCGCCCCCGACAGCGATAATGCCGTCTGCGCCGGACTCCTTGTACAGCGCCGTTGCCAGCTTGGTCTGGGTTTCGGTCGGGTTTGGAACCGTCTCGGCAAACACGCCCGCCGGGGCCACGCCAAGCGCGTCTTCCACTTTCGCAAGGATGCCGGAAGCCTTGATACCGGCATCCGTAACAATGAACGGGCGGGTTATGCCGCGCGCCTTTGCAAGTTTGGCAAGCTGCTTCAGCGCGCCTGCATCGAAGACGCACTGAGTGAGAAAATTCATGACCGGCATTTGGAACTCCAGCGGATAGGGATCGCGCCATGTTCCCAACTACCTTGCCCCAAGGCAAGCCTCTCCCAAGGGCAGTGCGACACAGCCGCCAGAGTTCGCCAGTGTTTCCGGCCATATGGACCAGCAATGTCGCTGGTCGTGATTTTTATCTCAATACGGACGAGTACCTAAATGAGCGCATCTGCCGCGCGGCCCGCAGCCGCGCGTCAAACTGATCAATTTCACCTTTAATTCCAAAGGACTACCTCATTCTCATCACTCACAGAAACAGCGGGTTTCGAACATGAAAAAGCTCCTCGCAGCCACTCTGATGGCAGGCACCGCAATGATGGGATTTGCAGGCACCGCCATTGCTGAAGACAATCCCTGGATGATCCGCGCGCGCGTTATCGGGGTCATGCCAGATGAAGCAGGCGCCCTCTCGGTCGGGAGCACTGCCCTGCAAGGCGGCGTCGACATCGGCGACCAATACGTCCCCGAACTCGACATCACTTACTTCTTCACCAAGAATATCGCCGCAGAACTGATCCTTGGCGTTACCCCCCATGATGTGAAAGCAACCAATGTCACAGTTCCTGGCGCGCTGACCAACGCCAATATTGATCTGGGTGATGTCTGGCTGCTGCCGCCAACGCTGACGCTCCAGTACCATTTCCAGAATGGCAGCCGGTTCAAGCCCTATGTCGGCGCCGGGGTGAACGCGACCTTCTTCTTCAATGAGGATGCTGGTCCTGTGGCAGACGGGATCGACTATGACCCAAGCTTTGGCCCTGCCCTTCAGGCGGGTTTCGACTACGATCTTGATGGCAAGGAAGGGGGCTGGGCACTCAACGTCGACATCAAGAAGGTGTGGATCAATACAGATGTGACAGTGGACTTCACCACAGCCCTTGGCGCGAAAGTGAAGGCCGACGTTGACATCGACCCGCTGATCGTCGGCGTGGGTCTTGGCTACAAATTCTGATCGGGCCACGAGCAGATAAAAGGTAACGCCAGCCTTTCATCCCAACCCCAGACGGGCGTTACCTGATAGAGAACGCCGCGCCCTTCCCATAAGGACGCGGCGTTTTTCCATGCTTGGAATCTGCGCCTGCCTCTTGCGCCCTCGCGCCACACCGTTACTCGTCAAGGTCATGACACTTCTGACTGTAACCGGCCTCAAGGTCGACTTCGAGACGCCCGATGGCATCGTAAACGCTGTGAAGGGAATTTCCTTCGGTGTTTCGCCTGGCGAGTGTGTGGGCATTGTGGGCGAAAGCGGCTCTGGCAAAAGCCAGTCGGCGCTTGCCGCTATGGGCCTGCTGGCCGGGAACGGCAAGGCAACCGGCAGCATACGGTTTGGCGAGACGGAGATGCTGACAGCGTCCACCGCGCAGCTTCGCAGTATCCGTGGCGCCGAAATGTCGATGATCTTTCAGGACCCCCTGACCAGCCTGACACCGCACATGACCGTCGGCGCGCAGATGCGGGAGATCCTGGCGCTGCACAAAGGCCTCAAGGGCGCCGAAGCAAACCAGCGCTGCATCGAATGGCTGGAACATGTCCGCATTCCCGAGGCTGCGCGGCGGATGGAACAGTTTCCACACGAGCTCTCCGGCGGCATGCGCCAGCGCGTGATGATCGCCATCGCGATGCTCTGCGGCCCAAAAGTTCTGATCGCCGACGAGCCCACGACCGCCCTCGACGTGACAGTCCAGGCCCAGGTTCTAGAACTGATGGACGAGCTCAAGCGCGAGACTGGCACCGGCATTGTTCTGATCACGCACAATATGGGCGTTGTCGCCCGCATGTGTGACCGCGTGATCGTCATGCGCTACGGAGAGATTGTCGAAGAGGGCGCCACCGACGACATCTTTTATGCTCCCAAACACGACTATACCAAGATGCTGCTCGCCGCCGTACCGCGTCTTGACCAGCCAGACCCGCCGGGACGCCCGCCCCTCTCCCCTGCCCCGGCGCAGGGGGTCGAACCGGTCCTGCGTGTGGACGACATGAAAGTTCACTTCCCGATCCAGGTGAAAGGCGGCCTGTTTGGCAAACGCAAGCCGCTGAAGGCGGTCAACGGCGTCAGCTTTGATTTGCGGCCCGGCGAAACGTTGGGCGTGGTCGGAGAATCCGGGTGCGGAAAATCCACTCTGGCGCGCGGCGTTCTGCGGCTTATTCCGCCCACCTCAGGCAGAGTTGCCTGGCTCGGCCGGGACATTGCCAAAGCCAGCCGCAGCGAAATGGACAGCCTGCGCGACGATCTGCAGATCGTGTTCCAGGACCCTCTGGCCAGCCTCGATCCGCGCATGACCATCGGCGCTTCGGTTGCCGAGCCGCTTCTGGTGCACGAACCGGGCCTTTCCCGCGCTGAACGCGAAGCGAAGGTGCGCGAAATCCTGCCGCGTGTCGGGCTCGATCCGAACCTGATCAACCGTTACCCGCATGAGCTCTCCGGTGGCCAGAATCAGCGCGTCGGCATTGCCCGCGCCATGATCCTGAGACCGAAACTGGTCATTTGCGATGAAGCGGTCTCCGCGCTTGATGTTTCGGTTCAGGCGCAGGTCGTTGACCTCCTGATCGAGCTGCAGAAGGAGTTTGGGCTGGCGATGATCTTCATCAGCCATGACCTCGCCGTCGTGCGCCAGATCAGCCACCGGGTGATGGTGCTTTATCTCGGCCGCGTCGTTGAAATGGCCGGGCGGAATGACATCTATGAGGACGCACGTCACCCCTACACACAAGGCCTGATTGCAGCCGTTCCCAATGCTGACCCGAAAGGTGAGCGCAGCCGGGAGCGGGTGCGATTGACGGGCGATCTTCCAAGCCCGCTCGATAGCCGGGCAGCACTCCGCTTCCTCAAGTCCAAACTTGTGGAGGATGGCGACGCCGAACAATACCAGCCCCAGCTGATCGAGGTTGGCCCCGAGCATTGGGTAGCAGAACATGACCCAATAGCTGGCACAGCGGGATTGCTTGTAAATCAAGCCTCGCCCGCATAGGGTGCGCCCGCCTCAGCCCGGACCCTTTCCCATGCCTGATACCCTGCCTCCCGAACTGCCCGTGACCCTGGCCGACATACAGGCCGCCGCAAAGGTTCTGGAAGGGCAAATTGAACGCACAGAGCTAACCTATGCCAAGACGCTGTCGGCGATCACCGGGGCAGAAGTCTGGGTCAAGCTGGAAAACCGGCAATATACCGCCGCCTTCAAGGAGCGCGGGGCGCTCAACAAACTTGCCAAACTGTCAGACATCGAAAAGAAGACGGGCGTGATCGCCGCCTCCGCCGGCAACCATGCCCAGGGCGTTGCCTATCACGCCCGGCGCCTGGGCATACCCGCGACCATCGTGATGCCGCAGACCACACCCTTCAACAAGGTGGAGCATACCCGCGACCATGGCGCCCGCGTTCTGCTTGAGGGCATGACATTCGATGAGGCCAAGGCGCACGCCTATACCGTGTGCAAGCGCGAAGGCCTGACCTTCGTTCATCCTTTTGACGATGCAGACATCATCGCCGGCCAGGGCACAATCGCCCTGGAGATGCTGGCCGACAATCCGGAGCTCGACACGCTCGTGGTTCCGATCGGGGGCGGCGGCCTCATCTCCGGCATCGCCATCGCGGCAAAGGCGCTCAAGCCGGAAATCCGCATCATCGGCGTTCAGGCGGCGATGTACCCCGCAATGCACGCCGCGATGCGCGGCAAGCCTGCCAAGACGGGCGGTGCCACCATCGCTGAAGGCATTGCCGTGCGCGATGTGGGAGACATTACACGTCAGATCTGCGAGCGGCTGGTCGATGATGTGGTCCTCGTCGAGGAAGAGCATCTGGAACGCGCCATCACCCTCTTTGTCGAGGTTGAGAAAACCATCGCTGAAGGCGCTGGCGCCGCCGGCCTTGCCGCCCTTCTCGCCCACCCTTCCCGCTTCTATGGCCGCAAGGTTGGCCTCATCCTCTGCGGCGGGAACATCGATACGCGCCTGCTGGCCTCGGTGCTGACGCGCGCGCTTGTCCGCGAGAACCGCCTCGCGCGCATCCGGATCGTCGGGGACGACCGGCCGGGCCTGCTTGCCCTCGTCTCGAAGATCATTGGCGACAATGGCGCCAACATCATGGAAGTTGCCCATAACCGGATCGCGCTTGACGTGCCGGCGAAGGGCGCGGAGTTCGACATCCTGATGGAAACGCGTGACAGCCAGCACACGCAGGAAGTCATCGACGCGCTCGCTCAGGCGGGCTACCCGCCGCGCGCCATCTAGTCCGCCTGTCGCGCGTGACTATCAGGCAAAACCCGCCTAGAGAGCTCGCGACAGTTTTGCCCTTTCAGGAGGCCTGCTCCATGTTCCGCGCCCTTATCGCCGCTACAGCCCTCAGCCTTTCGCTGGTTGCCTGCGCACCTCAATCCAACGGCTCAGCCGAGGAGTCCGCCATGACCTCCCCTGTCGACAAATACCTCCCCTGGAATCCTGACGCAAAAGGCATCCAGACCACTGAAAGTGGCGTCCAGTATATCGTCGTGAAGGAAGGCCCCAAAGACGGGAAGAAGCCTCTTCCGTCTGACCGGGTCCGCGTTCACTATGATGGCCGTCTGCCAACGGGTGAGAAATTCGACTCTTCCTTTGATCGCAACAGCCCATCAGAGTTTCGCTTGAATCAGGTAATCCCGGGCTGGACGATCGGCCTTCAGGAGATGGGCGAAGGCGACGAGTATGTGTTCTACATCCCCAACCAGCTTGCCTATGGCAATCAAGCGCGCGGCGGCGTGATCAAAGCCGGGGACGATCTTGTTTTTTATGTTGCTCTGCTCGAGATCGTACAACCCAAGCAATCAGATGTTGCCGCCTGGGCGAAGTATCACCCGTGGAACGCCGAGCTTCCAGAAGTGCTCAAAACCGAGTCTGGCCTGGAGTATATTGTGCTGAAAAGCGGCGACACCGCCGGCCAGCCACCCGTCGGCGGCCAGCTCGTGGTTGTGCATTATGAAGGACGCCTGGCAGAAACAGGAGAGCTCTTCGACTCCTCCTATGAACGCGGCGATCCGGAAGTGTTCCCCTCCAACGCCCTTATCAGCGGCTGGGTCGAAGCCCTCGCCATGATGAAGCCTGGCGATCACTGGATGCTCTATATCCCCTCCGAGCTCGGTTATGGCGCACAGGGAACGCCCGGCGGCCCGATCCCTCCCAATACCGCGCTGCAGTTCGAAGTCGAACTGCTCGACGTGATGCGCTGAGAAAAGCAGCTTCCAATGGCCGTTACTGCCGACACCCTCGCCTCCATCGCTCTTGCCGCTGGCCAGGAAATCATGCGGGTCTACCGCACCGATTTCAGCGTCAGCCACAAGGACGATCATTCCGTGCTGACAGAGGCTGATGGTCTGGCAGAAGCAATCATCCTGAAGGGCCTCGCCGAAGCAGAGCCTGATCTCCAGGTCATCGCCGAGGAAGCTGTCGCCGGCGGCCATATGCCCGAACATGGACCCCGCTTTGCCCTTGTTGATCCCCTTGACGGCACCAAGGAGTTTGTCGCGAAGAACGGCGAGTTCACTGTGAACATTGCGATTATCGAACATGGCCGCCCGGCCATGGGGGTCGTCTATGTCCCCGCCCAACACAGGCTCTTTGTAGCTGAAGGCCCAGGAAGGGCCTGGCAGGCAAAAGCCGCGCCCGATGGCCCCGTTCCAACAAAGCGCGCCCCGCTCAAGGTACGCCCCGCCCCTGCGGCCGGACTGACAGCCGTGGCTTCGAAGTCTCACCGCAGTCCCGATACAGATGAATGGCTGGGCAGATACCCCATCGCCGAAATCAAGGGCGCAGGCTCAGCTCTCAAATTCTGCCTCGTTGCGGCTGGGGAAGCAGATGTCTATCCCCGCCTCGGCCGGACCATGGAATGGGATACCGCCGCAGGCCAGGCGGTTGTCGAAGCAGCAGGTGGCCGTGTGCTGACAACTACCGGAGAGCCACTTCTCTATGGAAAGCGAGAACGCGGATATGATAACCCGCATTTTGTCGTCTTTGGAGACGTAACGCCGCTCTGAACGGCGGACCTCGGAGGGAAAAATGGCGCGGCAGTTTTTCGGTACGGATGGCATTCGAGGCCGGGTCAACAAGAGCCCGATGACGGTGGAAACCGCGCTCCGCCTCTCCATTGCGGCAGCCCGCACTTTTGCACCTGAAGGCGGCCGGAAGGTCGTCATCGGCCGCGATACGCGCCGCTCGGGTGAGATGATTGAAGCGGCTCTGGTCGCCGGCTTTACATCAATGGGCATCACACCTGTGCTGCTGGGTATCGTGCCGACACCCGCCGTGGCCCTCATGGCCCGCGAAACGGGGGCAGCGCTTGGCGTGATGATCTCGGCAAGCCATAATAAGTTTGAAGACAACGGGCTCAAGCTCTTCAGTCCTGAGGGCATTAAGTTCGACGATGATACCGAAGAGGCACTTGAAAGGGCCATGGGCGCCGCGCTGGAAGGCGCCTATGCAGCCCCGGCGGAAATCTCGCTTCCCCGCACACTGACAGGCACACCAGAACGTTACGTCCGCCGCTGTCTCGATACGCTGACCGGCACGCGGGATTTCTCGAAATTGAAGGTCGTTCTTGATTGCGCCCATGGCGCGGGATTTGAGACCGGCCCTGCTGCGCTGTATGAGCTTGGCGCCCAGTTGACCGTGATCGGAGTCACGCCAGACGGATTGAATATAAATGCCGGCTTCGGCTCGACCGCAACCGGCGCCCTTAAGACAGCCGTTCTGGAAACCGGCGCCGATATCGGGATCGCACTGGATGGAGACGCAGACCGGTTGATCGTCATCGATGAGACCGGCACCGAGGCAGACGGCGATCAGGTCATGGGTCTAATTGCTGGCGAGATGCATCGCAGCGGACGCCTCAAAGGAGGCGGCATGGTCGCCACGGTAATGTCCAACATGGGCTTGTCAGAATATCTGAAGACGGAAGGATTGACCCTCGCGCGCACCAAAGTCGGCGACCGCTATGTCGGTGAACACATGCGCGCACATGGATACAATCTTGGTGGCGAACAGTCCGGGCACATCATATTATCGGATGTATCAACAACGGGCGACGGCCTTCTGGCAGGACTGCAAGTCCTGTCAGTTCTTGCCGCGCGGGGCGACAAGGCATCCGATATGCTGCGCGTCTTCAGACCCGCGCCTCAGAAGCTGATTAACATACGATACTCCGGCGCAAACCCTCTCGAAACCGATAGGGTCAAGTCGGCGCTCGCTGAAGCAGAAGCCATGCTCGGTGACCGTGGGCGGATGGTCGTACGAAAGTCCGGCACGGAACCGCTCATCCGCGTGATGGCCGAAGCGTTGGACGAAGACCGCATGCAGAACGCGCTAATTCACGCAGTAAATGCTGTTAACGCCGAAGCCGGAAACAGCTGACACCTCTCCTTTGCGCGGCGTCACCTGTTGCGCGCAGGCACCGGGTGGCTATCCTTAAGCCAGCTATACCGACATCGCGAGGAATTCATCATGGCCGAAGGTCAAACCCTTCCCCCGTTTCGTCTCTTGCCGCAAAAATCTCCCGATGTGGAGATGACGCGCAAAGGCGACGCGATCTATATCAAGTCGCGCCAGGCTCCAGGTTCCCGTCCCATCACCATTCCCCACGCCCTTGATGAGCGCGCGGCCCTGCACCCTGACCGGGCATTCCTCAAGGAACGTGATCCGAAGACGGATCAATGGGTGGAAGTAACCTATGGCGAAGCCAAACGCCTCACGGATTCCCTGGCCCAGGCCTTTCTTGATCTGGGGGCCGGACCTGCTGCGCCAGTGATGATCCTGTCGGGAAATTCTATCCGCGCTGCGCTCATCATTTTGGCTGCGCAGAAGATCGGGGCGCCCGCTGCCCCCATATCTGTGCCCTATTCCACCATGTCCAACGACTTCGACAAGCTGAAGCATTGCTATAATGCGGTGCAGCCTGCGATCATCTACGCTGAGCGACTTACGCCTTTTCAGAAGGGCATTAGCGCGCTGAACGCACAGAACTGCACCATCCTCAGCGCGGATACTGGCGGCGACAATTCAGTCCGTCACTTTGACGATCTGGTGGCAACCACTCCCACGCCCGCTGTCGCCGCTGCGATGGCCACGCTGTCGGATGAGACAACCGCGAAATATCTCTTCACGTCAGGTTCAACCGGCATGCCCAAGCCCGTGCCGCAGACGCAAGGCTCCATGTGCGCCATGATCGCGGGACAGGAAGGCTTGCGGGATGATGCCCGTGATCCCGACTATGACCCCGACAAGGTCGCCCATGTCCTCGATTGGCTGCCCTGGAACCACATCTCAGGCTCCAATGTGAACTTCAATGGTGCCCTCTGGAATGGCGCCACCTTCTGGATCGATGGCGGGAAACCCACCCCCGCCCTCTTTCATGAAACTCTGCGCAATATTCAAGAATCCAACCCATCCACGTTCGGCACCGCGCCCATTGCCCTGGCCATGCTGGCAGAAGCAATGGAGCAGGACGAGATCCTCCTGAAAGCCTTCTTCAAGAATATGCGCTCCATCGGTTATGGCGGCGCCACCCTGTCAGACGATCTGTACGATCGCCTTCAGGCCCTCGCGATCAAAGCCACAGGTCGGCGCATCCCGATCATCACCATGTATGGCGCCACCGAAACGCAGGGCATCACGGTGGTTCACTGGGAAGCAGAGCGCGTCGGCTTGGTCGGCCTGCCCCTGCCAGGAACCACCCTCAAGCTTGTCCCGAATGGCGAAAAGCTGGAAGTGCGCGTCAAAGGCCCGAGCGTGATGCCGGGCTATCTCAACGACCCGAAGAAGAATGCTGAAGTCTTTGACGAGGAAGGCTTCTACTGCCTGGGCGACGCCGTGAAGTTCGTTGATGAAAACGATCCGAACCAAGGCCTGATCTTCGATGGCAGGGTCGGCGAAGACTTCAAGTTGTCCTCTGGCACCTGGGTGTCGGTCGGAACGCTGAGGCCCGACTTTGTCGCCGCCTGCTCTCCGCTGGTCTTTGACGCCGTGATTTGCGGGCAAGACAAGGACTTTGCCACGGCGCTGGTCTGGCCGTCTCCGGTTACCGCCGAGCAATATATCAAAGCCGCAGGCGACCCGGTCAATGGCTTTGCCGCGCTCGTTGCCGACCTTGCGCGAAAAGCGAGCGCATTCAACAGCGGTGAGCCTGGCTCCTCCCGGCGCATCAAGCGCGTACTCGTGATGACCGAAGCCCCCAGCATTGATGCCGGCGAAATCACCGACAAGGGGTATGTGAACCAGCGCCTGGTCATGTCGCGCCGTGCAAATCTTGTTCAGGCACTTTACGCGGAGCCTCCCGGAGCCGGCGTGATTCAACTTTGAAGACACACTGACGCTCAACCTCTTGCATCGCCGCGCATGCGCCATCACATCGCCGGAATTACCCGGCAGATGTGTGACCCATGACGTTCGACGATGCCTTCCGCAGCTTTAGAGACAAACTGCATCTCCCTGAGATGCAGCCACCAGACTTGCGCCTTCCGATCGAGCGCCTGCGTCAGCAATTTTTCAGGGTGGACTATTCAGGCGAACCCGATGCGCCGGAACTTGCCGAGGTGCGCATCCTCACCATCCCCGGCCCCGCCGGCCCGCTCAAGGCCCGCCTCTATGTGCCCCTTGGCGCGGGCGTACCGCCCGGCCCTGGCATACTGTTCTTCCATGGCGGGGGGTTTGTTCTGGGCGATCTGGAAAGCCACGACATGATCTGCCGCCGCCTGGCCGAAGGGTCTCGCTGCCGTGTACTGGCAATCGACTACCGGCTGGCGCCCGAGACCTGCTTTCCGTGCGCTCACGAAGACGCACTGGCTGCATGGCACTGGATCAGCGCGCAGGGAGCAGACATCGGAATTGATCCACGCCGTGTCGCCCTGGCCGGCGACAGCGCTGGCGGAAACCTTGCTGCATTCGTCTGCCAACAGATGAACCGGATCAACGGCCCCAGACCGGCCTTCCAGCTGCTCCTCTACCCCCTCCTCCAGTTTGCAGACATCCGCAGCAAGAAGATGTCACCCCAGGAGAGCGGCTTCTTTATCTCCGTGGGCCTCTTTGAATTCTTCCGGGGTCACTACCTGCCCGACCCTGCGACCTATATGGACGCGCGCATCTCGCCCCTGTTTGCGCCGCCCGAAGAACTCAAAGGCCTACCTCCTGCCCATATCATCGTGTGCGGCTGGGACCCTCTGCATGATGAAGGTCTCGCTTACGCAGCAAAATTGCGCGCGATGGGCATTCAAGTGAGTGAGAAAGAGTATCCTTCGATGGTACACGGATTTTTGAATCTTACTCACATATCAGCGACCGCGAGGGCAGCGGCTCGCGAGGCCGGCAGAATAACGGGGGAAGCCATAGGTTCCATTTAGGAACTATTATTAGTTCTAAAAAAGAACTTATGTTTTGCGTGGCCTCAGGGCAACACGCTTTAAGTAAACATATTTATTGCACCGCAGCAAACATTTCAAATGCTTGATAACCGTCTATTTAGTCCGCAAGGGCCAGACACCGCTGGCACCGAAAAGACTAGAGGAAACTCCCGGAAATGACGTTCAACAAAATGCTGATGACATCTGCATCTGCAGCTCTCATCCTGATCGCCCCCTCCTATGCCCAGGAAGAAACCCAATCCGAAGCAAGCTCGACACGCGAATCCGCGATTGAGCGCGTGCTCGGAACTGTCACTGTCACGGCCACCAAGAAAGCGGATGTGGAAGATGTGCAGACGGTCGCAGTGGCTATGTCCGCATACAACGCAGCCACGCTGGATGCCCTCAACGTTACGACACTCGAAAGCCTGAGCTATTCGGCCCCGAACGTCTCGCTTGACGATGTGGGCACCGCGCGCGGCACCGCCAACTTCGCCATCCGCGGCCTGGGCGTGAACTCGTCCATCCCTTCGATCGACCCAGCCGTCGGCGTGTTCGTCGATGGCGTTTACCTCGGCGTGAACAACGGCGTCGTCGTGGATATGTTCGACCTCGACAGCATCGAAGTGCTGCGCGGCCCGCAAGGCCTGCTCTTCGGCCGTAACACCACGGGCGGCGCAATTGTCGTCAACACGGCAAACCCGACCGATGAATTCTCCTTCAAGGTCCGCACCAGCATTGATGGCCCGGTCGACAGCGGCCGCGGCGGCCCGAACACCAATGTTCAGGCAATCGTTTCCGGCCCGCTGGTCGAAAACCTCCTGAACGGTAAATTCGGCGTGTCTTACAATTCCGACGAAGGTTATTTCAAAAACCAGTTCAACGGCGACAATCACGGCGAGCTGAACTCGATCACCTATCGCGGCGCGCTTGAATTCATGCCGACCGATTCGCTGACCTTCCTCGGCAAGCTCGAATACACTGACAGCCGTTCTGATGGCCCCTCGGGCAAGAACCTCGCTTACTTCGAGCGGGACAATTTCGACATGTCGATCAACAATCCCGGCTTTGGCGAGACCGACACGATCCTCGGATCGCTGCGCACAGATCTTGATGTCGGCTTCGGTAATGGTGTGATCACGAACATCTTCGGCTATCGCAAGTACGAATCGACTTCGAGCAGCGATATCGATGCGACCCCGTTCACGCTGTTCCATTCCAACGCTGAGTTCGATCAGGAGCAATTCTCGAACGAGCTGCGTTACGCTGGCACCTTCGACAAGCTGGACCTGACTACCGGCCTCTACTATTTCGAGCAGACGCTCGATTACACCGAGATCCGCTTCCTGCCGACAGCGTCAGCTGCAGGCTTCTACGGCGGCGGCACCCTTGACCACACTGTGTGGGGCGCCTTCGCAAACGTAGACTACTCCATCACGGACAAACTCATTGGCACCGTGGGTCTGCGCTATTCGGTGGAAGAGAAAGATGCTGCTGTTGTATACATTCGCCCACGTCCTGCCTGTAGCGTCATACAGGGAACGTGCGATCCAGACGGCACCAATCCTTTCATTCCTGGCGAACCCAACGGCTTCCGCGACTCCAATGAGTGGAAGAACTGGACCCCGAAAGTCGGCCTTCAGTATTTCTGGAACGACAATGTTCAGAGCTACGTTCACTATACCAAGGGCTTCCGCTCGGGTGGTTATAACTTCCGCATCACCGATTATGCCGGCTTCGCGAACATCGTGAACCAGACTGGCAGCCCCGGCTTCGACGAGGAAGAAGTAGACTCCTATGAGATCGGCTTCAAAGCTCAGAGCGCTGACGGCCGCATTCAGGTGAACGGCGCAGCGTTCATGACCGAAGTTGGTGATATGCAGCGCGAAGTTAATACGGCAGCGCCCGGCGCAGCTGTTGTGCAAAACATCATCAATACGGCCGATGCTACGATCTATGGCCTGGAGTTTGATGGCCGTGTTGTCCTGACAGATAGCCTGCTGGCATCGTTCAATGTCGGCTGGATGGATGCGGGCTATGATAGAGTTTTCTACGACCTGAATAATGATGGTGTCGTCAATCAGGAAGACCGCAATCTCGACCTGCCCCGCGTGCCGCCCATGACCTATGGCTTTGGCCTGATCAAGGATTTCGACCTTGGCTCGGCCGGCGCTATCGTGGCCCATGCCACCTATCAGCACCGCGATCGCATCGCCTACACTGACAGCAACTTCGGTTGGATTCAGGAAGCCGACATGGTCGATGTGAACATCACCTGGGAAACGCCAATGCAAGGTCTCTCGGCCTCCATCTACGGCAAGAACCTGCTCGACGAAGTCCAGTTCGGCAATGATACCCAACTGCCATTCCCTGGCCCGAATTCGGTCCCAGGCTCTGCGAATACGGCGTATCAAAATCAACTGTCGGGCGGCACCTTCTCGCCAATGAAGAAAGGCCGCCTGCTCGGCCTGGAACTGACTTACGTCTACTAAGTCATCCTGCCCACGGGCCAGAGACACCCAATCAAAAGGGCGGCTTTCGGGCCGCCCTTTTTCTTTGTCGCTAAGAAAAAGCGGCCCCCGTCGCCGGGGGCCGCCTCAAAGAATATCTATCCGAAGGTGCCGTCTGTCAGTCGCCAGCGCCGAAACGCTTGGTCACGCTGATCTTGAAGGTACGCCCGAACGGGTTGTGTGTGTAGGGATCATAATTCAGATCAAATGCCGCGAACGGGGGATCTTCATCCGTAACGTTAACAACACCAAGGCCGAGATCGAACTCGAACGGAGCCTTCCAGTTGTAGAAAAGATCGAAAGTTGTCTGTGAATCGATCTTTTCACCAACCCCGCCACGCGCCGCAGGTGCCCGCTCATCGGCATAGCTGTCGATGTGACGCATCACCGCCCGGAGATTGTGATCCCCGACCGCATAATTGGCAAACACATTGGCTTTCCATTGCGGCATTGAGCGGGTGAAGTTCGACCGGTTGAACTGGCCGACATAATCGCCGCCACCGATCGAAACACCCTCAACAAAGTAAGGCGCCACATCATACTCGATGATGTAGGTGGCATCGAGACCAACAGAAATCTCACCCCCCATCGGTGCACCACCAAAAGTATTGGCCAAGCGAAGGTCGAGACCGGATGTCTTTATGTTCGGACCATTCACTACACCCGTCCGCACACGCGCAATATCAGATCCGGCGGCCGGTGTCCCGGTTCCGGTAATAATATTGTTAGGGTCATTGAAGGTAATCCGGCTGAGGATCGGGGCCGAAAGATCCCCTGCCCGCAGGGCAGCTACAGCAGCGGCCACAATGTTCGACTGTTCTTCAACGATGATGGGATCGTCGAAGTCGAAATTGTAGTAGTCCAGCGACGCATTGAAACCGCCTTGCTGGAAGAGGGCCCCGAAGTTGAAGCTGAACGCCGATTCAGGCTTGAGGTTCGGATTTCCGAACTGATCGATCGCCTTGAAGGCAGACGCAGCAGAAACGAACTGCAAGGTCGTACCCACACCGTCCAGCTGGTTCAGGGTCGGCCCCCGGAAGGATGTTTGAGCTGAGCCGCGAAGGGCAAAGCTGTCATTCACCTGCCACTTGGCCGCGACCTTGGGGTCAAATGTTGAGCCAATAGAGCCACCATAATCCTCGTAGCGGACCGCAACCTGCATATCCAGGTTGTCATAAAGCGGAACCTGAAGCTCGCCAAAGACAGCATAGATTGTCTGCTCCCTATCGACAGCATTTGTGCCGGCAAGGAAGGAATACGGACCTGTGCCGCCTGGACCAGGCGTAACGCTCAAGTCAGTAAGTGCTGACGGCTCCACCTTGAAACTTTCCCGGCGGACCTGAGCCCCTGCGGCCCAACCGATTGCGCCGCCTGAAGCCTGGACATTGCTTGTGCCTGAGAACACAGCGTCGAACACCAGCAGGTCGGTCGTCGCCGTGGTTTCACTCGCATCAGTCAGCCATTCGGCAAGCGTAACCGAGTTTTCAAGACCAGGCACATAACCTGGGTTTTGCGCGCCGGTAACTGCATTGGCAGCAATGCCGTTGGAGAACGGATTGTAGTATTCGCATGCCCCAGCCCCTGCTGTCAGTGTTCCGGTATATCCGGCTGCATACGGTACAGTGCCCGTAGCTGGGTCAAATCCCGTATTGGGATCAGTACAGACACCAAAACCACGAAGCGCTGACGTCAGGCCCGTAATGTAAGTGTCGTTGGTGCTGCGATACCCTTCAGTCGTCGAGTAGGAGAGGCCCAGATCATAGTTGGTGTTGTTCTCGAAGCTGCCGGTAAGCGAGCCTGAGCCACGCCAGGTATTATAGTCCCGGCTGCCTTCCTGAGCCCCGCCGGTACCTGGGAAACCACCCAAACCGAAGGATCGCCCAATAAACAGGGCAGCAACGGTGCCTGCTGGAAACGCGCCTGGATTGTCTGCCATATATTGCTGGAACGCCGGATGACTTGCGAGAACGACCTGATTGGTCAGCACCTGCGGCGGATAGGAAGGTGATGTTTTCCAGGTCGGAACATCCGTCTGCGCATACATCAGCTCAAGGTGCAGCTCTGCGCCATTGCCGAGCTGCCGATTGTATTCCGTCAGGAACTGGAACCGCTCTTCTTCTTCAACCAGATTGTCGAACTGGGTGAAGTTGAAAACACATGTCGGGGCCAGCGTGCCACCGAGAGGAACACAGCCCACGTCATTCACGTTTGCTGCCAGCGGTGTCAGGCCAGTTGCGCCTACACCGAGAGGAACAAAGCGCCCCGGATTGGAAATCGCAGACCACCCTCCGACCGGATTGTTGGCGTAAGGCTGAATGCCCCAGTCCTTTTCATTGATGGCAACTTCACTGCGAAACTGGTATCCAACCGATGTAACCCAGCTGAAATTGGAGCCCTGCAAGCCATAGGCGGCGGAGATGTCATACTCCCCGTCTGTGCCTTCGAAGGTTTGGTAGGATCCCCCGATCTCGAACCCTTTGAGATCGTCCCGGGTTATGAAGTTGACGACGCCAGCGATTGCATCAGACCCGTAAAGGGCCGCAGCACCGTCCTTGAGAACCTCAATGCGTCCAATCGCGATGGACGGAATGCTGTTCGTGTCGACAAACAGCTGCGCCTGTTCGCCAATTGAATATGGGTGAAATGTATGACGCCGCCCGTTTATGAGTACGAGCGTCCGCGCGGGCCCCAGACCACGAAGGTTCACGTTTGACGTGCCTTCCAGGCCGTTTGAGGCAAACTGGTTGGTTTGACCATCCACACCGGACGAGACGCCCAGGTTCCGGATCAGTTCGGTCACAGATGGCTTGCCCTCAAGAACAAGGTCAGCCGCGGTCAGCACGTCGACTGGCAGGGCCGCATCTTCCGGGCTGCCCTTGATATAGGAGCCCGTGACCGTCACCGTGCTAAGCTTGCGCTCACCATCATCCTGTTGTGCATGCGCCCCCAAAACGCCGCTCAGCGCAATTGCTGAGGCGCAAAGGAGCACTCCTTTGAAATGCTTCATTCGTTTCCTCCCGTTTTAACCGGTCCAGGCGCAAGCTTTTGCCGCTTGTCATTGATTGGACACATCTCACTCTTATGCGGTATTGCGAGGCCGCAAAGGGGTGACTTGTGCTGCGCCGCTGCATACAAAAAAAGAACCTTTGTGCGCCGTCTCACATCCTCTGCCCACCCACAACCTGGTGTAGTTCATGCAGAACAGCTCTCCGGAACAGGCTCCGTCTTCACGTCCGCCCTTTCTTCGCATTGCGGAATCTTTCGCCGATGCTGTGGCGCCAGCAGATTTTCCCGCCGCCCTGTTGCGTTGGCGCAACCAGCGCTGGGCAAATGAAACAGGCTTGGGAGAACTCTCCGATGAGGCATGGATCGCGCATTTCGCGCGCTTTGCCCCCCTGCCGGGAAACCTGCCGCAACCGCTGGCCATGCGCTATCATGGCCACCAGTTCGGGACCTACAATCCCCAGCTGGGAGACGGACGCGGGTTCCTCTTTGCCCAGATCAGAGATCGGTCTGGCCGCCTCCTTGACCTTGGCACGAAAGGGTCTGGTCAAACGCCCTGGTCGCGCCAGGGAGATGGACGGCTGACCCTAAAGGGCGGCGTCCGCGAGATCCTGGCGGCGAACTATCTGGAAGCCCTTGGCGTCAATACGTCAAAAGCCTTCAGCCTGGTTGAGACCGGCGAGCAGCTCAGCCGCAATGACGAGCCCTCCCCCACCCGCGCCTCCGTGCTTGTCCGTCTCTCCCACAGCCATGTCCGCTTCGGCACCTTCCAGCGCTGCGCCTGGATGGAGGATCGCGAGAGCATGGCGCGTCTTGTCGAGTATTGCGTCGCAGAATTCTATCCCGGCGCCGAGGATGCGGACATGGCCCGCAAGACCTGCAACTTGCTGGAAAATATCGCCGTCGTAACCGGCCGCATGATCGGCCAATGGATGGCCGCTGGTTTCGTGCACGGTGTCATGAATACCGACAATTTCAATATCACGGGCGAGACCTTCGATTTCGGCCCCTGGCGCTTCCTGCCCGTATCTGACCCGAATTTTACCGCCGCCTATTTCGATGCACAGGGCCTTTACCGCTTCGGCCGCCAACCCGTGCAGGGCGGATGGGCGCTCCAGCAGCTCGCCTCGTCCATGCTCCTCCTTGCCGAGGCAGACGACCTTGCCAGGGCACTGGTCCCTTATGAGGCCGCCTATCGCGAGAGCTTTTCTGCCCACACGCACACCCTGCTCGGCCTGAAGCCAAGCGGTGACACCGCCACGGACATTCCGTTTCTTCAGACACTCTATTCCTGGATGACCGAAAGCGGCGCGAACTGGCCGCAGACATTCTTTGACTGGTTCGGCGGCCCCGCCAGCGTGGCCCGCGCCGCTGCCTCCCCTCAGTCCGACCTCTACGCGGACGCAGCCTTTGCGCCCGTCCGCGCCGCCCTGATGGACCGCGATCCAGAACGCCCCGAACGCCTTGCCAATTCCTATTTCCTGGAGCCGGCGCCCGTCAGCCTCGTTGTCGAGGAGGTTGAAGCGCTATGGTCGCCGATTGCCGAGGCCGATGACTGGTCCCTGTTCGACGCCAAGATCCGCCATATCGAACAAGCGCGCCGCGCCCTGGCACTTTAACGCTGGGGAATGCCTTGATCTTCGTGTCGGCCTACGGGCACTTACCCGAAAAATATGGAGGCCCTTAATGACCGATAAGTCCCGCCCCGGCCCGCTCTCCGGTATCCGCATCGTCGATATGAGCACCGTTGTGCTCGGACCGTTTGCGACGCTGATCCTCGCCGATCTCGGGGCAGAGGTCATCAAGATCGAGCCTCCCAAAAAGCGCGATACGATGCGCTATGCGGGCGCCTCGCCTACCGGCGATCTCGGCCCGATCTATATGGCGCTCAATCGCAACAAGCGTGCGTTGACGCTTGATGCGAAGACGCCTGAAGGCAAAGCTGCCCTCACTGAGCTTTTGAAAACAGCAGACTGCTTCTTCCACAATGTGCGCCTTGCCGGCATGGAACGGCTCGGCCTTGGCTATGAGCAGGTCAAGGCGCTGAAGGAAGACATCGTCTATGTCCATTGCGCCGGCTTTGGCAAAGGCGGCCCCTATGAACATCGTCAGGCCTATGACGACCTCATTCAGGGCGCCTCAGGCTTTGCCGCCCTCAACGCTCTGCGTTCGGGCGAGCGGCCGGAATACGCCCCCTCCCTCGTCGCCGACAAGACAGCGGGCCTCTTTGCGACCTACGCAACCCTCGCCGCGCTTTTCCATCGCGCCCGCACCGGCAAGGGCCAGTTCGTGCAGGTGCCGATGCTGGAAAGCTTCACCTTCTTCAACATGGTGGAAAACCTCTACGGCGAGACCTTCCTGCCAGGCAATGGCAAGCTCGCCTATACGCGCTCGGTCAACCCAAATCGCCGTCCCTACCCCACCAAGGACGGCTTCATCGGCCTTGTTCCGTATTCGGATGAGCAGTGGGAAAAGTTCTTCCAGATCGGCGGAATGCCGGACATCTTCAAAGATCCGCGCTTTTCCACTTATCAGGCACGCACCGAAAATGTCGGCGAGCTTTACGCCCTTATCGAAAAGGTGAGTGCGACGAAGACAACAGCCGACTGGCTGGAGCTGATGGACAAGGCCGACATCCCGGCCATGCGCTACAATACTATGGCCGAGGTGCTGACCGATCCACATCTGGTGGCAACCGGCTTCTTCACCGAAGCAGACCACCCCGAAGCGGGCAAGTATCGCACCATGCGCCACCCGGTCCATTTCTCCGAGACGCCAGCCAGCCTGCGCCTGCCGCCCCCGAGGCCCGGCGCTGATACAGAAAGCATTCTGGAGAGCCTCGGCCTCGGCGCCGAGGGATAATCAGCCCCCGGAGAGACGCGCCATCTCGTCTTCGGAGAGCTCCGAATTGTCATACACGCTCTGAACGTCATCAAGCTCGTCGAGCACGTCGAGCATTTTCATCAGCTGGTCAGCCGCCTCGCCCGAGACAGGCGTGGTGACTTTCGGCTTCCAGATGATCTTGGCCGCTACCGGTTCAATCTTGCTGCCGAACGTCTCCGCCAGGGCCGTGGATACCGCCGCGAAATCTTCCCGCGCCGTATAGATCCAGTGGCCTTCCTCGCTGGACTCCACATCCTGGGCGCCCGCCATGATCGCCGCTTCCATCACCTCATCTGCCGTCCCGGCGCTGGCCGGATATTCAATTTCTCCAAGCTGGTCGAAATTGAACGAAACAGACCCCGTCGTCCCAAGCGCGCCGCCATTCTTCGAAAACGCGGTGCGGATATCGGTCGCTGCGCGGTTCTTGTTATCGGTTGAAGCCTCGATGATGATGCCGACGCCGCCGGGACCAACGCCCTCATAGCGAATGTCGGCATAGTCCGCCCCGCCACTGCTCTGGCCCTTGTCGATGGCGCGCTGGATATTGTCCTTGGGCACGGAGACACCCTTGGCGTTGGTAATCGCCAGGCGCAGGCGCGGGTTCATGTTCGGATCGGGTCCGCCCATCTTCGAGGCAACCGTGATCTCCTTCGACAGGCGCGCGAAGAGAACCGCGCGTTTCTTGTCCTGCTTGCCCTTGCGGTGCTGGATATTGGCCCATTTACTATGCCCGGCCATGGGAAAACCCCTCGATATTGTCTGGTTTCTCAGCTGTCGCGGGTATCTATCGCGCGAGACGGCCCTTGGGAAGCCGGGGCGGTGTCAATCAAATGCAGACACCCGCCCGCCAACAATCATCGCCTCCTGCACTTCAGCGACCTCGTTGATGATCCCGCGCAGCAGAAACGCCGCTATCGCAGCCGCAATGACCCAAATGATGACAGCCCCGAAAACGACCGCAGAGGAAGCATAGCTGAAATTCGAAACCATTCCGGCAACCAGGGAAATGATCCAGGCAGCCCACCATTTCGAAACGACCCCATTCTTCACAGGCAGCCCCACCTCCTCAAAAGACCCCTGATAGATTTCGTAGACCCCCTGCGACGGCTTCACGAAATTGGCAAAGGGAACCAGATACCAGAGCACCGTGCCGATAGGAGACATATCGGGGACCGGGCTGCGAACGGTGTAAATGTTCTTCATTGCCCTGAACGTGAAGCGCCCAACCAGGAAGGCACAGGTGAACATCAGGAGCCGCTCAGCAATCGCCATAAGGGAGAAGATGCCAAGCGCCAGAATCAGGGCCTCCTCCCCCTCCGGGTCGGTATAGGCCAGTGCTTCGGCGTCAAAAAAGCGGTTGTCTACAAACCAATAGAGCGCCGTCAGCCCGAAGAGCGCGCAGGAGGCAACATACACAACCAGAAGCACGGAGAGGGGCTTCTGAAACGGGCGAAGCGGCCGGCAGATACCGTCCTCGTATTCATACCCGGTTGGCCCGCCCCTGCGTCTCGGCAACGCGGCACGCTGTAGTGTCGTCTCAGTCATAAGCCCTCCAGTCGTTCTCGATCCAATCTAGCCAGACCAACAACTTTGAGAAGAAGTTTCTCTAAGAGACGCTCAATCAGGGAGCGCAGCCAGTCGCCAGTCGCCGCACCACCTCCTGCCGCACTTTCCAGCTCAGCCAGGCCTTATCCATGCGCGATAGCCAGTGAGCGTTCACGGCGCCAAACTCGGCGCCCAGAACACGCGGGTCGGGAAGGATCTTCTGCCCCAGCACGCTGGCGACATGGCTCATCTCTTCACGGCTTGCGAAAAAAAGCTCGTGGCCCCGATGCTCCAAAATCCAGATGGGCCACCCCTTCCCCAGTTCCGGCGCTGGAAAAGGCGGCTCAAACCGCGTGGCCGTATGAAAGGCGCCCTCCAGCGGCCGGTGGACATACGGGCTGACCGGCGTGCGAACCGGCTGGCCCCGGAATTCACATCGGAGGCGCAGGCGGGGCCCAGTGCGCCGGCGGAATTTCCACCGGCGTCGACAGGTCGACCTCGACACGGAAGAAACGCTCAGGCCGCTTCAGTTCGTAAGCGAACATTTGCTGGCCGGATCGCACTTCAACCGCCCACACATTCGTCTTGGAAACCGGAATGCCTTCCCTGTCGAACAGATCCTTTGTGGATTGATCGGCAGGAAACTCCTGACGGGCAGCGGCAGGATCAGAAATCGAGAAGCCGCCATAGTCCGTCAGCGCGTCGAGACTGCCATCCTCATGGCGGTGAATGTGGCGTAGTTCCCAGCCGCCATTCTCTCCCGTCGTCGTCAGAACCCAGGTGCGCGAGCGGTCCTCGCCGACACTCAGCGGCAGGCGGAAGACACCCGGCTCGCAGTCGCGCACATGCACAACCAGCCGGTTCTCGCGCCACTCATCATCCACCGCGTCATGGCTGACAACCCGGCCTTCAAAGGCCTTACCACAGGTTGCCGCCAGCCCCTCCGCAAACGGAAGATCAGGCGGGCCAGCGGGCGCGGTCGCGCAGGCGGCCAGAACAAGGGCGAAAGCGGGGGCAACAGCCAGTTTCAGCATCATGGCGGCAGACTATCGCACGCGCCCCATTTGGCAAGGCAGGGCTTGGCACGCCGCGCTGACGCCGCCTGCGATCAGCTGCCCGCATCCGGCAACGCCTCGCGCGCTTTCATTTCGGACGACCGCACCGCCAGTATCTCCAGCGATTGGCGCAACTCCCCGGCCAGCTCCAGAACGGCCTTGGCCGAAGCGTCCTTCCTCATGTCCTGACTCACTTCCCAGGCGTTGATGGTGCGGGACAGGCCTTTCCTGTCGGCGAACGCGGTCAGGGTCGCATAGGGATAGCCACTACGTACATCGATCAGGATACCGCTGGCGGCAGCTTCCACCTCGAGGCTCCGGCCGGGAAGCACGAACATGCCGATAACGGTAAGGTCGGCTACCGACAGCGCGCTGCCCCGATTCTTGCCGGAGACTGCCACTTCATAGGCCAGAACATAATCAAGGTGCTGGCGCGCCGCGCCCCGGCGGATCTCGGCAATCGTGTCACCAGCCGTGTACTGATAGCGTGGCTTGTCCGTCTCCGGGCTCACCATCGCGGCGATCAGCGGACTGACCGGAACAAATTCGCCATACAGCCCGCCGAGATTCTCCGTCATCGCGGCCCAGGCCTCCCCTTCCCGCGCCGGAATAGTCGTCAGCTGACCTTTCTCGATCCGGGCGAGACCGATCCGGGCCGGGAACCGGATATCGGGCTCCACGGCGGCAATCTGCCGGATTTCGGCATCAATTTCCGCGTGCCCACCGCCTGCCAGAGGTGTGTAGCTGGCATCATAGCGCGCCAGATAATCTGCCCCCGACGTTGTCTGAACATTGCTGGCACACGCCGCTGCCATAAGCAGGGCTGCCCCTACTGCCAAAACTTGAATCCTCATTTCCACCTCCTCCTTGCCGGACTGTCCGCTCGGAAGATTACATGGGATTTAGCCGGAAGTGCGCCCATAAGGAGAAAAGAAAATGAACAACGCCCTCCCGGCGCGGCGGAAGGGCGTTGTTTCGTTTGCTTTGAACGCGTTCTGGAATCAGGCCGGATTAGGCTCTGCGTCGCCGATGCCGCCCTCTTTGGGCTTCTTGCGCTTGCCGATAACCGGCACAGCTGAAGACGGGCCGGCATCATCATCAGACATATCCGGGCGGCTCGGCTGCGTGCCCTTCAGAAGGCCCGCAATATCTTCGCCTGTCAGCGTCTCGAATTCGAGCAGACCTGTGGCAATCGCTTCCCATTCCTTGCGGAACTCGGTCATGACCTGACGCGCATCGTCCTTGCCTTTTTCGATCAGCTTACGGACTTCTTCCTCAATCTTGCGCGAGGTCTCTTCCGAAATATGGCTCGACTGCATCAGCTGCTGGCCAAGGAACACATCACCTTGGTCAGAGCCGTAATCGACCGGGCCGATAATATCCGAATAGCCCCAGCGTGTGACCATGGCCCGCGCCAGGCGCGTTGCCTGCTGGATATCGGACGCGGCGCCGGCAGTAACATTGTCTTCGCCGAATTTCAGCTCTTCAGCGACACGGCCGCCCATGATGATGGCAAGACGCGAAGTCATCTCGACCTTGGACATCGACAGCTTGTCATCTTCGGGAAGCTGCATGACCATGCCGAGCGCACGTCCGCGCGGAATGATCGTAGCCTTATGGACCGGGTCGGCCGCAGGCACTTTCATCGCCACAACAGCGTGACCGGCTTCGTGCCAGGCGGTCAGGATCTTTTCTTTCTCCGACATGACCATCGAGCGGCGCTCTGGGCCCATCAGAACCTTGTCCTTGGCGTCTTCAAATTCCTGCATCGCAACGACGCGCTTGCCGCGGCGTGCAGCCAGAAGCGCCGCTTCGTTCACGAGGTTTGCAAGGTCAGCGCCCGAGAAGCCCGGCGTTCCGCGCGCAATCGTCTTGGTCTCGACATCCTTGGCGAGGGGCACATTGCGCATGTGAACGCGTAGGATTTTCTCGCGGCCGATGATGTCGGGGTTGCCAACGGTTACCTGGCGGTCAAACCGGCCGGGACGCAGCAGCGCGGGGTCGAGCACGTCAGGGCGGTTGGTGGCCGCCATGATGATGATGCCTTCATTGGCTTCAAAACCGTCCATCTCGACCAGCAACTGGTTGAGCGTCTGCTCACGTTCGTCATTGCCGCCGCCAAGGCCTGCGCCACGCGAGCGGCCGACCGCATCGATTTCGTCAATGAAGATGATGCACGGGGCAGACCGCTTGGCCTGTTCGAACATGTCGCGCACGCGGCTCGCGCCGACGCCGACGAACATCTCGACAAAGTCAGAGCCCGAAATCGTGAAGAAGGGCACGCCCGCTTCGCCGGCAACGGCGCGCGCAAGCAGGGTCTTGCCCGTGCCGGGCGGGCCGACGAGCAGCGCGCCTTTCGGGATCTTGCCACCAAGGCGCTGGAATTTGGACGGGTCTTGAAGGAATTCGACGATTTCCTGCAATTCTTCCTTGGCTTCATCGACGCCAGCCACATCGTCAAACGTCACGCGGCCATGCTTTTCGGTCAACAGGCGGGCACGGGATTTGCCAAAGCTCATTGCCCCACGTGCACCTCCGCCCTGCATCTGGCGCATCATGAAGAAAACAAAACCGACAATCAGAAGGATCGGCAGGATCGACAACAGAACAGACGCCACATTGTTGCGGCCCGTATCGGGCTTCACCGAGAAAGGAACATTGTTCTGGGTCAGAACATCTTCGGTTTTCATGTCCAGCGCGCGCAGCTCGCTCTTCAGCGTGCGCCCATCAGTTGTCTTTACGATGATAGTGGTGTTGCCCAAGGTGGCTTCAGAGAGCTTACCCTGATCGGCATAGGCATAAATCTCTGACAGCTTGGCGGGCTGGGCCCGCGCAACCTCAGGGTTGCCGCCCATCATCACAGCCATACCTATTACTAGCAGGGCGAGCGCGCCCCAGATCGCCAAATTGCGGACATTCATAGCAAGGTTCCGTCAGAAACTGTTCGATCAACCATATGGGATTGAGTTTAGAAGATAGGCACCAAATCCTCTAAAAACGACTCCTTTCCTGCTGATGAGGCAATTTCATTCGGGTTTCCGGACAGGATCGCCGCTGTGGCCGTGAGGCGGGCAGCGATGCCGTGAGGGGGCGGTCCGGTTTCGGGGCGTAGCAACAGCTGGCCGCTGCGGCGGGTTATGCGGCAACCACCCAGCGTAGATCCACGAAAATCTTGTTCAGAAACAATCCTCTCGGCCAGCCGCAAGAGGCTCTCGCCCCTTGGGGGCATTTCCCGGCCCGCCGCGATCTGGAGGAGACTGCCCAGTGCGCGCGCAGCCCGTTCCGCAGGCAGCCCCGCAAAGGATGCGACAATGATGCCCGCTTCGCTGGCCCGGACATTGGCCCGCATCCAGCGCCAGATCAGGACATCCTCAACCATTCTTAATGTCTGGAACCGGTCAACCAGAGACAAAACCGGGACAGTTTGGGACACTTCAGGACACAATAGACGCCGCATGCGCACCCGCTCAAACGCCGGATTGTCGTTCGACGGGTCATCTGCCCACTCGGCCCCCTCACCCCTCAGGAAGTCACGAAGCGTCTCGCGGCGGACCTTGAGCAAGGGCCGGGCGATGAATACCCCCTCTCCTTCTGGCCAGACCGGAGAAAGCGAGAGCGGCCGCATCCCGGCGAGCCCGTACCAGCCCGACCCCTGCCGGGCCCGCATCAGGAAGGTCTCGGCCTGGTCATCGGCTGTGTGGCCGGTCAGCAGGAGGTGTCCTGATGTGTCCCGAAGTGTCCTGGCAAGGGCCGCGTGCCGCCCACGCCGGAGCGCCGACTGTCGCGGCGCAGCGCCCTCAAGGCGGAGAATGTCATGGCTGATGCCCAGCGCGCGGCAGAAGCGGCCAACGGCTTCAGCCTCCGCGCCGGCTTCGGCGCGCAGGCCATGATCGACAGTGAAAGCGTGGACGGTGCGCCCCTGCCCCGTCGCCCAGCGATGGGCAAGGATCAGAAGCGCAAGGGAATCGCTGCCCCCGGAGACAGCCACGCCGATCGGCGCATCAAGCAGGCAGTCAGGCAGCGCCGCCAGCGCTGCCTCGAAGGCGGCCTGAGGGTTTAGCCCTTGCATCCGGAGCGGGTGCGCTCAACGGCCGCCAGATCACGCACGACCTTGGAGGCGTTGGGATAGCGCTTGGGTAATGTGTCGAGCGCCTGGCAGGCCTTGGCCGTATCCCCGATCAGACGCATGGACCGGGCGAGACGCGCCAGTGCGTCAGGCGCGCGCGTGTCATCCGGGAAAGAGCGGATCATCGTGGTATAAGCCTGGCCGCTCTCGGCATAGGCATTCTGCTGGTGCAGCGTTTCACCAAGCCAGAAATAGGCTTCCCCGGCCTGCGGATCGTTGCCGAACTTGTCGACGAAGGACTGGAACGCTTCCTGCGCACCGGCATAGTCGAGCGCCAGGAGGCGCTGGCGGGCGACCGCGAAAAGCGGACCAGCCTCACCGGGCAGCTGGCTGGCGGAAATTGTCCCGAGCGAGCCCTCAGGCAGGCCGCCTTGCGACGACGGTGCCGGGGTCAGAACGGATGGACCGCTGCCGGACCCAAGCTGGGCGCTGGGCGCTGGGCCAACCGTCTGCGAACTGGAGGAAGCGGGAAACGATGTTGGCGCCGGGCCAGAAGCAGGGCCGACCCCGGCGCCTGTATCAAGCTGCTCGGTTGCTTCAACGCCCATAACCATCTGAAGGGCAGTGATCGCGCGCGCCTGCGCTTGAAGCTGCATTCGCAAATCAGAATTCTGTTGAGCGAGGGTTTCATTGTCCAGCATCTGCTGCTGGGCGTCATCACGAGTGCGTGAGAGTTCGTATTCGAGCGTCTCGATCCGGCCGCTGAGCTGGTTGATCCGATCCGCATTGCGATTGATCTCGAGCATCAGATCGGCCGTCTGCTGACGGGTCTGATCGACCTGCTGGGAAAGAGCCCCGGTCGTGACGCCCTTCACAATAGGCGCGCCGCGCTCTTGCGCGACCGCAACAGTGGCAAGAAGTCCGAGTGCGGCGAGGCCGGTAAGGGAGGCTTTCAGCATGGTGTGATCTCCGGGTGCGAGGGGGCAGACTGCAGCCCCGGGGAATAAAAGAAACAGCCGGGGCCAAATTATGGCACCCGGCTGTCCTTTTCATCACGTAAACGCAGTACGCCTTAGCTGGTGGCGCCGGAAACGATCTGTGTCCATGCGTTACGGTTCATTGCCCACGACTGCTCGTTAGAGCCGCCAGCGATCGGACGCTCTTTGCCATAGGAGACGGTGTCGATGCGCGAAGCGCTGACGCCGAGGCTGACGAGGTAGTCTTTTGCGGCCGAAGCACGACGCTCGCCGAGAGCGAGGTTGTACTCACGCGTGCCGCGCTCGTCAGCGTTACCGGCGACGAGAACGCGAACGTTCGGGTAGGCGTTCAGCCAGGCAGCCTGACGCTTCAGGATTTCCTGGTCGTCAGAGTCGAGGCGGTACTGGTCGAGGTCGAAATAGACGCGCTCGCCCACGTTCACGCGGAAATCTTCCAGCGAGCCTGGGGTGATCGAGGACTGCTGAACCGGCTCGGTGACAACGGTTTCCGTTCCCGTAACAGTCTCTTGGACTGGCGGAGGAGTAACCGGGTCTGCGACCGGCGGCGGGCGGGAAGCGCAAGCTGCGGTCGCGGCCAGAAGAGCGGCGGCTGCAGAGGCTTTCAGGAGAATATGCATGTGTCGGGGCTCCAAGTTTACTTTAGTTGGCACTTTACGGACCGCTTCGCGGCTTCTGTGTGTCGGCGGCCGTTTTATCGGGCCTTTATTTCCTTATTCTGACTGTTTTACCGCGACAATCTGTATTCAAGCGATTTTTCCAGCCTTTGTGCTGTTTTTGCCACGAAATGGCCTTATTCTGACCCCTGCCCGGCTTTTGAGCACCGGGCAAGGGCCGGATTTATTGCAGGATGGGCGACCAGGCCGGATCCGAAGCGTCGGTCTGGGTCATCACCCGGCGCTCATTTCGACCGGAAAGGTCAACCGACCAGAGCTGCGGGCCAGCGCCCGGACGGCTCTCCCGGAAGAAGACGATGACGCGGCCATTGGGCGACCAGTCTGGACCTTCGTCCAGATAAGATTCCGAAAGCAGGCGCTCCCCTTTGCCATCGATCCCGATGACGCCGATATAGAATTTGCCACCTTCCTGTTTGGTGAAGGCAATCAGATCTCCACGCGGCGACCACACAGGCGTGGAATAACGCCCCCGGCCAAAGGTGATGCGGCAGGCGGTGTCACGCCCCCCCGACGGGCAAGCGCGCTGGGAGCCGTCCGTGTTCATGATGTAGAGCTGTGGTGTACCGCCCCGGTCTGAGTTGAATACGACCGATTTACCATCCGGAGACATTGAAGGCGACGTGTCGATTGCCGGATGGTCCGTCAGGCGGCGGCTTTCACGTGTCCGGAGGTTCATGATGTAGATATCAGTGTTGCCGCGTTGGGCCTGGGAGAGCAGTACGCTCTGGCCATCGGTGCCAAAGCGCGGGGCGAAGGTCATGCCTGGGAAGTTCCCAAGCAGTTCCTGGCGGCCTGTCTCGATGTTGAAGAGGTAGACGCGCGGGCGGCCGCCCTCAAACGACATGTACGTGATTTCCTGCGAGGACGGGCTGAAGCGAGGCGTCAGCACGGTCGAGCGGCCTGAGGTGAGATATTGCTGGTTGGCGCCGTCGCTGTCCATGATGGCAAGACGTTTCACACGCTCGGTCTTCGGGCCGGTTTCGGCAATGTAGACGATGCGGGTGTCGAAGTAGGGGTCTTCGCCGGTCAGGCGCGTGTAGATGGAGTCGGCGATCTTGTGGGCGATGCGGCGCCAGTTTTCAGGCGTGGTCGTCAGGCGCCGGCCCGGCTCCCCATTGATGCGCATCAACTCCCCGCCATAGACGTCCCAGAGACGGAACGAGACGGCGAGCTTGCCATCGGGCAATTCCTCAAAGGCCCCGACCACAAGCGCGTCTGTGCGAATGATCTTCCAGTCGGCAAAGCGCGGCTCGGCATTGATCGAGAGGTCGCGCTGAATGAAGGAGGCCGGGTTCTGCATGTCGAAGAGACCGGTGGAGGCGAGGTCGGAACGCACCACTTCTGCGATCTGCCGGGCGAGCTGGGTGTTGGTTCCCGTCACCTGGAAATCCGGAATGGCGATGGGCGTGGGTTTGAAGATTCCTTCATCCACACGGACCTGCAGCTGGGCGCTAGCGGTTCCGGCCAGCCCAACGGCCAGCAGGATAACTGCCAGGAGTGGCATCAGGCGTTTCAACATCAGTTCGGACTCCTCATCGAATTCTTGCGACGCACCCGTCTCAACCCTGTTTCGGGCCGAGCGTCACGTTGATATCTTTCCATAGGTCATAATCTTCCGCCGGCAGGCGATAATTCCCGATCTCACCGCATTTACGGACTGCCAGAAGCGCGCGGTCAACTGCAATGCCCGACCGGCCGACCGGGCGCGAGCGCGGTTCAAGCAATTTGACAGACTCTGCCAGCGACCCATCACGGGCGAGTTTGACATTCACCGTAACATCAATCTGGTGCTCGGGTGGCAGGTCATCGACGCCCGTCCAGCACTCCATGATCTGGCGGCGCAATGCAGCCTGCAATGAAGCGGTGGCGCCGGTGCGCGCCCCTGCCCCCTGCTGGTCCCGGTCTGAATTAGCAAGCACGGGACGATCCGACTGCTGGGTTTCAGGCCGCCGCTCGGACGTGCGCTTGGACTGAAGCGTGCTTTCGAAATCGTCGAGAAAGTCGAGATCATTCTTCGGCTTGGCCGGGGGTTTTTCCACAGGCTTGGGCTTTGGCTTGGGCTCTTCTTTCTTGGGCTCGGGCTTGGGATCAGGCTTCTTGACCGGCTCGGGTTCGGGCTTGCGTGGATCGGGCACTTCGATCTCTGGCTCAGGCTCTGGGGCGGCCTCCGGCTCGGGCGGCGGCGGCGGCGTCTCTTCGACAGGCTCAGGCGCCGCTTCAGGCTCTGGCTCGGGCGGGGGGGTGTCGGATTTGCGCAACTCGGCGACATCGGAGATGCGCCCGATCTCGAGGAAATCGATGGGCAGGTCAGCCGAGGAGGCGCACTGGGGCAGCTGCATCAGGATCTCGACCGAGCTGATCCCTGGCTGCTCACGGCGCAGGCGCTCGATCTGCTCCTCGCAGTCATCCCTCTTCTGCGGCCACGAGATTACCGCCATGGCCAGCACAGTGGCATGCACAAGAGCGGAAACTGTCAGGCCACGAAGCATCGGTCAGGCTGGTCCTTCCGGGTCAGCGGGGGGTGTTGGTCTTCTGTTCGGTGATGAACGACATGCGTGTGAAGCCGGCACCGCGCACTTCGGCCGTCACATCCATGACGATGCCATAGGGCACGCTTTCATCGGCATAGAGAAACACGTCCTTATCATATCCCTCGCCGACGATGGCCTGGAGCTGGGCGCCCAACCCCTCGATCTGGACTTCCGTCTGCTGGATCAGGACCGTGCCATCGGCCTTGACCCAGACCGTCAGCGGCGCGTCATTGGGATCAGACTTGAGCGGTGCCGAAGTCGTTTTTGGGAGGTTCAGCTGCTCACCGCGCACCAGCATCGGCGCAGTGACCATGAACACGATCAGCAGCACCAGCATGACGTCCACGAACGGTGTCACGTTGATTTCGGCATTGAGGGCGCGCCGTCCGCGCCGTCCGCCTTTGCCACCAGAACCGAGGATCAGACCCATTGCCGCCCCGCTCTAATCGCGCGCGGCATCTGACGCACGTCGGGAAAGGCGCACGAGGATGTCCTGGGAGAAAGTGTCGAGCTGGTCGCCCAGCTTGGTCAGGTCACTGGTGAACTTGTTGTAGAAAATGACGGCCGGAATAGCGGCGATCAGGCCGAGGCCAGTGGCAAACAGCGCTTCGGCAATCGGGCCGGCCACTGTGCCGAGGCTCGTATCCTGCTGCTCGGCGATGTTCAGGAAGGCGTTCATGATGCCCCACACGGTACCGAAGAGGCCGATGAAGGGCGAGGCTGACCCGATGGTGGCCAGGACTGACAGGCTGGCGCCAGCGCGCCCCATTTCGCGGTCCACGGCGGCGCGCATCGAGCGCTCGGCCCGGCCGACAATGGCAGAGGCTTCAGCCGGGGAGGGCCCCTTGCCGGCATCTGCCCATTCACGCGCTGCCGAAATGAAGACGCGGCTGGCCGGGTCTTTGCCGCCCTGGCCAGGACGCATGTCGATCTCGCCGGCCCGGCCGCTCCAGAAAGCTTCTTCAAATTCGCGTGATGCCTTCTTCAGGCCACCCAGCTTGAAGAATTTCTCGCCAATCACGATCCACGACCAGACTGAGGCAAGGAACAACGCCAGCAGCACAAGCTTCACGACCGGATCAGCGGCCATCAGCAGGCTGATCAGGGAAAAATCCGAATGGCTGGCAACCGCGCCGATTGCTTCCGTTTCCATGTGTCTCGTCATCTCCTTGGCCTGCCGGGGCAAATCACCCTGCCCCGGACGCTTCTGCGGTAGCAGAAACGTGGGGGGGTTCAACTGCGGGCACTGGTTATTTCCGCTCTGTAATCTAACCCAAATCCGGCAGAAACACGGCGTGTTACAGGCTTTGAGCAGTCGGGATGAGCCTTACTGCATGATGGTTAAGCCATTATGGCGGATTCTTAATCTTACGCGGGGGCCAGGCCCGGCCGCGGCCTGGTTTTCCACACGCCTCGAAATCCTGCCCGGGGGCGTCGATGGCACGCTGTCAGCCGGTCTCAGCCGGATGCGTGCAGGCAAAAAAAGGGGGGGCGCCTTTCAGCGCCCCCCCCCTGCCAGCTCAATCCAGAGTGGCAATCTCGTCTTTCGCCGCCGACAGGATCTCGACGATCCGGCGGCGGCGCGCTTCGCCGACCTCTCCTTCGCGCGCCCCAGCCATCACGGCATGGCGAAGGCGGTGCATGGCGGCGCGCACGTCTGCCGGATCGGCCGCTTCGTCCGCCCCCAGAAGATCAGCAAGACGGGCGTGGATGGCCTCGATGACGGCGGCTTCGCGGGTCAACTCAGCTGTGCCAGCCTCGGTGATGTGGAACGTCTTCTTGCCATCCTCTGTGCGCACCTCGGCCCAGCAGAGATCCTGGATGACTTCCAGGGCAGGATACATGACCCCGGGGCTCGGCTTGTAAGTGCCTCCCGTGCGGGTCTCGATTTCCTGAATGAGGTCATAGCCATGGCGGGGCTTCTCGGCGATCAGGCTGAGGATCAGCAGACGCATGTCCCCGTGTCCGAGCGGACGGCCACCCCGGCGGCCACCCGGCCCCCGGCCGCCCCGATGTCCGCCCATGCCGTGCATTTTCATATGCCAGCGATCCTGCCGGCAGCCTCTGATATGTCTGTTCATGAAGTCTCCTTTGTCCCGGCGCCTCTGGCAGCCCGGGAAGTCTTGTGTGGTGTTGAGAGGGGGAGTGCCGTGCATCGATGCCTATTTCCGATATATCGAATTGCAAAATAGTTTCGATATATCGGAAACGCAAGAGCCTCCGCACAAAAAGGCTTACGCGAACGCGCAGCCAGAATGCCGTGATCTGATAGTGGCCGCGCCCGGCAAGGCGGGCCGGGCCTGCCGGTTGAGGCGCAAAATCAGCGCGCCGCGCTAGCCGTGCCAGCGATAGGCTTCCAGCAACTCGGCGATTTCCTTGATCGGGCGGCGCAGGCGCCCGTCCGCATGGATCATCACGGCGGTGATCTCGGCCTCGGCGATCACCTCACCGTCTCTGAGGCAGGCCTGCGAAAAGCGGATGCGCGGGCCGTCCATGCCGAGATAGCGCGTGCGGATATGGAGGAGGTCATCCACCTTGCCGGGCTTGCGATAGGTGACATTCACATTCGTCAACGTGAACGCGGCGGGGTCTTCGCGCGCCAGCAGCGACTGGTGGGAGACGCCCGCATCCCGCAGATGGTCTGACCGCCCGCGCTCGAAGAAGCGCAGATAATTGGCGTGGTAGACCATGCCGGTGAAGTCTGTGTCTTCGTAATAGACGCGCACGGCGATCCAGTGCTGGCGGGCCGCATCGAAATTCTTCTGGTCGAGAACAGGTAAGCTCATAATCCGCCCGTATCAGACTTGCGCGCCAGCATGAAGGCATGGGCGAGCGTATCGACCAAGGTAAGCGCCTCAACGAGATCTGATATGGTCTGGCGCAACGTTTCCTCGCTCCATTCCCCGCTGACCACATCCACGAGGTTAAACCGGTTCACACCGGGAAAATCGAACACCAGGCGGCTGCCCTTCGCCACGGCGCGGAACTTGCCGTCATGGGCCAGATCAATCACCCGCTCGATGACGGCCGGATTGAAAATCGCGCGGGCCTCGACCTGATCGGTCGACCGCAGGCGGTAGACCGCGTCAAAGGCTCTCGGGCCAAGATCAATTTCGACAAAGCGCACATCGGATGCCTCCTGCGGCCAACCCACCTTGCGAGCCCGCAGCTGGGTAACGCCGTGCAATTCCAGCGGCGCCTCCAGCACGATCACGAGATGATGGATATCCGGGGCCTCATCGACGCGTTCGACCCATTCGAACATGTCGAAGTCAATGCCACCCCGACGCCCATGAAAGCCGTCCTCGATGGTCGCCTGGGTGGCGGCCATCTTGTGATACTGTTCCTTCTGCGCCTTTGTGCCGAGCACATAGACATTGGCCTCCACCATCAGGCCGGCGCCGCGCGCCGCCGCGACGGCGTCGTCCATGCCGCCCACCTCATCGAAGGTCGTGGCCAGATCCCGCAATTCGGCCGGGGCCCAGGCCTGCTGCGCCAGCCATTTGAGCGCGCCGGGCGTGCCACCGGGCGTGGGCACATAGGTGAGCCCCAGGGGACGCGCGAGAACAGCAAGCGCCCTGCCCCGGATGAGGAAGCGCGTCTTGGCATCCAGCAGCACCCGCAAAAGGCTATGCCGGAAGAGGAAAAGCGAGCCAAATATGCCGGCGATGAACATGACCGGGAAGAGGAAGAAGACGAGGGTTTCCCCCCACATCGTATTCGGGATCAGGCCCTGAACGATCAGGAAGCTGATGACAAAGCCGGCAAAACCTATCGTCAGGGCGCGGCTGACCCGCTTCTTGAGAATTTCTGCGTCAGCCGGGCGCAGCTCTGCCTCCGAGAGCAGCGGCATGACCTCCGCTTCGGCATAGGCGCGCAGCCCGGCAAAGCCGTCTGCCTGTTCTATCTCATCCCAGCCCAGCGACATGACGGCACGCTAGCAGGCCCCCCATGCGGCGTCATCCCTCATAACAGGGGGCGCCTGTGCGGGTGTAAGCAGAGCCATGCCTGACCGTTCCACCCCTTCCCCGGCAAAGATGCCCGCCTGGCGGCCCCTGCTGCGGGGCCTTGCCCATCGCTGCCCGGCATGCGGGCGGGGGAAGCTCTATGCGCGGTATCTGAAACAGGTGGACAGTTGCGCGGCCTGCGGGGCGCCCATCGGACGCATCCGCGCCGAAGACGGGCCGCCCTGGCTGACCGTGCTGATCCTGGGACCGTTCCTTGCGGGGCTGACCTTCATCAGCGCCCGGCAGGAGAGCCTGCCCATCTGGATCACCCTGCCGGCGCTGGGCGCCTTTGCAATCCTGGCGGTCTTGATGCTCCTTCCCCGGATCAAGGGCGCGATCATCGGTCTCTTGTGGGCAATGGGCGGTGGGGAACCCGACGACAGCGAAGCGGGCTGATCAACTCTCGTCTTCACCAAACAGCGCAGACTGCTGGCCCCCCGGCGGTTTCAGCCCCAGGCGCTCATAGGCGAGCGGGGCAGCCACCCGCCCGCGCGGCGTGCGCGCCACATAGCCTTTCTGCATCAGGTAAGGCTCGATCACGTCTTCCACCGCGTCGCGCGCTTCCGACAGGGCAGCGGCCAGCGTATCGGCGCCAACCGGGCCACCGGCATAGGTTTTCACCAGGGCGTGCAGATAGCGCCGGTCGAGCGCGTCGAGGCCGTCCTCGTCAATCTCAAGACGCTTGAGCGCGCGGGCCGCTGAGCCCCGGTTGATATCGGCGCCTTCGGCCTCGGCAAAGTCGCGCACCCGGCGCAGCAGGCGCAGCGCGATGCGCGGCGTGCCGCGGGCGCGGGCGGAGATCTCCACCGCGCCATCTTCCGTGATCGGAACACCAAGCTTGCGGGCCGCCGCCATGACGATACGGCCAAGTTCCTCAGGCTCATAGAATTCAAGACGGACGGGAATGCCGAACCGGTCGCGCAGCGGCGTGGCGAGGAGGCCCGCCCGTGTGGTGGCGCCCACCAGCGTGAAGGGGGCGAGATCGAGCCGGACGGAGCGGGCCGCAGGCCCCTCCCCGATCACGAGATCGAGGGCATAATCCTCCATCGCCGGGTAGAGTATTTCCTCGACAATGGCCGGCAGGCGGTGGATTTCATCAATGAACAGCACATCATTGGGCTCAAGATTGGTGAGGATCGCGGCAAGGTCGCCCGCCTTGGCAATCACGGGCCCGGACGTGGCGCGGAAGCCGACGCCCATCTCCCGCGCGAGGATCTGCGCCAGCGTCGTCTTGCCAAGGCCGGGCGGGCCAAACAGCAGCACATGGTCGAGCGCTTCCTTGCGCCCCCGCGCCGCCTCGACATAGACTTTCAGGTTCGACTTCGCCTTGCGCTGGCCGACATAATCCTCAAACGTCTGTGGACGGAGCGCGCGGTCCAGCGCGTCGCCGCCTTGGGCGTTGGGATCAGAGAGGGCGCCTTCGCGGCTCATGATATGGGTGCCGGAACCAAATCCGCCTTCTTCTTAGGAAGTTTAATCAAGTACGTCCGGTCTCGATTCGAACAGATCACACCTACGAACAATTTTCTGGCTGCACGAAGCGACCGTGATTGTTCATCATAGTTCAGCTGACCCATCCACAAATCTGACGATTCTAATTTATGTGGCAATTTGGATATGACAGGGTTGGGTATAATGAAAGAAGTCTTTGGCCACCGAACCAAGCGATGCAGAAATGAACTATATGTGTGCGCCACCATATGTGTAACTGTTGTTGGCATTGTTCCGTAGTTGCTGACAATTAAAACAAGTTTGTCTTGCTTATCGTCATATGGAAAAGCCACAGCATCGGCCATTACACGAAGCTTAATTCTGACGCCTGATTCAATCCAACGCCTAAATTCAAGAAGCAGCGCACCTGCTGACAGCACCAGCGCAATTATTGCGGTCCAGTCGGTAGGTGTCACCGCGCCAGTTCCTTCAGCGCACCTTTAAGCAGTACGCCAACATCCTCAGCGCCGTCTTTCGCAGCGATGGCCACGGCCTTGGCCGCTTCGCTCTGTGTATAGCCGAGATTGACGAGCGCGCTGACCGCTTCGCCGCGCGCGCCGGTGGCGGCCGAGACGGGCTGGGCCGAGGCGAGGCCCGCAACAGCGGCGACTTCAAACTTCCCAAACCGGCCGAGCGGGGGCGCTTTTCCGGCAAGCTCGGTAACGATCCGTTCACCGAGCTTCTTGCCGATGCCCTTGGCGCGGGTGAAGGCGCCCGCGTCGCCCAGCGCAATCGCGTCCATGATGTCTGCCGGGGAAAGCCCGTCGAGAATGGCGAGGGCGGATTTTCCGGCCACCCCCGGCACATCCTGAAGGCGCACAAACCAGGCGCGTTCTTCATCGGTGGCGAAGGCAAAAAGCGTGATCGAGCTTTCGGTGACGCGCGTTTCGATATGGGCGGTGATCTTGTCGCCGGTCTGAAGCTTTGCAAGCAGGCGCGTTCCGGCCAGCGCCACATAGCCGACGCCGTTCACATCAATCAGCACATGGTCGAGCCCGATGGCCGCCACTTCGCCCTTCAGACGACCGATAATCATGCCGCGCCCCGCTTCACCTGGAGTGGCAGATGGTGCGCCGCGCAGATGGCGCAGGCAAGCGCGTCGGCCGCATCCAGCTTCATCTCCCCTGCCCTGGGCAGAAGGCGCTGGACCATGAATTTCACCTGATCCTTGTCGGCGGTGCCCGTGCCCACGACGGAGAGCTTGATCTGGCGGGGCGCAAACTCGGCCACCGAAACGCCCGCCATGGCGAGGGCCGCCATCGCAGCCCCGCGCGCCTGGCCAAGCTTCAGCGCCGAACGGGGATTGGCATTCACCAGCGTTTCCTCAACCCCGGCCGCGTCGGGCGCATGATGCCGGGCAAGCTCGCCCACGGCCTCAAAGATATGGCCAAGGCGCTCGGCCATGGAAATATCGGTCGGCGCTTCGATCACCCCATGGGCAATATGCACAAGGCGCGCGCCGGTCTGCTCGATGACGCCCCAGCCGGTATGGCGCAGGCCGGGGTCGATGCCGAGGATACGAATCGTTCTGCTCATGCGCGCCACCCTAGCAGCGAGGAGGGTTAAAGACAGCTTGAGTTTTCACTCTTTGTTCGCGCGCACTGACATCTGACTGCCATATCCAGGTCATCCAAGCCTGCTAAACGGGGAACAAGGGGAGCCCAAAATGAACCATGTTTCCAAGAATACCCGCTTCTGGGACCGCGCGGCGCGCAAATATTCGTCCGATCCGATTGCCGACGAGGCCGGGTATGGACGCTCGGTGGCGCGGACCGCCGAGTTCATGCGGGCCACCGACGAGGCGTTCGAGTTCGGCTGCGGCACAGGCACCACGGCGCTGAAACTGGCGCCCCATTGCGCCCATCTTCTGGCAACGGATATTTCTGCGGAAATGATCGCCATCGCCCGCGAGAAGGCCGCCGCTGAAGGCGTGGGCAATGTCACCTTCGAGGTGGGGGTGATCAATGATGACCGCTGGCGCGACAAGGCGTTCGACCTGGCCTTCGGCTTCAACATCCTCCACCTGCTGGACGAGCGGCAGGCGGCTCTTGAAGCGGTTCACAGCCTGCTGAAGCCCGGCGGCCTCTTCATCTCCAAGACGCCCTGCCTTACGGAAATGAGCTTCGCCATCCGCCTCGCCCTGCCGTTGATGCAGGCCATCGGCAAGGCGCCGCATGTCGATTTCTTTTCTGAAACCACCCTGACCCGCGAGATCACGCAAGCAGGGTTTGAGATCGTCGCCAGCGAGCGTCATGGGACACGCGGCAAGGATGTGCGCGCCTTCATCGTGGCTCGCAAACCGTAAGCGGGGGGCAGCGCGCCGGAAAGACCAGGCGCTGCCCTCTGCGATACGCGCTATTCTTCCATGCGGGGGATCAGTACCCCGTCAATCACATGGACCACGCCATTGGAGGCCTGGATGTCGGAGCTGGTGACTTTGTATTGGTTCACCATCACCGTGCCATCCGCCATACGGCGCACGGAAAGGGCGAGATTGTTGACGCTGGCGGTCGCGGTGGCGGCTTCTTCAGCTGGCACATCGGCGGCGAGCACTTTGCCCGGCACCACATGATAGCTGACGATCCGGGTCAGATCGTCCTTGTTTTCCGGCAGGAGCAGCGCATCGAGCTGGCCGGGCTCAAGCGCGGCAAAGGCTTCATTGGTCGGCGCGAACACCGTGTAGGGACCGGGGCCCGCCAGTGTTTCGCTCAGACCAGCCGCGTCCACGGCGGCAAGCAGGGTTGAAAAATCCGGATTGGTGGCGACGACATCAACAAGCGTGACATCTTCGACCGGCGGGGCATCCGCCGGGATTTCAGAGGTTTCCAAAGGTGGCGGAACAACTGTCGGCGTACCTTCTTCTACAGCCGGCGAACAGGCCGCGAGGGCAAACACGCTCGCAGCGGCAAAGAGAAACATTTTCATCAGACAGGTCCTTTTGTGGCGCGCCGTGCGGGGAATGGAGGGCGCGGGCCATAAGATGGGGCGATCACGCGCCTCGGCCAGCGCGCACCCTTTCATTGGTCCGGGGCTTTTTCAGGGCAGGACGGAGGCGGGCTGCCTCAACTCATCCATTTCAGGACGCGCGGCTCAATCGGGTTGGCAAACGCCCGCGGCTCGCTGCGGGCGGCGGCCCATTCGCGTTTGAGCATCTGGTACCATTTGGCCTGCACATCGATATCGTCGATCCACAGCATCGCCTTCTGATGGGCCATGCCTTCATTCTGCAGGTCGACCATGCGGCCATCCTGGGCCAGGAATGTCTTGCCCATATGCCGCGCCACCGGGATCGCCAGATTGAGCAGCGGCGCGCCCGTCCACCAGGTGAACTGGGTAATCCGTGTACGCTTGGGCGCTTCGGGCGTCAGGCAGGTCAGCGTCAGGAGGCGCGCGGTGGCGTTCGAGATGATCTCCCAGCGATAGCCCGGCAGCTGGAACCGGATCTCGGTCATCACATCGCCGCCGAATACCCAGCGATAGAGCTTGGAGTTGGACGACGGCGCATGCCGGTCAATCGCCCAGCCCCGCTCGATCGGAATGAACGGCTTTTCCTTGAGCTTCATCCCCGCCGAAGGCGGGCGCCACCACCACTGATTATGCACGAAGGGTACATGCGCCGGGTCCATCAGGCCGACAACCGCATCGTCCATATGCGCATTGAAGATGTCGTGGATTACAAATCCCGGCTTTGCCGGCAGCGGCCCGAAATCCGGGGGCGGAACAGCTGGCGGCGCGCTGCTGCGCGGATCATGCGCAACATAGATATAGACCGCGCCATTGGCCTCATGCACCGGATAGCGGCGCACTTTTACCTTAGACGGATCATAGGGGCTGTCTTCAGTCAGGCTTGGCATCAGCTTGCAGCCGCCATCTGTGCCAAAGCGCCAGCCATGATAGGGGCATTGCAAGGTCCACTGCCCGTCTGTCTCGATCTGCTGGCCCGCCGACAGCGGCACCAGGCGGTGCGGGCAGATATCCCGGAGGGCAAACGCCTCACCGGCGGGCGTGCGCCCGACCACGACAGGCTCGCCCAGCATCATCACCCGCTGCTGCGCGCCCGCTTTCAGCTCCGCCGACGCCGCCGCCAGATACCAACTGTCAGTCAGGAAGCCGTCAGCGGTGATACCGGTCTTCGGCGGGGTCAGCTGGGTATCTGGCAAGGGGCGCCCTACTCCGCAGCCGTGACCGTGACGGTCAGTTCATAGGTGCTCTCCGGAGCTTCCCCGGTTTCCCAGGGGCGCCCCTCAGTCATCTTCACGACGCCGGTGCCTTCGGCAGACGCCTTGAGATCGAAGCTCATATAGTGGTTACCGCCGGTAAAGCCCGGCAAGCTTTGCAACGCCGGATTGGTTGCGCGCGTGTTCTCTCCGGTCAGTTCGAGGAAGTCCGGTTGCTCGACGATCTGCCAGACATAGCCAGCAGTCGGAATGGTTTCGAGCTCGATGCGCAGGGTCTCCCCTGCCGGCAAGGAAATCTCTCCGCCCTTCTTGCCCGCCCCCGCATAGACAACGCCGGACTCGGCAGCGGCCTGCGCCGCTACTGACGCGGCAGCCTGCGCTTCTTCGCTGGGCATCTCTCCCATTTCAGATTCACCCATGTCCACTTCCTCAGCCTCGGTCTCGACAGCGGGCGGCTCAATGCTGCCGGTATCCACTGTCTCTTCCCCCGGCGCGCAAGCCGCAAGACCAAGCGCAAGGGCCCCAGTCAGCATCTTTCCAATCGAGTATCGCATGGGAGGCTCCTTTATCGTCTCTTCAGTATCGCTAAGTTCGACGCGCGGCGAAAGCAACTCCGGAAAAATGCAGGGATTGCCACAGACGCGACCTTCAGACTGTGCCGCATATGCAATCTGACCGCTGCCTTGAAGAAATACCGGGCCCAGACGTGCCGCAGAGAATTTCCGTCAACCTTGCATTGTCACCCGCATCGAGGGTGGATGTCTGCTCTGCAAGGAACAGGATTCGTGGGGCTGCTTTGCCCCTGCCTCAAGACGCACAGACAGACGTCCAGTTAACCATTTTGCTCTGCCTGAAAGGCGCGCCCAGCTTGAGTTTTCTTACAAACATTCAGAAGGCATGAACCCACTACGCCTGAGTTAAGCATTAGAATTCAGATAGTTAGTGCACAAACATCCGTCTAATGCTATGTTTGCGAAGTAGTTTCTCAGTGCGAGCAAAACATGCCAGGAAGCGGCGTAAACTTAACCAAATATAGTCCGCCCGGATCGCCGGAATACTCAGCCGAATCCTTGCCCGGATTGCAAACAGTACAACCGGCTGGCCGTGTGCCCCCTTCAGCCAGCCGCCAGACACGGATTCTGGGGCTCGACATATGCCGCTCGGCAGCCATCCTTCTCACGATGTTCAGCCACGCGCTCGCGGAAGGCGGCGCGCAACTCTATTACGCTTTGGACGATACCGGACTGATCTGGCTCCGCCTCTTCTTGCAGATGAGCCCTCCGATCTTCATCATCCTGTTCGGCTCCGTGCTGGAAATTGTCTACCGGCCACGGATCGAGGCTGGGGAGAAAATGCAGACCACCGCACGACTGCTGACCCGTGCCATGCAATGCTACCTTCTCTATCTCGTAACTCTGCTTGCAATGCTGGCGGCCGGCCATAGCTCGCCAAGCTACACGCTACGCTGCGCCTTGTTCCTTGGGGTAACGCCCTATGGCGACATCCTGAAATTCTATACCCTGGCCCTCGCATTTGCACCGGCGCTGATCTTTCTGCGCAACAGGTTGCGCTTTCCGGCTCTGATTGCGGCATCGATTGCAATCCACCTGCTACACCCTGTCATCTCAAGAATATTCGTAGCCGAGACATCCCCGGGGGATGCCTATATCAGCCCGGTCATCGGTTTCCTGATTGGAGGCGGCGAAATCGTTTCGGGCGGGCCCTCCGTGCTGCATGGCATGACTTTCGTGATCTGGGGTATGCTCATCGGGCGCGCTGTCATCGTACTGACCCAGGGCGTGGCAACACGGCGCGAGATCCTCCAGGTGATAGCAACAATGGGCGCAATGCTGGCGGCCTCGGCAGCCGTACTGCTCCTGTTCTGGAACCTGAAGGCGCCCGCCGAAACCCTGCAAGCCCTGAGCAATCTTTCTTACAGGAACGCCAACCATCCGATCTATTTTGCCTTCGGCCTCGCCAGCACCCTGATCGCCGTATTTGTCTGCCTTGGCTTATATGATGGTCTCCATGTGAGGTTCGGCCGGGCACTGATCTTCGCTGGAAAGACCAGCCTGTTCACATTCTCCTTCGGCAACGCCCTTCTGTATCTCGCGCCTGTGCTGGCGCTCAGCCTCATGGGAAGCTGGGTCTACACTTTCGCGCTGTTCTTCCTGATCTGCCTGCAAAGCTACGCCTTCCAGTGGCTCCAGACGGCAAGTGGCAACCCGGCCGCAACAAGGTTTCAGGCGGCGATCGCGCAGATAAACGCCAGGGTCGGCTGGCTGCCCCGGCGGGTTGCCCCCGGATACGCATCCCTTCTTGGCTGGCGATAGTCGTGCTGCCGCCTGCGCCCACTTTCCCAGCGCGGCAGTGCCCGCTATATGCGCCCCATGACACCGCGCGATAAAATCCGTAACTTTTCGATCATTGCCCATATCGACCATGGGAAATCGACCCTTGCCGACCGCCTGATTCAGGCCTGCGGCGGCCTCACTGACCGTGAAATGAGTGAACAGGTGCTCGACTCGATGGACATCGAGAAAGAGCGCGGCATCACCATCAAGGCCCAGACCGTGCGCCTCGCCTACACGGCCGCCGATGGGGAAACCTATACGCTCAACCTGATGGACACGCCGGGGCACGTCGACTTCGCCTATGAAGTCTCCCGGTGCCTGGCCGCCTGCGAAGGCTCGCTCCTGGTGGTGGATGCCTCGCAAGGCGTCGAGGCCCAGACGTTGGCAAACGTCTATCAGGCCATCGACCAGAACCATGAGATCGTCCCCGTTCTCAACAAGATCGACCTGCCGGCCGCCGATGTGGACCGGGTCAAGGAGCAGATCGAGGAGATCATTGGCCTCGACGCGTCTGACGCGGTGCAGATTTCCGCCAAGACCGGCCTTGGCATCCCCGACGTGCTCGAAGCCATCGTCACCCGCCTGCCCCCGCCCCGGGGCGGCGAGCAGGCCTCCCCCCTCAAGGCCGCGCTGGTGGACGCCTATTACGACCCCTATCTCGGCGTGGTCGTCATCGTGCGCGTGCATGAGGGCGTGCTGAAGAAGAAACAGCTGATCCGCATGATGCGCACCGGCGGCGTCTACGAGATCGACAAGGTCGGCACCTTCAATCCCAAACTCACCGAGACCGACGCCCTCGGCCCCGGCGAGGTCGGCTATTTCGTCGCCTCGATCAAGGAAGTCGGCGACTGCTCGATCGGTGACACGATCACCGAAGACAAACGCCCGACTGAAAAAGCCCTGCCCGGCTACAAGGATGTCCAGCCGGTGGTCTTCTGCGGCCTCTTCCCGATGGATGCCGGCGACTTTGACGACCTGCGCGCCGCGATGGGCAAGCTGCGCCTGAACGACGCCTCGTTCACCTGGGAAATGGAAACCTCCGCCGCGCTCGGCATGGGCTTCCGCTGCGGCTTCCTCGGCCTGCTCCACCTTGAAATTATTCAGGAGCGTCTCTCCCGCGAGTTTGACCTCGACCTGATCGCGACCGCCCCGAGCGTCGTCTATGAAATGTCGATGACCGACGGCACCGAGATCGAGCTGCACAACCCGGCCGATATGCCCGATGTTGTCCGCATCACGGAAATCCGCGAGCCGTGGATTGCCGCGACGATCTACACGCCGGACGAATATCTCGGCTCGATCCTGAAACTCTGCCAGGACCGGCGCGGCATCCAGACCGAACTCTCCTATGTCGGCGGACGGGCCTGCGTGAAATACGAACTCCCCCTCAACGAGGTGGTGTTCGACTTCTACGACCGCCTGAAATCCATCTCGCGCGGCTATGCGAGCTTTGACTACACCCTCATCGGCCACCGCGCCGAAAACCTCGTGAAGCTGCAGATCCTCGTCAATGAAGAGCCCGTCGATGCCCTCGCCATGCTTGTCCACCGCGACCGCGCCGAAAGCCGGGGCCGTCAGATGTGCGAGCGCCTGAAAGAGCTGATCCCGCGCCAGATGTTCAAGATCCCGATCCAGGCCGCCATCGGTGGCCGGGTCGTGGCGCGCGAAACCATCAGTGCCATGAGGAAAGACGTCACCGCCAAATGCTATGGCGGCGACGCCACCCGCAAACGCAAACTCCTCGACAAACAGGCCGCCGGCAAAAAACGCATGCGCCAGTTCGGCAAAGTCGAAATCCCGCAGGAAGCCTTTGTGGCCGCGCTGCGGATGGATGGGGATTGATCCCCATCCAACGCGGGCCTCAGCTCACCAGAAGATAAATCGCCCGACCCGCCAGCGGGAACAGTACCAGTGTGGACGCCACGAACAGGTAAAAGCGGATCATCACGACATTCTTTGTGGCTTGCCACAGGGAGTGGATGATCCGCAGGCCAACATAGGCCCAGGCTAGCCCCACATCCACCATGCCCGCCTCGCCGCTGACGGCCAGCACCATCACGATGGCGTAGAAGATCGTCGGCTGCTCCATCAGGTGATTGTAATTGTCCGCCACCTGACGGACCTCCGAAGGCAGCGCGTTCCACGCACCCCCGCGCGTATGCTTGGCCTTTTCCGGATGCAGCCGCGCCTTCTGCATCGCTGGAACGCGTGTGGCCAGCATCCACGCCCAGACAACCAGCGTCCAGGCAACAAGTACAGCAGCAGGCAGCAACAGGGGGGTAGTCATCCTGAAATCCTCGACCAAACAGGTTATTGCCGCGAAGCCTGACTGTCTGCCGCTGGGGAAATCAAGAGCCTAAGCGTCCGCGCCCTCCTCCAGCGCCGCAATCTCCGCGTCCAGCGCTTTCACAGCGCGCCCGTTGAGCCAAGCGATCCCGGCAAAGAGGGCGCCCACTATGCCGAGACTGAAAAGAAACACAGTGAGTTTGGCCGCCAGCGGCGTGGGATTATCCGGCGTAAAGCTTACCGCGGACAGGAACACGATCATTCCCGGCACGAACGGTATCAGATACCAGCGCCACACCGTCGCAAGCGCGGCGCGCTGGCGCAGCAGCTCGCCCTGGTGAAAGTCTGTCAGGCTGAGCGCGGCGTCGATCTCGCCCGCCCCGGCCGCGCGCGCCATCGTGTGCAGCTTCCAGACCACATAGAGCGTTCCGGCCATGATTAGCGCCGCCCCGGCCCGCACACCCCAGTCCGGCACAGTTACGGCAACACCTCCGAAGGCGATCAGGACGAAAATCGAAGCGGCATACTCCATCATGTTCCGCCGCCGGATGGTGTTCTGGAAACTGCTAGCCTTGCGGCGCACCTCTTCCAGAGGCATCGCAAAACTGCCCGTCTCCTGACGGGCCCACAGCTCACGGATCGAATCGTCCTCAGACATCTGCCGCCTCCTTGAAATCTTCTGCCAGCCGCGCTTTGAGACGCGAAATGCGCGTCATCACTGCGCCCGGCTTTATCCCGATGATCTCGGCGATTGATGCCGCATCGAGATCCTCAAGGTAAAGTGTCATCACCTGCCGGTCGGCGGCCTTTAGTGCCCTTATCCAGGCGTTCAACCGCTCCAGCGCATCCTCACGCTCATAGTCCGAGACCGGATTGTCCGTTCCCGGCATACCGCCAATAGTATCCTGACCGACCAACCCCCGATTGATGCGCATTTCGCGGCCAACATGGGTAGAGGCAACATTCTGCGCCACCCGGTAAACCCAGGTCTTCAGGCTGCACCGCCCGTCAAACTTTGCGAGACTCCGCCAGAGCGCAACATGCATTTCCTGCAACAGATCTTTCCGCCGCTCCGGATTGGCCTCCATCGCGCGCGCAAGCCGCTGCATGGCCGCGCCATGGGCCTGCGCCGCTTCGGTATAACGCTGATCCTGATCTGGCACCGGCTTCATGACTGGGTAGTCTGGCAGGCGCGCAATTTCTTACAATACTCAGCGGAAAAGCTCTGTCGCGGCCCATGCAAAAAGGGGAACCAGCATCGTAATGGCCATCCATTTCCGCAGCAGGGGCGGCACAGACAGATGCCCATAGGGGCGTGCGGATAATCCCCGCGCCAGAAATTTGCTTGGCCGGCGCCTCACAGCCACAAACCGGCGTCGTGGCCTGCGAAACTCCATAGCCCTTTTGTGCGCCATTCCTGCGTCCTCACACCGACCGACACCGCAAAGCGTGCCAGCAATCGCCTGAGAAGCCGTTTGCGCGATTGGTGAAATTTCACAGGCCTGCTCAGCCGCGCACGCCGGAGGATTTCTATGTCCTGGCTGGCAATCTGGCTCCGGAAGGTGCACAAAAAAGGGGGGTCTGACCGCGAAAGGATTGCCTCATGCCCGCGCGCCTGCTGCCCACACTTATCCTCGCCGCATTCTGCATCAGTGCCTGCGCCAACGCGCCGGAGACGCCCGCGCCGCAGCCCCTGGCGGCTGATACCGTCACCGCAGTTGCCCCCGTCTTCCCGGACCCCTCCCTCGCCAATGGCGCCGCCGCTGGCGTCTACCGGCTGGACAAATCCCATGCGAGCCTCGTCTTCGCCGCCGACCATCTCGGTTTTTCCAACTATGTCGGCCAGTTCACGCGCTTTGATGCGACCCTGACGATCGACCCCGCCGCGCCCGAGACCGCCACGCTCACAGCGACCATCGATCCCACATCCCTCACCATCCCTGCGCCGCCCGAAGGCTTTCTCGACGCGCTGCTCGGGCCGGATTGGTTCAACAGCGCAGCCTTCCCGGAGATCACGTTCGTCTCCACCGCCATCCGCCAGACCAGCCCCGCCGAGGCGGACGTCACCGGCAATCTCACCTTCCTGGGGGCAACACTCCCGGTCACCTTCTCCGCCCGCTTCAATGGTGCCTATCCGGGTTTCCCGCCCTATGATCCGAACGCCCGCGCCGGCTTCCACGCCTCCGGCAGTCTCAGCCGCTCCGCTTTCGGTATGACCTATGGCCTGCCGCCTGAAGGCTCGACCATGGGCGTCGGCGATGAGGTAAAGTTCTGGATCGACGCAGAGTTCACCGGCCCGCCCGCTGAGGAGACGACCTGAAGGCTGGCCGAAAGACGCAACCCCGCCCTTCCCCAGAGCGCCTGCGCCCGCTACATGCGCGCCATGACACGCGCCCTCACCATCCTCGGCATTGAAACCAGCTGCGACGAGACCGCCGCCGCCGTGCTGCGCTATGAGGATGGCAAGGCGACCCTCCTCTCCGATGTGATCCGCACGCAGCTCGCCGAACACGCGCCCTATCTCGGCGTCGTGCCGGAAATCGCCGCCCGCGCACATGCCGAGCTCGCTGACCTCACCGTCGCCGCCGCCATGAATGCTTCAGGCCTCACCTACGGTGATCTTGACGGCGTGGCCGCCACCGCCGGCCCCGGCCTGATCGGCGGCGTGCTCGTCGGCCTGATGACCGGCAAGGCGATTGCCCAGGCGGCCGGCAAGCCCTTCATCCCGGTCAACCATCTGGAAGGCCACGCCCTCTCCCCCCGCCTCAGCGAAGACTGCCCCTTCCCTTACCTGCTGCTTCTGGTCTCCGGCGGGCATTGCCAGTTCCTCGAAGTGCGCGGCCTCGGCGATTATCGCCGCCTCGGCTCCACCATCGACGACGCGGTGGGCGAAGCCTTCGACAAGGTCGCCAAACTGCTCGGCCTCGGTTTTCCCGGCGGCCCGGCGGTGGAAAAGATGGCGCGCGACGGCAATGCCAAAGCCCACGACTTTCCCCGCCCCCTCCTCAACCGCCCCGGCCTTGAAATGAGCTTTGCCGGTCTCAAAACCGCCGTTGCCCGCGCCGCCCCCGGCGCGCAAGGCGACGCTGAAAAGGCCGATATCTGCGCCAGCTTCCAGGCGGCCATCTGCGATGTGCTGTCGGCAAAAGCCCGCCGCGCGCTGGAGGCTTTTGATGCGGGCGCAGGCGAAAAACGCTTTGTCGTGGCCGGCGGGGTTGCCTCCAACGCCGCAATCCGCGCCAGCCTTGACGCAGCCGCAGCGCAGAGCGGCGCGCGCCTCATCGCCCCGCCCCTGCGCCATTGCACCGATAATGCGGCCATGATCGCTCTGGCCGGGGCCGAACATCTCGCCGCCGGGCTTGGCGATACAGACGGGCTCGCTTCGGGCGCCCGGCCACGCTGGCCGCTGGACGAAGCGTCCGCCAAAGCCGACCCCGTCTTCGGCGCCGGGCGGCGCGGCGCCAAGGCCTGAAGATTCCTGCAAAAAATACGGGCGCCTCTCAGGGCGCCCGTTTCGCCAGACCTGGGTGGGAGGAAAGCCCGGTTGTCTGGTCTTGGCCTGCGGGCGGCAGGGGAAGCGCCCGCGGCTATGCCTTTATTGAGGTCTCAGCCGACGAAATGGGCCAGCTGCAGCGTTGCCCACATCACGAGGGCTGTGGCGGGAAGAGCCGCAAGGAAAGACAGAACGGCCTGACGATTTTCCTGGGTCGAGGGGGACATGGGAGCGTGCTTTCGATGGTGTGGGGCAGCGACCACCGCCGCCCATAGACCTCATATAGCACCCCATTGAGGGATAATCAATGAATGAATTCGATTTTGTTCACTGATCAGCGTTTAGCTTCTTGTTCACGATCATTTCGCTGGTCACAGCGCAGGCTGCTTCTGTGGCAGCCGTGACGCCATCCCAGGGGGGCGGCGTCGTTGCGCCGGGGGAAAGGCCGGCGAGCAGCAGGTCCATCACGCCATCAATCTCACGCTGCAGTTTGGGCAGGGTCAGCTTCGAGAACAGCTGCGGAAAGCGGAACTTCATCAGCGCCGATTGCCACATCTCGGCAACGACATCCGGATTGTCGATCGGGCGGAATTCACCACTGGCAACCCCGTCATTCAACACCTTGACCAGATAGGTCCGCTCGGTCGCCAGCTTGTCATTCATGTAAAGCGGGCGCTCATCGCTCAGCACTTCGGCGACTTCCAGGATCTTCGCGTCCTCATCAATCGCCGAATAGGTGCGGGCGAGCTCATAATGGAAAATCTCGCGCAGCCGGTCGGCCGCAGACACCTTGCGGGCCGCAATCGTCGCGAAGGTCTCGTAAGCCTCTTCATTGAACTTCCGGGCCATCGCCTCGGCAATGTCGAGCTTCGAGGCGAAGAAGCGATAGATGTTCCCGGCGGACATGTTGCAGTCCTTGGCGATCTCCGCCATCGTTGTCTTCGAGTAGCCATAGTGAAGAATGCGCTCCACGGCGGCGTGGAGAATCATTTTCCGGGTGGTGTCCATCTGAGTCATTGGACCAGTGTACAGCAAATCGTTGAACGATCAATACAGTGTTCAGCATCCAATTGTGTCATCCAGTAGACATTCAAATCCTCTGCCACAGACCCTAACAAGGCCGATGACACCCCCCTTGCGACTGTGCCATAGCGGCAGCAGACCAAAAGGGAGACGCCTGCGATGCCACTTTTCTGTCTGCACTGCCTCGACAATGAAACCGATGGCGCTGAGCGCCGCGCCGCCACCCGGCCCGCACATCTGGAATGGGCCGTCAGTCTGGGGGCGGCCTGCCGAATGGCCGGGCCCCTGCTCAGCGAAGATGGCCGGATGCTCGGGTCGGTCTTTCTGATCGCCGCAGACAGCGCAGACGCCGCCCGCGCCATCCACGCGCAGGATCCCTACACAAAGGCCGGCGTCTTCGGCAGCGTCCAGATCCACGAAACCCGCTGGGCGATAGGCGCGGGAAAGCCCGAATGAGAAAGTTCGTCTCCGGCAATCTCAACTATTCCAGCTGGTCGATCCGCCCGCTCTTGGCCGTCCGCAAGGCAGACCTTGGCATTGAAGAAGAAATCATCCCGCTCGACTTTCCCGAAACGACAGCGCGCCTGAAGAAGATCAGCCCCACCGCCAAGGTGCCCCTGCTGATCTGGGACGGGATCGAGATCTGGGAAAGCCTCGCCATCACCGAATTTGTCGCCGAACAGACCGAACCTGGCCTTATCTGGCCCAGGGATACTGCCCGACGCGCCATCGCCCGCGCTGTCTCTTCGGAAATGCATGCCGGTTTCGCCCCCATCCGGAAAGCCTGCGCCATGGACATCCGCGGCCGCGCGCGCGCCCCAGATATGACCGCCGAACTGCAAGCCGATATCGACCGCCTACAGACAATGTGGTCAGGCCTTCGGGAAACTCATGGTCAGAATACTGATGAGCCCGGCCCGTTCCTCTTCGGCGCCTGGTCTGCGGCCGACGCCTTCTATACCCCCGTGGTCACTCGCTTTCGCACCTATGGCCTGCCGCTCTCAGGCGCCGCTGCAGACTATGCCGCCGCCGTGCTCGACGACCCGCTGTTCAAAACGCTGGAAGAAGAAGCCACCGCTGAGCCCTGGTGGATCAGCTATGCCCCGGAAGGGCGCTCAAGCGGTTATCTCAAGCCGGAGGCGTGAGAAGATCATACCCCAGATCATGCCGGAACAGGGTTGCGATGTGTTCGGCATAGATGTCCATTGCCTCGCCGGTAAATAGCTCTGCCAGTGTCTGCTTGCGGTTTTGCAGGACATTGGGTTCGCCATCTGGGTCCGTCTTCTTGGCCATTTCTTCCTTGGTGCCTGCCAGCAGCGCTGCCTCAATGGCGTCAGGCGCCAGCTCGATATCCCACTGCGCCGCGATGGCCTCCAGGGTGGCGCGCGGGTCACGCTGTGTATCTTCGTAGTGAACCTTCAGGACGCTGCCGGGATAGGCCGCATCAATATCACCCCATCGGTTCCAGAACCGGGCAAGCCAGTAGAGGTCGCAGCGAAACTGCGCCCCGGACGGATCGCCCTTCAGATAGTCCAACCAGCTGACCTGAATATCATACTCCCATTTTGCATGGTGGGAGGCGAGGATGGCCATCGGGTGACGTATGCAGAGTGCATAGGGAGGCAGCTGGGCCAGCGCGCGCGCCCATCTCCAGTCTGCCAGACGGTGCGGGATCGTATGGCTGAATGCCAGGCGTGGCAGCTGCGGAAAAACCGGATCGTCCTTGGGCCAGCCAATATACGGGCGCACGGCGTTCTCGGAAAAAAACTTTGGACGCTCGACACCATAGGTGTCTGCCAATGCCACAGAGAGCATGTACTTAATCCAGTGTGTTCCGGAATTCTTTGAGGTAACGAGCAACCCGTCAAAGTTCCGATGCCGGAGCACGGAAAAGTTCATCCAGTTGTCGTTCCGGACCCTTTTTGCGTAATCCATGCAATTGCCTAGTCCAGCGTATTTTGTAACGCAAGATCAGGTCTTCAGGCCAGCCATGTCCCGGTAAATCTGCAGCAGCGTCAACTGCGCCCGCGTTGGCAGGCCTTCCGCTTCGGAGACGGCAACCAGCATCGCGTCAAGATCGACAACCTCTTTTGGGCCAAGCTGGGGCGCGTTGACAACCAGCCGGCTGAGCCGCCGCATCTGGTCTTCCCCCGGAAGTTGGCTGCCTGCTACCCAAGCTGCATGGGCAGCAAGATCTTCCGCCTCCGGATCAGAAAATCCGAAATGAGTCTTGATTTCGTCTTCGATCATATCGGCCTGTTGCGGGCTGAGTGGGCCGCCCCGCGCCAGAGCCATCATCATCATCATGATACCGGCCGCCTCGCGCGGATCTTCGATCAGTTCGATCCCACCCTTCCCGGCCCGCCATTTGAAGGCAAGACGCCGGGGCGCATTGGCAACGGTCCTGGCCACTTCGGCCAGCTCATCAAGCCCACGCTTTGCCATCCGCAAACGCCAGGTCCACACGGCAACGGCAGTCAGAATGGCCAGGGCAGCGATAATCACATGCATGAGACCATATTAGTCTCAGGTGGCGGCAAACGCCATGACCAAATCGGTAAGGTTGCGTTTCCGATGCGAGCTGGCGCAAACCGCCTCCGCAAACGAAAACGGGGCCCTTCACAAGGGCCCCGTCTGAAAGATCTGTCAAACGCCTGGCGATATCCGCCTGACGCGTTAGTCAGCCATCGCCGCGTGCGCCTGCGTCAGAACATAGGCGCGGATGGCCTCAGCCTCGTCAGGCGTCACATAGTCGGCAAACGAGACCATGCCATTGGCAGCAAGGTTGCCCTCCAGAACCACGCCTTTCCAGGCATCGGCATTTGCCGTGATCGCCGACCAGCGCAGGTCCGGCAGCACGCCGGAAGAAACGGCGAGGGGGCCATGGCACACAGCGCAGTTGCGCGCATAATGCACCGTCCCTTCGGAGATGACCGCCATAGAGCCAAACGCTTCAGCTTTCGGTGTGGCATCAATCGGCGGCAGGCCAGAGTCTGCAATCTCGCCCGTCGCGCCCAGCTTGAAGGTAACAACCTTGCCGACGGTTGATTCAACTTTCTCGTCGTAAGCAAAGCCCGCAGCCAACGCAAAGGCAGAGCCCCAGCCGGTGGTGATGGTCACATATTGCTCACCATCAATCATGAACGTGCCGGGGCCTGACGCGCCGCCTGATTTGAGATTATGGCTCCACAGCTTGTCTCCGGTGGCCGCATCATACGCAGCGAACTCGCCGCTCAGCTTGCCTTGGAAGACCAGACCGCCCGCCGTCGACAGTACGCCGCCATTCCAGGCATTGCCATGCTCCACGCTCCAGCGCGGCGCGCGGGCAATCGGGTCCCAGGCAATCAGACGCCCCTTGAGGCTCGAACGCAGGAACTTGGCCACTTCGGGTGGGGCAATCGGGGGCACACCGGCCGAGAAGTCGATACCCGTATTCCAACCAACCGGCCGGCTCGTGAAGCGTGGATCTTCAGCATAAGCCTGCGGAATTTCCTGAGCCGGAATATAGGCGAGCCCCAGATCCGGATTGAACGCCATCGGGTGCCAGTTATGGCCGCCCAGCGGGCCCGGCGTCTGTTCATAGGGCTGTTTGGAATAGCGCGCTTCAGGCACTTCAATCGGACGGCCAGCTGCGTCCAGGCCGGTCGCCCAGTTCATCGGCACATAGGCATCGCCCGAAATGAATTCGCCGGTCGCCGCATCGATCACATAGAAGAAACCATTCTTTGGTGCCTGGAGGGCAACACGGCGCGGCGCCCCGCCTTCGCCAAGCGGCAGGTCCGCCAGAATGATTGTCTGCGTGGCCGTATAATCCCAGTTGTCGCCCGGCGTCGTCTGGAAGTGCCATTTATAGGCGCCCGTCTCCAGATCCACCGCCATGATGGAGGAGAGGAACAGATTGTCGCCGCCGGACGGATCGCGGAAAGTCCGGTTCCAGGGCGATCCATTGCCGACGCCGAAGATGATCTGGTTGTTCACCTCGTCATAGACGATCGAATCCCAGACAGTTCCGCCGCCGCCATCCGTCGTCCAGGCGCCCTCATCGCCCCAGCTGACATTGCCCACCTTCACGAACGCATCGTCAGACGCGGCCCCGTCAGGCTGCTTGCTGGGATTGGGCACCGTATAGAAGCGCCAGACCAGATCGCCCGAGCTTGTGTCGTATGCGGAGAGATAGCCCCGCACACCGAGTTCTGCCCCGCCATTGCCGATCAGCACCTTGCCGTTCACCACGCGCGGCGCGCCAGTGATCGTATAGGGCTTCTCCTGATCAACCGTCACCTTGCTCCAGACGACAGCGCCGGTCTCGGCGTTCAGGGCCTCAAGGCGTCCGTCGATTACGCCGACATAGATCTTGCCATCATAGACAGCCACGCCCCGGTTGACGACATCGCAGCAGGCTTTCACCCCCACCGCCCGGTCAACACCCGGATCATAAACCCATTTCTCCGCGCCCGTCTTGGCGTCGAGCGCGTAGACCACCGACCAGGCGGAGGTGACATACATCACCCCATCGACCACGATGGGGGTCGATTCCACGCCGCGATTGGTGGCCAGGTCATAGGTCCAGGCAACGCCCAGCTCAGCGACGTTTTCCTTGTTGATGGCAGTCAGCGTGGAATGGCGTTGCTCGTCATAAGTGCCGCCATAGGTCAGCCACTCATTCCCGGCGCTCTCGGTCGAGATGCGTGCGGTGTCGACCGCCGCAAAGCCGCGCGGCTCAGCTTTCTGAACCTGCCCCTGCCCACATGCTGCCAATGTCAGCGCGGCGATCGCGCCTGCCATCACGGGGCTGGCCCAACGGGCCGTCACAAACTTGCTCACGCTAATCCTCCCAGACCTCGCCCTGCACCGCTCACGGCGCGCAGGATCATGTTACATGGGAGACTAGCCGCTTGTGGTGTAAAGTCGAGATGTGACGCAGCGGGAGCAGCCGCTCAGGCGACCGCTGCCAGGCGCAGTTCATCGCGCGCCGCGAGGATCGCCTCGTCAATGGCGCGGCGCCAGCCTGCCGTGTCCCCGGCGCTCGCCGCAGACTTGGGGAAACTGACGGAGCGTGACGCGCTGATGACGCCCCCTTCCCCGTTGACGAGGCCAGAGCACGCCTCCGAGGCAGCCGCCCCCTGCGCGCCATAGCCCGGCACCAGAAACAAAGCCTTGGGCGCCAGCGCCCGCACCGCGCGGGCCTCTTCAGGCGCCGTCGCCCCGATCACCATCATCAGGCTGGACCAGCCGCATGGGCTCATCAGGCGCTCGGTCAGGGGCGCAAGCGCTTCGGCCACCCGCACATAAAGCGGCGCCCCGCCCATGATGCGCGACTGGAAATCTGCCGCGCCGGGATTGGACGTGCGCACAAGCACGATCACGCCCTTGCCATGGGCCTTGGCCAGGCGCGCATACGGCTCAAGCGTATCCAGGCCCATATAGGGGTTTACCGTCAGAGCATCTCCCTCGAAAGGCGCGCCGGGCGCAAGATAGGCCTGCGCATAGCCCTCTGCGGTGCTGCCGATATCACCCCGCTTGGCATCCATCAGCACGATCAACCCGGCCGCCCGCGCAGACTTCGCTGCGGCCTGAAGCGCGGCCATGCCTTCGGGCCCGTGGCGCTCAAACAGGCTGACCTGTGGTTTCACCACCGCCACCTTGCCAGCGGCCGCCTCAATAATGGCCTGCGACCATTTCCAGACACCCTCGGGCGTATCGCCGCCAAATATCTCCGGGATCATGCCCGGATGGGGATCAATCCCCACACAGAGCGGTCCAAACTTGCGGGTGCCTTCAGTGAGGCGTGCGGCAAAATCAGTCATGCGCCCACCTCGCACATAACCTTGACGACCTGCAAGCGGCGCCGGGCGGTGTCGGACGCGGCGCCATAATTGCGGATTCGGAAGATGTCGGATGGCCCCGATTCCCGTGCCACCCCCATCGTCGTCAGGAAAGCGTCCACCGATTGGGGCGCCGTTGTATAGATGCGGCCGCGCCGCGGACTTTCGGCCACAATTACCCCGCGCACCGCGCCGTCCTTGCTGAACACCGGGCCGCCGGAAATCCCGCCCAAAGTGCCCTGCAAGCCATTCGTCCGGCCCACTTCAGCCCATGCCAGGATCGGCATGTCCGACTCCCGCACCCCCCGCGTCACCAGCCGGGAGCGCCCGACCAGCTTGCTGGCAAGTTCTCCCGGCTGACCCTGGGGGAAGCCGACCAGATAGCCCTCGCTACCCAGGAACATCGGCGAGGTGAGATCCAGCGTCACCGGATTGGGGCTTCGCCCCGTCGACAGCAGCGCCAGGTCATGCCCGTCATCAAGAGAAATGCGCGCCACGGGCACATAATTACCAGGCGCCACTTCCAGGCTGACCTTGGCGCAGCCATCCACCACATGCCGGGCCGTCAGCCAGTCTCCACGGGAGTTGATGGCAAACGCCGTGCCGACGCCGTTCTGAGGTGGCCCGGTCTGCACAACCACAAGCTCATCCAGCGGGGAAGGATCGGGCAGCAACGGCCCCATTTCCTCAGCGATGATCGAGGGTGGTGGCGGCGCAGGCGCTCCCGCCTCCGGGACCAGCGAGAACACGACCAGGAGAATGAAGCCGAGCGCAGCGGCGTAGATCACCCAGTCAAAGCCACGCATTCATCAGACCCTTTGCAATACCGGGTCCCACAGCCCTGCCGCAAAAATCAGCCCTGTGCCAAGCTTTGCAGCTGCAAGAACGACCGCCGCGCCCATCTCATCGTTTGAGATACGGCGCGGGATGCCTCGCAGGATGAGGTCCACTATACGGTAGGTAATGAGTTGCATGAGCAGCGCAATGGCGCCCCAGAGCACAAATTCGAGAAGAGAGATGGATGAGGCCAGCGTTGAGGCAATCGGAATCGCCAGACCGCCAATGGCGCCGCCCAGCGCCACGCCGGCCGAGGCATTGCCATCCTTGACCAGCGCAAGTTCCTTCCAGGGCGTGAGCAGAACATAGACGGTGGAGGCCACAAGCAGCATCACCCCCGCCATCCCTGTTGACATCAGGAAGCGCGGGAAGGCCGCATCGAAAGCGCTCAGTTCTCCCAGTATCACCCTTGTTTATCCTTGCTTGCGGGTCTAGGCCCGGCATCTGGAATTTACCGCTCGACCCTATCCAGCGCGTCCCACCGCCTCAAGGAGACAGGAACATGCTCGCCGGAAAAACCGCCCTCATCACAGGCTCAACCAGCGGCATCGGAAAGGCCATCGCGCTGCAACTGGCAGCCGACGGAGCCAACATCGTCCTGAATGGTTTCGGTGACGCAAAGGAGATCGAAGCACTTCGCGCGGGAATCGAGAAAGATCATAAAGTAAAAGTCAGCTTCTCCGGCGCTGACCTGACAAATCCCGAGGCTATCGAAGCCATGATGAAAGAAGCCGCCGAGGCCTTTGGCGGCGTCGATATCCTCGTAAACAATGCAGGTACGCAGTTCGTGGCCCCGATTGACGAGTTTCCGGTCGAGAAGTGGAACCTCATCATCGCGCTGAACCTTTCGGCCGCCTTTCACACGACCCGTCTCGCCCTCCCCCATATGAAATCGAAGAAATGGGGCCGCATCGTGAATATGGGCTCGGCCCATGCCAAGGTCGCCTCCCCCTTCAAGGCGGCCTATGTCGCCGCCAAGCATGGCCTCTCCGGCCTCACCAAGACCACCGCCCTGGAAGGGGCCACCCACGGCGTCCGCTGCAACACCATATGCCCCGGCTATGTCTTCACGCCGCTGGTCGAAGGCCAGATCGCCGACACGGCCAAGGCCCGCGGCATGACCGAGGAACAGGTCAAGAATGACGTCCTCCTCGCCGCCCAGCCGACCAAGGAATTTGTCACCGCCGAGGAAGTCGCCGCCTTCGCCAGTTTCCTCTGCTCGCCTGCGGCCGCCCAGATCAACGGCGCTGACCTCTCCATCGATGGCGGCTGGACCGCACAGTAAGTTCATTTGACGCCCGCTCTGAGGCGTTCCATCTTCAGGCCGAATGCTGAAACGCGTCCTTCTTCTCTCTCTCAGCCTCTGGCTGATGATCGCTGGCGGCCTTGGCGCCCATGCCAGCCCCTGCCACGTGCAGGAAGAGATGACGCCTGCCCCGGTCAGCACACCCGAAGCAGACGCTCACACACATTGCGATATGATGGCTGCAGCGGCCCGCCCGGACACCCCGGACAAAACTCCGGCCACAGAGGCCCCCTGCTGCTGCCCGGCGGTCCTCGCCGCGCTCCTTCCCTCCGCCCTGCCCGAAGCGGCCCGCCTCACCTTTACCCTGCCCGCCAGCTTCCCACTGGATGCCCGCGCCCCCTCGCGCACCCTCATTCCAGAGCCCCCACCCCCGAAAGCCTGACCTGTCGATAATCCGCCACCGGATCAATCAACAGACAGGATAACGGCTCATGCCCTCCAAATTCCTTGCTGCGGGGCTCGCCCTCGCGGCCCTTGCGGCGCCTGCCAGCGCGCGGCCCGTCTCCTATGCGGGCGGCTGGACGGTGATGCAGGACAATAACGGGATGTATTCCTCCCTGCTTGTCCATTATTCGCCCACCTCCACCGATTCCATCGGCCTCCTGGCCGAGCGGAACTGGTCGATGGACGCCACCTTCACCGGCCTGCAATACACACGGCTGGCCAAACGCTGGAACGCCCCGCAAAGCCAGGGCAATCTCTATCTGAAGCTCGGCGCCGGCGCGGCCGATGCCTTCGATGGCGGCCAGAAAGCAGCCGGTTTTGCCGGCCTCTCCGCTGACTGGGAAACGCGCCGCGTCTTCGTCTCCTATGACGTCCGCGCCCGTGACTATGGCTTCGATCAGTCCGTCTCCCATGCCGCCCGCCTTGGTGTCGCGCCCTATGTGGCCGGCTTCGGAGACCTTCACACCTGGGCCATGGTCCAGGTCGAAAACCATCCCGAGGCGGATAATCCCGTCCAGGTCACCCCGCTCCTGCGCTTCTTCAAGGGGCCGCTCCTGATGGAGGCCGGCTACACACTGGAAGAAGACCGCTTCCTCCTCAACTGGATCTACCGTTTCTGAAAAGGACACCCCATGAAACACTTCAAAACCCTCACCCTCGCCGCCGCCCTCGCCATGATGGCTGCCCCTGCCCTCGCCGCCCCGGAAACTCCGGCGGCCGCAGCTCAAGCGAAAGGCGAATTCGTCACCGCCCATGTGAACGGCCTCGTCTGCGATTTCTGCGCCCAGTCGATTCAGAAAGTCTTCAGGAAGGAAGACGCCGTCAAAGGCGTGCATGTCGATCTGGATGGGGGCGAGATCCATATCTCGATGAAGCCCGGCCAGACCATGGACGACGCCGCCATCGAAGCGCTCATCCGCAAATCCGGCTATTCCCTCACCTCGATTGACCGGGAGCCGGCCGAATGACGGATACGGATGATATTCGCCCGCCCAGCACCCTTCCCGCCTTCCTGTCGCTCTTCACCTCGACTGGAACGCTGATCTGCTGCGCCCTGCCCGCCCTGCTGGTCAGCCTCGGGGCGGGCGCCGTCATGGCAGGCCTGATCGAGGCGGTGCCACAGATCACCTGGCTGGGGAGGAACAAGGAGCTCCTGTTCGCTATTGCAGGCGCCCTCCTGCTCGCCAGCGGCCTCTGGCAGTGGCACGCCCGCAGCCTCCCCTGCCCGGCTGACAGGGCAAAGGCTGCTGTCTGCGCCCGCGCCCGAAACCTTAGCTGGATCGTCTGGGGCCTGAGCGTCACCCTCTTTGCGATAGGGGCATTTTTCGCCTTCTTCGCAGCGGCGATCTTTTACTGACAAAGAAAAGCCCCTCCCTCGGCGACGAGAGAGGGGCTTTTCATGCCCGTTTCAAGGGAGATCAGGCCGCCCTGAAGCTCAGTGCCACGCCATTGTTGCACCAGCGCTTGCCTGTGGGCGCAGGGCCATCGTCAAACACATGCCCCTGATGCCCGAGGCACCGGGCGCAGTGATACTCCGTCCTCGGATAGAATAGCCGCCGGTCCACGCTCATGCCCATCGCGCCGGGCAGCGGCTCCCAGAAGCTCGGCCAGCCCGTGCCGGAATCAAACTTTGCCTCTGAGGAAAACAGCGCCAGGTCACAGCCCGCGCAATGATACACGCCCACCCGTTTCTCCTTGTCCAATGGGGAAGTAAACGCCCGCTCCGTGCCATGCTCGCGCAGCACCGCAAAGGCGGCCGGCGACAGGCGCGCCTTCCATTCCGCCTCGGTCAGCTTGCGCCACTCATCCTCGGAATAGCTGGCAGTCTCTGGATTCTTGGAAAGCTCCCTGGCCGAAGCCGCCGTACAGGCGGCAAGCCCCAGGGCGGTGGAGGCAAGGAACAGGCGGCGGGTAAACAGGGGCTGGCTCATCCTGCCTATACGCCACGGCGCGCGCTTCGGTTCAAATCAACGCGCCGTGATCCTTATTCCGCCGCCCGCATGATGGCGTCCATCCGGGCAAGCCAGGCAAGCCATGCCTTGCGCCCGGTCTCCGTCAGGTACACACGCGTCTGAGGCTTCTTGCCGACGAAACGCTTCTCCTGGCGCACATAGCCTGCGTCCTCCAGCTTCTTGAGGTGCGTGGAAAGGTTGCCGTCCGTCGCCCCCACCTTGTCGCGCAGCTCCCCGAACACCGCCGGGCTGGCTGTTGACAGGTAAGCCATCACGCCAAGGCGCAGCCGCCCGTGGATCACATCATCAATGTCATTATGGTCGAAGGGATTGTCGTCGCTCATGGCGCTCTCCTTCGCTCAAACCGTCTCGGAGGGCTCGGCCCGCATCATCATGAGGCCAGGAACAAAGACCGCCAGAAAGGCCGAGGCCGCTCCGACCAGCCAGATATATTCTGTACCCGTCAGGAATACCGCCGCCGTCACGCCAGAAAAGGCGGCAACCCCGGCGAATTTCAGAGCAGACTGACCCGAAATCGCTCCGGTCACGAACTGGCCGATTCCATAAAGACCCAGCACCATCGGCACAGACCAATAGAAGCCTTGAACGCCCTCGCCGGTCAGCAGCATCCGCGCAATCAGGCTGATGAAATAAACAGAGAGAAGCATGCCAGAGGCTGTCCAGAACACGGCCTGAACCCGGTTGCCGGCCGAGGCCTGTCCCGGCTTTTCCCCCTGGCGGGATGCCAGCAGAAACTGACCCGCCCCGCCCAGAACACCGAACACAATCCAGAGATAGAGAAGAGCCTTGGCGCCGAAGTTTACGGCGCCTGTCGCAATAAGAAAGTGTCCAAGATAGGCGAGCGTCACGAGCCCGCCCCACATTGCCAGGAACCGACCGCCCAGCAGCGGCGCATTCTGGCCCGCTTCGGCCAGGTCACGGATATAATTCAGGTCTTCTGCAAAACTCGGCGTACGGGTCATGGTGAGTCTCCATCATTCACTTTGAATTTCAAAGTACTTTTAGCAAAGAGACTCGTCAAGCAGTTTCTGTGAGCGCGAGGACAAGCCCCCGCCCTATCCAACACGCCTCGCCCTCTCCTCCCGTCATCCCGGAATTTGCGAAGCAAATGTCCGGGACCCAGAAAGCCCCGCAAAACCAAGGGCCCACCCCCGCGGAGCTCATGGTGAGCGAAG
>PHEH01000009.1:105100-121022 GCA_002841155.1 Alphaproteobacteria bacterium HGW-Alphaproteobacteria-18
GAATCCTACTGCCCGAAACTCCGGCGGCAGTGCGCGGCGGGCGATAGCGCCCAACCGCAACACTTTTACCTTTCCGGGCGCCGCGGCGCCCGCCGCGCAGGCTCCACTTGAGAGCCACAAGAACTGCTCCGACCCCGGATGGCAATCGCCAGTCCGGATACAGACATATGGAGAAAAAACTCATGGCAAGACGAAAACGCGAGCGCCGGCTGGACTACGCACAGATCAGCCACCCTGAAGACCGCGCCGCCCTGCTGAGGCTCAGCGGCGCGCCCGCCTGGCTGATCGCCCGCGCGCAGCGGGAGGCGCGCCCGAACGCCCTGCGTGCCCTCGGCAATCCCCAGCGGCGCCGGGAAAAGGCGCGCCCTATTTCTCGCCGGCGGCCTTGCCCATCTGGCGCAGGATCCAGACCGTGATACCGATCATCACCAGTATCAGGGCGCCAAAGCCCGCCAGAGCGCCCACCGCCAGGGGATCAATCGTCAGATTACCGATCTGCATGTGAGGCTTCCTCCAGCATTCAGGTTTTCAAGCGGAAGATACGAGAAGCCTGGCGCCGGGGAAACCCGCGTAGAACTACCTAGGCTGGAAAGGCCCCTGCCCGGCTGAGCGCACTGGCAACCTTATGGCCCAGAACGCCTTCCAGCCATTTTGCCGTCTCGATCAGCTGCCCAAGATCCAACCCCGTCTCATAGCCTGCCCGCTCCAGCATCCAGACGACATCTTCAGTCGCCACATTGCCTGTCGCGGCCGGCGCAAAAGGGCACCCGCCGATTCCCCCGCAACTGGCATCGATCACGTCCACACCGGCCTCTACAGCGGCAAACACATTGGCAAGACCCGCCCCGCGCGTGTCATGGAAATGCATCCGCAGGAAGACGTCTGGTGCCTCCATCCGCACCCGGTCAATCCGCTTGCGGACATCCCAGGGCGTGGCCGCGCCAATCGTATCGCCGAGCGCCAGCTCTGCCACGCCGGCCCGCTGGGCCTGCGCGGCAAGGCTGCCAACAACGGCAATATCCACATCCCCGTCATACGGATCACCGAAGGCCACCGAGATCGTCGCTGAGAGCGGAATACCTGCCTCGTGCGCAAGCGGCGCGCATTTCGCCAGCATGTCGGCGCTTTCCTGCGGGCTCATGCCCTGATTGCGCCGCCCGAACGCCTCGCCCGCCACCAATACAAAATTGATCTCGTCCGCCTCCGCCTCGATTGCCCGGCGCACACCGGTCTCGTTCAGGGCAAGCGCAATGTGGCGCGTCGGCTTCGTCCGGTCGAGCCCGGCAAACACGGCCGGCGAATCGGCCATCTTCGGCACAGCCTTGGGGCTGACGAAACTGCCCGACTCCATCCGCCGCACACCGGCCGCTTCCAGCCGCGCGATGAATTCCAGCTTCTGGGCGACCGTCAGGTTCGCAGGATCATTCTGCAGCCCATCACGCGGGCCAACTTCGACAATATCAATACGGCGGGTCATGAGGCTCCTATTTCCCGGTAAAGGCGGGCGCGCGGCGCTCGACAAAGCTGGCGACGCCTTCCTTGAAATCATGGGTGGCGAAACTCGCTTCCATCTCCGCATCGGCGACCGCGAGAGACGCCGCATAAGACTGGAAATAACTCTCGCGGATCTGGCGTTTCATGATCGCGACCGAGCGCGGCGAAACCTGCGTGGCCAGATGCTGGGCCACCTCGCCGACAAACCCCATCAGCTCACTGCCGGGCAGCGCCTTGTTGACGAGGCCGAGCGTCTCCGCCTCTGCCCCGTCAAACTTGCGGGCCGTGAACAGAAGATCGAGCGCGTTGGCCTCCCCCACCAGACGCGGCAACTGCCAGGCGATGCCATGTTCGGCGATGAGCCCGCGCTGGGAAAAGGCGGTGGTGAACTTTGCTTCGGCGGCCGCATAACGCAGGTCCGCAAACAGGGTAAGGATCAGGCCGATCCCCGCACACGGCCCATTGATCGCCGCAATGATCGGCTTGGGGCACGCAAACATATGGCCAAACCGGCCGGGAAAAACCTTCTCCAACTCCGAAGGCGCCTGAGGCTTGGGGGCGGCAGGTCGCGTCTCGTTGTAATCGGCCCCGGCGCTCGCCTGGATCGCCTGCAACCCGTTCATGTCGGCGCCCGCGCAGAAGCCCCGCCCAGCCCCTGTGAGCACGATGCAGCGCACGCCGTCATCGGCTCCGCCCGCGCGGATCGCGGCCTCCACCTCGCTCTGCATCACCCCGGTCCAGGCATTCAGCCGCTCCGGCCGGTTCAGTGTAATGGTCAGAACCCCGCCGGCAATCTCCGTCAGAATTTCGCGATATGCGCTCATACCCGTGTCTCTCCCTGTGTCTTTCCCGCCATTCTAGACACCTTTGGCGCCGATGGGCAGACGCAAATCTGCCTGGCTGGTTGCTTGACTTGGGGCCAACCATGCGCGACCGCTTCGCCCCATGACAAGCTTCCCTCCCCCTCTCTCCGGCAGTGCCCAGGACGAGACCGCCGAATTGCGCCCCCGCTTCGACGACAACGGCCTCGTTGCCGCCATCGCGCAGGACGCGGTGACGGGAGAGGTGCTGATGCTCGCCTGGATGAACGCCGAAGCGCTTGAAAAGACCATCGAGACCGGCCGGGCCACCTACTGGTCACGCTCACGCGGCGCGCTCTGGATAAAGGGCGAAACCTCCGGCCACACACAGGACGTCGTGGAGATCCGCGTTGATTGCGATCAGGACGCCATCCTGCTGAAAGTGCGCCAGACCGGCGGGGCCTGCCACACGCATCGGGAAAGCTGCTTCTACCGGCGGGTCGAAGACGGGGCGCTATCCTTCACGGACAAGCCAGATTAGGGTCACTCCAAAATAGGAGGAAGCCCATGCGTCTGCGCCATACTCTGAGATCCCTGCTGCTCGCCAGTTCCGCCGCCGTCCTCGTGGCGGCCTGCGCGCCGGCTCCCGAGCAGGCAGCTGCGCCAGAAGCCCCTGCCGCGGCCACAGAAGCGTCCAGCCCCGCGCTCTATGTCGATGTGCTCGATTGCGGCACGATCGCCATCTCCGATCTCGACGCCTTCTCATCAGCCGGCGACTATGCCGGGATCACCGACACCTTCACCGACACCTGCTATCTGATCAACCATCCTGATGGCCGGCTGCTCTGGGATCTGGGTGTCCCCGGCATCCTCAGCGTCGCCGGCCCGGTCGTGCAGGATATCTTCACCGTCTCCCTCAGCGCGACGATCACCGAACAGCTTGAGGCCCTCGGCCTGACGCCCGCCGATATCGACTATGTTGCCATCTCACACAGCCATTTCGACCATATCGGCCAGGCCGATCAGGTACAGGGCGCCACCTGGCTGGTGCATCAGGCCGAACTTGACGTAATGATCCCGGCCGATGGCTCCACCCCGCAAACTTCGGCCGATCAGATTGCCCTGTTCAACGCCTTCAGCGGTATGAAACGCGAAGTCTTCACCGGCGAGAAAGACGTGTTCGGCGATGGCAGTGTCGTGATCTTCGAGACCCCAGGTCATACACCGGGCCACACCTCGCTTCAGCTCACCCTGCCCGAAAGCGGCCCTGTGCTACTGACCGGCGACCTCTATCACCGCGCCGAAAGCCGCACGCTCTCACGTGTGCCGCGGTTCAATTCAAATGAAGAAACCACGCTCGCCTCGATGGCCATCTTCGAGGCCCGCGCCGCAGAGCTGGGCGCCAAGATCGTCATCCAGCATGATCCGTCCGATATTGACGCGCTGGGCGGAGTTATTCGCTAGGCTCAGCGTCCCGCTCGGCAGAGGCAATGACGGGCCGGATGAATATCCGGTCCTCATATGCGGAAAATTCGCCGCGCCGGAATTCACCAATCACGGTGGCGGTGATGCCCGCTTCCTCCAGCGCAGCCGCGATCCGTTTGGCCCGGCGGTGGCCCAGGGCGCGCGCGTCGAATGTCTGCGCCGCCAGCGCGTTTGGCAGATAGGCCACAACCTCCACCTGCGCTCCACCCCATCTCTGGATTGCCCAGACCTGATCATTGAGCCGGTCTGCTGCGTGCGGTGTCAACGTCTCTTCCAGAGGCTCGAACGGAATGGGCGAAAGCCCCACAGGCGGCGGTACGATGGAGATCGTCCAGTCTGCAAAATTACGCGTCAGGCCTTCCTCCAGGCTGCGCCAGGCAGGCAGCGTGACACCCTCAGTCGGCGCCGCGGCAAAGACGGCCCTGCGCGCCTGCGCATCAATATCAGCGGCCGTCAGATTGAATGGATAGGCGGCCCGCACCTCACGCTCGGTACGCCGCGCCTGAGCAAGCGCTTCGTACTGAGACATCTGGGCCCGCAGCGGGGCACCGAGGGATGACTCTGCCGCCTGAAGAAACCTCGCCGTGGAGGCATTGTTATCTTCTATCTGAATCTGGTCGATGTTCACCTTCACGGTCCGGCGGAACCGCTCCGCCAGTCGCTCGGCCAAAACCGCTTCGGCGCCCGGCACCCGGTCAGATGTCAACACAGTCGCCTGAAGCACGATACGGTGGTCTCCCCGGCGCGGAAAAGCGATGTCCATGTCGGAGAGGCGGGCCTCCCGGCCCTCGAAGGGCTCCAGCACAATATCCCGCGCCACATCGCGCACCCGGGTTTCATAGGCGATATCGCGCAGTGCTAGGCCAAGCGGGATGGAGAGCGCGACGAACACGCTGACGATCATGCCGGTCTGCCAGAAATTATGCTTGGGGCTGTGGCGCTCACCAAAGCCGTAAAAGCGGGAGAGCACCGTCACCGACAAGGCAATCGCCAGAAGGTTGGTCATGTAGAGAAAGAAGGCCCCGCCCGCGAGCTGAAACTGCGCCGTCGCCAGGCCATAGCCCACCACCGCCAGCGGCGGCATCAGGGCGGTCGCGATCGCCACCCCCACGATGGTCTCGCCCTTCCGGTGGATCACGGCATAGCCACCCGCAAGGCCAGAGAAGACCGCCACCAGCAGATCGAAGAAGTTTGGCCGTGTGCGCGCCAGGATTTCCGGCGTCACATCCGTCAGCGGCGAAAGGAAGACGATTAGGAATGACGTTCCCAGCGCCAGCCCGGTGCCCACCGCCAGCGAGACAATCGACTCGCGCAAGGCCTTCAGTTCAAGGATCGACAGGGAGAACCCCATCAGCATGATCGGGCCCATCAGCGGCGAGATAAGCATCGCGCCAATGATAACCGCAGGGGAGGAGAGCAGCAGACCGAGGATGGCGATCCCGCAGGACATCGCCGTCATGAAGAGGTAGCGGCCCGAAAGTCCGCCTTCCTCATGGACGTGATCGACCACTTCCATATGATCGATACGCCGGATGCCCCGCCAGCGCGCCACCAGCAGGCGACGATACCATTCCGGGCGCCGGGGCGCCTTTTTCTCAGCAGTATCCGTCATATCCTGTCCTCGTCAGAGAGCGCGCCCAGGCATGGTTGAAGCTATACCCTGATCGCACAACTGAAGTATTCGGGCAAAAGCAGGATCAATTGCCGCCTTCCACTAGGCGGCGGGCGATGACCATCGCCTGCACTTCGCCCGCGCCCTCGAAGATGTTCAGGATACGTGCGTCTTGCAGAATGCGGCTGACAGGATATTCCAGCGCAAAGCCGTTGCCGCCATGGATCTGCACGGCGTTGTCGGCTGCCGCCCAGGCAACCCGCGCCGCCAGCAGCTTGGCCATCCCGGCCTCAAGATCACAGCGCTTGCCATTGTCCTTCTGCCGCGCTGAAAAGTAAGTGAGCTGACGCACACCGACGAGCTCGGCGGCCATCATCACCAGCTTGTTGGAGACGCGCGGAAACTTGAAGATCGCCTGGCCAAACTGTTGCCGGTCGAGCGCGTAGCGAAGACCGGTCTCGAAGGCGTTCTGAGCCACACCGACAGCGCGCGCGGCGGTCTGGATACGGGCACTCTCGAAGGTGGCCATCAGATGTTTGAAGCCCTGCCCTTCCACGCCGCCCAGCAGGTTCTCGGCCTTCACCTTGAAGCCATCAAAGCCGATCTCGTATTCCTTCATGCCGCGATAGCCGAGCACTTCGATCTCACCACCCGTCATGCCCTCTGCCGGGAACGGATCGGCATCACTGCCGCGCGGCTTTTCGGCCAGCAGCATCGAGAGACCCGAGAAATTGTTCGTGGCCGGATCAGTCCGCGCCAGCAGCGTCATCAGATCGGCGCGCACAGGGTGGGTGATCCAGGTCTTGTTGCCGGTCACGATGTAATCTGCGCCATCGGCAGACTTGACCGCGCGCGTGCGCAGCGAGCCGAGGTCAGAGCCGGTATTGGGCTCGGTGAACACCGCCGTCGGCAGGATCTCGCCGCTGGCAATCTTCGGCAGCCATTTTTCCTTCTGCTCCGGCGTTCCACCGATCAGGATCAGCTCAGCGGCAATTTCAGACCGTGTGCCGAGCGAGCCTGTGCCGATATAGCCGCGCGACAGCTCCTCAGAGACAACGCACATCGCCGTCTTGCCCATGCCGAGACCGCCAAACTCTTCAGGGATCGTCAGCCCGAAGACACCGAGCTCCGACATCTCGTCGACCACATCCATCGGGATATAGTCATTGCGCAGATGCCAGCCATGGGCATGCGGCTTGATCCGGTCGGCCGCAAATTTGGAGAATTGGTCACGCACCATGTCCATGGTCTCGTCGAGGCCCGTGGCTTCCACCGTATTACGCGACAGCGCATCGGGCAGAAGGTTCGCCGCCGCCGTCAGCACGGCCTGGGTCTTGCCCTCAATGGTCAGCTTGCGGATGACCGGCACGGTGAACAGCGCGTCGGCCGCTTCCAGGCTGCCAAGTTCATGCGGGCGGATCGTCTCGCCCTGGTTCATCGGAATGCCGCCGATGATCTGCGCGCAATACTCGCTGAACAGAACCTGCGCGAGCAGGGCTTCGGCCTCGCCAAACTTGCCATCGGCCTCAAGGCGCGCGGCCCATTCAGAAACCTGGCGCAGCGTTTCGACATAAGTCACCAGCCAGGAAAGGCCGTGGGCAAGGTGCTGGTTACGCTCAAAGGCGGCACGGTCCGGACGGCCATCGGCGCCCGCAAGCAGGCCTCTGGCGCCGGAGATCGCTGCGGCGGCATATGTATCCAGCGCCGCAACGGCTTCAGCCAGGAGCGGTACGAGCCCCTCGAAAACTGCGCCCTGCCCGTCTTTCAGCGTGCTCACTTCGCCCATACTCTGCTCCCTCGATCTCTCTGTCGTGTCTTGTTGCCCTATATGATAGAGCGGCAAGCGCTTTCTGGCACATCCCCATTGTGCGGCGCAACATCGCGCCAACGTCCATCTGATGGCCTCAGCTCTCCAGTTTCCGGTATCGCGCCGTCTGCGAATGCGCCATCGCCCGGCCCACGGGCTCGGGCAGGACGCGCGTCAGGCTCGCCACCGTCTTGTTGAACAGCCCCGGCACGACCACCGGCTGCCCGCGATTGACCGCGCGGATGCCCGCCTTCACCACCGGCGCGGCCTCCATCCACATCCATTTGGGCATCTTGTTGGTCGTCTCGCGCATACCGTTCACATCGTGAAACTCGCTCCAGGTGAAGCCGGGGCACAACGCCGTGCAGTGAACATCCTTGTGCCCAAGCGTCTCGCATTCGGCCGCCACGCTCTCGGAAAACTTGATCATCGCAGATTTGACGCTGCCATAGAGGGTGTGCCCCGCGCTGCCCGGCGCATAGCCTGCCAGCGAGGCGACATTGATGATCCGCCCGAACCCGCGCGCCGCCATGCCCGGCAGAACACGGTGCGTCAGCTCCACCGGCGCCAGATAAAGCACCTGCAGAAAGTCTGCCTGATCATTCCAGCTTGTCGACAGGAAGGTGCCCGGCAGGCCGTAGCCGGCATTGTTCACCAGCGCGTCGATCTCCCGGCCCTTGCCTTCCAGCGCCGCCATGATGCGCGGCGGCGCGCCGGGATTGGCCAGATCCTCCGGGATCACCTCGACCAGCACGCCATAGCGCGCGTGCAGTTCTGCCGCCAGAACCTGCAACCGGTCTGCCCGTCGCGCCGTCAAAGCCAGATCCCAGCCCAAAGCTGCGTATTGCTTCGCAAACTCAGCCCCGATGCCGGAAGAGGCCCCAGTGATGAGACAAAGCCGTCTGTTCATGCCCATTTTTCACGCTCACTTCATAAAATGTGTCAGAAATGCAACAAAAGCAGAACTAAAGCATGGTGTGAGTACCGTCTGCTTGTTGATTGCTGCGCCGCCCACACATTACGGTCAGTTCAGGTTTCCACAACCGCCAGCCGGCAAGCCGGCACACACGCACACGGAGCAACCCTTCCATGCAGTTCAAAGCAGCTTTATCTGCGGCCACCGCAGCAATCGCCCTCATCGCAGTATCCGCGCCCGCTTGGGCACAGGAGCAGGACGAATCCGCCCGCACGCTTGATACCGTCATCACCGTCGGTACCCGCGTTGCCAACCGCTCCGCCCTCGACACTGCCGCCCCGGTGGACGTGGTTTCCGCCGAGACCATCCAGAACATTGGCGTTGGCGAGCTTAACCAGGCGCTTGCAGTCAACCTGCCCTCTTACAACTTCCCGCGTCCTGCACTGGCCGATGGCACAGACTCCGTCCGCCCGGCAGCCCTGCGCGGTCTCGCCCCTGACCAGACCCTCGTTCTCGTCAATGGCAAGCGCCGTCACTCTGCCGCCCTCGTGAACGTCAACGGCACCATCGGCCGCGGCGCCTCGGCGGTTGACCTCAACACCATCCCCTCCCTCGCTGTCGGCGGCGTCGAAGTCCTGCGCGACGGTGCCTCGGCGCTTTACGGCTCTGACGCCATCGCCGGCGTGGTCAACGTCCGCCTGCGCGAAGCCAACACTGGCGGCGCCATTCAGGCGAGCTATGGCTGGCGCGAAACCGAATATACCGTTCCGGTCATTGCCCCGACAACGGCCGGCGTGCCCAACCCCGGCGCCAATGTAACCCGCGAACGCTCGGACGGTCACATTCTCACCGTCGCCGGCTGGAAAGGCTACAGCCTTGGCGAGGACGGCTTCATTACCGTCACTGGCGAATACAAGGACCAGAACCACACCGAACGCGCTGGCTATGATAGCCGCCAGCAATATCCGGGCGCCTTCCCTGAAGGCGAAGCCATCATCAACCGCTTCAATGGCTGGACCGGCGAGCCTGACCTCGAACAGCTCAGCTTCTTCGCCAATGCTGGCTACACGCTGGATAGCGGCGTCGAGCTCTATGGCTGGGGTAGCGTCCAGGAACGCGAAACGGTCTCGGCCGGCTTCTTCCGCCGCGCCAACGATGCGCGCAACGTCATCGAGATCTATCCCAACGGCTTCCTGCCGAAGATCAATCCAACGACCACGGACGTTTCAGCTCTCGGCGGCGCCCGCTTTGACTGGGCGGGCTGGGATGTCGATGCCTCGCTGGGTTATGGCTCCAACAAGATGGAGTTCCAGATTATCGACACGCTGAACCGGTCGATTGGCCCATCCTCGAAAACCTCCTTCGACGCCGGCGGCTATGAAAGCTCGCAACTCGTCGCCAACCTCGGCTTCGTCAAGGGCTATGCCATGGACGGCCTTGCCTCCGATCTCAACGTTGCCTGGGGTGTGGAAGCCCGCCGGGAAACGTATGAGATCTTCGCTGGCGAGCCGGACTCCTACCGCAATGGCGGCGTCCTGCTGGGCGGCGCGCCGACGGCATCGGGCGCTCAGGTGTTCCCTGGCTTCCGCCCGGAAAATGAGCGCGATGAAGATCGCACCGCGATCGGCGTCTATCTCGATCTTGAAGCCAACGTCACTGACCAGCTGCTCCTTTCGGGCGCTGTGCGCGGCGAGTCCTACTCGGACTTCGGTGAAACCCTCACCGGCAAGCTGGCTGCCCGTTATGACCTGACCGAGAGCTTCGCGGTGCGCGGCTCCATCCAGAACGGCTTCCGCGCCCCATCGCTGCAGCAGCAGTTCTTCACGACCACATCGACGAACTTCATCGGTGGCGTACCGTTCGACATCACCACCTTCACGGTTGATGATCCGGTTGCCGTTGCCCTCGGCGCCAAGCCGCTGGACGCTGAAACTTCCGTCAACTACGCGCTGGGCCTTGTCTTCCGCGCCGGTGCTTTCAACCTCACCATCGATGGCTACCGCATCGACGTGTCAGACAGGATCGTCCTGTCTGAGAACCTCACCGCAGGGAACGTCCAGGCTTACCTCCAGGCTCAGGGCTTCGTTGGATCGGGCGGCGGCCGCTTCTTCCTGAACGGCGTCGACACCGAAACGACAGGTGTGGACATCATCGCGAACTATGCTTTCCCGGAAACAGAAATCGGCACCTTCCGCGGTACGCTCGGCGCGAACTTCAACAAGACCGAAGTGACTGCCGTGCCTGCCGTGCCCCAACTGGCAGCGCTTGATCCTGCGCCTGTCCTGTTTGGACGCGTCAATGTTCTCACCCTTGAGGAAGGCGCCCCGAAGAACAAGTTCACCGGTCAGCTCGATTGGTCGCACGGCCCCTTTGCGGCCACCCTGCGCGCGATCCGGTATGGCGAGGTACTCGTTCCAAACTCGAACCCGGCAAGCGACTACACGCTTGATCCGAAAACCCTCATCGACCTCGAAGCCCGTTACAACTGGAATGACCGGGTTACGCTCGCGGTCGGCGCCGACAACATCCTGGACGAGTACCCGGATGCTGCGCCTGCGGCTCTGAACGGAACGGGCAACACGCCCTTCTCCACCTACTCGCCCTTCGGCTATTCAGGCCGCTTCGTCTACACGAAAGCGACCCTGAACTTCTAAGGCGCGAAAACTCCGCTTACCTACAAACGCCGCCCTTTACGGGGCGGCGTTTTTCTTTGCCTCAACGGCATGCTTGATCTCGCCGCACCCGCCCTTACTGTCCCGCCAGAAATCAGACTTGGAACTGGGGGATAGGAAAGTCATGGCCCGCATACGCGCAAACGGCATCGAGCTTGAATACGACACGCTGGGAAATCCCGATAATCCGGCCATCCTCCTGATCATGGGCTTTGCCTTCCAGATGACGCGCTGGCCTGCCGCGCTCCGGCATGGCCTCGCGGATGCCGGCTTCCACGTCATCTGGTTCGATAACCGGGATATTGGCCTCTCCGCCGAAATGGGCGGCTTTGCCACCTATACGCTGAGCGACCTTGCAAGCGACGCCGCTGGCCTGCTGGACGCCCTCGGCATTGAGCGCGCGCATGTCGTGGGCATGTCGATGGGAGGCATGATTGCCCAGCTGATGGCCCTCGATCACCCCCGCAAGGTGCATAAACTCGTCGCCATGATGACATCTTCAGGTGCGCCAGACCTGCCAGCCCCAACCCAGGAAGCCCTCGCTGCACTGACCGCCGTGCCGATGTCGCGTACACCCGAAGCGATCGGTGACATCGCCGTGAAGGCGCAGCATGCCATCGGCTCAGCGCCCCATCTGCGCAACAGCGCGGAGAGTATCCGCCAGAACGCAATCGAAGACTTTCACCGCTCTGACAGGCCCTTCGGCGTTATCCGTCAGTTCACGGCCATTCAGGCCCAGCCTCGCTGGCATGAACGCCTCGGCGCGATCAGCCAGCCTACGCTTGTCCTGCATGGCGCACATGATCCGCTTGTCCGCCCCGCAGCCGGCGAAGACATCGCCCGCCGCATCCCCGGCGCCCGTTTCAAGGCCTTCCCCGGCTGGGGCCATGACCTTGCCGACACCATGTCAGAAACGCTGGCGGGCGAAATCACGGCGTTCCTGAAGGGATAATCCGTCAGCGGATCGCCACCGGATTGATGATCGCCTGAACCGCGCCTTCAAGACGCGGCGCGCCCAGGGCAAAGAAAAACTCCGTCACGCCATCCTCGGCCAGCTCATGGGTCACCATGTTTTCGAGGATATAGACCCCGTTCTTCGCCAACAGCGTCAGGTGTACATCAAATGGCCGCGTCTCCTTCTCGAATGGGATCACTTCCAGCGCCCAGGTATCCGCGCCAATCGCCACCGCGCCGAGATCCGCCAGATATTGCGCGCCCTCAACGCCGAGTCCCGGCTCGACGGGGGAAAGCTCTTCGGCGCCCTCCTGAGATTTCATCGTGCCGGTATGGAAGAGCACCACATCCCCCTCCCCGATCGTGACACCCGCCGCCGCCATCGCCGCGTCGATTTCGGCCTTGTTGAAAGCCGTGCCCGCCGGCACCGGATCGCCGAAAGCCTTCGTCATGTCGAGCAACACGCCGCGCGTCGCGATGGCGGGAATGTCATGCGTGCCAAACTGCGTCAGCCCGCCCGTCGTCACAAAATCTGCCACCGGCACGCCGTTATAATAGCGGTGATCAATGCCCATATGGCCGAGCCCGTCGATCTGGCTACCGATACCGATATACATGTTCACGAGGTCGTCATTGCCGACCGCTTTGTTCTCTCCCAGTGGCGTACCCGATCCATCCGAGAGCTGAAGAATTGTCATCGAAAAACTGCGCGGCCCATAGGCCGGCGTCTTGCGCCCGGTCACCTGCCCGAGCGAATAGGTCTTGCCGGTGGTGATGAGCTTTGCCGCCTCGGCGGTCTTCTCTGGCGAGAGCAGGTTCAGCGCCCCGATCCGGTCTTCCGCGCCATAGCGCGAAGGATACCAGTCCTCTTTCGCCGGTTTTGCGCCGGGCGCCGCCGGCGCCGCTTCATCGGCCGCCACATGCCCGCACGCCGCCAGCCCCAGCACCGCTGCCATCAGGAACTTCTTCATTGCTTCCTCCCGTTTTGTCTTTGGGAGAAACCTAACGCAGCCGCGTCAGCGTGCAAGCGCCCTCAGGCCCGGCGGAGTAGAAAGCCCGCCCGCGGGAAGTGGACATGGATCGTCTCGACGCTCTCGCTGACACGCTGCAGGATCACACGCTGGCTGTCGGCATGTACCAGCTCGCCCTCCACCCAGTCCTGGCCGTAATCGTCGGGCGCCACGGCGACATGCTCGCCCGGCGCAAAGCCCTGGGGCTCATTGCGCGTTGTGGCCGCCACCAGGCGCGGCGCGGCATCCCGCGCAATCTCCAGGGCCTGGGCAGACGTAATCGTTTCCGGCACCTGCCCCTCCACCTCGGTCAGCCGGTCATACCAGGCCCGCGTCAGCGGCGCGCTCTCGAAACAGGCATCGGCAAAGGCGGGCACTGCCTGCTTCATCCACCAGACATTCATATACGCATGCACATCCACAAAACCCGGCTTGGGTCCGATCAGATAGAGCCCGCCGCCCGCGCCCTTGGCGCCTGCAAGGCGCTCCTCCAGCAGCATCAGCCGCGCCCGCCATTGATCACGCATCATCGGCGCCACCGCCTTCATGGCCGCCAGATTGAACGGCCGGCCGGAAAGCTGCTCGCGATCCTTGATGAAGGCCTCGGGCACAGTGTCCCCGATCTCGCCGAAGATCACCGCCACCGAAGACTGGAACCAGCGCCCGTCAGTCCACCCGGCCACCATCTGCGCCAGCCCCTCATGGCCCGACAGCTTCAGCGCCGCCATCGGATAGCGCGCCTCCAGCTCCCGCAGGATGATCGCCGTGTCGCAATAGATATCCGCCCCGATCTGCAGCACCGGAATGCGCCGGTATCCCCCCGTCAGCGGGATCAGATCCGGCTTTGGCATGATCGAAGGCTGCTCGACCCGCGCATAGGCGAGGTTCTTCAGCCGCAGCGTCAGGCGCACCTTCTCGGCATAAGGCGATGCTGGGTACTCGTGCAGGATAATGCTGCGGGCGTCCGCCATGTTGACCGTCTAGCCTCCCGAGGTCTGTTTTTGGGAGCGCACATTGCGCGCGTTCCTGTTTGCAGGAAAGTGTAAACACCGCCCTCACCCTGCGGCAAGAATCGGGTGGCGCTCCTCCCGCCCCTCCGGCACACTCCCGGCCATGGCTGACACGCTCTTTCCCCTCGACGACCGCGCCCGCGCCTATGACCGCATGGCCAAAGCCCTCGAATGGCTGGGCGACACCTGGCAGGACTGGCCAGACCTCGACGCTGCCGCCCGCGCCATGGGTCTCTCGCCCCATCATTTCCAGCGCGAGTTCACCCGCTGGGCCGGCATCAGCCCCAAACAGTTCCAGGGCGCCCTCGCTCATGGCATGGCCGGGGATCTCCTGCGCCAGGGCGCCAGCGTGCTCGATGCGAGCCTCGAAACCGGCCTCTCCGGGCCAGGGCGCCTGCACGACCTCTTCATCGCCCATGAAGGCCTCACCCCCGGCGAAGCCAAAAATGGCGGCAAGGGCGCAGACCTCACCCTCGGCAAAGCCCCCACCCCCTTCGGCATGGGCGCCTGGCTCACCGGTCCGCGCGGCCTCATCGCGCTCGGCTTCATAGACGAAGACGCCCCCCCGCGCGCCGGTTTCGAGCATCAGGGCCGCAGCGAGGACGCCGCCTTCGCCAACCTCGCCGCCCGCTATCCGGCCGCCTCCCTGCGCCGGGATGACGCGGCCGCCGCGCGCATGGCCCGCGAGGTGTTCGAAGATGGCCAGCCCCTGCCCGTCTGCCTCTATGGCACGCCCTTCCGGCGGCAGGTTTGGCGCGCCCTGCTGGAGATTCCGGCCGGTGAAACGCGCACCTACGGCCACCTCGCCGCCCGGATCGAGGCCCCAAAGGCCGCCCGCGCGGTTGGCGCGGCCGTCGGGGCAAACCCTGTCAGCTGGTTCATCCCCTGCCACCGGGCCCTTGCAGCCGATGGCCGGCTACATAACTATCATTGGGGTGTGGCGCGAAAGCGCGCCATGCTGGTATACGAACGCGCGCACCTGGCCTGATGCCTTCAGGCTGGCCAGTCTCGGGCGCCCGGAACCGGCACCGATCTTGGCCCTGAAGCGGACCTGACCCATGTGGCTCTATTTTCTCCTCGTCTTTATCGTCATCGCCTGGGGCGCGCATATTGCCTGGCGGTGGAAAGCGGCGAAGGATTTCGCGCCCCAGCTGCTGGCCAGCCGCAAGGAGAGCGGCGAACTTCCCGCCCAGGTGGATGAGAAGGAGTTCACCGATCTCTATGTCCGCGCCGAAGGCCCGCGGGCGGCCACCTATATCTACGCCTGCGGCGCCTTCCTCACATTCGGCCTGCCGCCCCTTACCAGCGTCTACAATTCTGTCTGGGAAACCTTCTGGCGCCTGTCGGGCGGCTCGCCTGTCTTCGAGCAGGGAACGCTGATCCACACCTTCAGCTTCTTCCTCGCCTTCATGGGCCTTGCCATCCTCATCCTCACCATAGCGCTCCGGCGCTACTACACCCTGATGCCGCCAAACCTCCGGCAGGTCATCCGTAATCTGAAGGACGCCCATTCATGAGCCCTGAATTCCTCCACACCATGATCCGCGTCGGGAACATCGACGACGCCAAGCGTTTCTTCTGCGAGGGCCTCGGCCTCACCGAAGTCACCCGCTATGACAATGAAGCGGGCCGCTTCACCCTCGTCTTCCTCGCTGCCCCGGCCGACATCGCCCGCAATGGCGGCGTTCCCGAAGGCGCCTCGCCCACCTCACTCAACATCCCGATGGTCGAGCTCACCCATAACTGGGACGAGAAGGATTATGATGGCGGGCGCAATTTCGGCCACCTCGCCTATCAGGTCGAAGACATCTACGCCGCCACCCAACGTTTTGCTGATCTCGGCGTACCGATCAGCCGCCCGCCCCGCGATGGCCGCATGACCTTCATCCGCTCCCCGGACGGCATCTCCATCGAACTCCTCCAGAAGGGAGCGCCCAAGGCCCCGCAGGAGCCCTGGGCGAGCGCGCCGAATATCGGGGTCTGGTGATCCTCCCTCCTCTCTGGATTAAGGGAGTGCCACGCCTCTTACCCCTCTCCCATTTATGGGAGAGGAGGGACCCGTCGCGCAGCGATGGGAGGTGAGGGCTGCGGCAGCGAGGATACGGGCAACTCTATCCAACACATCCTACCCCTCCTCCCGTCATCCCGGAATTTGCGAAGCA
>PHEH01000009.1:121045-257583 GCA_002841155.1 Alphaproteobacteria bacterium HGW-Alphaproteobacteria-18
GTCGCCCCGGAGGATGGGAGCGGCTGGGGCTAACGGTCCAGCCTCTCTCTAGGGACGTTGATCCAGGCAAGCCGGACCAAAAAGCCGGTAGAGAATCCCGACTGGCCCGCCTCTCTAACGAGAGGTCACGAGAGTGAGGGTAAGTGGTCAAGGCCTGGCAGCGCCGAAGTCATCCCGAAAACTGCCCGAAACTCCGGGGGCAGCGCGGCGGGCGAAAGCGCCCAAACCGCAACACTTTTACCTTTCCGGGCGCCGCGGCGCCCGCCGCGCAGGCTCCACTCGGGAGCCACCCGAACTGCTCCGACCCCGGATGGCAATGCCAGTCCGGATACAGCCCTATGGAGGTACGCCCCTCCCCTGCGTTACCCCGAAGGAAGAAAGATCATGACCCGCCGCCGCAGAGTCCGCCGCTTCTGCCTTGAGGGCCTCTCGCCCGAGGAGTGTATCTGCCTGCTGCAAGACACCCGCGCGCAGCGCGCAGATACGCCCGCAAGACGCGCCGCGCTGCACCACCCGGCCCGCTGGCCGGGGCGGCGCGTGCCCTTCCATGTGTGATCAGCCGGCGAAGACGCGCACCGGCTCAAACTGGCCGGCGCGTACTTCGCCCAGCGCGACGGCCTCATCGCCGGCGAGGGCGAGGGCCACGCGGTCATCCTCATCCTTGCGGCCTTCGCGCCAGCCCTCCACCACATGCGGCAGGAGGACCACCGATCGGCCCTGACGGATATTGGCCGCGTCATGCTGGCTGACCTGCACCTGCGGCATGCCTGAAAGCACCGCATGCAGCGGCTTCAGGATCGCCATCAGCGCGGGCTTGTCTTCCTTCAGGGCTTCGAGCGCCTCGATGGACACCGCCGTGGGCGCATCAAACGCGCCCACGCGCGTGCGGCGCAGCTGAGTGATATGACCCTCCGCCCCCAGATCAGCGGCGAGGTCGCGGGCGAGCGCCCGGACGTAAAAGCCCTTGCCGGAGACCACATGGATCACGGTATGGTCGGCGTCGGGCATGCCGATCACGCTGGCGGCGTGAACATCCACCTCGCGCGATTCCAGCTCGAACGCTTCCCCTTCCCGGGCAAGGTCATAGGCCCGCTCCCCGGCCACCTTGATGGCAGAGTATTTGGGTGGCACCTGCTGGATCGTGCCGACATAAGCCTTCAGCGCAGCCTCGATGGCAGCGCGTTCGGGGCGGACGTCAGAGGTCGCCGTCACCTCGGCTTCGGCGTCCTGGCTGGCGGTCGAGACGCCCCAGCGGATGGTGAAGACATACTCCTTGTGAGAGTCCATCGCCCATTGGACGGTCTTGGTCGCCTGGCCGAGCGCGATCGGCAGGATACCGTCCGCCAACGGATCAAGCGTACCACCATGGCCCACCTTCTCGGCATTATAGAGCCGCTTGAGGATGGCGACGGCCTGGGTGGACGTCATGTCCACCGGCTTGAAAAGGTTGATCCAGCCCGTAATGGGCTCGCCTTTGCGCTTACGTTGGCGGGCCAAGAGTATCTCCAGAATGGCCGGCAGGCGGTTCGAACGCGCTGGCCAGCGGGGGGATGGGATTTGCTGGCGCGCTTATGCGCGAGCGGGCGGCATAGTCAATCGCGTCCGCTGCGGCGCGCGTCTGAAATTGCTCCAGACAATCATTCAGAAGGTAATTCTGGGGCCGTCAAAGACATCGTCTTCCTGCGCCTCTGGCTTCGCTGCGGGCGCAGCAACAGCGGCCCCAAGCGCCCCGCTCTTGGGCACGCGCAGGTTCACGATGTCGAGATTGAGGTCAAAATCCCCGGTGATCGACGTGTCGCCGGTGTCCATTTTGTGGCGCACAACATCGCGGATCTTCACCAGAACGTCGCGGTTATTATCCACCAGCGGGATCTGACGGGCATCCGACGTGCCGATGAGAAGCCGGTAATAGGGCTCGCGCGCCTTCAGCTTCACGGCAATCATCGCTGCCCGGATACCAAGGAGAACCCCGAGCACCAGCAGGCCCATGCCGGCAAACAGGCCGATGACCCCATCACCCTGGCCGGGACGAAGCGCCCACCAGCCCAGCCCAAGCAGGCCAAAGAAAAGAAGCGCAACACAAAGCGTTGCGTAAACACCTTGGGTCTTGCGGTTACGCGGCGTGTCCCAGGGGGCAAACTCATGACGCTCGACCGACATGGTCGCAATCCGGCGGATAGCAATCGTGTCATCGCCCATCTGAAGCGATGCGGCGGAAACCTCGCCCTGGCGGGCGCCTTCCATGTCAAGTGTCTGACGGTCCATTCTGAGCCCAACTACCTTAGAAAGAAGGGCTGGCAGGCCCGTCCCATCCTGTCAAATGACAAAGCAAAAAGGCAGAAAAACGGCGGCCGTCTGCCTTCAGTCTTCGCTTTCGACGTCGCGCCGAACCCGCGGATCATTCAGCAGCCGGTCAATGGCAGTGGCTTCATCATAGGAGGCGTCCGCGATGAAGTGCAGCTCTGGCGTGAACTTCAGTTCGATCTCACGCCCAAGACGCGCCCGCAGGAACCCCTTCGCCCGGGTGAGCGCGTCGGTAAGACGCTTGCGCCCCTCCTCGGACTCGTCGCCCAGCGGCGTGACGAAGATGTTCGCGCGCTTGAGATCGGGCGAGCAGCGAACTTCGCCGACCGTGACGATCACATTGGTAAGATCAGGATCGCGGAAGTCTTCGCGCGAGATGATCTCGGCGAGGGCATGGCGGATGATCTCCCCAGCGCGCAACTGGCGCTGGGAAGGAAGTCCTGGAGGTGTGGCGCGGCGGGACATCTGGCGGTGTTACGCAAGCGTCCTTGCGATTTCCTCGACCTGGAAGCACTCGATCTTGTCACCGACGCGAATGTCATCATAGCGCTCAAACGCCATGCCGCATTCCATACCGGAGCTGACCTCGGCCACTTCGTCCTTGAAGCGCTTGAGCGTCTTGAGCTTGCCCTCGTGGATAACGATGTTCTCGCGCAGGAGGCGTACACCGCAGCCCCGCAGAACCTTGCCTTCGGAAATCCGGCAGCCGGCAACCTTGCCAACCTTCGTGATATTGAAGACCTCGAGAATATCGGCATAGCCGAGGAATGTCTCGCGCTTCTCCGGCGCAAGCATGCCCGACAGGGTCGATTTCACGTCGTCGAGCAGATCATAGATGATCGAGTAATAACGGATCTCCACGCCTTCGCGCTCAGCGAGGTCACGGGCCTGCTTGTTGGCCCGCACGTTGAACGCAAAGATCGGCGCATTGGACGACCGGGCGAGCAGCACATCGGATTCCGAAATACCGCCAACCGCGCCATGGATGACCTTCGCGCGAACTTCCTCGGTCGAGATCTTGTCGAGCGACATGGTGATGGCTTCGACAGAGCCCTGAACATCGCCCTTGAGGACGATCGGCAGTTCGCTTGTCACGATCGCGCCGTCCTTGAGACGGTTCATCAGCTGGTCGAGCGACGCCCGCGCGGCAACCGATGCGTTACCCGCAATCTGGCGTTTCGTCCGGATACGGTATTCGGTGATCTCACGAGCGCGAGCTTCACTGTCAACCACGACGATGGCATCACCCGGATCGGGGGCGCCATCCAGACCGAGCACTTCCACAGGAAGTGACGGACCGGCATCGGGAAGTTGCTGGCCGCGTTCATCAACGAGCGCGCGCACCTTGCCCCAATTGGCGCCGGCAACGACGATGTCGCCGCGCTTCAGCGTGCCGCGCTTGACGAGAACCGTCGCCACAGGGCCACGGCCCTTGTCGAGCTTGCTCTCGATCACCACGCCATCGGCCTGGCGATCGGGATTGGCTTTCAGTTCAAGCAGTTCGGCCTGGATCGAAATCGCATCCGTCAACTCATCAAGGCCTGCGCCCGTCTTGGACGAAACCGAGACAGCCTGCGTCACGCCGCCCATCGTTTCGACCTGGATGTCATGTTGCAGAAGGTCTGTCAGAACCTTGTCAGGATTGGCATCATGCAGATCAGACTTCGTGACCGCGACGATGATCGGCACACCGGCCGCTTTCGCGTGCTTGATGGATTCGATCGTCTGCGGCTTGACTGAATCGTCGGCCGCCACAACCAGGATGGCAATGTCGGTCGCATTCGCGCCGCGGGCCCGCATGGCTGTAAAGGCGGCGTGACCGGGCGTATCAAGGAAGGTGATCCGCTCGCCCGACTTCAGCTGAACCTGATAGGCGCCGATATGCTGGGTGATGCCGCCCGCTTCGCCACCGGCAACGTCTGTCTTGCGCAGCGCGTCGAGAAGCGATGTCTTGCCGTGATCGACGTGGCCCATGATGGTCACAATCGGGGCGCGTGGCTTCAGATCTTCCTCGCGGTCGTCTGTACCTTCCAGGCCGATTTCAACGTCAGCTTCGGAGACGCGCTTCACGGTATGCCCAAATTCACCGGCAATCAGCTCTGCCATGTCGGCATCGACGATATCGTTGCCGCGAAGCATCTCGCCCTGCTTGAACATGAACTTCACAACGTCCGCGACGCGCTCATTCATACGCTGGGCAAGGTCTTGCAGAGTAATGGTCTCTGGCAACGTAACTTCGATGGACACCTTGTCGTTATGATCAGCGCCACCGACGCGGCGTTCGCGTTCCCGTTCACGGGCACGGCGAACAGATGCCAGCGACCGCTGACGGTCTGCATCATCGCCGAGCGCCGAAGCGATGGTCAGCTTGCCACGGCGGCGTTCACCCGCGTCGCCGCGGGACGGCTTGGTGGCAACTTCACGGGCCCGGTCATCGCGGGTGGGCTTGCTTGCGCCACCACCACCGCCACGTTTGGGCCGGCCAGCATCTGGCTCGCCGCCATCAGCCGCCGCAGGCGCCTGGGCTGCCGGAGCTGTCCGCGGCGCCTTGGACGGGCGCTCAACCGCTTCACGGGAAGCAACATCGGCAAGCTTGGCCGCTTCTTCTTCTGCGCGGCGGCGAACTTCTGCCTCTTCGCGTTCGCGAGCTTCCTGTTGCTTGCGCTCCTGCTCGGTGCGCAGACGGTCCTGGGCAGCTCTCTCGGCTTCGGTATCCTTGGCGCGGGAAGCCTCTTCAGCCTTGCGCTGTTCGAGAACCTTCTGGCGCGCCTTGAGCTCTGCGACTGTGATGCCGAGTTTCGCCGCGAGGGCGATGAGCTTGGCCTCCATTCCATCCGATGCGGACGGCGCGGAGGGGCCTGCATCGCCTCCCTGCCCGCCACCGGATACCGGGCGACGCTTCTTGGTCTCCACAACCACCTGTTTGGAGCGCCCATGGCTGAAGCTCTGCTTAACCGTGCCGGCACTCTTGCGCACCACGGTCAGCGGCTTGCGCCCGCCGGAATTGCCTTGATCGTTCGTATCGCTCATTCGTCCTACATATCACATATTACGCCCGAACGCCTGTGCGTTCCGGCTGTTTCCGCTACCGGTCCGTTTCCTGGAACCAGGTTAATTCTGGCGCCTCGCGAAATCCGATGAGACGCCGATAGGCAATCTCCCAGGTTTCCGCGATGGCTCCCCTGCGGACGAGCCCGTGTATCACACGGTCACGTCCAAATGCCATGCCCAATTCAGGCGCGCTCAGCGCTCCGGCGACTTTCACGTCGCTATATAGGGCTTTTGCGAGAAAATATACCTTCGAGCGGCCATCTTCCGCACCATCTGCCGCTTCCAGCAGGAAGGCAGGATAACCCCCGCGCAAGGCGTCGCGGACCTGATCAAATCCACATATGGCTTGCCCCGCCTTGCGCGCAAGGGCCAGTGTATCAACGCAGCGCTTCAGAAGCAGGCGTTCGATCAGGTCACAAAGCCCGTCCGGGAGCGTGACCTGGGTTTTGAAGCCGCGCGCGAAGGCGCCCTTCTTTGCGGCTTGCTCAATGAGGGCTCGCTCTGCCTTTACCCAGACACCCCTGCCCGGCAGGCGCTCCGAGATATCAGGCGTAACGACGCCATCTGGTGACAGCACAAAGCGCAGCATCGCCGCCTTCGGCAGCCGTTCGCGGGTTACCGCGCACTGGCGCTCAGGCGAGGAAGTATCTTCCTCGCCCAGGCCATCTTCAGCATTTTCATCGATCAGGCGCGGATCACTCTCGGGGTGCGGTTTCGTCATCACCGCCCTCCGCTTCAAGTTCGGAGAGGTCAATGCCGAGTTCCTCGGCGAGAGCCTCTTCGTCGTCATCATCATTACCTGAATTGCCCAGTTCGCCGAGGGCGAGGAGCGCACGCTCCTCTTCGGTCAGCTCCGGGGCAGGCTCGGTCGACTGCTGCTGCGCCAGCATCTCTTCAATCGCTTCAGGCTCAATCCAGCCAGCGGCGACACGCGCTTTCATGACGAACAGATTGGCGTCATCCTTGCGCATTTCGCCCTTCTTGAGGATGCCCTCAACCCAGACAGGCTTTCCATCCGGACCCGGCTCGCGATAGCCGGTGATGTCATCGGGAACGAGACCGGCAACATCCTCGACCGTTTTGACGCCCTGCTCACCAAGCTTTACAGCGAAGGATGGCGTCACGCCTTCAAGTTCCATGACTTCGTCGGCAACACCGAGTTCACGGCGTTTGGCGTCGTTCTCGGTTGCAACCCGTTCGAGATATTCGCGGGCGCGCTCCTGAAGTTCTTCGGCAACGTCCTTGTCAAAGCCTTCGATGGTGATGAAGTCATCGGACGCGACATAGGCGATCTCTTCGACCGACTCAAAGCCCTCCGACGCCAGCAGCTGGGCCAGCGTTTCGTCAGCATCCAGAGCCTTCATGAACAGATCGGTGCGCTCTTGGAATTCTTTCTGGAAGCGCTCGGAGTCTGCCGACTCCGTGATCAGGTCGATCTGCCAGCCGGTCAGCTGGGAGGCGAGGCGCACGTTCTGGCCCCGGCGGCCGATGGCCAGCGGGAACTGATCGTCAGCAACAACAACCTCGACCCGGCGCTCGTCTTCATCGAGCACGACTTTGGAAACTTCAGCAGGCTGAAGACCATTCACGATGAAGGTCGCCGCATCGAAGCTCCACGGGATAATGTCGATCTTCTCGCCCGAAAGCTCGCCGACAACCGCCTGCACACGTGCGCCTCGCATACCGACGCAGGCGCCAACAGGATCGATTGAGGAGTCGTTGGAAATAACACCGATCTTGGCGCGCGAACCCGGATCGCGGGCACAGGCCTTGATCTGGATCACGCCTTCGTAAACTTCCGGTACTTCCTGAGCGAACAGCTTGCGCATGAAGTCCGGCGCAGCGCGAGACAGGAATATCTGCGGACCCTTCAATTCGCGGCTCACCTTGTAGAGGTAAGCGCGGACGCGATCGTTGGGTTGGAAGTTTTCGCGCGGGATGCCGTCATTACGGCGGATAATGCCTTCGGCGCGGCCGAGATCGACGATCACATGGCCGTATTCGACGCGCTTGACGATGCCCGAGACGATCTCGCCCACACGGTCCTTGTATTCATTATACTGACGCTCGCGCTCAGCATCGCGCACTTTCTGCGTGATGACCTGCTTGGCGGTCTGCGCCGCGACGCGGCCGAAGTCGAAGGGCGGAAGCTCTTCCTTCAGCTCGCTGCCGACCACAAGGCTCGCATCAATCTTCTTGGCCTCTGAAAGACGCAGCTGCTTGGCTTCGTCTTCAAAAGTTTCGTCGTCTGCGACAGTCTGAATGCGCCAAAGCGTCTGCTCGCCCGTTACCGGGTCGATCTTGGCGCGGATGTCATGCTCCTGGCCGTACTTGGCCTTGGCAGCCTTCTCGATTGCCTCCTGCATCGCCTCAATGACGATACGCTGGTCAATCGACTTCTCCTCCGCCACAGCTTTGGCGATCTGGAGGATTTCGAGCCTGTTGGCTGATACGCCGGCGCTCATTGGACATCTCCTGTCTCTGGGTCTTCTTCTTCGTCGTCGGACTCGTCGATCTCGAAATCGGCGAGCATATCTTCGTCGTCTTCAGGCTGGGGCGGCAGGTTTCCGGCCGCACGCGCCGCCTCAATCAGTTCGTCTGTCAGCACCAGGCTCGCCCGGCTCATTTCATGGACGGCCGCCACGAGCTTTGTCTCATCGTCAAGCTCGATATGGGCGCCGTCATTGTCTTCGCCCGTGATCGTCCCCGTAAAACGGCGGCGGCCATCAATCGGACGCGCAAGCTCAATCCGCACAGCGTGGCCGATCCAGCGGGCAAAATCTCCCGGACGGGTCAGCGGACGGTCAATCCCGGGGGTCGACACTTCAAGCGTGTAGGCCTCCGAAATCGGGTCTGCCGCCTCCAGAACGGGAGAGAGCGCACGCGACAGGCGGGCGCAGTCTTCCACATCGGTAGGCGCGCCCCCTGCCCGCTCGGCCATGATCTGCAGGTGCGGGCGGCGCCCGCCCTGTACGCGCAGGCGCACAGTGTCCATGCCAAGGCCTTCAGCCACCGGCTGGACCAGGCTGAGAAGACGGCGTTCCTGTTCAGTCAGAACGATCATGTGTAGAGGGCAGGCTCCGGACTAAAGAAAAGCGGCGGACCCGTTTCCGGACCCGCCGCCGATATATTTCGACTTGGGCGCTAGATAGTCGCAATTGTTTGGGATGTCGAGAGGTCAGTGTGCCCGTTCTCAGCGAATGGCAAACAGGAACGGCTGAATAATATTATCGTGGTCCAGCCTACATCCTGTCTTTGCAGGGTCTTCCGTGGGTACGTACACCCATTTGGAAACGGCTTTTACCACCTCATCCCTGAACCCATCTATCGGCACCGATGCGAGCACCTTCGGCTCCGTCACTTTGCCATCCCGTACCTTGTAAGTAAGCATCACTGATCCGATACGGCCTCGGAAAGCCGCACTTGAGGGGTATTTGATGTCTGGTTTCTGGATGAACGTCCCCTCACAGAAGGGGGGCTTGCCCTCCTCCTCGTCGTCATGCGCCGGCGGCAGATCGGAAACATAGCTGGCAAGAATCTTGTCGATTTCGCTGTCGGAGATCATCCGCTGGCTGCTTGATTGCAGGTATGCTTGCATTGCCCCCTGCCAGGCATTTGCTATCCAGTACGTCTCCTTCATCCAGTCAGGCTTATCTTCCGCTTGCGCCAGCATGCGCTTGAGTTCACCGCGCAAATGAACCATCTGCTGCAATTGACCCGCCTGCGGTGACGCGTTGAACGCCGAAGATATGCTGACAAGCTGCGCTTCGACCCGATATTGCGTAAGCGCATCGGCGGCCACGGCATAATGCGAAACGGCCCAACCAGCGACACGGCTTGCATCCTGCCATTTCTGGCCGGCAAGGTCTGCAGCATAGATTTCGCGAAACACCGACACCGAGACGACAGTCGGCATTTCTGCTCTCGCCCGCGAAAGAACATCTTCGACCGCTTTCCGCGTGCGCTTGCCGGGCTCTGTTTTCCAGCTGACATAGGCCGTCAGGAGCTCTGCAAACGGCGGCGCATCTTCCCGGCCCGCAGCGAAATCAGCGGCGGGCTTTGCTCCATTGCAGCTGGAAAACCGGCAAAGCGTCCAGGCCGCCTCAAACGCCAGAAGGCTCGCATCCGGATGCCCTGGGTTCACTCTCGCTTCCTCGCCCAGCCGGATTGCTGCGGACTGAATTGCGGCAGCGTCGCCGGCCTCCAGCGCAGCGTTGTAGGCCGCAATCTCATCATTTCCGATATCTGCCCAAGCTGGCGCTAGAAACATGCCGTAGAGCGTCAATGAAGCAACCAGTTGCCGTAGCATATTCCATCTCCAGAAGCTCAGTTTCAGCAACCTTAAGGTGTGCTCTAGGCTGGATCAACTACCACGCCTGAAAACGAAATCGGCGGCTCCCTTCCGGAAGCCGCCGTTCTCTGTTCCCGAGGGAGCCAGAAAAGACTTAGAGGACTTTGAGGTCCACAGCCGAGGTCTTGCCGCGACGCTCGTCTTTATACAGTTCGTAGGAGATAGACTGGTTCTCAGCGAGGGTTTTGAGGCCCGAACGCTCAACCGCAGAAATGTGGACGAAAATGTCTGCGCCGCCATCGTCAGGCTTGATGAAACCAAAGCCCTTCTGATCATTGAACCACTTAACTTTGCCGGTTGCCATAATGGCTTTCCTTTGCCTTCCGTCGGCCGCGCAGACGCGGAATTACGCCGTGCGGTGCCTGTCGAAACTCGGAGGAGGGAAAGTCATTGCCGTCGGTCTGACGGGGTCTTGATATTCAGACCGACCGGTTTCGATAGCCTAGATTTGTGCATGTACGGCCGTTTTCGTCAAGAAGCCCTATCAAATCAGCGGACCCGGAAGTCAAACCAGACCGGCCGGCAGTCACCCAGCTGCTTGGTTTCGTAGCGCGTCGTCACATGGTCGGCAGGCGCACGGCGCCAGTTATCGGCTGAATTTGCCGCCCACTCAAACCGGCCATCGGACAGAAACGCCAACAAGGCTTCATCCGCATAGCTTTTCACATCCGTGGCGAAGCGTATCTGAGACCCAGACTTCATCTTTGGATGCAGCATGGCAAGGAATGCCGGCTGAACTAGCCTGCGTTTGTGTTGCCGGCGCTTCGGCCACGGATCCGGGAACAGAATAAAGACCCGGTCCAGACTGTTGTCCGGCAAGCGCGCGATCAGGGGACGCGTATCGTCGGGCCATACGCGAACATTGTCTGCGCCTGTCTCGTCTATACCAGCAAGCGCCTTGGCAACTCCCTCCAGAAACGGCTCGCACCCGATTATGCCGGCAGCCGGATTATGCACCGCCTGCGTAATCATATGCTCGGCTCCGCCAAATCCGATTTCCAGCCAGCAGGCCTGTTTGCCAGGAAACATCAGTTGAAGATCAATCGGCGCATCGCCGCCAGGTACGCGGCAGGCATCCAGCTTCTCGGCCATGAGAACCTTCTGCCTGGGCGAAAGAGGGCGCCCCCCTGTCCGGCCAAAACTCCGCAATGGACGGTCCCTGAAGTCTGTATTGTCTGGTTCGGTCATTCTGGGTTGCGATCTGAAGCCCGATTGTCAAATGCAGAGGCTGCCGCGCGAACGGTCGCAAGAAGCGAACTGCGCAAGGAGACATCTTCAATTTTCTGGAAGGCCTCTATGAGCTGAAGGACTTCATCGGAGAGCATCGTCAGACGCGCCTCATCATAATCCTCAGCGAGCCCGGTAACATCGCGAACGGCGATATCCTCAGCACCCTCAAAGAAATAGCTTACCGGGACACCCAGCACACCGGCGACTTCGAAAAGCCGGCCAGCGGATACCCGATTGACGCCCTTCTCGTATTTTTGAACTTGCTGGAAAGTGAGGCCAAGCAACTCTCCCAACTTCTCCTGAGTCAGCTTGAGCTCTCTCCGCCGGCGGCGAATGCTTTGCCCGACAACCCTGTCGGTATCGCTCGGCAGTTTGCTTTCTGACATGCCTATCCCGGATATAACCGCTGCTTCTGCAAAGATTAGGCCTTATCGTCTCCAGGTCACAAAGGCCAGTACCGCGAATAAGCAGAGCGTCAGCCAGAAAAGCGCGGCTCCGAAACGGCCCTGAAACACCGTGATATCGGCCGCAACTGGCAAGCGCGCCCGACCATAGGATGTCGACCAGCCTTCCGGTGCGGTTTCAGCAGGAATTGTGCGCATGACTTCGCGGCCATAACCATCAACGATCCCGGAAGTACCCCGGTTTGCAGCCCGCACAAGCGGTAGACCGGTCTCGATCGCGCGATAGCGATTCTGGGCGTAATGCTGGGCAGGCCCCATGCCACGGCCAAACCAGGCATCGTTGGAAATCAGCACCATCCATTGCGCACGGTCTGTCACATTCACCCCGCGCGAAATCTCGGGAAAGAGCCCCTCATAGCAGATCAGCGCAACGAAGGCCGGAAGCCCACCGGTATCGACAGCTGTTGCGCCCGCGCCTGGGCGAAACCCGTCTGCCGCAAGCCGCTGCACCGTCGGGGGCAGCATTGAGCTGAGCTGTGACCCGTAGGGAATGAAGTTGATGGCCGCCAGCTCACCGAAGGGAACGAGCCTGTGCTTGTCATACAGCGCCAGCGGGCCGGTGTGATTGACCGTCTCATCCATTACGGCGAGGCTGTTGTAATAGGTGCGGCTGTCGGTCGTGGTCAGCTCGTAGCGGGTGGTCCCCGCGATCAGCTTACGCTGACCTATATAGGCCGCGATGGCATCCAGCGCATTGGCGTCCTGAAGCAGGTAGGCCGGTATGGCCGCTTCCGGCCAGACGACAATGTCGCCCGGGCGGCTGTCTGGATATGTGAGCATCCGCAAATACTCATAAAGCACCGGATCCGGGCCGAGCGTGTCCCACTTGTCCTGGGGTACGCCCGCATCCATCACGACAACAGCCTGATCTGTGAGGGGGGAGGTTTCCTCAGTCCGGTCTGCGCCCCATGCCCAGCCGAGCGCGAGTGCCACGACAGAGACCAGCGCCGGCGCAACGCGCAGAGGTATGCCGCGCCCCTCTCGCGTATCCACCAGTGCGGCGGGAGACGCCATGACGAACACAGTCATCAGGGTGAGCCAATAGACGCCGCCTAAAGAGGCGGCCTGCGACAACGCCCCGCCAGGAGTCCAGGTCGTGCCCGGAAGGTTCCAAGGGAAGCCCCCGAAGAGATGGCCGCGCGTGAACTCGGCAAGCGCAAAAAACAGGGAGAAAATGAAAACACGCGACGGCGACGCGGACCAGAAGGCTCCCGCCATTGCCGTGAACACGCCCCAGATGATCGCCATACCGGCAGGCAGCAGAACAAGCGGCATCCAGATGAACCAGATTGTTCTGGCCGGATCGACCAGGAAAGGCATCGCCGTCCAGTGAAGGCTGATCAGAAAAAAGCCTGTGCCAAAAGCCCATCCCCGCAGGAAGACAGCCCTGCCCCAGCGGGCTTGCGACCGCGCACCGTCAATCATCCACACAAGTCCGGTGAACGATATGACGAGTACGGCGCTGAAGTGAAACGGCGCAAATGCAACGGCCGACAAGGCGCCCAGCGCAAATGCAGCAGCCATCGCAGGAAAGCCTGACAAGCGCGCAAAGGCCTCATGCAAAGGCCCAAGCGCAGTAAACCCGTGGCTGCGCACAGCTTTGCTCATATTCCTCTACTCCTCAGCGGCAGACTGCTGCGGGGGCTCTGGCAAGCGTAACCGCAAGCGACGCACACGCCGCGAGTCCGCATCGACAATCTCGATCTCCGTACCACCGGGATGGCGCAACACTTCTCCGCGGACCGGAACCTTCCCAGCCAAGGCGAACGCAACGCCTCCAAGCGAGTCGATGTCCGCATCCAGATCATCGAGACTGAGATCAATGCCGGTTTCCTCCTGGAAGTCTTCGATCTCGGTGCGCGCATCCGCTTCCCAGACACGCGCGCTGCGGCGGACGAACATTGCCTCTTCATCATCATGCTCGTCTTCAATGTCGCCCACGATGACTTCAACCAGGTCTTCCAGTGTGACCAGGCCATCCGTGCCGCCATACTCATCTACAACCAACGCCAGATGAATACGGGTGGCCTGCATCTTCACAAGAAGATCCGTCAGCTTCATCGAGGGGGGGACGTAGAGTACCTCACGGTGAAGCCGCTCCAACGGGCGGCGCGGTGGCGTCCCGCCTTTGGCCAGCTCCCCGACAAGATCCTTGATGTGAACAAAGCCGATGGGATCGTCCAGAGTTTCCCGGAACACCGGCAGGCGTGAATGCGTGACCTCCGCAAAAAATTCCAGCAGATCCTGAACACCCGTTCCCGCCTCGACGGCTTTGATGTCTGCCCGAGGCACCATCACGTCGTAAACACGCAACTCTTCAAACTCTGCAAGCCTGAGCCGCATCACCTGGGGAGCGTCAGTGGGATCTGCATCCCTATTGGCAACCGCCACAGGCTCGGGCGTATTCCTGCGGAACCCGAAGAGGCGTCGCAATCGGCCAGTCGGGGCGGCGTCGGAGGGGTCTGAGTCGCTCATTTCAACAGTCAGTCAGATATGGATTAGCAATGTCGAGAGAGGCAAGCGCCTTTATTTCCAGCGCTTCCATTTCTGCAGCCTCATCGTCCGTCTCATGATCGTATCCGAGCAGGTGCAGGTAGCCATGAATCAACAAATGGACAAGGTGAGCATCGAGCCCCTTCCCCTGGATTTTTGCGTCAGATGCAGAAACGCCCCAGGCGATGGCAATGTCTCCCAGAAAGGGCCGGTCCATTGGCAGCGACGGAAAGGAGAGCACGTCTGTCGGTTTGTCCTTGCTGCGGAAATCGAGGTTCAGCTGATGCAGGGCGGCGTCATCAGCCAGCAGCAGGGCGATGTTGCCTTCAGCGACGGGCGCAACAGACCCGGCCGCTTCAAAGGCTTTCCGGCAAAGGGCTTCGAGGTCTCCGAGCGCCGCCCAACTGTCATCCTCGACGATAAGGTCGAAACTAATCATGGCGGGGGCTCTAGCTCTCCCCGGACGCGGCGTAGGCATCAATAATACGGCTGACGAGACCATGGCGTACCACATCTGCCGCCGTCAGCCGGTGCACGGAAATGCCCTCGACATCCTTGAGGATGCGCAGGCCCTGTTTTAGGCCGGATTCCTGACTGCCCGGCAGATCGACCTGATCGGGGTCTCCGGTGACCACCATGCGGCTGTCGCGGCCAAGACGGGTCAGCACCATTTTCATCTGTGCGGCGGTCGTGTTCTGCGCCTCGTCAACGATCACGAAGGCATTCTTCAGGGTTCGTCCGCGCATGAAGGCGATGGGCGCAACCTCGATTTCGCCACGCGCCATGCGGCGCTCCATCTGTTCCTGACCCATCAGTTCGCGCAGCGCGTCCCAGATGGGCAGCATGTAAGGGTCCACCTTCTCTTCCAGCGTGCCGGGAAGGAAGCCGAGCTTCTCGCCTGCTTCGACCGCCGGGCGCGTCACGATCAGGCGCTGCCGCAGGCCGGCATTGAGTTCTGCAACGCCGGTTGCGACCGCCAGAAAGGTCTTGCCGGTGCCCGCAGGCCCGACACCAAAGACCAGCGCATTGTCCGGATTGGCGAGAATATCGAGATATTTTGCCTGTCCCCGCGTCATTGCGGTAACGGACTTTTTCAAGCCGCGAAGGCCGGAGAAGGATTGTGACGGGGATTGCGCCGCCTGAAGCGCGCCGTCCAGCTCCATTTCGCTCGGCTCTCCACCGCCGCGCAAGCGCCGCTCGAAATCGGCAAGCGCCGCCTCAGCGATGGACACGCCCTCCTGCGTTCCGCTTAGCCGGATGCCGCCGCCCTGACTCTCCGCCTGGAGGTCAAACGCCTTGAGGCGCGTCTCCAGCAGGGTCAAATGGCGGTGATGGGGTCCGCACAGGTCGCGCAGCCGTTCACTGTCGCGCACTTCATAAAGGCGGCTGACCTTTTGCGGCTCGGGCTCGGAGGTTGATCGACGCTTTCCGGTCACAGAGCAGCCTCAGTGACGCGCACAAGTTCCCCGGTCAGCGAGTTGAGGCTCGCGCCGACGATCTTCACGTCCACGATCTGACCATTCAGGGTCTCCGGCCCGTCAAAATGAACCGCCTGTAGATAGGGGGAGCGGCCATGCATCTGGCCTTCATTCCGGCCCTTGCCGGTGACAAGCACAGGGAGCGTCTTGCCGATCTGAGAGGCGTTAAACTCCGTCTGTTGCGCCCGCAACAGGCTTTGAAGCGCCTGAAGGCGCTCATCTTTTACAGATTCTGGCAGATGCCCGTGCATTTCAGCCGCCGGAGTGCCGGGGCGGGAGGAATACTTGAACGAGTAGGCAATGGCATAGCCGATATCCCGGACAAGCTGCATCGTCGCTTCAAAGTCAGCGTCACTTTCGCCGGGAAAACCGACAATGAAATCAGAGGCTATGGCGATGTCCGGACGCGCAGCGCGTACACGGGCAATGATGTCCCGGTAGTGATCGGCCGTATGCCCGCGGTTCATCGCCTTGAGGATGCGGTCAGAACCCGACTGTACCGGAAGGTGCAGGAACGGCATCAGCGCAGGCGTGTCGCCATGGGCGGCAATCAGGTCATCATCCATGTCACGCGGATGGCTGGTCGTGTAGCGGATGCGCTCAATCCCGCCAATCTTGGACAAATGGCGACAAAGCTGGCCAAGCCTCCAGTCCTCCCCGCCTTCGAGAACCGGCGCCGGTCCATGAAAGGCGTTCACATTCTGCCCCAGCAGGGTGATCTCGCGCACGCCCTGGCTGGCGAGGCTGCGGGTCTCGAACACGATGTCATCTACCCGGCGGGACATTTCAGCGCCGCGCGTATAGGGCACAACGCAGAAGGTGCAAAACTTGTCACAGCCTTCCTGCACCGAGACAAACGCGGCGGGGCCATCAGCCTCGCGCGTTTTGGGCAGGGCGTCGAATTTCTCGACCGTGTCGAACTCGGTTTCCAGACGGTCGCCAATCGCGCGGCTGGCGCGGGCGATCATCTCGGGCAGCTTGTGATAGGCCTGCGGGCCGAGCACCAGATCGACCGCAGGCTGGCGGCGGATGAGCTCCTCACCCTCCGCCTGGGCGACGCAGCCCGCGACGGCAATCGTCATACGCCCGCCGGAGGCTTCCTTCATCCGCTTGAGTTGACCGAGTTCGGAATAGACCTTCTCGGTCGCCTTTTCGCGGATGTGGCAGGTGTTGACCACCACAAGATCAGCTGATTCCGGGCTATCCACAGGCGCATAGCCGAGCGGCCGCAGCACATCGCGGATGCGCTCGGAATCATACACGTTCATCTGGCAACCATAGGTCCTGATAAACAGGCCCTTCATGGGCTTCTCGTCGGGGGTGCCGGTCATGTGGCGGCTTATGCCTCAAAAGTGGGCAAGCTGAAAGAACCTTCCTCCACGCAGCGTGCCCTACAGCAGCTTTAGGCTTCACAGGTGAGAGAAGCGGGGTAGTGTGCCCCCAAATTGACATCTTTGGCGCCGGGGAGGCCCTTGTCCATGTTCGAGAATTTCTATGCCAGGCTTGAGACTGGCGTACAAAATGTCAGCGGCTTCATCTGGGGTGGGGAATGGGACGGCTTGCAGGTTCTGCCTGTAGGTCCGATCGCAGTCATCCTGCTCGGGACCGGCCTTTTCTTCATGCTTCGCCTGGGCGGGCGGCCCCTGCTCCGTTTCGTTCCGGCCATTGTCGAGGTCTGGAAAGGCCGCAAGGGCAATGGCGATCCAGCGGCCATCACGCCCTTTCAGGCACTGTCGACCGCCCTTTCAGGCCAAGTCGGGACAGGTAACATCGTTGGCGTCGCCACCGCCCTGACGCTGGGCGGCCCCGGTGCAATCTTCTGGATGTGGGTGACCGCCATCTTCGGCATGGCGCTTGCCTTCGCCGAAAGCTCACTGGCCATCAAATACCGCGAGATCGACGAGAATGGCCGCATCAATGGCGGCCCGATGTATTACATCAAGAAGGGCCTTGGAAAGAACTGGACCTGGCTCGCGGCGATTTTCTGCGTCGGAACACTGTTCTCCGCAACCGCCACAGGCGGCATGATCCAAGCCAACAGCCTGACGGCAAACATTCACTCTGCCATGACAGATGGCGGAATCGGCGTTCCGCTTTGGCTGCTGGGCCTCATTCTGGCTGGCTTGGTCTTTGCCGTGATCGTCGGCGGCATCAAATCCATCGGCCGCGTGGCGGGCAGCCTCGTGCCGACCATGGCCGCCCTCTACATTCTCGCCTGTATCGTAATTCTGCTCCTTAACCTGCAATATATTCCCGGCGCGTTCGGGATGATCTTCTCTTCCGCCTTTGGCCTGAACCAGGCAGCTGGGGGGCTTGCAGGCTATGCCGTTCTTTCTGCAGTTCGTTTTGGTGTGGCGCGTGGCCTGTTCTCGAACGAAGCCGGCCAGGGCTCCGCCCCGATCGCGCACGCAGCCTCGCAGATGAAAAACCCCGCCAAGCAGGGCGAGATCGCCATGATCGGTGTCTTCATCGATACGATGGTCCTGTGCACCATGACCGCGCTCGTGATCCTCACGGCCGAGGGCAACTGGGCAACGGCGGCGCAGTTCAAGGAATGGGCAGGCGAAACCACGACGCATATGTGGATGGCGGAAGGTCATAACCCGGCGACGCTGACCAATCAGGCCTTCACCGATGCGGTGCCCGGTCCCGTTGGCGGCTGGCTGGTGACGCTGTGTCTTGCCCTGTTTGCTTTCACCACGATCATCGGATGGTCCTACTATGCCGAACAGGCGGTGACCTTCCTTGTTGGCGAATGGGCAACCAAACCCTTCCGTTATATCTGGGTGGTCATCATTTTCATTGGCGCGATGGCTGAGGTGAACATTGTCTGGCTGTTCGGCGATATTGCCAACGCATCCATGGCCCTTCCAAACCTGATCGCAATCCTGCTCCTGTCAGGGGTGGTCTATGGCATTCATAAAGCCAATGGCGACCCGGAAACGCCTGATGGTGACAGCATTCTGGAAGACCTTCGCGAAAAAGCGCCCGCCGAATAGGCGGGCGCTTGCCGGAAAATCCAATTCGCAGCCAGGCGTCAGATCGTCAGGACGATCTTTCCGAAATGCTTCTGACTTGCCTGGTGGGCGAAGGCAGCTGCGATCTGATCCAGCGGGAACTTGCTGTCGATGACCGGGCGCATGGTTGAAGCCTCAAGGGCTTCGACCATGTCTTCCTGGTGGCGGCGCGAACCGACCGTAATGCCCGAGACCGTGATGTTGCGGGAAAACAGCGCGGCGGTGGGAACTTCACCAGACACACCCGTCAGGACGCCAATCAGCGAAATATGGCCGCCGGGACGGCAGGCATTGATCGACTGCGCCATCGTGCCTGGACCGCCGATTTCGACGACCTCGTCGACACCACGCCCGCCTGTCAGCTCAAACGCTTTGCGACCCCATTCAGGCGTGTCCTTGTAGTTGATCACATGATCGGCGCCGAGGGTCTTGAGTTTTTCCATCTTCTCATTGGAAGAGGAGGTCGCGATCACCCGCGCGCCGGCCATCTTGGCAAATTGCAGGGCAAAGATGGAAACGCCGCCTGTACCCTGGACCAGGACCCAGTCGCCAGGCTTGGTCTTTGTTTCCACGAACATGCCGCGCCAGGCCGTCAGCGCCGCGCAGGGAAGCGTTGCCGCTTCTTCAAAGCTCCAGCCAGCAGGCATCCGCGTAAAGGATGTCTCCGGGGCGGCGACAAACTCTGCGCCGAACCCATCGGCGCCGTCGCCCGGCACGCTGGCAAAACCGGCCGCTTCAATCTGGCCCGACTGCCAGCTGGGGAAGAACAGCGAGATAACCTTGTCGCCAACCTTACACTTTGTAACGCCCTCGCCCACGGCCACAACTTCCCCTGCCCCGTCCGACATCGGGATACGCCCGTCCGGGGTCGGGATACCGCCGAGCACGACGACAAAGTCGTGATAGTTGAGCGAACTGGCACGCACGCGCACCAATACTTCACCGGCCTTCGGCTTGGGGTCGTCCCGCGTCTCGATGACGAGGTTCTGGAGCCCGCCGGGCTTTTTGACGGCTGCTACTTTCATGATCATGTCCTCCCTTGGATATGGCAGGACGGGACCTATAGCATCCTTGGGGAAGTCAAGAGGAAGCGGCGAGCCTTGCCTCGCGTAAAGCTTTCCGGCGAACCTTGCCGGCATCATCCCGGACGGCTTCGGCAGAATACTCGAAACTCCTGGGGATCTTGTAACGCACGAGGCGTTCCGACAGGTGGGCAATCATCGCCGCGTCCTCCACCGGTCCGTCAGGCCGGTCGATTACGGCATGCAGGCACGCGCCCATGTCCTCATCGGGCAAACCGATGACCGCAGACGAGCGAACACCCGGATAGGCCTCAATCGCCGCTTCGACCTCGGCCGGATAGATATTGGCGCCGCCCACGATGACCATGTCTGACAAACGGTCAGAGAGATAAAGAAAGCCGTCTTCGTCCATCCAACCCAGATCACCAAGGCTTTCCCAGCCCCCTTCGATCGCTTTGGCTTCAGCGCCGATATAGCGATAGGTTGTGCCCGCGCCAGCCACTGGCCGGATGAAGACTTCACCAACTTCACGCGGGGGAAGTGTTTCGCCATTTTCTCCGACAATCTTCATCTCACAGGTTTCCAGCGGCTTTCCGACCGAGCCCTTGTGCTGCAGCCAGTCCGTGCCCTGAATGGTGGTCGAGCCCTGCCCTTCGGTTCCCCCATAGAGTTCCCAGATCACCTCTGGTCCAAGCCACTCAATGAAGCATTCCTTCAGCCAGGCCGGGCATGGCGCGGCGAGATGCCAGAGCGCCTTGAGGCTGGAGAGATCATAGGCGGAGCGCGCCTCTTCGGGCAGCGACCAGATGCGGCGCATCATGGTCGGCACGGTATAGACCACATCAACCTTGTGTTTCTCGATCAGTTTCAACGTTTCTTCGGCGTCAAACCGCGTGGTCACCACGACGGAACAGCCCTTGAACAGCGCCGTCATTGCCCAGAGGAACGGGCCATTGTGATAGAGCGGGCCGGGGATCAGCATGCAGCCCTGCTGGGGGATCTCCAGCAGCGGCACATCCGGATCTGCCGCGGCGGGCTGTTTGGAAACAATCAGCTTCGGGCGGCCGGTGGAGCCACCCGATGTCATGGCCTTGTAGCTGACCGCCGTTACTTCCGGCAACGGAGCATCTGAAAGGCCGGCGTCTGGCTCAAAGCCCTGAGGGATGCAGGCCGTCTGCGGGTAATCCCCGCCCGGCACGCCCACAACGAGGCTCGGCCCGCCGATCTCTACGATCTGATCCCGCTCCAGTTTCGGGAGGCGCGCAGAGATGGGCTGGGGCGTCGCGCCAGCTTTCCAGGTGGCAAAACAGGCCTCGAAAAACTCTATACCGTTGGGCAGAGAAATGGTGACGAAGTCGTCCTGCTTCACACCAAGCTTCTGATAGGCGCGCGCCAGACGGTTTGTGCGCGCATCAAACGCCGCCCAGGTTACATTCCTGCCTTCATGGCTGAGGATGGTCTTGTCCGGCTGCAGCGCGGCCCAGTGGGCAATGATGCGCGACAGTGAAATGATCGCCATGGATGGCTCCTCCCGTTTCTCTTTTATTTGTGCCGGGTCAGATGCCCGCGCGTTTCAGCAATCTCTGAAATCCATCCCAAAACTCGGCACGCCGGTCATCGGTTTCCATCAATATCTCGTGCATCGCGCCCTCCACCGTGATGTGGTCGCAATCCTTTAGGCGCGCGGCAATCTTGCCATGGGCGGCATTGTCGATGAGCTTCTCGTCTCCCGCCGAGGCGACGAAGACCGGTATAGTCACATTTGCCAGAGACTTTGGCTTGGAGAAGGTCGCGAAGATATCCAGCGAGGCGCCGAGCCAGCCCCAGGTGATCGGGCCGAGTTCCAGATCGGGATGGGCGTCAATCAGGGCGCGCTGCATATCCCAGCGGCGTTTGTCATGCGTCACGATATTGGTTTCGAACCGTTCTGGCGGGCCGGGCTGCATGGCATAATCTCCCGACCGGCCGGTCGCGCGCATGGCCCAGACAAGATAGCGCATACCCAGGACGGGAGACTTCAGCCCCCACATCGGCGCGCAGAACGCCGCCGCTTCCACCTTCACCAGCCCCTTGGCGATGGCCGCCAGCGCAATGGCGCCGCCCATCGAATGGGCGAGCGAAACATAGGGACGCGGCAACCGGCTCTCGAGCGCATCGAGCCCCTTGGCCAGCGCGGTCATGAAGGTCTCGAAGCGGTCTATGTGACCCTTTTTGCTGTCTGGCAGAAGGCGGTCCGAAAGGCCCTGCCCCGGCCAATCCAGGATGACGAGCGCAAAACCCATCTGTTGCAACTCGCGGCCCACCTCGAAATATTTTTCGATAAACTCGGTGCGTCCCGGACAGACGATAACCGTTCCGCGTGGTTTGGTCTTGGAGAGGGCGGGCGCGATACAGCCTCGCAGCCGGCGGCCTTCAGAGCCTTCAAACCATACGATTTCGGCGCCCTGGGGCGGCGTATTACCCGGAACCTCAACAAACTGGCTCCGCCTGTCACCGGAGGAATTCGCCATGCACAGGTCTCCCAGCACCAAAAAATTGAGCCGCCCGCAGGTCTCCCCGGGGCGGCCCAATGCGTCAAGCGATCTGATTCAGATGGCTCAGCCAGCGAGTTTCTTCATCAGCGACTGAAGCTGCATGGCGACCGACATGTCACCGGCAACTTTAAGTTTGCCCTGCATGAACGCCATGGTGGGGTCGAGGGCGCCAGCGGCGAGCTTGGTGAAATCGTCCCAGTTGACGGAGATGGTCGCATCTGCCGCGCTGTCGGAATTGTCGGCGACGCCCGCAGCGCCATCGATGAAGAGTTTACCGGCGCCGCCGAAGTCGAATTTTACTTTTTTCTTGAAATCGCTGCCGCCAGCAACGGCTGCTGCTGCGCGCTCAGTGAGTTGGGCGAGATCCATCAGGCGTCCTCCTTGGATTGATACCTGCTGGGGATAAAGCAAACCGGGCGATGCCCCGCAAGAAGAATCCCTTGACGCGCCTTGCGGCACATCGGTCAGGTGAAATCCATGAGTTGGGAAAAATCGATCGAAGAACTCCGCCGCCGGGAACGTCTGGCCGAGGAGATGGGGGGAGAGGAGCCGGTTTCGCGCCAGCGCGGACGCGGCAAACTCACTGTTCGGGAGCGGGTAGCCTTCCTGGCCGACCCCGGCAGTTTCCATGAAATCGGAAAGATCGCCGGAAAGGCCAGCTATGGGCCGGATGACGAACTTGACGGTTTCATGCCGTCAAACTCCGTCATGGGGCGCGCGCGCCTCGATGGACACCCCGCCGTTATCCTGGCCGACGACTTCACGGTTCGCGGCGGGGCCGCCGATGCCTCAATCTGGCAGAAGATGGTTCAGGCCATCAAGATGGCGGCTGAATACCGGATGCCGCTGGTCCAGATGATCGATGGCACGGGCGGAGGCGGCTCGGTCAAGATGCTGGAGAAAGACCCGCGCACCTATATCCCCGAAACGCCCGGCTGGAATGAGATCGTCCATGGCCTGACGCAGGTGCCATTCGTATCGCTCGCCCTCGGGCCATGTGCGGGCATGGGCGCTGGCAGGGTCGCCGCCAGCCATTTCAGCGTCATGGTGAAAGAACTCAGCCAGGTATTTGTGGCCGGCCCGCCGGTCGCCATCGCACTGGGCGAGAACGTCACCAAGGAAGAACTCGGCGGCTGGAAGATCCAGGGACAGAACGGCACGGTCGACAATGTCGTCGACAGTGAAGCCGACGCCTTCATCGCCGCGCGCCGGTTCCTGTCCTACCTGCCCCCTTCAGTCCATCATCTGCCAGAGCGCGTTCAGCCGGCAGACGACCCGAAGCGGAAAGAGCAAAGCCTTCTCTCCATCGTTCCCAAGGATGGGCGCACGCCTTACAAGCCGCGCCGTATTATTGAGGCTGTGGCAGACAAGGGCAGCTTCTTCGAGATCGGGCATGATTGGGGCCGGGGCATCGTGACCGGCCTTGCCCGGATTGACGGACATGCCGTCGGGATCATGGCAGGCGACCCGTTCTTCTTGGACGGCGCCTGGACGGCAGATGTCTGTGACAAGGTCACCCGGCATATGGACCTCTGCTCGACCTTCCACCTGCCCGTGATCCACTTCGTGGATTGTCCGGGCTTTGCCGTAGGCGTGAAGGCAGAGACCGCCGGCGTCACCCGCGCGGGCGTGCGCGCGATGACCGCCGTCTATCAGGCCAGCGTTCCGGTCTGCTCGGTGATCATCCGCAAGGCTTATGGCCTTGCCGGGTCGGCCATGATGAACCAGTCGAAAACCAAATGGCGTTATTGCTGGCCAAGCGGCGACTGGGGCTCTCTGCCCATGGCGGGCGGGATCGAGGCAGCCTTCCGGAAAGAACTCTCCGAAGCAGAAGACCCCGAAGCCCTCAAGGACCAGCTCTACAAGAAATTTGACGCCATCCGCTCACCCTTCCGGACGGCGGAAAGTTTCTTTGCGGAGGAAATCATCGATCCGCGCGACACCCGCCCGCTGCTGGTTGATTTCGTGCAGCATGCCCAGCGTGTCCTCGAAGCGGGGGAAAGACAGACTGGCTTCCGACCCTGATCTGACGCTTTCTCCTTTCAACCGCGCTTCGGGCATCCTCTTGCCATTTTTGAGGAGATGATGCCTGCTGACGCCCGTATCGGGGAGGACACACATTATGCTCAGAAAATTTGCTGCCGCGGCTTTGCCGCTTCTCTTCATTGCCGCCTGCGGCGCGGAGCGCGGGGCCATGCCGCCGATGTCTGCGCCAGCACCAGAAATGGCAATGCTGCAATCCGGGGGCGGAGTGGACGCCAAGATCCGGGGAGAAACGGGCTCCGCAGACCCCACCGTTCAGCAGTATATAGCCTACTCCCACACGGTCGGGATGCGTTTGCCGCTGAAGGCGATCGAACCAACCCAGCAGGCCCATGTCGCCGCCTGCAAAGCAGCGGGCCCTGCCGTCTGCGTCGTGACCAATTCCTGGATGAGCTCATACGATACAGATTACATGAACGGCTCGCTGGGCCTGCGCGCCACGCCCACATGGATCGAAACATTCCTCAGCGGCGTGGAAGACGAAGCGAAAGCCGCCAAAGGCGAAATCTCCAACCGGCAGACCACGGCAGAAGATCTTACAGTTTCCATCATTGATACCGGCGCGCGGGTGCAAGCGCTCGAAACCCTGAGAGGCCGCCTGCAACAGCTGCTCGCCGACCGGCCGGGAGAGTTGGGTGAAATCCTGGAGACGGAGCGCGAACTCGCCAGAGTGAATGGCGAACTCGACTCTCTGAAGTCGATCCTCACCACGCTTCGTCAGCGCGTCGACATGAGCCAGCTCACCGTCAGTTATGAGACCAAACGCGACGCCGTCACCCAAGGTGGCAATGCGATTGGCCGCGCCTTCAGCGACTTCTTCGCCAACCTCGCCTCAGCCACCGCCGCAGTCATTACCGGCTTTGCCTTCGGCCTTCCCTGGATGCTCCTCCTCGGCGCACTCCTCTGGATCTGGCTGCGCCTGCTATGGCCCCGTATCCGCCGGAAAAAACCAGCCGCCTGATCCGGATGCGGATCAGGCGCTGGTTCTGGTGCAATACTTGATCAGGCGTCAGGCGCGCTCGGCCTGCTTGCGTTTTGCGCCATCGCCTTTGCGCACAAGCAGGAGGCTTGCCACTTCCTTGGGAACGATCATCAGCATCTGGCTGAGGGTCGCGTCCCAGGCATCGATCAGCTCCTTACCGCGTATCGAGCCCGTGCGGCGAACATGCTCTTCGATCAGCGATTTTGCCTCGCCGATATATTCGTCCGGCATGTCGGCCAGCGGATACCAATCTATCGAATCGGGGTTCACCACCCGCTCGAACCGCTCTTGCGGGTCCCAGACAAAGGCGACGCCGCCCGTCATGCCCGCGCCGAAATTGTCGCCAACGGGCCCAAGGATAACCGCGCGTCCGCCGGTCATGTACTCACAGCCATTCGCACCGCACCCTTCGACCACCGCCTTGGCGCCGGAATTGCGCACTGCAAAGCGCACACCTGCCGTGCCGGCGGCAAACAGCTTGCCGGAAGTCGCCCCGTAAAGGCAGGTGTTGCCGATGATCGCATCTCCCACCGCAGCGCGCCGATCGCGCGGGCGCGGCGTGACGACGATGCTCGCGCCCGAGAGCCCCTTGCCGACATAATCGTTGGCGTCTCCCAACACTTCCAGCAAAAGGCCCTGGACGCTGAACGCGCCGAGCGACTGGCCCGCAGACCCTTCAAGCCGGATATGCAGGCGGCCTTCGGGCAGCGCGTGCATGCCGAACTTGCGCGTGATGCGGGAACTGGAGCGCGCGCCGATGGCCCGCATCGTGTTCTGCACGCCATATTCGAGCTGCATCTTCTCACCGCGCTCGAAGAAGGGTTCAGCATCGCGCAGGATCTGGGCGTCCAGTGTATCCTCCACCGGTTCACGCCGGTTCGGTTTGTAGACAACAGGGCTGTCGGTATCGACCTGAACCAGAAGTGGGTTGAGATCGAGATCGTCGAGATGCGTTGCTCCGCGGCTAACCTGTTTGAGCAGGTCGGTTCGGCCGATAGCTTCATCGAGCGATTTCAGCCCGAGCGACGCAAGAATCTCGCGAACATCCTCGGCGATGAAGCTCATCAGGTTCACTACCTTGTCCGGATTACCGGTGAAGTGGGCGCGAAGGGCCTCGTCCTGCGTGCAGACCCCAACCGGGCAGGTGTTGGAATGGCACTGACGCACCATGATACAGCCCATTGCCACAAGCGAGGCGGTGCCGATGCCATACTCTTCAGCGCCAAGCATGGCCGCGATCACAATGTCACGGCCCGTGCGCAGTCCGCCATCCGTCCGCAAGGTGATCTTGTCACGGAGATTATTGAGCGAGAGCACCTGATGGGCTTCGGCAAGGCCGACCTCCCAGGGGAGGCCCGCATATTTGATCGAGGTCTGCGGGCTCGCGCCCGTACCGCCGACGCCGCCCGCAATCAGGATGATATCTGCCTTGGCCTTGGCGACACCGGCCGCAACCGTGCCGACGCCCGATTGCGAGACCAGTTTCACACAAACACGGGCATCAGGATTGATCTGCTTGAGATCATAGATCAGCTGCGCCAGATCTTCGATCGAATAGATATCATGGTGCGGCGGGGGTGAGATCAGGGTCACTCCCGGCGTCGCATGGCGAAGTTTGGCGATGAGTTCGGTAACCTTGAAGCCCGGCAACTGGCCACCTTCGCCGGGCTTTGCGCCCTGGGCGACCTTGATCTCGATCTCACGACATTCATTGAGATACTCAGCCGTCACACCAAATCGACCAGAGGCGATCTGCTTGACAGCTGAGTTCATGTTGTCGCCGTTGGGCAACGGCCGGTAGCGGGCGCGGTCTTCCCCGCCCTCTCCGGATACGGACTTTGCGCCGATCCGGTTCATGGCCACGTTGAGTGTACCATGCGCTTCAGGTGAGAGCGCGCCCATCGACATGCCCGGCGTCAGGAAACGTTTGCGGATTTCGTTGATCGACTGGACCTGGCTGAGCGGTACTTTCGGACCGGCGGCCTTGAAGTCCAGAAGGTCGCGCAGCTGTAGCGGGTCGCGGGCGTGAACGGCGTCCACATACTTCCGGTAGATCGAATAATCGCCCCGGTCGCAGGCGGCCTGAAGCGTGTGGATCAGATTGCCGTCAAGCGCGTGGGGCTCATCCGATGCGCGCAGCCGATAGAACCCGCCAACGGGCAGCGAGATCACATCCTCATCAAACGCCTTCTGATGGCGCACAAGGGCATTCTCCTCCAGGCCAGCGAGACCAAGACCCGAAATCCGGCTCGACATACCGGGGAAATAATCCGCCACCAGAGCGCGGGAGAGGCCAAGCGCCTCGAAATTATATCCGCCACGATAAGAGGAGATGACCGAAATACCCATCTTGGATATGATCTTCAGGAGACCGGCTTCGATGGCCTCTTTAAAGTTCTGGACCGCCTTGCCGAGGCTGATATCCCCCAGAAGACCGCGCGCATGGCGGTCGGCAATAGCGTCCTGTGCCAGATAGGCGTTGACGCAGGTTGCGCCCACGCCAACCAGAACGGCAAAATAATGCGTATCCAGACATTCCGCTGAACGCACCGTGATCGAGCAGAAGGTCCGCAGCCCCTGCGCCACAAGATGCGAATGCACCGCGCCGGTTGCCAGCACCATCGGCACCGCGATGCGGCTGGCGGATTGATGCTCATCGGTGAGGATGATGTGCTCGCGGCCCGCGCGCACGGCTTCTTCCGCTTCTCGCCGAATACGCTCTAGCGCCTCCTTGAGCGCTGCGCCTTCGGCCGTGACATCGGCCGCATCGAATGTGCAATCGATTATTTCTGTACCGATTCCCAGACGTTCGATAAGCCGCTCATACATACCCGTTGTCAGAACCGGGCTTTCCAGAACGAATACTTCCTGTTGGGACTTGTCCGTATCCAGCACGTTTCCGAGGTTCTTGAACCGCGTGCGCAGGCTCATCACCCGGCCTTCACGCAAAGGATCGATAGGTGGATTGGTGACCTGGCTGAAATTCTGCCGGAAGAAATGGCTCATCGGCCGATAGGCCATGGTCAAAACGGCAGGCGCGGCATCATCCCCCATCGAACCGAGGGCTTCCTTGGCGCTCTCCGCCATCGGCGCGAGGATCAGTTCCAGCGTCTCCAGAGTATAGCCGGCAGCTGTTTCGCGACGCAGCAGTTCTTCCTTGTTGAACAGGACCGGTTCCGGGCCGGGACCGATTTCCGGCTCAAGCTCAGTTACTGCCTGCAACCACTCTTCATAAGGCGCCTGCGCGGCGAGGAAGTCGACGATTTCGCGATGGTCGTAAAACTTGCCCGTACCAAGATCAGCGGCGATCATCCCGCCCGCAGGGATAGACCCGCGGCGCGTGACCTCATGATTACCGAGTGGGCACATACCGGTCTCAGAACCAACGGCCAGAATACCGTCAGCTGTCAGAGAATAACGAAGTGGCCGCAAGCCATTACGATCAAGCCCGGCAACCGCCCAGCGGCCATCATAAGCGGCAATCGCTGCCGGCCCGTCCCAAGGCTCCATCACCGAGTTGCAGTAATCATAAAGCGCGCGGTGCGCTACCGGCATCACCGAATCCCGCTTGGACCAGGCCTCAGGAATCAGCATCGCCTTGGCCATCGGCGCGGGGCGGCCAGACTTGCAGAGCAGCTCCCACACAGCGTCCAGCGCGCCGGAATCGGATGTGCCATCCGGGATCACAGGCTTAACGTCCTGCGTATGATCGCCGAAGGTTTCGGAAACCATGCGGATCTCATGGCTTTTCATCCAGTTGCGGTTACCGCGCAGCGTGTTGATCTCGCCATTGTGCGCGATCGTCCGGAAAGGCTGGGCAAGCGCCCATTGGGGAAATGTATTGGTCGAGTAGCGCTGGTGATAGATCGCGAAAGCTGACACGAACCGCTCATCGCGCAGATCGAGATAGAAATTGTCGATGTCCTGGGCCAGGAACATGCCCTTGTAGATCAGCGATTTGTGGCTGAGCGAGCAGATATAGAAAGACTGGATCGCCGCTTCCCGTGCCCGCCTTTCAATACGGCGGCGGCAGATATAAAGCGCCCGCTCCAGTTCTTCGGGCGAGCGGCCTCGGGCATCACGGAACATGATCTGCTCGATGGCAGGCCGCGTGTCTTTGGCTTTCTGTCCGATCACGGAGACATCCACCGGTGGCTGGCGCCAGCCATAGATGTAAAAGCCGAAGTTCAGGACTTCCCGCTCAACCAGCGTACGCGCAACGTCCTGGGCGCCGAAATCGGTACGCGGCATGAAAATCTGTCCGACACAGATTCTGTCATCTGTCGGGCTGTGCCCTGTGCGGCTGACATGTTCGCGGAAGAAATCCTGAGGCACATCGAGGCGAATGCCTGCGCCGTCCCCGGTCTTACCATCGGCATCAACGGCGCCGCGGTGCCACACATTCTTGAGCGCGCGGATGCCCATCTCGACGATTTCGCGGCGTGGCTTACCATCCAGCGCCACGACAAGCCCGACGCCGCAAGCGTCACGTTCGTCCTCAGGGTTGTAAGCGCCTGCATCGATCAGGCGCTGGCGGTTCTGCTCATACTTCGTCACGTAATCCGACATCTGACTTACTCCGCCGCCACTTTTGCGGCCGCCTCAGCGGCCCTCATTGCCTTGTGCATTGCTTCGGCCGCGTCGCGGCCATCCTTGATCGCCCATACGACAAGCGAAGCGCCACGAACGATATCGCCTGCCGCGTATACGCCGGGCAGACTTGTTTCCAGGGTTGCATAGTCAACCCGCACGGCGCCCCAACGATTTACCGTCAGCGACGGCTCATTGAACAAGACCGGCAGGTCTTCAGGATCAAAGCCGAGCGCCTTGATAACCATGTCGGCCTTCACATCAAACGTCTCGCCGGTTTTCACCGGGGATTGGCGCCCGGACGCGTCCGGCTCACCGAGCTTCATGCGGCTGGCGCGGACGGCTTTCACCTTCCCGCCTTTGGTATCGATGATGGCTTCGGGATTGGCGAGCCATTCGAAGACAGCCCCCTCCTCTTCCGCATTCTGAACTTCGCGCTGAGAGCCCGGCATATTGGCGCGGTCGCGGCGATAGAGGCAGGTGACCGATTTGGCCCCCTGGCGGATGGCCGTGCGTACACAGTCCATCGCCGTATCCCCGCCCCCGATGACCACGACACGCTTGCCTTCTGCATTGAGCATACCGGATTCGAACGCGTCCACCTTGTCGCCGAGATCAATCCTGTTGGAGGCGGTGAGATAATCGAGCGCAGGAAGTACGCCCTCTGCGCCAATACCGGGGCATTTGAGATCCTTGGCCGAATAGACGCCGGTCGCGATGAGCACGGTATCATGCGTCTCGCGCAGGTCGACGAGCGAGACATCCGTCCCGACGCGCGTGTTGAAGCGAAACGCGATGCCCGACGCTTCCAGATGCTGGATACGGCGCTCGACAACATATTTTTCCAGCTTGAAGCCGGGAATGCCATACATCAGCAGCCCGCCACCACGGTCATAGGCGTCATAGACGGTCACCTGATAGCCCTTGCGGCGCAGCTGCTCGGCGGCGGCAAGACCACCCGGCCCCGCGCCGATGATGCCGGCCGACTGGCTGCGCTCACGCGGAGGCTTGACCGGCTGTATCCAGCCTTCGGCCCATGCCGTGTCCGTGATGTATTTCTCGACCGAACCGATCGTGACCGTGCCATGGCCGGACTGCTCAATCGTACAGATGCCTTCGCACAGACGGTCCTGCGGGCAGATACGGCCACAGATTTCCGGCATGTTGTTTGTCGCCGACGATACGCGCCAGGCTTCTTCGAGCCGGTCTTCGGCCGCAAGTTTCAGCCAGTCGGGAATGTTGTTCTGCAGCGGGCAGCCCTGCTGGCAGAAAGGCACGCCGCACTGAGAGCAGCGGCTGGCCTGCGCCTTGGCAGCTTCGGGAGAAAATTCGCCATAGATTTCACGAAAGTCTTCCGCGCGCTCTTTTGCGCGCCGCTTCTCGGGCATGGCCCGGGAAACTTTGGTGAACTGCAGCATACGCTCGGCCATAGGCTTGCCCCAAAATTGCTCGAGCACTTCCTATAATCCTACCTTAGCGCCCCACAAGCTCCGCAAGCAGATTTGAATATTGATATGATATTTATATGGCGACTTTTCTCGTTTTCGGGAGCATCCGAAGGCTATTTCCACCCATATGAATATTCATATGATATGTATTATTTGGCCTGCTCTTATTTCCGGAATTGCAGTAGCGATGTCTCAACAAATCAGGAGGTATCCCGCGCGCCATGTCGATTGTTCAGCTGGTTTTCATCGCCGTCATTCAGGGAATTACCGAGTGGCTGCCGATCTCTTCGTCGGCCCATGTGCTGCTCGCATCCGACTTTGTCGGTCTGGTGGGCCAGGATGAATTGCTGATCAACGCCGCCTCCAATACCGGCACCCTGATCGCGATGCTGCTGTATTTCCGCAAGGATGTGGGCGCGGCCATTCTGGGCGGATTTGAACTTTTGGGGGCGCCTGTAACAAAGCGCCCGCTTTCGAGCGGCGCTCGCCTGGCGCTCTGTATTCTCGTCGCAACGCCCTTCGCGCTGCTCGGCGCCGTCATCTACGAATATCTGGCGCCCGACGCAGTCTGGGCCGCGATGCGCAGCGTGTACGCGGTTGCCGCCTCAACCATCATCTTCGGCGCTTTGCTTTGGTGGGCCGACGCGAAAGGCGCCCAGTCGCGGTCAGAGGGCGACATGACGCTTCGCGATGCCTTCCTGATCGGCGCCAGTCAGCTGATTGCCGTCATCATACCCGGCACCAGCCGCTCAGGCATCACCATGACGGCTGCGCGGGCGCTGGGCTATGAGCGGGTGGAAGCTGCGCGCTTCGCGATGCTGATCGGGGCGCCCATCCTTGCCGCGGTAAGTCTCTACGGAATGATGGGGCTTGCCGCAGCCCCGGCAGACGGCGCGGGCGCCACCATGTCAGACGGTCTTATCGTGGCGGCGCTGGCCTTTGTGTCAGGCTATGCGTCCATCGGGCTTCTGATGACGCTCCTGCGAAAAATGAGCTTCCTGCCATTTGTGCTCTACCGTTTCGCCCTGGGGATCGCCCTGCTGGTAACCTCCCCCATCGTGGCCGGTTCGCTCAGCTGAGCTTCAGGCTTCGCTGGCCTTGTGGAACTCGCCATACGGCCGGAAGCGCCACAGATAGGACGGAACAATCGCCTCGACGGATTCAAGCTGGGTCAAACCAAGGTCAGCCGCGCCGAGCGCGCCCGCTGCAACGACATTATCCTTGGCAAGCATTTCGATCTGCGAACCTGTCAGCGGCGGATCCCCAAACAGGCCCCAGGAAAAAGGCGGGATGAAACGCCAGACGGCGCCGGTAATGTACGCCATAGGGCGGACGATAAAGAAGGGCAGCGGTATCTTGAACCGCGGGCGGCCAATAATCTTGAGAACGATATCATAGACCTCATTTAGGCTGTAGCTGCGCGGCCCGCCCAATTCGAAGGTCTGCCCGGCAGCCTCTTCACGCTCAACCGCCGCAGCAATCGCTGCGGCAACATCACCTGCATACACTGGCTGGAACTTCGTCTTGCCCCCGCCAATGGATGGCATCAACGGGACAAACCGGGCCATATTGGCAAAACGGTTGAAGAACTGGTCTTCAGGGCCAAAGACGATGGATGGGCGCAGGATGACCGCATCGGGATAAACCTCCCGGATAGCGTCCTCAGCGGCAGCCTTCGTGCGTCCATACGGGGATCTCGAACCAGGATCGGCACCGATTGCAGAAATCTGCACAAACCGGCTGACGCCCTTTTCCCTTGCCACCTCGGCCAGCATCGCGGCGCCGTCTGCTTGCTCGCCTGCAAAAGTCTGGCGGGCATGTTCGAACAGAATGCCGACAAGATTGACCACCGCATCCGCGCCATCCAGAGCGCGCTCCAGCGATGCGCGGTCGCGAATGTTGGCCTGAACCACATCGACCCAGCCGGGGGGGCCAGCCAGGCGCACATCAATTGCCGTGTGCACCCTGCGGCAGGCGACGCGGACACGCCAGCCCTTCTCCACCAGCGCACGCGCAGCGTAGCGCCCGATGAATCCCGAGCCGCCAACCAGTGTCACCAAGCCTTTGCTCATCGTCCTGTCATCCCGTGAGGGCGCAAAAGCAGCCCTGATTCCGTTATTGCGTGCTTTCACCATTTTGCACGGCAGATGTCCATGCGGCCATGACGCCGTCACATTCCAGCACTGCGCGACTACCAGATAACAGTCATTGTCACAGCGTCTGAATAATTCCCTGAATTTACCTGCTGGTTCGCCGGGATAGTCCCGGTAATCGAATGATTTCGGTTGCGCGCGAAGACGCCCAGCAGGAAAAAGTCATTGATCGTCGAGCCCTGCACACCGTTGCCCCAGACCTGACCGTTATCAAGGTATATCTGATAGCCGAGTTCATGACCGCTGCTGGCCTGCTGCATCTTGCGGGCATTGATATTGCCTGACTGGCCGCCTCCCAGGCGGACCTCATAGGTGGCGCCGAGGAACAGCAGGCCCGTACAGCTCACATTGACCGTTGCGCTCCCGCGGAGGAATTGCCGGAGAAGGCATGGTAGGGCGTAAAGCTCATAGGCGTTGACGACACCGAGCACGATTGTGCCAACGCCGGACAAACCAGGACAATCAGGGACACAACGAGGACAATCAGGCGCCACATTCAGTCAATTCCTGCCAGTCTGACAGACTCTCCAGGCCGAAGTCGCATTTCACCCCTGCCCCGCACCGAAGCGACCGCTTCAACGAACCGGCCCGAGGGTGTGGTTACCGCAACAGTGTCTCCCTCTTCGGCAACGGAACAGTAAACGCGGCCCTCAAACCCGACCGGACAGACAAGGCCTGGGCCGAGAAGCTCCAGACCAAGCAGGCCGTTCACAGGCTCACCATTGACCCGCGCCTCGACGGGCAGGGCCAGCGCTGAGAGGCCGTATCGCTGCGCGCGCCTCACCTCACGGGACGGATCGTGGTTGCGAAAGGCTGGCCCGTTCACTGAGTAGTTCAACGCGTTGACGCGCACCTGTATCGTGACATCATGCCCGAGATCAGAGCTCAGCATGAGGGACGTCGCCCCGCCCCCTGCTGGCGCTTCGACCATGATCGGGGCGATCGCCAGCCCTTGCGCATTTGCGGGCAACAGGAACCATGCAGCTCCGAGCGGGGCCAAGGGGCTCATATCAGACTTCCTTAGTAGGTAACCGTAACCTGCACTTCATCAGAATAGGCGCCGGCTGTATCGGGTGTGCTGGTTGTCCGGCCATAGACGGTGAGGGGTCTGTGAAGGCCCTGCCCCATCTGACTGACAACCGGTGACACCATCGCCCCAAACCGTGGTCAGGCCTGCATCGGTATAGATGCTGATAATTGAAACTTGCCGGCAAGGAGGCGTGGGGCAGCGTCCAGGCACTGATGTTACCGGACTCGCCGCCATCAAGCGCAACCGTGAAGGCACTCATATTCGTGCAGTTCACTGTGATCGAGCCGTTGGCGGTTACTTCGTGCAGACCGACACCTGCAAACACTACCGGCGTGGTAAGCACCACGCATGTGTTGACCACTGTTGCCTGAACGTCGAGCGTTCCTGCTGCCGTAGCCGCATTCGCGGCCTGCCCGCAGGCAGCCAAAGCTGCAACTGCCATGAGTTTCCTGATCAAACTCCACCTATCCAGTCTTGAGTGTATTGTTTTGTTTTTGTGGCTCCACCATAGCGCAACTTTGTTGCTCGAGGCCATCTGAAGAGCCTCTGATTGGTTTACGGGAACACGTATTTGTACGGACGAAAAACAGATGCTTTTACAAAACGGACGTCCGGTATTTTCTGCAGTTTTCAATAGACATCCAGAATCCTTCTGGATTTCACAGCCGCAGCAAGTCTGCGAAGATTCCGATCGCACAACTTAATCAGATAACAGACTCTGCACTCTAAGGCAGAATTCTGAAAGCGTGCGCTGAACCTGGAGGCAAAGGCTCCTTGTGCCCGCGCATCCATCAGCCGGGCCGCCTCTATTGGATAGCTTTAGGAGCGAGCCAGGCTCAGCCCTTCATCAGGCCGGAAGCCTTGAGCAGCTTTCCTGCGCGCAGCACGCGGTCAAGCTTGTGCTCGCTGGAGCGATCACCCTTGTTTGAATCCGGATGGAAGCGGCGAACATATTCAGCATAACGTGCACGGATTTCCGCAGGTTTGGCATCTGTCTCAAGGTCAAGTTCCTTGAGTGCCCGGATCTGGAGGCTGGAGCGATGCGTATGGATACGCTGCTCGGCGGCCGGGGTGTCATCCATATCGAAGAAGCTGCGGCCCGCCCAACGGCGGGGATCTTGCGGATCGGTTGCCTTGCGGCCGCCGAGCGGCCCGTTCCCCATACGCCAGGTGCGCTTGTGTCCATAGCGCTCAGCCCGCAGAAACGCGGCCGCTTCAGCCTCGGACATACCTTCAAAAAAGTTGAAGGTGCGATTGTAAGCAGCGGCGTGCGCATCGCAGAACCAGTGGCGCCCTTTGCCGTTCCGGCGCGGCGCAGGGTGGGTGCCCTCAAGGTCGCAGCCGGGCTCCTCGCACACGCGTGTTCGCTTCGCCCGTGCACGCGACGTCTCGTCGGCGGGGGGCTTCACGCGTATATCCGTGAACTTGACTCGGTATCTAAATGGTTCGCCGTCTGACATGGGGCCACATAATAGGGAGCGCCGGTTAAACATGCCACAACCAAACGACAGACAAATGCGCATTAAGGACATATTGACCGCAGCTTTCGAGCCTGTGTCCCTCATTGTGACGGACGACAGCCACAAGCATGAGGGCCATGCTGGCGCCGCGCCGGGCGGAGAAACCCACTATTCTGTAGAGATTGTCGCCGAAGCTTTCGCGGGCCTTTCGCGCGTCCAGGTGCAACGGGCGGTTATGATGGTGTTGCAGAAGGAGTTTGATACCGGCCTGCATGCCCTGGCGCTAAAGGCCCGCGCGCCCGATCCTGGGTGATGGGCCAGGGTGATGGGCCAGGGTGATGGGCCAGGCTGAGGCGACGGGGCTAGTCTACTTCTGCAACAGGCGCAGCTCTCGACACATTGATGCCGGTCACCTGGTTGCGCTGGCGTCGCAGCACATTGAAGCGATAGCCGTGGAAGACGAAGCTTTGCCCCGGCTCAGGGATGGTCTGGGCCTCGTGGATGACCAGGCCGGCGACCGTGACAGCCTCTTCATCCGGCAGATCCCATCCGGTTGCCCGGTTGAGATCGCGGATCGGCACCCAGCCATCGACATTGACCGAGCCATCAGCCTGCGGCCGCACGCCCTGAATCTGGACGTCATGCTCGTCATGAATGGCGCCAACGATTTCCTCGAGAATGTCTTCCAGCGTGATGAGGCCCTGAAGCTCGCCATACTCGTCGATCACGAGCGCAAAGTGCTGACCGCGCGCCAGGAACTGGTTGAGCTGTTCCTGCACCGGCGTTGTCTCGGGCACAAACCAGGGTTTGCGCAGGATTGAATCGAGGTCGAGCTTTGAGACGTCCCCGCCCAGCGGCAGGGCGGCGCGTAGCAGATCCTTGGCATGCAGGATGCCGATGATCTCTTCCTTCTCACCGCGATAGAGCGGCAGGCGCGTATGCGGGCTTGAGAGGGCCTTCATTATCAGTTGGCGCGGCTCAAGGCTCGCGTCCAGCATGTAGATGTTCTTGCGGTGGATCATCACGTCTTCTACGGTCAGATCTTTCAGATCGAGCGCGCCAACGAGGCGGAGATGGTTTTCCTTGTCCACCCCGCCCTCGGCCGCGTGCATATCAATTGCACCCCGGATTTCCTCTTCAGCCGAGAGCGGGCTTGTCGGCGCGCCGACGCCGATCAGCCTGAGAACTCCGTTCACGATCAACTGGATAAGCTTGATGATCCAGGATGCCGCTTTCACCACAAGTGAAATGGGGCCCGCCACGACGAGCGCCACAGAATCCGGCCGCGTGATCGCATAGGTTTTCGGCATCACTTCGGAAAAGATCAGCACAAGAACGGTCATCACGGCTGTGGCAAGCACAAGCGCCAGGCCGCCCTGCCCGAACAGCGCCGTGAACATGGTGGTGGCCAGAACCGAGGCGAGAATATTGACGACGTTATTACCCAGCAGGATCGCGCCGATGAAATTCTCCCGGTTTGCAATCAGCTTGTTGACCGTGCGGGCGCGCTTGTCCCCGTCCCGCTCCAGAGCGTGCATCCGGGCGCGGGAGGCTGCCGTCAGGGCCGTTTCCGATCCTGAGAAGAAAGCAGATATCATCAGAAGGATGACAATGGCAAAGGCATATCCGGCGATCATGGTATGAGCTCAGTTCCTGTCGGGTGACTTAGGCAAGTTCAGAAGCAAGAAAGCGTTCGACCGAGGCAAGGTCTGCATCAGGATGGACATAAGCCGCGCCAATCCCCCGCGCGAGGATCAGCGGCACACGGCCGGCACGGGCCTTTTTGTCCTGCTGCATGAGAGCGGCGAGGCGCGGCGCCGTAAAGCGGGCGCGGTCAAATCCATCAAGCGATACCGGAAGCCCCGAGGCGCCGAGCACGTCCCTGACCCGCGCCGCGTCTGCGGGCGGGGTAATGCCGCTGGCCGCGCCATAGCGGAAGGCCAGCGCCATGCCGAGCGCCACCGCTTCGCCATGCAGCAGATTTTCCCGGTATTCATTGGCCGCCTCGAAGGCGTGGCCGAATGTGTGGCCGAGATTGAGCAGCTGGCGCACACCGGTCTCGGTTTCATCTTCGGCCACAATGGCGGCCTTCGCCGCGCACGACCGCGCCACCGCGTAGCGGGCGGCTTCGGGTTCCAGGGCGAGCACTTTCTGTCCGTTCACGGCCAGCCAGTCAAAGAAGGCGGCATCATTGATCAAGCCGTATTTGACGATTTCGGCATAACCGGCTTTGAGTTCCCGTTCGGGAAGCGTTGCCAGAAGCGCCGTATCGGCGATCACGAAACGCGGTTGATAAAACGCGCCGATCAGGTTTTTTCCGCGCGGGGTATTCACCGCGGTCTTTCCGCCAACGGAGGAGTCGACCTGCGCCAGCAGCGTGGTCGGCACCTGCACGAACCCCATACCGCGCTTCATCAGGCTGGCGGCAAGCCCGCCCATATCCCCGATCACGCCGCCGCCAAAGGCGATCAGCGTATCGCCCCGGTCCGCCCCGCCCGCGAGCAACCAGTCGAGCACGCCTTCAAGCTGGGAGAAGGATTTGGTCTTCTCGCCCGGCGGCAAGCTCAACCAGTCGAGCTGTATGCCGGCGGTTTTCACCGCCGCTTCCAGCGCGCCTCTATGATGGCGCGCGACCGTTTCATCGGTCAGCACAAAAGCACGCGGACGTTTCAGCATCAGCGAGAGCCGCGGGCCGAGTTCAGCCAATGCTCCGTGGCCAACAAGAATGTCGTAAGCCCGCGCCCCGAGTTCGACGCGCACCGTTTCCAGCAGGGAGGTTGTGTTCATGAGGGTGTCCAGGTCTGAAGGGCTTTCAGGATCGCATTGACCGTTTGGGTGTGCGGACCGTCCTTGGAGTGGACGACCAGATCGGCCTGCGAATAGAAGGGCTCCCGGTCCAGGGCGAGGCTGGAGAGGTGGTCCTTGGCGTCGGCGCGTTTGAGGAGCGGGCGCGTGTCGCGCTTCTGGACGCGCCGCCAGAGTGTTTCGATGTCGGCATTCAGCCAGACCGTGATCGCCCGTTCGCGCAGGATGGCGCGCGTGTCGGCGTCGAGATAGGCCCCGCCCCCGGTCGCCAGCACGTGCGGGGACAGATCCAGCAGGCGGCGGATCACCTGTTTTTCGCCCCGGCGAAAATCGGCCTCGCCATGTTTTGCAAAAATGTCGGATATCGAGAGACCCGCCGCTTTCTCGATTTCATGATCACTGTCATAGAAATCCCGGCCGAGTTTCTCGGCAAGGCGGCGCCCAACAGTCGATTTTCCTGCGCCCATGAGCCCGACAAGCGCAATCGTGCGGCCCTCGAAGGGCAGCGGCGTACTTGATGGCTCAGGATCGGACGGCATGTGTTCTTATTACCCGGCGTTGCGCAGATGTCCTAGGGGTGCCACATAGGCGGCGCAATCGGCAGGCAGATTCGCCCTGCCACACTTGCTTGCGGGACCGTTTCTATGCGCAAATACCTTATCCTCCTCGTCATTCTCGCTATCGCGGTCATCGGGGCCATGTGGTGGCTTGGTCAGCGTGCCGTCAAGAACGCACCTCCCGAAGGTGAAATCCGCATACCCGTCGAAGGCGCCCTCGAATAGGGTAGAAACGCCCCCTTAACCGCGTTTCCCTAGCGTTTGCGGATGGATGACCGTTCGCGCATTGGCGCTTTTCTCGAAATGATGTCGGCTGAGCGGGGCGCAAGCCCCAATACGCTCGATGCCTATGGGCGCGACCTGCTGGATGCGTCCGAGTATTGCGGGATGCGTCTCGTAACCGCCTCGTCCAGCGATCTTTCGGGCTGGCTGGCTGACCTGGCGGCGCGCGGCATGGCTCCCTCGACCCAGGCAAGGAAACTGTCTGCGGTGCGGCGCTTCTTCCGCTTTCTCTTCCAGGAGGGTGACCGGAAGGACGACCCCACAGCCCGCCTCGACGGCCCCTCCCCAGAGCGGGAGGTGCCCGATGTGCTCTCACGAGAGGAAGTTTCCCGGCTGATTGAGGCCTGCGGAACAGACAGGCGCCTGAAATGCCTTGTGGAGCTGCTCTATGGCGCAGGCCTGCGCGCCTCAGAGCTGGTGACCTTGCGTGTGGGCAACCTGCCCCGCCGCAAGGCCGGGCAATGGATGAGCGCCGACATCATCATTCGCGGCAAGGGCGGCAAGGATAGGCTCTGCCCGTTAGGCCGGGCCGCACTGATTGCGCTAGCAGACTGGCTCGATGTTCGTGAGGAGAGCCTTCCAGATAACCCCCTGATGCGCAGCAGGCAGGAAGGATTTGTGTTCCCGTCGCGCGGCAAGGAAGGTCATCTTACCCGCCGGAGACTTGGGCAGATGCTGGAAGACCTCGCTGGAAAGGCAGGCCTGCGCACGGAACGGGTCTATCCGCACGCGCTGCGGCACGCCTATGCCACCCATCTGCTTCAGGGCGGTGCGGACCTCCGGGTTGTACAGACCCTTCTGGGCCATGCCGATATTGCGACAACGCAGATCTACACCCACGTCCTGACAGACGAGCTTGCCGAGCTTCTGGAGACGGCCCATCCGATGGCAACCGCGCCCGGCGCCCGGCGCTGAAGCGTCAGGCGATCGCCGAACCGCGCGTGTTGACCCAGAAGGCGTGAATCACGCCCGGCAGCCAACCGATCAGCGTCAACAGCACGTTCAGCAGGAATTGCAGGCCAAGGCCTTCCTTCAGCAGCACCGAGACAGGCGGCAGAAATATCGTAAGCAGGATCATGACCAGCGACATGGGAATACCTTTCGTGTTTTCTGTGGGCATCAACGCGCAAGGCTGGCGGGCGTTCCGTCACAGGCAGGCGGTTTGACGCGCCGCAGCATGGGCCCTAATCCTTGGCGCGCAAAAGGGAGCCACCAATGAGCCAGAAAACGCCGCGCAGTTTTTTCAAGCCTCTGTCGATCGGCGCGCCGGAGCCCTATCGCGAACTCCCGGTCAAACTGGAGCGGATGATCCATTTTGTGCCGCCCCATCTGGACAAAGTGCGCGCCAAGGTGCCGGAAATGGCGCCAACGGTCGACGTGATCCTGGCCAATCTGGAAGATGCCATCCCGGCCGACGCCAAGGACGCGGCCCGCGCCGGCGCTATCGAGATGGCGAACATGTATGACTGGCAGGGCAAGGGCACCGGCTTCTGGAGCCGCGTGAACTGCCTGAACTCCCCCTGGTTTCAGAATGATGTGTCCGAACTGGTCCTCAAGGCGGGCCATCAGCTGGACGTGATCATGCTGCCCAAGGTCGAAGGGCCATGGGACATCCACTTTGCCGATCAATATGTGGCGCAGCTCGAAGCAAAAGCCGGCCTGACGCGCCCAATCCTCTTTCACGCTATCCTGGAAACGGCCGAGGGCGTTGCCCGCGTCGAGGAGATTGCCCTCGCCTCCCCCCGTATGCAGGGGATCAGCCTTGGCCCGGCAGACCTTGCCGCCAGCCGCAAGATGAAAACCACCCGCGTCGGCGGTGGCCACCCCTTCTACCGCGTGATTGAAGACCCCAAGGAAGATGGCATCGCCCGGATGAGCGCCCAGCAGGACCCATGGCACTACACCATCGCCCGCCTGGTGGATGCCTGCCGGATGGCCGGGATCAACGCCTTCTACGGCCCCTTCGGCGATATCGGCGATCTGGAAGCCTGCGAGCAGCAGTTCCGCAACGCCTTCCTGCTCGGCTGCGCGGGCACCTGGAGCCTGCACCCCAGCCAGATCGCGGTGGCTAAGCGCGTCTTCAGCCCCGATCCGGACGAGGTGAAGTTTGCCCGCAAGATCCTCGCCGCCATGCCCGATGGCTCCGGCGTTGCGATGATCGACGGCAAGATGCAGGACGACGCCACCTGGAAACAGGCCAAGGTGATCTCCGATCTGGCTGATCTGGTGGCTTCGAAAGATCCCGATCTTGCCGCCGCTTATGCAGGCTGAATTGCCCCTCGCCAAACGCGGCAGAGACGCATAGCTTCACCCTGACAATCCCTGCCCAGACGGGTCAGGAACGGATAGGAGCATGCCATGGTGAGGACACTCGCGGGACTTTTCGGGACAATCCTGGTCATTTCAGGACACGCCCAGGCCGATGAAGTCTGGACGACGCCCGTGGGCGAGATCGTCTATGAGGCCGACCTTGAGACGGGTGAAGCGGTCCTCTCCTTCCCGGGCGAGAGCGGCGAGCGCCTGCTCGGGATCTTTCCAGGCCTGGCGGGGGTCAGTGAGGGACGCGGCTACTTTGCCGGCATCTGGATTGATCCCGATGCTGCCATCGAAGGCCCCTGCCCCGGCGCGATGGCCGACCCGGTGAATGGCGGAACGAGCTATAGCTGGGGCCGGATGGACCTGATCTTCACCAAGCCGGACTTTCCGGCTGGTTTCGTCGTTGTAAAGGGGGACTGTTTCGACCCCCCGACAGACTATCTGATCGCCGAACCGGTGGTGGGAGAGTAGCGCGATGGCGGGTTCCGGTCACACGATCGCCCTTAGCGGCTGGTCTCCCAACACGCAGGCCTGGTTGGACTGGATGCTGACCGACCATTCTGCGCAGGGCCTCGCGAAGATCCTCGCCGAGGACGTCGTCTTCAAAAGCCCGGTCGTTCACACCCCCCAGGAGGGCAAGGCCATCACCATGGCCTATCTGCTGGCGGCCGGTGAGACGCTCGGCAATGACAGCTTTCGCTATACGCGCATGTTCGATTGCGCCGACAAGGCCGTGTTGGAATTCGAGACCCTGATGGACGGCGTCCTCGTCAACGGCGTCGACATGATCGAATGGAACACAGACGGCCAGATCATTGATTTCAAGGTAATGGTCCGCCCGCTGAAGGCCATCCAGACCGTGCACGCCGCAATGGGCGCCATGCTGGCCAAGATGAAGGCGGGTGCATGAAGGCGCCAATAATTGAAACCGAGCGCCTGATCCTGCGCGGGGCGGAGCCGCGGGATATCGACTCGGCCGCAGCCATGTGGGGCAGCGAAGAGGTCACCCGCTTCATCGGCGGCAAACCCCGCTCGCGCCAGGACGCATGGTTTGCCTTGCTCCGCGGGGTGGGTCTCTGGGAAATGAAAGGCTTTGGCTACTGGGTCGTGACCGACAAGGCGACCGGCGACTTCCTCGGCGAAGCGGGCTTTGCCGATTTCGAGCGTGGCCTGCCCAAAGAGCTGATCCATGGCCCGGAAGCGGGCTGGGCCTTCGGACCGCAGACCTGGGGCAAGGGCCTTGCCACCGAAGCGGTCAGCGCCATGCATGCCTGGCTGGACGCGCATGTCTCCACCTCAAGCTGCTGTGTCATTGATCCGGGCAATCTTGGCTCGCGCAAGGTGGCGGAAAAGATAGGCTACCGGCATACCGGCGAGACGCTGCTCGCGGGCCTGCCCGTCAACACCTACCGGCGCGGAACCTGATAGGCTTCCGGGCTGCCGGTCTCGTCATTGGCGCCCAGCGGTTTCCAGGCGCGCAGAAGTTCCAGGAAAGCCTGATCCGGAAGGCCGGGGCTGTAGAGGAAACCCTGCGCCATGGTGCAGCCGCGCCGCCGCAGGAAGTCGGCCTGCTTGGTTGTCTCGACGCCCTCGGCCACCGTTTTAAGCCCAAGCGTTTCGGCCATGGCGAGGATCATCTCGACGATCGCGGGCGCCTGACGGTCTGTCTCCAGCGCGGAAACGAATTGCCGGTCGATCTTGAACACATCAAACGGCAGCTGGGTCAGCGTGGCGAGGTTTGAGTGGCCGGTGCCAAAGTCATCAATGGCGAGTTTGGTGCCCATCGCGCGCAGCGGCGAGATGAACTCGGCCACACGCGCGGGGTCTGACACCGCCATGCTCTCGGTGATCTCCAGCTCCAGCCGGCGGGGATGAAGCCCGGAGCGGCGCAGCGCGCTCATGACGGTTTCTGTCAGGTCGTTGCGCTGAAACTGGCTGGGCGAGACGTTGACGGCAACCGTCACGTCATGGCCTTCGAGTTCCCATGTGCGGGCCGCTTCACAGGCCGCTTCCAGAATCTGTTTACCGATCTCCTCGATCAGGCCAGCTTCCTCCGCCACCGGAATAAAGGCGGCCGGCGAGATGAGCTTGCCATTCGAGCGCCGCCAGCGGGCGAGCGCCTCGGCGCCCACGATGCGGCCCGTGGCAAATTCGATCTTCGGCTGGAACACCGCCTTGAATTCGCGGTTTTCCACCGCGTCGCGCAGCTCTGCTTCAAACCGGTAGCGGCCTTGCACGATGCGCGTCAGGCGCGGGGTGAAGAAGCGGAAGCCCGACTGGGATTCGTTCCGCACAAGACGCAAGGCAAGCTTGGCGTTCTGCATCAGCTTCTGAGGCGAATCGGCGTCTTCCGGCGCCATCACGATGCCGCCTGACAGCGACATTGTGAACGGGCGGCCAAGAACCGTGAAGGGCTCGTTGAACGCGTTGCGGATGGCACGGGCGATGGCAATGACATGCTCACGGCTGCCGGCATTGGGCATGAACAGGGTGAACTGATCGGCCGTAAGCGCCGCCAGCATCGAGCCGCGCAGGGCCGACGCCGAAGGATCAGGCACATCGCTCAGTGCTTTGGAGATGCGCTGGGCGGCAGCGTGGATCATCATCTCGCCATTTCCCGAACCCACCTGCTCTACCAGATGCGCAAACCGGTCGATGTCCAGGAGGATGAAAGCGGCGGGGCGCTCGAAACTGGCCAGTGGCAGGGTGTCGAAAATGCGTTTTTCAGCGGCGACGGCATTGGGAAGGCCGGTGCGGCTGTCACGATAGGCAATCTTGCGGAGATGTTCGTTCTCCCGCCTCAGCTTGCGCACGGTACGCGTTGTTGCCACACGCAGGCGGCGCAGCTCGGGGAATTGCAGCGAATAGAGGTCGGCATCGGCATCACCGCGCGTCGACATCATGTAGTTGGTAAACCGGAGGAACACGCCCTGTAGCGGCCGCGCCAGCATGTAACAGACTGACGCAGAAATGCTGATCGTTCCCAGCAACATGGCGCAGATCACGGGCAGAGGAACAGAGAATCTTATCGGGGCATTCTCTCCGGCCGTGCGGAAAGTCACCTCTATGGCGACGATCACGATGAACAGGAAAACGGATAAAAGCCCGCCTGCAATCGCGGCGAATGCCGGAATGGAAAGGCTGCCGGTCAACCGGCCGATGAGGGTTCCCTGTTTCAATCCATTGCCCACTCAGGTGCCCAGCTAAGTAATTCCCGCAGAAACTGCGCTATAGATGTTTAGGAATCCGTGAACACAGATGCGCTAGCTGTGGCGCTCCCGGCAGTTTATATGGCCTCACATGACCCAGACCCGCACCGCAGACGTGACCCGCTCCACAAAGGAAACCGAAATCTCGGTTTCTGTTAACCTTGATGGCACCGGCAAAGCCGACATCGAGACCGGAATCGGCTTTTTCGATCACATGCTCGACAGCCTGGCGCGCCACTCGCTGATCGACCTGAAAGTGCGCTGCAAGGGCGACACCCATATCGACTTCCACCACTCGGTGGAGGACACCGGCATCGTCATCGGCCAGGCCATTGCCAAAGCCCTGGGCGATTTTGGCGGCATCACCCGCTTTGGCCATGCCTATATCCCGATGGACGAAACGCTGACGCGCGCCTCCATTGACCTGTGCAAGCGCCCCTACCTGATCTGGAAGGTAACGTTCCAGCGCGACAAGATCGGCGAGATGGATACCGAACTCTTCAAGGAGTTCTTCCATGCCCTGGCCGGCAATGGCGGCATGTGCCTACATGTCGAGAACATCTATGGCGAGAACAACCACCACATTGCCGAAAGCTGCTTCAAGGCGACCGCCCGGGCCCTGCGCACGGCGATCACGGTGGACCCGCGCCTCGGCGGCAAACCGGCCAGCACCAAGGGCAGCTTGTAAGCCTCCCCTCCCCCCGCTAAGAGCGCGGCCATGACCCGCCTCGCCCTCATCGATTACGGCTCCGGCAACCTGCACTCCTGCGCGCGGGCGCTGGCGGCGGCCGCTGATGATCCAGGCAAGGTGATGGTTACCGCCCACCCCGAAGACATCCTGACGGCTGAGCGCATCGTGCTGCCGGGCGTTGGCCACTTTGCCGACTGCGCGGGCGCCCTTCGCGCCATTCCCGGCATGGTCGAGGCGCTTGATGAGGCCGTCATCCGCAAGGGGCGGCCCTTCCTCGGCATCTGTGTCGGCATGCAGCTGATGGCCGATATGGGTCTTGAGGATGGCGAGACGCGCGGCCTTGGCTGGGTGCATGGCATAGTCGAGGCGCTGGAACCGGCGCCGGGCCTGCCTGTGCCGCATGTCGGCTGGAACGAGCTGATGATCCCCGCGCCCCACCCGGTGCTCGAAGGCCTCGGCGACCAGCCCCATGCCTATTTCACCCATTCCTACGCCTTCCGCCCGGAAGACGAGGCCAAAGTCGCCGCCTGGACCGACTATGGCGCCCCCATCGCCGCTGCCATCGCCCGCGACAATCTCATCGGCACCCAGTTCCACCCCGAAAAGAGCCAGCGCCTCGGGCTGAAGCTGCTGGCCAACTTCCTGAAATGGAAACCATGACCTTCAAGCCCCCTCTCCCGAGGGAGAGGGGTTCAAGTAGAGAAGCCCCATGACCTTCACCCTCTATCCCGCCATTGACCTCAAAGACGGCGCCTGCGTGCGCCTGCTGCGCGGGGAGATGGACGCGGCCACCGTGTTCAACACCGACCCGGCCGATCAGGCCGCCGCCTTTGCGCGCATGGGCTTTACCCATCTGCATGTGGTGGACCTCAACGGCGCGTTCGCCGGCGCGCCGGTCAACCGCGCGGCGGTGGAAGGCATCCTCAAGGCGACCTCTGCCCCGGTGCAGCTCGGCGGAGGCATCCGCACGCGGGCGCAGATTGACGCCTGGCTTGAGGCGGGCATCAGCCGCGTCATCCTCGGCACCATTGCCCTGCGCGACCCGGAACTCGTAAAGACCGCTGCCCGCGCCCTGCCCGGTCGCATCGTGGTGGGCATCGACGCAAAGGATGGCATGGTGGCCGTGGAAGGCTGGGCCGAGACCAGCGACATGAAGGCGACCGATCTGGCCAAGGCCTTCGAAGGCTGCGGCGTCGCCGCCATCGTCGCCACCGACATCGGCCGCGACGGCCTGAAAACCGGCGTCAATGTTCCGTTCACGGCAGAACTCGCCCATGCCGTCTCCATCCCCGTCATCGCCTCAGGCGGCGTCCGCGACGTAAACGACATCCGTGCCCTGAAGGCCAGCGGCGCGCCGATTGCGGGGTCTATCCTTGGCCGCGCGCTCTATGATGGGGATATTGTGGCGAGTGAGGCGATTGGGGCGGCGGGCTAATGCCTCATCAACCGGGACAAGTCATCTCGAATTTCCCATAGATTGATTTGGAAGTTTTTGGCGTCATCAGGATGCACAACAATCGCCAACTTATGCGTTAGTACGCCATCGATTGTTGCTTGCTTGAAGCTCAGAGCGATCAATTCAATCACTCGCTCTCGAGTTAAGCCAATTCTTCCTCGGCCGGTGCCAATCAACGGCACCGCCAACTCTTGAAGCTCTCCCTCAGTCCTTACAAAAGACCAAAGTCGATCTAGCGCAGCGTGCAAATCGCTTTCAGTTGTAGATGCAGTACCCGCATCGCTGAGAGTTGCCATCGCGCAAAAATAAAATGTTCTTCCGTGTGTGTTGAGCGGCACGACAGTTCCCATCGGAAAATTCTTGGTCTTTCCCTTTTGCTTGTTGGGGCGATCCTCGAAAGTCTTTCCGCTTAATCCGTCTTCAACCATCCGATCTAATTCTGTACTCTTTCCTAGGAAGAATTTCGCCTCAAATTGGCCTTGCAAGCTCTTCGCCGAAATCAGACCGGAACCCGTATCAGTATCAAAGGTCGTATTTGTGCTGATAACCACCGCACCAGTGTGGTCGAGAATATCTCCAATTCGGACTTCAACTGAACAGTCTTTATTCGGAACTCTGACACTAACGGACTGTGTTGGTCGTCGCGTGAGAACCGACATTAATGTTGAAAAACATACCATCGCCAGAACAACTTCCGGGCCATAGTTTTCTCTTCTCAACACAGAAAACCAATCAAGCACCTGAAGGGTAAGAAACGCTCCTCCGAACCACGCGAAGATGGATTGGAGACCTCGCTTCGAAAAAAGCGCGAACTTCCAATAGGCCTGCGTGATTATTGAATCGAAAAAGTACTTCAATCTAGCCCCAGCTGTTTATAGACATGATCGGGGTAATAATAATCTCCCGACTTCCCTTCGCGCTTCAACGCGTGGTGCTGAGCGGGCCAATTATCCATGGCGTACTGAATAATTTTTTGCTTGAAGGCCACAAACATAACGAGTTCATCCTTGATGGCGCTTGGACAAAGCGGAGTCTTATTCTTTGAGCCGTTCAAGTTTACAGCGATAATTGGCAGCCCCAGCTTCAATGCTACCTCCATCTCCCACTTTACAAACTTGGTCAGTCTCCAAGTATTGTTTCCAACAAGCACAACTAGCAGTTTTGAATTGGCGAAACGCTCGCGCAGTTGTTTTTTGATGCTTTCTTCCTGGCTGGAATCTCGCGCGACGTTGAGATCATGCGCGTTGTAGAACTGAAAATCCTGTTTTTCGTTCTCTGACCACGCAGTCATAAGGCGATAATAACCCATGTCGTTGTCGCCATCGAAGCAGACATAGGTCTTGTTGCGATATGGCATAAACTTACTCTGGCCTTCCCAATACAGATCGCTCGGCGAGGAATCTCGCAACTAAAGCGATTCTTTCGGAGGTGGAAGAAGGATAGCAGGCGTCAGCCTACTCGGCGTAAGAAGTTGCAAACCGAGTATAGAAGCCCCTTCGTAGGGTGGGTTAGGCGAAGCCGTAACCCACCATCAGAGGGTGCGGCTTGGAAGTGGTGGGTTACGGCTTCGCCTAACCCACCCTACGGGTGCGGAGCAAACCTGCCCCTACCCCACCCGCGCCAGCGGCGGCACGGGGCCGTCCTCATACACCATCACGCGATTCTTGCCCGCTTGCTTGGCCCAGTAGAGGGCTTCGTCGGCGCGGCTGAGGAGGGTGGAGAGGTTTTCCTGGCCGGTTTCGCAGCAGAGGCCCATGCTGATGGTGACCGGGCGGGCAAGGCCGAGCGCGCCGTAATCGGCGCCCGCCACCGCGCCCACCAGGAGGGCGGCGGCGAGGCGCGCTTCGGCTTCACTGCCAAAAAGGCCTGCCAGGGCAAACTCTTCCCCGCCGAGCCGCGCGATGACGCCGGTGGCGGGGACAAGATCTCCCAATGCTCTGCCTACGGACACCAGAACGGCATCCCCCGTCTCATGGCCATAGGTGTCATTCACGCGCTTGAAATCATCCACATCGGCAATGGCGCAATAAAACTGCCCTGCCCCGGCATCGGCATCGGCCTGCATCTGCAGCACGGATGCCCTGGCAAAGAAGGCGCGCCGGTTTGGCAGGCCAGTCAGCTCGTCTTCATTCGCAAGGCGGTGGTTTTCCTGCGCCAGGCGCTCTGCCCGCATCTGCGCGCGCAGGAGGAACCAGCTGCTGCATGGCGCAATGATCAGGGGAATGATGATGCAGGAAGTATAGACGGAGGCGGTATCAATGACCGGGTCTATCTGCAGCCAGATCCAGACGGGAACGAAGGTGAAAAACACCGACGCAATCGTGATGACGCCGCCCGCACGGATCGCCTTCCGGAGTTCAGGAGATAGCATGGTTCCCGCCCAATTCGTTGCGGGGGAACCTAACAAAGCCTGCTTAAAACCGCCTCCGGAAGACCGGTCAAATTTGACCGATCCCGGAAAGCGATTGCCGCGCTGTCAGAGCGCGGAGGAGAGCGGCCGGCGCAGGCGGCGGCGCGTGCGCAGGGCATGGGCCATATCGCTTTCGTCTTTCTGCGATCCGTCCGGCCCGGCCTGAAGGCGCGACAGCCCGGCCGCCAGGCGCGCCAGCGTTTCGGCCTCATCATTCTGAAGCCTTGCAGCGGTCATCCGCTCCATGCGTTTCATATCCATTCTTCTCATCTCCGTGGCTTAACTTTTGAAAGTTTGCTCGTTCGAGATCAGCCTCCCTTAACGTCAACATAAGCCCTAAGCCCGCCCTTTCCCACCCCGCACAACCTTACGGATTGTTTGCATTCGGGCCGCTTTGGCGGCAAAGGAGCGCCATGCTGAAAACCCGCATCATCCCCTGCCTCGACGTGAAAGACGGACGCACCGTGAAGGGCGTCAATTTCGTCGACCTGAAAGACGCCGGAGACCCCGTGGCCCTCGCCCGCGCCTATGACGCGGCCGGCGCCGACGAGCTCTGCTTCCTCGACATCACCGCCAGCCATGAAGGCCGCGGCACGCTGCTCGATACCGTCAGCCGCACGGCAGAGGCCTGCTTCATGCCGCTCACCGTCGGCGGGGGCGTGCGCTCGGTGGAGGATATGGTCGCGCTTCTGAGGGCGGGCGCCGACAAGGTGGCGATCAATTCCGCCGCCGTGGCAGACCCGGCGCTGATTTCCGCCTGCGCCGCAAAGGCCGGCCGCCAATGCGTCGTCGTCGCCATTGATGCGCGGGCGGTCGGCGACACCTGGGAAATCTTCACCCATGGCGGGCGCAAGGCCACCGGCATCAATGCCGTCGCGTTTGCCCGCGAGGCGGCAAAGCGCGGGGCGGGCGAAATCCTGCTCACCTCGATGGACCGGGACGGCACCAAATCAGGCTATGACATCCCCCTGCTGAAAGCGGTGTCATCGGCCGTCACCATTCCCGTCATCGCCAGTGGCGGGGCCGGCAGCGTGGCAGACTTTGCCCCCGCCGTGCTCGAAGGCGGGGCGAGCGCCGTGCTCGCCGCCTCGATCTTCCATTTCGGGGAAGCGAGTCTGGCAGAAGCACGCGCCGCGTTGGCCAAAGCGGGCGCGCCGGTGCGGACGGTCTGAAGTAAAGTAAGCACTCAGTGTTTCGTCACACTCGATGCGCGAAAGCGCATCTGAGTGCCCATCTCCGAACTCCACCCCGAATACTCACGGATAAATTTGGAGATGGGCGCTCAGATGGCCTGGCGGCCATCGAGCGTGACGAAGCTTGGGATACAGGGAGAGAGTAGCGCCCTACTCCGCAAACACGGCCTTGCGCTTCTGCATTTCCGCCATCACCGCTTCCATCTGGTTGGGTGTACGGATCACCTTCTCCTGCTCGGTGCTTTCCAGCTGCAGCAGGTCTGCGTCGCTCGCATCCGCCATCGCATTGCAAAGCCGCTTTGCGCCCCGCATTGCGGCGGGGTGTTTCACCGCCATCACGCGGGCGAGCGCCAGGGCGTCTTCCAGCGGGCTCTCCGACACATGCGTCGCAAAGCCGAGCGCCTGGGCCTCTGTGCCCCTGAACTCACGGTTTGTGTATGTCAGCTCACGGATCACATCATCGCGCACATTGCCGCGCCAGAGAGGGTATCCGGCCATATCCGGCACCAGGCCCCATTTCATTTCCATGATGGCGCAGCGCGTCTCGGGATGGATGAAGCGGATGTCGGCGCCCGAGAGAATCTGAAAGCCCCCGCCAAACGCCACGCCGTGGGCGGCCGCAATCACCGGCACCGGCAGCTCGCGCCAGCCCCAGGCGACATATTGGGCAAGGTTTGCCACCCCATGGCTACGCCCGCCGAGATTACCGGTGACATTGCCCTGCCCCGGCTTCTTCTCCTCGCTGGCAGCAAAATTCGAAAGATCGAGCCCGGCGCAGAACGCCCGCCCCTCGCCCGACAGCACCACGACGCGCAGGCCCTTCATGGCTTTCAGCTTGTCGATCGCCTCGGAAATGCCGGCAAACATGGCGCCGTCGAGGGCATTCATCTTGTCGGTGCGGTTGAGGCGTACATCGGCAATGCCATCCTCAAGCATCGTGATCAAAACGCGGTCGTTCATCTGGTCATCCTCCGGAACTTTGACGCCAAGCTGGCGCCCTTCCGCTGGGGACGTCAAGGCGTGTCGCGGCGCGAAACCTTCGCCGCTTCGCCCCCTTCTACCTTCCCTGAGAACCGGGTAAGGAAAGCGCATGACCGCCAAAGCCCCCCTTGCCTCGCCCAGCCGTCTTGTCGCCGCGCTGGCGCATCTTGCCGGCACCATTGACGCGCGCGCGCTCGAAGGGGACGCCGCCTCCAGCTGGACGGCCAAGCTGCTCGCCAAAGGCCCGGACGCGGCCGCCTCCAAGGTCGCCGAAGAAGGTGGGGAGCTGGCAGAGGCCGTGCGCCGCGAGAGCGACGAGCGGGTGGCGAGTGAAGCCGCCGATGTGATCTATCACGTCTTCGTCGCGCTCCGGTCGCGCGGGGTCGCGCTCGACGCCGTCGCCGCCGCCCTCGAAAAGCGCCAGGGCATTTCGGGCATCGCCGAAAAATCTGCGCGCCCGGCGAAGGACTGAAAAAAACTCCAACGCCGTTGGAGTTTTTGGGCCTGCCGTTGGAGTTTTTTTGGAGTTTTCTGGCCGCTTATCCACGGGATAAGCAGGCCTCAACCTCACATATCTTTGGGGGGCTTCAGGCGGCGTTTTGTCTGGTGGCTTTCGGCTTTTTCGCCGTCCGGTTTCTCCCCGCGCATATAGTGGCGTTGCCAGCGGGCTTTCATGGCGTTCTCTTCGCCGGCCTTGAGGCGGGAATTGAAATCGGCCCGGCTCTCGCGCCAGCCTTCATATTCCTTCACCAGCTCGGGATTGGACTTCAGCGCTTTGCGCTCGGGCGTGATTTCTTCCAACCGCTTGTGTTCCATAAGCGTAATGAAAGCAAAGGGTTCACCCTTTTCGAACACCACTTCGCCCGGCCGGGTCATCTGCCAGTTCATCGTGAAGGGAAAGGGCAGCCAGTCTGTCTCGACGAGCCCGGTGAGCGGCGCAATACCGTCCTTGGGCCAGTTGGGCGGCCCGGTCACCCAGACGCCCCAGCCCGGCGGCGTGCGGAAGAGGTGGCCGGTATGGAAGGTCACGATGCCGCGCATGAAATGGCTGTCGGCAAAGCTCGGAATCGCGCGCGGATCGCCCCTTGTGAGAAGCTGAATGTCTTCGTTCCGTGGCCCGCCATTCCATTTGATCTTGATGTCCATGGGGCAGAGAATTTCCCAGCCCGTCGCGTTCGCCATGGTCAGCGGCAGGCAGCGATAGGGATGGCGATCAACGAAGGCGTCCATCCACGCCCGGTCTGACCTTGCCGGCACAATTTCCGGCGCAACATCGTAAATCTTATAACATTCAAGGCGCATGGGCTGGCTTTCCGCTTCCTGGCTGCTTGACGGGCAGCCAAAGTCCTGCCCCAAAGGATACCATGCCTGCAAGCCCTGAAGACCTGTTCGCCTATCTTGATGCCCTCGGCATTGCCCACCAGACCACCTGGCATGAGGCGATGTTCACGGTGGAGCAGTCCTCCACCCTGAAGGCGGACATGCCCGGCGCGCACACGAAGAACCTCTTTCTCAAAGACGGCGCCGGCGATCTCGTCCTGATCGCGGCCGAGGCCCATAACCCGTTGAAACTGAACCAGCTTCACCGGAAGATCGCCACCAAACGCCTCTCCTTCGGCGCGCCGGAATTGATGACAGAGGTGCTCGGCGTGACACCTGGGTCGGTTACGGCCTTCGCCCTGATGAATGACCGCCCGCCTCGCGTGCGCTTCCTGGTGGACGCGATCCTGGCCGGCGCCGACATCGTGAATTTTCACCCGCTGACAAATACCGGCACCACGGCCCTCTCGCAGGCCGACTTCCGCCGCTTCGTGGACGCCACAGAGCACAGCTTTGAAATCGTGGACTTTTCAGACCTCTAGAAAAGGAAATCCCGGCCAACGCACCGCGCGGCCGGGATCTAATGTTCACCCAGAAACAGATCGCTTAGGCTTTGGCGAGCGCGGTTTCCGGCTTGATGATGCCGCGATTGAGCAGCTCTTCAGCGATCTGCACCGCGTTCAGGGCAGCGCCCTTGCGCAAATTGTCCGACACGCACCAGAAGGCGAGGCCGTTGGGCGTGGTGGGGTCGTGGCGGATGCGGCTGATATAGGTGGCCCACTCACCCACGCATTCTTTGGGCGTGATGTAGAGGTCTTCCTTGGGATCATCGACCACCATGAGGCCCGGGCTTTCGCGCAGCAGGGCGCGGCATTCGTCGGCTGACATGTGCCCGATGGTTTCGATGTGGACCGCTTCGGAATGGCCGACAAAGACCGGCACGCGCACACAGGTGGCGACGAGTTCAATGCTTTCGTCGAGAATTTTCTTGGTCTCGACGCGCATCTTCCACTCTTCTTTGGTGTAGCCATCCTCCATGAAGACGTCGATCTGTGGAATGACGTTGAAGGCAATCTCTTTCTGGAAGACCTGCGGGGCAGGCTCGTCATTGACGAAAATACCGCGCGTCTGGTTCCAGAGCTCGTCCATAGCTTCCTTGCCGGCGCCAGAGACGGACTGGTAGGTGGCCACGACGACGCGTTTGATGCCAACGGCATCATGGATTGGCTTGAGCGCCACGACGAGTTGGGCCGTCGAGCAGTTGGGGTTGGCGATGATACGCTTCTTCTCATAGCCGAGAACGGCGTCCGCATTCACTTCCGGAACCACCAGCGGCACATCCGGGTCCATCCGCCACTGGGATGAGTTATCAATGACGATGGCGCCCGCCTTGGCGATCTTCGGCGACCATTCCTTCGAGACCTTGCCGCCCGCCGACATCAGGACGACATCGACGCGGCTGAAGTCGAATTGCTCCAGGTCATGGCATTTAAGGGTACGGTCCCCGTAGGATACTTCCTTGCCAATCGACCGGCGCGAAGCAACGGCGAAGACTTCGTCGGCGGGGAAGAGTCGCTCGTCCAGAATATTGAGGAGTTCCCGCCCGACATTACCTGTGGCGCCGACAACCGCGATGCGTGTGCCCATGATTATCTCCTCTGGTTCATGTTCGCGGGCTATATGGCCCATCTTACGCCCATCTTAAAGCGGCTTGTGCAATTCCGCCGCGTCGGGCAGGACTGCCCCGGGCTTAACAGGGCGGAGCAGTGACCATGCTCGACGAAATCATCCGCAAATATATCGCCGCGTATAATGAGCGCGATATCGAGGGCATGCTGACCTATGTGACCGATGATGTGGTGTTCGAGAACATCTCCAATACCGGCCAGTCGATGCGGCTGGAGGGCAAGGAAATGATGCGCCAGGTGGCGGACGTTTCCGGCAATGCCTTCTCCTATCGCCGCCAGCGCCTCATCAATCTCGTCTCCGGCGCTGGCAAGGCCGCCGCCGAGATCGAGTTTGAAGGCCGCGCGGCCGTTGACCTGCCGACCGGGGTTAAAGCCGGCCAGTCGGTCAAGGTGCGCGGGGCAAGCTTCTTCGAATTCCGCGGTCCCCTCCTCTGCCGGATTGCTGATTACAGCTAAGCGCTCGCGCGTTGCTGCGGTCTGCGAAGATCCGCCGCGAGCCCCTCCCCCATCAGGTTGATGAAGTTTTCCGAATAAAAGCCGGAAATCTGCGCCTGGGTGCAGCCAGAGAGTGTTTCATCGAAGCGTTTGAGCGGGTTACGGCCACCTTCCACATGAGGATAGTCCGAAGAAAAGAGGCACACCTCATCGCCAGAGTTGCGGATGATCCAGCCGGCATCCTCATGCGGATAAGGCGCCGCCCGGAACTGGCGGCGGACAATTTCGGAAAGTTTTGCCGAGAGTTTCTGCAACCGCTCCTCATTACGCCCAAAGGCATGGGCCGCCGAATCCATGGACCGCATCCATCCGGGCACCCAGGACGCGCCTAACTCGATGGCGCCCCATTTCAAATTCGGAAAGCGATCGAACACACCATCGAAGATCAGTGTGGCGAGTGTCTGCATCGCGGCGTTCGGGATAGGCATGTAGGAAACCGAAGTGAAATTGTCGTCGCCGCCATGGAAATCCTTCACAGGGGGAAGGCCGTTTTCCTTATAGGCCGGATTGAGTTTTTCCTCGCCGCCGACATGAAGAAGAATGGGCAGACCCGCCTCTTCTGCTACGCGCCAGACCGGATCAAGACGGATATGGCTTGGCGCGTGCTTCTGCGGGCAGAGTGAAGGCACCATGATTGCCTTAGCGCCAAGACGGATAGCCAACCGCGCCGTTTGTTCCGCCCTCTGAAAATCCTCCAACGGCACATACGCGACGGGGAGCAGGCGCCGGTCGACCGAGCAGAAATCGGTCATCATGCGGTTGTGGGCATCGGCAGCCGCGTAGCAGAGCTCCATGTCATCGCCCTGATCAAGACCGAAATTGCCAAGACAGAAGGTCGTGAAGACAAGCTGGCTGGCAAAGCCCAGCCGGTCCATCACGGCCGGGCGGTCTTCCCGGCGGAATGATCCGAGCGCCTCATAGTTCTTCTTGAGCAGGATCGCGTCTCCGGCGACCGCGCGGTAGGCGGCGTCTTCATGGCGCGCGCGTTCCTCGTTCATCCAGTGGGCGTGGGAATGCTTCCACTTGTAGACCGGCAGAGCATGATACCGCTCCAGCAGGCGCGCCTCGAAATAGGGGTCAAGGCAATCGGTCATTTCCATCAGATGACTGTCGGCATCATGAATGAGCCGCCCGGCAGCATATGACATAGCTTGTTTCCTCCGCTGTTCTTTTGAGCGGAGGATGTCACAAGGTTGTCTGCTTGTCCAAATCTGGACGGGCAGCGCGCATCAGAGCGCGGCGAGCACCGCGTCAGCCATCTCGCGGGTGGTCAGCGTTCCGCCGAGATCGCGGGTGCGGGCGCCGCGGTCGAGGGCTTTACCAACCGCCGCAAAGAGCGTGTCAGCGGCTTTCTCTTTTCCGAGCGACCAGCGCAGCGCCATTTCCAGCGACAGGATCGCGGCGCAAGGGTTTGCGATGCCCTGCCCGGCGATATCTGGCGCAGAACCGTGCACCGGCTCATAGAGCCCCGGCGTGCCTGGCGCGCCAAGAGAGGCAGATGGCAGCATGCCGATTGAGCCCGTCAGCATGGCGGCCTCATCCGACAGGAGGTCTCCGAAGAGATTGTCGGCGAGGATCACGTCGAACTGTTTGGGGGCACGCACGAGTTCCATGGCACAGGCATCGGCATACATGTGCGCAAGCTCCACGCCGCCACCAAACTCCGCATGAGCCAGCGTCACTTCCTGGCGCCAGAAGAGGCCCGATTCCATCACATTGGACTTTTCGACGGAGGTGATCCGCCCCTTGCGGCCACGGGCAATGTCAAACGCGATGCGGGCAACACGCTCGATTTCAGGATGGGTATAGATCGCCGTATCATAACCCCGGCGCAGGCCGCCCTGCTCGTCGATACCGCGAGGCGTACCGAAGTAAACGCCGCCGGTCAGCTCCCGGACGATCATCAGGTCAAGACCCTCAACCCGGTCCTTCTTCAGACTGGAAGCATCGACCAATGCCGGAAAGCAGAAAGCCGGCCGCAGGTTTGCAAAGACATCCAGCCCCTTGCGAAGTGCCAGAAGGCCCGCTTCGGGGCGCTTGTCGCGCGCTGCTGTGTTCCATTTCGGCCCCCCGACTGCCCCAAGCAGCACGGCGCTGGCCTTGCGGGCACGTTCCAGCGTCTCGTCTGTGAGAGGCGTGCCATGCGCATCAAAGCTGACCCCGCCAACCAGACCTTCCTCAATCTGTATATCCGGAACGAGGGCCTCAGCGACGCGGCGCGCCTGAACGATAACTTCAGGACCGATACCATCGCCCGGCAAAAGGAGGAGTGTCTGTTTCATATAAAATTCCGACTACTTCGGTTCTGCTAAACCACTTCCACGGCTTCCCGCGCGATCAAGAAAGCGTCGTGCATCTTCGTTCGTGGCTTGGTCAACAGCTTTCCACTCCGCCGCGCTCTAGCAGACCCCTCATCAGCTGTTGATGCACAGCCAGAAACACCCACCAGAAGGGTAACGGTCATGATGCTTCTCTCGCTAGCAGGAGTTGGGCGATCAACAGGTGCCTTCGGCCTGTGTTGCACAACCAGATCTCAGACGCTGGAAACCGTCAGTAGAAGATTTTGCATTCTCAGCCATTATCTTGTCAAATTCCTGCCAGGCTTTTTCTGACTTGCATTCCTTTGCCGGGAAGCGGCTACCGGTGACCTGCATTGAGCGACACTTTATGGCGGTGCCATCATCGGTCATCTGACCTTCCATTGCGGCCGTGATCTTCGTGCCCGAAGCCTCAGCTGCTCCGTTTGCAGGCGTCGTGCAGGCCGCCAGAGCAATTGCCACAATTGCAACCGGCAGTGCTTTGAGGACGTTCAACATTCCGTACTCCTTAATTTTGGTGTCAGCGAAAGGGCCGAGCGAGAACAGACGCTCCCTGTTCCGCATAAAGCTGAGGGTTATATTAGATTTCAGCAGGTTCCTGATGCGGAGCAGCCCGTGTTTACGCGCTGAAATTTGTCAGTTTCGTTCTTGGCATTTTCAGCCATAAGCTTGTCGAATTCGCTCCAGGCCTTCTCCGACTTGCAGTCCTTGACCGGAAAACGGCTGCCTGTGACCTGCATAGAGCGGCATTTCACGAGCGATCCATCGGGCGCCGTTTGCCCCTCCATTCCTGCTGTCATTCTATCGGCGTCAGAGGAGGCCGTTATTCCCGATGCATTCGTTGCGCAGGCGCTACACACGAGAAGACAGATACACGCAGCAAAGATGGGTTTGAAGGCGATTACCATCCGGCCTCTCCATCAGGATCCAGAAATCGATATCAAATCTATGGCAGTCGATGTCATGGGGTGCAATCGAATATCGATAAACTCCGATTCTTTTTCGAAGTGTGCCCTCAGGGCGCGCACCGGCCGGGCATCAACCTACCGGATCCAGCCAAGGGGTCGTCAGCCGACGGTGGTCTTCGAACCTGTTTATATCTGTCGCCGCCGTCAGAGAGGCGCCGATTTCGTCAAGACCGGCAATCAGGTTGGACTTCCGGCCAGGGTCCACGTCAAATGCATGCACTTCACCTGTCGGGGTCGTGACTGTCTGAGCGACCAGATCCACCGAAAAGACATGGTTGGGGCCGCCCGCTTCGGCGGCCAGCTTTTCGCAAACATCTGTCGGCAGGCGCACTGGCAGGATGCCGTTCTTGTAGCAGTTATTATGGAAAATATCGGCAAAGGAGGGCGCGATGATGCAGGTGATGCCCTGGTCAGCCAGCGCCCAGGGCGCATGCTCCCGCGAGGAGCCGCAGCCGAAATTTTCGCCCGCGATCAGGATGCTTGCCTTGGCATATTGCGGCCGGTTGAGCACGAAATCAGGGTCTTCGGAGCCATCTGCCCGCGTTTTTAGCTCATAGAACAAGCCCTTGGCGAGACCCGTGCGTTCCGTGGTCTTCAGGAACTGTTTCGGGATGATCATGTCGGTGTCGACATTGGACATGGGTTTACCCTTGTCCATCAGCGGCGCGGCGGTTCCATCAAGGCGTGTGAAAGGTGTCATGGCGTCAGCTTCTAAACCGCCTCATGGGCAATGAACAAGGTCGGCACATTCATTGTGCCATTGCGAACCGTAAAAACCTGGCTGCCGGGTTTGCGGCCCTTGCGGATTTCAGAGACATCAAAACCGCTGGCCGCGAGCCGGGCATGGGCGGTGCTGATGTCTGCAACCGCCCAGGTAAGGCCCCAGAAACTGTCTGGCTTCGCGCTGTCTTCAGGATCTGCAAGGCGCTGAGCAATCTCGATCGTCAGGCTGCCCGTGCGGAAGAAGATCAGGCGCACGCCCCAGTCTGGATTTGTCCGATCCATCGCCAGGCGCAGGCCGAGCCTGGCGCCATAGAAGGCCAGCGCGCGGTCTGGCGCGGCCGTATTGATCACTGCGTGATCCAGCCCGTTAACAGCGTCAGCGGCGGGCGCGAGAGGCTGAAGCGCCCCTTCCCTCGGCTCGATGATGAAGACCCTGATCCCGCCGGTCTTCGTGGCTGGAATCCGGAAGCTCTGCCATGCCCGCGCCGCGCCAGTTTGCGTATGCGTGGACTGACCCTTGGAAAGAGGCTCGGGCTCCAGGCCACGCCGGGTGAAAGTATCATGATCAACCGCCAAAGCGTCACTGCCGAAAGCAAGCGTCTTCAGGCCGGGGCCGTCAGCATCAATGATGTCTGCAAGACGCTGAGCCAGAGGCCCGTCACCGGCAGGCGCCAACAGTTCCAGCGATGTATTGCCCAGCCGGAACAGCGCAGACGCGCCGCCACCCTCCACATCTGCCCGCCAGTCTGCCTTCCGGCCGAGCAGCTTCTCATACACCGCCACGCCGGAGTTAATCTCCGGGCAGACCAGAACGAGATGATCGAGCCCCGTGATCACGCCGCTTTCACGCTCACTTGCGGAAGGCAGTCCTGCGGGCCTTTGAAGCCAGCGAGGTCTTCCACTCGCGCCATCCATTTGCGGACATTGCCGAAGGGCTGCAGGTCAATCTGCGCCTGGCCGCAATAGCTGGCGATGCCGTAAATATCGATATCGGCGATGGTGGCCCCGCCCCCCACCAGCCAGCTCCGTCCAGCGAGCAGGCCGTCCAGCTCCTTCAGCGCGCCGAGCGCAGATTGCAGGTTTGCCGTGGCCACATCTTCCGGAAACTTGAAGAAACCGAGCTTCACGGCGCGCGTGCGGTAAATGCCGATGGTGAGCGGGCCCGCACCCCAGAACTGCCACTCCCGCGCGCTCAGGCGTTCGGAGCGGTCCTTGCCCGCAAATTGGCCCGTTTCATCGACGAGATAATCAAGGATCACCGAAGACTGGGAAAGACAGACATCCTTCTCATGATCTTCAAGCACCGGCACCTGACCGTAACGGTTCTTCGCGAGGAAGGCGTCGGCCTTGTGCGCCCCGGCCCGCAGATCGACATGCTCGTAATCATGCGGCGTATTGGTGAGGCGCAGCATCAGTCCGACCTTATAGGTCGGGCCCGACGGCCACATTCCATGCAGGGTATATCGTGCCATATGATCTTCCTTGAAATCGCATGCTGGTTTGCAGCAACACGAAATCAAGCGCAATCACCGATCCCGGTCAGCCCAGAAGTTCCGTCCAGTGCGAGCAGAATAGGGCTTGCGCGCGAGTCGCTGGATGTCCTGAACACGATTGGAAGATTGCAGGTAACGAGCCGCTCTTTGTACTTCCGCGTAATAAAAGGAGGATGTGAAAGGCTTGATCGCGGTCAGCTCAAACCCGCGCAACAAGATGAAGATCGCCAGATCAAAGGCACACTCGTACAGCGAAAGATACTCAATGCGCTGCCCGGTGCGTGAATCCTTGAATGCTGGCCGTCCATAGGTTGCGCCAAACATATGCTGATGAAAAACGCCGAAGCCCAAAAAAGTCGCGGTCAGATCCGTTGCAGCCTCAGTATTTCTCCGTCCACCCGGCGGTGGTTCCGGAATCGCTCCGTTCACAAAATGCCCCAACTCATGCGCGAAAACGGCGATGAGCTTTTGGGGATTATCCGTGAGGCCTGCATTGTAACGAATTTCGGCGCTATGGTCATTTTCGATACCGAAGGTGGCGCAGGTCGTATCATGTGCGTAGCCCATGAGATCAACCAGATTGCTCTTCACAGTCGCCTCGGCGATCAAATGCAACCGATGGGTCTCAACCTGCGCTAACCGGCAGGTATCCTTGAAAATTATTCTCCCCAGCTCAGCGCCTGTGGCCGATGTCGAAGTAAAATGATCGGTATCGGGCATGACCAGCGGCGTCTGCTCGAACCGCCGGTGCGGCGTATTTCGGAGCAGCCACGCCCAGCAATCAATGTGAAACTGCTCTGTCGCTAAATCCAGCGGGCAGCGCGGTTTAAACCCAAACATACTACCCCCTGAGCCGTCTACCCAAGGATTATTGTCTCGTCCGAAGCCTGTCAAACACCGTCGAAGAGTGCGGTCGAGAGGTAGCGCTCGGCAAAACTAGCCAGGATCACCACGATCGTCTTGCCTGCCATGTCGGGCCGCTGGCCTATACGGACCGCAGCTGCGGCCGCCGCGCCGGACGAAATCCCGCCCGGAATGCCTTCCATCTTGGCCAGTTTTCGCGCCGCTTCAAAAGCCTCCTCGTTCGACACTTTCACAATCTCGTCGATGAGGCTGGTGTCGGCATTGCCGGGCACGAAGCCGGCGCCGATGCCCTGGATCATGTGCGGACCGGGCGCGCCACCGGACAAGACCGGCGACGCTTCAGGCTCGATCGCAAACATCTTCAGGCTGGGTTTGCGCGGTTTCAGCACGCGGCCGACGCCGGTGAATGTGCCACCCGTGCCGATGCCGGAGACAATCGCGTCTACTGCGCCGGCCGTATCGGCCCAGATTTCCTCGGCGGTGGTTTTTTCATGGATGGCTGGGTTTGACGGATTATCAAACTGGCTGGGGCTGACGGCGCCGGGAATTTCGGAGAGCAGCTCCTTGGCGCGCGCGATGGCGCCACCCATGCCTTTTTCTTTCGGCGTCAGCACAAGCTCGGCGCCAAGATAGGCAAGCATCTTGCGCCGCTCAACCGACATCGATTCCGGCATGGTGAGGATCAGGCGATACCCCTTGGCGGCCGCCACAAAAGCAAGACCAATGCCGGTATTGCCCGAAGTTGGCTCAACCAGCACGCCGCCCGGCTTCAGCTTACCCTCGGCTTCCAGCCCCAGAATCATCGCCAGACCGATCCGGTCCTTGACGCTGGCAAGGGGATTGAAGAATTCGAGCTTGAAGAGGATGTCGGCGTCCACGCCTTCGGTTTTGGCGAACTTCTCGGCGCGCACCAGCGGCGTGGAGCCGACCGTTTCCAGGATAGAGCCGTAAATCCGGCCGCGCGGACCATCGAGCGTTACGCCGCCCTCGAGTTTCACCGTTCCGGCCATGACTTTCTCCCTTCAGAGCTTTTCTGAAGGGAGAATATCGGGCCGCGCCGCCAGAATGGCAACCAAACTCGGATAAGCTGGGCTAAACTCAGCCTAGCACTTCGAACAACTGCCCCCGACGGATTCAAGCAGGCGGGCGTCTTTATCCATGGCCGGATTGGCGGTCGTCAGAAGGCGGTCGCCCACGAAAATGGAGTTGGCACCCGCCAGAATGCAGAGCGCCTGGCCTTCCGGGCTCATGGTTTCGCGACCCGCCGAGAGGCGCACCCAGCTCTTTGGGAACACGATGCGGCAGACCGCAATCGCGCGGGCAAGCTCCAGCGTGTCGAGCTCTTCGCTGTTTGCCAGCGGTGTGCCTTCGATGGGCACCAGCTTGTTGACCGGAACGCTTTCCGGATGCGGGCTCAGCAGGGAAAGCTCATGAATGAGGCCGACCCGGTCAGAACGCGACTCGCCCATTCCAAGGATACCGCCGCAGCAGAGTTTGATGCCCGCCTGACGCGCGCGGCCGAGCGTTTCGATCCGATCGTCAAACGTCCGTGTCGTGACGACCGTGCTGTAATACTCACGCGAGGTATCGAGGTTGTGATTGTAATAATCGAGGCCCGCTTCTTTCAGCGCTTCGGCCTGGCCTTCTTCCAGCATGCCGAGCGTCACGCAGGTTTCGAGGCCCTCGGCCTTCACGGCTGAAATCATCTCGGCGACTTTGGGCAGGTCGCGGTCTTTCAGGGAGCGCCAGGCGGCGCCCATGCAGAACCGGTCAGCGCCATTGGCCTTTGCGCGACGGGCGGCGTCGACGACCTCTTCCACCGGGAGCAGTTTTTCAGCCTTCAGGCCCGTCTTGAAGCTCGCCGACTGGCTGCAATAGCCGCAATTCTCGGCGCAGCCGCCGGTCTTGATCGACAGGAGCTGGGATTTCTGCACGGCCCCATCTGCCCAATGGGCAGCCTTCACGGCAAGCGCGCGCGCAAAAAGCTGATCGAGGGGCAGATCATAAATGGCCGCGATTTCCTCGCGGGTCCAGTTCTGGCGGGGGGTGAGGTCAGAAGACGTCATGAAATGATCCTGATCAGTTAACAGATTATCCGAGGACGCCGTTGATGGCGGCCCGGGCAGCCAGTGCGGGGCTCATCAGATGGGTGCGCCCACCCCTGCCCTGCCGGCCTTCGAAATTCCGGTTTGAAGTCGAGGCGCAGCGCTCGCCAGGGGAGAGAATGTCCGGATTCATACCCAGGCACATGGAACAGCCGGGCTCGCGCCATTCAAAGCCAGCCTCCATGAGGATAAGGTCGATACCTTCGGCTTCTGCCTGGGCGCGGACGAGGCCGGAGCCGGGCACGACCATGGCGCGCACGCCCTCGGCAACCTTGTTGCCTTTGGCGACTTCAGCAGCGGCGCGCAGATCTTCGATCCGGCTGTTGGTGCAGGAGCCGATGAAAACGCGCTGCACCGGCGTGCCGGCAATCGGCTTGCCGCCCTCAAGGCCCATATATTCCAGCGCGCGCTCGCAGGCGGCGCGCTTCACCGGGTCGGAAAAATCTTCCGGCCTTGGAATGATGCCGGAAAGCGCAATGCCCTGCTCCGGGCTGGTGCCCCAGGTGACCGTCGGTTCGACGTCTTCACCCTTGATCCGCAGAACGGCGTCGAAGACTGCGTCATCATCGGAATAGAAAGTGCGCCAGTGTTTCTCGGCGAGTTCCCAGGCCCCGCCTTTGGGCGTGGAGGGGCGGCCCTTCATATATTCGAACGTCACTTCGTCTGGCGCCACAAGACCGGCACGCGCGCCGCCTTCGATGGAGAGGTTACAGAGCGTCATGCGCCCTTCCATCGAGAGCGCGCGGACAGCTTCGCCGCGATACTCGATCACATGGCCAGTGCCCCCGGCCGTACCGGTGATGGCGATGACATGCAGGGCGAGGTCTTTCGCCGTTACCCCGTCGCGCAGGCGGCCGGAGACCTCCACCGCCATATTCTTCATCTTGCGCGCCCGCAGAGTTTGCGTCGCCAGCACATGCTCAACCTCGGACGTGCCGATGCCGTGGGCGAGCGCACCGAAGGCGCCGTGGGTGGAGGTGTGGCTATCGCCGCACACGATGGTCATGCCTGGCTGGGTGCGCCCCTGCTCAGGACCGACCACATGGACAATGCCGTTATTGATGTCGCCCATCTGGAAAAACTGGATGCCGTGTTCGGCGACGTTGCGGGTCAGCGTTTCGAGCTGATTGCGCGCTTCGGCGTCTTTCACGCCAGCCAGACCGAGGGCCTGATTTTCCGTGGGCGTGTTGTGATCGGCAACAGCGAGGGTGAGCTCGGGGCGGCGCACCTTGCGGCCGGCCGCTTTCAGGCCCGCAAAGGCCTGAGGGGTCGTCACCTCATGGATGAGATGGAGATCAATATACAGAAGGCTCTCACCCGACTGCGCATCGGTATGGACGACATGGGCGTCCCAGATCTTGTCGTAGAGTGTCTTCGCGGACATTTTGGCCTCTCACTTGCGCGGCGCACCATAACGCTGAAGTCCACATAGGGAAGCCTTCTCCATGCGAAAACGCCCTCCAGAGGGGGAGGGCGTTTACATAGCTGCTATGTTTCAGATGGAAGCTTACGCTTCGCCGCCCTCGGCGGGCGCTTCAGCAGCGGCGGCGGCTTCAGCAGCAGCTGCCTCGGCAGCCTCAGCAGCGTCAGCTTTTGCCTTGTCAGCGCGAGCCTGGGCAGCCACTTCCTTGCGGTTTGCCTTCTCGGCGTCTTTCTGGCGGCGGCGCTCGGTTTTCGAGACGGTGATTTCAGCTGTTTCGATGCCGTGGCCCGTGGTCCGCTCAGCGATACGGGCGCCTTTGCCGCGCAGGTCGCGCAGATAGTAGAGTTTCGCGCGGCGTACACGGCCTTTGCGGATCACTTCGACCGACTCGATCAGCGGCGAAACGAGGGGGAAAACCCGCTCTACACCTTCGCCGAAGGAGATCTTGCGAACCGTGAAGCTCTCATTGATGCCACCGCCCGAGCGGGCAATGCAGACGCCCTCATAGCGCTGGACGCGCTCGCGGTCGCCTTCCTTGATCTTCACGTTCACGGCGAGGGTGTCGCCGGGCGAGAATTGCGGAATGGTCTTGTCGCCGAGGACACGGGCCATTTCGGCGGTCTCAAGCTCTTTAATCAGGTTCATCGCCAGTCTCCGGCGCAGTAGGGGTCGGGGTTTCGGAGTAAGCGGCGTATAAATCGGGGCGGCGGTCAAAAGTCAACGCCTTTGAGCGGCTGATTCGCCACTCTTCTATCCGCCTGTGGTCGCCAGACAGCAAAACCGGGGGGGTCTCCCGCCCTTCCCACTCTCTGGGCAGCGTATAATGGGGGTATTCGAGGAGGCCATTCTCGAAAGATTCCCCTGTAATGGATGCAGAATTGCCCGCAACGCCGGGGAGGAGACGGATTGCCGCCTCCAACATCGCCATCGCTGCGACATCGCCGCCCGCCAGGACAAAATCTCCGAGGGAAACTTCCTGCATATCCCGCGCTTCTATGGCGCGTTCGTCCAGGCCCTCAAATCTTCCGCAGAAGAGGATAACTCCCGGCCCGGCGGCCCACTGCCTTGCCATGGCCTGGTCAAACCGGCGCCCACGCGGCGACAGATAGATGACAGGCCGGGTCATTTCCGGGACAGATCGGGACAGATCGGGACAGTTCAGGACAGAATCGACCGCCGCCGCAGCCACATCCGGACGCAGCACGAGCCCTGCCCCGCCCCCGGCGGGCGTGTCATCGACCTTGCGATGCTTGCCGAGGCCGAAGGTGCGCAGATCGACCGTTTCGAGATCCCAGATGCCTTCAGCCCGCGCCCGCCCGAGGATGGAGGCGCCGAGCGGACCCGGCCAGGCTTCCGGGATGAGGGTGATGGCAGTGGCCTTGAACATGGACGCCCCTTTAGCGCGGGACGGGCCGCCCGTCACCCACTGGCAGGCTCCACATCCGTTTCGGGCTTGCGGGCATCCAGCGGAACCGCCCCCCCGCCATTGCCAAACATCAGTTCGCGCCCCGCGAAGGTGCCTCCCGTAAGCTGGAGGGCAAAGCGTTCTTCGTCGCGGCGGCGGACTTCTTCTATGGCGTCGGTGATGGCGCCTTCGGGTTCGCCCAGCCGGTCGAGGGCCGCATGGGCAAATTTGAGGGCGGATTCGAAAGTTTCGCGGACGGGATAGTCGACGCCGGCCTTCACCAGCTCAAGGCCGTGATCGCGGTCATACGCCCGGGCGACCAGGAGGGCGTTTGGAAATTCATGCCGGACAAGCTCGACAATCTTGGTGGCAGCGGCCGGATCATCGACACAGACCAGCACGAGCGCGGCATGGTGGGCGCCGGCCGCATGGAGAATGTCGAGCCGGGCGCCATCGCCATACCAGACCTTGAAGCCAAACTGCCCGGCGACACGGATCATCTCGGGATCATTGTCGATGGTTGTGATCGTGTAGCCGCGCGCGAGCAGCGGCTGGCTGACGACCTGGCCGAAGCGGCCAAAACCGATGAGGAGGGCTGTGCCGCGGGCATCATGTGGGGTTTCGACGCCGGAGGCATCGACCTCGGCTTCCGGCATCAGCCGGTCATGGATTACGACAAAGAGCGGCGTCATCAGCATCGACACGATGATGATGGCCGTCAGCATGGCGCTGCCTTCCGGATCAATGATGCCAACCGCGAGGGCGGCCGCGTATAGGACGAAGGCGAACTCACCGCCTTGCGTCATCAGGACGGTGCGCTCTATGGCCTCGCGGTGGCTGGCCTTGAGGGCGCGGGCGACGCCATAGACCCCGGCGGCCTTCAGGAGGGTGAAGGCAACCACGCTGATGGCGATGATCTGCCAGTTGTTGGCAACGACATTGAGATCCAGCGACATGCCCACAGCGAGGAAGAACAGGCCGAGGAGGATGCCCCGGAAGGGCTCAATATCGGCCTCAAGCTCGTGGCGGTAAGAGGATTCAGAGAGGAGTACGCCGGCCAGAAACGCGCCCATCGCCGTAGAGAGGCCGCCAAGCTGCATCCACCAGGCCGCGCCAAGCACGAGCAGCAGTGAGGCGGCCGTCATCACTTCGCGGGCACGGGCGGCGGCAAGGACGCGGAAGATGGGGTTCAGCAGGTAGCGGCCCGCCAGGACCAGACCCAGGATACAGCCAAGGCCTATGCCGACGCCGATCAGCCGCTCGGTGAGGGTAACCTCCCCTCCCCCCGGCGCCATGAAGGCGACAAGCGCAAGGAGCGGCACGATGGCAAGATCCTCAAACAGGAGGATCGAAACCATCTTCTGGCCGCGCGGCTTGGCGAGATCGCCGCGCTCCTGCAACATCTGCATGACGATAGCGGTGGAGGTGAGGACAAAGCCCGTGCCCGCGACCAGCGAGGTTTGCGCCGAATAGCCAAGCGCCATGCCGACCCAGGACAGGAGCAGCATGCAGATGCCAACCTGGGCGAGGCCGAGACCGAAAATGTCCTTGCGCATCGACCAGAGCCGGGAGGGCTGCATTTCCAGCCCCACGATGAAGAGGAACATCACCACGCCGAGTTCAGCGACATGCAGGATGGCTTCCGGCTCGGTGAAAACGGCGAAGCCGAAGGGACCAATAACCAGGCCAGCAGCGAGATAGCCCAGGACCGAGCCAAAGCCGATCCGCTTGAACAGGGGCACCGCCAGGACAGCTGACCCCAAAAGGATGACGATCGGCGCGAGGTCCATCGCGTGAGACGCGTGCGATTCAGCGGCCATGAGGTTCCCCTGCGATCTGCTTACGGGCCAGTCTTAGAAAGTTTGGCGGCATTCGCAACGCCCGGCTGTGGCCCACAGGCGCAGGCAGGCTGACAGAGCCCCCGGTTTGCGGTTAAGAAGCAGAGTACAAACAAGGCTGCCCCATGAGCCCAGCGCCTCAGCTCTCCGTCCTCATCCCCTTCTTCAATGAAGCTGGCAACGTCCATCCCGTGATCGCGGAGGTGCATGCCGCCCTTGCCGGGATCGATTTTGAAATTGTCTGCGTCAATGACGCGTCTGCCGACGCGACCGGAGCGGAACTGGCCGAAGCCAAAGCCAAATTCCCCGACACGGTGACCGTGCTGACGCATGTTCAGCGCCGGGGGAAATCTGCCGCGCTGTTCACAGGCCTCAAATCCGTACGCGGGGAATGGGTGCAGTTACTGGACGGCGACGGACAGAACGACCCGGCTGACACCGCGCGCCTCTGGAAAGACATCATGGCACCGGGGGCGCCAGCCAGGCTCGGCATCATTGCGGGCAAGCGCAACAGCCGGAATGATTCCGGGTTCAAATGGGTGCAGTCGCGCATTGCCAATGGCGTGCGCCGGTCTGTGCTTCAGGATGACGCGAAGGATACAGGCTGCGGCTGGAAGATGATCCGCACAGCCGCTTTCAGAGACCTGCCCTATTTTGCCTCCATGCACCGGTTCCTCCCGGCCCTGATCAAACGGGCAGGATGGGAAGTGCGCGAGGAGATGGTCAATGATCGCCCGCGCCTGGCCGGGCAATCCAAGTATGGATTCCTTGGACGCCTTGGCGCGGGGGTGTTTGACCTGATCGGCATGTTCTGGCTGATCCGGCGCGGCGGTTATGGCATTGCCGCAGAGTGGAATGATCCGCGCGCGAACTGATCTTACCGATCAGTCCTGAGAACTGCCCGGACGCCGGCCACCCCGGCCGCCGCCACCTTCCCCGCCCCGGCCTCGGCCAGTTTCAGCCCGCGGCGCCGGCGCAGGCCGTGACACAGCCGTTGGTGGAGATGAAGGACGCGCTTCGGGAGTAGGCGCGGGCGATGTAGCCGCGCGCCGGCCCGTGTCGCCGCCACCGCGAGGCGGGCTGGCCGTGGCGGGCGGGCTGCCGCCGGAAGGTGCACCAAGAAGACGATCCCCGCCCCGCCGGCCACCATCACCGCGCATACCGTCCCCGTTCGGACGGTCGCCAGTGGGCCGGCCGCTGGAGGGGGTAGACGGGGTACTGACGCGAGGCGGTGAAGAAATTGCTTGCGGCGCCGCTGGCGCTGAACCTGCGCCGGAACGGACACCGCCGCGATCCCGGCCGCGTTCACCCCTTGCTCCATCACGATCACGACCCGAGCCCGCCGGAGGCGTTCCGGCCGCTGTGCCAGCCGAGCTGCCTGACCAGTCCCCCCGGCCATCGCCGCGGCGCGGATCTGTGGGAATAGCGCCGCCGCCTGTGCGGGGTGGGCTGGAGCGATCTGTGCGCGGACTATCTCCGCCGCGCTGGGCCCTGTCGCCGGGATTCCAGCTACGGTCCCGGTCGTCGGTACGCTCGCGTGTCGTGGTGCCGCTTCCGCGGCCATCGCCGCCGCGACCTGGGCGTCCGTCTGTACGGTCCCGATCCCGGTTGCGATCCCAGCCATCATTGCCGCGTCCCGGACCGCGCCCGTCATCACGGCCTGCATTCCGATTTGGCTTCTGGCGCCAGTCATCCCGGTGTCCCCGGCGATCCCAGTGCTTGTGGCTGGAACCCCAGTTCTTCTTCCAGTAGTTATTTATAATGACCGGACGCGGATGAACGCGGTAAACGTACGACACATAGCGCGGGCCACCGATCGGGCGCCAGGCAAAGCCGTAGGGGTCATACCCCCAGCGCGGATCATAATAGCCAAAGCGCCAATAGTCGGGCGAGTAGCCGTAATGCTGGACGCTGATGCGGACAGAGCTGGAATAGCCGTAATTCCAGGTGTCGTAGCCATAGGCTTCATTATGCGCGTAGCGGATGTAGCCATTGTTATCGCGCGTGAACATGAGGCCATGCTGGGCCTCGGTATAGTCAAAGATCGGACGGATGGAGGAGACGCGGCTATTGAGACCAAACCAGCCAAGATCGGCCACATCCTCGCGGACGAAGACGCAGCGGCCGGTGAAATTGGCGTGCTCACAAAGCTCCCACTGGCCGGCGAGGACCGCAACCGAGCGGGCCCGGTCATTGAAGGCCAGATCATGCATCGAGGCGAAGGGATCGAAGGCTTCCCGGACATCGCCGTAGAAATTCTCCGAGGTGAAGAGAGCGATGGCCGCCGGAGGCTGGCCGTCGTCATAATAGGCACCCTGGGCAAGAGCCGGTGCGCCGGCCATAGCCGGTAGCGAGAGGGCGAGCGCAAAGCGCCGGATCGAGACCCGCATCAAGGGCTCCTTTCATCCATTACGCTCTCAGAATGAGACAAGTCACCTGAACACGCCGCAACAAGCTGCAAGATTGCTGTAAGGCGCTGTTACGGGGCCGGGCCGCCGTCTTCCTCCGGGTTCGCCCAGAGGGAGAGTTCGGGGATCACGATGCGGCGGGCGGCCATGTCGATGACCGGCACATCGGCGCGGGTGAGCGGGACATAGACGGTGGCCGGGGCGCCGGGGATCTCGATCTCCAGAAGGTCATCGGAGCCGAAATTCTGCACCGCGCGGACAGTGCCTTCGGCTTCCTCGCCGATGGTATAGACGGGCATGCCGATGAGATCCTCGAAATAGAACTCGTCTTCATCGGTGTCAGGCAGACGGTCGCGGGAGGCGTGCAGGAGACAGCCGCGCAGGGCGTCCCACTCTTCCTTCTGCAGGTTTTCCTTCGGGCGGACGATGAAATGGTCCTTGCCCGGCCGCGCGGAAACGGGAGTCAGCAGGACCTTGCCGGCCCCGTCCATCAGCGGGCCATAGGTGAAGAGGGCATCTGGATCCGCGGTGAAGCTTTTCACCCGGACCTCGCCGCGAACGCCATGGGCGCCCTTCAGGACGCCCATGGGAATTAGTCTCTGTGTCTTTGTGTCTGCGCTCATGGCGCGCTTGTTAGCGGCAAACGACGTCGGAGAGAACGGGGCCGGGTGCTTTATAGACAGCTTCGGAGAAACCCATGCTCTGGCAGAAGCGAGTTCCGGCGCCTGAGCCGTCATTGATGCGGCGGCCATTGGTGGTTGGCGTGGGGAAAAACACCGTCTGTTCGCCCTGGAAACCCCCGCGCGTATCGCGGATCGGGGTGGGCGCCGGCGTCACCGGGCGCCGCCAGGGGCCTTCGCGGCGCACATCATAGCGGCGGAAAGAGGTGATCTTGTCATTCAGGCCGATGGTGCTGAGATTGGCGATTGAAGCATCCAGCAGTTCACACTGGCCGCGATAGTCTGCATGTTCGCAGACGAGCCAGGTGCCGCGATTGATCATCACCGAGCTGGCCGTGTCATTGAAGCGGAACTTGGAGAGATTGGCCTCGCCCTCATCAAAGCCGAGGAAAGCGCCGGAATAATTGCCGTCTGCGAAGAAGGCGATGTCATAGCTGCGCGGGCCTTTGTCATAGGGAACGCGCTTGGCAGAGGAGATTGCGCCCGAGAGGCCGATCTCGCCGAGATTGCGGACTGTGCGGTCAATATACTCGCAGCGGCCTTTATAGTTACCATCGGCGCAGACGAGCCAGACCCCGCCGCGCACTTCGATGCTGCGAGCCTGGTCGTTGAAGCGGATCGTATTGAAATTGGGCTGGTCAGATGTCAGCTCGACCGTCTTCCCGCGCAGGTTCGTATCCGAATAGAGCGTGATACCCGGCGGACCCGAGGGCGCGTCCGGACGCCCGCCCCCGCCGCGCTGGGCAAGCGCAACCGGGCTGAGGGCGGTGGCGGCAAGACCGGCCGCAAGCAGCAGGCGGGTGAGTGTACGGGTCAACATGAGCAGGGCTCCTCCAGTTCGTGAAGGATAGACCTGGCATGGGGCATCTGAACAGTGTGTGCAGCCTGTGTTGGCCATTGTTCAGATGCCGGTGAAAGCAGAGCATAATCTACAAGCTTGGCGTGAGCAGCTCGCATGCCTGAGCGCCTCGGCATAAATAAACCAACGCAAGTGATCGGATGATGAATTTCTGGTCGCGTTCTCTGTATCCCGGGTTTAGGACATTGCGCGCTCTGGAGAGTTCAGCCCGCAAGGGCTTTTACTGGGATCCGGTACTGAGATATGATTAAATACCGTTCTGACATTGATGGTCTGCGTGCCCTCAGCATTGCGCCCGTGTTACTATTCCATGCCGGCTACAGCTTCATGCCGGGCGGCTTTGTGGGCGTGGACACATTCTTTGTTCTCTCAGGGTATCTGATCACTTCTCTGATTTCGCGAGAGATCGAAGCGGGCAACTTCTCTTTCGGCAATTTCTATATGAGACGCCTGAGAAGGCTTCTTCCCGCACTCATCTGCGTTTACGCGGCGGTTCTCGCCTTCTCATGGATCTATGATACTCAGCTGAATTTTTACTCTGCGGTCGAACAAATTTTCGCCAGCTTACTTTATGTCTCCAACATCTATTACCTTTTCAATATCGACTATTTCGCGGGCAACGCCTTCGATTACATATTATTGCACACTTGGAGTCTCTCGATCGAGGAGCAGTTTTACCTGATCTTTCCGGTGGCCATCTGGCTTGCCTATAAAGTTTCGAGACTGTGCGCTCAGGTTTTGCTCATCACGATAACGGCCGCGAGCTTGGTGTTCTCAGCCTATCTATCCCTATCGACCAGCAATGACGGGGAGTACTATCATTCTCTAAGTCGCTTCTGGGAGTTGGGCGTAGGTGGGTGTGTCGCGCTCTTTCAAATGCGGATTACGAGATGGGTTACTCCTATCAGGCTCGCAGCTCTGCTGGTCATTGTTGCCGCGCCTTTCCTGATACAGCCCGATCACGCATTCCCGTTCCCATTCGCCATACCCAGCGTGCTCGCAACAGCTTGCCTGATTGCCGCCTGGAATAGCGGGACAGATATTGTTTCGCGAGGGCTGAGCCTCCCCCCCATCGTGTATCTGGGGAAGATCAGCTACTCGCTCTATATCTGGCATTGGGTCGCTTTTGTGGCCGCAAGCAAGATGGGGTTTTTTGACAAGGAGACGATCCCACTCGTCATTCTTGCGACCGTCCTAATCTCAGTAACAAGCTATCATGTTGTCGAAAAACCCTTCCGCTATGGGCGCACGAATCTTCATAGCAATAAGGCCGTATTGAGCTATTTCGGCACGGCGTGTGTCGTGTTTCTTGTCGCTCCCTATGCTTACACTCTCACCTTCGCTCGCGCTGTAACGCTGGAACCCAAAACGGCTTATGAGAGGATCATGGCGCTTAATGCTGCCGGTTTCCGGGAGAGCGGAGAGCTAGCCCGCTCATATCGTGGCGGAGAGTGTTTTCTGGAGCCGAGCAGCTCTCAGAGCTTTGCCCCTGATTGTTACACTATCGATGAACGCCGCCCCAACATTGCCTTGATTGGTGATAGCAACGCCGCCCATTATTCGGCAGGAATCCGTCACAGTTTCCCGAATGCCAAAGTGCTACAATTGTCTGCCAGCAATTGTATCCTCACCATTCCTGGCGTTCTGACGCGGAACATGGATGGCTGCCGTGAGTCCAATCGGCTGTTCTTCGAGAAAATTCTGCCCTCTGATGATATTGATCTCTACATATTTTCTTCATGGTGGTCGCCATCTCTGATCGATAACGGCGCGATTGAAAAATTCCTTGTCTCGCTGGAAGAGCAAGGCATAGCAGACCGATCCATCATTATCGGCAGGCAAGCCTATTTTACGCACGGCATAGCCAATCAGGCAGTTTATTCGCTGAGGACAATGAGCCCGGAAAATTGGGAGCCCGAAGAACTCAACCGCCAGATCAATCAAGTCGTTGGGATTCCAGAAGATGTGGCTGAGCGACTTGAAGAGATTGATGCCCTGCTTACGCAGATGACCGCAGAACGCGGGATAGTCTATGTTTCTGCGCTTGGGCTACAGAAGCACCCCGATGGCATTGAGTTCATTTCCCCACAAGGTGAACTCCTCTATTGGGATACCGGCCACCTTACGACAGAAGGCGCTCTTTACCGTGTACGGCAAATACTTGCCCAGCCCAAAGTGCGCAAGGTCGTGGCCCAAACCAATGTCGGAACCGTCCGCGACTAGGCATTCAGGCAGACGCGCTGGCAAACTTTTCTGGCTTACTTCCAGAACGAAAAGGCCGGCGCCCATTGGACGCCGGCCGTTTCAGGAGAGGGCAGAGCCGGAACTCAGCTTTCGCTGACTTCCTCGGCTGATGCCGCTTCAGCCGGCGCAGCCGCAGCTTCTGCCGCAGCAGCGGCCTTGGCTTCAGCCTTGTCAGCACGCTCTTTGGCGCGCTCCTGGGCTTTCTTGCCGGGCTCGGCTTTCTTCGGGTTGTTGCCATGGGTCCAGGCCACAACAGCCTTGCCGTCGACTTCGACCTTGGACAGGAAGCGTGCGACGCGGTCAGTCGGCTGGGCGCCTTTCTTGATCCATTCAGCGGCCTTCTCGCCGTTGACCTTCACGCGCTCGCCGGAGTCTTTGGCAAGACGCGGATCATAGGTGCCGATCTTCTCGATGAAGCGGCCATCGCGCGGGGCGCGCGCGTCAGCCACGACGATCGAATAGAAGGGGCGTTTTTTCGAGCCGCCACGGGCGAGCCGGATTTTGAGTGACATTTGGGGGTCTCCTGTAAAGTCTTGTCTCTCGGGGTTTCTTACTCGGCCTCTTGGCCGCGAATTTGCTCATGGTGACGGATGACTTCCGCCACGATGAAATTGAGGAATTTTTCGGCAAAGGCCGGATCGAGCCCGGACTCCTTGGCGAGATGCCGGAGGCGCTCGATCTGCGCAGCCTCACGGGATTTGTCCGCAGGCGGCATATTGTGCAGCGCCTTGAGCTTGCCGACCTGCTGGGTCAGCTTGAAACGTTCCGCCAGCGTATGGATCAGGATCGAGTCCATATTGTCGATGGACGCGCGCAGCTGGTTCAGCTGGAACTGGGCGAGGGTCTGATCAGGATTGGTCATTTCTTCTTGGTTCCTCCGGGAAGACCGGGAAGCCCGCCACCACCGGGCAGGCCCGGCAGGCCATTGCCACTGAGGCCGGGTAGACCGCCGGGGGGCATGGCGCCGCTGCCCATCTTGGCCAAATCGGATTGCGAGATGCCGGCCTGCTGCGCCATGCCGAGCAGGTTTTTCATGCCGCCCTTGGTGCGCATCTTCTTCATCATGGTGGCCATCTGAAGATGCATCTTCAGCACCTTGTTGACGTCCGACACATCGACGCCCGCGCCGGCAGCAATCCGCTTGCGGCGCGAGGCGTTGAGGAGGGCAGGCTTGCGGCGCTCTTCGCGCGTCATGGAGGAAATGATCGCCTCCTGACGTTTCAGAACCCGGTCATCGACATTGGCACTGGCCATGGCTTCCTTGGCTTTGCGCACGCCGGGCATCATGCCCATGATGCCGCCAATGCCACCCATGCGCTGCATCTGGCGCAATTGTTCAGCCAGGTCTTCAAGATCGAACTCGCCTTTCTTGAGCTTGGCGGCCATGCGCTCAGCTTTTTCGGCGTCGTAGTGTTCAGCCGCTTTTTCGACGAGGCTGATGATGTCGCCCTGGCCGAGGATGCGGCCGGCAACGCGCTTGGCATCAAAGGCATCCAGCCCGTCAAGCTTTTCGCCGACGCCGAGGAATTTGATCGGGAGGCCGGTGACCGCGCGCATGGAGAGCGCTGCGCCGCCGCGCCCATCGCCGTCCATCCGTGTGAGGACGAGACCGGTGAGTGGCAGGCGTTCATGGAAGCGGCGGGCGGTTTCGACAGCGTCCTGACCCGTGAGAGCGTCGGCCACGAGGAGGACTTCCGACGGGTTGGCGATGGCGGCGATCTCGGCCGCCTCGCTCATCATCTGCTCATCAATCGAGGTGCGCCCGGCGGTATCGAGGAAGAGGACGTCATAGCCGCCGATCTTGGCAGCCTGAAGCGCGCGGCGCGCGATGTCGGCCGGAAGCTGACCCGGAATGATCGGCAGGGAGCTGACGGTTTCGCCCGCCTGTTTGGCGAGGATCGCGAGCTGTTCCATGGCCGCCGGGCGGCGCACGTCGAGCGAGGCGAGGAGAACTTTCTTCTTGCCGCGATCGGCCAGACGTTTGGCGATCTTGCCGGTGGTGGTGGTTTTGCCCGAGCCCTGAAGGCCGGCCATCATCACCACGGCAGGGGGCGTGTCGACGCGGAGGTGGTTTTCCTCCTCATCGGAGCCGAGCATGTCCACCAGCGCGTCATAGACGATCTTGATGACCTGCTGGCCGGGTTTGACGGAGCGGATGACTTCTTCGCCAACGGCGCGGACGCGGACTTTCTCGACGAAATCCTTGACCACGGGGAGGGCCACATCGGCCTCGAGCAGGGCCACACGGATTTCGCGCAGCGCCTCGCTGACGTCTTTATCAGACAGCGCGCCGCGGCCGGTGAGGCCGTCGAAGATACTGCCAAGACGTTCGCTTAGGGCGTCGAACATACCGCTACACTCCTCTTTTCCGCACAAAACGATGAAAGCCCCGCTGAGCGAGGTATCGCCGGGCGGGGGGCCCCGCCGGCCTCCCGTCCCTGTTATATAGGGAGTTGTGCCAGTCAGAGCGCGCTTCTCGAGATTGCGCGAAATGTGGGGGGCCTAAAGCACGGGGCTATCCACAGGTCAAGCCTCAGCGGCTGCCAGGGCGTCTACGTGCTGGCGCAGGCTGTCGAGGGTGCGGTCGATTTCCGGGTCTATCAGGGAGAAAACGGCGACATCCGCCCAGAGGCCGTTTGCCGTGCGCATATAGTGGCGCAGCACGCCTTCCCGGGCGGCGCCAAAGCGCTCAACGGCGGCGATGGCCTCCTTATTGGCGATGTTCACGAGGAATTCGATGCGCTGGAAGCGGCAATCCTTGGCCCGCTGCATCAGGGCGAGGGATGCCGCCGCGGAGACGAGGCCCCCGCGCATGCTCTCCGGATGCCAGCGGTAACCAATGCGCAGGCGGCGATGCAGACGAACGATATTCATATAGGCGACGACCCCAGCAAAGGCGCCATCCGTAAGGCGCGTGATGGCGAAGGGCACCATCCGCCCTTCGCGGGCCTCTTGCAGTGTCTGGTCGAAATAGGCGTTGAAGCTTGTGCCGGTATCCATCAACGGCATCCAGCTCCACATCGCTTCGATGGCGCCGGATTTGGCAAGAATTTCCCGGTGCGCCTCGTTCACACGGTCGAGGCGCACGTTTGCCACCTCTAAACCGGGCGCGTCGAGCTTCATGAGGGGAATATGCCACAAATGGAGAGGCGCGGCAAAAGGAAGGCCCGGCCAGTGGGGCTGGCCGGGCCTTATATGTCCGTGAGCAGGCTGCGCCTGTTAGTCTTCGGCCGGCTTTGGAAAGAGCTGGCGGGCCAGATAGGTGTATTCGAGCGCCGAGCGCTTGGCGCGCGCCGTCTGATCGGCTGCCGCCGCGTGGCCGCCATCCATATTCTCGAAATAGTAAAAGGGCAGGCCTGCCTCTTCGAAGCGTTTTGCCATCTTGCGGGCATGACCCGGATGGACCCGGTCATCCTTGGTCGAGGTGACGAAGAAGGGCACCGGATAGGGCTTTGACGCATCGAAGTTCTGATAGGGCGAGATGGTCTCGAGGAAGGCGCGCTCCTCGGGCACATCGGGCGAGCCGTATTCATCCACCCAGGAGGCGCCCGCCAGAAGCAGGTGGTAGCGCAGCATGTCGAGCAGGGGCACCTGCACCACGACCGCGTTCCAGAGATCCGGGCGCTGGTTCAGCATCACGCCCATCAGGAGGCCACCATTGGAGCCGCCCATGATGCCAAGATGCTGCGGGCTGGTGATATTGCGGGCGATCACGTCTTCGCCGACGGCAATGAAGTCATCATAGATCCGCTGGCGGCTGAGCTTCAGGCCTGCCTGGTGCCAGTTGGGGCCAAATTCGCCGCCGCCCCGGATATTGGCGAGGACATACGCCCCGCCCTGCTCCAGCCAGAGCCGGCCGGTAACCGGGCTGTAGCCGGGGTTCATCGACACCTGAAAACCGCCATAGCCATAAAGCAGGGTGGGCGTTGTTCCATTGAGCGGGATGTCTTCGCGGTGGACGATAAAATAGGGCACGCGGGTGCCATCTTTCGAGGTGGCGAAGAATTGCTCGACGGTCAGGCCTTCGGTATCGAATTTGGGCGGCAGGGATTTGAGGCTGGTGACGGCGCCGGTGGCGACATCATAATTGAGGAGCGAGCTCGGCGTCAGGAAGTCTTCGTAATTGAGGAAGACAGTGCTTTCGTGTTCGTCAGCAAAGGTGATGCCGACCTGGCCTGTGCCGGGGAGTTCCACCGGAGCTGTCGTCCATCCGCTGGCGGAGGGTTCGATCCGCAAAAGCTTGCCCACGACATTGTCATTGATCGAGAGGAGCGCAGCGCCTTTAGCGACGGCAACGCCATTGACGGCTTGCGTTTCCGACGGGCGGAAGGCGAGCGTGACCGGCGGCAGCGCGCGGGTTTCAAGGAAAGTGTCGAGGTCAAAGGCGAGGAGATCGCCGGATTTGAACGGGCCCTGGCCTTCCGGCGTCCAGTCCTGCTCGATGGAGAAGAGGAACTGGCCTTTATAGATGCCATTGGGGCTCGCCTTCAGCGGCAGCGGCCATTGGACCGCTTCGCTTTCGCCATCCGGGAACCAGAAGTATTTTGAGGTGAAGAAGGTCTCTGCCTGAACGGCGCCCTGCAGCACGCGGCCGTCTTCCAGTTTCATCGTCATCGGCCAGACGCCGACATCGGTTTCCTTGCCGCGGATCAGCTCCTGGGCGCTTTCCAGCGGCGTGCCCCGCTGCCAGCGCTTGACGATGAAGGGGTAGCCGGACTCGGTCAGCGAGCCGGCGCCCCAGTCGGTCGCGATCAGCAGCGTATCGGGGCCTGCCCAGGCGAGGCCCTGCTTGGCCTCGGGCGTAACAAAGCCGTCTTCGACGAAGGTTTTTGTGGCGAGGTTGAATTCGCGGTTCACCACCGCGTCCTTACCGCCATCCGACAGCGAGACGAGGCAGCGCCACTGCCCGCCCGGCGCCGGGCGCAGGCAGTCAGCGCCCTTATAGACCCAGTTGGCGCCCTCTTCGGCGGCAAGCTTGTCGAAATCGACAATCGTTTCCCAATCCGGGGTTTCGCTTGCATAACTCGCCAACGGCGCGCGGCGCCAGAGGCCGCGGACATTCTTCTCGTCCTGCCAGAAATTATAGACATACCCGTCGCGGACCGTGCCGTAGGGAATACGCTCGGACGAGTTCAGCACGTCCAGCGCGGCCGCCTCGAACCTGGCATAACGGGGATCGGCCTCAAGCTCGGCGAGGGTGCGTTCATTCTGGGCGGTGACCCAAGCGAGCGCTGTTTCGCCCTCCACCTCTTCCAGCCAGAGATGTGCGGTTTCATCGAGGGGGGCAGTGCGGGGATTGTCAGCGGTCAAGTTCATCTCCGGTTGAGGGCCTGACACACAGGCGGCCAGAAAAAGGGTGCTCAGCGACACGACCAAAGTACGCATCTTGTCTCCTGTTCTGAATCATATGGGTCCGCCGCGCAGGGAAATAACTACTCGCGCCTTGGAAGCGTTTGGCACTTGATATCGGCGGGGCAGGCAAGGCGCAACTCGGGCCCTGACAAAGCTGGGGTACAGCTAGGGCAGGCGCTCCAGCACGATACGCTCGACGATGATGGCCCGAGATTTGTCGGGCACCACTGGCCGGATGGCGATGTAATCAACGCCCTGCTCTCCCTGATGCACAGGCACATCATATTCAAAGCTGATTTCTGAGAACCCAGGCTGAAGGTCCAGCACCTGCCAGCCTGAGTCTCCAACCCGCCCGGCAGAGTAATTCAGTTCGGCCTGTTGGGCGCCCCGGGTATCGGCGGGACGTACAAGCGCCGTCACGCGTACCCGGCGCCCGGAAAACTGCACCTCAATATCAGCGGCGAGACGGAAATGCGGGCCGAGTTCCGGCGCCGCAGATAGCGCATCCGCAGCAGCCTCGATATAGAGGTAATAGGTCTTGTCTTCGCGGATGAGCTGGGCGCGCGCGTCGCCGCCGGCAATAATCTTGTTGAGATAAGGCCCCTCGATGACGATGCGATTATAGTTGAGGCCATCGCCCGCGATGGCGCCCGTGGGCAGGCGGCCAATGCCCGGTTGAAGCGCCAGCAAAACCATCATCACGGTCAGGATTACCGCAAGGGGAAAGAAAAACTTGTCGCGCATCGGCGCTCCTGCGTTGCCTGTCCGGCGCTGGCCAATCTGTCAGGCTCCTGTTAGCAGGTGGAGCCTCATATTGGCGAGCCAATTGCAGCTGATAAACCGGGGGGAAGGCAAGGACTTATGTCGATATCGGCGCTTCAGAGACGAGCCCGCGAGGCCAGAGGCTGGCTACTGGACAGCTGCTTCCCGCTCTGGGCCGATCATGGCGTGAACGAAGCCGGGCTTTTCCCCGAAGCCCTGACCATGTCGCTGGATGAGGCTTCCGGAAGTTTTACCCGCGTGCGCGTACAGGCGCGCCAGACTTATGTTTTCTCTGAAGCCTGGCGGCTTGGCTGGAAACGGGAAACCGCGGCCCGGCTGGTCCATGCCGGTGTCGCCACACTTGCCGGCAATGCGCTGAATGCTCAGGGCCTGGCCGGGCGCACCCTGTCCACGGGCAGTGGCCATCTCGTTGATACGACGTTTGATCTTTATGACACGGCGTTCGTGCTGTTTGCGCTTGCAGACGCCGCCCGGGGACCTGGCCCGGCAGAGCCTGCACTGGCGGCTGCCAATGGCATCCTGGCCAGCCTGGAGCGGGAAGCCCGGGACACAGTCCATGGCGGTTACGCCGAAGCCTTGCCGAAGCCCGCTCAGCGTCAGCAGAACCCGCACATGCACCTGCTGGAAGCATGTCTTGCCCTGCACATCGTCCAGCCAGACGCCGGGCATATGTCGCGTGCGCAGGAACTGGTTGGCTTGTTTGAAACAAAGCTCACCGCCGGAGAGAATGGCCTGCTTGGCGAATTTTTCGCCCCGGACTGGTCGCCCCTGCCCGGAGATCCGAGCAGGGTGGTGGAACCGGGACATCAACTCGAATGGGTCTGGCTGTTACATGCCTATGCCCGTCTGAGGGGAGAGCCGGTCTCGCCCGCAGCGGAGCGGCTATATGCTTTTGCCCTGACAACCCTGGATATTGAGGGGCGCGCCATACAGTCTGCGGCGCGGGGTGGAGCGCCGATTGATGCTTCCCGCCGGGCGTGGCCACAATCTGAGGCGCTCAAGGCACACTTGTCCATGTTTGAGGCGCGCCGGGATGAACGCTTTGCCGCCGCAGCTTGTCGCAGTTTTGACGTGCTGATGGATGAATACCTGACTGAGGATGGCGGCTGGGTCGATCATTTCGCCGCAGACGGCGCAATCCTGTCCAATACCATCCCCGCCTCGACCGGCTATCATGTGGTGCTCGCCTTTGCAGAGCTGATCCGCGTGATGAACGCTTGATATTCCCCGGATTTGCAGGGAATACAGCCGCAAACCCTGCCAGCCCGAACGGGCGGCCCTGACGTGAGGAATGCCATGACCAAGCTCGCCCTGATCCGGCACGGCCAGTCGGCCTGGAACCTGGAAAACCGCTTCACCGGCTGGTGGGACGCTGATCTCACTGCCCAGGGCGAAGCCGAAGCCCGCGCTTCGGGCAAGCTGCTTGCCGAAGTGGACGCCGATTTCCGTGCTGGTTTCACCAGCGTCCAGACTCGCGCGATCCGCACAATGTGGCTGGCGCTGACCGAAATGCAGCGCGTCTGGCTGCCCATCGAAAAAGACTGGCACCTCAATGAGCGCCATTATGGCGGGCTGACCGGCCTCGACAAAGCCGAGACCGCCGCCAAGCATGGCGAGGATCAGGTGCATGTCTGGCGCCGCAGCTATGACATTCCGCCCCCGCCGCTGGAGGTTGGCAGCACCTATGACCTCTCCACCGACCCGCGCTATCGCGGCATCGATATTCCGAACACGGAGAGCCTCAAGATGACGCTGGAGCGCGTTCTGCCTTATTGGCAGCAACATATCGCGCCGGGCATCATCGCAGGAACCGATACGATGATCGCAGCACACGGGAACTCTCTGCGCGCGCTGGTCAAGCACCTGTTCAAGGTGCCCGATGACACGATCACCAGCCTCGAGATCCCGACCGGTAATCCGCTGCTGATCGAGCTTGATCCCAACCTCAAACCTGTCTCGGTTCGCTATCTTGATGCGGCCCGCGCCCAGGCCCTGCCTGACCTTCCATGAAAGGCCGGAGCCGCCGCCGGGATAGACGGATGATGGGCCGGGCCTTCCAGCTCGCCCGTCTCAATCAGGGCCTTACGGGAGAAAACCCGTCCGTCGGCTGTATCCTTCTGGACGCGCACGGGCATATCGCCGGAGCCGGGGTGACCGGAACAGGCGGACGCCCGCATGCGGAGGAAGTCGCGCTGGAAGAAGCGGCAGGCAAAGCGCGCGGGGGCACGGCCTATGTGACGCTGGAGCCCTGTCGCGAACGCTCGTCGGGGGCGGCGTCCTGCTCGGTTAAACTTGTCGAGGCCGGGATTGCCCGCGTGGTTGTCGCTATCGAAGACCCGCACCCGACTGCCCGTGACGGGCTCGCCATTCTGCGCGAGGCCGGCGTACAGGTGGAAACGGGGCTCGGAAAATATAGCGCCGCGCGGCTCTACCGCTGGTTTTTTGCCGCTTCGAAGAAAGCCTGATCAGACCTCAAACGGCCCGGCATGGGCACGGATACGCTCATAGAAAGCAGCCGAATCGCGCTGGAAGGCCGCCTTGTTGAACTGCGCTTCATAGCTGGCGCGGCCGCCCTCCACGAGTTTTGCGGCGAGGGTCTTGTCGGTGATCACACGCGTCAGGGCATTGGCCAGCGCCTCAACATCACTCTTCGGAATGAGGAGGCCGTTGATCCCGTCCTTTACATAAGCCGCCGGACCAGCGGCATCGGCGGCCACAAGCGGGCGCGAGGCCGCCCAGGCATCGACCGTCACCGTGCCGAAGGGTTCATAGCGTGAGGGGAAGGCCACCACATCGCAGGCTTCCAATAACGCGCCGCGATCATTACGCCAGCCCAGGAAGCGGACGCGGTTATTTAGCCCAAGACGGGCACAATGGGCTTTCAGCTCCGCTTCGAGCGGCCCTTCCCCGGCGATCCAGACATACAGGCCGGGCACTTTTGCGGTTGCGTCGAGCAAGGTGTCGAGACCCTTCTTTTCGTGCAGGCGCGCCAGGGCAAGCGCAACGGGGGCGTCGGCCGGCGTATCCAGCCCGCTGCGGTCTGCCGGGGCAGAGCCGGTAAAATCCGCATACGTATGGATGATGGCAGCGCGGTCTTCAGGCACGCCCTGCTCGCGGATATGGCGCAGGAGATCTATCGTGAGGCCGACATGCCATTCGCAGTTCTTGAACCGCTCCAGTTTGTAATAGCCGCCATACCAGCCGATCGAGCGGCTGCGGTAAGCTGCCGGGGCGAATTGTCCGGCGCGGCCCATCCAGTATTCGATGATGTCGGGCCGGAAGGCTTTGATGGCGCGATTGAGGACGCCGCGCGTGGGGAATGGCCAGGCATTGTTGAAGCTGGCGGTATCGACGCCGATTCCGGCGTCCTGGAACTTGCCAATGCGGAAGGCATTGTTCGGGCGCGTAACGACATGTTGCTCATGACCCGCCTCTGCGAGGGCCAGAACTGACTCCAGCATGATGTTCTCTGCGCCGCCTTCAGCGGCGCCCGCCATGACATGCATCACCCGCATTTTTGCTCTCCTGAGACCGTCTTCCTGCTGCAACAGCGCATACCGGGGAACAGCGATTGCGGCAAACTGTGCTTGGCAGCGGGAAATGAACTGCCTAGAGAGACCCCATGTTTCCCGAGAGATTTTTCTGATGGCCGGTTACAGACTCTTTGGCGCTGACACGTCGCCCTACTCATTCAAGGTGCGGTCGGCGTTGCGCTTCAAGGGGCTCGACTTTGAATGGGTCAGCCGGTCTGCCGCCAATGACGCTGAATTCCACGCGCTGGCGAAGACGCCGACCGTGCCGCTGCTCGTCTCGCCCGAGGGCAAGGTGAACCAGGATTCCACGCAGATCCTCGCAATCCTGGACAAGGCCCACCCTGAACCTGCCATGCAGCCTGACGACGGGGCGCTGGCTGCTTTGTCGCTGATCCTTGAGGATTATGCCGATGAATGGCTGAACAAGGCGATGTTCCAGCAGCGCTGGGGCCAGATGCCCGACCGGGACGCTGCCTCGATCCGCGTGCTGGTGCAGATCAATGGTGGCAAGCGCCCGCGCGCCTACAAGACGCCGGCCAAGCAGATTGCCCAGCGCATGCTGGCGCGCCTGCCACTTGTGGGCGCCGAAGCGGAGAATGCCCCAACCCTGGAGGCGTCCTATCGCCGATTTGCCCTGCGCCTCAACGATCACCTGAAAGAGCATCTGTTCATTTTCGGCGGTCATCCGTCAGCGGCAGACTTTGCCCTGGCCGCACAGTTCCAGCAAATGCTGACCGATCCGACACCGGCCACCTGGCTGACAGATCGCGCCCCGTTCCTGCTGGCCTGGTGCGAGAATATGGCTGACCCCAAGGCGGGGGGCCCGTATGCGGCGCTTGAGGCGCTGGCGCCGACGTTGCTGCCGCTGTTCGAAAGCGAAGTTGCGCGCACTTACCTGCCCTGGGCCAACGCCAATGCAGCGAGCGCCACGCGCCAGAAGAAGCGGTTTTCCGTAACGCTGGGGGACGGGATATTCGAGCAGGCGACGCAGAATTATGCGGGCCGGGCCTTCCACAAGCTGCGGGATAAAGTGCGCGGCGCGAAGGAGGCTGAGGGTCTGGCGGACTTCCTCAAGGATGCAGGCGCGGCGGACTTTTTCGCCGAGCCACCCGCCCAGCAAAAAGCCCCCGCAGCCTGAAGCTGCGAGGGCCATGCTGACTGAGTTTCAGCCGATCAGGCGGCGGTGTCCGTAGCGGACTTCTTGCCGATCAGTTTGGGCCCCTTGGTCTGGGTGCCGGTGCCGATTTCGATCTTGCGGGCTTTCTTCTCTTCGGGAATTTCCCGGATGAGGTCGATGCGCAGCACGCCATGCTCAAGATTTGCCCCGGTCACGAGAACGTGATCGGCGAGCTGGAAGCGGCGGATGAAACTGCGCTGGGCAATGCCGCGATGCAGGAAGTTGCGGCCATCGCCATCTTCACTTTCGCCTTTCTTGCCGGCGACCGTGAGCTGGCCTTCCTTGGTTTCGATCTCGATGTCGGCCTCGGTAAACCCGGCGACGGCGATCTCGATGGCGAAGGCGTTTTCGTCGACACGCTCGATATTGTAGGGGGGATAGCCTTGCGTCCCGTCGAGGCGGGAGGCCTGGTCGATCATGCCGGCGAGACGGTCAAAGCCGACCATGGTGCGATACAGGGGGGTAAGATCAATATTGCTCATTTGGACAGTCCTCTAAAAGCAACTGCGGTTGGAGTTTTTCGGAAGGGAAGCGAGACCCCAGCCCGACAATGCGGCGCTGGCACTTCTTCCGGCCCCGGCCCGCTCTGCGGCACCGTGACAAGCCCTATGTGGGTAGCGTATGGGGTGTATCAAGAGCCTTGGGATGGAGACTTCTGATGAAAAAACTGATGCTGATGGCCGCTTCTGCCGCGATACTGGCCGCCTGCTCGCCAGACGCCCCGCCGGCCGCCGCGCCTGGAGAAGGCGCCGCCGAAACCGCAGCGACCGAAACCGCCCCGGCCGTGACGCTGGCCGATATTGTCAATTCCGACCTGCGCTCGGACGCGGAAAAGGCCCGCGATGCCTGGCGCAATCCGGCCGCGACGCTGGAATTCTTCGGCGTTGAGGCCGATGACAAGGTGGTCGAAATCTGGCCGGGCGGGGGCTGGTACACCAATATTCTGGCGCCCTGGCTCGCCTCTGGCGGCGGCACGCTGGTGGCCGCGGGCTTTGACCCGGCCTCCGTGGAAGACGAAACCCGGCGCGCCGGAATCGAGGAGCGCCTCACCGAATTCAAGAATTCGTATGCTGACCCGCGCTTTGGAAACATTGAATATTCAGCGTTTTCTGCCGTATCCGGCCCGCTGACAGAGCCAGGCACAGCCGATGTCGTGCTGACCTTCCGCAACATTCATAACTGGATGTCGGGTGGCTATACCGAGAAATTCTTCACCGACGCCTATGCGGCGCTGAAGCCCGGCGGCGTGCTGGGCGTGGTGGAACACCGCCTGCCCTCAACCGCGATGCAGGACCCGACCGCCGCCAGCGGCTATGTGCACGAGGACTTCGTGAAGGGCCTCGCCGTTGCGGCGGGCTTCGAATTCGTGGACGCCAGCGAGATCAACGCCAACCCGGCCGACACCGCCGACCACCCCTTCGGCGTGTGGACCCTGCCGCCCAACAGCGCGACTTCGGCCCGCGACGGCACGACCATCGAAGGCTTCGACGCGGCCAAATACGCCGCCATCGGCGAGAGCGACCGGATGACCCTGAAATTCCGCAAGCCGGAATAAGGGCCCGTCCCCTCACCCAACCAAAAGCCCGCCCCGGACCCCCGTGGCGGGCTTTTTCTTTGGGGGATAAGCGCCCGGAAAAAACTCCAACAAAAACTCCAACGAGGGGGCAGAAAACTCCAACGGGGCTCCAACAATTATGGGTGAAGGCACTTTCACGCCTCCACCCATAAAGTTTGTCACGACCAAGCGTGATCACATTTGTCGACTAAAGCTCGGCGATAATGCCGCCCTTCATAGCCTTGTCGCCCTTTTTGTAATCGGGGCGAGGGCCATCGAAGTGCTGCCCATTATCGTTTGCTACAATCAGACGATCGAGCCGGAACAGTTTCCAGTTCTCATGCTCGCCCGAAGCACTCACGCCCTCCGTTTGATAGGCGCGGATCAAGATGTTTCCATCTTTGCTGTAACCGATGGCATGCGGTTCGATAATCCGCATGCCCGGGTCATAGCTGATGGAAAGTCGCGACTGAGTCGCAATTGCGTTAGTGATGGTCGTCAACATGACGCACCTCCTTCTAAGAGGCGGAGCGGTTGACAACATCGGCAAGGTGCCGAATTCTGAAATCCCTAGTCAGAACTTGTCTCTGCCCCGCTCCACTAGAGAATGGCAGAAGCTAATCTGATCCGCCCGCCCACCCTTGCCGGGGTGTGGCGGGCATTTCATTTCAGCAGTCAAAGCCCATTAGGTCTGAAGGTTAATTCGTGGTCAAGAGCATATATTTCCCAATTTGTTGCGTGTTAACTGTTTGTTAACACAATATATTGGGTCCGGAACAAGATCCGTGTGCGAATCAACCTTCTTTCTACTCTAAAGATTAGATATTGACATACCAACTAGTTGGTATGTCAATCCTTCTAGGAGCAAGACAGCCATGGCCCGCACTGCCAATCCCCGAACGCGAGAGACCCTCATGGAGGCCGCTTTCAAGCTCGTTCGGCAGAAGGGGCTGAGCGCGACGAGTGTGGACGAGATCTGCGCCGGGGCCGGCGTTTCGAAGGGCGCGTTTTTCCATCACTTCAAGAGCAAGGAAGACCTCGCCGTGGCGGCGGCCCATCACTGGTCTGCGATGACCGGCGGGTTTTTTGACGGGGCGCCCTATCACGCGCCGGAAGACCCGCTGGACCGGCTGCTTGGCTATATCGCCCTGCGGCGGGAGATGATGGACGGGGAGATTGCCGAGTTCACCTGTTTCGTGGGCACGATGGCGCAGGAGGCCTGGGCGACGAGCCCGCCTGTGGCGGCGGCGGCCTGGGACAGCATGGCAGAGCATGCCGAAAAGCTGGTGCCTGATATTGAGACCGCCATGCGGGCGCGCGGGATTTCCGGCGATTGGAGCGCGCAGAGCCTGGCGCGGCACATTGTGGCGGTGACGCAGGGCGCGTTCATCCTGGCCAAGGCGAGCGGCGCGCCTGCGATTGCGCAGGAGAGCCTCGATCATCTGCGCCGCTATGTTGAAACGCTGTTCGTCCGCCCCGGGACGACCTGAGCCGACCCCGACCTGAAAGGACATGTCATGCCTGGAACCGTAACGATGCACCGCGTCATCACCGCAAAGCCCGACAAGGTCTACCGGGCATTCATCGAGCCGGACGCCATCGCCAGCTGGTATCCGCCCGATGGCTTTCTCTGCACCGTGCACGAGTTGGACGCGCGGGTGGGCGGGGCGCACCGGATGTCGTTCCGCAATTTCACGACCGGAAACGTCATTTGCTTTGGCGGCACCTGTCTGGAGCTGATCCCCGGCGAGCGGCTGGTGTATACGGACAAATTTGACGATCCGGCGATGCCGGGCGAAATGACGGTCAAGGTTACCCTGAAAGCGGTTTCGGCCGGGACCGAGCTGACCATCGAGCAGGCCGGCCTTCCGGACATGATCCCGCCGGACCAGTGCCAGCTCGGCTGGCAGCAATGCCTCGATAAGCTCGCCCGGCTGGTCGAGCCCGAGATCGGCGATTAACCGGAGCGCGCGCGATGCGGAAGATAACCTTGCTTGAATACATCTCGCTCGACGGTGTTATCCAGGCGCCCGGCGGGCCGGGTGAAGACAGTGATGCGGGCTTTCCGTATGGCGGGTGGTCGGCGCCGTTTGATGATCCGATCCTCGATGAAGCGGTTGAGACTGCGCATGCCTCACGCTTTGACCTGCTGCTCGGGCGCAGGACCTATGACATCTGGGCGGGCTACTGGCCGCATGCCGGGGAGAACCCGATCGCCGTGAAGTTCAATGGCGCGACGAAATATGTGGCGACCCACCGGCCGGAGAGCCTCGGCTGGGGCCCGGCGGAAAGTTTGGGTCCGGACATTGTGGCAGGTCTCCAGCGCCTGAAGGCGCAGGCGGGGCCGGAGCTGGTTGTGTGGGGAAGCTCGAGCGTTGCGGCGGCGCTCATGGAACACGGGCTGGCCGATCAGGTCGTGCTGATCGTCGTGCCGGTAATCCTTGGCACGGGAAAGCGCATCTTTCCGGAGGGCACGCCGCCGAGAGAGCTGAAGCTGATCAGTATGCGGGCGGGGGCAAGCGGGCTGATGATCCACACATTTGAACCGGCCGGCTCGCTGCGGACCGGACGCTATACCTAGAGGAAACGACCGATGACCGACACGATGACGATGGCAAGACCGAAACACGTCCTGACCCTGGAGCGCATCCTGGATGCACCCGTGGCCAATGTCTGGCGCTGCTGGACGGAGCCGAAACTGCTGGAGCAGTGGTTCTGCCCGAAGCCCTGGTATGTGAGCGATGTGCGGATGGATCTGCGGCCGGGCGGGGAGAGCTTCTTCGTGATGCATGGGCCGGAGGGTGAGCGGTTCGAGAATCTCGGCGTCTATCTGGAGGTGGCGCCGATGAAGAGGATCGTGACGACCGATGCCTTCCATCCCGGCTGGGTGCCTTCGGCGCGGCCCTTCATGGTGGCCGAGACATTGTTCGCAGATGGCGGCAATGGCCGCACGAAATACACCGCCCGCGCCCTGCACTGGAGCGAGGAGGCGATGAAGGAACATGAGGCGATGGGCTTCCATGAGGGCTGGGGCATGGCGGCCGATCAGCTTGAAGCGCTCGCCAAGACCCTATAAGGGCGCCGGGACTTGAAGGAGTCCCTACCCCATGCGTCTTTTGTTTGCGACCCGGATTGAGGAAATGCCCCTTGGCAACGCCGCCCTGCGCGAGGGGCTGGAGCGGTGCGCGTGGTCGCTGGAAGAGGACGACGCGGCGGGCAATGCCTGGTGCGACGCGGAGGGGTATGACGGGTATACTTCCTACGCCTCGCTGGATGACCTGCCGGAGCGCTTTCCGGAATTTGCCGAGCTGAAGCGCCATCTGGACAAGGCAGCGGCGGCTTTTGCCAAGGCCCATCACTGGGACATGGAAGGGCTCTCGCTCAGCCTTGACGCGATCTGGGTGAATATCCTCGGCGAGGGCGGGCACCATTCGGGGCACATACATCCTGGTAGTGTGATCTCGGGCACGTATTATGTGTGCGTTCCGGAAGGGGCCGGCCGCATCAAATATGAAGACCCGCGCCTGGCGATGATGATGGCCGCGCCGCAACTGACCGAGGACGCGCCCGAAGACGCCAGGCGGTTTGTGTATGTTCAGCCCCAGGAAGGCCATTGCCTGCTCTGGGAAAGCTGGCTGCGCCATGAAGTGATGCCCAGCCAGAGCGAAGAGGCGCGTATTTCGGTGAGCTTCAATTATGCGCTGAAGCGGAAGGGGTAAGTACCCCCCGGTGCACCGACAGCCTATTGGCGGCCGGACGTGGCGCGTATCTGTGTCTCCTGCGCTTCTTCTGGAGCGCCGCCGGGCCCAGACATACCACCGCACGGATTGGGCAGCCCAGCCATACCGACACACTCATCGCTGATGATCAGGGAATCCAGATCAACAGGGGTGTCAGCCTTCAACGGCCGGTATTCAAACTTTTCGCTGCCCTCATCCTCGTCTACGGACGGGTCCGGGCGCGCAATGTTGACCTTGTCGCTCAGTTCCGAGCCAGCCTTGAACTTCACTTTTTCCGTGGTTGCTTTTGACGCTTGGCTGGCAGCACCATTCTCGCCAGCCAAGGCAGGCGCAGCATAAAGAAAGGACGCCAGCAGCGCCGCGACAAGCAGGTTTGATTGTTTCATGTGAAAGTGCCCCTTGATAGTCAGCCCAGGGAACATTCACAGCAACAGCGCGCGCTCTCCCCTTGCAGACCTTGGTGGCGGCGATGTGAATGCATCATGAATTGTGATCGGGCTCAGCAGATATTCTCTAGGCCTCTCTTGACTAATTCCATATTTCCACAATATTGGAATTATGGAATCAAAAATCGCTCTTGCTCAACTCTCTGCCCTTGCCCAGGAAAACCGGCTTGCGCTGTTCCGGCTGCTGATCCGGGCCGGGCAGGATGGCCTGCCGGCAGGCGAAATAGCCGCCGCGCTCGGCGTGCCGCCCAATACGCTGTCGGCGCAACTTACCCTCCTCTCCAATGCCGGGCTGATAGAGGGCACGCGGCAGGGCCGCTCCATCATCTACAAAGCCCAATTCGATGCCATCAGCGGACTGATCGTGTTCCTGATGGAAGACTGCTGCCAGGGGCGAAGCGAGATCTGCGCGCCGGTACTGGAAGCGGCTCAGTCGCGCTGTTGCTGAAGATCCGGGAAGAAAGGATATCCCATGAAACGCCTGCATGTTCATATTGCCGTGGATGACCTGTCACGCTCCGTGGCATTCTATTCCACACTGTTTGCTGCGCCCCCAAGCGTGATGAAAGACGATTACGCCAAATGGATGCTGGACGATCCGAGAGTAAACCTTGCGATCAGCGCACGCGGCGCGGCGCCCGGCGTCGAACATCTGGGTATTCAGACGGAAACGGGCGAAGAACTGGCAGAAGTCTATGAGCGGCTGTCGCGCGCAGATGCGCCGGTTCTGGAAGAAGGCGCAACTGTGTGCTGCTATGCCAAGTCTGAGAAAAGCTGGGTGAGCGATCCGGCAGGCGTTCCCTGGGAAGTGTTCCACACCGTTGGCGAAAGCGCCGTATACGGAGGCGGACCGGAAGTCGAAGGAGGCCGTCTCGCGGCTTCGCCGACCGGCATGGCGGTTGCGGCCTGCTGCCCGGCCCCTGCCCCGAAGGTGGAAACACCCGCCTCTAGCTGTTGCGGCTGAACCAATGGGGGCGTTTGAGAAGTATCTTTCGGTATGGGTCGGTCTCTGCATTCTGGTGGGGATTGGCCTTGGGCTTCTTGTGCCGGGGGCTTTCCAGGCCCTCGCTGCACTGGAGTATGCCAACGTAAACTTCGCTGTTGCCGTTCTGATCTGGGCAATGGTCTGGCCAATGATGATCGGGGTGGATTTTTCCGCCATGCGGCGTGTGGGCGATCGGCCCAAAGGGCTGATCATTACGCTGACGGTCAACTGGCTGATCAAGCCCTTCACAATGGCGCTTCTGGGTGTGGTGTTCTTCCGGCACGTGTTTGCCGGCCTCATTCCGCCTGAAGACGCCGAAGGCTATATCGCCGGCCTCATCCTGCTGGGCGCTGCGCCGTGTACGGCCATGGTGTTCGTCTGGTCCCAGCTAACCAAGGGCGACCCGAACTACACCCTCGTCCAGGTCAGCGTGAACGACGCCGTGATGGTCTTCGCCTTCGCGCCGATCGTCGCCCTGCTGCTCGGCGTCACCGACATCTTCGTGCCCTGGGAAACACTGATCCTTTCGGTGCTGCTTTATGTCGTGATCCCGCTGATCGCGGGCGTCGCCATGCGCAGCTGGCTGATGCGCAAAGGCGGCGCCGGCGCGGTCGACGCCTTCACGCACAGGATCAAACCCATCTCCGTGATCGGACTGCTGGCCACCGTCGTCCTTCTCTTCGGCTTCCAGAGCGAAACGATCATCGCCTCTCCGCTGGTCATCGGCCTCATCGCCGTGCCGATCCTCATCCAGTCCTACGGCATCTTCGCCATCGCCTATGCCGCCGCCTGGGCGTGGAAGGTGCCGCATAAGGTGGCCGCGCCCTGCGCTTTGATCGGAACTTCAAACTTTTTCGAACTCGCCGTGGCCGTCGCGATCAGCCTCTTCGGGCTGAACTCCGGCGCCGCGCTGGCCACCGTCGTCGGCGTCCTTGTCGAGGTGCCGGTCATGCTCACCCTGGTCGCCTTCGCCAACCGCACGCGGGCCGCCTTCCCGGTTGAAGACTGAAGGAGTTTTCCATGCGCATCCTGTTTCTGTGCGTCGCCAATTCGGCACGCAGCCAGATGGCCGAAGGGCTCGCGCGCAGCCGCTTCGGCGCCCGCGCAGAGGTCGCCAGCGCCGGGTCCGCGCCCACAAAACCCAACCCCTACGCCATCGAAACCATGGCCGAGATCGGCATTGACATCACCTCCCACACATCGAAATCCTTCAACGATCTGAACGCGGCCGATTTTGACTTCGTGATCACGCTCTGCGCCGAGGAAATCTGCCCTTGGCTGCCGGGCAAGACACAACGCCTGCACTGGCCTATCGATGATCCGGCAAGTGACGATCCTGCGTTGACACCTGCGGATATGCGAAAGCGGTTTGCCCGGGCGCGCGACATCATCCACGCCAAACTTGCCGAATTCGAAGCCGATCACCTCACCTGAACAGGCGACCCCATGCTGGAATATTCCGTCTCCGCCCGCCGGATCGATAGTCATGGCAGCCAGGCTATAGCCAAGGAGGCCGTCCTTGTACTGGATACCGATCTTGCCGGCCGGCCGGACGCCTTCAACCCGGCCGAGCTCTTCCTCGCCTCCATTGCCGCCTGCATGCTGAAGGGCATCGAGCGCGTCACGCCCCTGCTCGGTTTCCAGCTTGAGGGCGCCAGCGTCCATCTGCACGGCGTGCGCCAGGACGCGCCGCCAAAGATGCTCTCGGTCACCTACGAACTCGTGATCGACACAGACGAGCCTGCTGCCCGGCTCGACCTCCTTCACAAGAATGTCCGTAAATACGGCACCATTTCCAACACCGCCGCCGCCGCGCTCGATCTTCAGGGAACGATCCGGCGGACATCTGACCCCAGCGAAACGGAAACCCCATGATCGTCATCCATCACAATCCAGACTGCGGCACCTCCCGCAACGTCCTCGCCATCATCGAGGCAAGCGGGGCCGCGCCCGTCGTCATCGAATACCTCAAGGAAGGCTGGACGCGCCCCCAACTGCTCGGCCTCTTCGCCGCCGCCGGCCTCACCCCGCGCGCCGCCCTGCGTGAAAGCAAATCCCCCGCCAAAGAGCTTGGCCTTCTGGAGCCAGGCGTCAGCGACGAGACGATTCTTGCGGCGATGCTGGAACACCCCGTACTGGTCAACCGCCCGATCGTCTGCTCCCCCAAAGGCGTGCGCCTCTGCCGCCCCAGCGAAGCGGTGCTCGACCTTCTGGAAACCCTGCCGCCCGGTCCTCTTTACAAGGAAGATGGCGAGATGATCATTGACGAGAAAGGACAGCGCATTGGCTGACCCCGACACCCGCCTCCCCGCGCTCGACGAAGCCAGCTTCCATCAGATCGACCGCGACGCGCTGCTCACGCCCCCGCCGAAAACCCATGCGCCCCGCATCCTGCTGCTGCACGGCTCGCTGCGGGAGCGGTCCTTTTCCCGGCTCGCCAATGAGGAAGCCGCCCGCATCCTGCAACGCTTTGGCTGCGAGACGCGCATTTTCGATCCCGAAGGCCTTCCCCTCGCAGACGCAGCGCCCGACGATCACCCGAAGGTCCGGGAACTGAGGGATCTCGTCATCTGGTCGGAAGGCATGGTCTGGTGCTCGCCCGAACGCCATGGCGCGATGACCGGCATCATGAAAACCCAGATCGACTGGATACCGCTATCGCTCGGCGGCGTGCGGCCCACGCAGGGCAAAACGCTCGCCGTCATGCAGGTCTGCGGCGGCTCGCAAAGCTTCAACGCCCTTAATCAGCTGCGCATTCTCGGCCGCTGGATGCGGCTGATCACCATCCCGAACCAGTCATCCGTGGCCAAGGCCTTCCTTGAATTTGATGAAGACGGCCGGATGAAACCCTCCCCCTATTACGACCGCATCGTCGATGTGATGGAGGAGCTGGTAAAGTTCACCCTGTTGACGCGCGAGCGCGCAGACTATCTGGTTGATCGCTACTCCGAGCGCAAGGAAAGCCCCGCCGCCCTCTCTGTTCGGGTCAATCAGAAAAGCATCTGAGGTTTTCTACGCCTCTCGATGGGTCATTGCGCGGGCTTTACACCTCAGGGACAAAGGCCGATCCAGTGTATTCATTTTAGCCTGCGGTCTCCAATGCCCTTGACCTGAAGCCTTGGGCAGTTCATCGGAGCGCCGAACTTTCCTGCCCTCCCACAGCGAAGGACGCGAGTCTCCTATGGATCTTTCGAAAATTTCTGCCGGCCACAATCCGCCTGACGACATCAACGTTCTGATCGAGGTTCCGCTGGGCGGCGACGCGATCAAATACGAGATCGACAAGGCCTCCGGCGCGATGTTCGTGGACCGCTTCCTCTACACCGAGATGCGCTATCCCTGTAATTACGGGTTTGTGCCGCACACGCTGAGCCTTGATGGCGATCCGATCGACGTGATGGTCGTGGGCAACCGCCCGCTGGTGCCTGGCTGCGTTCTGCGCGTGCGCCCGGTCGGCGTGCTGATGATGACCGACGACAAGGGCCAGGACGAGAAGATCCTTGCCGTGCCCCACCCGAAGCTGACGGGCTATTATGACAAGATCTCGACCTATCACGATCTGCCCCAGACCCTCTGCGACAAGATCCAGCACTTCTTCGAGCACTACAAGGATCTCGAAAAAGGCAAATGGACCCGCATCGATGGCTGGCAGGGCATCGAGAAGGCCCGCGAACTGATCCGCGAGGCGGTAGCCCGCGAGCAGGCCAATACGAAGGGCTGAATGTCCTGAGATGATTTAAGACGGCCCGGAAGGAACCCCCTTCCGGGCCGTTTCTGTTTCAAGGGGCCACGATTTCGAAGCGTTTCGAGTTTGGATTTCGCCAGTGTAGCTCGCCATGCTTGATGGCAAACCAGGCGCCGTGGATTTCCAGCGTGCCTGCCTCGACCTTCTCGCGGACAAAAGGGAAAGTCATCAGGTTCTGGATCGAGGTTTCGATACCTTCCAGTTCCAGCGCAAATTGCGGGTTGAGCGGTTTGCTATCCAGAACGCGCGCGCGGGCGTCATCGAGCAGCTTGACCCAGGGCGCAACAAACTCGCCGATCAGCGGGCTGTCATTCTTGGTCAGCGAGGCTGTGATGCCCCCGCAGCCGCCATGACCCATCACGACGATGATCTTCACTTTGAGAATATTCACTGCAAATTCGAGCGCGGCGGAAACCCCATGCAGCCCGCCATTAGGCTGGTAGGGCGGCACGAGATTGGCAACGTTGCGCACGACAAACATCTGACCCGGCGCGGCATTGAAAATATCGGACGGCTCGGCGCGGCTGTCGGCGCAGCCGATCAGCATGATATCCGGGTCCTGACCCTCGCCCAGGAGGCGGTAGAGCTCGGCCTGCTCAGCATATACGCCGGACCGGAAACGCCGGTAGCCGGTGATCATGTCATCAACGGTATTCATCCCAGTTCTCCAAGCTTGCGGAGGGGCGGATTGCGCAAATTTTGTTGCAGTGCAAGCAAATTTGAAACGAATCCTTCTTAACACGGAACGCTCAGTCTCGCCTAAGCGCCGAATCCGGTCTATCAAGGCATGCTGCGCCCATGGAGATCCCCCAAATGACAACGCCGACCGAAACCCCAAGCACAGCCTCGCGCTCCCGCAAGGGACCGACGCGCAGCGAGGTATCGAAAGCGGCGATCCTGGATGCTGCGCGCGATGAAATGGCCGAAAATGGCTGGCGCGGGTTCAGCGTCGACTCAGTGGCCAAGCGCGCGAGCGCCTCCAAACAGACGATCTATCGCTGGTGGCCGTCCATCGGCGCGATGTGTGTGGATGCTGCGCTCGCCCTCATCCCCGACGCGCCCGATGGTGGACGCGACCCGCAGGAACGCATCACGGCGCTGATCATTCCGCTCGAAGCGGCTGCCCGCACCGGACATGGCCATGCCGTGCTGCGCGTGGCGCTGCTGGCAGCGGCCGATGACAAGGAGGCCGGAGAGGTCTGGCGCGCCTGGGTGGGCCGCGACATTCGCCAACCGCTGCGCATGCTTCTGGCCGAACTTGCCGGGAAGCGCGTGATCCGGCGTGACTTCGAGCTGGATGATGTGCTGGAGCAGCTGCTGGGCCCGATCTTCCACCGGCTGACCATCTCGCGCGCACCAGTCAAGGAAGGCTTCTGCGCCGAGCAGGCGACGGCATTCCTGCGGACCTACGCCGCATTCTGATTTTCTGAAAGACAGGCCGCCCAGCCCGAAGGCGCGCCGCTTACTTCGCGCGGCGCCAGATCATGAGCGGGTCGAACGCGCCGGTGTCGGCAGCTTTCTGGAGAGCGGCCATCTGCTCCGAGACAGGGTTGGGCGCGTTTGCTGCGCGGGCGGGCTGATAGAGGGCCTCATCCAGGCGGCAGACCTGTTCGAACAGGGCTTCAGCGCGGCCGACCAGTTCCAGGAAGCGCGGCGGCAGCCCCCTGCCCTCCTGCATCGACGGGTCCAGCGCGGGCTCGTCCCGGCGAATGCGGTATTTGCGCGAGCCGGCATCTTCGCGGCGCATATCACCATCGCGGACGGCTTTCTGCATGACAAGCCAGGAGGCGGCCTGCATCAGGCGCGTCGTCAGTTCCATACTCCAGGCCGCGTAGGTGAGGCTCGCCTCGCGCGGGAGGGTTTTGGACTGATCACGGCCCGGCCCATCAAGATAGGCGGCGGTTTCCTCAACCAGCGCCATCCCGCGGGTGAACACGGTATCGAACAGCTTGCCACCGGTGAACGGCTCCAGCGACTGCGGGGAAACCAAATCGCGCTCTGCCATCACACCTCTCCACGTATTGTCGCGGCACATCCTTGCAGGTTTACCCCGAAAGCCGTTTCGCGCCGCTTAACTGTTACCACCAAACAAGGCATCTGCGGCGCGTTTCTGCGCTTTCTTTTTTTCGATCTCGGTTTCGCAGGCGGTAATCTCGGCTTTCAGCTGCGCGATACGCGCTTCCAGCTCCACCACCGACATCTGATCCAAACCTTGAGCCTTGCGGACAAGGACTGGCTCTTCATCATTGAGCGCCATGGGCGTGTCTCCGTCTCATTGGTTTCATCAAAGCAGAAAGCCGGGCTAGAAGCGACTCCGAGACCCTTAATGCCCGCGCAAGGAATTGCTCCCATGACCGTAACGATGACAGCCGCCCATGCCGAAACCGGCAATCCCCTGACCCTGGTTGAGCGGCCCCGGCCAGCACCGGGCGCAGGCGAAATCCTGATTGAAGTGGCCGCGGCCGGCCTCAACCGGGCCGACCTTGCCCAGCGCGCGGGCCGCTATCCGCCCCCACCCGGCGCCTCGGACATTCTCGGCCTGGAGGTTTCGGGCACGGTGGTGGGCATGGGTCCCGGCGCGGCGCGCTTCAAGGATGGCGACCGGGTGTGCGCCCTGCTGGCGGGCGGGGGCTATGCCAGCCATGTGGTCGTGGATGAGGGATCGGTGTTGCCCGTGCCCGACACGCTCGACCTCGTTACGGCGGCCTGTTTCCCAGAAGCGCTGATGACGGCCTGGGCCAATGTGTTTGACCGGGCGGGGCTGAAACCCGGCGAGAGCTTTCTCTGCCATGGCGCCACCAGCGGCATCGGCGTGATGGCGATCCAGATGGCGAAAGTTTATGGCGCGGCGAAGATCTTTGGAACGGCCGGCTCTGAGGAGAAATGCGCGCTGGCGCGGGATCTGGGCGCTGATATCGCCATCAATTACCGCGAGGAAGATTTCGAGCAGGTGGTGAAGGCCGCCGGCGGGGCCGATGTGACGCTCGACATGGTGGGCGGGGATTACATCCAGAAGAATATCGGCGCGGCCAAGGCAGATGGGCGGATCATCAACATCGCCTATCAGAACGGCATGACCGCGACAGTGAATTTCGGCCTCGTGCTGATGAAACGGCTTTCCCTGATGGCGACGACGCTGCGGGCGCGCCCTGTTCCCGAGAAATCCCGCATCCGGGCTGCCGTCGAGCAAGATTTCTGGCCGCATGTGGCCAGCGGGAAGATCCGCGCGGTGCTGGAGACAACCTATCCTCTGGCGCAGGCAGAAGCGGCCCTCGCCCATATGGAAAAAGGCGGGCATTCGGGGAAGATCCTGCTCACATTATAGGATGCTTCCCTTGGCGGCGCATTTGGCCTATAGGACGCTTCAAGGTTCACAGATTGCCTGAAACCTCATCCGCCCGGCACTCGCGTGCCGGGCGGCTGCATTTCAGGCCCCCAGTTTGGAATGATACAGGAGACTTCCATGGCCGATGTCCTGATGCCCCGCGCCACCGCCGTCTGGCTGCTCGACAACACGACGCTGACCTTTGGTCAGATCGCCAAGTTCTGCGGTCTGCACCATCTCGAGGTGAAGGGCATTGCCGATGGCGACGTTGCCGAGAACATGCGCGGTGTCGACCCGATTGCCGGCGGCATGCTTTCACGCGAAGAGATCGCCATTGGCGAAGAAGACCCTGAGCATGAGCTGGAGCTGGCGAAATCAAAAATCGCCCACATTCCCCAGCCCAAGCGTAAGGGCAGCCGTTACACCCCGGTCATCCGCCGTCAGGACAAGCCTGACGCGGTCGCCTGGTTCATCCGTAACCACCCGGAAGTGACCGACGCGCAAATCATCAAGCTGATCGGGACCACCAAGTCGACGATCAACAATGTGCGCGACAAGTCTCACTGGAATTCGCAGAATATCCGCCCGGTCGACCCCGTGACGCTTGGCCTCTGCTCCCAGATCGAGCTGGATGAGGTGATCTCGAAAGCGTCTGACCGCCGCCGCAAGATGGACGCCGAACGCGCTGCACGCGGCGAAGGCCCCGGCCTCACAGAGACCAAGGACACGGCAGACGAGTACAAGGTTGAAGAAGAGGATGTCCGCAAGAAGGACATCTCTGCGGCAGACGTGTTCCGCGACTTCGACTAAGCTTCGCCTTCGGCGACAGACATTCAAAGCCGGGTCTTTCGAGGCCCGGCTTTTTTAGTCCCTCCGCCTGAGGAACACATAGAAGGCGCCGCTGCCGCCATGTTTGGGGTGGGATTCGGCATAGCCTGATACGAGCGCGCGGGCTTCGGGCGATTCCAGCCAGATCAGGAAGTTGCGGCGCAGGACGCCCTGCCCTTCCCTGCCTTTCCCGGTAATGATCAGCACGCAGCGTGCGCCGTCTGCCTGCTGGCTCATCAGAAAGGCCGGAAGCGCGCGCGCAGCGCTAAGCTGTGTGTGACCATGAAGGTCGAATGTTGAGGCAATGTCGAGCTTGCCGCGCCGGACGCGCTTTTCCCGCCCCCGGTCTGCCGGCGGAATGGGTTGCGGCGGGACGGCGGGGCTTGGAGCTTTGACCTGCGACGCTGATTTCTTTGCGGGCCTTGTCTCGCGAAGTTCAGCTTCACCCGCTTCAAGCGCAGCCTGAAAATCCGGCAGGGAGGCTTCCTGCGGGCCTATACGTTTTACGGTCGCGGCGACCTTTGCCCAGGCCCGCGTTTCCTCTTCGCTGAGCCGGCGCCCTTTCACCCTGACTCAGCCCGCACCGGGATAAATGTCGCGCGCGGCGATCCGCCCGGCATTCAGATCCTGCCGGAGACGTTCGGCGACCTTCACCGGAAGCAGCACCCAAAGGCGGCCCGGCGCATTCATCGTGCCGGCGCGCTGGCCCGCGTCAAACCCCGTGCCGAAATAGATGTCACCCCGCACCGGTCCCTTGATCGCCCCGCCCGTATCCTGTGCGATGAGAAGGCCCGACCAGTTTCCACCAAGGCCAGGGGCAGTCGTCTGCACGAACATTGGCACGCCGAGCGCATGAAAGGAGGGATCTATCGCCATCGAACCAAAAGGGGTGAGCGGAACATTATGCGCGCCGGTGGGGCCAAGCGTCGGGTCCCCCTCGGGCAAGGACTGGAAGAAGACGAAGCGGGGATTGATGTTCATGGATTGGCGCACCTCTTCGGGAGAAGAGCGGTCCATCCAGGCGCGGATGCCCTGCATCGAGCCTTCTCCGCGTGTGATGCGTCCAGTTTCGATCAGCCAGTTGGCAGTCGAGCGGAAGGGCTGGCCGTTATGGGCCGCGTAGGCGGCACGCAGAGTGGTGCCATCCGGGAATGTGAGCCGGCCCGAACCCTGGATCTGAAGGAAAAAGACGTCAGTGGGGTGGGCCCAGGCGATGGCCTGCCCACCTTTGGCGGTGATCTCCGCGCGCGGCGGATAGGGCCGGGTCGTGCCATTGGGCAGGCGCTGCAACGGGCTGTCCCCATTGGCGACAAAGTCCGCCGGCAGTGCCAGGACCGGTTCTGTAAAGCCCGGCTCCGGCGTGCGGCGTGCCTCATAGGTAGGCTCGAAATAGCCCGTGAAGCGTGGCTTGGCTTCCTGGTCGATGATCTCTACCGGGATGAAAAGGGTTTCAAACACGCGGCGGGCGGCGGTCTCATCCAGCGGGGCAGAGAGCGACGCGCAGGCGGGTGCCCAGTCTTCTGCCGTTCCTGCCCAGGCAACAGTGCGCGAGAGCGGCGCATCCCAGGCGCGACGGGAGAAACGGTCGCAGGTGCGGCGGAAAGCTTCCAGCGAGGGAGCCAGCGGCGCCGACTGCCAGCCTGGAAGATCCCGATAATTTGCGGGAGAGGCCGTCGGAGGCGGGCTTACGGTGCCGGGCGCCTGAATCGGCGGGACGACAGAACGCGGCGCTGACTGACAAGCGGCCAGCACCAGGGCGGAAATCAGGAGCGAAGCAAGGCGGATCATAGCCCGCTCGTTATGGCGTGAAACCGTTTACGATGTCACCTGTGAGATATGTCAGGCAGCCGCGTCGACGTCATCCAGCAGCCAGTTGGGATCGCTGGAGGAGACATCGCGCATGAAGGTCCAGATTTCCCGGGCGATCCGCGTCGTCTCGCCATCTCCAAGCTCGGCGTCATAGCGCACCATGACGCGGGCCATCGTGCCATCCAGCTCCGCGCGGTCGATCTCGGCTTTCTTGATGCGAAGCAGTTCGAAGGCGCGGGCGCCGGTGCTGTCGCGCTCGGAAATGGCCGCGTCCCAAGCTTCGTAAACATCGTCATCCAGCAGCGGGCGGAGCGCGGCGCGATCCCCCTTCGCATAGGCGCCGACGATCATCTGGTAGGCAGCCTTTGCCCCGCGCATGAACTCTTCGGTGCTGAAGGAAGGATCGGCATTGTAAATATCTTCCAGCCCACCCGCAGCCGGGCCGGTGAAGATCGGCCGTTCATTCTCGATACGCCGCGGCTGGGGCGTGGGCATCTCGCCTTGAGGCGCGCGCTTGTCAGGCGTCGGCGCAGGGCGCTGGATCGGCCCTTCATCGCCCCCCCGGCCAAGCGCAGAGTAGAGGCGCCACAGAACAAAGAGCGCGACAGCTGCGAGTATCAGGACTTCAATCAGCGGGTTGGACATGTTGGCGGCGAAATCCTTTAGTGCATTAGAGAGTATGAGGCACACATAGTGCCAGTAGCGGCACCTTGCCAGCCCATGCGTTGCACCTGACCGGCCTGCATGCTAGGCGCGAGACCCTAACTTCAGAGGTGGATAATGACAGATACGAGCGCCGCCGGGAACCCCACCCCGGGTCAGCAGCCCGCCAATCCGCCGAGCCTTCGGGTGCTCGGCCAGTATGTGAAGGATCTCTCTTTCGAGAATCCAGGCCATCCGCCGGTTCAGACCCAGCCGAATATCGATCTGGGGATCGATGTTGGCGCCGCCCCCCATGCGGACGGAAACGGCATGTTCGAGGTCTCCCTCAAGCTTTCGGCCAAAGCCTCGTCAGGGGAAACGGTCCTGTTCATCTCAGAACTGGACTATGCAGGTCTGTTCCAGTTGCAGAATGTTCCGGAAAACCAGGTTGAAGCGATGCTGCTCATCGAGTGTCCGCGCCTGCTGTTCCCGTTCGCGCGCCGGATCATCGCCGAAATCACCCGCGAAGGCGGCTTCCCGCCCCTGCTCATCGATCCGGTGGATTTTGTCGCACTTTACCAGTCGCAATACCGCCGGGCGGCTGAGCGCAATCAGAATGGCAACGGCACCGCCAACTGATCGGCTTCAGAGCCAGGACTTCCAGAGCGCGTCTGGCCCAAGCTTTCCGACAAGGTCTGTATGGGCGGCGCGCTCTGCGTCTGTCACCAGAGAGGCAAGTGGCGCCGGCCGCTGACGGGCGGGCGGACGCTTATAACCCTCACCGCCGACCGTTGGTTCAAAGCTGAACGCACGCGCCCGGCCACCAAGCAGTTCCAGATAGACGCTGGCCAGCAGCTGGCTATCGAGCAACGCGCCGTGAAAGGTGCGGCTTTCCAGTGAAATGTCGAACCGTTTGCAAAGCGCATCGAGGCTGGCCGGCGCGCCGGGATAGCGTTTGCGCGCCATCTGGACAGTATCCACCCAGCGATCTTCAGGAATGATGTCCCGGCCACAGCGCTGAAGCTCCATGTTCAGGAAGCCCCGGTCGAAGCTTGCATTGTGAGCCACGAGGATCGCGTCCCCGACAAAGTCGAGAAATGCATCGATGATGTCGGGATCTTCAAAAGGCGGTTTGTCGCGCAGATGATCGTCTGTGATACCGGTGATGCGGATCGTCGCTTCGGAGACCGGCATGCCCGGATTGATCAGGCGCCGGAATGTCTTGCCGGTAGGAATATGATTGATCAGCTCAACCGCGCCGATCTCGATGATCCGGTCCCCTTCATTCGGGTTGAGGCCGGTGGTCTCCGTATCGAAAGCGATTTCGCGCACACGGTCTGTCATGGCGTCTCTCCCTCAGCGATTCGGCACATGAGGGCGATGATGGCGCGGACATGGTCGCGTGCAAAGTCGAAACCATGGGCGGTCGACAGGATAAAATCTGCCTTCGCGCGCTTGTCAGCGTCAGGCATCTGGCGGGCAAGGATAGCCTCGAACGCCTCCTGTGTCATGCCCGGCCGGGCAAGCACGCGGGCGCGTTGGATTTCAGCCGGCGCAGAAACGACCAGCGTGTAGCCACAGTGCCGGTTGCCCCCTGTCTCAAACAAAAGCGGAATATCGAGAACTGCAAAAGATGCGCCTTCTTCTTTTGCGCGGCGGCGAAAGTCGAGCTGGGCCTCTCCGGCGAGCGGGTGCACGATGCCCTCCAGTCTCTTCATGGCGTCAGGATCATCCAGCACGCGGGCGCGCAGTTTCTGCCGGTCGATGGCGCCTTCCTGCGTGACGCCTGGAAAGATTTCCTCGATCGGCGCAACGGCTGCCCCGCCCTCTGCATAGAGGGCGTGAACTGCGGCGTCGGCGTCGTAAACGGGAATCCCTGCGTCTCGGAAGAGGCTGGCAGTGGCAGATTTTCCCATACCAATGGAGCCCGTCAGCCCAAGGATAATCATGAGGTTGCCTCCACCAGCCGGCGGCATCTGGCGTGCGCCTCTGCCATATCCGGCATAACCCCGAACCAGTGTTCAAAGCTGATCGCTGCCTGCGCCACCAGCATGCCGAGACCATCAAGAGAGCGCCAGCCTTTGGCTTTTGCTTCTGTCAGGGCGGCAGCGGCCCCCTTGCCATAGCTGATATCATAAAAGATGCCGCCTGCTGCCTCGGGCAGTTTCAGATTTCCACCGGAATGACCAAGGCTCAACGTATTGACCACAAGCGCTGCGGAAGGAAGCTGCTTCAAGCCCTCCTCCAATGAGAGGATGGATGCCTCTGGGGCCAGGTCGCGGGCCAGTGCCTCTGCGCGCTGAGCCGTCCGGTTACATATCGTGAGGCGCGCGCCGCGGTCGGCCAGGACTGAAGCCACCGCGCGGGCAGACCCCCCTGCCCCGAGCAGGAATACATTGCGGCCAGAAACCTCTATGTCCCCGAAATCAAGCGTCAGCCCGAAACCGGGGGCATCGGTATTGTCGCCAATCCATCCGTCTTCGCGGCGCACAAGGAAGTTTACCGCGCCAAGCCGGTGAGCTGTGCCACTGACCGATGCCGCGAGGCGCATCGCCTCTTCCTTGTGCGGAAGGGTAATGTTGAGGCCGATCACGCCTTGCCGGGCCAGGGCATCGAGGCCAGAAGCAAGTTCTCCCCCCTTTACCTCGAAGGCGGAATACACAGCGTCAATCTGGTGGGCACGCAGCCAACCATTATGAATGAAGGGAGAAAGCGAATGGGTGACAGGATCGCCCACAACGCCAAGAAGGTGGGTCATGTAGGAAGCACTTTCCGGATACGGAGGTAGTCCAGGAGCGGCAGCAGCGGCAGGCCGAGAATGGAAAAATAGTCTCCCTCGATCCTCGTAAAGAGCTGCGCACCTGGACCCTCGAGCTGGTAAGCCCCCACAGTCGAGAGAAGCGCGTCCCCACAGGCCGAGACATAAGTCTCGATGAATTCCTCCGTGAGTGGGCGCATGGTCAGTTTCGGCCGGGCGAGATGGCGCCAGATCGGCGCGCCATCCTCGCAGATGACAATTGCGGTTTCCAGCGTATGGGTTTTCCCTGACAGCTGCCGCAGATGGTTCTTTGCCGCTTCCAGGTCGGCCGGCTTGTCGAAAGCGGCCTCGCCGAGTGCAAGCATCTGATCTCCGCCAATGACGAGCCCGGAACGATTGGCAGAAACGCGCATCGCTTTGAGTTCAGCCAGCTGCATCGCCTGCTCGCGGACAGGCAGCTTGTTGGCGCGCATGGAATTGCGAAACGTTTCCTCATCCACATTCGGCGCTGCGCTCATGGCCTCAACGCCAGCAGCCGCCAGAAGCGCGCGGCGGCTTTTACTGCTTGAGGCGAGCGTGACAGCAAGGCTCATGCATGCCCCCAGCGCTCATGCAGCATGTTGAGAATACCAGCGGCGGTTTCTTCTACGGACCGCCGGGAGACATCAATCGTTTTCCAGCCATTGCGTTGGAACAGACGGTTGGCCTGGGTGATCTCGTCGCGCACAGCCTCTTCATCGGCGTATTCGGTGATTTCGTCCTGATTGAGCGAGATGAGGCGCTGGCGGCGGATCTGGACAAGACGCTCAGCTGATATCTTCAGGCCAATGACGAGAGGGCCCTTCTCGCCAAGCTTTTCCATGAACTCAGGCAATGGCACGCCGGGCACAAGAGGAATGTTCCCTGCCCTCACCTTGCGGTTTGCCAGATAGACGCAGGTTGGCGTTTTCGAGGTGCGGCTGACCCCCAGCAGAATGACATCGGCGCCAATCAGGCTTTCCACATTTTGTCCGTCATCATGTGCGAGGGTGAAATTGATGGCTTCCATACGCTCAAAGTAATCTTCATCGAGCGCGTGCTGACCGGCAACACGGTTGTTGGCCGCAACACCCAGATGCCGGCTGAGCATGGCAATCGACGGGTCCAGTACGGGAAGCGTCGGGATACTCCGCTCACGGCAAAAAGCTTCGAGCCGGGAGCGCAGCGCTGCATCAGATATCGTGAACCAGACCACGCCTGGCGCCGCCTCGATCTCGCGCATCACGCGCTCGAGCTGACGTTCGGAACGAACCAGGTAATAGTTATGTTCGAGCGGCTGAACATTCTCGAATTGCGCGCAGGCAGCGCGTTGGATGGCGTTCAGGGTCTCGCCCGTACTGTCGGAAACGAGATGAACATTGAAATAGATGCTGGGGCGTTGGGGCTGGGTCACAAAGCTCTCTTGCCGGTCTGAAACAGATTTCACAAGGGGTGTGACTCGCGTGTGGAATTCGAAATCACACACAGGGATTCACAGGCGACTCACAATTGCAGGATTCTCACCTCTGGAGAGTCACGCTGCGTTCTCCTCTGTGATTCCAACACGGACGTTTACACCCTATTAACCATTGACTCATTTCGAATTTGAAATGGCAAAGCGCCGCGGGCCAATCTGTGACTCGCCTGTGGATTTGACGGGATAAAGCGTTAACAGACGGGTTATCCTCGAATCCCTCGGGGTTATAATCATAAGCGCCCTGACGGGCATTTGAGTGAGATTGGGAAGGGGCCAGCGTGGCAACGTCCGTTAAGAAATTACTGGCTGTGCTGTCAGGCGAGGCTGTGAGGCCCCCTCCGGTATGGATGATGCGCCAGGCTGGCAGGCATCTGCCCGAATATCTGGAGACAAGAGCCCGTTCCAAGGACTTCCTGGATTTCTGCTACACGCCGTCCCTGGCCAGCGAGGCAACACTCCAGCCGATCCGCCGCTATGGTATGGACGGGGCGATCCTCTTTGCCGACATCCTCCTCATCCTGGATGCGATGGGTCTCAAAGTGGCTTTCGAGAAGGGGGAAGGCCCCTTGGTCGAGCAGATCTCCGGACCGCTGGATCTTGCCAGAGTCAGCCCTCAGAAAGCGGCAGACCGCCTCTCCCCTGTCTATGAAACAGTATCGCGGGTGAAAGCGGCCCTGCCAGCGCAGACAACCCTGATCGGATTTGCCGGTTCACCCTGGACGGTGAGCCTCTATGCCATCGAGGGCCGGGGTAAGACCGACAAGTCCACCGCCTGGCGCTGGGCGCATGGCCGTCCGGACGATCTGGCCGCAGTGATGGACCTCGTCTCAGTGGCCTCGGCCGAATACCTTGCCCGCCAGGTTGAAGCCGGCGCCGAGGCGCTGATGCTGTTCGACAGCTGGGCCGAAGGTCTCCCGGATAACATCTTCCGCGAGGTTATCATCCAGCCCACCAGGAAGCTGGTCGCCCGCCTGCGAGAGCGTGGGATCACGGTTCCGATTATCGGTTTTCCCCGCGGCGCGGGCGTGATGCTTCCCGAATATGCGCGTGAAACCGGCGTCACCGCGGTCGGCCTCGATACGGCCGCCTCCCCGGCTTTCATCAATGCAGAGCTGGCAGAGGGCTTCCCGGTGCAGGGCCATCTCGACCCTCTCCTTCTCATCGAAGGCGGCGGGCGACTTGACGCACGTGTCCGGGAATTGCTGGACGCTTACCGGGGGCGGCCCCATATCTTCAATCTCGGTCATGGCGTTCGTCCCGAGACGCCCATCGCGCATGTCGAGCGCGTGCTGGAACTGATCAGAAACGAATAGGAAGTGAGAGCCGATATGGGCCGCCGGATTGCTGTTGTTCTGTTCAACCTCGGAGGCCCTGATACGGGCGATGACGTTCAGCCCTTCCTGAAAAATCTATTCCGGGATCCGGCCATCATCCGGGCACCTTTGCCGGTCCGCTGGCTGGTTGCCCGGTTGATTTCTACCCTGCGCGCCCCTGCGGTGAAGCAAAACTATGCCATGATGGATGCGGGCGGCGGCTCTCCCCTCCTCCGGGAAACGAAGAAACAGTCGGACGCGCTTCAGGCAGAGCTCGCCAAACGCCTGCCCGGAGATGACGTGCGCTGCTTCATCGCCATGCGCTACTGGCACCCGTTCACCGAAGAAGCTGCCGCAGAGGTGCAGGCATGGGGCGCTGATGAAGTTGTGCTCCTGCCGCTTTATCCGCAGTTTTCCACCACCACGACCGGCTCCTCCCTCACCGCCTGGAAGAAGGCTTACAAAGGCAAGAGCCGCACAATCTGCTGTTATCCCTTCGCAGAAAACTTTGTCGCCGCCCATGTTGATCAGATCATGGCCGCCTGGGAACGGGCCGGCCGGCCGGAGACTGTAAACCTCCTCCTCTCTGCGCACGGCCTGCCTGAAAGCGTCGTCAAATCGGGTGATCCCTATCAGTGGCAGTGCGAGGCGCTTGCCGAAATGATTGCGGGCCGCGTGCCGGCGGGCTGGGAGGTCAGCGTCTGTTACCAGTCACGTGTCGGACCGATGAAGTGGATCGGCCCGTCCACCGAAGAAGAGATCGCGCGGTTTTCAGACATGGGCCGCCATATCCTCATCGCGCCGATCGCCTTCGTTTCCGAGCATATCGAAACCCTGGTCGAACTCGGCGAGGAGTATCGCCTGGTTGCGGAAAAGCATGGCGCGGCAAGCTATACCCGGGTCGAGGCGCTGGGCGTCCATCCGGGCTTCATCGGCGCGCTGGCGGGGGAAGTGGTTGAAGCGCTCTGCATGAAGGAAACCATCCGATCCTGCGCGGGCGGCCGGCTCTGCCCTTCTGGCTGGAGCGGATGCCCACAAGCAGAATTGAAACAGAAAGCCGGCATGCGTATTACCGAAGCTGCCGTCTGAGGGGAGCAGCCAAGTGGATCTCTATAACTGGCTGAAGGCCGGGCATATGATTTTCGTGGTCGCCCTGATGGCGGGCCTGCTCGTCTACCCGCGCTACAAGATCCATCAACTCTCCAGTCAGCCGGGCGAGCCACTGTTCGAAACGATGAAGAAATCCTCCAGCCAGTTGAGGATGATCATCCTCAATCCGAGCCTTATCCTGGTCTGGCTTTTCGGCCTCGCCATGGTCTATCTCGACTGGCAGCGCGGCGGGCAGCTCTATCTGGAAGGATGGTTTCACGCGAAACTTCTTCTCGTTCTCATCCTTTCCGGCCTGCATGGATATTTCATTGGCCTTGGCAAAAAGGTCGACCGGGTGACAGGGACCGTCCAGGCCAAAACCCTGCGGATGCTGAATGAGATTCCGTTTCTGCTGATGATCGGGGTTGTGATCCTCGTCATCGTGAAGCCTTTCTGACAGGGCCTGCGCCACAATCGCTTGACGGGCGGGGCGTTTCTGACGGATAACACACGGGCTGGTCCGCCAAGTCCTTTGGCGCGCGTCTTATTTTCGCCCAGCCCCTCCCCTTTTGAACTTCTCCAGTCCGGATACTGCCCGAATGGCTTCCACGATGCTCGACAACCTTACCAGCGTGACTCTGCGCGAACTCAAGGCGAAATCGCCTGAAGAACTCCTCTCCTACGCTGAAGAACTCGAGGTCGAAAACGCCTCCTCCATGCGGACACAGGACATGCTGTTCGCGATCCTCAAAGAGCTCGCTGACAGCGAAGTCGAGATCACCGGCCAGGGCGTGCTTGAGGTTCTGACCGACGGGTTTGGCTTTCTCCGCTCACCGGAATCCAACTACCTGCCCGGCCCGGACGACATCTATGTCAGCCCGGAAGTTCTGAAGAAGGCGAACATCCGCACCGGCGATACTGTCGAAGGCCCGATTGTCGCCCCGCAGGACAGCGAGCGTTACTTCGCGTTGACCGATGTCAGCCGCATCAATTTCGAGGAGCCGGAGAAGGCCAACAAGAAGGTCCACTTCGACAACCTCACGCCCCTCTATCCGGAACAGCGCCTCAAGATGGAGAGCCGCGATCCGACCAAGAAAGACCGCTCCGGCCGGGTCATCGATATCGTCTCGCCGATCGGCAAGGGCCAGCGGGCGCTGATCGTCGCCCCGCCGCGGACCGGTAAAACGGTTCTCATGCAGAACATCGCCGCCGCCATCGAAGAGAACCATCCTGAATGCTATCTCATCGTTCTCCTGATCGATGAACGCCCCGAGGAAGTGACCGACATGCGCCGCACGGTGAAGGGTGAGGTCGTTGCCTCAACCTTTGATGAGCCCGCGACCCGTCACGTTCAGGTTGCAGAGATGGTCATCGAGAAGGCGAAACGCCTGGTCGAGCACAAGCGTGATGTCGTCATCCTGCTCGACTCGATCACGCGCCTTGGCCGCGCTTACAACACGACCGTTCCCTCCTCCGGCAAGGTGCTGACCGGCGGTGTGGATGCCAACGCCCTCCAACGTCCGAAGCGTTTCTTCGGTGCTGCGCGGAACGTGGAAAACGGTGGCTCACTGACGATTGTTGCCACCGCGCTGATCGATACCGGCAGCCGGATGGACGAAGTGATCTTCGAAGAATTCAAAGGCACGGGTAACTGCGAGGTTGTCCTGGACCGGAAGATTGCCGACAAGCGCACCTTCCCGGCCATCGACATCATGAAGTCCGGCACGCGGAAAGAAGAGCTGATCACCCCGCATGACCAGCTTTCCAAGATCTACATCCTGCGCCGCATCCTGGGCCCGATGGGCGCCAATGATGCGGTCGACTTCCTGCTCGATAAGCTGAAGCAGACGAAGACGAATGACGAGTTCTTCGAAGCGATGAAAAACTAAGGGAGCGGCCGGGTGGGCGCGCGCGACACAATCTGCGCTCTCGCTTCTGGCCCGCCGCCTTCGGCCATTGCCATCATCCGCGTTTCCGGTCCCGCCGTCGGCGAGATCGGCGCGGCATTTTTGGCCGCCGGCCTGCCCGAACCCAAACGCGCCACGCTCACCTATATACATGACGCCGAAGGCGCGCAGATTGATCAGGGGCTCGCGCTCTATGCCAGGGGCCCTCACTCCTATACCGGCGAAGACACGCTTGAGCTCTACCTGCATGGCGGGCCGGCCGTCATCGGCCATGCCCTTCGCGCACTGACATCCCTGCCGGGTGTCCGCCTGGCTGAGCCCGGGGAATTTACCCGCCGCGCCTTCGAGGCCGGCAAGCTGGACCTCACCGAAGCTGAAGGTGTTGCCGACATCATCGAGGCAGAAACGGTTGCGCAGAAAGCGCAGGCCCTTCGCCAACTGGGGGGTGGACTGACACAAATCTATGATGCCTGGCGGGAAGAGCTGACCGGCGCGCTCGCCCTCATAGAAGTCATGATCGACTTTCCCGATGAGGGCGATGTTCCTCTCGACACGCTCCGGCCGATCCTCTTGGAACTCGACAAGGTCATCGCCGAAATCGAAACCGCGCTCGGTGACAGGGGTGTCGGTGAACGCATCCGGGACGGATTCCGCATCGCCATCATCGGCCCGCCCAATGCCGGCAAGTCGTCCATCCTCAATCGCCTCGCCCGGCGCGAAGCCGCCATCGTCACGGACATTGCCGGCACGACGCGCGACGTGGTCGAGGTCCGTCTTATCCTCGGAGGCCAGGTCGTCTGGATTGCGGACACGGCGGGGCTGCGCGAAACCGAAGATGTGGTTGAAGCCGAAGGCGTGCGCCGCGCGCGCCGGGCGGCGGCCGAAGCCGATCTGCGCATTCATGTCATCGACGGAGCAGCCCCCTCCCCTCCCCCGGGACCGGTTGAGACCCAGGACATCGTCGTCTTCAACAAGGCCGATCAGCGCCCGGCAATCCTTGCGCCCGATGGCGCGCTTCCTGTTTCGGCAACTTCCGGCGAAGGCATCGAGACGCTCGAATCCCGGATTGCCGCATTCGTATCCCAGCGAGCCTCATCGGTCGAAGCGCCGGTCATTACCCGCGCCCGGCACCGCGAAAAACTGCTTGCCGGTCTCGCCAGTCTGACGGCGGCGCGCGCGGCGCTCATCTCTGACATGGGCGCGGAACTCGCCGCCGAAGATGTCCGCATGGCCTTGCGCCAGCTATCCTCGGTGATCGGCCGGGTCGATGTGGAAGACGTTCTCGGTGCGGTCTTCTCCAAATTCTGCATCGGAAAATGACCCCTAGGGTTTGACGGCACGCGGCGTTATATACCCGCCTCAAGCAGTATTTAAGGGTTGGTTAATGCCGGACTTCCCGGGTTTCGACGTGATTGTCATCGGCGGCGGGCATGCCGGATGTGAAGCCGCGGCCGCGTCGGCCCGCTTTGGCGCGCGCACGGCGCTGGTCACACACAAGCTGTCGACGATTGGCGAGATGAGTTGCAACCCTGCCATCGGCGGGCTCGGCAAAGGCCACCTGGTGCGCGAGATCGATGCCCTCGATGGCCTGATGGGCCGTCTGGCGGACCAGTCTGGTATCCAGTTCCGGATGCTGAACCGCTCCAAGGGTCCGGCCGTCTGGGGCCCCCGGTCCCAGATCGATCGGAAGCTTTACCGTGAAGCCATGCAGGCCGAACTGGCGGACTATCCAAATCTCACCATCATCGAAGACGGCGCCGAAGACCTGATCGTCGAGGACGGCATTCTTCGCGGCGTGATCGGTCTGACGGGCAAACGCTATTCAGCCGCGAAGGTGGTCATCACGACCGGCACTTTCCTCAAGGGCGAAATCCATATCGGGGCCAAACGCATCCCGGCGGGCCGAATTGGCGAAGCGCCCGCGCTCGGCCTGTCAGACCGGCTCTATGCCATCGGCCTGCCGATGGGGCGCCTCAAGACTGGTACGCCTGCCCGCCTCGATGGGCGGACCATCCATTGGGACCGTCTGGAGATGCAGCCTGCCGATGAGGCGCCGATCCCGTTCTCTTTCCTCAACTCGGAAATCTCGGTGCCGCAGGTCCAGTGCGGCATCACCTGGACCACGCCGGAAACCCATTCGATCATCCAGGCCCATATCGGCGAGTCGGCGGTCTATTCCGGCGCCATCTCCGGGCGCGGCCCGCGCTATTGCCCCTCGATCGAGGATAAGGTCCACCGTTTCGGAGACCGCGACCGCCATCAGGTCTTCCTCGAACCGGAAGGCCTCGACGACCATACCGTCTATCCAAACGGCATCTCGACCTCGCTTCCCGAAGAGATCCAGGAGAAGTTCATCCGGACGATCCCCGGTCTCGAAGACGCTGTCATTCTCCAACACGCCTATGCGATCGAATATGACTATGTCGATCCGCGTGCGCTGAGCTCCGCACTGGAAGTCAAACTCATGCCGGGTCTTTATCTGGCCGGACAGATCAACGGGACGACGGGATATGAAGAAGCTGGCGCCCAGGGGCTGATGGCCGGCCTGAACGCCGCGCGCGCCGCCGCTGGCAAGGAGCCCATCATCTTTGACCGGGCCGAAGCCTATATCGGTGTCTTGATTGATGACCTCGTGACCCGCGGCGTGACCGAGCCGTATCGGATGTTCACCTCGCGCGCCGAATACCGGCTCGTCCTGCGCGCCGACAATGCGGACCAGCGTCTCACACAGCGCGGGATCGAAGCCGGAGTCGTCGGTGAAGCACGCGCCGCAATGTTTCACGTGAAACATCGGGCTTTGGAATCCGCCCGGAATCGTCTCAAAACCCTCAATCTCAGTCCGGCCGCTGCCGTCAAGAATGGATGGACGGTCAATCAGGATGGCCGTGTCCGCTCGGCCTGGGAGTATCTCTCTTACAAAGAGATCAGCTTCGATCATCTCGCCCAGGTTTGGCCAGACCTCGCGGAGATTCCAAAAGAGATTGTCGCGCAGATCGAGATTGAAGCCCTCTACTCGGCTTATCTTGATCGCCAGGCCGATGATGTCGCCGCGCTGCGCCGGGACGAGGCGCTGACGATTCCGCCAGATCTGGATTATGACCTGATCGGCGGCCTTTCTAATGAGGTTCGCCAGAAACTGAAATCGGTCAGACCCGGCACGCTCGGTCAGGCCGGGCGGATCGAAGGGGTAACGCCGGGCGCGCTGACGGCGCTACTCGGTCATGTCCGGCGTGTCCGGAAAGCTGGGTGAGATATGAGTGAGCGAGACGACCGCGCGGCCTTTCTGGCCGCCAATGATGTTTCACGTGAAACATTGGCGCGAATCGACCGCGTGATCGCCACGCTCGATGTCTGGCGGCAGAAGAGCAATCTGATAGGCCCGAAAGAATGGCCGCAGATCTGGACCCGGCATGTCGGGGACTCCTGGCAGCTCCTGGATCACCTCCCGGAAACGGCGCGCGTGGTCGATCTGGGGTCAGGCGCGGGCTTTCCCGGATTGATCATCGCTGCCGCCCGGCCATCGGGTCACGTGACCATGATCGAAAGCGTCGGGAAAAAATGCGCGTTTCTCAACGCCGCGATTCAGGAAGCCGGTCTCAGCGCGTCAGTTTACCAGGGCCGGGTGGAAGCTGCCCCTCTGATAAAAGCAGAATTCGTCACGGCGCGCGCTTTTGCGCCGCTGCCCGAACTCCTTGATTATGCTGCACCTTGGCTCGGAAAAGGCGCGACCGGCATTTTTCCAAAGGGCGAACGCTGGAATGAGGAATTGACGGCGGCTAGGCAAAGATGGAATTTCGCTTATGAAGCGATTCCAAGTCGCAGTGGTGGGTCAGGCGTCATCTTGATTATCAGGGAGGTCGCACGTCGTAATGACTAGACCCAGAATTTTTGCCGTGGTGAATCAAAAGGGCGGGGTCGGAAAGACCACGACCTCGATCAATCTCGGAACAGCGCTCGCCGCCGTCGGCCGACGCGTCCTGATCGTCGATTTCGACGCCCAGGGGAACGCCTCGACCGGCCTTGGCATTTCACGTGCCGAACGTCTGATGACCTCTTATGATCTGGTCGTGGACCGTATCCCGCTGGAGGAGGCTGTGCTCTCCACCATCGTTCCGCGCCTGGATATTGTCCCGGGCGATGAAAACCTGTCGGGCGTCGAAACCGAGCTTGCCGGGGATGCCCACCGGTCATACCGGCTGAAGGAAGCCCTCCATTCCTACATCGACCGGGTCGAGCAGGGCGGACTGGTTAAGTATGACTATGTCCTGATCGATTGCCCGCCCTCACTCTCGGCGCTCACCATGAATGCCATGACGGCGGCCGACGCGCTCCTCGTTCCGCTTCAGTGCGAGTTCCTGGCGCTTGAAGGGTTGACCCAGCTTCTGCGCACCGTGGAAGTGGTTCGCTCCGGCCTCAACCCGACGCTCGAAATCCAGGGCGTTGTGCTCACCATGTATGACCGGCGCAACAGCCTGTCAGACCAGGTGGCCAATGAGGTCCGCGCCTTCTTCGGCACCAAGGTCTATAACACGGTCATCCCGCGCAATGTCCGCCTGTCGGAGGCCCCGTCCTTCGGCAAGCCCGCGCTCCTCTATGATTATCGCTGCCCGGGCAGTGAGGCATATATCCGTCTCGCCTCCGAAGTGCTGCAGCGTGAAAAGGCGAGAGCGGCATGAGTGATCCGGCAGAGGACAATCGCGGACGTCCGAGCCGGCTCGGCCGGGGTCTTTCCGCGCTGATTGGCGAAGTTGAGGCGATGAATGTTCGCCCCGCCGCGCAACCTGTTGCTCAAGGCGAAGCAAGCAGCGCGCCCGGTTCCGTGCCGGGGGGCGGCACGAATGAGATCGCCATCGACCTGATCCGCCGTAACCCGGCCCAGCCGCGCCGCACCTTCACCGAAGAGAACCTGCGCGAACTGGCCGACTCGCTGAAAGCCAAAGGCGTGCTCCAGGCAATCCTCGTCCGGCCTGACCCCAAGGAGGCTGGTAAGTATCAGATCATCGCGGGCGAGCGCCGCTGGCGCGCTGCGCGCATGGCGGGCCTTTCTACCATTCCGGCCATCATCCGGAATGTCGATGAACTTGAGCTCCTCGAGATCGGCATCATCGAAAACGTCCAGCGCTCCGACCTCAATCCGATTGAAGAGGCCGAAGCCTATGAGGCGCTGATGAAGCGCTTTGGCCGGACACAGGAAAGCCTAGCTTCCAGTGTCGGTAAAAGCCGGGCCCACATCACCAATACACTGCGCCTGCTCCAGCTTCCTGAAAACGCCCGCATCCATGTGCGCGAAGGTCGGATTAGCGCCGGCCATGCCCGCGCCGCGCTCGGCGCGCCCGACCCGGAGGCGCTGATCGAGCTTGCCGTGGGGAAGGGCCTCAGCGTCCGCGAAGTCGAGGCGCGTGCCCGAGAGGCGCGTGAAAGTCTGCCTATCGAAACCAAGTCGATGGACAGCCTCTTGCCCACACCCAAGGACATCAACACCGAAGCTCTTGAAGCTGATATCAGCCGCACTCTCGGTCTCGATGTCGATATCCGTCATGGCAAGAATGGCGGCGAGATCCGGATCAAGTATCGCGACCTGGAACAGCTGGACGAGGTCTGCCGCCGCTTGACCGCCAAACGCCGCGCTCCGGAATAATAATCCGTTAACGAACGTTTTCAGCGGCCCTTGCCAGATCGTTAATCAGCAGGCGGACCACCGGATCACCGGTTGGTCCGGACAGCTTGGTCTGGCGCTCGGCGTCATAAATACGCTCCATCACCCGCATCAGCCGCCGCGCCGGCCATTTGCCAAGGCGTAGCCGGAATGCCGGCCAGTCGCTGGGCCAGACTGGCGGGCGCAGGTACTTTCCAGGATTGCCGTCGCCGCCCGCAATCTTCTCATGCGCGCTCAGCATCCGGAGCACTTCCATCTGAAGGGAGCGCAGGACAGAGATACCGCTCGTTCCGTTCTCGGAAAGTTTGTCCAGTGCGGTCTGGGCCTCGCCCGGCCGCCCATCAAGCGCGGCATTGATGACGCCCGAGATCGCCTGCTTCACATCCGTCGCAGACAGCGCGCGCACATCTTCCAGTGTCAGGGGCCGGCCAAGGCCTCGAGCATAGAGGGCGAGCTTTTCGATTTCCGAATTGGCGAGGGCCCGGTGTCCTGGCAGGTCGCCCACAAAGGCGTCGAGGGCAGGGGGGTCTATAACGGCGCCTTCCGCGAGCAAGGCTGTCTTCACGCGGCTGGCCACATCGGCCTCTTCCTCAGCAAATAGCTGGAGGCAGGCGGCGCGCCTGGCGCTTTCGGCCGCCGCGCGCAGTTTTGACTTTGCCGGCAGGCTGCCGGCTTCGATAACGAGTTTTGCAGCAAAGCGCCGGGGATCCTTGTCGCCCGCCGCGATGGCCTCGGCCAGGAGCGCAGCGATCTTGTCACCGCTTGTGCGTACGCGAACGGCGCGGGCATCCCCCAGAAGCGAGACCGCCTCGAGGGCGTCGAACAACAGCGCAGGTTCTTTCTTGATGGCGTCATCGTCGAGCACGGTCACATCCATGCCGTGCTTTCCGCCCCAGCCCGCGATCAGCGCCTGCCCGGCATCAAAGGAGAGACCTTCATCCTCGCTGAAAGCAAGCACGGCCCAGACTTCCGGATCGGGCCGCCGGGCGAAGCCTTCCGCCGCGCGTCCCTTGTGCAGCATCAGGAGCCCGCAAACTTCAGGCGGATGTCGTCGGCAATCTGCTTGGCGAGCACCCGCATCGCCCGGTCACCCGCGCTGGTCTGGGCAGCGATGTCGCCATAGGGGGAGTCAGGCACAAGAAAACCCGCCTCGACATTGCTGCGCCCGGTCACCCGTGTCTTCTCGCCCTCAAGCCGGTAACTGCCGGTCGCCACAATGCTCGATCGCGAGGCCGCGCCGTCGGGCCGCAGGGCAAGGCGGCTGAGATTGCTGCTGAGGTTAACTGTTAACGTGGCTTTCTCGGTAAGCCCGGGAACACCCACGGCCAGTTCCTGCTGAAGCGCGCGGCGCAGCATATGACCCTGGCGCCCCTGGATCGCTGAAACCTCGATCAGGCCACCCTCGGCATACTTGCCGTCCACCGGCGCATAGACCGGCTGGAAGCCGCAGGCGCCAGTGAAGACGAGCAGAAGGACCGGAATAATGAGCTTCATGCGACCACGATATTCACAATACGGCCGGGCACAACAATCGTTTTCTTCACGCTCTTGCCCTCGATGAAGGTGGCAACCTCGGGAACGGCCATGGCGGCGGCTTCAACCGCCTCATTGGCCATATCTTTTGCCACAGTGATTTCCGCCCGGCGCTTGCCGTTCACCTGTACGGCCAGCGTCACTGTATCGTCCACCACCATGGCGGCGTCGACCTCAGGCCAGGAGGCCACCGAGACAAGGCCGGTTTGGCCGAGCCGTTCCCAGCAGGCCTCCGCCAGATGCGGCATGAAGGGCACTAGGCAGCGGGCCAGCATGTCAGCGCCTTCGGCCCGCGCGCCCACCGTTGCGGCGTCGCTTTCGGCTTTCTTCAGCGCGTTGACCCATTCATGGATCGTGGCGATGGCGGAGTTGAAGCGGAACTCCTCGATTGCCCGGTCGATCGCGGCAACGGCTTTGTGGTTTGTCTTGCGCAGGGCGGTGGAGGCCGCATCACTGCCGGGGGCAGGGAAGGGGCCTGTCTCCGGCAGGGCGTCAACGAAGGACCAGACGCGCTGGACAAACCGCGCCGCGCCCTCTGCGCCAGACTGGGTCCATTCCACATCCCGCTCGGGCGGCGAATCCGACAGCACGAACCAGCGCGCCACATCGGCGCCATAGGTGGCGACAATGGCATCGGGGTCGACCGTGTTCTTCTTCGATTTCGACATCTTTTCGATGGCGCCGACTTTCACCGGTTGCCCGGTGGCAATCTCGAAAACCTTGCCGTCCTTGCGTTCGATAGCTGAGGGTTCCAGCCATGCTCCGCCTTCGGACTTGTAAGTCTCGTGCGTCACCATGCCTTGGGTGAAGAGACCGGCAAACGGTTCGCCGCTCGGCAGGTTGAGTTCGCCGACATCGCGCATCGCCCGCGAGAAGAAACGCGAATAGAGAAGGTGCAGCACCGCATGTTCCACCCCGCCGATATACTGATCAACAGGCAGCCAGTAGGCGCGCTCTTCAGGATCGGCCACGCTGGCAAATCGGGCATAATACCAGGAGCTGTCGACAAAGGTGTCGAGCGTATCGGTTTCCCGCCGCGCCGGCTTGCCGCATTTCGGGCAATTGACATGCTTCCAGCTCGGATGCCGGTCGAGCGGATTACCGGGCACATCAAAGGTGACGTCATCGGGCAGGCGCACCGGAAGATCCGTCTCCGGAACACCCACCACGCCGCAATCCTCGCAATGGATCACCGGGATCGGGCAGCCCCAATAACGCTGGCGCGAAACGCCCCAGTCGCGCAGGCGGTAGTTCACCTTGCCTTCGCCCTGGCCGGCGCTTTCAATCTTCGCAATCGCGGCCCGCTTGGCGTCCTCAATGGAGAGACCGTCCAGAAAGCCTGACTTATATATATGTCCGGGCCCGGTATAGGCTTCGGTGCCAACTTCAAACGTCGCCGCATCGGCGCCAGGCGGCAACACCACCGGGTAAACGTTGAGACCAAATTTGCGCGCATAGTCGAGGTCACGCTGATCATGCGCGGGACAGCCGAAGATGGCGCCCGTGCCATAGCCCATCAGCACGAAGTTCGCGATCCACACCGGCACCGTCCGTCCGGGCTCGAACGGGTGAGCGACCGTCAGCCCGGTGTCAAAGCCGAGCTTTTCGGCTTTCTCGATGGCTTCTTCGCTGGTGCCGATCTGCGCGCATTTCGCGCGGAAGGCTTTTAGCTCCGGCGAAGCGTCCGCCAGTTGGATCGTCAGCGGATGATCCGGTGACAGCGCCACAAAGCTTGCCCCGAACAATGTGTCGGGCCGTGTCGTGAAAACGCTGATGCCGCTTTCAAATCCTTCTGGCGGCTCACCCGCAAACGCGAAGGTCATTTCCAGACCTTCTGACCGGCCGATCCAGTTGGCCTGCATCGTGCGGACCTTCTCGGGCCAGCGCTCCAGTTTCTGAACAGCCTCCAGCAGGTCGTCTGCATACGCTGTAATCTTGAAGAACCATTGCGTCAGCTCGCGCTGCTCGACCGGCGCGCCCGAACGCCAGCCGCGGCCATCAATCACCTGCTCATTGGCGAGCACGGTATTGTCCACCGGGTCCCAGTTCACTTTGGAGGCCTTGCGATAGACAAGGCCCTTGTCGAACAGCTTCAGGAACAGGGCCTGCTGGGCGCCATAATATTCCGGGTCGCAGGTCGCAAATTCCCGGCTCCAGTCCAGCGACAGGCCAAGCTTCCGGAATTGAGCCTTCATCGACTCGATATTCGCATACGTCCATTTGCCGGGATGCACCTTGCGTTCCATCGCGGCGTTTTCTGCCGGCATGCCGAACGCGTCCCATCCCATCGGGTGGAGCACATTGTATCCCTTGGCGCGCTTGTGCCGGGCCACCACATCGCCCATCGCATAGTTGCGCACATGGCCCATATGCAGCCGCCCGGAAGGGTAGGGGAACATCTCCAGCACGAACGCCTTCGGCGCGCCGGGCGCGTCCTTCGGAGACTTCGTCCGGAAAATGTCTGCCTTTTCCCAGGCGTCACGCCAACGGGGTTCCGCGCTCTGCGGATCATAACGGGTGGCCATCCGCGGCTCCCTTGAATGGATTTGAGGTAAGACCGGCGAATGCCGGGGCGTTAGCTGATCTGTGAGGTCCGTAGAAGACGGGCCCTTTCCAGGATCTTGTTTTCAAGCTGGATGGCTGTTTCCGGATCGGCAACCGCGTCGACCCACTGGCCTTCAGTGTTCACCTGACGGTACACCGTCACCTTCACGCCGTCAGCGCGCAGGCGCGAGTCCAGAATGAACACCGTCGCCTTCACCCGCTCATCCGGCGAGTCCGGAAAGCTTTTCCAGTCATAGGAAATGATGCCGCCGATCGGATCGGTGGACTGGATGGGCAGCGCGCTCAGCGTATCCAGCGTGGCGCGCCACAGGAACGGGTTCGACGCGCCGACCGACTGGACCACAAGTGGGCCATCATTGGCTCTACCGCGCGATTGGCAGCCCGAGACGAGCAGCAGGCCGGCGAAGGCGGCAGTGAGGATCGGCTTGATCATGTTCATTTTCCGCGTGCAATTCCTTGTTGACTGGCCGTGTATAACAAGGGGGTTCTGGCCTCGCCAGTATTGTTATGCGGCTGACTGAAACACGAATGCCGCCCGTGATGGAGGCCCCCTCATGCCCGACCCCCGTTTTTTCCTTCTGGCCCTGGCTTTGCCGGCGGCTGCGCTGGCCCCTGCGGCCAGCGCGCAGGATGTGTGGGATGATCCGGGCGGGGTTGAAACAGAGGTCAGTTTCGAGGGCGCGCTGGTCGTTGCGCCTGATGCCGATGAAATGGTCCTTGGGCTCGCCAGGGGGCGCCTTGCACTCAACTATGTGCTGATGAATGGGGCCGAGATCGGCGTTGTCGGCGGGCTCGAAGCACAATATGACCATCCCGCGCGGGCCGGTTTCAGTGGCGTCTTCCCCCCTGCGGCCGGGGCAGGGGCCGCTTCCGGGGGCGCGTTCAGCGGCCTTGGCCGCGGCGCAGCCAGCGAAGACCGGGATCTCCGCCTCAGTCTGGAAACCGCTTACATCTATATAGACGGGGGCTATGGCGAGGCCCGGCTCGGCGCCGATGATGGCATCGCGGCGCGCTTCTTCGAAGGTGGCCCGGCGCTCTTTGCTCATGCTGGCCTCGTCAATCCGGCGCTCGACCCGTCTGGTCAGGTCATCGCCCGCACGGATCATGATCTCACCGGCCCGGCCATGAAGATCAGCTATGCCAGCCCGCGTATCCTCGGCCTGCGCGCCGGGCTTTCCTACACGCCCGAGGCCGACCGCCGGGGGCTCGACCGCGATCCGGCGCGGGACTTTCCCGGCGCCGCGCGTCCTGAGATCGAGGACGCCTTTGAAATCGCGCTCAATCTCTCCCGGCGCCTGCCGCAAAGCGGGGTGCGTCTGCGCGCTGGCGTCGCCTACAGCCAGGCCGAAACCCGCTTCCTTCCGGACCCGACCCTCTACGGCACCGTGGAAACCTGGTCGGCCGGCGCCTCGGCAGAGTTCTCGAAAGTCCGGATCGGCGGCAGTTACCTGTCATCAAATAATGGCGTCGCCCGCGGTCCTGGCGATTATTCTGCCTGGTCGGTCGCCGCTGCCATACCGCTTGGAAAGCTGGAAGCGGTTGCCGAAGTCGCCGGCGCAGAAGATGAATTCGCCGGTCTTGCCAGTGACAGCTGGCAGCTTGGCCTTGTCTGGAAGCCAATAGACGACTGGCGCCTTGCTGCCGGCTGGCGAAATGTGGATACTGATTTCCTGGATACAGGCGGGCCGCGCCCCTCTTCAGGGGGGAGTCGTAAGGGCATTGTGATCGAAATCACACGATCCCTGTAATTTCACGCTTTATCCGAATGTTAATCTTCCTTTAAGCCGCCCCCATCACTATTGTTCTTGGTTGGGAGCCATCATGAACACACGCTTTGTCCTCTCCTTCGCCATTGCGGCCGCAGCCTTCGCGCTGCCGGTTGTTGCGCAGGAACGCGTGGCAAGCGACGTGATTCGCGTTGAAGCGCCCACCCTGTCGGAAACCAATTCGGCCCGGTCTGAATGGTATCGCCAGTTCTCCGAAGGCAAGCCGCCCGAGTCCCGCCTCCAATGGCAGGCAGAGCCCAATCAGGACTTCTCGGTCCAGATCGGCAAGGATTCCCGTTGGCAGCTTAACCTTGATAAGGTCACACGGCCGGGTCAGACCTATCTTCCGCGCGAGGAAGTCCAGGCAGGCGCCACCTTCCGCATCACGCCCCGCTTGTCGGTTGGCGGTGAAGTGCGCATTGGCGCTGAAGAACTCGACTCCGCCAATCGCTGGGAAAACCAGGAAGTCGAAGCCGGCATCCGCCTGAAGTCTGCCTTCAAGTTCTGATCTTCTGAAAATCGACAGATGCGCGCAGGCCTTCATGGGTCATGACGGCTATTCTGGGTCTGTCTGTTGGACTTCAAAGCATCGCCAGCCATCAATCGCCGCAAGCCCCCCAAAGCCCGCAATAGAGAGTCCATTATCCGGATTCACTCCGCCCAGCGCATAAGCAGGGCAGGGGAGGGACCGGGCTATCCGCCGGAACCGCTGCGCGCCCAGGGCCGTCCCGGCGCTGGCGCTGCGGGACGCAAAGACGGCCGAATAGAGCACCGCATTGACCGGAAGTGTCCTGAACTGTCCCGGATTGTCCCCAAAGTGTCCGCTCATGGTCTGGATTTTGAACCGCCCGCGCCATCTGCGCGCCGCCCCCGCCATCCGCCCCGGCCAGTGCACGCCGTCCGCCCCGATCTTCACCGCCAGTTCCGCATCCGCCCCGATCAGTAGAAGAAGTTTGCGCTGCCGGCAGAGTTTGAGCAGCCGCCGCGCAACAGCTTCGCGGTCTGCGGCGCCGAAATGGCGATAAATCACCCCCCAGCCGGCGGGCAGCCCCGCGACCACCCGTTCGGGATGGGGCGTGCGCGCCGGATCCGTCAGAAAAAAAGCCGGGGGCAGGCCCTCTGGCAGGTGCCGCGCCGCGACCCGCGCCGCCATCAGCGCCTTGCGCCTTGATCCGTATTGGGCTTTCTCGCTCATCAAGATGACTGATACCTTGAACCAGGACATTGCCAACCGCCGCGCCGCGATCCTTGCCGAGCTCGCTGCCGCGCATGACCCTGCGCCTGAACTGATCGCCGTGTCGAAATTCCAGCCGGAGGCTGCGATTGAGGCCATTCTCGCCGCCGGGCAGCGTGTTTTCGGGGAAAATCGCGTCCAGGAAGCCCAGCAACATTGGGAAGCCCGCCGCGCCACCTATCCAGATCTGACGCTTCACCTGATCGGCCCCCTCCAGACCAACAAAGCCGCCGATGCCGTCCGCCTGTTCGATGTCATCCAGACGCTCGACCGGGAAAAGCTCGCCGACGCGCTCGCTGCCGCCATGGAAAAGGAAGGCCGGCGCCCGAAGCTGATGATCCAGGTCAATACCGGCGAAGAAGCCCAGAAAGCCGGGGTTTCCCCGACCAAGGTGGGGCATCTGCTGCGATACGCGCGCGAAGAGGCGGGTCTCGATGTTGAGGGCCTGATGTGCATCCCACCCGTGGACGAGCCCGCTGGCCCCCATTTTGCGCTCCTGAAAAAGATCGCGAAGGACTACGGGCTTGGCGCGCTGTCGATGGGTATGAGCGGGGATTACGAACTCGCTGCCCGCTACGGCGCCACCCATGTCCGCGTCGGAACGGCCCTCTTTGGGGACCGAAACCCGGCTTAAGCCCGGATTTCGACCGTCGAACTACCATTGAGGCGCCTCAGCACCTCACGCAGATCCTTTTCCGCCAGAGCCACACATCCTTCGGTCGGCACATAGCCCGGCCGCGCCAGATGCATGAAGATGGCGCTGCCCCGGCCCGCCACCGGCGGATCATCATTGTATCCGAGCTCGATCACGAGATTGTAGACCTCATCCTCCCGCCACATCCGCTCATGGCTGGCCGGGAAGGGGAGGGATACCAAGCGATTATAGGCCGGGTGACCGGGCGCGTCGCACCATCCGTCGCCCGGACGGAGCGCCAGCGCCGGTAGGCCGGTTTCGGGGGGCGGCCCCTTGTCCGGCCGGTACCAGACGCGGCGAACGGGCCAGATGCCGATGGGAGACGCCCCATCGCCTTCGCGCTTCTCTGCGGCCGGTTTGACCCCGCCTTTTCCCAGGGCGCAGCGCGCCAAAAAGCCCTCGCTCTCAAGCTTCCCCTCTGAAAATGCTATGAAATGCGCCATCGGCCTGCGCCTCCCGTTCTTGTTATTGGATAAACAGGCGCCACCTTTCTATGCAAGCGCAGGTTCAAAGGGTGAGACACGCAGATGACAGCCAAGAAGTTCATTCTGATCGTCGATGATGAGGCAGACTTGCGCGACACTCTCGCCGAACAGTTCGAGCTGAGCGATGGCTTCACCGCGCTCACCGCCGCGACGGGCGAAGACGCGCTCGTAAAGCTTGGCGAAGAGCGCGTCGATCTCGTCATCCTGGATGTAGACATGCCCGGCATGAACGGGCGCGAAGTCTGCCGCCAGATGCGCGAGACGGGCAATCGCGTCCCCGTCATCATGCTCACCGGGCGCTCAGGGGACAGCGACACCGTCGCGGGGCTGGAAGCGGGCGCGAATGATTACGTCGCCAAGCCGTTCAGTTTTGCCGTGCTCCTGGCGCGCGTCCGCACCCAGCTGCGCAGCTTCGAGCAGACCGAGGACGCGACCTTCGATATCGGCCCGTATGAATTCCGCCCCTCCATGAAAGTGCTGCGCACCAAGGAAGGCCGCCGCATCCGGCTGACCGAGAAGGAAACCGAAATCCTGAAGTTTCTCTACAGGGCAGGGGGCAAGCCAGTCGCGCGCGAGACGCTGCTCTCAGAGGTCTGGGGCTATAACGCCGCCGTCACCACCCATACGCTCGAAACCCATATCTATCGCCTCCGCCAGAAGGTGGAGCCCGATCCGTCGAACGCGCAGCTTCTGCTCACCGATACCGGCGGCTACCGTCTCAGGCCTTGAGGGTCAGGGTCACCGGCGCGTGGTCAGAAGGCTTCCAGCCGCTCCGCCAGATCGGATGGATGCGGTAGGAGCTGACATCGACGTCCTCCATCGCGGCCTTGTTGGCCCAGATATGGTCCAGCCGCCGGCCCCGGTTGGAGGCAGCCCAGTCGGCGGCGCGATAGCTCCACCAAGTATAGAGCTTCTGCTGATCGGGCACGGCGAGCCGGGCAATATCTTCAAACCCGGCTGATTTGCGCGAATCCTCCAGCCGCTCGGTTTCCTGCGGCGTGTGAGATACGATCCCGAGCAGCTGTTTGTGTGACCAGACATCATTCTCATGCGGGGCAACATTGAGATCGCCCACCAGAATACGTTTGCGGCCTTTGGTGAGCTTCTTGTAGCCCGGCCCCAGCCGGTCGAGAAAATCGAGCTTGTGGGCAAACTTGTCATTGGTGTCCGGGTCGGGAACGTCCCCGCCGGCTGGCAGGTAGATATTGTGGATCTCAACGCCATTCGGCAGCCGCGCCGCGATCACGCGCGCATGGTTCTCCCGGCAGAGATCGGGTACATCCACCTGTTCCAGCGGCAGGCGCGAGGCAATCGCCACGCCGGCATGGCCCCCGCGTTGTCCCCGGATCACCAGATGGGGCATGCCCATTTCCTTGAACGCTTTCAGCGGGAACTCGCCATCCTGGCATTTGGTTTCCTGAAGGCACACCACATCGGGCTTCTCCGCCGCAACGAAGGCCTCGACATTGGGCGCGCGCAGGCGAACCGAGTTGATGTTCCAGGTGGTGATTTTGATCGGACGGGTCATGCCCCCTCGCTAACACCTCGTCCTCAAACGTCAACGCGCCCGAACGCGGGGAGTTTGGGCGCGCCGGACGCAGGTGCATGCGTCTTGATATCCGGATGTCGAGCACCCGGTTCGACCGAGGGAAGGTATCGCAGCGGGGGGTCTTTGCTACGTGGGTTCCATTCCGTCGATGTGTCTTTTATGTCACGGCGAGCAAAAAACTTCAAATTAACTCGCCGTAACAGCAAGCACGCTTTTTGCGTCAGTTGTTGTCAAAGTCCCGCAGGATGAAGAGGCGCGGGTTCAGCTTGGCGCCCGTCTCGAGATTGCCAAGCATGACAGAGGTGTTTCCGCCATTGGCATCGGTGGATCTCCAGCCGACGAGAGACTTGTCCGCCGAGGCCAGCACGAGGGTCAGTGTGCCCTCCATCTCGCCGCTCTTGTCCTGGATGGTGATGTTGATGCGGCCATCAGCGCGGCGCACATCCAGAACATCTGCCTGGGTTTCAAAGTCCAGCCGATCACTCAGAAGCAGCGACAGTGGCGTCGATTTCAGTGGCACACGATCTGTCGTCTCAAGATCGCTGTCCTGAAGGGCAACGGTTGTCCCGTCGCTCACCATCAACAGCGGCACCGGATCGTCATAATCAAACCGCACCTTGCCTGGCCGCTGCATCGCAAACTGACCGGTCGAATAGGAACCGTCCGGCGAGTATTGCTCAAACCGCCCGCGGGCGGTCTTCACGCTGGCGAGCGCTGCGGAGGCTTCTTTCAGCAATGCGGCGCGTTCGGTGCCAGAAAGCTGCGCGGCGGTGGCGGGCGCGGCAACGGAAGGGCTGACCGGCGCCTGTTTCAGGGCGGGCAGCAGGGGCGAGGCCCCGGCAATCATCGCGGCAGCGGCAATGGGCGCAAAGAAATTCATCATCGTTCTGGCCTCCTTTAAATGACCATACGGGAGTGTGCCTACATCTAGGGGTCTGAACCGGGCCTAAACAGGGCAGGCAGGAGATTTTCATCTTCCCCCTGCGGCGCATCGGCCCGCCTGCCAGACTGCCTGCTTGCGCTCCCGGCGCGGGCGTCCCATCTTTGGCGCCAGCAAAGGGAGTTTTCATGAGCAACGCTGCGCTTCAGCACACCAAGGACAGTACGGATCAAGCCTTCATGGCAGATGTTGTGGAAGCCTCCATGACCCAGCCGGTGATCGTCGATTTCTGGGCGCCCTGGTGTGGCCCCTGCCGCACGCTCGGGCCGATCCTCGAGAAAGTCGTCGAGGGCAAGAAGGGCGCAGTCAAGCTCGTCAAGATCAACACCGAAGACCATCCTGCCTATGCCGGCCAGCTTGGCGTGCGCTCGATCCCGGCTGTCTATGCGTTTGACAAAGGCCGCCCGGTCGATGGTTTCCTCGGCGCGCTGCCCGAGAGCCAGGTCCGCGCCTTCGTCGAAAAGCTGCTCTCGGGCACCGATGACGCCCAGATGATCGCCGAAGCGCTCGCCCAGGCCGATGCCGCCAGCCAGCAGGGAGACATCGCGCTCGCCGCTGAAATCTATGCCGCTGTCCTCCAGCAGGAACCGGAAAACATTGCCGCCATTGCCGGGCTCGCCCGCTGCCATCTCGCCAATGGCGACAAGGAGGCCGCCGAAGCCACCCTCGCCATGGTGCCCGACGCCAAGAAGAACGACTCCCTCATCAAGGGCGTGCGCCTTGCCATCGAGATGATGGCCGACGCGCCCCCGCCGAGTGAACTCGACGCAGCTCTTACCGCCGTGATGGCCGCCCCGGGCGATCATGAAAAACGCTTTGAGCTTGCCGAGCAGTATGCCGCCGCTGGCAAATACCAGGACGCCGTCGACCATCTGCTGATCATCCTGTCGGCCAAGCTCGACTGGGAAGGCGGCAAGGCCAAGGACAAGCTCCTGAAAATCTTCGAAGCCGCCGGCCCCACGGAAACCGTCACCATCGAGGGCCGCCGCCGTCTTTCTTCCCTGATGTTCGCTTAAGCTCAGACCCTGCCCGCGCCGGGCGAAAGGAAAAGTCACATGGCGCCGTATCGCAAGACAGCCGATCTGCCTGCGACGCTTGCCGTGTTTCCGCTCCCCGGCGCGCTGGTGTTCCCCCGCTGGCAACTGCCGCTCAATATCTTCGAGCCGCGCTATCTCAACATGATCGACGACGCGATGAGCGGCTCGCGGCTCATCGGCATGGTGCAGACGGCCGGCGGCTCGCGCCAGATGCCCGCCCTTGCGGAGGTTGGCTGCGCCGGGCGCATCACCAGCTATACCGAAACGCCCGATGGCCGGTATCTGATCACACTCACCGGCGTCTGCCGCTTCGGCATTTTGCGCGAGCTTGAAGGGACGTCCCCCTACCGGCAGGTAACGCCCGACTGGGAGCGCTTCGCCCAGGATCTCGCCCCTGCCGCAGAAGGGGAGGGGCGTGAACGTCTCGCGCTGACCCATGCCTTCCGCGAATACGCAACGGCAAATAGTCTGGAGGCGGACTGGTCGGCGATGGAGGAGGCCTCCCTGGAAACCCTCGTCCATGCACTCGCCTCAGGCTGCCCCTTTACGCCGATGGAGAAACAGGCGCTGCTCGAAGCGCCAAGCCTTCTGGATCGCGCGCACGCCTTGACGGCCCTGCTGGAGTTCGGCAGTGCGCCGGGCGGTGAAGGCCCGGTGCAATGAATTTCAATAGGAACAGAGAATGAGCGATCTGCCCGAAGATATGCCCAGCCAAGAGATCCCTGTGTTCGAGGCCAATGGAGTAGACCCGCGCTTGCTGGAAATCCTGATCTGCCCGGTCACGCGCCAGCCGCTGGCCTATAATCGCGCGCGTAATGAACTCGTCTCCAAGAATGCCCGCCTTGCTTACCCCATCCGGGGCGGCATTCCGATCATGCTCGAAGAAGAAGCGCGCGACCTTGACGAAATCGACAGCGCCTCCGGCGGTAGCGGAACATGAGCGCCCAGCCCTGGCCGGTAAAGATCACCTTCCGCGCGGCCGCGCAGGAGCTTGTCGCCGTGTTTGATGATGGCCAGTCGGGCAGTGTGGATTATCGTACGCTGCGCCTGGAAAGTCCGTCTGCGGAAGTCCAGGGGCATGGCAGCGGGCCAAAGCCGCCTCCGCCCATCGTGCCGGATGATATCCGCGTCACAAAAGCCGATCCGGTCGGGCGGTATGCGCTGCGCCTGCATTTTTCGGACGGCCATTCCAGCGGTCTATATACCTGGAATATTCTCAGGGCGCTGACTGTCGACGAATAGACCCACACTTCACACAAGTAATATAGTTCAGTCTGGATTATTGTGCGCCGGATTCATTCTAGTTCTTTGGCCTTGCATTGGGCGCCACTCGATCGAAATTGTTTCTCCGCAGTCACAATCAAAATATATTCTTTGATCTGTTCGTAGCTTTTCTACCAACCCTCTTGGGATATCGACTTTGTATTCGCATTTACGGCAAACAATCAGAAGAGACCGCCGACCAAATGAGGAATCGTCCTCTGTATATGTATAGCTTTCGCTACAGTTGGGGCTGATGCAGCTTACTGTTTGGCCATCTTTAAGCAAACTAGCTTTACGCTTGTTCCGTACGCCACAGAAACATTGAAAAGATACTTCTCCTCCCAGTCCTGAGCTAATGAGGCTTCCTTTGTGAATCCTGCGGATCTCCTGAAGCGTCTCTAAAACCTTCGCCCGAATCTGATCGCTGTCTCCATACTGACGGATAGTATCACCGCTGTTACTTGGCAAACTTAGGTGAAGAGCTTCCCTTGATAGGGCGTGCCATAGACCACCAATTTTTTTAGGATCAAAGCCAGTTTGAGTTCCTACTGGAATGTAGTCTATCGACTTGAATTCTTCCAAGGTTGTAGTTGTTGACCCATCAGGAAGCGGATCTTTCGAAATCGAGAGTGTGAATGACTTGGTCACTGACGGGTCAACCTGGTCAATCAGTACTCTTATGACATGATGCGGCTGCCACTTTTTAAGGTCTTCAGGCGCAATATAGTCATGTACGACTCTCAGCCGCTCATAGCATATCCGTTCGATAGCTAGCCGGCATTCTAATGCGGCATATGTCAAACTTGCTTGGGAGTCCTCTTTGAGGAGTCGCTCGATAGTCTCGATTGAATCATTGAGATGCATGTCAGGCGAAATCCTTCGCTAACTTGTAAAATGAGGACCGAGCACATTATGCCCACAACTGATCTCATTCTGCTTGAGTCTGCAAATTAGCGCATCAGGCTCGGCAGATGGTCCTGATCGGCACTGGCCTGGCGGGCGAGGGCCTGGCGGATCGGGGCAATCCTGTTGGCCGCCGTCAGCGCAAGTGTCCGCAACGGCTTGAGCAGCAGATTGTCATTGGAGAAGGTCCGGTCGACTGCGTCCATGAACAGCGCGGTGGAGGCTGAATCAAAGCGCCGCCATTCGCGGTAACGGGCAAGCACCGTCTCGCTGCCCGGATCAAGGCCCACTTCGCGCGCCTCCAGGATCACATCATAGAGGGCGGCGACATCCTTGAAGCCAAGATTCAGGCCCTGTCCGGCCAGCGGGTTCATCCGGCGGGCAGCGTCACCCAGAAGCGCAACGCGCGGCCCCGCCATGTCACGCGCGATCTTCAGCACAAGCGGATAGGAGAGGGGAGGGCCGTCCAGCGTCATCGGCCCGGCAAATTCGGCAAAGCGGGCATTCAGCTCCGCCTCGATCTCTTCCCTGGAGAGTTTGGCCAGCGTCTCGGCCGCGCCGGTCTTCATATACCAGGCAAGGTTTGCCCGGTTATCCGGCAGGGGCAGGGTCGCGAAGGGGCCTTCGGGCGTAAACAATTGCCGGGCAATGCCGCCATGGGGCCGGGAGAGCTTCACATCGGCGGCGAAGACAGATTTGCCATAGCTGCGCCCCTCGGTCTCGATCCCGGCAGCCTGCCGGACGGCTGAATGGATGCCGTCACAAGCCGCGATCAGCGCGCAGCGAAAGCTTTCTCCCCCTTCAAGATGCACAAGGGCGCCTGAAGGCTGGGCCTCATAGCCTGAAAAACGGGCGCCCTGTTTCCAGATAAGGCCCTCTGTAGCGCCCGCTTGCCTGTCCAGGGCGACCTGAAGTGCCCCGGCAGGCACAAGTTCACCCAGCGCCTCCCGGTTGCCTTCAGGCAGATCGTCACTGGTAAATGCAGCCCAGGGCGCTCCAAACCAGTGCGTGCCGCCATCCACGGCTTCCAGGCCTCTCAGAGGCTCGGTCAGCCCTTCAAGATCGCTGTGAACCCCCGCTGCGCCGAGCAGGCGCCAGCTGCCTCTGACAATGGCGAAGCTGCGTGTATCTGGCGCGGGCGCAGCGTTTTCTGCCCGCACATCCACCAATACCGTGCGCAGTCCGGCTTTCGCGGCCAGCACGGCAAGTGTCGTGCCCACCGGACCGGCACCGATGACCGCAAGATCGGCCTCCAAAGGGGCGGGAATTGAGGTTTCAGCCATGTGACTCAGGTAGCTCCACGCGTCCTCCTGGTCCAGCGATGGCGCTCGTTTGGGCGATTGGCCGCATCTCTGCACAACATTTGACCAGCCCAAGGCAGAATCGAACCCCGCCTATGCGTCATGTGCGACTTTTCCGGGCAGGCGCAATCATATCGCGGTGGGAGAGCGCTGGGGGTTTACCGGGCTCTGCGTGACAAAAGGCAAGTAAGGAGGGGCCAATGGGCCAATTGATTGGACGATGGATCCGCGGGGCGACACTCGCGCCGCTGGCACTGCTCACAGCAGGTATGGCATTTGCGCAGGAAGACGATGTGGCGGCACGTCTGGCAGCGCTTGAAGAGGCGGTGAGCGGAAGCGCCAGCGCCTATGTGGATAACAGCTACCTGTTCCTCATTGGCGGCATTATCGTCATGTTCATGGCGGCGGGCTTCTGCATGCTGGAAGCAGGGCTCGTGCGGTCCAAGAACGCGGCGATGCAGACCACGAAGAACGTGACGCTGTTTTCAGTTGCCGGCCTGATGTTCTGGCTCGTCGGTTACAATATGGCCTATCCGGCCGAAACCGCCCTGATGGGCCTTCTGGGCACAACGCCCGGTCCCTGGAGTGGCGGCGACCTGTCGCTCGAATCCGAGGATGGTTATGCGCCGGCGTCTGACTGGTTCTTCCAGATGGTGTTTGTGGCCACAGCGGCCTCAATCGTCTCGGGCACGGTGGCTGAGCGCGTCAAGCTCTGGCCGTTCCTGATCTTCACAGCTGTCCTGACCGCGTTCATCTATCCGATCGTGGCCAGCTGGGAGTGGGGCGGCGGCTATCTCGACAGCGCGTGGGGCTTCTCTGACTTCGCCGGCTCGACACTGGTTCACTCCACCGGTGGCTGGGCGGCTCTGACAGGCGCGATCATCATTGGCGCACGCAAGGGCAAATACTTCGGCAAGTCGGTCAATCCGATGCCGGGTTCCAACATTCCGCTCGCGGCGCTGGGTACCTTTATCCTCTGGTTCGGCTGGTTCGGCTTCAACGGCGCATCGCAGCTTGCTGCTGGCACTGCGGCTGACATCAACGCCGTCGCCCAGATCTTTGCCAACACCAACATGGCTGCTGTTGGCGGCGTGCTGGCGGCAATGGTCACCACGGCGATCATCTACAAGGGCAAGATCGACGCAACGATGATCTTCAACGGTGCCATCGGCGGTCTCGTCTCGATCACCGCTGAGCCTCTGGCTCCGTCCATGGGCATGTCGGTTCTGATCGGCGCTGTTGGCGGTGTTCTTGTGGTCCTCTCGGTTCCGCTGCTCGACAAGTTCAAGATCGACGATGTGGTCGGCGCCATCCCGGCTCACCTTGTGTGCGGCATCTGGGGCACGATGATCGTTCCCCTGTCCTATACGGGTGCCATCACACCGAACGAAGCGGGTGATCCGAGCTATCTCGGTCAGCTGATTGGGGTTCTCCTGACGGGTGTGTTCGTTGTCATCGCGTCCTCGATCATCTGGTTCGCCCTCAAATTCACGATCGGCGTACGTCCGAGCGAGGAAGACGAGGAAATGGGTCTCGACCGGGCAGAGATTGGCCTGGAAGCCTATCCGGAATTCTCCAACCGCTAATCAGAGTAGAATTCCACAGACCTTTGGCCCCGGCGGAGCGATCCGCCGGGGCTTTTCATATTCCACTCGCCGGAGAAACCCCTGCTTGAACCGTAGTTTCTTTCAAATTTCACGCAGTCCGTTTGCAGGGCGTTAAGCCTAACGGGGGCATGGTGAAGGCCCGCACCAGAGCCCAAAACGGAGCGTCCTCCCCGATGACAGATTACGCCAGCCGCGATTCAGAACTCCGCACGGTCAGTGACCCTGTCTGGAGGATTCTGACAGGCGCCGCCGCATTCGGCGCCGGCGTCTTCGTGTGCGGCGCTGTCGGCTCCTATACGCCCACCGACCCCAGCTGGAACGCGGCCACAAATGCAGATGTCCAGAACCTCTTCGGGTCTTCGGGCGCGGTATTTGCTGACCTTGCCCGCCAAACCCTTGGCTGGTCGGGCTGGATTGCCGGCCTTGCCCTGATGATCGGCGGCGCGATGCGCGCTGTGCTCGTCGGCAAGCCGCGCGTGCGCCGCTGGATCATGGGCGCAATCTCCGTTCCCCTGTCGGCGGCCTGCTTTGCCGCCTGGCCTGTCCCGGAATCCTGGCCGCTCAGCGCCGGTCTCGGCGGTATGGCGGGCGATGGCCTGTTCAATCTCTCAGTTCTGCCCTTCCGTGTGCTGATGCTGCCCTCGCCGGAGGCCTGGGCTGGCTTCCTGATGGGAGGCCTCGCCCTCTGGACGGCCCTGTCTGCGCTTGGCTTCGGCCGCCGTGACGCCCAGCTCCTGCAAGAGACCGCCACGCGCGGTGGCCGCAACGCCGCGCTCCAGGCGCGCGGGGCAGGGGGTATGCTGCTGCGGATCGGCCAGAAGCTCGTCACGCGTGAGCCCGCCCTCGCCCATGAGGCGGCCACCCCTCCAACCACCCGCGAAGAGCGCACCCTCATCATCAAGTCCGATGACGATTACGTCCCCACCTCGCGTTACCTGCGCAACCTCGATGATGACGAGGACGAAGACTACGCCCGCAATGAAGACGACGAGCGCTGGGACGATGAGGAAGACGACGGCTATGCCGCCGCCAATGATGAAGACGAAGACGTCGCCCGTCCGCCCCGTTTCACCTTCTCCAAGCCGACCCCGGCGCCGCGCTCTGCCGCTGTTCCGAAAGTGGCCCAGCCCGAGCGCCGCCGCGCCGCCGCCACCCGCCTGCCGCCCATCGACCTCCTCCAGGAAGTCGAGGAACGCCGCGAGATCATTGATGAGGATGCCCTCATCGCCAAGGCCGCGCGCCTGTCTGAAGTCCTCAAGGAGTTTGGTATCCGGGGACGGATCAAGGAAGTGCGTCCCGGCCCGGTCATCACCCTGTTCGAGATGGAGCCGGCTCCCGGCGTGAAATCCTCCCGCGTCATCTCCCTGGCCGATGACATCGCCCGCTCGATGAGCGCCGTCTCGGCCCGCGTCGCGGTCGTGCCCGGCAAGAACGCCATCGGCATCGAGCTGCCCAATGATGAACGCGAAACCGTCTGGCTCCGCTCGCTGCTGGAATCGGATGCCTATTCCGGCAACCGCGCCAGCCTGCCCATGGCGCTCGGCGAAGACATCGGCGGCGTGCCCACCGTGGTTGACCTCGCCAAGATGCCTCACCTCCTGATCGCCGGTACCACCGGCTCGGGTAAATCGGTCGGCGTCAACGCCATGATCCTGTCGCTGCTTTACCGGCATACGCCAGAACAGTGCCGCTTCATCATGATCGATCCGAAGAAGCTCGAACTCTCCGTCTACGAAGGAATTCCGCATCTTCTCGCCCCGGTCGTCACCGAGGCCGATAAAGCTGTCAACGCGCTCAAATGGACCGTGCGCGAGATGGAAAGCCGCTATGAGCTGATGTCGAAAGCCGGCGTCCGGAACCTTGCCGGCTATAACGAAAAAGCCGCAAAATACCGCACCGCCGGCGAAGAGATGACCCGCAAGGTTCAGACCGCGTTCGATGACCGCGGCAAGCCGGTCTATGAAACCGAAGTCCTGCCCGTCGACCATATCCCCAACATCGTCGTCGTGATCGACGAGATGGCAGACCTGATGCTGGTTGCCGGCAAGGAAGTGGAAAGCTGCGTCCAGCGCCTCGCCCAGATGGCGCGCGCCGCCGGCATCCACCTGATCACCGCCACCCAGCGTCCGTCCGTGGACGTCATCACCGGCACGATCAAGGCAAACTTCCCGACCCGGATCTCCTATATGGTGACCAACAAGGTCGACAGCCGCACGATCCTCAACGAGCAGGGCGCCGAGCAGCTCCTCGGCATGGGCGACCTTCTCTACCAGGCCCCCGGCAAGAAATCCCAGCGTCTGCACGGTCCCTTCGTGGCCGATGAAGATGTCGGCGCGGTGGCAGACTGGCTGCGCGAGCAGGGCGAGCCTGACTATGTGATGGACATCCTGGAATCGCCCGATGACGGCTCCACAGGCTCGGCCGTGATGGACGCCATCCTCGGCACCGGCGGCGGCAGCGATGATGATGAAGGCCTCTTCTCCCAGGCCGTGCAGATCGTGGTCCGCGACCAGCGCGCCTCCACCTCCTATCTCCAGCGCCGTCTGAAGGTGGGCTATAACAAGGCCGCCGGCCTGATCGACCGCCTCGAAGAAGAAGGCGTCATCTCCGCCCCCAACCATGCCGGCAAACGCGAAGTCCTCGCCGGCGGCGGCGGCAACGGCAAGGCCAGCGCAGCTTAGAACTTTTTCCCAGCCCCAGATAAAGCCATGGTGGGCCCCCCAAGGGCGGCCCCTTGCCTTCCAAAGAAGAGGGCGGGGGCCATTCTGGTTTTTGCCGGTGCCCGTGAACTGCGCCCCATCGCGCCGCCTAAATCCCTCTCCCTCTGGGAGAGGCTGCGAAGGATCAGCGTTTGCGCGGCAACGCCCGGAGCAGGCCATCCTAAAGCGATGGGAGGTGAGAGTAGCAAAAGCGAGGATAAACGCGCCCCTATCCCCCACCGCACGCGCCCTCACCACGTCATCCCGGAATTTGCGCAGCAAATATCCGGGACCCGGAAAGCCCAGAAAACCAAGCCGCTCGCCGCTTTTTTGAAGCTCAGGGTGAGCGAAGTCGAACCCTGCGCGGGCTGGAAACTTATCCGCCCTACCTCCGTGCACGCCCATCTTAGCGCCCATGTTCGACCACATGCCCCGCCCGGAAC
>PHEH01000023.1 GCA_002841155.1 Alphaproteobacteria bacterium HGW-Alphaproteobacteria-18
AAGCGCGACATGCGGGGAGTTTACGTCCGCAGGCGGAGGGGGTGGATAAGGTTTTGGGAGTTTTTTTGCAGGGGGTTGAGGGGATTGGGGTTTTTGTTTGAGTGGGGCTGAGGATTTGGGGGATAGGGCAAGCGTGCCCGCCATCCTTCGACTTCGCTCAGGATGAGCTCAATAACGCCGCCCTCAAGAAGCTCATCCTGAGCGAAGTCGAAGGATGGCGGGCTTGGAGACCTCAGCCCGCAAAGCCGCGCTGGGACATGGCGTCGTGCCAGCGGCCGAGGTTGGGAAGCTCCTTATGCGGCGCCCATTTCATGACGCGGCAGAAGCCGCAGGTGATGAAGAGGGTGATGTCGGCGATCGAGAAACGGTCGGCGGCGACGAATTCGTTGCTTGCCAGATGCTCGTTGAGGCGCTCGGCCATTTTACGGGCGGCCTTCTCGCTCTTGGCGGCGGCTTCGGCGCTTTGGGGCACTTCGAGCGGGGCCATCATCGGATGGGCGTTGCGGAACCAGCCTGCGAACTGGATGAAGAACATCAGCTCGATGCGGCGGTCCCACATCTCGATCAGGGCTTTTTCCTTGGGGTCTGCGCCCATCAGGTTAGGCTCAGGGAAGATGCCTTCAAAATAGGTGCAGATGGCGCGGCTTTCGGTGAGCTTGGTGCCGTCATCAAGGACCAGCGCGGGGACCTGCGAGAAAGGCGACACCTCGCGGTATTCGGGCTTTTTGTGATCCTGCTGCATGATCGAAACTTCTTCCAGATCGACCGCGCCCAGCTTGCCCTTGGCGCGCAGGAAATAAACGACGCGGTCCGGATTGGGCGCCATCGGGCTGTGATAGAGTTTCATTGCTTCCTCCTAGAATGTTTTTGTTATGCCGAAGACCGCATTGACGGGCTCTCCGGGGAAATAGCGTTCATTGCCGAAGCCGACATCGGCGCGGTCGGCATATTTCTCGTCCGTCAGGTTACGGATGATAAGGAATGTTTCGAGGCCATCGGCGAAAGTGTAGCCGGCGCGGGCGCCCAGGACCGTGTGGCCGGGATAGGTGACGGTGTTGGCGGAGTCCATGTAGTATTCGCCGACATGCTCTGCGGTGAGGGAGAGCTTCAGGGCCTCGCTTGCCTGCCAGTCGAGGCGGGCGTCGGCGAGCCATTGGGGGGCGGTGTCGATGAGGTTGCCCGAGACGATGCGCTCCTGGGCGGAGACGACGGGGCGGTTGAAGGTGTAGGTCTGCTCGCTCCAGGCGACGTTTCCGGTGGCGGAGAGATTGTCCGTGAACGCCCATTTTACCTGCGCGTCGATGCCGACATGGCGGGTGGAACCGTCGGGGACGTTGAGGCCATCGGAATCGCGGAAGAAGAAGTTTTCCTTTTCCATGGCCCAGAGGGCGATATCGAACTCCAATTGTCCGCCGAAGGACGATCCGCGGGCGCCGATCTCGAGACTGTCGAGGGTTTCGGTCTCGATCTCGCCGGGAAGCTGGCGGTTCTGGAGGCGGTAGAGGTCTGAGACCTGCGGGGCGCGGGCGCCGCGGGCGTAGTTGGCATAAAGAGCGCCCCAGGGCTGGTCCCAGACGAGGCCGAGCTTGGGGGTGAGGAAGGTGAAATTGTCCGTGCGGTCTGCGGGCACGTTGAAGCGGCCATTGATGCCGGTGGGCGCGCGGGTGGTGTAGTCGTAATTATGGGTTTCGCCGCGCAGGCCGGCGAGGAGGCGGAGCCCCTCCGTGAGCTGCCAGTCCGCCTCGGCCCAGAGGGCGAAGACGGCGGTGTCGACGGTGTAGTTATAATGGATGCCCTGGGGGAAGTTGGGGCTGGGGTTGGGATTTGGCTGGATCTCGCGCAGGTATCCGGTGGCGAAGTCGGTGTCTGCGCCAAGGCGCCACTGGACGGGGCCGGTGGGGGTGAACTCATAGCGGGCGAGGACGCCGCCGCCGGTGTGGCCGTTTTTCTCCACGCCGCCATAGGGCAGGAAATGCTGGGAAAAGATCATCGCCTGGCTGTGCAGGTTTGGCAGGAGGGTGAGCGTGCCGGGGCCGGCATCGCGGGAGAGGCGCGCGCCAAGGCGGGCGGACCAGGCATCGCGGAAGGCTTCGGGATTGGGGTTTGTTTCGCGAAGGGCGCTGTTCTTGTAGGCGCGGGGGCCTTGTATGAAGCTTGCGGTTTCCTGGTTGAGGCTGGAGGCGGCGAGCCAGAAGGCGGCGTCCCATCCGGCGATGTCTGCCTGCGTGACGAGGGAGAGTTTTTGCTGCTGGCTGCCGGTATCGTCGCGCCAGCCGGCATCGTCCATCAGGGAGAGGTTGAGGCGCGTGGACGCCCCGAGATTGACCGAGGCGTCGCCGCGCAGGCGCTCCAGCGTGGAGTAGCTGAGGCGCAGGCTCTGCGGGCTGGAAGCGTCGGGCAGGATGAAGTTCAGGAGGCCGTGAACGGCGTTGGAGCCATATTTGGCGCTGGCGGGACCACGGACGATCTCGATGGCGTCAGCCACTTCATGATGGGGCTCGATCAGCGAATTGACATTGCCGAAGGCGGGCGAGCGGATGGGGACGCCATTCTCGAGGATGAGGAAGCTGCCCTGCCCGGCCCCGCCGGTGAGGACGGGCGAGCGGATCGCGATGAGATGCTCCTGGCCGGAATTCATCTGGATGTTGACGGCCGGCGCCTGGTTGAGGATTTCGGCGGGGCGGTCGGCGGCGGTGTCAGAGATGAGCTGGGCATCAAGGACGGAGCGCGAGCCCGGCGCTTCCTGCGGGCGGTCGCCATAGACTTCGACGGGTTCCAGCCGCTGGGGAAGCTCTGCGAGCACTGAGGGGGCAAGCAGGACGCCCGCGAGGGCGAAAAGTCCGGTCCGGTATGGCAAAGCAGCGCTCCCTGTCATTCAGGGCGCAGCGTATGCCGCCGCCCGCCTGACATCTAGGGCCTGCCGGGGCCGAAGGCGACCCCGGCCGCTGCGTCAGCCCGCAGCGAACAGGGCGAAGGGCAGCGCTGCCACAACCGCGCCGGAGAGACAGGTCGCCAGCGTGCCCGCCAGCAGCGTGCGCCAGGCGAGGCTGAGGAAATCGTCCCGCCGCTCAGGCTCGACGATGGAGAGGCCGCCGATCAGGATGCCCATCGAGCCGAAATTGGCAAAGCCGCAGATGGCATGGGCGGTGATCATCCGCGTGCGCGGGTCCATCGCCTCGACGGGGAGTTCGGCGAGCTGTAGGAAGGCGACGAATTCGGTGAGCACCGTTTTTACGCCCATCAGGGAGCCGGACTGGGAGGCCTCGCTCCAGGGCACGCCGATCATGTACATCAGCGGCGCGAAGATCCAGCCGAGGATGCGCTCGATGGAAAGCGGCATGCCGTTCACATCCGGGAACACGCCGAGGCCGGCATTGACCAGCCAGAGCAGCGCGAGGGCGGCGATCAGCATGGTGGCGATGTTGAAGACGATCTTCAGGCCATCGGTGGCGCCGGTGGAGAAGGCGTCCATGGTGGAGGCGTATTTGAAGTCGGGGTCTTTCATCCGCTCCGACACCGGCGTGGTTTCCGGGATCATGGCGAGGGCGACGCCGACGGCGGCGGGCGCGGCGATGATCGACGCGGCCAGAAGCTGGGGCAAGGGATTGTCCATCTTGCCTTCCAGGAAGGCGCCATAGACGACGAGGACAGAGCCCGCGATGGTGGCAAAGCCGGCGGTCATCATGATCAAGAGCTCAGAGCGCGTCATGCCTTTGATGTAAGGCCGGATGAGGACGGGGGCTTCGGTCATGCCCATGAAGACGTTGGCCGAGACGGCGAGCGAGGTGGCCCCGCCGAGGCCCATGCCGCGCCGGAAGACGAAGGCAAAGCCATTGGTGATCCAGCGCAGGATATGCCAGTGCCAGAGGATGGCCGAGAGGGCAGCCACGACGATGATGATCGGCAGGATCTGGAAGAAGAAGAGCGGCGGGGCCGAGCCGCCGATCAGCTCGCTGGCGGCGACATTATCCCCGACATAGCCGAAGACGAAACTGGTGCCGGCGCGGGTGGCGTTCTGCAGGCCATCGACGAGGGCGTTGGCCTTCAGGAGGATGTCCTTGATGAAGGGTATGCCGAAGAGGATGAGGGCGAAGGCAAACTGCATCGCCGTGGCGCCGAGTACGATCTTCCAGGGGAAGAGCTTGCGTTTCTCTGACAGAACCCAGCACAGGCCATAGATCAGAACGATCCCGATCAGCGCGCGGCCGTTATCCCAACCCCATTCAAATCCTGCCGGCATGTTGCGATAGCCCTCCCGCAATCTTGTCCCAAGGGTCCAGACTTAAACGCGGGGGAAAGGCTTGGAAAGCGGCAATGGCAATTGCGCGGCCAGAAGGCGCGCCGCTGCCGGGTTTGACGCCGCCGCTGGAGGGGCGTAGCTTTCGCCTTTGTTATCAAGCCATTGGCCGCCATAGGGCGGCCAGAGATGCAAGCCGGGACGATCAAGCATGAAGACGAAGATAAAGGCGCTGGCCGCCGCACTGGTGATGGCGGTGGCCCTTCCCGCCTTTGCTGCGCCCGAAGCCAGGCCCGAGACCAAGGAAGAAGCCGCCGCCAAGCCGGTGCCCGAGCCGGTGATGTTTACCAGCACGCATACGGGGAACTTTGGCGGTCAGCGGGTGGCCTATCGCGTGGAAGCGGGCGAGACGCATATTCCCGGCAAGGATGGCGAACCGGCCGCAAGCCTGTTCACCATTTCCTATATCCGCGAGAATGCGGGCGGGCCGCGGCCGGTTTCCTTCGTGTTCAATGGCGGGCCGGGATCGGCGTCCGTCTGGTTGCACCTTGGCCTCTTGGGCCCCAAGCGCGCGGTGGTGGCGAGCGATGCCGATAGCGATGATGGCGCCGCGCCCTATACGATGCTGGACAATCCCCTCTCCCTGCTGGACGTGACCGACCTTGTGTTCATCGACCCCGTCGGCACAGGCTATAGCCGCGCCGTGGGCAAGGGGGAGGACAAGGATTACTGGAGCGAGGACGGCGACGGCAGCTCAATTGCCGAATTCATCCGTATATGGATTACCAAGCATCAGCGCTGGAACGCGCCGAAATACCTGATCGGGGAAAGCTTCGGCACGACGCGGGCCGCCTACCTTGCCCACCGGATGGCGACGGGCGAGGTGGATATTGCGCTCAATGGCCTCGTGCTGATCTCTCAGGCGCTGGACTATGAGGGCTCAACCTCAGCCCATGACAATGTCTATTCCTATATCACCTACCTGCCGAGCATGGCGGCGGCGGCGCAGTATCATGGCAAGGCGGGACAAGGTGTTCCGCAGGCAGAGTTTCTGGAAGACGCCCGCGCCTTTGCGCGCGATGACTATGGCCCGGCCCTCTGGAAAGGCGCGCGGCTGTCACCGGAGGACCGGGCGCGCATCCGGGAGCGGCTGGTCTATTTCACCGGGCTTTCGCCTGAATATGTGGAACGCTCGGACCTGCGCATTCTGATGCCGCGCTTCCAGAAGGAATTGCTGCGCGACAAGGGCCTCGCCATCGGGCGGCTGGACGGGCGCTATGCCGGGGATGAGGCCGATGATGTGGCCGAAGCGCCGGAAGCCGACGCGGCGAGCTATTTCATCGAGTCGGCGTATAATGCGCTGCTGAACCAGTATCTCTATGCGGATCTCGGTGTACGGATGGACCGGCCCTATATCGTCTCCAGCGAGGCGGCGGGGAATGCGTGGAATTTCCGCAATGCGCCCGAGGGGGACTATTGGGAGCCTAGCTATGTCAATGCCGGCCACCAGCTGGCCACCGCGATGCGCCGGAACACGGCGCTGAGGGCGTGGGTGGCGAATGGCTATTACGACATGATCACGCCCTTCTTCGACGCGGAGATCACCTTTGCCCGTTATGGCATCCCGCAGGAGCGCGTGGCGATGACCTACTACCAGGCCGGGCATATGATGTATCTGCACGAGCCGGCCCTGGAAGCGCTGGCGGCGGATTTGCGCGCGTTTTATGCCGGGGCGCTGGAGGATCAGCGGCCGGATTAGGATTTAGCGTGTGACGGCCGTCCAACGAACTGGGCGCTTAAGCGGACGACCGCCTTTGGCCCGAAGCGGACGTTGGCCTTAATGCCAAAATGTGGAAAATGGTCTGATGCTTTTGGCCAATCCTAACCAGTTTAGCAAAATCATTGCGGGTGCAATCGCTCTCGCACTGCTTGCATGCGTGACTTGGTTTCTCGTGTCATTTGCGGCTTTGGGAGCAGGATTCGCTTTTTTGAGCGCAATTGGCTTTGTGATCGCTTTCTTCTCGAACGCTCTGCGAAGATGGAGCTTTATGTCGCTATCTGCAGCAGTTTTGGCTCTGATACCTGCTGCAAACGCCGCCATCATAATGCTGCGGCCTATGTCACCCGACTCTTCTGGCCAAGTTTGGCATCCAGATCGGGGCATGGTTGAAGTTACTGCACCGTCAGCCGGAGAAGTTTGGACATCGTGCGGTTTTCTGGGGGTTGCGTTGTTCGCCGCCATCTTAGTTTCTCTCGTCCTTTGGAAGCGGATTGCAATGAACCCGCAAAAAGGTTCGGGCATCGTCTGAATGACGGCAATCGGCGATCTCCGGCCGGGCCTTGCTGATGCAACCGAATGACAGGACTGAGGTGACCCTGACTCTCGTGCGTGTGAGGTGCCTCACACACGACGCGTGCCACACCTTGAGCCATGAGAGGGCTAAACTCGTTAGACCAGTTAGGGACGCGAGCAGCTTGGGGCAAGATATGGCACGGACTGCAAGCTCACCAAGGGGATGATCCTGAAGCTGGTTCAGAGGTTTCCCTTGCCAACCCCTCATCAAAGTGGCAACTTTAGAGCGCAAATTGGGATCGCTCGATGAAGCTCGTTCACGTCGTCTCGCTCGTGCTCGCGATTGCAGTCGGCTTTGTTGCGGGCCTTCTGGTTTCGCCGCGCATCTTGACGCCCGCAGATCCTTGGGTCGACCTGTCCGCCATGCCAGAAGCGCTTCGCGAGCAACACCGCGATCCGGCATTTCTTGCACAACAAGTGAAGATCCAAGAAGCCTTCGCGAAGCAGCTGGCCGCAACGACGTCGAGATGGGATGCAATCGGCGAGAAGCAATTGCCGGCCGGCGCGCCGAAATTTCCGATCACCACGCTCTACAATCCTGCGCCAGAAATGGTTTGGCCAGCGATTGTGCCGCAAGGCGATGAAGACACATTTTCGGCCGCCAAAGACGGTTGGGTGATTTTGAATCTCTGGGCGAGTTGGTGTGCGCCATGCGTCAAGGAGTTGCCTGATCTCGATGCAGCGGCTGCGCCCTACGCGGAACGAGGCGTCACGCTCCTAGTAGTGAATGTTGATACCATGCAGCGGGACACGTCAGAAACTGTTGCCAAGACCTTCGCTGATCGTGGGGTGTCGAAGCTGCCCCAGATGATCGCTTCGGGGGAAGGCATCGATGCGATGCTCGGCGCGACTGGGCTCTCGCGGATGGCTAGCCAGCTGCCAGCCAATGCGGTCTTCGCGCCCGGCGGGAAACCCTATGCGGTGTTCTTCGGTGGTCCGAAGACTGATGAAGCTATCTGGAATACGACTGAGATGCTTGACTTTTTGGATGCCATAATTGCGGCCGAAGTCGAATAGCACAGCATACCGGGATTCGCCGGTCAGGTTGAGCAGTAGCCGTGAGACCGTTCACGTGTCGCAGTTTTTGGTGTCGATGGCGACGCGGGCAGCAGCCTATTGTTCATCGCCCCACAGTATCAGCATGCAGAAGTGTAATCCGGAGGTGTTGTACACCGCGCCGTCGCTGTCGATGATCTGGCCATTGAGGTATTTGCAGCCCTGCGCCCTCAGGGGGACGGCGAGGTTGACGAATTCATGCATCTCGTCGACCCGGCTCATTGGGTTCGCTACGCCGCGTCCAGGCTGTAGCCAATATTAGCCCTGCAACTTCAGGAAATGAACTCGTGAAAGGACCATGAGGCAGAGCGTATTCGTTGGGCCGCACGCATACCTTAAAGCGATCGTTGCGCTCGGCGCAACCAATGACCACTTTCGGCGATTAGTTGCCATACAAAAAGCCCCCGGCCGCATGACCGGGGGCTTTCTTGTTGCAGTCCTGAGAGAGGCCTAGCCGAGCTTGCAGACGCAGATCTTGTTGCCGTCGGGGTCGCGGAAATAGGCGCCGTAGAAATTGGGCAGGCGCTGGCCGGGTTCGCCTTCGCAGGGCGCGCCAAGCTCGCGGGCCTTTGCGTAGACGCGGTCGACGGTTTCCTTGTCGGCCACACCGATGGCGGGCATCACGCCATTGCCGGCGGTGGCGGCGCCTTCATAAGGGGTGCCGATGGCAAACATCGGCTGGCCGGGGGCGACGCCATAGAATTGCAGGCGATCATTGGCAAAGAAGCGCTTGGCGCCCATTTCGCCGAGCACACCATCATAAAAGGCGAAGGCCTTTTCCTTGTCATTGGTTCCGAGGGTCAGGTAAGCGAGCATGGTTTCCTCCCTAATCGCAGGGCGTCAGCAATCATGCCGCAGCCCCGACGGCAAGGGGTGACGCAGCGGACATGCTTGACGTTGACGTGAACGTCTGGTGTGAGACCCCAGACCCAGATCACCGTTAGAGGGAGATACCCATGTCCGAGATCCGTTTTGACGACCGCGTCGCCATTGTCACCGGCGCTGGCGGCGGCCTTGGCCGCGAACACGCGCTTGAACTCGCCCGCCGCGGCGCGAAGGTTGTGGTAAACGACCTTGGCGGTTCGCGCGATGGATCGGGCGGCAGCTCGGACGCGGCGCAGGCCGTGGTCAAGGAAATCGAAGCCCTCGGCGGCGAAGCGATCGCCAACGGCTCGTCGGTGTCCGACGTGGACGGCGTGAAACGCATGATCGACGACACGATGGCCAAATGGGGCCGGATCGACATCATCATCGCCAATGCTGGTATCCTGCGCGACCGCTCCTTCTCGAAGATGAGCGTGGAAGACATCGACCTCGTTCTGGCCGTTCACCTGCGGGGCACCTTCCTGCCCGTGCATGCCGCCTGGGACATCATGAAGGCCCAGAATTACGGCCGGATCGTTGTCACCACCTCCTCCACCGGCCTCTATGGCAATTTCGGCCAGGCCAATTATGGCGCCGCCAAACTCGGCGTGGTCGGCATGATGAACACGCTGAAGATCGAAGGCGCCAAGAACGACATCAAGATCAACGCCGTCTGCCCGATTGCCGCGACGCGGATGACCGAGGACATCATGTCCGAAGCCATGCTCGAGGCGCTGAAGCCGGAATATGTGACGCCGGGCGTGCTGAACCTCGTGAAGGAAGACGCCCCGACCGGCATGATCCTGTCGGCCGGCGCAGGTGCCTTCTCGATGGCACGGATCGTTGAAACGGCCGGCGTGTTCGTCGGCCAGGGCGAAGCGCTGACGGTGGAAGCCGTGGCCGCCAAATGGGACCAGATCACGGATGTGAACACGACCCGCCCGGCCTTCAAATCCGGCGGTGAGCATGGGCAGAACATCTTTGCCGCCGTGGCCGCAGCCGCCACGAAATAAGCCGCAAGGCTTGCCAAAAAGGGCTTAAAAGGCGCAAGGCTTAACTCTGGAAACGGAGTTTCAGCCATGCGCCTTTTTCTTTTTGCGGTGACTTCCATTTTTCTGACGGGGTGCGCGGCAACGACGCCGGCCGGAGTGCCCAGTGACGCGGACACATCTGCGCCTGCGCCGGTGAGCCGGGCAGCGGCGGATGAAGGCGGGATGTGCGGCGGGATCGCGGGCATCACCTGCGCAGAGGGGCTCACCTGCTTTTATGATGACGGCGCCTGCCGCACGACCGCTGACGCGGCGGGCCTCTGCCTGCAGCGGCCGCAGATGTGTACGTATGAATATGCCCCGGTCTGCGGCTGTGACGGGGAGACCTATGGCAACAAATGCGCCGCGCAGGCAGCGGGCGTGAGCGTAGATACGCCCGGAGAATGCGCGCCGCCCGAAGAGTGATCATCCGGAGACCGATTAGTCGTCGCGGCGTTTTCCGGTGCCGGCGTCTTCCAGTTCATCCTCGGGCGCGGGCGCTACCGGCGGGCGGGCATCATCATCAAGGCCGATGCGGCCTGTGGGAATGACCGGGCCGTCATCCTCCCCGTCCCGCCGCCAATCTCCCGGCCGGCGCCGGCCAAGCCAGGTGAAGAAATAGAGGACGGCCAGGATGAGCGCCACAAGTACAAGAAGCTTCAGCATGACCGTCTACTGATCCTATTTCTGCATGACTTTGAGATACATGGAGTTTTTTGGCTTCGCGAACAGGGCCTCCACCATCGGCACGAAGAATTCCAGAGGCTCGCTCTGATAGTCCGGATCGAAGGCGGACTGGTCGTAGAGATGGCAGAACTGGGCGGTATACTCAAAGTAGGGATGATCGCGGAACTGGTCGCGCATGTTCCGGTCGAGCCCAAGATGGTGGAAGAAATAATAGCCCTGGAACATGCCGTGATTGGCGACCATCCAGTGGTTTTGCTCTGACACGAAGGGCTTGAGGATCGCGGCGGCCACGTCCGGGTGGTTCATGCTGCCGAGCGTATCGCCGATGTCATGCAGCAGGGCGCAGACGACATATTCCGCGTCGCGGCCATCGCGGTGGGCGCGGGTGGCGGTTTGCAGGGAGTGGGTCAGCCGGTCGACCGGGAAGCCGCCGAAATCTCCGTCGAGGAGCTTCAGATGGTCGATGACGCGCTTTGCGAGGCCCCGGTTGAAGTGGCGGGAATGCTCCGCGATGATGTCCCAATCGTCCTTCGAGCCTTCCAGCATTTCGCGGAATTTTGCCCGTGTTTCTGTGTCTTGTCCGTCGGCCATGATGTTTCCTCCTTGTTCCCTGGAGGGAGACTAACCCGGATCGGGGCGGCTGCAAAGCAAGGAGCCCCGGACGGAGATGGCCGGAAACGTTCGCCCTGGCGAGCATCCGGGGGCCAAAGCAAAACGCCCTGAAGCCAAGGGCTCCAGGGCGCTATGAATTTGATCCGGCAGATGCCAGGCTAGGACTTAGCCTTGGGCAGCTTCCAGCTCAGCAGCGTGGCGGGCTTTGTCAGCGGCGCCTTTTGCCGATTCGTCACGGTCCACGAGTTCGAGGACGGCAATCGGGGCATTGTCGCCGGGACGGAAGCCAGCCTTCAGAACGCGGGTGTAGCCACCATTGCGGTCTTTGTAGCGGTCACCGAACACGTCGAACAGCTTGCGGACAGCCGTTTCGTTACGGACCTTCGAGAGCGCCGCGCGGCGCGAAGCAAGGTCGCCCTTCTTTGCCAGGCTGACGAGTTTATCCATCAGCGGGGCCATTTCCTTGGCCTTCGGCAGGGTGGTGACGATCTGCTCGTGCTCGATCAGGCTGGCAGCCATGTTGGCGAACATGGCCTTGCGGTGCGAGGCCGTTTTGTTGAGCTTGCGGTGGGCAATCTGGTGGCGCATGGCTACGTTCCTTCCGAGGTGGTCAGGCCCCGGTCATTCCTGGGCTAGATGTGATCGTCGTATTTCTTGGCGAGACCTTCGATGTCCTCAGGTGGCCAATCCGGCACTTCCATGCCGAGATGCAGGCCCATACCGGCGAGGACTTCCTTGATCTCATTCAGCGACTTGCGGCCGAAGTTCGGCGTACGGAGCATTTCCGCCTCGGACTTCTGGATCAGGTCGCCAATGTAAACGATGTTATCGTTCTTGAGGCAGTTGGCCGAACGAACGGAGAGTTCGAGCTCGTCGACTTTCTTGAGGAGAACCGGGTTGAAGCCCAGATCTGTCTCGTCTGCCGCGCCGCCAACATCGAGGGTAGGCTCTTCGAAGTTGATGAAGAGCTGGAGCTGGTCCTGAAGGATGCGGGCGGCATAGGCCACCGAATCTTCCGGGGACAGCGAGCCATCGGTTTCGATGTCGAGGGTCAGCTTGTCATAATCGAGGACCGTACCTTCGCGGGTGTCTTCGACCTGGTAGCCAACGCGGCGGACCGGCGAATAGATCGCGTCGATCGGAATATACCCGATGGGGGCGTCTTCCGGACGGTGGGCCTCGGCGGCGACATAGCCCTTGCCGGTGGCAACGGTGAATTCCATGCGAACTTCCGAACCGCCGTCCAGCGTGCAGATCACGAGGTCAGGGTTGAGGATTTTCACATCGCCGGGGGTTTCGATCTGGCCGGCTTTGACTTCGCCCGGACCCTTGGCGCGCAGAACCATGCGCTTGGGCGTATCGGACTCCATGAAGATCGCGACCTGCTTGAGGTTCAGAACGATCGTCGTGACGTCTTCACGCACGCCGGGGATGGCGGAGAATTCGTGGACAACGCCGTCGATCTGGACGCCGATGATGGCAGCGCCCTGAAGCGACGAGAGAAGAACGCGGCGCAGGGCGTTGCCGAGCGTCGTGCCGTAGCCGCGCTCCAGAGGCTCGACCACGAGCTTTGCTTTGCGCTTCGCGTCGTATCCGGCCTGGACGACAGGACGGTTCGGACGGATCAGCACTTTCCAGTTACGGTCGTTAACAGTGGTCATTCAGGGTTCCTCGAAAAGGACAGCAGCGCCGAGAGGCGCTGCCGGAGAGTATTCGTTAGACGCGGCGGCGCTTGGGCGGGCGGCATCCGTTGTGCGGGATCGGCGTCGTATCATTGATGGCCGTCACGGTGAGACCAGCCGCCTGGAGGGCGCGCAGCGCGCTCTCACGGCCCGAACCGGGACCACGCACGCGCACTTCAACCGTTTGCAGGCCGTGCTCTTTCGCCTTCTTGGCAGCGTCTTCCGCAGCCATCTGAGCGGCGTAAGGCGTCGACTTGCGCGAGCCTTTGAAGTTCATCACGCCCGAGGACGACCAGGAAATGGTGTTGCCCTGCGCGTCGGTGATGGTGACCATCGTGTTGTTGAAGCTCGAGTTCACATGAACAATACCAGAGGTAATGTTCTTGCGTTCGCGGCGGCGGATACGGGTAGCTTCGCGGGCCATGGGGCTTCAGATCCTATTTCTTCTTGCCGGCGATCGGCTTCGCAGGGCCCTTGCGGGTCCGTGCGTTCGTGTGAGTACGCTGACCGCGCACCGGGAGTTTCTTGCGGTGACGCAGGCCACGATAGCAGCCAAGGTCCATCAGACGCTTGATGTTCATCGAGGTGTCCCGGCGAAGGTCACCCTCAACCATGTAACCGGCATCGATGGCTTCGCGGATCTTGATGACCTCAGCGTCCGTCAACTGGTTCACGCGGCGCGACGGCTCAACGCCTACCTTCTCGCAAATTTCTTTGGAGAAAGCCGGGCCGATCCCGTGAATGTAGCGCAGCGCGATTTCGACGCGCTTGTTAGTCGGTATGTTTACGCCTGCAATACGGGCCAAAGCCGATTCTCCTCAAGCGGATGTCAAAACATGAAATGCGCGCCAAGCGGGAATAACGCCCGTCGCGCGCACCGGCGGTTAAGCCTGAAGCTAAGTTTCGAGGCTTATAGCCACGGTTTTCTCCCCGTCAACAGCAGAACTGCGCCGTTCACGCGGATTGTTTCAAGGCCGCATCGATTTCCCCTGACACGGTATCAATCGTGCCCATTCCATCGATTTCGACCAACACGCCCCGCTCTGCGTACATAGGTACGAGCGGCGCGGTATCTTCGTAGTAACGCTCCAGGCGGCGGGAGAATGTGGCCGGATTGTCATCCGCCCTCCCCTGCTCCTCAAAGCGCTTGGTGACCCGTTCGAGCAGCCTGGTGTCGTCAACGATCATGCGAATGACCAGATCGACCTTCGATCCACGCGATTCCAACAGGCTGTCGAGGGCTTCGGCCTGGCCCATTGTGCGCGGGAACCCATCAAAGATGAACCCCGGGGCACCGGCCTGAACCGTCAGCTGCTCCTCGATGAGGGCAATGACGATCTCGTCGGAGACAAGCCCGCCCTCATCCATGATCTTTGCCACGCGCTGTCCCAAATCGGAACCGGAGGCCCGGGCGGCGCGCAGCATGTCGCCTGTCGAAAGCTGCACGAAACCGCGCTGCTCAACCAGGCGCTTGGCCTGCGTGCCTTTGCCCGCAGCCGGCGGACCAAACAGTATCAGGTTCACTTCTTCTTGCCCCCGAGTTTCGATTTCTTGATCATCCCCTCATACTGGTGGGCGATCAGGTGTGACTGGATCTGTGTGACAGTGTCCATAGTCACCGAAACGACAATGAGCAGAGACGTACCCCCGATGTAAAACGGAATCTGAGGGAAATATCGCCGCAGGAGCTCAGGCAGGATGCAGATGAAGACCAGGTAGAGGGCACCGATCGTCGTCAGGCGGGTCAGCACATAGTCGATATAGGCGGCCGTGTTGGAGCCCGGACGGATGCCCGGAATGAAGCCGCCATACTTGCGCAGATTGTCCGCCGTTTCCTGCGGATTGAACATGATCGAGGTGTAGAAGAAGGCAAAGAAAGCCACCAGCACCGCATAGGTGATGATGTAAGTCCACGAGCCCGGCGCGAAATTGGTCGCCAGCCAGCCCAGAACGCCCGTCATGCCCGTTGTTTCGCTATCGGCGACATTCCCCCCAAGGAATCCAACAGCCGTCAGGGGCAGCATCAGGAGCGCTGTCGCGAAGATTGCCGGGATGACGCCCGCCGTATTGATCTTCAGCGGCAGGAAGCTTTTCTGGCCCTGCGCAAAGCCCTGCGCCTGCTGGCGCTTGGGGTAGTGAATGATCAGGCGCCGCTGCGAGCGCTCGACAAAGACGATGAAGACGACAAGCGCCAGCACCATCACGACGATCGCCAGGATGAAGCCGATATCCACCGATGTGGTGCGGGCCTGAGCGACGAGGTTGTAGATCGCGCGGGGGAGTTCCGCCACGATGCCGGCAAAGATGATCAGCGAGATGCCGTTGCCGATACCACGGGCGGTGATCTGTTCACCCATCCACATCAGCAGCATTGTACCGCCGGTCAGCGTCACGACGCCGGTAAGGATGAAGAACCAGGCCGCGATGCCATCCAGGCGCACATTCACCAGACCGCCAGCAATCGCAAACGCCTGAACAAGCGCAAATCCGAGGGTCAGGTATCGCGTATACTGGTTGATCTGCTTGCGGCCCGCCTCCCCTTCTTTCTTGAGTTTCTCAAGCGTGGGGGACACCGAGGTCATCATCTGGATGATGATCGAGGCCGTGATGTAGGGCATGACGTTCAGGGCAAAGACGCCCATCCGCTCGACGGCGCCGCCGGCGAACATGTTCATGGAGCCCAGAATGCCGCTCGATTGAGCTTCAAACAGGGCTGAGTATTGTGACGGGTCAAGGCCGGGGATCGGGATGAATGTCCCTAGCCGGTAAAGAACCAGAATACCGAGCGTGAAGAGGATCCGCGCGTGTAGGTCTTTAGCTTTCGCAAAGGTCGCAAAATTGAGGTTGCGAGCCATTTGTTCCGCAGCATTCGCCATCGGCCGCACGAGCCTCCCTGAAAAGCGTTCGCCGCCAAGATCGGCGGCGACACAGGATTTGTGAAGAGGGGTTGAGCAAGAACCCCGTATTATTCCTCAGCAGCGTCTTTCGGAGCGCCTGTCACCGTGACAGAACCACCAGCCTTTTCAACGGCTTCCACGGCAGCTTTCGAGGCGCCGGTAACCGTGATGGTGAGCTTCTTGGGCGCTTCGCCCTTGGCCAGCAGACGGATGCCGTCACGCGCTTTGCGTACAACACCGGCAGCAACCAGCGATTCTTCGGTGACATTGGACGCGTCCAGCGTGCCGGCCTCGACAGCCTTGGCAATACGGCCAAGGTTGACCCAAGACATGTTCTTGGAGCCGCGCGAGGTGAAGCCGCGCTTTGGCAGACGCATGTAGATCGGCATCTGACCGCCTTCGAAGCCGTTCACAGCAACGCCCGAACGCGCGTGCTGGCCTTTTACGCCGCGACCAGCCGTCTTGCCCTTGCCCGACCCAACGCCGCGGCCAACGCGCATGCGCTTCTTGGTGGAGCCATCGGCGGGGGAAAGTTCATTGAGTTTCATGGCAGTAACTTTCGAATATGCGGAGGAAAGAGGCCGGCGGGCTTAAAAAGCCTTACTCGCCGACCACTTCCACGAGATGGGAGACCTTGCGGATCATGCCGCGCACAGCCGGAGTGTCTTCCAGCTCGCTGGTGCGGCCGATCTTGTTCAGGCCGAGACCTTGAAGGGTCTGGCGCTGTTCAGGTTTGCGGCCGATCGGGCTGCCAACCTGGCGGACGGTGACTTTCTTCTGGGACATAGAGGTCTCCTATCAGTTCACCGAATCGGCCATGCCGGCTTCGGAAGCGCCATCGGTACGGCGGCCAACGATATCCTGAACCTTGAGGCCACGCTTGGAGGCAACCGTACGCGGGTTGGCCTGACCTTTCAGGGCATCAAAGGTGGCACGCACCATGTTGTAGGGATTGGACGAACCGATCGACTTGCCGACGACATCCTGGACGCCGAGCACTTCCATGACAGCGCGCATCGGACCACCGGCGATCACGCCGGTACCCGGAGGGGCTGCCCGGAGGACGACCTTGCCAGCGCCGTGACGGCCATTGCCATCATGGTGCAGGGTGCGGCCCTCGCGGAGCGGGATGCGAACCAGGTTGCGCTTGGCTTCTTCGGTTGCCTTGCGGATGGCCTCGGGAACCTCACGGGCCTTGCCCTTGCCGAAGCCGGCACGGCCCTTCTGGTCACCCACAACCACGAGCGCCGCAAAACCGAAGTTCTTGCCGCCCTTCACTGTCTTCGCGACGCGGTTGATACCAACCAGCTTGTCGACGAGTTCAGAGGATTCGTCGTCACGATCGCGCGGATTCTCGCGATCACGGCGGCGGCCTCTTTTCTCACCTCTTTCCTCAGCCATCAGGCAAACTCCTTCAGAATTTCAGGCCGCCCTCGCGGGCAGCATCTGCCAAGGCTTTCACCCGGCCGTGGAACATGTAGCCGCCGCGGTCGAAGACAACATCCTCGACGCCAGCCTTCTTCGCGCGCTCGGCAATTGCCTTACCCACGAGTGTCGCTGCCTCGACGTTGCCGCCGCTTTTCGCGCTGGCGATAACTTCCTTCTCGAGCGTCGAAGCCGAAGCGAGCGTGATGCCCTTCTCGTCGTCGATGATCTGCACCGAGATGTTCTTGTGGCTGCGCGACACAGAAAGGCGTGGACGGCCTTCGGCGACCCGGCGGAGCTTGGTGCGGACGCGCTGGGCGCGGCGTTGCAACTTTTCGCGTGACGTCTTCATGGCGTTACTTCTTCTTGCCTTCTTTGCGGCGGACATACTCGCCTTGCAGGCGGACACCCTTGCCTTTGTACGGCTCTGGCGGACGGAACTTCTTGATCTCGGCGGCGACCTGACCAACAGCCTGCTTGTCAGCACCCGAAATGATGATTTCGGTTGGCTTTGGAACTTCGATCTTGATGCCTTGCGGCGCCTTGTAGATCACATCGTGCGAATAGCCGAGCGCCAGTTTAAGGTCAGCCCCCTGCATCTGGGCACGGTAACCAACGCCGACGAGTTCGAGCGTCTTGGAGTAACCGTTCGTGACACCTTCCACCATATTGGCGGCGCGGGCACGGGCGGTTCCCCATTGGGTACGCGCATCCTGCGAGAGCGACTGGGCGAACGTCGGAGGACGCTTGCCCTTGGCCGTCTCGGCTTCGATGATGTCGTTCGCTGCCTGGATCAGGTCAGCGCGCGGGTTAACCGAAAGCTCGTTATTGTCGAACTTCGGGGTGATGACTTCCGGAAGAACGAGCTCGAGCTCACCCTTCGGGCCTTTGACCTTGATCGTCTGGCCGGCGACGGTGACAGTGGCACCGGCCGGAACGGGGATCGCAAGCTTACCAATACGGGACATGGAACCTGCCTCCTAGAATACGCGGCATAGTACTTCGCCGCCGACATTCTTGGCGCGCGCAGCATTATCCGACATCACACCCTGAGACGTAGACAGGATGGAAATGCCGAGGCCGTTACGCACCAGCGGAATGTCCGTGACGGACGAATAGACCCGGCGGCCAGGCTTCGAGACACGTTTGATCTCGGAGATGACCGGCTGGCCCTCATAATATTTGAGTTCGATCTCAAGGGTCTTGTGACCGCTTTTTTCGATCTCGGCGTAACCACGGATGTATCCCTCGTCCGTAAGGACATCGAGAACACGCGCACGCAACTTGGATGCCGGCGACAGCACTTTAGACATGCCCCGCATCTGTGCGTTGCGAATCCGTGTGAGCATATCGCCGAGGGGATCGGAAATGTTCATGTGCTTCCCTCCTCTCTTACCAGCTGGACTTTACAAGACCGGGAACCTGGCCACGTGAGCCATACTCCCGCAGCGCGATACGCGACATCTTGAGTTTACGATAGAAAGCACGCGGACGACCGGTGATTTCGCAACGGTTGCGAACACGGTTCTGAGCCGAGTTGCGCGGCAGTTCGGCAAGCTTGAGACGCGCCTTGAAGCGCTCCTCCAGCGACAGGTTTTCATCCATCGCAGCCGCTTTGAGCTGTGCGCGCTTGGCCGCATAGCGGGCGGCCAAAGCCTTCCGCTTGTTGTTCTTCTCGATTGCGCTCTTCTTTGCCATATCAGCAGATCTCCTGGCGCTAGTTCCGGAACGGGAAGCCACACTCGGCGAGGAGTGCTCTGGCTTCTTCGTTCGTTTCGGCGGTGGTGCACACGATGATGTCCATGCCGCGCACCTCTTCCACCTCATCATAATTGATTTCGGGGAACACGATATGCTCCTTCATGCCCATGGCGTAGTTGCCATGACCATCGAAGCTCTTGCCGTTCAGACCACGGAAGTCTTTCACGCGCGGAAGAGCGATCGTCGTGAGACGATCAAGGAACTCATACATCTGGTCGCGGCGCAGAGTGACCTTCGCGCCGATCAGCATGCCTTCACGAAGCTTGAAGCCGGCAATCGACTTGCGAGCCTTGGTGGCGACAGGCTTCTGACCCGCGATACGTTCCAGCTCAGCCAGGGCCGCCTTGATCTTCTTGGAGTCGTTGACGGCTTCGCCAACACCCATGTTGATCACGACCTTGTCGAGTTTCGGAACCTTCATCGGGTTCGAATAGTTGAACTGCTCTTGCAGTTTAGCCCGGATCTCTTCCCGGTACTTCCGCTTGAGGCGGGGTTCATATGCCTCAGACATCAATCGATTCCCCTGAGCGTTTAGCAAAGCGCGTCTTGCGGCCATGCTGGTCAATCTTGAAGCCGACGCGAACAGCCTTGCCATCGCGCGGATCAGCAATTGCCACGTTGGAAACATGGACCGGCGCCTCGAAAGACTTGAGGCCGCCCGGATCCGTCTGGCTTGGTTTCTGGTGACGTTTCACCAGGTTCACGCCGCGAACAACAACCCGGCTCTCGTCGGGGATCACCTTCAGGACTTCGCCCTTGGTGCCTTTGTCCTTACCGGCGATCATGATGACGGTGTCACCTTTTTTGATCTTTGCAGCCATGACTACAGGACCTCCGGCGCCATGTTAGCGATCTTGACCTGGTTCTTGGCGCGAAGCTCGCGCGGAACCGGGCCAAAAACGCGCGTGCCAATCGGCTCGCCATTGTTGTTGATCAGAACGGCAGCATTGCTGTCGAAGCGGATCGTCGAACCATCGGCGCGATTGATGTCCTTGGCGACGCGAACGACGACAGCCTTGCGGACGTCACCTTTCTTCACGCGGCCCGTCGGAATCGCTTCCTTGATGGAGACGACGATGACATCGCCCACAGAGGCGTAACGGCGGCCTGCGCCACCGAGCACCTTGATGCACATCACGCGGCGTGCGCCAGAGTTATCGGCGACCCGCAGGTTTGTTTGCATCTGGATCATGCCTCACTCCCTTCATCGGTAACGAGTTCCCAGCGCTTCAGTTTGGACTTCGGCGCGCACTCGCGAATCGCAACAGACTGGCCCTCGACCGCGACGTTGTTCTCGTCGTGTGCGTGGTACTTGTTCGTTTTCCGGACGATCTTCTTCAGCATCGGGTGCGTGAAGGTACGTTCGACACGGACAATGGCGGTCTTGTCCTGCTTCGCGGAGACAACAACGCCTTTCATAATACGTTTTGGCATGCTTGGTCTCCTTACTTGCCTGCCTGGGATTTCTCGCGAAGGATCGTCTTGATCCTTGCGATATCGCGACGAACCTCCGTAACGCGGCCCGTCTTCTCCAGCTGGCCCGTAGCTGCCTGGAAGCGCAGATTAAACTGTTCTTTCTTGAGCTTGATCAGCTCGTCGCTGAGCTGATCGACGCTCTTGGTTCTAACATCGGCGGCCTTCATGATCAGATCCCCTCGATACGTTTGACGACTTTGGTCTTGATCGGGAGCTTCGCAGCGCCCAGGGCAAGTGCCTGGCGTGCGACTTCTTCCGGGACGCCGTCGATTTCGAACAGGATGCGGCCAGGCGCAACACGGGCGACCCAGCGGTCAACCCCGCCCTTGCCTTTACCCATGCGGACTTCGATAGGCTTCGCGGTGACCGGAACATCCGGGAACACACGAATCCAGACCTTGCCCTGACGCTTCATCTCACGCGTGATGGCACGGCGAGTGGCTTCGATCTGGCGCGCGGTAACGCGCTCAGGCTCGAGAGCCTTGAGGCCGAACTGACCGAAAGACAGCGTGAAGCCGCCTTTCGACTGTCCGTTGATCTGGCCCTTGAAGGCCTTACGGAACTTGGTGCGTTTCGGTTGCAGCATCGATTAAGCTCCTGCAGCCTGAGCGCCCGAAGCCGGGCCGCGTTGGTTGGTGTTGGCGCGTGCGCGAGACTGGCCAGATGTTTCAAGACGCTTGTCCTGAGCCATCGGGTCATGCTCGAGGATCTCACCTTTGTAGACCCAGACCTTCACGCCGATGATGCCGTACGTGGTCGTCGCTTCGGCAGTGCCGTAGTCGATGTCGGCGCGCAGCGTGTGGAGCGGAACCGAACCTTCAGCATACTTCTCAGTACGGGCGATTTCCGCGCCGCCGAGACGGCCGGAGACAACCACCTTCACGCCTTCAGCGCCGAGGCGCATGGCGGACTGGATCGAACGCTTCATGGCGCGGCGGAAGGAAGCCCGGCGCTCAAGCTGACGCGCGATGTCGTCAGCGATCAGCGTGGCATCGATTTCCGGCTTGCGGATCTCGACCAGGTTGACGCGGACTTCGTCGGACGTCTTCTTGGCGAGCTCTTTACGGAGCACTTCGATGTCCCCGCCCTTCTTGCCGATCACGAGACCCGGACGTGCCGTGTGGATCGTGATGAGGCATTTCTTGTGGGGGCGCTCGATGATGATCTTCGAAATGCCAGCCTGCTTCAGCTTCTCGCGGATCGCTTTACGGATCGCGATGTCCTCATGCAGGAGGCGGCCAAAGTCGGCACTGTCAGCATACCAGCGGCTATCAGCCGTACGGTTGATGCCGAGGCGCAGGCCAATCGGATTGACTTTCTGACCCATTATGCGGCCTCCGCAGTCTGGCTGGTGTCACGCAGGACGATGGTGAGTTGCGAGAAAGGCTTCACGATGCGGGCAGCGCGGCCACGAGCACGGGCGCGGATACGCTTCATGACGAGGTTCTTGCCGACATGTGCTTCTGCAACCACCAGGCTGTCGATATCGAGGCCGTGATTGTTCTCGGCGTTCGCGACAGCGCTCTGAAGGAGCTTGTAAACATCTTTCGCAGGGCGCTTGGGCGAGAATTTCATCTCGTTAAGGGCGCGCTGGATCGGCATGCCACGGATCTGCTGAGCCAGAAGGTTAAGCTTCTGCGGGCTCGAGCGGTACATGCGCAGCACGGCGCGCGATTCATGCGCTTCCTGCTTCGGAGGATTCTTGGCCTTTGCCATGACTACTTCCTCTTCGCTTTCTTGTCGGCGCCGTGACCGTAATAGGTACGGGTCGGCGCAAACTCGCCGAGCTTATGGCCGACCATCTCGTCGGTCACGGTGACCGGGATGAACTTGTTGCCATTGTGAACCTGAAAATTCAGGCCGACGAACTGAGGCAGGATCGTCGAGCGGCGGGACCAGGTCTTGATCACTGCGCGCTTTTCCGACGAGCGGGCCTCTTCGGCTTTCTTCAGGAGGTAGCCGTCGACAAACGGGCCTTTCCAGACTGAACGGGACATGTCTCTCGGGCTCCCTAATTAGCGTTTAGCGTTACGGCGACGGATGATGAGACGATCCGTTGCCTTGTTGTTGCGAGTTTTCGGACCGCGGGTTTTCTTGCCCCACGGCGACACCGGGTGGCGGCCACCCGAAGATTTACCTTCACCACCACCGTGAGGGTGGTCGACCGGGTTCATGACGACACCACGAACCGTCGGGCGCTTGCCGAGGTGACGGTTGCGGCCAGCCTTGGAGCTGACTTCGTTCATCTTGTCCGGGTTGGACACCGCGCCGATGGTCGCCAGGCAGCTGTCGAGCACCATGCGGAGCTCGCCCGATGCCAGCTTGATCTGGGCATAGCCCGCATCACGGCCAACCAGCTGAGCATAGGTGCCGGCAGAGCGGACCATCTGCGCGCCCTTCTGGGGCTTCAGCTCGATGTTGTGAATGATCGTACCGACTGGAATGCTTTTCAGCGGCAGCGTGTTGCCCGGCTTGATGTCTGCCGTGGCAGACGTGATCACCGTGTCCCCTACTTCAAGGCGCTGTGGCGCGATGATGTAGGAAAGCTCACCGTCCTGATACTTGATCAGGGCAATGAACGCCGTGCGGTTGGGGTCATACTCCAGACGCTCGACGACCGCAGGGATATCCCAGCGTGTGCGCTTGAAATCGACCTGACGGTAAAGGCGCTTAACGCCGCCACCCTGGTGGCGCACCGTGATGCGGCCCTGGTTGTTGCGGCCACCCTTGGAGCTGAGGCCCTGGGTGAGCGCCTTGACCGGCTTACCCTTGTGCAGAGCCGAGCGGTCCACCAGAACGAGCTGGCGGCGGCCGGGAGAGGTCGGATTGAATGTCTTCAGTGCCATGATATGCGTCCTTCTCCCTTAAAGGCCCGTCGAAATGTCGACCGACTGGCCTTCGGCGAGCGTGACAATCGCTTTCTTGACGTCGGAACGCCGGCCCTCAAAGCCACGAAAACGTTTTGTCTTGCCCTTCTGGGTCAGGGTGTTGACCTTCGTGACGCTCACTTTGAACAGGGCCTCGACAGCCTCCTTGATCGCTTTCTTGTCGGCGCCAGGAGCAACCTCGAAAATGATCTTGTTGTGTTCGGCGACGAGCGTCGACTTTTCAGTGATCAGCGGACGGCGGATCACGTCGTAATGGTGGACTTTCACATCGGCCATTATTCTGCCTCCGCTTTGGCGCCGTCGAAGCGGGCTTTGATACCCTCGGCGGCTTCCTTGGTGATGACGAGCGTGCGGCGGCGCAGGATGTCATAGACGTTCAGACCGGCAACCGGCAGCACGTCGATGTTTGGAATATTGCGCGCAGCGCGGGCGAAGTTCTCATTCACTTCCGTGCCCGAGATGATCAGGGCGTTTTCGATGCCGAGATCCTTGAAAGCCTGGATCAGACCCTTGGTCTTGGGCGAATCGAGCTCGGCCTTGTCGATGACCATGATCGAGCTGTCTTTCGCCTTGGACGAAAGGGCGTGGGCCAGAGCCATCTTGCGGATCTTTTTCGGCAGGTCGTGCGCATGGCTGCGAACACGCGGGCCGTGAGCAATACCACCGCCCACGAAGATTGGCGCGTTGCGCGAACCGTGACGGGCGCCGCCCGAGCCTTTTTGCTTGATCGACTTTTTCGTCGTGCGGTTCACTTCCGAACGCGACTTGACCTTGTGCGTACCGGCCTGACGGCGAGCAAGCTGCCAGCGCACGGTGCGCTGCAGGATATCGCCACGAATTTCGTCAATGCCGAAAATCGCATCATCAAGATCGATATTGCCAGCGGCGCCGCCGGCGAGGGTTTTAACTGCGAGTTCCATTAGCCTTCACCCCCGGCGGAGAGCTTTTCCGGAGCCTTGAAAGAACCAGCAGCAGGCGCATCGGCCGGCAGCTTCTTCTTCACGGCATCACGGATTTCAACAAATGTTCCGTCATGGCCCGGAACCGAGCCTTTGACGAGGATGAGGCCACGCTCGACATCGGTGCGGACAACTTCCAGATTCTGGGTCGTTATGCGCTCGTCACCAAGATGACCGGCCATTTTCTTGTTCTTGAACACGCGGCCCGGATCCTGGTTCATACCCGTCGAACCGTGCGAACGGTGCGAGAGCGAAACACCGTGCGAGGCACGCAGACCACCGAAGTTCCAGCGCTTCATCGCGCCGGCAAAACCTTTACCGATGCTCGTGGCAGAAACGTCAACCAGCTGGCCTTCTACAAAATGATCGGCCTGAACGGTCGAACCAACTTCAGGCAGGTCACCGCTGACGCGGAATTCCTTGAGCTTTGCTTTAGGCGCAACACCGGCATTGGCGAACTGGCCGCGCAGAGCCTTGGTCGTGTTTTTGGCTTTCTTGTCGCCAGCCCCCATGATGACAGCCTTGTAGCCGTCAGTGCGGGTAACCTGGCCGCCCTTCTTGGTGGTCACGGTACGCTCGTCTTCAGAGCGGACACCGACGACCTGGCAACCATCCAGGGACAGGACCGTGACGGGCACATGGCGGCCGTCAGCAGCGAAGATGCGTGTCATGCCGACTTTGCGGGCAAGAACGCCGGTACGGGCAGCAGGAAGCGTCATTAGCGGGCTCCCTCGAGCTTGATCTCAATACCAACACCCGAAGACAGGTCGAGCTTCATGAGGGCGTCAACGGTTTGCGGAGTCGGGTCCACGATGTCGAGGATGCGCGTGTGCGTGCGGATTTCGAACTGCTCACGCGACTTCTTGTCGATGTGGGGCGACCGGTTCACCGTGAAGCGCTCGATACGGGTCGGGAGCGGAACCGGGCCACGCACTTCAGCGCCAGTGCGCTTCGCCGTGTTCACGATTTCCTTGGCCGACATGTCGAGCGCGCGGTGATCAAAGGCTTTCAGCCTGATCCGGATATTTTGTCGTTCCATCGTTTAGGTCCGTCCGCACAAAACACTTTAACCCAAGGCGCGATGGCTCGTCAGCATCGAGCGCCCGGGTGGGGTGTAGATTAATTGTCAGTTTCGAAGGAGCGTTCGCTATGTAAAGCGCAGCCATCCCGGCGAAGTCGCGCTTCTATGCGACAGAATCGGGCGCGTCAACAGCTGGTTTGGATGAATCTGCAGGGCGGAGCACCGCAAGTGACGCAGGCCGGGCAATCCCCTCCCCCGCAGACACCCCAGGGGCAGCCGAAGCCACCGCCCGCAGCAAAAAGGCCGCCCTTGCGGGGCGGCCTTTTCGATTCGGACTTCCTGAAAGGGAAGCGCAATCACCTGCGTTTGATCCACCGGATCAAACGCTTCGCTGCGCGAACCGGTGATTACTTCTTGATTTCGGACACGACGCCGGCGCCGACGGTGCGGCCGCCTTCGCGGATGGCGAAGCGCAGGCCCTTGTCCATGGCGATCGGGTTGATCAG
>PHEH01000001.1 GCA_002841155.1 Alphaproteobacteria bacterium HGW-Alphaproteobacteria-18
GGGGTGGGGGCGCTATCGGCTTGCTGCGCCGTTGGAGTTTTCCGCAAAAACTCCAACGAAGCTCCAACAAAACGCCAACCAGATTGGTGACAAACCTGGCCAGATCCGGACAGTTCGGGACACTTTGGGACAAATCGGGACAGCTGGTCCCCGTGGGTGGCAAGGTCCGGGGTCTGCCTTGGAAGGAGTTAGTTCAGGGTGACGTGTTCGAACTGGCGCTCGTCATTATAGCGGGAGCTGTAGATCCCGTATTCGGCGATGCGGCCCTGGATCACGAGGCCGGTGCTGCGCCGCTGAATGCCGGTAAGCTGGACTTTTGTGTCGAGGCTGACCCGGCGGCTGGAATGTTCGAGGATTTCCTGCGCGCGCGCCGCATCGACCGGCCAGAAGAAGGCGCTGGACATATTGTCGAGCTGCAGGCTGACGCTTTCCTTGCCGTTGAAGGTCACCTGATTTCCGGGTGAGAAGGCGGTCAGGTAATAGCCGCCCCGGCCGGTGTCATACTGGCTGATCTGGGAGTTGAGGCGGATTTGCAGGACGCCGATGCCTTCGGTGGAGGCGTAGATGTCGGCCAGACGCGCGGTCTCTGCGTCGCGTTTTGCAGCTTTGCTGAATTCGTCGGCATGTTTCACTTCGTAAACTTCGCCGGCCCAGGCCGCGAGCGGGGGCTCCCGGTCGGTCAGCCGGTAGGCCAGCAGCGTCATCTGGAAATCGTCCGGATAGGTCAGCGTGGCGGTGCCGAAGGGGCTGGTGGCGGGCGCGCCAGCGGCCGTTTTGGCGGACGGCTTTTCTTTCTTGTCCGGCTTGGGGGCGTCCTTTGGGCTGGGGGCTGCGGCGGGACTGGCGGTCTCCGGGGTGGTTGCGGAGAGGCCGGCCGCGTCAGCCTCTCCGCTGTCCCCGCCAGCCCCCCCGCAGCCTGCCAGAAGGAGGGCGCCGGCAAAAATGGCCAGCGCCGGAAAGCGGATAGGGTGTGCGTGCATTCTGGCCATCTCAGAGATCCACTTTGCTGGACTTGGCTTTTTCAAGCTCGTCGGCGCGGCGCTTGTTCTCGATCTCTGCGAGTTCGTTCTGGAACTGCTCGCCATATTCATAGAGGCCGGTCTGGTCCATCAGGCCGACGCTGAGTTCTTCAACCACATCCGGGTTGGAGCGGAAGGTGCGCACCATGGCCTTGATCGAGACGCCGCAGCCATTGGTCCAGCTCTGGCCGTCATCGCCGCGGGGGCGCACGCCGTTGGAACATTGTATCATCAGCGGATGGGCCTCAGACAGAATATTGCCGTCAGAATCGGTGACCCAGCTATATTCGTGGACGTAGCCGTAATAGTTCGCGTTGCGGCCTTCTTCACGCTGATAGGGGCCGTATTTTTCTGTAAGCGCGGCGACCACGGCGGCCTTGGCGGGCATGTCGCCTTCTTTCCAGGTCTGCGTGCGCCAGATGCCGTGGACGGTCTGGCTACCGGGAATACCGGGCGTGGCCAGGGTGATCTTTTCGGAGATGAAGTCCCACTGGCGATTGCCCGCGCCGCATTTCTGCATCGCGTCATAGCTGCTGTAGCTGCACTCCTTGCTCTCGCCGGTCTGGGCGGTGACCATCTGGTTTTCGAGGCGAAGGGTGCCGGTATTGAGGTTTCGCGTGTTGAAGAACTCGTTCTTATAGGTGACGAGCCCGTCGGGCATCTGGCAGGCGATGGCGTTTTCCGCTTCGGCGAAGGTCATGCCGAGGCGGAAGCCGGCGATGTCCGGGCCGGTGAGGGTCTTGTTGATCCTGGCCGGGCATTTGGGCTTTTTGGCCTTGCTGCCATCGTCGGATGATTTTGCGGCGGGGGCGGCTGGGCTGGCATAGTCGCCTCCGGCAGAGGCCTCTGGCGAGCCGCCGCCACAGGCGGCCAGGAGGAAGGCGGTGGAGACGGCAGCGGCGAGGCCGAGCTTTCCGGGTTTCATGTCTGTGATGCCTTTTCAAATTGCCGCCCGGGCGGTGCCCGGCCGGGAAGCCTGAGATTCGTTTGAAAAGTGGCGCGCTGGGGGGCATTAATCTTCACGCAGACATCACGGAATTCTAACGTCTTGCTGGAGCCGTTGATTTTGCTGGAGGTTTTTGCGGCGGACCGGGTCGGGGCCGGGGTTGAAGATGGGCGATTTCAAAAGTGAAGAGGCGACCCTCTACCGCTATCGCTTTGGCGCGGCGGAGTTTGATGAGGCGCGCTTTGAGCTGAAGGTGGGCGGGCTGGTGGTGGAGCTGGAGCGCCGGCCGCTGGAAGTGCTCAGCCTGTTGCTGCGCCATTCGGGGGAAGTCGTCACCAAGGAGGAGCTGCTGGACACGGTCTGGCAGGGACGGATCACGGTCGAGAATGTCCTCGCCAATGCCATCGCCAAGCTGCGCAAGGGCCTCGGCGAGACACTTTCAGGACAAATCAGGACACAGGCGCGCATCGGCTATCGCTTTACCGGACAGGTGGAGCGGGTTGCGGCCGGGCGGGCGCTGGTCAACCGGCTGGACCTGGCGGCCGGGCAGCCGGTGCCGGGGCGCAGCCATTTCACGCTCAAGGAGCAGCTCTCCGGAACCAGGGGCAGCGAGGTGTGGCTTGCCCGGCATGACAAGACCGGCGAGCTGCGTGTTTACAAGTTCAGCCCGGATGGCGCGCGGCTCGCCTCGCTGAAACGGGAGGCGACGCTGGCGCGCGTGCTGCGCGAGAGCCTGGGAGAACGGGACGACATTGCCCGGGTGATCGACTGGAACTTCGAGACGCCGCCTTTCTTTCTGGAATGCGCCTATGGCGGGGAGAATCTGCTGGCCTGGTCGCAAGGCGAGGGGCGGCTGGCGGCGATGACGCAGGCAGAGCGGCTGGAACTGGCGCTGCAGGCGATTGATGTGGTGGCCGCCGCGCATGAGGCTGGCGTGCTGCACAAGGATCTCAAGCCTGCCAATTTCCTTGTGGCCCCGCGCCGGGCGGGTGGCTGGCAGGTGCGGATTACCGATTTTGGCGCCGGCGGGCTGGTGGAGCTGGGACGGTTGGAAGACCTTGGCATCACGCCGATGGGGATGACGATTGAGGAAGGCGGATCGGGCAGTTCGAGCCTTGGCACGCCGCTCTATATTGCGCCCGAGATCATGGCCGGGCAGGCCCCCTCGGCGCGGTGTGACGTCTATGCGCTTGGCGTGATGCTCTACCAGATCCTCGCCGGGGACATGAAGAAGCCGCTGGCGACGGGATGGGAAGCGGACATCGCCGACCCCCTGCTGCGCGAGGACATCGCCGAGGCGACGCAGGGTGATCCGCTGCGGCGGATTGCGTCGGCCGGGGAGCTGGCCGGGCGGCTGAGGGCGCTGGCGGTGCGGGGCGACGCCCGAAGCCGGGCGCAGGCGCTGGCAGCGGAGGCGGAGGCGGCGCGGGCGGAGCTGGAGCGGGTGAAGACGCGACGGCCCTGGGTGGCGGCGACGTTTGCGGCGCTGATGATCGGGTTTGGCGCGAGCGTGTGGCTCTATGCGCAGGCGGCCGGCGCGCGGGCCACGGCCGAGATGCAGGCGGCGCGGGCCGAAGCAACGGGCCGGTTCCTGCGCGACCTGCTGGTGAACGCCGACCCCTACCGGCCAGGCGGGGCGGGCGATGTGACGGTGCGCGCGGCGCTGGACAAGGCCGTGGCCGATATTGACGGGCGGTTTGCCAATGATCCGTCAACGGAGGCATCAATCCAGCAGACGGCGGGCGAAATCTATTCGAGCCTGGCCGTGTATGATGCCGCCGCCGAACGCAAAGGGCGGGCGGCAGACCTGTTTGCGGGGCTGTATGGCGCAGATGATGTGCGGACACTGACGGCGCGCTATCTGCAGGCCGAAGCGTTGGCAAATGCGTCAAAACTGGCGGAGGCAGGAGAGGTTCTGGATGATGCCGATGCGCGGGCGGCGCCGCTGATCGAGGGCCATCCGAAGCTTGCCTTTGCGGCGGCCCAGACACGCGGGCGGTATTATCTGGTGCAGGCCAATATGGAGGCGTCCGCGCCGTTTCTGGAAGCGGCGGTGGGGCTGCTGCCTGTGGCTATGCCGGGCGATGCGGAGGCGGGCTACCGGCTGAAGATGGATCTTTCGCAGATCTACAGCCGCGTGGGACGGCATGCGGACGCTGTTGACCTGCTGGCAGGACTGCAGGACCCCTCCCATGCCGAGGCGGGCGTGAGCGCGGCGACGCGGGCGCGGGCAACGATGTTTCTGGGCGCCTCTCTCTTCTATGCGGGCAAATATACCGAAGCAGAACCCGTGCTGCAGGATGCCATCCGTCAACTGACGGATGTGTTCGGGGCGGAATCGGCGCAGGTGGTGGAGGCGCAGGGCGCGCTGGCAAACCTTTATGCGACTTCGGGAAACTGGGAACCGGCGATGCCGTTGGTGGCCGATGTGCGCGAGAAGATGTGCGCGCTGCATGGCGAAGGCCACCTCACCTGCCTGATGACGATGGGCAATGAGGCGGTGTTCCAATGGTTCCTGGGCGATGCGGAAGGGGCCATCAAAAACCTTGTTCCGGTGGTGGAGACCTTCCGTGCGCAGCTGGGGCCGGAGTCCCCGGCGGTGCATGTGATGGCGTATTATCTGGCGATGGCGAAGCTGGATATGGGCGCGCCGGGCGAGGCAATGGCGCTGGCAGGGACGCTGGACGCGGCCAGGCTGGCGGCGGGCAGCCCGGGCGATGGATGGGCCGAGCGGGTGGAGGGGCTAAAGGGTATGGCGATGATCCGGCTGGGCGACTGCGCCGCGGGGCGGGCGATGCTGGCGCCCGCAGTGGCGGATATGAAGGCCGGGGACATGCAGCCCTGGATTCTGGAGGATTACGAGACGGCGCTGGACGCGGCGCCGTGTGGGGGCTAGCTCTCGCGGCACGAGAGCGGCGCGGTACCTGCACTCCTAAATACAAAGAGCGGTCACTGGACACAAAGGACTCCTGAAGGTGGACATTCCACGAATATTCAACATCAGCGAGAGCGCGCACCGGATACATAATCCGTTCACGCCCGAAAAGCTTGCTGCGCTTGGGGCCGCGCTGCGCATGAAGCCGGGTGATCGTGTGCTCGATCTTGGTAGCGGTTCTGGTGAAATGCTCTGTACATGGGCGCGCGACTTTGGGATCGGCGGAATCGGTATTGATATGAGCCAGCTTTTCAGCGCGCAAGCGGAGCAACGCGCCAGGGAGCTGGGCGTAGCCGACCGTGTCATGTTCCTTCACGCGGATGCGGCCGGGTATGTTGCCGATGAAAAGGTTGACGTGGCATCCTGCGTCGGTGCGACCTGGATCGGAGGCGGCGTGATCGGAGCCATTGAGCTTCTATCCAGAAGCCTGCGCCCCGGTGGGATCATCCTCATTGGTGAGCCATACTGGCGGCAATTGCTTCCAACAGAAGAAGTTGCAAAAGGGTGCCGCGCTAACTCGGTTGGCGACTTTCTTCTGCTTCCGCAACTGATCGTGACCTTCGGCAATCTTGGCTACGATGTGGTGGAAATGGTTCTTGCGGATCAGGATAGCTGGGACCGCTATGAGGCCGCCAAATGGATGACCATGCGCCGATGGCTGGACGCCAATCCTGATGATGGATTTGCCCTGGAGGTTCGGGCGGAGCTGACGGCAGCGCCGGAACGCTATACCAGATACGGGCGGGAATATCTGGGGTGGGGTGTGTTTGCGCTGATGCCGCAGTGAACCGTGATCATCCGATCTCGGATAGTCCCGTGCTGGCGAATTTCAGGATCGCGTCCGTGAGGCGGGAGAGGTCGTCTTCCCCGATGCCGTAGGCGGGGGAGAGGTAGAGCGTGCGGCCGAGGGGGCGGATGAAGGTGCCTTGCTCAATGAACCATTTGCGGGCGGCTTCGATGGGGAAGGCTTCGGCCATCTCGATGGCGGCGACGGCGCCGAGGACGCGGACATCGGCGACGGTGTCCATATCTTTGGCGGGGGCGAGGGCGCTGGTGAGGCTGGCTTCGAGTTTCTTGACGCGCTTGAGGAGGGTGCCGTCGGCAAAGAGGTCGAGGCCCGCATTGGCGACGGCGCAGGCCAGCGCATGGCCGGTATAGGTCGGGCCGTGCATCAGGGCGTGGTCGGGATTGTCCGAATGGAAGGCGGCGTAGATTTTGGCCGAGGCGATGGTCGCGGCGAGCGGGGTGAGCCCGCCGGTGATGGCTTTGCCGAGGCACATGATGTCCGGCGTGACGCCGGCGCGGGCGGCGGCGAACATTTCGCCGGTGCGGCCAAAGCCGGTGAAGATTTCATCGAAGATGAGGAGGACGCCGGCCTGATCGCAGAGGCGGCGGAGCGTCTTGAGGACCTGGGGGCTGTGCATGCGCATGCCGCCGGCGCCCTGGATCAGCGGCTCGATCATCACGGCAGCGATTTTTTTATCCGTAGACAGAAGGGTTTCGAGCGCGCGGATCTGGTCGCGCGTTTCGGGCAGGGCGACGACATATTGCTCGGCCAGCGCGCCGCGGAACATATGGTGCATGCCTTCATCGGGATCGCAGACCGACATCGTGGCCAGCGTGTCACCATGATAGCCGCCGAGGAAGGAGACGAATTTGGTGCGCGAGACGCCGGCGGTGTTGCGGAAATACTGGATGGCGATCTTCATGGCGACTTCGACGGCAACCGAGCCGGATTCCGTGAAGAAGACGCGCGAGAGCTCTCCCGGCGTGATGGCGGCGAGGCGGGCGGCGAGGCGGTAGGCGGGCTCATGGGCAAGGCCGCCGAGCATGATATGGGGCATCTGTGCCAGCTGGGCGCGGGCGGCATCGAGCAGTTCGGGGCGGTTATAGCCGTGGATGCTGGTCCACCAGCTGCCGACGCCATCGACGAGTTCCCGGCCATCGGCGAGATAGAGGCGCGAGCCTTCGGTGCGGGAAATGGCAACCGGGGCGGGCAGGGTGCGCATCTGGGCGTAGGGCAGCCAGATATGCTCCAGGCCTGCGGTGAACCAGTCTTTCGGGTCTGCCATCTTCAGCGCTCCTAAAGGGTCCGTTGCTGCGGGCATTCGACACTTGGCACGGCCCGCGTGCATCCCCTAGGACAGGCGCGGCGCAACGGCCAGAGGATTGTAAGCCCGATGACATCTTTTGAACGGCTGAAAGCCTTTGCCGAGGGCAAGCTGGCCCAGCTGGAAGCAACCGGGCAGCGCAGGCGCCTTGTGGAGACGGCGCGCGGCACCGGCGGACGGGCGGCGCGGGCCGGGCGGGCGGTGATTTCCTTCTGCGACAATGATTATCTCTCCCTCTCCCAGGATGCCCGCGTGACGGGCGCGGCGGCTGAGGCCGCTCGCCTATATGGGGCGGGAAGCGGCGGATCGCGGCTGATTACGGGGAATCACCCGCTGAACAGCGCGCTGGAGGACCGGCTGGCGCGCCTCAAGGGGACCGAGGGCGCGCGCGTGTTCGGATCGGGCTTTCTGGCCAATCTGGGGACGATCCCGGCGCTGGTGGGCAAAGGTGACACGATCGTCATGGATGAGCTTGCCCATGCCTGCATGCATGGCGGGGCGAAGCTTTCGGGGGCGCAGGTGCGCCTCTTCCGGCACAATGATGTGGCCGATGCGGCCCGGCAGGTGGACGGGGCGCCGGGGCAGGTGCTGGTGCTGACCGAGACGGTGTTTTCGATGGATGGGGATGTGGCGCCTTTGGCCGAGCTTGGCGCGCTGGCGGAGGCCGCCGGGGCCTGGCTGATGACCGATGACGCCCATGGGCTGGGCATTGTGGCGCAGGAGAACCCGGCGCAGATCCAGATGGGCACGCTGTCGAAGGCGGTGGGTGGGTATGGCGGCTATGTGTGCGGGCCGGCGCCGCTGATGGACCTGCTGACCAGCCGGGCGCGGAGTTTTGTGTATACGACCGGCCTGCCGCCGCCTGTGCTGGCGGCGGCGATTGCGGCGCTGGATGTGATGGAGGCCGAGCCGGAGCGGGGCGCGCGGGCGCGGGCGCATGCGGCGTTGTTCTGCGCGCTGATGGGCCTGCCGGCGCCGGGCAGCGTGATCGTGCCGATTGTTATCGGGCCGGAGGCGGAGGCGATGCGGATTTCTGCTGCGCTGCTGGAGCGGGGGTATCTGGTGACGGCGATCCGGCCGCCGACGGTGCCGGCGGGGACGGCGCGGCTCAGGGTGACGTTTGCCGCCGGGCATGAGGAAGCCGATGTGCGCGCCTTTGCCGGGGCGTTGAAAGAGATCATGGAGGCGGCATGCGCGGCTATTTCGTAACCGCCACGGGCACGGACATCGGCAAAACTTATGTCAGCGCCGGGCTGTTGTCCGCCTGGCGGGCGCAGGGGCATGCCGTGGCAGCGACAAAGCCGGTGATGAGCGGGTTTGCCGAGGACGCGCTGGAACAGTCCGATGCCGGACGGTTATTGGCGGCGATGGGGCGGGCGGTGACGCCGGATGCCGTCTCCGAGATATGCCTGCACCGGCTGGCGCCGCCGTTGGCGCCGAATGTGGCGATGCGGCAGGCGGGGGTGGCGCAGGACTATGGCGCAATCCGGCAGTTTGTTGAACGGCGGCTGGAGGGAGCGGCCGGTTGCCATCTGGTGGAAGGGGCGGGCGGGGTAATGTCTCCGCTGACGGATGATCGCCTGCAGATCGACCTGATGGCGGATCTGGACTTGCCGGTCATTCTGGTGACGGCGCCGTATCTGGGCTCCATCAGCCATACGCTGAGCGCGCTCTACGCGCTGGGCGCACGGGGGCTGACGGTGGCGGCGGTGGTGATTTCGCAGCCTTCGGTGTCTGGCGGCGACGTTGCGGCCTTTGCCGGGGAGCTTGAGCGGTTCACGCAGGCGCCGCTTTTCGGGATTAAGTATGGAGAGGACGCTGCGGGGCTGGCGCGGGCGTTGTTGCCTGGCGCTTAGTCGAAGGGGTTGTCGCCATAGACGGTGCGGCCGGTTCGCTTTTCGACGTCGCCCTCAACGCGCCCGCAGATCGACAATGCCGTGAGGGCATACATCAGGGTGCATTTGAAGAAATCCTCCGGGGTCGGGCGCCAGCGGACGGGGCCGAAGGTGATGGCGGGGACGCGGTGCATGTTGAAGACGTTATGGTCGCGCCACATGCTGGAATAGACCGGCTTGGCGATTTCCACGGGATGGTCGAGGACAGTCTGGACGGCGATGTCTACGCCAGCGACGAGGGGGGCGACTTCGGTGTCGTCGGCTTCATAGCCATGGTTGACGCTGACGGGTTCAACATCAAATTCGATGCCGGGCAGGGAACGCATGACGGCTTCAAGCTCGTGCAGAACCTGGGCGGCTTTCTGTTTCGGGGTGAGGTCGCAGCTTACGTAGATGGCGGCGACTTCGGTGCCGCCGCTATGGGGGAAGCCGGCCTGGACGCAGCTGATCGTTGCCTTGGGGAGGGAGGAGCCGCCTTTGGCATGATAGGCGTTACGCTCCTCATAATCGAGCGACCAGGCATGGAGGGCTTCGATGACCGGGCCGAGATGGTAGATGGAGCTTGGATGGTCAGCGGTGGCCCTGGGCGCTTTCAGCAGGGGACGGAAGATCGACTGGCCATAGAGGCGGATGCGGAAGGTGGCGCCGCCGCAGCCGAGCCAGGTGACCCCGAAATCAGTGCCCTCGGCAGCGATGGCGAAATCGGGCGCGACGCCGCCATGATGGAACATGTAATGGGCGCCGATTTCCTTGCCCATATTCTCGACGCCGCCATGTTCCTCGATGGGTTCGGGGCCGCATTCGCCGGGGCAGGCGGTGAGATACATGCGGCCGGCGAGCTCGTAGCCGGCTTTCTTCAGCGCCTTGGCAGCCATCAGCATACAGCTCATCGGGCCACGGTCATTGGCGACGGCATAGCCATAGAATTTACCGTCTTCGAGCCAGCATTCGGTCCATTCGCGGTTTTTCACGCTTTCAGGACGGCGCGTCTTGCTGCGGATGACGGGATCGGCCGGTTCGCTCTCGGTGTCGAGATGGGCGGTGAAGAGGAGGTTCTTGCCGGGGCCATTGCCGCCATAGGTACCGATGACATTCTGGCGGTGGGGCACGGCGCCGACGCTGAGCGGGCGGAAGCCTTCACGCTCCATCCAGTCATGGACGAAGGCGGAGGCCTCCGCCTCGCCGGTTGACGGGCTGTAGATGTTCGCCAGGTCGAGGATGAGCGTTTTCAGCTCCTCGATGTCGATCGCATCGGCAATTGCCTGTACGTCTTCCGGGGAGACCCCGGCGCCCAGCGCGCTATCCAGCAATCCGTCAGCCATGGGGTTTCCCTCTCCCTTATTCTGTTATCTGATTATGCTTGTGCCGGTTCGTGACTGGTGGCCGGAAAGGTCTGGCGCAGCTTGGGCAGGATGCTGCCGAACATTTCCAGGCCCGTCTTGTAATCGGGGAAGATCAGCATGACGCCATCGAGATCGCAGGCCTCGATATAGGCCTCGATCTTCTCGCGGCAGGTTTCCGGGGAGCCGACGACGGTGTGGTTCTGGCTGGCGCCCATCTTGCGGGCGGCGGCGGCGAGGCTGTCTGGCGCCAGACCCCAGCTTTTCATCTGGGCCATGATGGCGCCGAGATCCTTGCCGTCTTCAAAGCGTTGCAGCATGGCTTCGGCCTTGGCGTCGCTGTCGTCATGAATGACGGTGCACATGGAGCAGACGCGGATGGTCTTGCCCTTTTCGGCGGCGATCTCGCGGGCGCGTTTGCTGAAGCCGCGGCGTTCCTCAATGCTGCGGCCGCCGATGAAGCAGGCATCGGCATGGGAAGTGGAGAAGTCAAAGCCGCGATCAGACTGGCCGGCGGCGATCAGGTCCGGGCGCGGCTTTGAGATCGGCTTGGGATCGGACTGGCAGTCCTCCATATCGAAGAAGCGGCCTTTGAAGGTGACGCTGGGCTCTGACCAGAGGCGCTTGATGATGGTGATCCATTCTTCCGTGAGCTGATAACGATCGGCATGTGTGAGGGTGTCGTCCCAGGCGCCCATCTGGGAGAACTCTTCCCGGTAGGCGCCCGCGACGATGTTCAGCCCGGCGCGGCCATTGGAGATGTGATCAAGGGTGGTGACCATCTTGGCCACGACGCCGGGATTGGAGAGCAGCGCATGAACGGTCGCCCAGACCTTCACATTTTTCGTGACCTCGGCAAGGCCGGCCATCATCGTCATGGATTCCATGGATGTGGCCCAATGGTTCGTGTCGCCGCCAAAGCCGCGGAACTTGGACATCGACATGATGAAGTCGAGGCCGATGCGGTCTGCAATGATCGCCGCTTCGCGGTTGGTCTGGTAGAGGCCGTCGAGCGGGGGCGCGTTCTTCGAGATGATCCAGCCGCCATTGGCGATGGGCAGGAAGACACCGAACAGTTTGTGATTGGGCAACATGGTCATTGGGCTCCACGTATTGGATTTAAGCGGTTCGTTCAGCGATGGCGGGCGTATCGAGGTCCGTCGCTGGCTCTTGTGCAGGCGGAATCTGGTCTGTTTCCGGCGCGCGCATCATCACCACGGCGACCCAGACGACAGCGGCAACGGCCGACAGGATCAGGAACATCAGGATGAAGTTGCCCGTCAGATCACGGATCACGCCGCCGATGGTCGGGCCAAGGGCAGAAGCCGCCCCGACAAGACACATCGAGGAGAAGAGTTCGAGGTTATGGCGCTGGCCGAAATAGTTCATCATCAGGACGGTGCAGGAAAGGGCGGTGAGGCCAAAGCCGATGCCGGTGCCGATGGCGTAGATCAGGAGGATGGAGTGTGAATCGGAGGTCGCAAGGACCGCGCAGCCAATGGAGGTGGCCGCGAGCGACACGACCATGAGATAGCGCGGGTCAATCCGCTCTCCGAGGAAGCCGCCGCCGATGCGCGTGAGCACGGCAATGAAGGCTTCCAGGCTGAGCATGGCGCCGGCGACTTCATTGGACACGCCCCGTTCGACAAGGTGACCGACCGAGAGGCTGGTGACGGTGACGAGGGCCATGAGATTGGCGAAATAGGCGGCCACCAGGATCTTGTATTGCGGCGTGCGCATGGCCTGTTTGACGCCCCAGTCGATCGGCGAAATGTAGACACGCGAGGGCTTTGCGGCGACGGCCGTTTCGCAGGTTGTGCCGGGCGTGGGGGCTGGCTCAATTAATGTCAGAAACTGGGTCAGCTTTTGCCATTGGCTGCCTATCAATTGACCATTGGGCGGGCATGGCGGGTCTCTGGCTCAGGCGGCATCCGGGCGGGCGCCCGGGCTGCGGGTGAAAAGATAGATCGCGCCGCCTGTGAGCGCGGCGGCGATCAGGCCGGAAAGGGCGAGTGGCAGGCGATATCCCATCAGATCAAGCACCGCGCCGGTGGCCAGGGCGCCGAGGGCCGGGGCGCCGCGCATGAGCGCGCCCCAGAGGCTGAGCACGCGGCCGGAAACCGATTCTTCTGTCTCCAGAACCATGACGAGCTGCGAGGTGGCGGCGCTGATGCACATGAAAAAGCCAAGGATTGTTGCCGCCAGTGTTGCCGAAAGAATGCCCGGTGTCGCGGAGAAGGCGACGAGGGAAAGGCAGGCGGCAAGCGATGACCAGAAAAACATCATTGCCGGCCGCGCCGGCGCGTTCAGGGTGACGATGACAGCGCCGATGACCGCGCCCGCGCCGACGCCCATGATGAGATAAGAATAATCCTGCACATTGCCGCCGAACAGGCGGTCAGCGAAGGCGGGCATCAGTTCATAGACGGGGCGCACGAGGAAGGCGGTGGCAGCGAAGACCAGGAGAACCGGCGTGACGACGCTGTGGCTGGAGGCGGCCTTCATGCCGATCCAGAGCTGACGGAGGAATGGCTCGCGGGTAGCCGCGGCGCCCGAGGCATGGAGCTTTCGCAAGGTGAGCACCGTGGCGATCATGACGAGGGCAACGGCAGCGTTGATCCAGAAGATCGAGGCGGGACCGGGCCAGATGACCAGCGGGCCGGCGAGCGCCGGGCCAAGGAAGCGGGTGACGTTGACCGAGATGGCGGTCATCGACATGCCCGTCGGCAGGCAGTCGCGCGGCGTGGCGTCACGTAATAACAGGGTGCGAGCAGATTCCTGCAAGGCGGCGGCTGTGCCTCCGGCAGCCGTAAGCGCCATCAGGAGGAGCGGCGTGGAGAGGCCCAGGAAGACGACGATGCCGGTGGCGACGGAGATGAGGAAAGCAGCCGTCTGGCAGATGAGGACCATCCGTTTACGGCTCATCCTGTCTGCCAGGACACCGCCGAGCGGGCCGAAGAAGAGGCCGGGCAACAGCTCGGCGCTGGCAAGAAGGCCGAGCCAGGTGGTGGAGCCTGTGAGTTCCCACATGATCCAGCCGAGCGCGATGCGCTGCATCCACTGGCTGGCCATAACAGCGGTGGAGGCTAGGAAGAGGTTGCGGTAGGCCACATCCGCCATGACGCGGACCAGCGCGGCTGTGCCTGTCAGGTGCGGCGCGCCGGCATGTTCGGGAGGGGTCATGAACGCCCTTCAGGGGCAATTTCGCGCGCCGGGAGACACCAGATGTTGCCGCGATGATAGGCGAGCGGCGTGGCGGCGTTGTCTGAGCCGAGGCGGAGCACGCGGCCGACGACTATTTCATGATCACCGCCATCATGGATGGCGTGCACGGAGCAGTCAAACCAGGCGACGGAGCCTGTCAGTACGGGCGCGCCGGTAGCTTCGCTGGTATAGGGCACGTCGCGGAAACGGTCTTCAGCGCTTTTGGAGGAGAAGCGGCGGACGACATCCATATGCGCCTCGGCGAGAATGTTGACGGCGAAGAAGCCGGCGGTGCGGATCGCTTCGAGCGAGCGGCTGGAGCGGTCGAGGCAGACGAGCAGCAGCGGCGGCTCCTGCGAGACGGCGGAGAAGGCGTTGACGGCCGTGCCGGCGATCTTGCCATCTGAGAGTGTCGTGACGACTGTGACGCCGGTAAGGAAGCCGCCCATGGCTTCGCGCCAGACGGTTGCATCGATGGGCTGTGTCATGTCCTGCGTCCTTCCGTCAGCTGAAGGGATTATCGCCATAAACAGGCTTGGTGCGCGCTGCCTCGGCCGTGTTGTCAGCTTTTCCGCAGAGGGCGAGGGCGGTGAGAGCGTAGATGAGCGCGCTTTTGGCCAGATCGTCCGGGGTCGGACGCCAGCGTTTGAAGCCGGTGGTGATGGCAGGCACCCGGTTCATGTTGAACACGTTATGATCGCGCCACATGCTGGAATAGACTGGCGCTGCGCGCTCGACCGGTTTGCCGAGCGTGAGGCGCGTTGCGGCATCCACCGCGCTGACCAGGGGGGCGACCTTGCCGGCGTCTGCCTCGAAACCGTGGCGGACAACGACGGGCTCGACATCAAACTCGCCGATATTGGCATCGCGCAGGAATTTCTCGAGGCTGCGATGGACGGCGCCGATTTCCTGATTGGGGGCAAGGCCGACTTCCAGATATAGCGCGCAGACTTCGGTGCCGGCGCCAAAGGCATGAGGCACGCCGCCACGCACGGCGGACAGCTGCGCTTTCGGGAAAGCGGAGCCGCCTTCGGTTTCGTAGCGGCTTTCGGCTTCAAATTTCAGAGTCCAGTCCAGGATCGGCTGGATGGCCGCGCCCATGCGATAGATGGGGTTTGGATGCTGGGCGGCGTTTTTGGGGGAGTTGAGGAGGGGCGTGAAGATCGCCTCGCCATAAAGGCGTATACGGAAGACTGCATAGCCGCAGCCGATCCAGGTGAGCCCATAATCGCAGCCTTCAGCGGCGATGGCATAGTCGGGCGAGACGCCGCCATGATTGAAGACGTAATGGGTGCCGATGTCCTTGCCCATGAAGTCTATGCCGCGGGCTTCCTCGATGGGTTCCGGGCCGATCTCGCCGGGCGAGGCGGTGAGATAGAGGCGGCCGGCGAGGTCGAAGCCGCATTGCTTCAGCGCCTTGGCGGCGAAGAGGAAGCAGGTCATGGGGCCGCGATCATTGGCGATGGGAAAGCCGTGGAAGGCGCCGTCTTCAAGCCAGCATTCGTTCCATTCGCGCACTTCGAGCGTTTCCGGGCGGAATTTATAGGCGTCCTCGTCCGGGTTCCAGGTCGGGCTCTCCGTGTCGAGATGGGCGGTGTAGAGGAGGCTTTTGCCATCGCCCTTGCCGCCATAAGTGGCGATGATGTTGGGGCGCTCAGGCGTCGCGCCGACCTTGCGGGGGCGAAAGCCTTCCTTGGCGAGCCATTGGTATACATATTCCGCCGCCTGAGCTTCTCCACGCGCGGGGCTGGGGATGTTGCCGAGTTCCAGGGCAACCCGCGTCATCTCTTCCTTGTCGATGGCGGCGGCCAGCGCGGCGGCATCTTCTTCCGTGACGATATAGTTCGCCTCGGGCAAATTCCTGAACACGTTACTCATCGGGATACTTTCTTGTTATTCTTTGTTCCAGGCGCTGAAGATCTGGTCTGTGGAGATCAGCGTGGCGCAGTTGAGCGCCAGGGATTGCAGCGCGCTTTCATGTATGCCGGGATCATACGCCGCGCAGGCATCGGTCGGCACATAGACAAAATAGTCGAGATGGAAAGCGTCGCGGACGGTGCAGTCGACGCAGCATTCGGTGGTGAGGCCGCAGACGATCAGCGTATCGATGCCGCGCGCGCGCAGGACGGCGTCGAGGCTGGTGCCGAAGAAGCCGCTATAGCGCAGTTTCCAGATGACGGTTTCGTCGCCCTGGGGCGTGGGTCCGAAAAAGGCGGAGCCCGGCTCACCGGCACGGCAGATGGCGCCGCCACTATCAGCGCCGTTCTTGCGTCGGCGCCATTCGCCCCAGGCGGGGGAGTCCGTGGCGGGCGTGGTGGCGAGCCCTACGAAGATGACAGGTGTTCCGGCAGCGCGTGCCGCATCGACCAGGCGCTCAGCGGCGGAAACGGCCGGGGCGGCGACGCTCATGTCCAGACCCGCCTGGCCGAGCACGCCTTCAGGTGAGGCAAAGTCGACCTGGATATCAACCACGATGACGGCTGTGCGCTCCGGTGCGATCCAGCCGGCGAGCGTATCAGGATAGGCAGGTTTCGGTTTCACGCGCATTCCTCATTGTTATCACTCCCTTGTCAGCGTCCTCTACCAAGGACCGGTCCTGCAAGCCCAGCGGGAGGGCGTGGGGTAGGCAGCAGGACCGGTCTCCGGCGGGAGCTTATATCCGTTCTCAGAACTTCTTCTTGAAGGTGACGCGGTATTCGGTGCCACGGCCCGGCAGAACGGCCATGTCTGAATAGGTATCTGTCACCGGCTGGAAGTAGAGTTTATCGAAGAGGTTATCGACGTTGAAGGCGATCTCATAGTCATTGACCGTGTAGAAGGCCGAGATATTCACCGTCTCATAGGCGGGCAGGACCACCGGATTGGCGAGCTTGCCGGCTGTTTCCGAGACGCTGGTGATGCCAGCCGTGACGCCGAACTGGCCCCAGCTATAGGGATCGGACACGTAAGAACCGAAAAGGCTGGCTACGGTTTGCGGAACCAGGCGGAACTCGTAATCTCCCGGCTGGCCTACGGGCGAAGTGGCCAGGTTGTAGACCGCATAGGCTGCGCCATAACCATCAATCGGGTTGAGGCCCGTTGCCCAGACCGGGATATAGCCGAAGCTGGCATCGGGGCCCTTGATGGTCGTTTTCTGGGTGTTCCCGGCGAAGGTGAAGGAGAGGTTGTCTGTGGCGAGCCAGCGGGCCTCCAGTTCGACGCCTTTTGCTTCGGTCGCGACCACATTGTCGAACATCGAGAGGCGCGTGCGGGACTGTTCGTAGCCCGAAAGGCTTCCCACGAGCGTGCCGCCCAGGAGTTCAAATTTCAGGCCGGCTTCTTTCAGCTCAGAGTCTGAAATCCACTGATTGCTGCTGACGAGACCCGGCGAAATATCTCCAGCCTGGCCGATTTCAAGGGCAGACGTTTCGGCATAGGTCACATAGGGGAAGAGGCCGAACGGGGCATTGAGGCTGAGGCTGACGCTGTAGCTCAGTTCTTCCTGGCCGGCATCGAACTCGATATTTGCCGGGCAGTAGCAGAGACCGCCAGTGTCGATGGTGGTGACATCGTACCAGTCATAGCGGCCGCCGATCAGCAGGTTCACATATTTGCCAAAGCTGATGTCGGAGAGACCGAAAATGCTCTTGTCGGTCCAGCTGGAGTCGACGGTCATGTCCCAGCCGATGCCCGTGGTTCCGGTTTCTACAGAGAACGGATCATCTATGATGTCGTTCGGGGTGGCCCCAAAGATGATGTCGCGCCGGTCGAGGGAGATATAGCCGGAGTTGTAGGTTTCTTTCTTGATTGCATCCTGACGGCGGTAGCCGAAGCCCACCTTGTTGGTGGAGCGGATGAAGGAGTCTTCAGAACCCGCCTTGAAATCATAGCTGACGCGCCCTTCGGCGGCCCAGGAGTCATAGTCGGCAGGGAAACCGTAGCTGACAAAGCGCTGGTTTTCCATGTCGTCATAGAACATCTCGAAATTCAGCTTGCTTTCGCCGATTTCCTGCACAGCCTTGAAATAGAGCGTGTTGGTGGTCGACTTGGAGAAGTCTGCGTCGGAGATAAAGATTGTGCGAGGGCTGAGTTTCGCTGTGCCGACGCCTTCTGTCAGCTGGAAGCGCGGATCGACGGACGGGGTGAAGCCGAAATAGCCAACGACGAAGCTGCCGCCGGCTTCATCCGGCGTGATGCGTCCATTGCCGTCTGTGTCCACAACAACGGTATTGCGGCCTGTGATGTAGTTCTGGTTGTCGATCAGGTCCTGGGTGACGCGGTTCCAGCCGGGGGACTGCACATAGCCGTCAGAGTCGAAATACTGGCCGCTCATCGTGATGGTCAGCGTGTCGGTGACATCATATTCGCCGGAGAGCTGGATCATCAGGTGTTCCGGAGAGACACCCCTATAGAAGGAGTCGGAGTCTTCATATTCAACATAGCCATAGACGCCGCCACGGTCGCCAATCGGCACGCCGACCTGACCGCTTGTGTTGAACTTGCCATACGAGCCGACAGTAACCTCGGCCTGACCGCTGATCTCGTCGCTGCCATTGGCGCGGCCGGTCTTCGGGATGACGTTGATGAGGCCGCCAACCTTGCCGGGGCCGAAGGCGGGCGTTGGCGGTCCACGGACGATATCAACCTGAGAAGCTGCACCGAGAAGGGTCGGGTAGGTGCCCCGGTTCTCGACGCGCTTGAAGCCGTTGAAGTAGCTTTCTGCCAGCGTGCCACGGGCGTTGACGGCGCCTTTGACGCCGTAATAGCTGCCGGTGAATGTGCCCGGCGCAATGGCGATGAGGTCGTCGACTTCCTCGATGCCGTAGCGCTCAAGGGTCAATTCGCTGACGAGGGTGGCCGAGCGCGGTGTTTCCAGAAGGGATTTGCCCATCCCGAAAACGCTTTCGCTGGAAGACTTCTCCAAAAGGCCGATGCGGTCGCTGACGATGACGACGGTGTCGAGGATGGCCGTGTCATCTGTGACTTCCTCCGTAGCCGGAGTAGGACCATCTTCTGCCCAGGCACTGTTGGCAAGGGCAATGGCAGTCAGAACGCTTGTCAGATAGTACAAAGCTCGCATGTCTTGGACCCCTCATAGGCTGCGGCGTGTTGCGTGTGGGTCCAGTTCAGGGAGGCGGGAGCCGAAAAACAGCATGATCTGATATTTAATCTAACATTTCAGGTAACATGTTTAAAAAATCGGCAGGTCTCGTATGTCGTCGCCCATCAATCGTGCGGTGCAGCATTCTGTGGGCGGGGATCCAGGGCAAGACAAGGGGGTGCGGCGCTGACATACGCCACAGGCAGTCTCCCCGGAAACCTGCATATGAAAGGACGATGATCTTCGCACGGCAAAAAGAAATTCATTTCGCTGGATGCCTGTCAAATAGGAGAATGCCTCAAACCTGTGCGGTTGAAGCATCGCGGCGCCTGTTTTGTAGAGGTGTCAGTCCGGGTTCTTGTCGCCCATCACCACCAGCATCGCCTTCATGGCGGCAGGCCCGTCACCCTTTGCGATGGCCTTGGCGGCAATGCGATGGTTGGCGATGTCTTCAAGGCGGTCTTCATCGGGCCGTGTCGTCATGGAGTAATACCAGTACCGGGCGGCCTTGTTATGGAGATTGATGACGATCCGGGCGAGGCTGAGATTGTGGCTGGCGATGGCAACGGCACGGTGGAATTTCTGGTCCATCGCGATGATGGCGCGGAAATCCCGGTTCCTGGCGGCCGCTTCGGCGCCGTTGAAGGCGGTGAGGATGTCGTCGAGTTCAGCGCGGGTAGCGTGCTGGGCGGCGAGAAAGGCGGCCTGAGGCTCCAGAAGGCAGCGCACTTCATAGGCCTGCTGCACTTCCTGCACATCGATAGAGGCAACAATCGTGCCCGAGCGGGGGCGGCGCAGCACCATGCCTTCGAGCGATAGCCGGGCCAGCGCGTCGCGCACGCCGGCAACACCGAGATTGTATTGCTTGGCCAGGCCAAGCTCATCCAGGCGCGCGCTTGGGGGGAGAATGCCAAGGATGATGTCGAGCAGGATCTGCTCATAGGCCTTGGATTTCTGAAGGTCAGGCGCCCAGTCCTCTGTGTGGCGGACGTCGCTGAATCCCTGTTGGTGAAACGGTACCATATCTTCCCTGGGCTTTATCTTGCCTTGTACGCCCATGTTGTTTGCTCCCTCGGACCTGTGCATTTTTTATGTTTGCAGGCTCTGTTATCGTATTGGTTGTGGCAAGCCCATCCTCAAATGGATCGATTAGAGGCATGCCAAGTCTCTATCATATGCACGTCTGATGCGCAGGCGGATTACAAGATGGCAACTTGGTGCACAGAGACCAGAAGTCAAACATATCACCTAACATATCAGTGTTGCGTCCGCATCCGGGAGCTTGCAGGTTGCCGGCTGACGGGTCACTGCGGAGCGCCTTCAGGATGCAGAAAAGAACAAAAACTCTCATTGATACAGGGATTAGCCGGCGTGAGGCGTTGCTGGGGCTGGGCGGTGGCGGGTTTACGCTACTGGGGGGCTGTGCCTCGACCGGGCGGCCTGCCGATGTAGATGCCGCGTTCACATCCGGGGTGGCGAGCGGCGACCCGACGCAGACATCGGTGGTGATCTGGACGCGGGCCTACAGCCCTGAAGTTACGTCAGTTCCTGTCGCGTTCGAGGTGGCAGAGGACGCCGCTTTCCAGACGATCGTGCGCCGGGGAACGGCGCTGGCGAGCGCGGCGCGGGACTATACGGTGAAGGTCGACATCGAATCGCTGGCGCCCGGCAAACGCTACCATTACCGGTTCACAGCGGGTCAGAACGTGTCACCGGCCGGACAAACCAGGACACTTCGGGACACTTCAGGACAGAGCGTGCGCCTTGCGGTCGCCTCCTGCGCCAATTTCGGGTCGGGTTTCTACAACGCCTATCGGGCCATCGCGGAGAGGCCCGATCTCGACGCGGTGATCCATCTGGGCGACTATATCTATGAGTATGGACCCGATGGATATGATGGGGAAACCGGCAAGCGGATCGGGCGGATTGCCGAGCCGGCGCATGACACGGTGACACTGGCAGACTACCGCGCGCGCTTTGCGAGCTACCGGCGCGACCCCGACCTCCAGGCGGCCCATGCCGCCGCGCCGTTCATCACGATCTGGGATGACCATGAGACCGCCAATAACAGCTGGATGGGCGGTGCGGCCAATCACAAGGAAGACACGCAAGGCAGCTGGGAGGCGCGATGCGAGGCGGCGTTGCAGGCGTATTTCGAGTGGATGCCGATGCGCGATCCCAAAGCCGGCATGGCGGCGAAGACGCTGACGCGGACCTATGACTTTGGCGATATCGCCTCGCTGATTGTGATCGAGTCGCGGCTGACGGGCCGGGGAGAGGCGCTGAGCCTGAATGGGGTGACAGATCCCGAGGCGTTCGAAGCCGGGCCGCTGGCGGATCCCGCACGCACAATGCTGGGGACCCCGCAGGAGGCCTGGCTTGACGGGGAGCTGAGGCGCTCGGCTGCCGCAGGCAAGGCCTGGCAGGTGCTGGGGAACCAGACGGTGATGGCGCCGATGCGCACGCCTGACTACACGGCGATCCTGCCGGAGGACATGATGGCGGCCATTCAGGCGAAAGGCGGATATTCGGCCCGCTGGATCGAGCGCTCGAAGCTCGGCCTGCCTGTGAACCTGGATTCCTGGGACGGGTATCCGGCGGCGCGGGAGCGGCTGCTGACATCGGCGCTGGAGGCGGCGGCAAACCTCGTCGTGCTGTCGGGCGACAGTCACATGTTCTGGGCAAACGATCTCTACCGGGACAGCGACAGCGCGTTTGCAGGCGTCGAGTTTGCCACGGGCAGCCTCACCTCACCTGGCGGGTATGAGAACCTTACGAGCGACCCGCGCATATTCGACATCGCCGCCAAGGCTATCCCCGAGAAAAACCGGGGCGTTCGCTTTGCCAATGTGAAGGACAAGGGCTTTATCCTTCTGACCCTGACGCAAGAGACAGCGCAGGCGGAGTATGTGCGCGTGAGCACGATCCTCTCTCAGGACTTTGAAATCAGCACATTCCTGACGGCGCAATCCCGGCGCGGCGCGGACGGGAAGGCGAGTGAGCTGGGATTGTCGGTGAGCGGATAAAAAAAGGGCCGCAACCCGGTGAGGGGTTACGGCCTTTCCAGTTAGCGCGCGCCTAGAAGCGGTAAGAGAGCGAGGCTCCGTAGGTGCGCGGTTTGCCAGCGAAGCGGAGAACCACGTTCGCATTGGAGGTAACCTGCTGGACATAGTATTCGTCCGTCAGGTTCTGACCCCAGAGCGAAAATTCCCACGTATCGTTCAGCGTGTAGAGGCCGATTGAGCCGTTGAGGGTGCCGTAGGAGTCGATATCGTAAAGCGGGTCATCTGGATCCCCTGCCGTCGAGTCGCTCTGCCAGCGGCCGCTGATGGAGCCACGCAGACCGAGGGTCTCGGTTACCGGGCGGTCATAGAGGAGCGCAAGAGTTGCGCTCGTCTCCGGGCTGTAGAGGAAGGGGTCGCCGGCGCGGCTGGTTGGCAGGCCAAAGGCGTCGGACGTATCGAACTCCTTGATCTCTGTTTGCAGCAGCGTCAGGCCGCCCATCGCGGTCAGGTTCTCGTTGACGAGCCAGGTGATCTCCGTCTCGAAGCCATAGGCCTCAGACTTCGGCACGTTCTGAAGGCGCGAGAGGGCGCGGTAGATCGGGTCCGGGAAGAAGGAGGCAACCTGCTTGTCTTCATAGTCGTAGAAGAAGACAGAAGCGTTGGTCTGGAGACGCTGGTTGAACAGCTGTGCCTTGATGCCGGCCTCGTAAGCGAGCAGGCTTTCCTGGGTTGCCGGGGCGTTCTGTTCGGACTTCGACGCAGCGTTGACCGGGGTGGATGCCGATTTGTAGCCCTGCGTCACCGAAGCGAAGAGGAGCATGTTGTTCGTCGGCGTCCAATTACCGGCGATCCGCCAACTGACGTTATTTTCCTTGGTATCGGATGCGACCGGGCCGAAGGAGTTGGTGGCGACATCATATGTGTTGCAGCCATTTTCAATCAGCGGCGCTGTCGGGGTGGTCAGGCCGTAGATCAGCGCAAAATAGGTGCGGTTGAAGACGTTGACGTTCGGCTGCATCGAGCCGTTCACATCGCTGGAGCAACCAATGTATTTCTGTTGATCTTCCGTATAGCGAATACCGGTCGTCAGCGAGAATTCCGGTGTGATTTCCCAATCGACGTTGGCGAAGATGCTTTGCGTCGTCGATTCAAAATCACCCGCATCGCGATAGGTCTGGAACGAGTTCAGCAGTTCGGCAATCGTGTAGGGCTGTCCTGTTTCCGGGTCGACGTTGAACGGCGAGGCGGCCAGGGTTGCGGCCACCGTGCTGATAAAGTTCGAGTTGGCGTTGTCGCGCAGCATGGTGCGGTTTGTGTCGGTTGTTTCGTCCTTGCCGTAATAGGCGCCGACGAGCCAGTTTGCCCGGCCTGTTTCGCCTTCAAGCCGCAATTCCTGGCTGAAGGATTTGATCTCGCCATCGATATCCTGAAGCAGAATCTGGAAAGGCACACCCGACCAGTCGAGTACAGCTTCGCGTTCCAGCTTGTTGTAGCCAGTCAGCGAAACGAGTTTCAGGTCATTGTCGAACGTGTAGCTCACGCCCGCGCGCAGGGCATGGAAGCTGGAATCTTCGGCATGGTCACCGTCGATCCCCGGAACGCCGCCAACCGTTGCGGACCGGGCATTATAGGGCGCCCAGTCGGACTGTTTTGCGCTGGTCGGGAAATTGTTGGCGAGGTAGTCGATCAGGCCGGGCTGATTGAAGGCAGACGAGGATGAAGGGCCGGACGTGCCCGGAACAATGAAGGTCGGGTCGGTGTTCGGTGTCAGGCCGATGCCCTGGCCGCCGATCGTGTCGGACTTGTTGATCCAGCCATTATAGCTGAGGTCGATGTCCATCTTGTCGGACGGCTGGATGGCGAGCGCGGCGCGGAAGCCGAGCTTGTCCACGGTGCCGCGGTCTTCATCCGGACGGCTGACCGAACGCTGCCAGCCTTCATCGCTGTTTTCACTGCGGATGGCGAAACGGGCCTGGATATTTTCGGAGAGTGGCAGGTTGATCATGCCTTCGAGATTCCAGGTGTCGTAATTGCCGACTTCGGCTTTGACGCGGGCCTGGAATTCGTCGACCGGCTTGTTGGTGACGACGTTGATGAGGCCTGCGGTCGTGTTGCGGCCGAACAAGGTGCCTTGCGGGCCTTTGAGAACCTCGACGCGCGAGACGTCAAAGACCGGGCCGGAATTCATGAACGGGTAGGGGTAGGCGACCTCATCGACATAAGTGCCGACGGTGGAGGTGGCCGAGAGGTTGATCGTGTTGAAGCCGATGCCGCGCAGCGTGTAGGTGGGCACGCCCTGATAGGATTGGGACACGTTAAAGCCGGGGACAACCGAGCTGAGGTCTTCCACCGAATTGATCTGGAGCTGGCTGAGCGTGTCTTCGCCGAAGGCCTGGATGGCCATCGGAACATCCTGGGCGGATTGTTCGCGGCGGTTTGCGGTGACCGTGATGGAGCCGAGTTTGAGGTCTGTTTCGGCGCGCGCAGAGTCGGTGGCTGCCGGAGCAACTTGGGGGGCAGCTTCTGGGGCGGTCGTCTCCTGCGCAATGGCAGGTGTGGCCACCGCGATGGCAAGCGCCGAGGCACCGCTGAAGACAATACGGCTAAGGGGTTTGTGACGTTTCATGGATTCCTCCGCAACGTCTGCTCTGGGAGGGCGGCAGACTTATTAGTGTCACGGTGTCAGTATGCGGGGGCGTCGCACAAGCTATCGAAAATGATAGTGTTGCCGGGAACTCACACTCGCCTGAGACGTGTGCGACGGGCGCGCCCCCCTGTTCCGGGGATCGACCGGGCGGCGGGGATGGGGTGCTGGCGTTGGCGCAGGGCGGTTTACATCCAGGGCGCGCCAGCATCAGATGATGGGGGTTGGAATGGGGATGCGTTCGGGCATGAGAATGCAGGATATCAATACGCCGCTGGTGCGCTTTGCGGTACCGGCCTTGCTAGTGCTGGCGGTGACGGCGGGGATGGCCGTCTGGGCGTTGCAGCCGGCGCCCGGATGGACGGGCGTGGTGAGTGACTGGCGCTCGCCCTTGGCGGTACATCCGGGGGTATGGGTGTCGCTGCTGGTGGGGCTGGGGGCGTGCATGGTTTCGGCCTGGGTCTGGGCGCTGAAGCCGTCTGACCCGGCGGCGATCCTGTTTGCGGTGAGCGGGCTGACGACGCTGATGTTTTCAGCCTCCTCGACGGTGTGGCTGTTTGCGATGGGGCTGCCGGACGGGGCGTATCTGACGGCGGCGATCATCAACTGTATCGGGGCGTCGGGTTTTGGCATCGTGATGATGTGCCTCTTCCTGATCTATCCGGTGAAGCTGCCCTACTGGCGCTGGCTGATGGCCGCGACGGTGCTGGGATTTGGCAGTGTGACGCTGTGGGTGATGTTTGGTCCGTCGCCGGATTTCATGCTGGTGCATCCGATTACCTTCTGGGAGATGGTGGGCATCTTCGTTCTGGTGGCGTGGCAGATCTTTGCGACGCGGGACGACCCGGCGCAGCGCTCGATTGCGCTCTGGCTGGGCGCGGCGGTGGTGCTGGGGGCGGGCGGGTTTATCTCGACGGTGGCGTTTCCCCATACGTTTGGCTTTGAGCCGCTGCTGAACGAGAATATCGCGTTCGGGTTTTTCCTGCTGATCTATGCGGCGCTGACGGTGGGGTTGATGCGCTTCCGGGTGTTCGGGCTGGGCGGCTGGGCGTTTCAGCTGATGTTTCACTTTCTGGCGGCGCTGGGCGTGCTGGCGCTGGATGTGGCGCTGATCGGGCTGCTTTCGTTTGAGCCGGGGGCAGCGTTCTCGGTGGCGATCCTGCTGGCGGCGGCGGTTTATCTGCCAGTGCGCAGCCTCGCCTGGCGGAAACTTTCCGGGCAGGCGAGGCCCGATGAGGCCGAGCTGTTCCGCGCGGTGATTGACATTGCGTTGCGGCCCAGCGGGGGCGAGCGGTCCGAGCGCTGGCGCAAGCTGATGCGGGACGTGTTCGGGCCGCTGGAGATCCGGGCGGTGGAGACGGAAGAGGCGCGCGTGCGCGTGGAGGACGAGGGCACGCTGCTGCTGCTGCCGGGCGTGGCAGATTCGCCCCCGCTCAGCCTGCGCTATCGCAATGGCGGACGGGGGCTTTACTCGCCCAAGGATGTGGTGCTGGCAACGCAGATCGTGAAGCTGATGCGGTATGCGGAGGAAAACCGCAACGCCTATGACCGGGGCGTTTCCGAGGAGCGGGCGCGGATTGCGCGGGATATTCACGACAATATCGGGGCGCAATTATTGCGCGCGCTGCATTCGCGCGAGACGGGCCGAAAGGATGCGATGATCCGCGAGACGCTGACCGACATTCGCGATGTGATCAACAATGCGCAGGGCGCAGAAGCGCCGATGGAAGACGTGCTGGCCGACCTGCGGGCGGAAACCGCTGACCGGCTGGAGCCGCATGGCGTGATGCTGAGCTGGAACCTCTCTGCGGCGCCGGGCGCGCTGCTCTCGCGGCAGAAGGTGCACGCCCTGCGCGCGCTGATCCGCGAGGCGGTGAGCAATACGATCAAGCATGCGGAGGCGAAGAGTGTGGACGTTACCATTCGTCTGGATGCGGACTGGTTGTCGCTGAAAGTGACCGATGATGGCAAGGGCATGCCGGCGCAAACGGCCTCTCTGGGCAATGGCCTGGGCAATATGAAGCTGCGGGTGGAGAGTTTCGGGGGCAACATTTCCCTGGAGGGCGGGGAGGGCACGTGCCTCGCCGCGCGCATTCCGGTGTTCGAGGTGGTGGCGGAATAGTCCGGTCAGCTTCTGTCGGTTGTCAGGCCCATGCGGGTGGCGTGCCAGGAGGCTTCGGCGCGGGAGGAAATGCCGAGCTTGCGGTAGATGCCCTTGATATAGCTGGCGACGGTGTTTTCGCTGAGGTCCAGCGCGCGGGCGACTTCACCATTGCGCATGCCCCGGCCGATGAGAGCGAGCACGTCGCGCTCACGGGCGGTGAGATCTTCGTCCGGGGCGGCGGGGCCGGTGAGGCGGAAATGATCCATGATGCGCCGGGCAATGGAGGGCGAGAGCGCGGGCACGCCGTCCGCGATCTGGCGGAGCTGGCGGGCGAGGGTGTCCTGAGGCTGGTCCTTCAGGAGGTATCCGTTGGCGCCGGCCGACAGCGCGCCGACGATCCAGGCATCGTCGCCCATCACGGTGGTGATGACGCAGAGCGTGTCCGGGTGTTCCTGTTTCACCTTACGCAATACGTCCAGGCCCGAGCCATCGGGCAGGCCGAGATCGAGCATCGCCAGATCAAACTTGGCGGAGGTTGCCGCTGTGACGCCGCCGCGCACGCTGCCTTCTTCATGGATCGAGCAGCCGGGAAAAGCTTCGCGCGCGATCTCGCAGAGCCATGCGCGGGTTTCCGCAATGTCTTCCAGGATCAGGAGGCTTTTCACGGGTTCGTCCTTTCCCTCTTCCAGCACCTTGTGCGTGTGCAACCGGCAAGTGCTTTGGAGATACAGCAATCATAAACGCTAAGTGCAGCTTTGCCGACCCACCGGAACAGGGGGAGGGCTCCCAATCCCCCCGAACAGGGGGAAGACGGCGCGATTAGCGCTCCCTAGAGGTGTTGACGGCCCAACGACCCTGGGGGGACGCACGTGGCCCATGTTTACTCTAATCTCTGATGACACTCTCTCTGCGGAGCTGATGGTACCCCCTGGACCTTCAGTTCCGCAGTTTTTCTCCTGCAAGCGGGCGCAGAGTGGGCGAGCAGGCCGAAGCGTTTGACGCAGACGCTCGCGTCTGAGAGACAGGCGCCCATGCGTGGCTTGGGGTTCCTCTCGGACGGTTTGCGGGCATTGGCGGCGGCGCTGCTGGTGCTGGCGGTGGCTGTGCGGGTGGTGGTTCCGGCGGGCTATATGCTGGCTGAGGATACCTCCGGGCAGATGCAGATCGCGCTCTGTACGGAGCACGGTGTTGTGAGCCGGACGATTGATCTGGCGACCGGCAACTATGTGGAGCCGGGCGGGGATATCCCCGCAGACGATGGCCAGAAAGCCGCTGAGGGCTGCGTATTTGCGGCGGGGACGCAGATTGCCGCGCCGGTGAATGACGCGCCGGACCTGCAACAGTTGCGGGTGATCCGGGAAGCGGGCCTGCATCACCCTGTGGCGTTTGAGCTGTCGAGCCGGCTTTCGGCTTCGCTGCCCTATCCGACCGGGCCGCCCAGCACACTCTGAGACATTCAGCGCCTGGCGTGCCATCGCGCGCGGTTATGGCTTCTGCCTTTCTTTCTCAGAGATACATCCTTGAAAAAAACATAAAAACAAAGCGGCCCGCGACTGCGCGCCAGCTGCACCGTCAGATCGGGTGGGTCGCCGCCTTTGTGGCGATGGCCTGGGCGATCACCGGTTTCCTGCACCCAATCATGAGCTGGACCGCGCCGCGCCCGGCCGTTCAGGCGCCGCCAAATCCGGGACAAATCGGGACAGTTCCAGACACGCCGGGACAATTCCTGGCCAGTTCAGGACAAACCGGGACAGTTCAGGTCAGGCTGGTGACAGTCGGGGACCGCGCTTACTGGTTTTCCAGCTTTCCCAGCGAGCCCCGCAAAGGCGTGGTCGATGCCGAAACCGGCGCCTCCGTTCCCGAAGTGGAGACGGCGCATGCCATCGCGCTTGCCCGGCATTATGCCGCCCTGCCTGAGGCGGATATCCGGTCTGTGGAAATCGTTGACCGGTTCTCGACCGAGTATCCGGAAATCAACCGTCTGCTGCCGGTCTGGCGGGTGACGTTTGACACGCCCGAAGGGCTGGCGGTCTATGTGGATACCGGGATGGACCGGCTGGTGGCGGTGACCGACGGGCGGCGGCGGGCGCTGCTGTTTGTGTTCCAGAATGTGCACACGCTGAAATTCCTGAGCTTTGCCGAGCCGCTGCGGGTGGCGGTGCTGGCGGGGCTGATCCTGAGCGTGATTGCGACGAGCCTTATCGGGGCGGCGTTGCTGCTGAAGGCGAAGGGGCGGGGCCTGCGCAAGGCGCATACGCTGGCGGCCTGGGCGGCGCTGCCGTTTATCCTGACCTTTACGCTGTCGGGGATGTTTCATCTGCTGGTGACGATGGGGCCGGGCAAGGTGTTGCCGGCGCCGGGCGTGTTTCAGGTGGCCGATCTGGAGGCACCCCGGCCTGGGCCGGGATCGCTGTACGGGCTGACGACGACGGCGGGGCCGGACGGCAAGCCGGTCTGGCGGATCGAAACGGCGGGCGGGATTGCCTATCAGGGGCAGGCGCCGGGCTATTCCGATGCCGACCGGGCGCGGGCGATTGCCGGGGCCAGCGCTGATGCTGACGTGTCGCTGGTGAGCCGGTTTGGCCGGGACTACAGCTTTGCCAACAAGCGCCTGCCGGTGCTGAAGGTGGCGGGTGAAGGCGGGCCGGTGTTCGTAGATGTGCGCGAGGGGCTTATCGCTGCGGCGCCGGAGAAGACAGCCCTTCAGGCGGCAGAGAGCTGGAGCTTTGACGTGCTGCACAAATGGGAAGTCCTGCGGCCGATCGGAACGCGCAACCGGGACTATCTGCTGATGGCGGCGGTGGCGGGGATCTTCCTGACGGCGGCGCTGGGGCTGGCGATCCAGCTGCGGCGGCGGCGCAAGCAGTCGGGCGGATGATTTTGCTTGCTTGCCTTTGCGGCATCTAGGGCCGTTTACGTATTCACCTGCCTTCCTCCCAGGGCAAGATTTGCAAGCAAGTTTGATGGCTCCGCGGCAAGTGGACGGAGCCCAGGGAGGAATGCATGGCGGATACCGCAGCGGTCAAAGAACGCAAACCCAAGGCAAAGATCGAGCATTTCGATGTGCTGATTGCCGGCGCGGGGATTTCCGGGGTCGGCGCGGCCTATCACCTGAAGACGCAGACGCCGAAGAAGAAGTTCGTGGTGCTCGAAGCGTATGAGACGTTCGGCGGCACCTGGCACATGCACCGCTATCCGGGCGTGCGCTCGGACTCTGACCTCTACACCTTTGGCTACCGGTTCAAGCCTTGGGTCGGCCCGCCGATCGCCAGCCGGGAAGAGATCCTGAAATATATGGGTGAAGTGATCGAAGAAGCCGATCTGGCCCAGCATATCCGCTACCGTCACAAGATCCGCTCGGCCAGCTGGTCGACCGCGAAGAAGAAGTGGACGGTGAAGGCGGAAAACCTGGAGACCGGGGATGTTCTCACGTTCACGGCAAATTTCCTCTGGATGTGCCAGGGCTATTACAACCATGCCGAGGGCTACACGCCGGAATGGCCGGGGATGGCAGATTTCAAAGGGCAGATCGTTCACCCGCAGACCTGGCCGGACGACCTTGACCTGACGGGCAAGAAGGTGATCTGCATCGGTTCTGGCGCGACGGCGGCGACTGTTGTGCCCGCGATTGCGGGGCAATGCGAGCATGTCACGCTGCTGCAACGCTCGCCGACCTATTTCATCCCGGCACGGAATGAAAACGTGCTGGCTGACGAGCTGCGCGCGCTGGAGGTGGACGAGGCGTGGATTCACGAGATCGTGCGGCGCAAGTATAATCATGACCAGGCAGAATTCACGCGCCGTTCCTTCGAGGACGCTGAAGCGTTGCGGCAGGAATTGCTGGACGGGGTGAAGGCGTGCCTGCCCGAAGGCTATGACATGAGCCATTTCACGCCGGCCTATCGCCCCTGGCAGCAGCGGATTGCGTTCGTACCGGAAGCCGATCTGTTCGAAGGCATCAAGGCGGGCAAGGCGAGCGTCGTGACCGATCATATCGACCGGTTCACGCAGAAGGGCATTCTGCTGAAATCCGGCAAGGAGCTGGAAGCGGACGTGATCGTGACGGCGACGGGGTTTAACCTCTCCGTGCTGGGCGACATTCCGTTCGAGGTGGACGGCAAGCCGGTCAACTGGTCTGAAACGGTGACCTATCGCGGCATGATGTTTACCGGCGTGCCCAATCTGGTCTGGGTGTTCGGATATTTCCGGGCGAGCTGGACCCTGCGCGTCGACATGATGGGCGATCTTGTCTGCCGTCTCCTGAAGCATATGGACGAGAAGAAGGTGAAGCAGGTTGAGGTCGCATTGCGCCCGCAGGATCATAATATGGAAATCCTGCCCTGGATCGATGAGGACAATTTCAATCCCGGATACCTTGCCCGCTCGATGCATATGATGCCCAAGCGGGGAACAGCGCGAGACTGGCAGCACACGCAGGACTATTGGCGTGAGAAGGACGAGTTCCCCAAGATCGACCTGGATGGGGAAGAGTTCAGGTATAGTTGAAGTCAGTGCAGGGATGAGACCGGGGCCAGCCGGCCTGATCGATTCAGGGTAGAAATTGCCTCTAACTTAAGGTAATGATCCTTCCCGTGGGAGGGACGCTTATGACTGTGGGCGACTACTACGTGCTGGCGTGTATCGGGCTGGGGGCATTCCTCTGTATCCTCGGCGCCTTTGCCATTTTGAAGAAGATGGGAATTGTCGAAAGATTCACGGCAAAGGTTCCGTGGCTTGGGGAGATGAGCGCGCCCGAATCCTCCTTGATATTGGTCGCGGGCATTTTCGTTCTGATCTTGCCACTGCGTTTGAACCCGCAGCTTTTTGTCTCCGACAAAGCAGTATACGAACTGTCTGAGTTCACCCCCGGACAAGGAGATGCGGGAGATATCCATGCATCCCTTGTCATTGATGCGTTCTGGTCCCTTCCAGAACAGATGGCCAACTTCCCGGTATCCGCCGATAAAATTGGCTATGGACATTCCGGAGGCATATTGAGCTCTTTTGCGGAAACCGAACTGCAAGGCCGCTTTTTCGGTTCAGAGGTAACTGAGGCTGGATCAGTCACGCTACCGCTCGCTCGTAGCTGCGGTAACTGGAGTACGGATTGGTATGCGAGCGATGACAGCATCAGGAATCCATGCCCTGAAAGCTGTGAGAGCGGGACGCCGATTGCCAGAGAATTCCGGCTAGCCGGCTATCCCCCCCGTTTGGAAAGGCAGCTCACCTTTCAGTGCTTCAAATCGGCAACCAGCTTAAAGGTGCCCGTAGGCGCATTGCAGCGAGCTTTGCTGACAGAAAGCCCGTAAGCGGGGGCAGCCCGGCCCCTGAGCACACCTACTCTTGCCGGGGAACGACAACCCCGGCATGAGTGGCGCCAATGACTGACACGACCGCCCCCACCCAGCCCGAGATGGACGGACCTGACCCCGTCCTGCTCAAGGATATTGCCGATGCCGTCGATGAGCGGGATACGCGATGGCTGTCGCGCACGCTGAAGCGGATGCACCCGGCCGACGCCGCCGACGCGCTCGAAACGCTGCCCTATGATATTTTCGAAGATGCGGTGGAGCTGCTTGGCGAGGATCTTCCGTCTGAGATCCTGATCGAACTGCGCGACGCCTATCGCGAAGGCGCGGTCGAGATGCTGACCGATGAGGCGGTGGCGCAGGCGCTCGACGAACTCGATTCCGATGACGCGACGACCATTCTGGAAGACCTTGAGGATGACCGCCGGGAGCGCATCCTTGAGGATCTCGCCCCGGTCGACCGGGCGGAGCTGGAACGCAGCCTTGCCTATGAGGAGGATTCGGCCGGCCGTCTGATGCAGACGGAGTTCGTGGCGGTGCCCGAATTCTGGACGGTGGGCGAGACCATCGACTATACGCGCGGGCGCGGGGAAGACCTGCCCGAGACGTTTTACGAGATCTATGTGGTCGACCCTGCGCACCGGCTGCTGGGCATTGTGCAGCTCTCCGCGCTGATGCGCCAGCCGCGTGAAGTGGCGCTGGAAGACATCATGGAAGACCCCATGACGACCCTGACGCCCGACCTTGACCAGGAAGAGGTGGCCTTCCGGTTCCAGAAATATTCGCTGGCGTCCGCGCCTGTGACCGATACGGCCGGTCGGCTGGTCGGGATGATCACCGTCGACGATATGGTCGATGTTATCCAGGAAGAGCATGCTGAAGACTTGCTTGCCCTCTCCAACGTGTCATCGGCGGATGCGTCCGATACCGTGTTCGATACGGTGCGCGCGCGTTTACCCTGGCTGGGGGTGAACCTTGCGACAGCCTTTGTCTCTGCCTCTGTGATTTCCGTGTTCGAGGCGACCATTGAGGAAATCGTAGCCCTCGCCATCCTCATGCCCGTCGTGGCCTCGACCGCCGGCAATGCCGGAAGCCAAGGGCTTGCCGTAGCCGTGCGTGCGATTGCGACCCGCCAGCTGGAAGGCGCTGCCGCCCGCCGCGCGGTGCTGCGCGAGATACTGACGGCCTTGTTCAACGGGTTGATGATCGGCAGCTGTGTCGGCTTGATTGCCTTCATCTGGTTCCGGGATGTGCATCTCAGCGGCGTGATTGCGATCGCGATGCTCGGAACTTTCCTGTGGTCGGGGCTCGTGGGGACACTTGTGCCGCTGACGCTGAAACGCTTAGGGGCAGACCCTGCGGTAGCGTCCTCGGTTTTTGTTCTGACAACGACAGATGTGATTGCTTTCTTCACCTTCCTGGGGCTTGCGAGCATCGTCCTCCTATAAATTGGCCATATTCTTGCCGATTCTCACCTTTCAGGGGAAAGGGCGCGCCTTTTGCAGGGCGTCCCTGTAGGCATTTTGCCTGTTGTACCAGAATGGGAGCAACGGACTTTGGGTGGTCCGCTTCGTACATCTGCAAAGGGACTCGAGCTGATCAAGGGCTTCGAGGGCTTCCGGCCGCGCGCAAGCCGGCTGCCGGATGGGCGATGGATTGTGGGCTATGGCCATACGCGCACCGCGCGGCCGGGCCTTCAGGTGACCCCGCATGACGCGGAACTGGTGCTCGCCCATTCCGATCTGCCGCTGATCGAGCAGCTGATCCAGGATGAAGTGCTCGCCCCGCTGACCCAGAACGAGTTTGACGCGCTGGTCTCCTTTGCCTGGAATATCGGGCCGGGGGCGTTCCAGTCTTCCAGTGTATTGGCCAATCTCAATGAGGGCGACCGGTTGTCGGCGGCCTCGGACATGTGGCTGTGGCGCAAGGGGCGCGTGAGCGGCGAGGTGAAGATCATCGACGCGCTGGTGCGCCGGCGGGCGGCGGAGATTTCGCTGTTCCTGACGCACCCTTCCGGCCCGGCGGCGGTGCCTGGCGCGCTGATCCGGCCGATCCCCGAGGATGGCGGCCAGCCTTTCCCGCCCCCGTCCGAGCGGACGGTCATCATTGAAGCGCGCGGCGAAGATCATAACCTGCCGCCAAGAACGCGGATTGCAGACAATGCGCCTCAGGCGGCCGCGCGTGCCGTGAGCGAGCGGATTGCGCGCATCCTGGGCGAGAGCCCGCCTCCGCCGCCGTCTGCTCCGATCAAGCCCCTGGCGCCAGGCGAGGAAGGCCCGAGCGTTGAGGAAATCACCCGCGCCATTGCCGATCTTGCCGGGCCGGCGGACGAGCCTGCGCCGCAATCGCCTTCGGGTACCGCAAAAGGCCCGCCGGACGGGATCGAGCGCCGCCGCACAACCCGCCCTGTTCAGACCGGCGCAGCGCCCGCGCCGCCCGTTCAGCCTGTTCCGGCGCCGGTGATCACGCCGCCGCCCGTGCCTGAAGCGCCGCTACCGCCCGCAGAAGCAGTGATCGTGGACGATCTGGCACCTGTGGAAATCGATGAAAACGGCATTGAGCACGCCCTTGCCGAGGATATCCGCGTGAATGGCAAGGCAGGCGCCGAGGCGCTTGGCCGCTGGGTGCCGTATGCGTTGCTTTCGGGGCTGGGGCTTGTGAGCCTGGTTCTGGGGGTGCGTGAGCTTATCAGTGCGGCTGCGGAGCCTGCGCTCTATGACGGCGAAGGCTGGCTGGGGCCGTTGCTGGCGCTGGGCGGCGGGTTCCTGTTTGTGGTGGCCACGTATTACCTTTACCGGGCGATGACACAGGACGAGTGAGCCGGTGACAGGCAGGCAGGCTCTTGCTACAGAATGGCCATGCTGACGAACACATATCCCTCTCTGAACTTCGATCTCGGTGAAACTGCGGACATGATCCGCGAGACCGTGAAAAACTTTGCCCAGAATGAAATCGCGCCGCGCGCCGCCGAAATCGACCGGACGGATGTGTTTCCCCGCGATCTTCTGCCGAAGATGGGGGAGCTTGGCCTCCTCGGCATCACGGTGGAAGAGGAATGGGGCGGCACGGGGCTTGGATACCTTGAGCATGTCGTGGCGATGGAGGAAATCTCGCGCGCCTCGGCTTCGGTGGGGCTGTCCTATGGCGCGCACTCAAACCTCTGCGTCAACCAGCTGCGCCGCTGGGGCAATGACCAGCAGAAAGCCCGCTACCTGCCCAAGCTGATTTCGGGCGAGCATCTGGGAAGCCTCGCAATGAGCGAGAGCGGGGCGGGGTCTGACGTGGTGTCGATGAAGCTGCGCGCCGACAGGAAGGGCGACCGCTATGTGCTGAATGGCACGAAGATGTGGATCACGAATGCTCCGGATGCGGACACTTTGGTGGTCTATGCCAAGACCGATCCCGGCGCGGGTTCCAAAGGCATCACGGCCTTCCTGATCGAGCGGGGCTTCAAGGGCTTCTCGGTGGCGCAGAAGCTCGACAAGCTCGGCATGCGCGGCTCGGAGACCGGTGAGCTGGTGTTTGAAGACTGCGAAGTGCCCGAAGAGAATGTGATGGGCCCCGTGGGCGCCGGGGCGCGTATCCTGATGAGCGGGCTCGACTATGAGCGCGCGGTGCTCTCGGCCGGGCCGACGGGGATCATGCAGGCTTGCCTTGATGTCGTGATCCCCTACATCCATGACCGCAAACAGTTTGGCCAGTCGATCGGAGAGTTCCAGCTGGTGCAGGGCAAGCTGGCCGATATGTATGTGCAGATGAATGCGGCGAAGGCCTATGTCTATGCCGTCGCCAAGGCGTGTGACCGGGGCGAGACGGCGCGCAAGGACGCGGCGGGGGCTATTCTGTATGCGGCCGAAACGGCGACGAAGCTGGCGCTCGATGCGATCCAGCTGCTCGGTGGCAATGGCTATATCAACGACTATCCCACAGGCCGCCTTCTGCGCGACGCCAAGCTCTACGAGATTGGCGCGGGCACGAGTGAGATCCGCCGCTGGCTGATCGGGCGGGAGCTGTTTGCGGAGACGGCGTGAGGAAGCGGCGGCGGGGAACTTTCACTGCCGCCGGATTATTGCTGGGCGGGCTGGTTATCCTTTTTGGGGTGGCCGTCTTGTTTGCGCGGACGGAGGCGCTTGAGCGGCGGGAGTTTCTCGCGGGGCAAAGCCAGATCGCGCTGACGGCTTTCGGGACTGTTGAATACGCTATTGGCGGCGAGGGGCCGCCGGTGCTGGTGATTCATGGTGCGGGGGGCGGGTTTGACCAGGGGCTGTTGCTGGCCGAGGCGGTAGGCGGGGAAGGTTTCCGCTGGATTGCCGTGTCACGGTTTGGGTATCTGCAAAGTCCGATGCCGGAGGATGCCTCGACCGCGGCGCAGGCCGATGCGCTGGCTGAGATGCTGACACAACTTGAGATCGAGCGGGTGGATGTGCTGGCAATGTCGGGCGGGGCGCCGCCCGCCTTGCAGCTGGCTGCCAATCATCCTGAACGTGTGGGCGCGATGGTGCTGCTCTCGCCGGCGCCGTTCACACCGTTTGGCGGGGAAGTGGCGGGGCGGCCAATCCCGACAGCTTTCTATACGGCGCTGGTGGGGAGCGATGTCATTTACTGGCTGATGCAGAGGCTGGCGCCGGGGACGCTGAAGTCAGCTTTTGATGCGCGGCCGGAACTGATGGCTGAGGAAGAAGACCGGGCGTTTGCCGAACGTCTTGTCGAGACGTTTCAGCCCGCGTCTGCGCGGCGGGCGGGTATTGAAAACGAAGGCGCTGCCGTCGATCCGGGGGCGGTCTATGATCTTGAGGCGATCGGCGCGCCGGTGTTGGTTGTGCATGCGGCCGATGACCGGCTGAACCCGGTCGCTGTGGGCGAGGCGATTGCCGGGCGGGTGACCGGCGCAGAGTTCATACGGTATGAGACCGGCGGCCACCTGCTGCTCGGGCATCATGGGGCGCTGCGGGAGAAGATACCGGCGTTTCTATCGAGCGCCCCAGAGTAGGCGCTATTTGAATCGGTCTGGCTCTGCGGCGATCAGGGCTTCGAGTTTTGGCATGCCTTCTTTGAGGCCCTTGGTGAGCTGGCCGGTGATGACGCCGCCGAGGAAGAGGGGCGCGCTGGCCTTGCCGGACCAGTGCATTTCGCAGCCGCCGGGGACGGCCACGACACGGTAGTCTTCGACCGCCGCCGAGACCGGCAGGCTCGACCGCTCAAAGCGGAAGGCCATGCGGCGGCCTTCTTCCCAGGCAAAGAAGGTTTCCTCGATCACCTGCGGGCCGACTTCCACGGTGCGCGTGGTGCCGGGGCCGAAGGGCTTGGGGCTGGTCCAGGTGACTTTGGTAATGGGCAGCCACTGCGTCCAGGCCTCCGCATCGAGCAGGGCATTCCAAACCATTTCCGGTGGGAAGGGAAAGCGATGAACCACGCTCGATTGCGGGGCGGTGGCGAGGTAGTCCTCAGCGACGGGTTTGTGAGCTTTCAGTGCCTTGGCCATGACAATTCTCCACCGGCGTGGCCCGCTCCAAGATGTAGCGGGCAATCACGATCCAGCGCGCACTATAGGCCGTGTTTGCAAGCACCGTCTACGGATTGATGGGGAGATTGGCGGGGTCACCTCGCGTCAGCCGGCAGCGAGCAGGGCCTCTGTTTCCTCAGGCGGAACGCTCAGGACCTGGCTGATGACGGTCAGCATCGTACGCTCGTCAATCGGCTTGGAGACGTAACCGTCAAAGCCCTTGGCGAGGTATTTTTCCCGGTCGCCCTGCATGGAGTCCGCCGTCAGCGCGATCACGGGCACGAGGCGATTGAGGCTGCCCGAGGTGCGCAGCCGCTTGAAGGCTTCATCACCGTCGAGACCTGGCATGTGGATGTCCATGAGGACGAAGTCGAACGTCTCGCGGCTCATGATCTCGAGTGCTTCGTTGCCGTCGCGGGCTTCGCGGATGATGATGCCATAATATTCAAGGAAGGAGCGGGCGACGCGGCGGTTGATGCCATTGTCATCCACCACCAGCGCGCGGCAGCCGGTGAGGCCGGTACGTGCCGTGCGAATAGGCATGTGGATCATGTTGGTGGTATCACCGGCAATGGCGGCAGAGGTATGCGCCAGGAAAGTCAGGGTAAAGATTGATCCCCGCCCAGCCTCGCTGACGGCGGTGATATCGCCGCCCATCATGCGGGCAAGGCGGCGCGTGATTGACAGACCCAAGCCCGTGCCGCCGAACTTGCGGGTGGTTGATCCATCTTCCTGGGCGAAGGTTTCGAAGATGCGGTCTACCTTGTCGGCGGCGATGCCGATGCCGGTATCGGAGACATGCATGATGACGCGGTAGGCGTCATTCTCTGCGGGCTCGGAAGTGACGACCAGCATCACTTCGCCCTGGCTGGTGAACTTGATCGCATTGGAGAGAAGGTTGCCGACACACTGGCGTACGCGCACCGGATCGAAAACGAGGCGCGAGGGGACGCTGGGATCGACGAAGAGGCGGATGCCAATGCCTTTTTCCTGGGCGGCAGCCTCGTGCAGCTTGAACAGGCCGCTGAGCTTGTGGCGCAGATCGCCCGGCACGGGCGAGAGGTCCATGCGGCCTGCTTCGATCTTGGAGAGGTCGAGGATATCGTTGAGCAGGACCATCAGCGTGTTGCCGGAATCGAGGATCACGCCGACCTGTTCGGCCTGCGTCTCGGTCAGCTTTCCATGGGCGAGCACCTGCGCCATGCCGAGCACGCCGTTCAGCGGTGTACGGATCTCATGGCTCATATTGGCCAGGAATTCAGACTTGAGGCGCGTTGCCTGTTCGGCGCGGTTGAGCGCGTCGCGGAGTTCATGCGCTTTGCGGCGTTCCTCGCGCACATCACGGATATAGGTGATGAACACCATCGCCCCATCTTCGCCCCAATGGGCGCTGGAGGTGGACGCCTGGACGCGGATCTTCTCGCCTTCTCGGGTATAGGCTTCGGCGTCAGAGATGTGGCGAATGAACTTGCCGCTCTCGATGTCGGAGACGACCTGTCTGCCGAGGGCTTTGTGGGGCTGGAAGGTCTTGACGCCGAAAACAATGCCGACATCCTTGCCCAGAAGCTCCGCTTCCGAATAGCCGATCAGTTCACAGATGGCCCGGTTGACATAGTGGATCGTGCTTTCCCGGTCTGTAATGACGATGCCGTGGATCGCATGGTCGCAGGCGGCGCGGGCGAGTTGGAACCGCTTGAGCGCGGTGTCGCGTTCCTCTGCCAGTTCGGTCACCTCATGCGAGCAGGCCAGCGCCCCGAACTCCGTTGGGGTGATGACAGTCTTCATCACCTTGCCGAGCATTTTCGCGGCGCGGCCGAGGCCAGTCATGTAGGTGATCGGTTCACCGGTCTCAATCACCTTGATGACGTTTTTTGCCATTTCGGACTGGCGATAGGCGGGATCAAACTCGAACACCCGCATGCCCACGACACTGCCGCCTGCGGGGAGGATCGACTCGTTCATCAGGCGGTTTGCATCAATCCATTCCAGGTCAGTTATTGTGCCATTCGCGTCGCGCACCGGCGCAATTTCACAAACGACGACAGGTAGCAGGTCGAAGAGACGTGCATCCATGGAGTGATTCCTTGAGAGCCAACCGCTTATTGTTAACCGAATGATCGGCCAACAAACTTAATGTAGCGTTGATATTACAGGATTTCGGAGCTGGCGCGGAAGGCTCAGGGCGGGCAGCACAAGGTGCGGATTTCGTGATCCTTGAGGACTTCCATCGCGGCCTTGTATCCGGCCTCGACAGAGGTGTCATAGGCCTTCCAGTCCCGCAATTCGATGTCAGGAAGCTCCGGGAGGATGAGAATATCTGCCATGTCGCGCGGAGTGAGCCGGTCATCGCGGATGGTGGCGGCGCGCATCAGCAGGCCCGCAATCGGCGGCGCAGAGGAAAAGCCGTGCGTGAGCACCCATCTCCAGAAGCTCATGGGTTTTGCAAACTCTTCCCGGTTCAGGCCATCTGGCAATGCCGAGACGTCTGAGCCGATAACGAAGCCCTGATGCAGATCGCGCATTGATTCGACCGGGAAATTGTCGAGTACCGCGCCATCGACGAGGATATCATCGCCATCGACAAATGGCGGAAGGATGCCGGGCAGGGAGATGGTTGCCCGCAGCGCATCACGCAGGCGGCCGCAGCGATGCAGTTTGGCCTGGCCGGTGGCCAGATTGGTGGAGAGGGCAAAGAAGGGGATCTGAAGATCCCCGATATCGATTTCCCCGAAATGCTCCTGGAGGCGCTGGTTGACGCGCTTGCCCTTGACCATGCCGACGACGGGCAAATTGTAGTCACCCAGAGGATTTGTCTCGACGAAGGCCTTGCGGATGCGCCAGTCGATTTCCTCATCGCTCCAGCCAATCGCGGCGCAGGCGGCGACGACGGCCCCCATCGATGCGCCCCCGGCAAAGTCGATCGGGATGCCGAGTTCGCGGATGGCGCGGATGGCGCCGATATGGCTGTAGGCGCGCGCGCCGCCGCCGGAGAGGACGAGACCGACAGAGCGGCCGGTCATCACGCGGGCCAGGCGCATCGCGTCTTCGCCATTATCGCCCTGCCAGTGGAAAAGGCGCTTTGCGCCTGCCGCCTGCAACCATTCCTGTGGGCGCGAAGCGCGCCGTTCTGAGCCCGGATGGATCAGGATCACGTCGATCAGCTTCAGGCGTTGGGCGGGGGAGGTTTCCTCCGGCATCAAAGGTGTGGAGGGGCGCGCGTCAGAGCGGGCAAGTACCCAGATGCGGTCAGCCTGCCGGGACGCGAGACGGAACCAGGGGGTGGCGCCGATGGCGGCGGTCAGGATGACGACGTCATTGTTCGTCTCAAGCGCATCGAAGAAGGCGGTTGGCTTGTTGTCGCCTTCCGTTTCATCGATGATGATGGCGCGCTTGCCAAAGCGGGAGAGGGCTGATTTCAGCGCGCGGGCGCGCAGTGTCAGGTCGATTGTCGGAGAGGTGGACACAAGGGTGTAGACCTTGGGCGGGGCCTCGGCATTGCGTTGGTCGCCCCGGCCAAGCCGCCGGAGAATGATGCGGATCATCCCTTCAAGCAGTTCGGGTTCCGATTTCACAAGCATTTTCCAGCCCGCACGGGAGAGGGCGATCACTTCAGAGTCGCGCAGGGCGTAAACCGAGCCGGTATGAGGCGCGTCTTCTCCGCCGCCGTCTCCGTTGGCATCGGCCCCGCCAAGGAAAAGCGCCATTTCGCCAACCGGTTCACCGGGGCGGATATGGCCGACAAAATCCCCCTTTGAGCCGAATGCGCCCAGCGCGCCGGAGAGAACAAAATAAATGGAATCAGCAGGTTCCCCGGCCAGGAACAGGGGCTGGCCCGCCGGCAGCGCAAACCAGCGTGCCTCCTTGCCCGCCGAGCGCATAGCCCGCTGGGAGACGTCCTTCAGGAGAGGGATCGTCTTGAGGTCGGGCGTGAAATCCTTACGCAGAAGGGAGAACATGCGGGGGTTACTTGAATCCTGGCTGGGGCAGCTTCAAGACCTCTAGCACAAAAGAGTTTACCAACGGGTGACAGCGCAGCGGCAGACCGTTAATCCTGCCGCAACGAAAAGTAAGGGAGGGCCCATGCCGGTCCTGAAGTCTGCGCTGGATGTTTCCGGCGCCAAATTCGCTGCCAATCGCGCCGCCATGCAGGCGCTGGTCGAGGAATTGCGTGCCAAAACGGCCGCTGCCGCCCTGGGCGGGCCGGAAGACAGCCGCAAGCGCCATACCGAGCGGGGCAAGCTGCTGCCGCGGGAGCGGGTGGAGCGTCTGATTGATCCGGGCAGCGCGTTCCTGGAGATCGGCGCGCTGGCGGCCAATGGCATGTATGACGGCGAGGCGCCGGGCGCGGGCCTGATCACCGGCGTCGGCCGGGTGGAAGGACGCGAATGCCTGATCGTCTGCAATGATGCCACCGTGAAGGGCGGGGCGTATTTCCCGGTCACCGTGAAGAAACACCTGCGCGCGCAGGAAGTGGCGATGGAGAACCATCTGCCCTGTATCTACCTCGTCGACAGTGGCGGGGCGAACCTGCCTCACCAGTCTGAAGTCTTTCCGGACCGGGAGCATTTCGGGCGCATCTTCTACAATCAGGCGCAGATGAGCGCGAAGGGCATTCCCCAGATCGCCGCCGTGATGGGTAGTTGCACGGCGGGCGGGGCATATGTGCCCGCGATGAGCGATGAGACGGTGATCGTGCGCAAGCAGGGCACGATCTTCCTTGGCGGCCCGCCTCTGGTGAAGGCGGCGACGGGGGAAGAGATCAGTGCAGAGGATCTGGGCGGGGCCGATGTGCATGCGCGCCGTTCCGGTGTGGCGGATCATTATGCGGCTCATGACGCGCACGCGCTGGCCATCGTGCGTTCGATTGTCCGTACGCTGGCAAAGCCAAAGCCCCAGCCGTTTGAAATTCAGGCGCCGGCAGAGCCGCTCTATGATCCGCGCGAGATGCATGGCCTGGTGCCGCAGGATGTGCGCGAACCCTATGATGCGCGCGAAGTGATTGCCCGCACGGTGGACGGCTCGGAGTTCCACGAGTTCAAGAAGCTCTATGGTGAAACGCTGGTCTGCGGCTTTGCGCATATTTATGGGATGCCGGTCGCGATCCTGGCGAACAATGGCATTCTCTTCTCCGAGAGCGCGCAGAAGGCGGCCCACTTTATTGAGCTGGCCGATCAGCGCCGCATTCCGCTCGTCTTCCTGCAGAATATCACCGGCTTCATGGTTGGCTCGAAATATGAAGCGGGCGGAATTGCCAAGGATGGCGCCAAGATGGTGACGGCTGTGGCAACCGCCAGCGTGCCGAAATTCACCGTGGTGACCGGCGGCAGCTTTGGCGCAGGCAATTACGGCATGTGCGGGCGCGCCTACAGCCCCCGCTTCCTCTTCATGTGGCCGAATGCACGCATTTCCGTCATGGGCGGCGAGCAGGCGGCCAGCGTGCTCGCCACCGTCAAGCGCGACGGGATCGAACGGCGCGGCGGCCAGTGGAGCGCGGAAGAAGAGCAGGGCTTCAAACAGCCGATCCGCGACCTTTATGAAGCCGAAGGCAACCCGTATTTCTCCACCGCCCGCCTCTGGGATGATGGCATTATCGACCCGGCCGACACACGCCGCGTACTAGGGCTGGCGCTTTCGGCGAGCCTCAATGCGCCGTTTGGCGAGCGGGGCTTTGGGTTGTTCCGGATGTAGAAAACCCCTCCCGCCTGCTGGCGGGGAGGGCTTCTGCGATCTGACCTTCTGTCAGATCAGAGCTGGATCTGCTTGGATTTTCCAAGGTCTGGCTCTTCATCCTTCATGTTGGCTTTGGCCACTTCGAACATCACGCTGATGGTCGACTTGTCCGATGCCCAGACGGCGGCGTCCTGGGGCACGAATTTCAGCATCAGCATTTTCGGGTCGGTTTTGCCGCCGGGATACCAGGCGTCGACCATCGGTCCCCAGAACTTGTCGATGGTGGTTTTGTCATGATGCGGATGAAGCTGGCCGCTGACGCAGGCCTGATAGTCGTTGTCGATATGGCACATATGGACTTTGCCGGGTGACTTCAGGACCGCCTTGCCGAGCTCGCTGGTATTGTCGGAATAGAAATAGATGATGCCGGCGTCTTGATCGACCTGCGGCGCCATCGGTTGCATGTGGTGGTCATGCTCGGGCGAACCGAGCATAACGCAGCGGGCACCCTTGATCTCCTCCAGCAGCTGGCGCTGGGGATTTTGTTCAAACTTCTTGAGATTGGCCATGTCGGTCTCCTTGCTCTTACAGAGTCCAACGCGGAAGGGGTGTCACTTGTTCCCCCGGAAGCTGGCATCATCCGGCAGGAGCTGTTTCATCGAGCTGAGGGAAACAGAACGCGTCCTTCCTTGCGGGCCTGTTCCGGATGTAGGTAGAAGTCCTTATCAATCCGCCGGACCTTTAGCGCTAAGCTTCGTATTGAAGGGAGGCGGCCTTATGACTCAAACGATCTGTATCATTGACGGGCATCCTGACGCGGACCCCAAACGGCTTTGCCGGACGCTTGCCGATTCCTATGCTGAGGGCGCTCATTCGTCCGGGTATGAAGTCAGCCGGATAAACGTCCGTGACCTGACGTTCCCGTTGCTTGAACGGAACGAAGACTTTCTGACACCTCCGCCGGAGCCAGTTCTGAGCGAGCGGCAGAAGATTGCTGAGGCCGACCATCTGGTCATCCTGTTTCCACTCTGGCTCGGCGGCATGCCCGCCAAGCTGCGGGCTTTCTTCGAGCAGACGGCAAGGGCTGGGTTCTTTATCTCGGAGCCCGAGCCGGCAGGAACCTGGCCCCGCAAGATGATGGCTGGAAAGTCAGCACGGGTTGTTATCACGATGGGCATGCCGGGGGCGGTTTATCGCGTCATGATGGATGCGGGGAGCCTGAAGGCCCTGGAACGCGGCATTCTCGGTATTTCCGGCTTCAAGCCGGTTCGGCACACCATCCTTGGAGGGGCGGGAGACGTGTCCCCTCAGCGCTTGAGTGCGTGGAAAAGCGAAATGTGGGAACTGGGCCATTCTGCTGCCTGAACGACAGCGCCGTTTACCCTGCCACAATATTGCCCTCAGACTGACGGAAACGTAACGGATCAATATGCGCGCTCATGCGTCCTTCTTGCAAGGCGCCGGTCACCTTCCGGCGTCATGTGTCAAAGGAGTGAAACACATGATCCGCGTTACCCTTATTTCCGCTGCTGCGTTTGTTGGTGCCATGGCTGCCCAGGCCGGCGAAAAAGTCACCTTTGCTGAAGTAGACACCAACGCCGATGGCGTCATCAGCGCGAGCGAGTTCATCGCCCACAAAACAGCTGACGGCAAATATACTGAAGCCGAAGCGGCAGCAAAATTCGAGACGATGGCCGGCATGGACGGACAGATCACTGAAGCTGACTGGGATGCCGCAAAAGAAGAATATCGCGACAAGAAAGATGACGCGACTGACGCGACCGGTGACACCAGCTGGTAAATTACCCCTGACTTGAGATTGCCCCTGTTTGTGTCTCAAGTCGGCCATGACTTCCGCGTCATGACGAGGCCCGCCTCCCTCCCGGAGCGGGCCTTTGTCGCATGGCAGGGGTGAAAACTGGCTGAAATTTCCGCAGGCTCTGTCAGTGGCAAGGCTGGACATTTGCGCCGGTCTGTCTTGGATGGCCGCGCAACATGTTCAGAGTTTCCAGATGATACCGAAATTGGCGAACCGGTTTGATTTCATTCGCCTGATGCTGGCTTCTGGTGTGTTCGTGTATCACGGCGTGGCGATTGGCGCTGCTACCCCTTTCGGCGAGGCGGAACTGGCGCTGGCGACGCTGGCGGAGATGTCGATCCAGGGGTTTTTCATCGTATCGGGCCTTCTGGTTGCCGGCTCGCTCGACCGGGCGTCAGGCCTGGCTGACTATACCGGCAAGCGCATCCGCAGGCTTTATCCGGCCTATGCGGCCGTGATCCTCGTTCCGGCGCTTGTCAGCCTTCTGCTTACCTGGGACATCGGCGGGGTAGCCAGCTATCTCAGCGCCAATCTCGTCTTCCTGAATTTCCTGTCGCCGGAATTGCCCGGCCTGTTTCAGGATAATCGTTTCGCCGCTGTGAATGGCGCGCTGTGGACGCTCAAGATCGAGGTGATGTTCTACATTGCCTTGCCCGTTATCCTCCTTGTGCTGAACAGGATGAAATCGCTCTGGTGGATAGGTGTTCTGGCGCTTTATCTGGGCGGGGAGGCCTGGGCGCATTTTATCCCGCAGATACTGGGAGAGCCCTACGGCGCAGAAATCGGCCGCCAGTTGCCCGGCCAGATGGCATACTTTGCAATGGGTATTGCGCTGTGGAAAGCGTCGCCCGGCATTCAGCGGCGCTGGAGCGCGATGGCGGTGTGCGGCACGGCGCTGCTCGGGGCGACATTCCTGCATCCGGTTCTGGAGCCGCTGAGAGCGTTTGCGCTGGCGGCAGTTATCGGCGCAGTCGCCTGGGCGCCGGGACCGAAGTTCAATGTGGCCCGTTTCGGCGATGTCAGCTACGGCCTCTACATCACCCATTTCCCGATCCTTCAGGCGCTCGCAGCGGCTGGCCTTGCCACCAGCCTTGGCCTTGCCGGTTTCCTCGCCCTTGCGACAGCGCTGACCCTCGCCGCGAGCCTTGCGCTGTGGCACCTTGTCGAGAAGCCCGCCTTGCGCCCATCGAGCCACTATCGCAGGGTGGCGGCAGAGACATGATAACAGGAAATTCCCATGCGTGACCCAGTGTATGATCTGATCCGGTTTGAAGCCACCCAGGAAGGTCTGGCGATTGTGACGCTGAACCGGCCGGACGTTCACAACGCCTTCAACGCCGAGCTGATAGCTGAGCTGACGGACGTGTTCACGATGATTTCGGAGCAGCCGAGCATCCGCATGATGATCCTGCGCGGCGATGGGCCGTCCTTCTCGGCGGGTGCTGATCTCAACTGGATGAAGCGCGCGGCGCTGCATTCGCGGGATGACAATGAGACCGACGCCATGCGCCTGGCAGACATGCTGCGCCGGCTTTATGAGATGCCGCAGATGACATTGGCGCTGGTGCAGGGCGCGGCGATGGGCGGCGGCGCAGGTCTGGTGGCGGCGTGTGATGTGGCGATTGCCAAGGCCGGCGCGCAGTTCCGCTTTTCAGAAGTGCGCCTCGGCCTCATTCCGGCAACGATCAGCCCGTTCGTGATCCAGGCTATTGGCCCGCGCTGGGCGAAGGCGCTGTTCGTGACCGCAGATGGCTTCGATGCGGCGTATGCGGAGAAAATCGGTCTCGTGCATTATGTGGCTGAAACCGACGAGCAGATGGGCGAGTTGCAGGAGCATATCGCGCGGCTGGTCTTCTCGGCGGCGCCCGGCGCGGTGGCCGATGCCAAGCAGCTGGTCAATGATGTGACCGGTATGGAAATCGACAATTCCCTCATGCACACGACCGCCAAGCGCATTGCCGCGCGCCGTGTCTCTGAGGAGGGGAAGGAGGGCATTGCCGCTTTCCTTGAAAAGCGCACGCCCTCCTGGAAGGCCTGACCGGTAGCGGCGTCAGTTACCGGAGAGATCGACGTTGAGGCCAAAATTGGCCAGCGTGACTTCCAGCGCTGTGACGGGGTTTACTCCGGTCAACTGTTCTATCTGGCCTCGGAATATGTAGGCCAGCAGGGCGAACATGATGATGTAAACGATGAACTGCATGACCGACTTGAGGATGAAGGCGCCTGCGCTGCCCACCACAAGGCCGATGGCGCCCATGATCAGCGCGCCCTGGACCGGGGAGATCCCATCGGTGACGAGGCCCTGATTATAGCCGAGATACGCGCCGATGCCGCCGCCAATGACGCCTGCCAGACTGGCGAGCCCGGTTCCTGAATTATAGGCCATGTGACCCCCTTGGTTTCTGCACGCTTAACCTTTACGCGATCGCATCGGCCTCACAAAGCCTGAAATTTATCATGTTCCTGCGACGGACCCGCCATTCCGCCGCCTTGGTTGCGGGCGAGGGGATAAGACGATGACCCTGGATGGAAATGCCTCTGTGGCCGCCCGTTTCCGTGCCCGTCTCCACAGCGCGCGGGAGGCTTTGCGCGCGCGCTATGTCAAAGGCCCCGTCAGCCAGGGCGTGTTCGAGTTTGTCAGCTTTGGCATCAAGCAGGCCTGGGCGTGCCTGTTTGGGGGCGTGATGCTGGGCCTGCTGCTGCTGACGCATTTCTTTTATCCTGATGGCGCCGCGCTTTCCCGGTATGATTTCCTCGTGATTGCGGCAGTTGCCTTGCAGGCGCTGCTGCTGCTGAGCGGTCTGGAGACCTGGGAAGAGGCGCGGGTGATCTTCGTGTTCCATGTCGTCGGCACGGTCATGGAGCTGTTCAAGACCTCGGCCGGGAGCTGGATCTATCCGGAAGAGAGCTTCCTGCGGATTGGCGCGGTACCGCTGTTCTCCGGCTTCATGTATGCGGCGGTGGGGTCTTACCTTGCCCGCGTCTGGCGTATCTTCGAGTTCCGCTTCACGCATTTCCCGCCGCTCTGGGTGCAGGGACTGCTGGCGGCGGCGATCTATGTGAATTTCTTTGCCCATCACTGGACGGTGGACATCCGCTACGGCCTCTTTGCCGCGACTGCGCTGATCTACCTGCGCACGACGGTCTGGTTCCGCCCGGATGAAGCCCACCGCCCGATGCCGCTGCTGATCGGCTTTCTGCTGGTGGCAATCTTCATCTGGTTTGCCGAGAACCTTGGAACATTTGCGCGGGCTTGGGCCTATCCGGGGCAAGAAAATGGCTGGGAAATGGTGTCTTTATCGAAGCTCGGATCATGGTATCTGCTGATGATCATCAGTTTCGTCCTGGTTGCCAGCGTGCACCGGGGCCGGGGAGGCCGCGATGGAGTTCGAGCTACCGGTTGCCAAGCCGACAAAGGCTGAATTTTTGGGAAGTGTCGAAGCCATCCTTGTTCCGCGCGGGTTTGAACGGAAGGGGCAGAAGTTTACCCGGAAGCCAGAAGGATATGTCCGGGCCCAGGTTGTTGACTTCATGGCGTCCGGTGGTGACGCCGGGCACTTCATTCTCGCGCCATATCTCGTCTTGAAAGGCAAGCCTGCGCGGGGGCAAGCGGCGCTACGCAAACATGTTTCTGGTGCGCTGTTGGCAGACTTCGGAAGGCGCGCAGGGATCGAGCGCGCGAACCATATCAGCTATTACGACAACTGGTTCAGCGCTGCGGACTGGCTTGGCTTATTCGAGCGTGTCCTTAATGGCGTTTTGGAGAACCTCGAGCCGATCATGAGAGATGAGGCGAGCTTGGAAGAATTCCTCGATAGGGCTTACTCTGCAGCAAGAGTCGTCCATCTTGGTACTAAACAGACAACATCATCTTGAGCGCTGCGGAGAGAAAAGAAAAATGAGAATATCTAAGCTTCTCGTCGCTAACCGGGGCGAGATTGCCGCCCGCATTTTCCGCACCTGCCGGGAACTCGGCATAGAGACCGTGGCCGTCTATTCCGAGGCCGACCGCGCTGCCAAGCATGTGCGCGAAGCCGACGAAGCCGTCTGCATCGGCCCGGCGCCTGCGCCTGAGAGCTATCTGCGCGGCGATGCCATCATCGCAGCCGCCAAAGAGACCGGCGCCGACGCGATCCATCCCGGCTATGGTTTCCTTTCCGAGAACGCAGCGTTTGCTGAGGCGGTGGTGGCGGCCGGTCTCATCTGGGTTGGCCCGCCGCCTTCTGCCATTCGCTCGATGGGACCGAAGGATGAGGCCAAACGCATTGCCGAGGAGGCCGGCGTGCCCGTGCTGCCCGGCTATCGCGGCGAAGCGCAGGATCTCGAGACGCTCAAGAAAGCCGCCAAGAAGGTCGGCTATCCGCTGCTCATCAAGGCCGTCGCCGGGGGCGGCGGGCGCGGTATCCGGCAGGTGTCGAATGAGGGCGAGCTGGAAGGCGAACTCATCAGCGCCGTGCGCGAGGCCGAGAGCGCCTTTGGCGATGGCCGCGTGATGCTGGAAAAGCTCGTTGAGCGCCCGCGCCATATCGAGGTGCAGGTGTTTGGCGATGCCCACGGCAATGTCGTCCACCTGTTTGAGCGCGACTGCTCGCTGCAACGCCGCCGCCAGAAAGTGCTCGAAGAAGCGCCTGCGCCGGGCATGCCCGAGGATGTGCGCAAGGCGATGACGGAGGCGTCCGTAAAGCTCGCCAAGGCGGTGGGCTATCAGGGCGCCGGGACGGTGGAATTCATCGTGGACGGATCAAGGCCGCTGGCGGCCGATACGTTCTGGTTCCTCGAAATGAATACGCGGCTTCAGGTGGAGCATCCGGTCACCGAACTGGTGACGGGGCAGGATCTGGTCGAGTGGCAGCTGATCGTCGCCTCGGGCGGCATGCTGCCGCTGGCGCAGGATGAGATTGAGCTTAATGGCCACGCCATTGAGGCGCGTATCTGCGCCGAAGACCCGGCCGAAGGCTTCCGTCCCGGCGCGGGCGTGATCCTGGAATTCGGCCTGCTGGAAGAGGCCGATGGCGAGATCATCCGCTGGGATAGCGGCTTTGAAACCGGTGACCGGGTGCCGTCAAACTACGACTCCATGATCGCCAAGCTGATCGTCTATGGCGACCATCGCGACGAGGCGCTCGAACGCCTCACCGATACGCTGGCGCATACCCAGCTTGCCGGCGTACCCTCCAATGTGGGATTCCTGCGCCGCTGCGCGCTTTCCGAAGAGTTCCAGACGGGCATCCATCATGTGAACTGGATCGGCGAGCATGTGGATGCGCTGGCCGCCGTGCCGGAAGACCATCGCGAGGCGTCGCTCAATGCTGTGGCGAGCTTGCTGCTGGAAGATCAGGGCGATCCGTCCCCCTGGGCCATCCGCGACGGGTTCCGGATGAATGCCGCCGCGCGCCGCACGGTGGTGCTGGCCGCTGATGGTGAGGCCGAAATGGTCGAGGCGGGCATTCCGATGCCGGAGGATGTGCCATTCCCTCTGGTGACGGACATTTCCCCGCGCCGCTTTGCGGTGACCTGCGGGGGCGACACCTTCCTCGTCACTGTGCCTGAATACAGCGCAGACGCCGAAGCCGCCCTGGGCGGCGATGCGGTCAAGGCGCCGATGCCGGGCAAGGTACTGAGCCTGACGGCCAAGGCAGGCGACACGGTTACCCGTGGCGACACGCTGGCGGTGCTCGAAGCGATGAAGATGGAGCATTCTCTCACAGCGCCCCGGGACGGCGTGGTGGAGGCCATCCATTCCAGCGCAGGCCAACAGGTTGCCGAGGGCGACCTGCTGGTCTCGCTGGTGGAGGAGTAGGGCTTAGCTGAGCTCCAGCCCGTCCAGCGCGCCTTTTTCCCGCCAGGCCTTCAGGATACGGAAATAGGCGTTGGGGCCTTCGCCATAGGAGTTGTTCTGCGCGGCCCGGTCGCTCGGCTTGCCTTCGTTATTGTAATAGCCCGGCGTGCATTCCTCCAGGAATTGCTGGCGCATCACGGCCTTCTCGACGATCTGCGCAACCCAGGCCGCTTCGCCCTCGGGGCTTGCCTCGAAGGTGCCGGCCTGACGGGCGGAGACTTCTGACAGAATATAGGCGATCTGCTCGGCCTGCTCGTCCAGCAAGTGAGGATAGTTTGCGGTAAAGCCTGCCTGGCCCGGCCCCATCAGGAACATGTTGGGGAAGTTGGTGACCGCGAGGCCATGCAGGCTGCGCATGCCGTCTGCCCAATGCGCTTTCATGGTCACGCCGTTTTTGCCGACGGGATCATATCCGGCGCGGCGGGTGTAATCGGTGCCCACTTCAAAGCCGGTCGCATAGACGAGGCAGTCGATCTTGTATTCGACGCCGTCGGCGATGATCGAATCTTCCGTGATCCGCTCAACGCCCTGGCCGCCGGTATCCACCAGCGTGACGTTCGGGCGGTTGAAGGCATTGAGATAGGCGTCGTGGAAGCAGGGGCGCTTGCAGAACTGGCGATACCAGGGCTTCAGCTTGTCTGCGGTTTCAGGGTCTTGGATGACCTCATCGACGCGGCTGCGCACCTGTTCCATCTTCTTGTAATCGGCAAGCTCGGCGAGTTCCGCCAGGCGCTCGGGCGAGAGGCCCTGCTTGTCGCCGGAACTGGCGAGGAAGAGGATGTTGCGGATGATGTCCGTCCACCCGTCCTGAACCAGATCCACCGGCTCATAGCCGCCGGACACCAGCGTGTTGAAATTCTCCATCCGGCGGCGCTGCCAGCCGGGCTCCAGGCTTTTGGCCCAGTCCGGATCGGTTGGCCTGTCATTGCGCACATCAATGGAGGAGGGCGTGCGCTGGAAGACGTAAAGCTGCTTGGCGCCTTCGGCCAGATGCGGCACGCATTGCACGGCCGTGGCGCCGGTGCCGATGATACCGACCACCTTGTCTTTCAGTTTCGTCAGCCCACCCGTGCTGTCGCCGCCTGTGTAGGCGTAATCCCAGCGGCTGGTGTGGAAGCTGTGACCCTTGAAACTTTCAACGCCCGGAATGCCGGGCAGTTTCGGGCGGTTCAGCGGGCCGTTGGACATGATGACGAACTGGGCGGTGAAACGGTCATTCCGGTCGGTCAGGATGATCCAGACCTTGCGGGCCTCGTCCCATTCCATGCCCGTCACACCCGTGCCGAGGAGAGCTTTTTCATAGAGGCCGAAATGCTTGGCGATGCGCGCCGAATGCTCGAGGATTTCCGGGGCCTTGGTATATTTCTCTTTGGGGATGTAACCGGTCTCTTCCAGCAGGGGCAGGTAGATATAGCTCTCGATATCGCAGGCCGCGCCGGGATAGCGGTTCCAGTACCAGGTGCCGCCGAAATCGCCGCCCGTTTCGATCATGCGGATGTCCTTGAAGCCCGCCTTGCGCAGACGCGCCGCCGAGAGGAGTCCGCCAAACCCGCCGCCGATCACCGCCACCTCGACATGATCTGTCACCGGCGGGCGCTCGACGCGCTCCGTGTACGGGTCTTCGAGGTAGTGCGCGAACTGGCCGGCAATGTTCACATATTGCTCGTTGCCATCCTTGCGAACGCGTTTGTCACGTTCGGCGCGATATCGTTCGCGCAGATGGTTTGGGTTGAATCCCAGATCAAGGGCGGCGTCGTCAGCCATGTTTGCAGTCCTCCAAGGTGCGGCGCGCGGGATCTTTGCCCGTAACATTTCGTCCACCTGGACAAGAATCTAACCGCGATCGAGGACGCCTAACAGCCGTCACCCTGCGTCAGCTGCCGAAGCCCGTGAGGGCGCGCATAATGAAGAAGACCAAGATGCCGACGCCGAGAAAGAGCCAGACGCCGCTGCCGGGATAGCTATCCTTGATCTCTTGTGGAGGCCTGCGGCTGAGCAGACGCTCACGCTCCTTCTGTACGCGCTCCTCATACGACATCGCATACCATGAGAGGCTTTTGCGCACCTGGCGCAGCCATGCATTCAGGTGGCGCTCCGCCGGATGGCTGGAGGGCTGGCGTATCCAGCCGAAATGGGCGTTGAGTTCGTCGAAGACCTGTAGTGTCAACCAGGACGGCAGCTGCATTTCCTGGGTCTGGCTGTAATAGCCGGTCGCATGGCAGATGAAGTTGCGCACATTCCATTGCATCACGCGGTATTCATCGATGCCTTCCAGGTCCGGGTGGTTCAGCAGGGCTGAGATATCGGCGGTGTTCGGCGGCCCCCAGGGGGAGGTCAGCAGCTGGTTGAGCTTTTCCATCGCCGTTTCGATGCGGCGCTCCATATCGGAGGGGACATAATCCTCCTCCGCCTCGTCTTCGCACGGGTCTTCTCTGGTATCGGTCGCCTCGCCAGACTCGCGGTAGTCCGGGGTGGCAGGCTCGGTAGCCGGCTGGGGTGCGGGCAGGGTTGTCCCGGCCTCGTCATCCTCATCCTCCTCATCGGGATATTCTACCCGCCAGCGCGCCTCCTGCCGCGCGCGCTCGAAGGCTTCGCGCAGGGCCATGAAGGCGGCCCGGTCATCCTCCGGCCGTGTGAGTTTCAGGCGCTCGGCATAGGCCTTGCGGATGTCGGCTTCGGTGGCGGCCTTCCGGTCGAGACCGAGGAGGACGAAGGGATCAGAAGACATCTTCGTTCCCAAACTGGTTCAGAATTTCCCCGATCTGGGTACGGGCGTCCTGGATGTTGCGCTTGTCGTGGGTGTGCAGCACCGCTTCGAATTGGGCGATGAGTTGGCCGATATACTGGCGATGGTCGCCGAGGCTGTTCTCGTAGGCGGCGCGCAGGCGGGCGATGATCGCCGCGTTTTCCTGCTCGTCCCGCGGATGGATTTTCAGCGCGGTGAGTTCCTTCAGGCGTTTGTCTATATCAGCGCGCGTCATGCTGCCCGGCGTGCCTTCGATGACCATTCGCTGTGTTTTCTTGGTCGCGGCCGGCGTAGCCTCCACCTCCAGGATGCCGGACGTGTCATAGGTGTACCGCACCTCGACAGTCTTGTCGGCCTTGATGTCAGCAGGCAGAGGAACGCGCAACGTGCCGATGCGCACATTCTCACGCACGAAAGGGCTCTCGCCCTGATAGATCACCAGGTTTATCTCACGCTGGTTCTGTTCCACCGGGGAAATGTCATTGGCGCGGCTGGCGGGGACGACCGTGTTGCGCTCGATCAGAGGCGCGAAATGTCCTGCCTCCCAGCGATTGGGGCCAAGCGGAACCGACACTTCATAGCCCAGCGTAAAGGGGCATACATCGGTCATCACCACATCATCGAGCGCGGCATGCCGGGCGGCCAGGCCGGCCTGTACGGCGGCGCCCAGCGCCACGACATGGTCAGGGTCGATCGAGTGTTCGGGGAAGCGCTTGAACAGGCGGGTGATGAGGTTGCGCACAGCCTGCATCCGCGTGGCGCCGCCCACAGTGATGATGCGATGCAGGTCATCGGCGCGCAGGCTGGCGTCTGAGATGGCGCGCTGGATGGGCATGCGCATCCGCTTGAGCAGATCATCGGTGATCTCCTCGAACTTCTCGCGGGTGATGGAGACAGCGCGGCCCTCGCCCTTGATCACATAGTCTGCCGTTGCCTCGGCCTTTTCAGAGAGCTGGTGCTTCAGCCTGTTGGCGAGGCTGCGCAGGCGGGCGCCCTCCTCCCGGCTGGTATCCTTGGGCTGAAGGTCCAGCTGGCGGCCGAGTTCGGCGGCGAGCGCATCGGTGAAATCCTCTCCGCCGAGGAAAGCGTCCCCCGCCGAGGCGCGCACTTCCATCACACCGGAGAACATCTCCAGGATCGACACATCAAATGTGCCCCCGCCCAGATCGACCACGAGGAAGGTTGATTCTGCTTCCCGGTCTTGCAGGCCATAGGCGAGCGCGGCGGCGGTCGGCTCGTTCACGAGGCGGTTGACCTTGAGACCGGCAAATTCAGCCGCCGTGATGGTGGCCTTGCGTTGGACGTCGTTGAAATAGGCGGGAACCGAGATCACCGCTTCTTCGACGGGATGGCCAAGATGGGTTTCGGCGTCGGCGCGCAGGCTGCGCAGCAGCAGGGAGGAAAGCTCCTCCGGGCGGAAGCCTTTCTTGCCGAGCACCACTTCATGATGGGTGCCCATGTAGCGCTTGAAGCGGGCTGTGGTGAGTTCGGGATGGGTCAGCAGGCGGTCGCGGGCGGGGCGGCCGACAAGTATGGCGCCGTCATCGCCATAGCCCACCGCAGACGGTGTCATCACCTCGCCAAGCGCATTCGGAATTAGCGTTGGCCCATCAGGTCCAAAAGCCGCCACGAGTGAATTGGTCGTGCCGAGGTCGATGCCAATAATGGCTTTTCCGGACATTTCCCGCTGCCCCATTCTGGTTTGTCTCATGCACCCTTAGCGTGTCCGCAAGCTCAGTCTAGCCGTCGTTTCACCGACTGCCATGTCTCTGTTACAAAACCGTCCTATGACGGGACGCTCATCATTTCAGGGAGGCTAAGGCCATGGCGACGATGGACGATAGCGAGAACACAACCGTAAACCCTCGCATAGCGGCGGGTGTTGAAACGATTGGCGATCTGATCGGCCAGCGGCTTTCGCGCCGGGGGTTTCTGGGCGGGATCGGGGCGGTTTCGGGCCTGGCGCTTGTGGGCTGCGCGACGGGCGCTGAGGCGCCTGCGCCTGCGGCGCTGGTTGACGGCCAGACGCTGGCTGAACCGGCCTTCCGCTTTGCTGAACTGGCGCGCGGGATGGATGAAACGCATCATGTGGCGGCGGGCTATGACGCCGATGTGCTGATCCGCTGGGGCGACCGGCTATTCGCTGACAGCCCGGAATTCGATCCGATGAACCAGAGTGCCGAAGCGCAGCGCCGCCAGTTTGGCTATAACAACGACTTCATCGGGTATATTCCGCTGGAGGCCGATGGCGAGGGACGCGAGCGGGCGATCCTGTGCGTCAATCACGAATATACGAACACGAACCTGATGTTTCCCGGCGTGACGGCGGGGTATCCCGGCTCGATGACGAAAGCGTTGTGCGAGATCGAGATGGCGGCGCATGGCGGCACGATCCTGGAGATCCGCAAGGAAGCGGCTGGCTGGAAGCCGGTGGTGGGATCCCCCTATAACCGGCGGATCACGGCGGATACGACGCCGATGCAGATCACCGGACCTGCGGCCGGAAGTGCGCGGCTTCAGACCACGGATGATCCGGCAGGAAGGATGGTGTCGGGTACGATCAACAATTGCGCTGGTGGCATCACGCCCTGGGGCACGTATCTGATGGCGGAAGAAAACTTCAACGGCAACTTCCTCGGCCAATTGCCGGAAGGCCACCGCGAAGCGGAGAACCACAAGCGCTATGGCGTGCCGTCTGGCTGGTATCAGTGGGGCCGGTTCTTTGACCGGTATGATGTGAGCAAGGAGCCCAACGAGCCCAACCGGTTTGGCTGGATCGTGGAGGTGGACCCGATGGACCCGAACTCCGTGCCGAAAAAGCGTACGGCGCTGGGGCGGGTGAAGCATGAGGGCGCCGAGAATGTGGTGGCGCCGGATGGCCGGCTGGTGATCTATACGGGCGATGACCAGCGGTTTGATTATGTCTACAAGTTTGTGACCAAAGGAAAATATGTGGCCGGGGACAGGGCGGCGAACGCCGATCTCCTGGACGAAGGCACGCTGTATGTGGCGCGGTTTGATGCCGATGGCACGGTTGCCTGGTTGCCGCTGGTGTATGGAACGGGTCCGCTGACGGAGGAAAACGGGTTTTCCTCGCAGGCGGATGTGCTGATCGAGACGCGGCGGGCGGGCGATGTTCTGGGCGCAACGCCAATGGACCGGCCGGAGGATATCGAGCCGGATGCGCGGACGGGCCGCGTGTATGTGATGCTGACCAACAATGACCGGCGCACTGAAGATCAGGTGGACGCGGCCAATCCGCGGGCATCCAACCGGTTTGGCCATATCATCGAGATCATCGAACCGGAGGGGGATTTCACTTCGGAAACCTCGCGCTGGGAAATCCTGGTGAAGTGCGGGGATCCGGCGGTTGCGCAGGTGGGGGCAACCTGGAACCCTCTGACCACGGAGAATGGCTGGCTGGCGAGCCCGGACAATTGCGCGATTGATCCGCAGGGGCGCCTCTGGATTTCCACTGATGGAAACCCCGATACAGGCGCGGCCGATGGCCTGTGGGCGCTGGAGACCGATGGTGAGCGGCGCGGAACCGGGCAGCATTTCTTCCGGTGTCCGATTGGCGCGGAAATGTGTGGGCCGCGGTTCAACGAGACGGGCGACGCGCTGTTCCTGGCAGTGCAGCACCCGGCCGATACCGACGGGTCGAGCTTTGAAACACCGAGCACCCGCTGGCCGGACTTTGCAGACACCATGCCGCCGCGCCCGAGCGTGGTGGTGGTGACCAGGCAGGGCGGCGGACCTATCGGGGGATAGGCCCGCGCTTATCCCCGTTTTTAGCGGCGCAGCAGAATGCGGTGGCCGCCCTCGCGCGTGAGTTCGAGGGCGCCATCGGCTGTGATGCGCCAGGCCATGTCTCCCTGAAGGGCGGCGGCGAACTTCGTTTCCTGATTGTTTAGTGCCGGTGCCAGGCAGGCGCGGCGCGTCATGGCGAGGGGAGAGAAGGAGAGCGTGGCGCCCGATGGCGTGTAGGTGCCAGCCAGGCTGTTGCAACCGGTTGAGCCGGAGACCCTGCCGTCTTCGGCAAAGGTCAGGGTAAGGACGGTGTTGTCGATGATGCCGCCGCGGTTAAGGTCTTCCACCTGCCAGGCGCCGCCGATGAGGATGGAGGGATCACCTTCTGCGGTTTCACCGTCTGCCGGAAGCGGGCGGGCGGTGAAGGAGATGCCGTCTTCGCCCTTGATGATCAGATTGCCGAGACTGTCGATCTTCGCCTGCGTGTTGCCTGACAGGATGGCGCTGAAGGCGGTTTCCTGTTCCATCACGCCGTCTGACATGCAGGCCATCTTGGTCATGCCGACACCGGAGAAGGTGATGGCGGGCCCGGCCTGGGTGTAGCCGCCGAAAAAGCGGTTGCAGCCTGTGGTGCCGCTGATCTTGCCGTCCGCGTCAAAATCGATCCGCGGCTCGCTGCCCGCCACGATGCCGGTGCCGCCCATCGCCTCGACACGCCAGCTTGTGCCGGCGAGGGGTTTGAGGCCGGAGGGGGTGAGTTCGATCTGCGTGCCATTCTCGCCGGTGAGGAGCACTTTGCCCTCTGCGCCGGGGGTGACGGTAACGGCGCCGCGCAGCGTGGCATGGAGCGCGCTTTCCTGCGTGCCGGCGCGATAGTCAAGGCAGGCCATCAAGGTGGACATGAGATCGCCGAAGGTGATCTTGCCGCCGGTTTCGCCATAGCTGCCGCCGAAGCTGTTGCAGCCGCCAAAGCCGTTAACGCGGCCATCTTCCATGAAATTGATCGTGATGGGGCGCGAGCCGGTCACCATCTGGCCGCCAATGGCGGACACGCGGAATTCCTTGCCGGTCACGCCGGGAGTTTCCGGGACGGGGGCCGGGATGGGGGCAGGGGGCGGAGCGGGCTGAACCTTCACCATCACGAGTTCGCCGGCATCGAGGGCGCCGGTTACGGCCATCAGCTGGTGGACCGTGTCGGTGGTCCAGAGGAGGGCGCCGTCGGGACCGGTGACGGTGGCGCGCAGGGTGTAGGTGAAGCGGGGATCGAGGGGCTCGTTGACGCGGAGCGTGAATTTCTTCGGGACGCCGCCATCATCCAGGCTGTCAGACCAGTCTGCCAGGGAAATGGCCGGGGCATCGGCGCGGGAGGTGTCAGAGAGTTCGACCTTGAGGACGGAGCCTCTGGGAGCGGCCATACGCTCGCGATAGGTGGCCGAGCCGGTGACGGTGAGCAGGGCCGCTTCTTCGGTGGGGGAGAGGGAAGCAAGCGGCGTCTGGCAGGCGCTGAGGAGCGCCGGCGAAAGCGCCAGAAAGAGGGGGATAATCGCCGCTCTGTGAAACTGCATACCTGCCATCTTTCTCTCCCTGGATCGTTTAATGGTTTCTGGCCCGGACGCCCAAATGCCCGCCGCTGCGTGAGATCCCGGAAGGGAATGGCAACAGCAAGGCCGGATTGGGGCAGGCATATGAGAAGTTTACCTCAGGATACGTTCCGGGGGGATAGATGATTGCCGTTTCCATGACGGAAGAAGCTGCTAATCTGAGGTGGAAATAGGGATTGGCGCATACTGGGGAGGTATCGCGCATGTACACACAGGATATGATCGACCTGCAACGCGGGCGATGGTTTTCGGCGTTGCCCGAAGCTTTGCGGGACGAGGTTTTACGCAGTACAACGCGGCAGAAACTGAAACGGGGCAAGCATATATTACGCCAGGGAGACCCGGCCAATGGCCTCTATGGCCTGGTTGGCGGCGAGGCTCAGATCATCGGCACAACCCTGGCCGGGCTGGACATCCTGGTGGCGGTCTACCGGCCGGGCGACTGGACCGGATTTCTCGCCTGCGTAGATGAAGGGCCCTATACCTTCTCTGTAGTGGCCAGCCAGCCCTGCGAAGTGGTGCATCTGCCGCTGGCGGCGGTGAACCGGATATTCCTGTCGGATGCGGAAGGCTTCCGGCGGTTCATCCTGCCCGAGCTGGCCTCAACACGCGCGATCTATTCCCAGATCATCGAGAGCCTGGCGTATACGCCGCTACAGCGCCTGGCGCGGCGGCTGGTGGACCTTACGAGCGAGCCGCATGGCGACCTTGTGACCTCCTCCTTCATCAGCCCTGTGACGCAGGACCAGATTGCCCTGTCGATCATGGCCTCGCGCCAATGGACCAACCGCCTGTTGCAGCATCTGGAGCAGGCCGAAGTGATCCGCATTTCCCGTAGCCGGATCGACATTCTGGACCGCACGCGGCTGACCCAGCTGGCGGTGCATGGGGAGAGCGGCTTTACGCTGGCCGAGGGCACGCCAGCGAAGGTGACGATAAGCTAAGCCCGCCACCTTCCCCGGCGGATAAGTCAGTGTGCGTCAGGGATGTCGGTGATCTCGGCGAGGGTCTGGCTGCCGCAGGTGATGGTGATGCTGCGATAGGCGCTGCCGGCGAGCGGGCCGGAATAGTGAACCTCTTCCGGGGTGATCGCCATCGTGGCCATGCCGTCCGGTTTTATGGGGATAAGCTTGAGCTTGAGCGCGGGGGTCATCGAGCGGTCCATCGGGCCGACTTCCCAGTCGAAGCTGTAGCCGCCGGTGGGCACGTCCACCTCGCCGGTGACGTGCACGGTGGGGGTCGCGCCAGGGCCGGGCATGCGGTTGACCCAGGCCGCCCAGTTGCGGGATTCGCGTACGGCGCAGGCATCTGTCACGGCACTATCTCCAACGATTACAGGGATGTCTGCTTCGGGCGGGGCGAGCGCAGGCGCTTCGGGGGCGGGGGTCTGACAGGCGGCGAGGAGCGCGCCGGAGGCCGCAGCGAGGGCAAGAAGGCGGAAGCGGGTCATGATGTTTTCCCTTTGTCTGATGTCTGCAAGAGTATGCCCGTATCGTACACTCAACGTGTCATTTTGAGGACAGTTCCGGACAATTGAGGACATCTCGGGACATTTCAGGACACGAAATCATGCGGGGTCAGTTGAGGATGTTCTCCGGCTTTGGCGCGCCGCCGCGGGCGGGGAGGCTGTAGAGCTGGCCATCTTCAGCGATGGTGATCGGGCCGGAAAATGCCTCGGCGGTGCCTTTCAGGAAATAGGGGTAGAGGAGCTTTGACGGGAGCGGGGGGACGGTATGGTAGAGTACCAGACGTCCCGCCCCGGCGGATTGGGCGGCGCGGGCGGCCTCTACCGGGGAGGCGTGATAGTCCAGGATATCGGCGAAGACTTTCGAGAGCGGCGCGGCGCCGGCCTCTGCGGCGGCAGTGGACATGGCGGCGACCATTTCCGGGTGGAGCGCCTCATGGAAGAGGATGTCGGCGCCTTCAGAGACCGCGATCAGGTTTTCCGAATAGACCGTATCGCCGCTGATGACGGCGGAGCGGCCTTTGTAATCGATGCGGAAGCCATAGGCGGGCTCGATGGGGGAATGGTTGACGAGGAAGGCGGTGATGACGAGATCGCCTTCATCGAGCAGCACGGCGCGGCCGCCAGGGCCGGCGGGCAGGTTGATCACTTCGGGCGCCAGGCCATAGCCATCGGGGTTTGCCACGGCGGGTCCGTGATGGGCCATGCGGTAGGTGGAGTCGATGCGGTAGGCGGTGTTGAAGCCGCCCATGACTTCAGCGACGCCTTCGGGCCCGGCGACGGGCAGGGGCGTTGACCGGCTGCCGCCGACCCAGGCGCCGATCATCAGCTCGCCGATACCGTCGAAATGGTCCGAGTGCAGATGGCTGAGGTAGAGTTTTTCGGTGCGCCCGGTGGGGAAACCCATGCGCGTGAGGCGGCGGATGGAGCCGGCGCCGACATCAAAGATGAAGGCGCGATCCCCGGCCAGAACGCCGATGCACGGGCCGGCGCGGGCGGCGTCTGGCAGGGGCGAGCCGGACCCGCAGACATAGAGGTGAAGTCCATCCGGCAGGTCGGCGGAGGGGTCGCGGCCGACATTCTCGGCGACGGCGCGCCGGAAGGCGGCCTCGGCAAGGGGAACGGCGAAAATCTGGCGCGCGGCGGCAAGGCCGAGCAGGATGATTGCGAGGGCGATCAGGCCCCAATGCCACAGTTTCATGCGTGCCTCCCCGGCTGTTTTATGAGGGGGAGAAGATCATTTGGCGCGATTAGTGTCAATTGTTTGTTTGGGAGGTGGGCTCGGCTTGGTGAGCGGGGTGTTTTTGCGGAGAGGTGCCCCACCCCAGCCCTCCCCATGACTATGGGGAGGGCTGGGGTGGGGTTGCTCGCGGTAAACACTTCGTCTGTTCGATATAGCGCAGCCGGGCGAGGATGGTTTCCATGACGCCGTCGATACAGTCGTACACATCGCTGTTGGGAATGCGGAGGGTTTCATAGCCGCGTGCGGTAAACCACGCATCGCGGCGGGCGTCGTTTTCAGCTGTGTGCGTGTCGCCGTCGATCTCGATTACGAGGCTCATCCGATGGCTGATGAAATCGGCAAAGTAGGGCCCGGCGGGGGCCTGGCGGCGGAATTGGTAGGGTTTGAACAGGGGGCTGCGCAGATGCCACCAGACCGCCTTTTCCGCCGGGGGCATGTGGCGGCGGAGTTCTCTGGAGCGGTGGGTTGTGGAGGGGGAGGGCATGATGGGAACACATGGGGAACATCTGGGATTGTAAAGCTGTGTGAGGGAAGTTTTCCGGCGGAGAGCGCCCCCACCCTAGCCCTCCCCCAAGTCTGGGGGAGGGGATGTGTTGCATTGTGGGGAAAGGTTGGCGTTCGGCGTAGAGCAACAGGCTCCCTCCCCATGACTATGGGGAGGGTTGGGGTGGGGTTGTCCTCGGTTTGGGGGCTGACAATCCAGGCAGTCTCGCCCCGCCAATCCAGCCGGATACGGACTGTGTCAGACTGTGCCCATGATCGACGATATTTCGAAATTGAAACCGGCGCGGCGTTTGCGGGCGGGGAGTGGGCGGGAGTTGCGATTGATGCGGCTCGGCTGGCTGGCGGCGTGGCCGGTGGAGGATCTGGCGGCGCTGCTGGAGCTGAGTGTGCGGAGTGTGAACCGGCGGCTGGCGGCGCATGGGCTGAAGGGAGATGCGGCGCCCGGCGAGATGGGGCGATTGCTGGTGGCGGTGATGCAGGACCGGGCGGCGGATCAGTTGTTGCAGGGGGAAGAGATGAAGGAGGCGGCGCTGACCTTGCAGAGATTGGCGGGGACTGCGCGAGTTATGCAGGCGGTGGAGACGGATGAGACAGATACAGACGAAGAGACGGATACGGATGATGATGCATGGCGCGAAGGTATTGAAAGCGAGATCGAGCGACTGGACGCCCTGGACCGCGAACTGGCGGGCGGAGCAATGGCGGATATTGAGGACACGGGGCAAGGAGCTTCTCAAGCCATCGAACGAAAGTCTATTGAAACGGCACCCCTTCCTGCTGTGGCGCCGCGATACACAGGCGCCGCCGCCGGGCCTTGCGCGGACGTGGTTGCTTTCGGGGGGACGTGGCGCGGGCAAGACGCGGGCGGGGGCCGAGTGGGTCCGCTGGGCGGTGTTGCAGGCGGGATATCGCCGCGTGGCGCTGGTGGGGCAGACCTTTTCGGATGTGCGCGAGGTGATGATCGAGGGGCCGAGCGGGCTGATGGCGACGGCCGCGCGGGCGGCCGACCGGCCGGTGTGGCAGCCCTCCCGCCACCGGCTTGAATGGGAAAATGGCGCGGTGGCGTATGCGTTTTCGGCCGAAGACCCTGATGGTTTGCGTGGGCCGCAATTTGATCTGGCCTGGTGTGATGAGGCGGGCGCCTGGACGAAGGGAGAGGCGGTGTGGGATAATCTTCAGCTTGCCTTGCGGCTCGGCCCGAAGCCGATGGCGATGGTGACGACCACGCCGCGCGCGACCGCGCTGATCCGCAGGCTGAAGGCAGATGCGAGCGTGGTGGAGACGCGCACGGCGATGGCGGAGAATGCGGCCAACCTCTCGCCGGGCTTTGTGGGGTGGATGACGGCGGCCTATGGCGGCACGGCGATGGGGCGGCAGGAGCTGGACGGGGAGATGATTGATGACCCCGAAGGCGCGATGTTCCTCCGTTCCCAGATTGACGCTTTACGGGTTACGGCCGCGCCTTTGCAGCTGGACGATTGTATCGTGGCGGTGGACCCGTGCATCTCCGCAAAGCCGGGGGCGGATGCGTGCGGGATTGTGCTGGCGGGCATTCGGGACGGGCATGGCTATGTTCTGGGGGACGCTTCGGCGCCGGGGCTTTCGCCGCTGGACTGGGCGCATCGGGCGGCCCGGCTTGCCGAGCAGGCGGGGGCGAGCTGCATTGTGGCCGAGGCCAATCAGGGCGGGGATATGGTGGCCGAGATGCTGAGGATGACCGGGACGGGCGTGCCGGTGCGGCTGGTGACGGCGCGGCTTGGCAAGCGGGGACGGGCGGGGCCGGTGGCGGCGCTCTATCAGCAGGGGCGCGTCAGCCATGCGGGGAATTTTCACACGCTGGAGGATCAGATGTGCCGGTTCGGGACCGCGGAAGCGGCCGGCTCGCCCGACCGGGTGGACGCGCTGGTCTGGGCGCTGTGGGCGCTGATGGGCGAGGGGCAGGGGCCGCGCGTGCGGGTGCTGTGAGGGGCGGGCGCTGGGCTTGGCTGAGCGGAGTGTTGTTGCGGAGAGTTGCCCCACCCTAGCCCTCCCCATAGCCATGGGGAGGGGACGGGTTGTGCGGTTGGAGAGCGAAGTTTGTCTCGTAGAGCAACAGGCCCCCTCCCCATGGCTATGGGGAGGGCTAGGGTGGGGTGGCTATCGGCTTGGGGGGGGGGGGGGGGCGGCAGCTCCCGGCCACATGTTGACTTTTGGGGCGGCGCAAGCCAATGGGTGCCATGTCGAAACACACGAAACCTGAAACTGTTATCGAAGCGCTTGAGGCGCTCTATAATGAGGCCGTTGAGGCCCTTTCCGCCTCCCTGAACACCTTCCTGCGTGATGGCACGCCGCCAGACCCGCGCCTGCGCGACAAGGGGGCGTTCTGCTATCCGCAATTGCGGATCATTTATGACCCCGAAGGGCCGCCGCCGCCGATTTCGCGCGCGTTCGGGAAATTCTCCGAAGCGGGCATCTATATCACCACCATCACGCGGCCCGATTTCTTCCGGGACTATCTGATGGAAGTGCTGACCCCGCTGATGCGCGATTATGATGTGGAGGTGATTGTCGAGCGCTCCTCATCGGAAATTCCGTATGCGTATGTGTGGGACCCCTCGCAGGCGGCGGGCCTGGAGGAGATTGCGCCGGCCGAGCTGGTGCGCTGGTTCCCCTCACCGAAGCTGACGCTGATTGGTGATGAGGTGGCCGATGGGGAGCCCTTTGACGAGGGCGAGGAGCGGCCGCTGGCGCTGTTTGATGCGCAGCGGGTGGATTTCTCGCTGAAGCGGTTGCAGCACTATACCGGCACGCCGGTCGAGCATTTCCAGAGCTATGTTCTGTTTACGAACTATCACCGCTATGTGGATGCCTTCTGTGATTGGGCGTTGACGCAGCTGGATGGAACGACGCGGTATACATCCCTCTCCGTGCCGGGTGGGCTGGAGATTACCACGCCCGATGATCTCAGCCGGGCCTCGATTGATGCCTCGCCCTGGCGGCGGTTTCAGATGCCGGCCTATCATTTGCGCGCGGCGAATGGGGCCGGGATCACGCTGGTGAATATCGGCGTGGGGCCATCGAATGCCAAGACGATTACCGATCACCTGGCTGTGCTGCGCCCGCAGGTCTGGCTGATGGTGGGGCATTGCGGCGGATTGCGTCATTCCCAGTCCATCGGGGATTATGTGCTGGCCCACGCCTATATGCGCGAGGATCATGTGCTGGACGCGGTGTTGCCACCGGAGATTCCGGTTCCTCCGATTGCGGAGGTTCAGGTGGCGTTGCAGCAGGCGGCGGCGAAGGTGACCGGGGAGAAGGGCGAGGCGCTGAAAAAACGCCTGCGCACGGGCACTGTGGTGACCACCGATGATCGCAACTGGGAGCTGCGGTTTACGGCCTCGGCGCGGCGGTTCAACAAGAGCCGGGCTGTAGCGATCGATATGGAGAGCGCAACGATTGCGGCTAACGGGTTCCGCCTGCGGGTGCCCTATGGGACGCTGCTGTGTGTCTCCGACAAGCCGCTGCATGGCGAGATCAAGCTGCCGGGCGCGGCCAACCGCTTTTATGAGCGGGCGATTGGCGAGCATATCCGTATCGGGATCGAAACGCTGGAGCGGCTGAGCGAAGATGGCGGCGCGGCGCTGCACAGCCGGAAACTGCGCGCGTTTGACGAGCCACCGTTTAGATGAGCGCGGGCGAGGCTATCGACTGGGGCGCCCTCAAGGTTGCGGCGCTGGCGATGCAGACGCGGGCGTATGTGCCGTATTCGGAGTATCGCGTGGGGGCCGCGCTGCTGACGGCCTCGGGCGAGATCATGACCGGGTGCAATGTCGAGAACGCCACCTATGGGGCCACCTGCTGCGCCGAGCGGACGGCGGTGTTCAGCGCGGTGGCGGCGGGGCATACCGCGTTCCGGGCGATTGCGGTGGCCACGCATGGGGCAGACGCCGGCACGCCATGCGGCATCTGCCGGCAGGTGCTGGCGGAGTTTTCCGCCGATGGGGCGCTGGAGGTGGTGTGCTTTACGCCGGAGGGGGCAGAGGCCCGCTACACGCTGGCGGAGCTGCTGCCGCATGCGTTTCGGTTGAAGTAGCCCCTTGCCCCGGCGTTAGCGGGGATAGACACAGCATTGTCACTGGACGAGGCGGGAGGCGCGCGTTACCTCGGGCATATGACGATGATACGCCCCCGCCTTCTGAACCTCGAAACTGTCCGTAACTTCCGCGATTTTGGCGGCTATGAGAGCGCCCATGGCGGGCGGGTGAAGATGGGGCGGCTCTACCGCTCCGGCCACCATGCCGAAGCCTCTGACGCGGAGCTGGAGAAGATTGCCGCGCTGGGTATTCATGTGCAGGCTGATCTGCGGCGGCCCGATGAGCGCGAAAAGTTCAAGACACGCTTCCAGGCGCCGGTGACGATCACCCATGATGGCGGGCGGGAAACCGACGCGCCGCATATCCGCTTCCTGACGCAGATGAGCGTAGACGCCGAAACGGCCGATCAGTGGATGGTGGAATATTACGAAGCTGCGCCGTTCAAGGAACATCATACCGAGATGTTCAGCGGCTGGTTTGGCCATCTCGCGGCGCTGGACGGCGACGCGGCGGGCCTCGTGAACTGCGCGGCCGGCAAGGACCGCACCGGCATTCTCTGCGCGCTGACGCACCACATTCTGGGCGTGAGCGAGCAGGACATCCGCGCCGATTATGACCTGACCAATGACGCGGTGGACGTGTCCTCGCGCCTGCCCGAAGCGGCAGCGTATTTCAACAATATGCTGGGCAAGGAATATCCTGCCGAAGTGTTCCGGCCGTTCATGGGCGTGCATCTGCGCTATCTTGAGAAAGCCTGGGCGACGATCAACGAGCGCGCAGGCTCTGTGGACGCCTATCTTGTCGACACGCTGAAAGTGGACGAGAAGATGCAGGCGGAAATCCGTGGGCGGTTGATCGAGTCTTAGGGCCGCGCGCCGGGAGGTGCATTGCGGCCTTTGGCCTTAATGCATCCTACGGGGGTTTTCTTACATTTTCAGGGAGTGCTTCGCGGAGGGCGCCCCGACCCTAACCCTCCCCCATGTCTGGGGGAGGGTTAGGGGTTGTGCGGATGGAGGGGGCGCTTAGAAGGTGTAGCGCAGGCCGGCGCGGACATTGCGGCCCGGCAGGGGCACTGTATCCCGCAGGACGGATGTGGAGAGACGGGCTTCTTCGTCGGTGATGTTGCGAACCTCAACGAACAGCTGCGTGCCTTCACGGCCAATTCCGTATTCGGAGAGTTTCAGCGCCGTGCGCAGGTTTACGAGCGTGTAATCGCCTGTGCCGATCTGGCCTTCGCCGACATGGCGCTGGTTGTCAGCCCATTCCACATTGGCGCCGAACATCACGCGTTGCCAGTCGGCCTCTGCGCCAGCCGTGACGCGCAGCGGCGGAACGAAGGGCAGGTTGCCGGCGGTGTCGAGTTCGCCGCGCACATAATCGATCCCGGAACGGAGCTTCCAGTTGGCGCCGAGGAGTCCCTGGTCGATATAGTATTCGCCATAGATTTCGCCGCCATAAAGGGTGGCGTCATCCTGGGAGAAGACGAAGACGGGCAGGCCATCTTCCTCGGTCACGAGTTCGCCGTCTTCCTCGATGCTGCCGGGGGCAAGATAGATGAAGTCGCTGAAGCTGGTGTGGAAGAGGTTGACGCCGAAGCTCGCCTTGTCGCCGCGCCAGCGCAGCGTGCCTTCCAGGTTGAGGCCTTTTTCCTTGTTTAGCGTGGCATCGCCCACTTCGAATTGTTCGGTGGCAAGGTGGGGGCCGAAGGCGAAGAGTTCGCTCTCATTCGGGCCGCGCTCGGTATAGGCCACCTGCGCGCCGCCAAACCAGCCATCACCGAAATGCTGGTGGAGACCGGCCGAGGCGCTGACGAGATTGAAGTCAACCTTTCCGGCAACGGCATTGTCGAGTTCCAGCTTTTCAAAGCGCAGGCCCCCCTCAATGCCAAACCCGCTGTCCCAGTCGCGCGTTTCATAGAGGAACACGGCCCAGGAGGTTGTGTCGGTCGGCGTGAGGAAGGCTTCGCCGCCGGTAGCGTCGAGCGATTTGTCGAGGAACTGAATGCCGACGGCGCCTTCAAATCCGGCGAGCGCGTGATCGAGTTCGATCCGGCCTTCCACGCCTTCGGTCTTGAAGACCGAGCTGGCTTCACCGCCTTCGATTTCGCTATGTTCGTAGTCGGAATAGGAAAGCGTGCCTTTGATGGCTGTCAGGATCGGGCCGTCGAGATTGATCCCGGCACGGAAGTCATACCGGGTCTGTTTCAGGTCCACATAGGGCGAGGCGTCTTCATGGTCGTGATCGTGGTCGTGATCATGGTCATCGTCGTCATGATCATCGTCATGGTCTTCTTCGCCATGCGCATGGGAGTGTCCGGGAAGCCCGTATTTGGAGGTCTGCTGGCGCACGGCAAAGCCGGCAAAGGCCCGCTCGCCAACCCAGCTGATACCGCCGCCGAAGGTTTCGGTATCGAGGAAGGAGTTGGGGAGGCTGCCTCTGATGGGCGCTTCGTCTTCGTGATCGTGGTCATGATCGTCGTCATCATCATCATGATCGTGCCCGGCTTCGTGCTCCAGTTCCTCGCGGTGGCGAAGCTGGCGGGACTCGGCCAGGCCGGGGATGTTGTAATCGCCAAATTCGCGCCGGGAAGCCGACAGCGAGAAGACGAGCGAGCCGGCGGTGAAGGCGGCGCGGCCGCCGACTTCAGAGCCGTCATTGACGCTGTTGAGCGCGCCATAGGCTTCGCCGCTCACGGCGCGGTCTGGCAGGGTCTCGACGATCAGGCCATCGATGACGTTGACCACGCCGCCGATTGCCTGGCCGCCATAGGCGAGGGCTGCCGGGCCGCGGAGGATCTCGATCTTGTCGGCGTCGATGCCATCGGCCGAGACCTGGTGGTCGGGGCTGGCGGCGGAGACGTCGATCACGCCGATGCCATTGGTGAGAACCTGAACGCGCTCGGCGCCAAGGCCGCGCAGGACAGGCCGGCTGGCACCCTGGCCGAAGAAGGTGGAGGAGACGCCTGGTTCACCGGAAAGCGTGTCGCCCAGCGTGCCGGAGAGGCGGCCGAGGATGTCGGCCCGGTCAAGCGCGGTGGCGTTGCCGATCAGCTCGTCGCTGGAGCGCGCAGGGCCAGGCGCGGTGACGATGATGGGCGCTTCAATGCGCGTCGTCTCGATTTCCTGGGCGATCGCAAGGCCGGTGAGGAGGTGACCGGAAATCGCGGTCAGCAGGAGCGTACGTTTCATCTGGGAGGCTCACTCTTTAGTAATGTAATAATATTGCACTATCGGCGTGAGGCGCTGTGCGCAAGGGGCGCAGGTGTCCCAAAGGGGCCCTGAATGGTCTGAAAGGCCCCAACTGTGTCCTCGCGGTAACGCAAAAAGGCCCGCCTGGGGGCGGGCCTTGCCGGGTTTGGGGACGTTGCCGGGGGAGGCTAAGCGGCGCTGCCATCCACCCGCAAAAGCGAGCCGGTCGTGAAGCTTGACGCCGGGCTGGCCAGATAGAGGGCGGCGGTGACGATCTCTTCGGGATAGCCAGGCCGCCCCAGCGCATTGTCTGCCGATTGGCGCATCTGCTCGGGCCAGGCCTTGGCGATGTCGGTCAGGAAGGGGCCGGGGCAGATCGTGTTGACGCGGACCTTGGGGGCGTATTCGTGGGCCAGCGACAGGCTCATCGCATTGATCGCCGCCTTGGCCGAGCCATAGGGCACGACATGTGGCAGGGGCACGAGGCTGCCCGAGGACGAGATGTTGATGATTGAGCCACCCTCGCCATCGGCCATGCGCCTGGCGACCTGGCTGGCGAGACGGAAGGGGCCTTTGAAGTTCAGGTTGAGGACCGAATCAAAGAGGTTTTCGGTCACCTCATGGCTGGCCATGCGCGGGCCGGAGCCAGCATTGTTGACGAGGATATCGACCCGGCCGAAATGGCCGTAGGACGCTTCGATCAGCGCGTCGATATCGTCCCAGCGCCCGCAATGGGCAGCGAAAGCGAAGGCTTTGCGGCCGAGTTTTCGGACTTCATCGGCAGCTGCCTCGCACGCATCCAGCTTGCGGCTGGCGATGATCACATCGGCGCCATTCTCCGCAAAGGCCTTCACCATCTCAAAGCCAAGGCCGCGGCTGCCCCCGGTTACAAGGGCGATCTTGCCGGTCAGGTCGAACAGGTTGCGGGCCATCGGTTTCCTCCAGTGTCTGCTTGCGCCAGACCATCAGGCAACCGGGGGACGCCATCAACCGCCAATCGAGCGGCCTGACCCGAGGTGAGGTTTCAGACCATCAATCCGGCCGCGACGTAAAGCAGTGTGGCGGCTGCGCCAGTGAACAGGGCGTAGGGAAGCTGGGTGCGCACATGGTCGAGGTGATCGCATCCCGAGGCGAGGGAGGCGATGATCGTGGTGTCGGAAATGGGGGAGCAGTGGTCGCCGAAGACGCCCCCGCCCATCACGGCGGCAAGGACGAGCGGAAGCGGAATGCCTGCGCCCATCGCCAGGGGAATGGCGACCGGAACGAGAATGCCATAGGTGCCCCAGCTGGTGCCGGTGGTGAAGGAGGTGACAGAGGCTGTGAGGAAGAGGGCGGCCGGGATCAGCCAGGGCGTGGGCAGGCTGCTGGCGAGGTTGGAAAGGAAGATGCCGGTGCCGAGCGCTTTCAGGCTGTCGCCCAGGGCGAGTGCCAGGAAGATGATGATCACGGCCGGCAGAAGCTTGCCCATGCCGTCAAAGCCGGTGTCGAGGAGCTTGCCGCGCAGGGATGGATTGCGGGCGGCGAGCAGGAAGGCGGTTGCCGTTGCCAGGATCACCGACCAGAGAATGGCTTTCGAGCCAGAGCCCGCCAGGATGTTGCCGTTACCCGTCCACCACATGAACCCGATGGCGCCGCCCACCAGCACCAGCATCGGCAGGATGAAGGTGAGCAGGGCGCCGGGCTGGGGCTCGGGGTCTTCCGCCGTGTTTTCTGCCGCAGAGGCCACCGCATCAAACTTGCGCATCGGGCCGAACGTCTTGTTGGTGACGACCGTGAAGAAGACGAGGGCGAGTGTCAGGAAGGCATAGAAATTCAGCCCGACAGAGCTGACCAGGACGCCAAGGGGCGCGTCCACACCATTGGTGGCCAGGAGGCCGAGAATGAACGCGCCCCAGCCATTGATGAGGATCAGTACACTGACGGGCGCGCAGGTGGAGTCTATGATGTAGGCCAGGCGTGCGCGGCTCAGCCCGACTTTGTCAAACAGCGGCTTGCCGAGCAGGCCGGTCGCCAGAAGGCTGATATTTGTTTCTATAAAGAGGATGACGCCGGAAGCGGCGGTTACGCCGCTGGCGCGTTTGGGCCCGGCGGCGACGCCTGTGCGCATCAGCCAGCTGACCATCGCCGCAAAGGCGCCCGCGCGCTCCAGATAGGCAATCAGCGCCCCGATGATGAGGCAGAACAGCAGGATGCGTGTATTGCCGGGATCGGCGAATACGCCGGTTGCCCGGTCAATGCTGCTGAGCGCGCCGAGCGCGGGGTTAAGCCCGGCCTGTAGCGTTTCGGCAAGAAGGATGGCGAGGCCGAGCGCCCAGTAGACGTTCCGGGACCAGACAGCGACGAGGATCGCCGCGACGGGGGGAAGGACGCTCAGCCACTCCATGATCAGTTGAGGACTTGCGGGGAGGTGAGATCCGAGCTGCGCGCGGCTTCCACTTCCGACATCAGACGCAGCAGGTTGCCGCTCCAGATTTTTGCAATGTCTTCTTCGGAATAACCTGCCTCGACCAGCGCGGCGGTCACCTTGGGAAGATCGACAATATCCTTCATGCCATCGACACCGCCGCCGCCATCCCAGTCTGCGCCGACGCCGACATGATCAGGCCCGACAAGCTCTAGCGTGTAGAGCAGGTGTTCCATGAACTTCTCGAAGGTGGAGCGCGGGGCGGGGAACTGCTTGTTCAGCGCCTCATACGCGGCGCGGTAGGCATCGCGTGTTGCGTCATCCATCGAAGAGGTGTCGCTGCCATATTCCGCCTGCAAGGCGGCGATGGTGTCCAGACGTTCTGCGCTGGCGGGCAAGGCCTCAAGATAGGCGCCATAGGCGTTGATCTGGATGACGCCGCCATCTTCGGCGATGGCGATGAGAAGGTCATCGGGCACGTTGCGCGGGTGATCATAGATCGCCTTGGGGCCGGAATGGGAGAGGATCAGCGGCGTGGTCGAGATCGCCATCATGTCGCGCACCGTGTTGTCAGACGCGTGCGAGCCATCCAGGATGAGGCCCAGCCGGTTGGCCGAGCGCACCAGTTCCTCGCCCAGCGGGCTGAGGCCGCCATAGGCTTCGCTGACATCGGTGGCGCTGTCGGCAAACTGGCTGTTGCGGAAGTGGACGGGCGCAATCATGCGCAGGCCGCCGACATAGAATGTGTCGAGCATCGAGATATCGGTGCCCAGCGGATAAGCGTTTTCCATGCTCTGGAAGACGATCTTCTTGCCGGCCGCAGCGATGCGCTCGGCGTCAGCGGTGGAGAAGGCGAGTTCGACATGATCGGAATATTTCGCGGCCATCTCGCGGATCGACATCTGGCGCAGCACGGCCAGGTTCCGCGCAGCCAGATAGGACGCCTCGTCCAGCGGGCCCTGCGCGGTGAAGATGACCCAGAAGCCGCCATCGAGGCCGCCTTCATTCATGCGGGGCAGGTCGACATGGGTGCCATCGACATCGAAATCGCCGCGTTTGGAGAAGGTGTATTTCGGATCATGGAAGTAGGCCGGGGTGTCGAGGTGTGTATCCAGCACCAGGGTGCGGAAGTGCAGTTCCTCAACGGCAGACCGGGCCGGCGTGGCCGCCGCCGGTGCGGCCGTATCGGTCTGCGACACATCTGGTGCACAGGCCGTCAGGAGGGCGCCCAGCGCCACGCCAAGGATTAGTTTTTTCATCCGTTCAAGCCCCGCAAGAATATGAGTCCAATGATGCGGGGATGTTCACCCGTAGAGGCCGGGGGTCAACCGTTGAACCTGTAAAGAAAAGGGCGGACCCGAAGGCCCGCCCGGATCAGGGCGTTCTGTTGCAGCCGCGTCAGGCTTTGCCAAAAACGCGGGCGAAAATCGTATCGACATGCTTGAAATGATATTCCAGGTCGAACAGGTCATCGATCTCGGCGGCGGAGAGGCGGGCGGTGACGTCCGCGTCAGCCTTGAGCAACTCATTGAGCGCGCCTTCCTTCTTCCAGGTGCGCATCGCATTGCGCTGGACGAGGCGGTAGGCGTCTTCGCGGCTGACGCCCTTCTCGACGAGCGCCAGAAGGATGCGCTGGGAATTGTGCAGGCCGCCCATCGAATTGATCGTGGCGAGCATGTTTTCCGGATAGACGACCAGGTTTTCCACAACACCGGCGAGGCGATGCAGGGCGAAATCGAGGTGGATCGTCGCGTCCGGGCCAATGCCGCGCTCGACCGAAGAGTGGGAGATGTCCCGCTCATGCCAGAGGGCGACGTTTTCGAGCGCCGGGGTGACGGCCGAACGCACGAGACGGGCAAGGCCGGTCAGGTTTTCGGTCAGCACGGGGTTGCGCTTGTGGGGCATCGCGGAGGAGCCCTTCTGGCCGGCGGAGAAGAACTCTTCGGCTTCCAGAACTTCGGTGCGTTGCAGGTGGCGCACTTCGGTGGCGAGGCGTTCGACCGAGGAGGCGATCACGCCCAGCACGGCAAAATACATGGCGTGACGGTCGCGCGGGATCACCTGGGTCGAGACCGGCTCGATGGTCAGGCCAAGCTTGGCGGCGACATGTTCCTCAACCTTCGGGTCGATATTGGCGAAGGTGCCGACCGCGCCGGAGATGGCGCAGGTGGAGACTTCTTCCCTGGCCAGCAAGAGGCGCTGGCGGGCGCGCTGGAACTCTGCATGGAAGGTGGCCAGCTTGATGCCGAAGGTGGTCGGCTCGGCATGGATGCCGTGGCTGCGGCCGATGGTGGGGGTGAACTTGTGCTCGCGGGCGCGTTTTTCGAGGGCGGCCAAAACGCGGTCGATGCCGGTGAGCATCAGATCGGCGGCGCGGACCATCTGCACGTTCAGGCAGGTGTCGAGGACATCCGAGGAGGTCATGCCCATATGCAGGTAACGGGCTTCCTCGCCGACATGTTCGGTGACGTTGGTGAGGAAGGCGATGACGTCATGCTTCACTTCGCGCTCGATCTCGTCGATGCGTTCGACCTCGAATTTTGCGCGCGCGCGCACCGCGGCGGTGGTGCCTTTGGGAACCTGGCCCATCTGTTCCATAGCTTCGGCAGCCAGGGTTTCGATGTCGAGCCAGATCTGGAAGCGTGCTTCGGGCGTCCAGATGGCGGCCATTTCCGGGCGGGTATAACGGGGGATCATGGTTCGCTCTCGTTCGTGATGTAGGGCGTAGTGCTTTGTGCAGCCGTCTAGGCCGGTTGGCGCGATTTCGCCACCCCTGTGCAGCGATCGATTTCACGGGGCGGGCGGTTGGGTTTACTGTGGGCAACTGATTCTTCTGAAGGTCACGCCATGTCTCAGCCCGCCACAGTTCAAGGCCTGCCCTTCCTGGGCGTGGAACGCTCGGCGGGCGGGCGCCGCTGGCGGCTGGCAGATGTGGAGGAAGGCCTGGTGCGGCGGCTGATGCCGGCGGCGGCGGGGTCTGACCTTGTGGCGCGCCTGCTGGCCGGGCGGGGCGTGACCCCGGAAACCGCGCAGAGCTATCTTTCGCCCACACTGCGCGAGCTGTTTCCTGATCCCAGTATCTTTGCCGACATGGACAAGGCAGCGGGCATCATTCTTGACGCCATCCTTGATGGAAAGCGTGTCTGCGTCTTTGCCGATTATGACGTGGATGGGGGCACATCTTCGGCCATTCTGGCGCGCTATTTCCGTGCCTGGGGCAGGGAACTTGGCCTGTATGTGCCCGACCGGCTGGAGGAAGGGTATGGCCCCTCGCCGGAAGCGTTCCGGTATCTCAAATCCCAGGGCTATGATCTCGTGATCACGGTTGATTGCGGCGCGGCGGCTGTGCGCGCGCTGGACGAGGCGCTGGCCATCGACCTGCCGGTTGTGGTGATCGACCACCATCTGATGTCCGGCCATCTGCCGGAAACGGCCGCGCTGGTGAACCCCAACCGTCCGGACTGTACCTCTGGGCAGGGCCATCTGGCGGCGGCCGGGGTCGTGTTTGTCTTTGCGGCCGCGATGAACCGGCTGGCACGCCAGCGGAATGTCGCGCCGCCGGGGGGGCTGCCCGATATTCTTCCCTATCTGGATCTCTGCGCCCTCGGCACGCTGTGCGACATGTCTCCGCTGACGGGGGTGAACCGCGCGTTTGTGCGGCAGGGGCTCGCCATCATGTCACGGGGCGAGAATGTCGGCCTGCGCGCGCTGGCCGATGTCAGCGGGATTGGTGAGATCGACAGCGTGTACCATGCCACCTTCCTGCTGGGGCCACGGCTGAATGCGGGAGGCCGGGTGGGTGATCCCTGGCTGGCGGCAAAGCTGCTGGCGACGGATGACCGGGGCGAGGCGATTGCACTGGCCGAACGGCTGCACGCGCTCAATGATGAGCGCCGCGCTGTGGAAGCAGCCATCCAGGATGAGGCAGCCGCGCAGGCTGAACGGGCGCTGGCGGCAAACCCTGATCGCGGGATTATCATTGCAGCCGGCGAAGGGTGGCACCCCGGCGTCATCGGCATCGTGGCAGGCCGCCTGAAAGACCGCTTCCATCTGCCCACGATCATCATTGGCTGGGGCGACGGGCTCGGGCCGGTGGCCAAGGGGTCGGGGCGCTCTGTTGCGGGCGTGAATCTGGGCGATGCGATCTCTGCCGCCGCGCGGGAGGGGATCATCCTTTCCGGGGGTGGGCATGCGATGGCGGGGGGGCTCAGCCTTGAGCCGCACCAGATCGCCGCGTTTGATGACTGGATGGTCGCGCATATGGCCGAGTTCAAGGCCGAGCGGGACGCGGCGCTGGACTTGCATATCGATGCGGTGCTCTCGCCGGGCAGCGCCACCACGGCGCTGTATGACCAGGTGGCGGCGCTTGGGCCTTTTGGGGTCGGCGCGCCGGAGCCTGTCTTTGCGATGACGGATGTTATGCCGACCGGTGTGCGCCGGATCGGGGCCAATCATCTGCGCTTCACGGCGGAGAACAATACCGGCCGGATCGAGTGTATTGCCTGGCGGGTTGCCGATGAACCGATCGGGGATCTGCTGCGTACCGGCCAGCGCCTCGGGCTTGCCGGGCGGCTGAAGTCTGACCAGTGGAATGGCCGCAAGCGGGTGCAACTTGAAATCCTTGATGCCGCAATGCTGTGAATCTTCTGCAAAACAGCGTTTGAAACGGGTTGCGGTGTGGGAATTCACCCGCTATATGCCCGGTTCTCAAGCCGGTGCGGTCCCTTCGTCTATCGGTTAGGACGTCAGGTTTTCAACCTGAAAAGAGGGGTTCGACTCCCCTAGGGACTGCCACCAGACTTCCCCCGCACTGATTACTTTCTGGACGCTTGTGTCATTTGTGCCCCTGTTTCCGGGGTAAGATCGCGTGACAAGCGCTTCTTCACGCTCTAGGTTTCCCTGCTGGGGAATTTGGGTTGATGACTAAGATTGCAGCCAAAACCGAGACTGAGGCGGCCGCCGCCGAGCCTGCTGTGCGTGTGATCGGCCGCGTGAAGTGGTTCGACAGCGCCAAGGGCTATGGCTTCATTGTTGCCGAATCTGTTTCGGATGAAGCGCTCACGGGCGATGTCATGCTGCATGTTTCCTGCCTGCGGGATTATGGCGAAAGCTATGCCGATGAAGGCGCGAAGGTTATCTGCGATGCCGTCCGCAAGGAACGGGGCTGGCAAACGTCCCACATCATCGAGATGGACCGCCCCCGCGCGATTGTCGCCCATGAGCAGGGACTGCGCCCCGACTATGAGACCGTCACCCTGAAATGGTTCAATCGGACGCGCGGATATGGCTTTGTGCTGCGCGATGGCGAGGAGACCGACGTGTTCGTTCATGCCGTGGCGTTGCGGAAGGCAGGCTATGATGAGATCGAGCCGGGCACGCGGATTGAGGTTGTCATCGAAGCTGGCGCCAAGGGCGAACACGTCTCTGTCGTGAAGACGCGCCGCTAGAACCGCGTTCGGCGCTTGCCGCCTGCAAAAGGCATGGATAAACCAGCGTCATGATGCGCTTCATCCTCACCTTCGTCTTCGCTGCGGCCATGTTTGTTCAGGCCGCTTTCGCCCAGCTGGAAACTTCACCGCTCAGCGTGAAATCCGGCGATGAGAGCCATGCCTTCACGGTGGAACTGGCGACGACGCCGGAGGAGATCCAGCAGGGGCTGATGTTCCGCGAGACACTCGCCCCGGACGCCGGCATGCTGTTTGACTTCGGGACCACCCGCCCTGTCAGCATGTGGATGAAGAACACGCTCATCCCGCTCGACATGCTGTTCATCTTTGAGGATGGCCGCGTGGCCGCCATTGCGCGCAACACGCAGCCTGGTTCGTTGCGGTCTGTCAGCCCTGGCGTTCCTGTGCGGGCAGTTCTCGAACTGCCGGGTGGGCGCGCCAGAGAACTGGGCATCGAGCCGGGCGACACGGTGGTCCACACTCTCTTCGGCAATACCGGTGGCTGATAGCCTGGTAGCGACCATGGAGCCACGCGAAGGGTTTGCGCTGACGCCTTCGCGCGGCAAATTCACGATCCATAATGGGCCGAGCTATCGGGCAACAGCGCCGGGCGACATGCGCACGGGCCTCTGGGTGCTTGACCGGCATTGCAATGGAATGGGCTTCCTGCATGGCGGGATGATGTCGGCTTTCGCCGACAGCGCGCTGGCCTGGGCGGTGTGGAGCGCGACGGGCAAGATGTCCGTGACGATCCGGCTGACGCTGGAGTTCATGGAAATCGCGCGCGAGGGGGAGTGGATCGAAGCTCACCCGGAAGTTTCTGCGGTGGATGGCGAGTTCATCCATGTCAGTGCCCGGATCGTCAAGGAAGACGGCGGCCTTGCGGCGCGGGCGAGCGCGGTTTTCCGCACGGTGCGCCGCAAGGCGGATTGATCCGGCCGGTCCGTGTCAGCCCGGAATGCCGAGTTCCTGCAACGCGAAGGTCTTGATCGACTTGTAGTCTGCCTTGCCATTTGAGGCGCGGCCGAGATCGTCCTTGAACAGAATGCGCTTGGGCGCCTTGTAACGGGCGATCTTTGACTGAACATGGGCGCGCAGTTCGTCTTCCGTGACCTCGCCATTGAGAGAGACGACGGCGGTGATTGCTTGTCCCCATTTGTCATCGGGCACGCCGACAACCAGGGCGTCTGTCACCGCGGCATGCGATTTCAGCGCTTCTTCGACCTCTTCGGGATAAACCTTCTCGCCGGCGGTGTTGATGCAGTTTGATCCCCGGCCGAGCAGCGTGATCGTGCCATCGGCTTCCACGGTGCACCAGTCTCCTGGTACGGCGTAGCGCATGCCACCATAGACCTTGTAGGTTTTCTCGGTTTTTTCCGGATCTTTGTAATAGCCCAGCGGAACGGCGCCGCCACGGGCGATATAACCCGGCTCGGCGCTGCCCGGCAGCACCTCACGGCCGTCTTCGGTGAACACCTTGCAGTTGGGGCCGATCTCGAACTTCGACGTTTTGGTGCCGCCATCCGCCGTGGTGATGGAGGAGCCAAAGCCAACCGCTTCGGAGGCGCCGAAGCTGTCGGTCAGCGCCACTTGCGGCATGTGGCGGAGAAGTCCCTGCTTCACTTCAGAACTCCACATCACGCCTGACGAAATGATGGCGAGCATGCTGGAGAGATTCCAGCGGCCGGGATTCTCATCCAGCGTCTTGAGCATCGGCTTGGCAAAGGCATCGCCCACGATGGCCATGCTGGTCACGCTGTTGCTGTGCACGGTGTCCCAGAGATTTACCGGATCGAACTTGCGCTTGTCGGTCAGCGTGACGATGGCGCCGCCATTCAGCATGGCGCCCATCGCCGTGAACAGGCCGGTGCCGTGCATCAGCGGGCAGGCAGGAATCTGGCGGGAGAATTTGCCAACGGTCAGCGCGTTCTGGACATGCTCATCAAGGTTTTCCGGAACCGGGCCGCCCATCTTGCGGACGCCTTCCATGCCGGCTTCGCGCCAGATGGAATGGGTCCACATCACGCCCTTGGGCATGCCGGTGGTGCCGCCGGTATAGAGGAGGAGGAGATCGTCGCCGGAGCGGGGGATCTTGAGCTTCGAGGCGTCGCCTTCAGAGGCCAGCTTTTCATAATCATGGGCGAAGGGCAGGATCTCGCCGCCGCCGATCTGGACCCAGGCAACCACCTTGGGCAGGCGGGCGCGCACACGCTCGACTTCGGCAGAGAACTCGGTGTCGAAGAATACCACGGCCGCGTCCGAATTGTCGAAGATGTAGACGAGCTCGTCGTCCCGGTAGCGGTAGTTGACGTTGACATGGGCAAGGCGCGCTTTGAAGCAGGCGGCGAGGGCTTCCATGTATTCGGGCTGGTTGCGGAGGTAGAAGCCTGCCTTGTCGCCGGGTTTGGCGCCGAGCCCGTGGAGCGCGCGGGCCATGCGGTTGGAGCGGGCCGTCATCTCAGGCCAGCTGACCGTACGGTCACCGTGGATCAGCGCAGGATCGTTCGGGCCGAGCGCATCACCGACCGCATCGAGCATGTCACCGAAATTCCAGTCCATTGTTTCCTCCGCCATTCTGTTTTGACAGATGCTACGAAGGGACGGGCAGCGCGGCAATCGTGACCCAAAGTAAACAGCCCCCCGGATTGCTCCGGAGGGCTGCTGAAGTTTTCGCTGGGATGCGACGGGGTGGACTTAGAAGTCCATACCGCCCATGCCGCCCATACCGCCGGGCATGCCACCGCCGCCGCCGGAGTCTTTCTTCGGTGCTTCGGCAATGCCGGCTTCCGTCGTGATCAGCAGGCTGGCCACCGAAGCAGCGTTTTGCAGAGCCGAGCGGACAACCTTCACCGGGTCGATGACACCCATGGCGACGAGGTCACCATACTCTTCGGTCTGAGCGTTGAAGCCGAAGGAGCGCGACTTGTTGTTGATGATCGTGTTGACGACCACCGAACCTTCAACGCCGGCGTTCTCTGCGATCTGACGGATCGGAGCTTCGAGTGCCTTGCGAACGATGTCGATGCCAGCTTTTTCGTCGTCGTTGAGACCAACAACGTCGATGTTCTTGGAAGAACGGAGCAGGGCAACGCCGCCGCCTGGCACGATGCCTTCTTCGACAGCAGCGCGGGTTGCGTTCAGGGCGTCGTCGACGCGATCTTTACGCTCTTTCACTTCGATTTCGGTTGCGCCGCCGACTTTGATCACGGCAACACCGCCGGCCAGTTTCGCGAGGCGCTCCTGGAGCTTCTCACGGTCATAGTCAGAAGAGGTGTCATCGATCTGCTTGCGGATCTGCGAAACGCGCGCTTCGATTTCTTTCTTCTTGCCACCGCCATCAACGATCGTGGTGTTGTCCTTGTCGATCGAGACGCGCTTGGCTTTGCCGAGCATTTCCATGCCGACGTTTTCAAGCTTGATGCCGAGATCTTCGGAGATGACCTGGCCGCCGGTGAGGACTGCAAGGTCCTGGAGCATGGCTTTGCGGCGGTCGCCGAAACCAGGGGCTTTCACAGCGGCGATTTTCAGGCCGCCGCGCAGCTTGTTGACCACCAGGGTCGCCAGGGCTTCACCATCGACATCTTCAGCGATGATGAGGAGGGGCTTCTGCGACTGGACAACCGATTCGAGGATCGGGAGCAGCGGCTGAAGGCTCGACAGCTTCGACTCGTGAAGAAGGATCAGAACGTCGTCGAGTTCGACGATCATCTTGTCCGGATTGGTGATGAAGTAGGGGCTGATATAGCCGCGGTCGAACTGCATGCCTTCGACGACATCGAGTTCGGTTTCGAGGGCTTTGGCTTCTTCAACCGTGATGACGCCTTCATTGCCGACTTTCGCCATGGCTTCAGCGATCATCGCGCCGATTTCAGTTTCGCCATTGGCCGAGATGGTGCCGACCTGGGCGATCTCTTCGTTCGTTTTCACTTTCTTGGAGTGATGCGCGAGGTCGGAGATGACTTCGGAAACAGCCTTGTCGATGCCGCGCTTCAGATCCATCGGGTTCATGCCGGCGGCGACGCGCTTCATGCCTTCACGGACGATGGCCTGGGCCAGAACGGTGGCGGTGGTGGTGCCATCGCCTGCGGTGTCGTTGGCTTTGGATGCCACTTCGCGCAGCATCTGAGCGCCCATGTTCTCGAACTTGTCTTCGAGTTCGATTTCTTTCGCGACGGTGACGCCATCCTTCGTGGTGCGCGGTGCGCCGAACGATTTTTCGATGACCACGTTACGGCCTTTGGGGCCGAGCGTGACTTTCACTGCGTTGGCGAGGATGTCGACGCCACGGAGCATCCGCTCGCGGGCTTCGGCGCCGAAAACAACTTGTTTTGCAGCCATGTGAGGTACCTCTTGTGTGTGTAAATCTTGGTTTCGGAAAGCGGGATTGGGCCGGACTTACTTGTCCAGAACGCCCATGATGTCGCTTTCCTTCATGATCAGCAGGTCTTCACCGTCGATCTTCACTTCGGTGCCGGACCATTTGCCGAACAGGACGCGGTCGCCTTTTTTGACGTCGAGCGGAACGCGCTCATTGTCGTCACCGATTGCGCCGTTGCCGACAGCGACAACGATGCCTTCCTGCGGCTTTTCCTTGGCGTTATCAGGAATGATGATCCCGCCTTTGGTTTTTTCTTCTTCTTTCACGCGGCGCACGACGACACGGTCATGCAGGGGGCGAAGTTTCATTTTGACTGCCTCTTCGATCAAAGCTTCCCCGGGTGAATGAGATTGACGGTTATCCCGCCCGGCGCAGCCTGAGGCGCGCGTCTGTTAGCACTCGCCCGGGCCGACTGCTAACGATGTGCCGGAAATAGGGTGTCCAAGAGGCGGCGTCAACAGGAAGAAGATGAAGGTTTTCAGACTCTGGCCGAAATTTGAACGCCCAGGGCTTCGGGAACGCCAATGTTCTGAAATTATTATGATTTGAATATTTTTCACGAAACAGGCGCCCCGCTCGCAGGCCGGTGACAGGCCTTGCGGGGGCGCCGGAAACCACTGGCCGGCGCGCAGACAGGCCGTCCTGTTCCTTCCAGGTGGGCGCGGCCGAAACGGGCTGGTTAATTTTACCTTGATGTTGGGCTTGCAACTGAAGGGCATACGAAAATGCGACATCAAAACTATTGCGATAGGTTTGCAGAAATCAGCCTGTTGGAGCCGTCTTTCCATGACAAATTCTCGCCGTGACGTCTGGAGCGCCGTGATTTTTTTCATGCTGGTTGCGTGTACGGCCCTGTCATTGTCCTTCACCGTGTCGCTGATGTTCTACAAGATCGGCCTGCCCGCCGACATTGGCTCCTATGTTCGGCTGAATCTGTTTGTTTCGTGCTGCGTCGCATTGCCGACGGCGATTATTGCCTCTCTGCATGACTTCCATATGCGCGCGTATCAGCACCGGCTTGAGGAAATGGCCTGGACCGATGCGCTGACCGGCCTTCTGAACCGTCGCTTCTTCATCCATGCTGCCGAAGAAGAACGCTCACGCATGCGCCGCACAAAGCAGAGCGCCGCAATCGTTCTGATCGATCTCGACCATTTCAAGGAGGTCAACGATCTCCACGGTCATCCGGGCGGCGATCTCGTGCTCAAGGAAATCGCTGCCATTGCACATTCCGAGTTGCGCGGACCGTTTGACCGCCTCGGCCGCTGGGGTGGGGAAGAGTTCGTTGTATTGCTCAGTTGCGTAAGCAAGGAGCAAGCTATCATCGTGTGCGAGCGTCTGCGCCGCCGGATCGAAGAAGCAACCATCGCCGTTGGTGACAAACAGGTCTCCGTCACGGCGAGCTTCGGCCTCTGTATGATGAGCCCGGAAACACCGCTAAATGTGGCCGTCGATTGCGCCGATGGCGCGCTCTATGAGGTCAAGCGCCTCGGGCGGAACCAGGTTCTCTTCCGGGATGTCCCGGAAGGCGAATCCCCGCCCATTGTGACGACCCTGCCAATACGCCGCCGTTTTGGTGCGCGGGCTCAACACGAGAAGATCGTGAAACTGCGGGCCACAGATAATGTGAGCATCCTTGAGCGCAAGGTTGCGTCCAACTGATGCGCGGCTAACCCTCCCTGTCGCTTGCTGCCCGGCGGATTTCCTGATTGGAAACGGGTCGCAGTCTCCGGGAGGACCAGAATGTCATCACCACCACCGCGCACTGGCCCGTTGACGGACCTCCGGGTTATCGAGCTTGGCCAGCTGATTGCCGGTCCATTCTGTGGACAGATCTTCGCCGACATGGGCGCTGATGTGATCAAGGTCGAGCCGCCAGGGCAGGGCGATCCCCTGCGGGAGTGGGGCCGGGAAGGCTTTCCGCTCTGGTGGTCGGTGGTCGCGCGCGGCAAGCGCTGCATCACCGCCAATCTGCGCGAAGCGGAGGGGCAGGATATTGTCCGCCAACTGGTCGCGCAGGCCGATTTCCTGCTGGAGAACTTCCGGCCCGGAACCCTGGAGAAGTGGGGCCTTGGCTATGAGGCGCTCAAACAGATCAATCCGCGGCTCATCATGATCCGCGTATCGGGCTATGGGCAGACGGGGCCTTATGCTTCGCGCGCGGGCTATGCCTCCGTTGGGGAGGCGATGGGCGGGCTGCGCTATGTGATGGGTGAGGCAGACCGGCGCCCGTCGCGGGCCGGCATCTCGCTGGGGGACAGCCTGGCGGGGCTCTATGCCGCGCTCGGCGCACTGGCCGCATTGCATCACCGCGAGAAGACCGGTGAAGGCCAGATGATCGATGCGACTATCTATGAGTCCGTACTTTCAGTGATGGAAGGGCTCGTGCCGGAACACCAGTTTGAGGGCTATACCCGCGAACGGTCCGGGTCGATCCTGCCCAATATTGCCCCGTCCAACATCTATGAGGGCTGCGATGGCATGGTGATCATTGCCGCCAATCAGGACACGGTCTTTGCCCGTCTGTGCGTTGCCATCGGCCAGCCAGAGCTGAAGGATGACCCCGATTACAGGACGCATGTGGCGCGCGGGCGCAACCAGCAGCCGCTTGATGATCTGATCCAGGCATGGGCATCCTCCCGCCCCATCGAAGAGATAGAGCAGATCATGATCGCCAATGGCGTGCCGGTCGGCAAGGTCTACCGCGCGGCCGACATGCTGGCCGACCCCCATTATGCGGCCCGCCAATCCCTCACCGAAGTGCCGAGCCAGCGCTGGCCGGGCATCAAGCAGCAGAACGTCTTCCCGAAGCTTTCTGCTTCACCGGGACAGATCCGCTGGGCAGGCCCGGAGGCCATCGGTCAGCACACAGAAGAAGTGCTGACGGAGCTGCTTGATCTGAGCCCGGAGCAGATCGCCAAGCTGCGCGCCAGCGGGATCGTGTGACCGCGCCGGGCTATTTTGCCGTCAGCCCGCCATCGACGACATGCTCCTGACCGGTGATATAGCTCGACGCATCCGAGGCGAGGAAGAGGATCAGCTCTGCCACTTCATCCGGCGTGCCAGGGCGCCCCATCGGGGTGCTGCCGGCGGCGATGATGTTGGGATCAAGACCGTTGCCGCCGAAGGCCGCCGTGAGGACATCCGACTGTTCCTTCTGCATCGTCTCGGTCATCCGGGTCAGAGATTTCTGCCAGATCGGCGTGTCGATGATGCCGGGGTGAACCGAGTTCACACGGATCTTCAGGCCAAGCTGGGCGCATTCCATTGCCGCGGCCTTGGTGAACAGGCGCACCGCGCCCTTGGAGGCGCAGTAGGCACTCGCCCCGGAGGCGCCCCGCAGACCCGCTACGGAGGATATGTTCACGATTGATCCGCCGGTGGCCTTCATTGTGCGCATGGCGGCGCGGGTGCCGAGGAAGACGCTGTCGGTGTTCACTTCCATCTGCTTGCGCCAGTCGGCCAGCGAATAGTCCATAATGGCCCCGCCAATGGCGATCCCGGCATTGTTGACGAGGATCGAGGGCGTGCCCAGCAGGCTCTTTGTGTCAGCAAAAACGCTGTCCCAGACGGCTTCGTCGGTCACGTCCTGCTTCATGGCAGCAGCCTTGCCGCCTGCCTTGTTGATCTCGGCGGCCACGGCCTGCGCGCCAGCTTCATCTATGTCTGTAACCATGACGCCTGCGCCTTCGCGCGCCAGCACCAGCGCTGCCGCGCGGCCAATGCCGCTGGCTGCGCCTGTCACGATTGCGACCTTACCTTTAACCGATGCCATTGATTCCTCCCTGTTTTGGGGCGGACACTAGCAGCCATCGCGCTTGACGCGAGTGTATTATTGGTGTTTTACCCGCCGCTTCATGACGGGGTGATGCGGTGCCGCCGTTGTAATCGTGGGCTCTTATTGAGCATTAGCCCACCGGCCCGCGTTGAGAATGAGGACATTGATATGTCTCGTCGCCACAGTGCGAAATACAAAATCGACCGCCGCGTCGGTGAAAATATCTGGGGTCGCCCCAAATCTCCCTTCAACAAGCGCAACTACAAGCCAGGCCAACACGGCCAGAACCGCCGTAACAAGGTCTCTGACTTTGGTATGCAGCTCATGGCGAAGCAGAAGCTGAAGGCGTATTACGGCGACATCACCGAGAAGCAGTTTGCGAAAACCTATGTCGAAGCTGCCCGTATGAAGGGCAACTCGGCTGAAAACCTCATCGGTCTTCTGGAATCGCGCCTCGACGCTGTTGTCTACCGCGCGAAATTCGTGCCGACCGTCTTCGCAGCCCGCCAGTTCATCAACCACGGTCACGTGATGGTGAATGGCCGCCGCTGCAATATCGGTTCGGCTCGTCTGAAGCCGGGCGATGTGGTTCAGGTCCGCGAGAAGTCGCGCAATCTGGCCCTGGTGCTCGAAGCCCTCGGCAGCCCTGAGCGCGACATTCCGGAATATGTGGAAGTCGACCCCAAGGCGATGACAGCCACCTACAAGCGCGTCCCGGCTCTGGCCGACGTGCCGTATCCGGTGAAAATGGAACCGGCCCAGGTGGTCGAGTTCTATTCGTCGTAAGACACCTGTTTTTCTTGAACTTTCGGGAAGGCCGCGCCAGACTGGTGCGGCCTTTTCATTTTCCAGGAGATTTCCTTGGCCATTCCTTCCATCGCGACTGTCCGCAAAGCCCTCATCGCGCGGCCGGGCAGACCTTTTGAACTCAAGGACCGGCCGACGGCGGACCGCGAACTGTTTGCCAACAAGGAAGAGGCAGAGACCAGCCTGAAGAAGGATGCTGCCTGCATCAACGAACTGAAAGACATGCTCTATGCCGAAGGCAGCCGCGCGCTGCTCGTCGTGTTGCAGGGGATGGATACGTCCGGCAAATCCGGGACCATCAAGTCAGTCTTCTCCGACACCACGCCGCTCGGCATGGAGGTCAAGGCCTTCAAGGCGCCCAGCAGCGAGGAGCTTGCCCGCGATTATCTCTGGCGTGTCCACAATGCCGTGCCCCGCCGGGGCCACCTGGGCATCTTTGACCGCTCTCACTATGAAGACGTACTGGTTGCCAAGGTGCGCGGCTTTGCGCCGCCTGAAGCCATCGAGCAGCGCTATGACCAGATCAACGCCTTCGAGAAGCATCTCTCCGAGAATGGCTACACCATTGTCAAATGCATGCTGAACATTGGCCATGAGGAGCAGGGCGTGCGCCTCAAGGAGCGCCTGGTGGAGCCGCACAAGCTGTGGAAGTTCAATCCCGGAGATCTGGACGACCGCTCACTCTGGCCGGATTTCATGCACGCCTATGAGACGGCCGTTGGCCGCTGCTCGACCCGGCATGCCCCCTGGTATGTCATTCCCGCGGACAGCCGCACGCGCCGCAACGCCATGATCGCGCGTCTCGTGCGCGGCGCCCTGGAAGATATGGGCCTCAAATGGAAAGACCCCGGACATGATCCGGGGTCCTATGAAATCTGAAGGTCAGATCCACGCGTTATTTGAAGGTCACATCGCCGCCGCTGGACTTCTTGGACTGCTTGTCAGCAGGCGATCCTGTGAAGGTGATGTCGCCGCCGCTTGATGCTGTGCCATCGGCTGAGGCAGAGGCGAAAGCGTCAACGTCTGCGCCGCTGGAGGCCGTGACGGTGGCGGTGGCGCACTGAAGCTTGCTGGCATCCACATCGGCGCCCGAAGAGGCCGATATTTCAATACTGGCGCAGGCTCCGGAGAGATCCACGTCTGCGCCGCTCGACGCGCTGACACTGAAGGTCGCCGGCTGAGTTGAACGCAGGGAGACGTCGCCCGACGAAGAGGCCGATATCTCGACTTTTCCCGTGCCGGTCACCAGCGCTTCGACATCGCCGGAGGAGGACGCGCTGACATCCAGCGATGCAGCCTCAAAATTTCTGGCTTCAATATCGGCCGAAGACGAGGCGCCCAGTTCGACGCGCGCGGCCTTGCCGGAGAGCTTCAGCTTTGCGGAGGACGAGGCGCGGGCCTCAAAGGACGCCGCATCGATGCCGCGCGCCTCTCCTGTCGAGGATTGCGAGACCTTGATCCCGCTGAGATCCGGGCTCGTGACGCGCACGGTATAGGCGGGCATCTTCTTGCCATTGACACGGACGGTCTTGCCGCCATCGGAGACTTTCAGATTGCCGCTGCCGCTGAACAGGCCGCGCTTGTTCACGCTGACGCGCGTGATGACGAGTGTATTTCCGTTTACGGAGATATCGGCGTCGGAGAAGTCGTTGCCATCGGACTCGACCACCACCGAAGTCGTGGGGCCGGCGGTGTAGATGACATTCATGGCGCCCTTGGCTTCGATCAGATCGAAGCTGCCAACGTCGATCGTCTTCGTGCCGGCAAATGCGAGCGGCGCCGTGATGAGGGCGGCGATTGCCGTGGCGGTAAGTGTTTTCAGCATTTTGGCCTCCTGGGGGGCTGGGAGCGGGTATACCCCATATGAATTATCGAAATACGATATGTCAATCGTTGTTTTTCGATAATTTTCGGAATTCCTCGCCGCCTTTGCTCTGCCGTCGCAGAACCATGGGCGGCTGACCATACGCCCGCATGAACGCCACGCGCATTCTCTCAGGATCGCAGAACCCGGTATCTGTTGCGATTTTCTGGAGGGAGAGGCTGGTTGTCTCGACCTGCTGGCGCGCTGCCTCTAGCCGCAGTTTTTCAACAAAGCGGGCAGGGGTGGTTCCGGTCTCGGCCCGGAAGACACGGGCGAAGTTGCGCGGGCTCATGCCAGCCTGCCCGGCCATGGTTTCCACACGGATGTCTTCTGCAAGATTTGTCCGGACCCAGCCGATCATGTCGTCAAACCGCCCGGTGGCGAGTTTTACATCCTGCATGACAGAGAATTGCGACTGCCCGCCATGACGGCGCTGATGGACGACGAGTTCCCGCGCGGCGCGCAGGGCCACCTCGTCTCCCAGGTCATCCTCCACCAAGGCCAGCGCCAGGTCGATCCCGGCTGTGATCCCGGCGGAGGTCCAGAACTTCCCATCCCGAACGAATATCCGGTCTGCGTCGAGCCGGGTTCCCGGGAAGAGCTTCGCAAAGCCCTCCGACCGGCGCCAGTGCGTCGTTGCCCGGCGCCCTTCCAGCAGGCCGGCGGCGGCGAGCAGGAATGATCCCGAGCAGACCGAACATGTCCGCCGCGTGCGCGCCGAGAGGTCGCGGATGGTCTCCAGCAGGGGCGCATCCGTCATCGCATCGCGCGTGCCCTCGCCCCCGGAGACGATCAGCGTGTCGAGCCTGAGCGCGGCGGGGAGTTTTTCAGAGTGCATCGCGACGCCGCACGAGGCCCGCACCGGCCCGCCTGCCACCGAATAGACCGTCAGCGTGTAGGGCGGCGGCGTCATTCCTCGTATGGGCATTTCAAACACGCCGATTGGGCCTGCCGCATCGAGCAGCTGAAATCCATCGAAAATCAGGACGCCGATCTCTCGCGGTGACGGCGTGGCGGAAAACATGGGATCAATGTCCTTTCTGCCAAAACGCTTCTAGGTGACAAAGGCAGGACGCGCAAGGAGGCCGCCCCATGACCCAGAGACCCTTCACCACCGTTTTCGCGATCTATCCCGATCTCACCCATCTTGATTTCACCGGTCCGCATCAGGTGCTGTGCCGTATTCCGGGCGCGGACACGATCGTGGCGAGCCGGGATGGCGGGGAGATCGTGGCGGAGGGCGGGCTGGTTATCGGCCGTACCCGGAAGTTATCCGAGATTGCGCAGTGTGACCTGATCTGCGTTCCCGGCGGTATGGCGGCCACCGAGGTGGCGCTGGACGAGGCGTTTGTTTCGCAAGTCCGCCGTCTGGCGCTGGGCGCGCGGTATATCACCTCTGTCTGCACGGGATCTCTGATCCTGGGGGCTGCGGGACTGCTTCAGGGCAAGCGCGCGGCCTGTCACTGGGCCTGGCGGGGGCTGTTGCCGGAATACGGGGCGATCCCGGATGAGGGCCGCGTGGTGCGCGATGGCAATGTCTTTACGGGCGGCGGGGTTACGGCGGGCATCGATTTTGCCTTCACCATGCTCGCGGAGATCGCCGGGGAAGCCTATGCCAAAGCGCTGACGCTCGGCCTGGAATATGCGCCCGCGCCGCCTTTTAGCGGTGGCCGCCCCGAACTTGCGGATGGCGAGACGCTGGCCCGCGTCGCCGGAGCGATGGATAATGCGATGGCGAGACGTGTTGCCGAGGCGCAGGAAGCGGGCGCCCGGATGCGCGCCCGCGCTGTTCAGGCGGGCGTTGCGTAGAGGTCGTAATCATCGGCGCCGGTGATCTCTGCCCGGATGATATCGCCTGCTTTCAGATGGCTGGCATTCCCCAGATAGACCACCGCGTCGACTTCCGGCGCATCGGCCTGCGTGCGGGCGATCATCTCGCCGGCCTCTTCGCCGGGGCCGTCGATTATGACCTCCAGCGTGCGGCCGACCTGGGCTTCCGCCCGCGCAGCGGACACTTCCGCCTGCGCCGTCATGAAGCGGTGCCAGCGGTCTTCCTTGACGTCTTCGGGCACATGATTGCCGAGCTTGCCGCTTTCGGCATGGACGACGTTCTCGTATTTGAAACAGCCGGCCCGGTCGATCTTCGCTTCACGGATGAAGTCGAGCAGGATCTGGAAGTCTTCTTCGGTCTCGCCAGGGAAGCCGACGATGAAGGTGGAGCGGATGGCAAGGTCTGGCACCTGCTCGCGCCATTTGGCGATGCGGGCGAGCACCTTGTCCTGATTTCCGGGGCGTTTCATGGCCTTGAGGACCGGCGCGGAGGCGTGCTGGAACGGGATGTCGAGATAGGGCGTGATCAGGCCTTCGGCCATCAGCGGGATGACATTATCGACATGCGGATAGGGATAGACGTAGTGCATCCGTGTCCACACGCCGAGGCTGCCGAGGCCTTTGGCGAGATCCAGGAAGCGGGTTTCGTATTCGCTGCCGCGCCAGGTTTCCGGTTTGTAGCGAATGTCCAGTCCGTAGGCGGAGGTGTCCTGGCTGATGACGAGGAGTTCCTTCACCCCGGCGGCCACCAGCTTTTCGGCCTCCATCAGCACGTGATGGATGGGGCGCGAGACGAGATCGCCGCGCAGCTTCGGGATGATGCAGAAGGAGCAGCGATTATTGCAGCCTTCGGAGATTTTCAGATACGCATAATGGCGGGGCGTCAGGCGCAGGCCGCTCTCGGGCACGAGGTCGAGATGGGGATTGTGCGGCGGGGTGAGGTGGGTATGCACCGCCTCCATCACCGCTTCATACTGATGGGGGCCGGTGACGGCGAGCACCTTGGGGTGGGCCCGCTGGATCACCTCCGGCTCTGCGCCGAGGCAGCCGGTGACAATGACCTTGCCGTTGGCCTCGATGGCTTCACCGATGGCGGCCAGGCTTTCGTCGCGGGCGGAATCGAGGAAGCCGCAGGTGTTGACCAGAACAAGGTCCGCCCCCGCATAATCGGGCGCGATCTGATAGCCCTCAGCGCGCAGGCGCGTGATGATGCGTTCGGAATCGACCAGTGCCTTCGGGCAACCGAGAGAGACAATGCCGACCTTGGGCGCTTTGGCGGGCCGGATCGGGGCAGGGGCGGTGAGAGTGGTCGTCATGCGCCCTGCTATCTTGAAATCATCTCCCGGAAAAGCGGGAGATGCGGTCAATCGGCCAGTTCGATGCCCTTTTCGGCCATCAGGTCGCGCAGTTCGCCATTTTCGAACATCTCTTTGAGGATGTCGCAGCCGCCGACGAATTCGCCTTTTACGTAGAGCTGGGGGATGGTCGGCCAGCTGGCGTATTGCTTGATGCCTTCGCGGACATTCTGGTCTTCCAGCACGTTGGTGGCGACGTATTCGACACCCAGATAGTCCAGGATCTGCACAACGACCGAGGAAAACCCGCATTGCGGGAAGGTCGGCGTGCCCTTCATGAAGAGGACAACGTCATTGCTTTTGACGGCTTTGTCGATGGCGTCGAGGGTGGCCTGGTCAGTCATGTGGGGTGTCTCCGCGTTAAGGGGACATGTGATGCGGAGAGGGCCGGGGGTCAAGAGGGTGTGCGTGGCGCTGCTTTGGCTTTAGCCCTGAAGGCGCCCTCACCTCTGGCCGGACAGCCAGCCATGTCAGGGCGGTGTTAGAGGCAAGATCCCGGCTGGCGGCGCGTAAGGCTTTGAAATCAAGCCGTATATGGATGCGTATCGGCGCCGCTTGCGCGCGCATTTCCTGTCGGGCGGTCCGGTCCTTCCCTGCGTCCAAAACATCAGGCTGTTTCCGCTGGGTGATACCTTCCGCTCTCCATCGCGGCTGTGTCATGTCTCATCTGTAAAACCAGAGCGCCGCCGGTCTGAAGGCCGGGATGGTCAGTAAAAGGGGAATAACATGGCTCAGTTCAAGACACGTCTGACCGAGATGTTCGGTGTGGAAACACCCATCTGCATGGGCGGCATGACCGGGGTTGGCTACGGCGAACTCGTGGCGGCTGTGGCGAATGCCGGCGCGCTCGGATTCATCACCGCGCACATGTTCAAATCGGGCGAGGAACTGCTCGCCGAGATCGAGAAGACGAAGGCGCTGACAGACAAGCCCTTCGGCGTGAACCTTACCCTGCTGCCCTCGATCAACCCGATTCCGTATGACGAGTATCGCGAAGCCATCATCCATAGCGGCATCAAGATCGTCGAAACCGCAGGCCGCGCGCCGACCGACCATCTGCCACGCTTCAAGGAGCATGGCGTCAAGGTGATCCACAAATGCACCTCGGTTCGCCACGCCGTTTCTGCGGTGAACAAGGGCGTGGATGTCATCTCGATCGACGGTTTCGAATGTGCGGGCCATCCGGGCGAAGATGATGTCGGGCTCATTGTTCTGCTGCCGGCGACGGTGGATGCCGTCAATGTGCCGGTTATCGCGTCTGGGGGCATGGCCGATGGCCGGGGCCTGGCCGCTGCCATCGCGCTTGGCGCTGACGGCGTGAACATGGGTACGCGTTTCTGCGCAACCGTTGAGGCAAAGATCCACGAGAACGTAAAGAAGAAGATCGTCGAGAATGACGAGCTCGACACCGTTCTGGTTGGCCGCTCCCTGCGCAACACTGCCCGCGTTGCGAAGAATGAAATCTCGGTTCAGGTCGCTGAAATCCAGAGAGACCCAACAAAGTCGTTCGCTGACGTGAAGGAGCTGATGGCCGGTGTGCGTGGGCGCGAGAACGTCCTGCGCGATGGCGACATGGATGGCGGGATCTGGACGACAGGCCAGAGCCAGGCGCTGATCCATGATATCCCGACCTGCCAGGAACTGGTCAGCAATATCATGAAGCAATTCGAGGAAGCGCGCGCCAAGTTCGCCCGCTGATCCTGAGGGGGCCTGCGCTCTTCTGTCTTCAAAGCCGGGCGCGCAGCCGATGCGGCCCGGCTTTTTCATGTCCAGCGCCGGGCTTCCGCGGAGAAAGTGCCATGAAGAAGTGGGGGGGGCGGTCTCATACTCGCCCATACCGAGCGAAGGAATGATGCCCTGAAGAGCACTTTTTTACTTTGGTGACCGCTCTATCTCATTGAGTTTATGATTTTGCCTGCCAAAGGGAAGGTCAGCGTTTTAAGGCCCTTGAGGCGGTTGGGTGGGCAAATTCCGCAGTTTTTGTACACATTCCTCCGCGTCCAAAGTATGCCCATCCTGAACTTCCGGCTCTCAGCAGCCCTCGCACCGAACAAACCAGATGACCGGAGCGCTACTCGGTGGTTTGCTCATTTCGGGACTTTGTCGGCGCCGCCACCTTGCCCCAGGACGCTCACCGGCTCAGCCTGACCAAGCGTCCGCTCGTACTGTGAGATATCCCGCTTCAGCTCAGGCAGAAGTATGAACACGGCGAGAAGGTTTGGTATGGCCATACCGAAGAGCATTGCGTCGATGAAGTCTACAATATGCGCGAGTTCGATGGTCGCTCCGAGAGAGAGGACCGCGCAAAGGGCGAGTTTGTAGATGGTGTCGACCCGCGGGCTGTTTCCCGAGAGATATCCGACCGCCTTCGAGCCATAGTAAGCCCAGCTGACGGCTGTCGAGAAGGCGAACAGGATAACCGAGATGCAGAGGATATAGGAGAACCAAGGAAAGACCGACTCGAAGGCGAACGATGTCATGCCGATCCCCATGGGCACGTCAGCCTGCCAGGCGCCGGTAACGAGTATGATCAGGCCTGTGGTGAGGCAAACCACGATGGTATCTATAAACGGCTCGACAAGGGCCACGTAGCCCTCGGTCAACGGATTGTTTGTACGCACGGCTGAATGTGCGATGGCTGACGAACCAGTTCCTGCCTCGCTCGAATAGGTGGCGCGCTTGAGGCCATTGATCATGGCCCCCACAGCTCCGCCGGCCGCAGCGTCGAGGCCGAACGCGCCTTCAAGAATTTGCTGTAGCACCGCGGGGATCATGGAAGCATTGACGGTGATGACCACCAAGCCTGCACTCAGGTAGATCAAGCACATTGCTGGCACCAGCCGCGAAGTGACGCGCGCGATGGAACGAATGCCTCCGAGCACGATCACCGCCACGAGCGTTGCCATCACGATGCCGAAGAGCAGCGGTGCTTCAATGGACGTCACCCGCTCAAACTGTGCGTAGGACTGATTGACCTGGAAGATACTGACGGACGCCCCGACCGCCATCAGTGCGAAAATTGCGGCGAGAAGTTTCCCGGCCCGTGGCAGTTTCAGGCGAGAGAATGCTTCTTCAATGTAATACATCGGGCCGCCAGACACCCGGCCTTCCCCGTCGATTTTCCGGTACTTCACGGCCAGGGCGCATTCGGCGAACTTGGTCGACATCGCGAAGAAACCGGCGACCAACATCCAGAAAATAGCGCCTGGCCCTCCGAGTGCGATAGCAATCGGAACGCTTGCGATATTGCCCAGACCTATCGTTCCGGAGAGGGCAGCCGAGAGTGCTTCGAAATGCGATATCTCGCCCTTGGTGTTGTGGTCAGTGGGGGCGCCCTTGATCAAAATCTTCCAGGCGTGCGTAAATCCCCTCAGATTGAGGAAGCGCAGCAAGAAAGTAATGGCGATGGAGCCGCCGCCCAACCAGAGCACGACCAGCGGAACTTCAACATTCCCCGCCTTCACTGAGAAAAAGATCAGGCTGTTGACGGCGTTCGCGACTGGCGCAAACGCCTCATCAAGAGTAAACATGCTTCCTCCAGGACAATCGGAGCCGGGGTCAGAATTTATCTGATCCGTACACTGCGGAAACGGCCTTGAAGGTCAGGCCTCAATAGAACCTGACATTGTCGATCTCCAGCCAAAAGGTTTCCCCACCCGTGCGGTTGGCCCCGAATTTCACTGCGTAGAGTGCGCCGGGCGAGAATTCCTCGCCCTCAATTGCCCTGAAGGGCACCTTCATTGCCTGCCATTCTGAGCCGGCAGAAAATGTGTCAGACACGACACCAGACTGGGATACGATTTCGACCCGGTAAGGACCGCCATCGCCGCGAGCCTCAAACACGAGCCCTTCAAATCGGGTTGCGTCCGAGGGCACAAAGCTGCCGGGGGAGAGGGGCAGGACGACCAATGCTTTCGGGAATTCCTTGTCTGACAAACCCGCCGACAGTTGCAGTGCTTGGCCGCCCTCAAATCGAGGAACGGTTTGCGCAATAAGGACGCTGCGCGGAAATCCGTTATCCACATCCGCTGTTCGCGCAGCGCCGCCTGCCGTCAAATTTCCCGCTTGCTCGAAGTCATCGATCACCGGGTTGGCTGCAACGGCCGCCGGTATCCCCGGCCTTTGAGGTTGTGTCAGGGCGCCGCCTTTGATGACTTGCCTGCCGTCGACGAAAACGGAATCAATATGGCGATAGTCTGAAATCTCGTCCCAGGGCTTTCCGCGCACGAGAACAAAATCCGCGCGCTTGCCTGGCTCGATTGTTCCCCGGTCATCTCCCAGATCGAGCACTCGAGCGCTGTTCGCTGTCCCTGCCATAAGGGCCTGTTTCGGGGACAGTCCGAAATCAACCAGAAGCTCAAGTTCGCGAAGGGTGGACTCGCCGAATGGCGTGGCCCCAATACCGGAATCGGTGCCAAGCGCGATGGGAATGCCCGCGTCCACGATGCGTTGGAGATTGTGACGAGACGCTTCCTGGCGGCGCATGACAGGCAGCATCTGCGCTTCGGTATTATTGGCTGTCTTGTCCGGACGCGGTTCGTAAACGGCCAGGGTGGGCGCATAGAAGACGTTGGAGGTCTGCATCAGACTGATCAACTCGTCGTCAAGCTTACGGTCCTGAATGGCATGGACGATGGCGGTCACGCCAGCCTCTGCGGCCGTTTTAGCGCCGTCTACCGTGACGGTGTGTGTAACAACAGGCAGGCCCAGAGATCTTGCTTCCTCAACAATCGCTGCCAATGCATCGACGTTGATCGAAGCATTATTGATCCCGCTTCCATACCGCCATCCATCCGCAAAGACCTTGATGACTTCCGGTTTGTAAGGCGCCAGTGCACCGACGATGGACTTGCCTTCCCGCGGTGTCGTTGCCAGCCGGGTCATGTTTTCATCGCCCCAGTCGGCGCCGTGACCGCCAGGTGTCGCCGTCCGCGCCGTGAAGACGACGTGCGGTGAGGTTAGTTGCTCATGCCAGAGGCGTTTTGGGCCGAAGGATTCTGGCGCTGAATGAAAATCGGTAGCCGTCGTGACACCGCTTTGCAGGAGCAGGGTCGCCGTATCCGCCCGGCTGATGCCGCCCATCCCAGTCCAGTGTACGTGCACATCTGTCAGACCGGGCAGGAGGCTGAGCCCCTTGGCTTTGATGATGGTGGTGCCACGGCGGGCAGGCAGGTTCTTCCCGATCGCTGAAAAGCGTCCGTCCCGTATTTCCACATCGGCGATGAAGGGATCGCTGCCGGTTGCATCAAAGATCGTGACATTGCGGATAACCGTCGGGCCGGGCGCTTTGTGTGCCGGAGCCGCGCTGGCGGCCGACAGGGCAAGTAATGCGGCTCCGATCGCCCCGGACAAAAAGCGCTTCCACATGGGTTGCTACTCCTGCTCAGGTTTCGCAATCGACGCAGATGCACGCGCGGCGGGAATGTATCGCCGCTCCAGGGCATCCTGTCTGGACGAAAGGGATTGGGCCTCGCCGCCAATGTACAGCGCATTCAGCTCAGTCATTGGCTCGAACGGATCGCCTGACCAGATCGCCAGATCTGCGATCTGGCCCGGTGCAAGGGCGCCGAAATCCGACATACCCCAAACCCTTGCAGGGGTTACCGTCACCGCTCTCAGCGCGGCTTCGGTGGGGACGCCGCGTGCAATCGCCAGGCCAGCGAAGAGGCGAACCTTGCCGGCATCATGGGCTGCCGAGCCACCGCGAAGGATCAGCTGAACGCCTGCAGCGTGCAGTTTCGCCGCGTTATCGGATGTCGCACCGATCTCGTCAAAATTGCCGGGCAGGTTGTCGCTCGGATCAATGACAACCGGCACGCCGGCGCGGGCGATCTGGTCGGCGACCACCCACCCCTCTGCGGCCCCCACGAGAATCAACCGGATCTTTTCTGAAGCTGCGATATCGATCAAAGTCAGGATATCCGAAGCACGATTGACACGGACAGCGAGAGGTTTTGTGCCCTTTGATATCGGAACCAGAGCCTCGAGATCGGCCTGGGACCATTCTCTGGAGCCCAGCTCCCCCTTGGCGAGGAGGGCGGGATCGCGCGCAAAGCGCCGCACATCCTGTAGATCCGCTCTGAGCTGAACGAAGGTTGCGCCCCGGCCATATGCGCTGGTGCGCATGTCCCAGATGATACCCACCTGAGGAATGACTTCGGCTGTCGCGCCATCTACCAAACTCAGAATGGCAGCTTGCCCGGAGAAGGTTGCGTTGTCAGCGCCGGGATTCGGCATGACAATCGCACGGGTGACACCGCCCTTGCGGGCGACAGGAATAGTCGCCGAAAACGGGTTGATCGCATACTGGACATCGTATCCTGCACTGATCCGGCCAATCCGGCTGGACGTCTCGGAAGCATCTGAACCGCCTGAGATTTCGACCATGCCTATGACGGAGTCGGTCGCGATGAAGCCAGGCGTGATCGTTTTTCCAGCGACATCCACCACTGTTGCGCCGGCAGGTATGTGGACATCCCTGCCGACCGCGACGATGCGTCCTTTATCGATCAGGATGGTACCGCCTTCGATCGTGCCGGCTGTGTCTGCTGTCATGATCCTGGCGCCTCGCAGCACGATGGGTTCAGCGAAAGCCGAAACTGCCAATCCAGCCAGAGCCACCACAAGAATTACTGACCGGTGCATCATTTCACGGCTCCTATAACTGGCTGCCCAAGGAGGAAATCTGAATCAGGATCAGCTGCCGGATCGTCCCGGTTCACGACCATGACACCATCAATGAAAACCTTCTCTGCGATGGCATAGACACTGAAAGGATCGGCCGACCACAGAACAATGTCAGCCATCTTGCCTGGCGCGAGACTGCCGGTCTTGTCTGCGATACCGAGCGTTACGGCTGGGTTGAGCGTGATCCAGCGGATCGCATCTTCCCGGCTGATGTCCTCGCCAGCACGTTGCGCAGAAGCCATCGCCATTGCGGCCTCAAGATTTAGCCGCTGTACGAGCACGGCGCTGTCGGAATGCAGCATGGTGTGAACACCGGCCCATTCCAGCGCGGCGACGTTCAGCGGTACGGCATCGTAGGCTTCCAGCTTGAACCCCCAGCGATCTGCCCAGGTTGCAATCGCAATGCCTTCTTCAGCCAGAGTGTCAGCGATCTTGTAGGCCTCGGTGGCATGATGGAAAGCGCCGATCCGGAATCCGAATTCTTTTGAGAGGTCGATCATTTGCATCATTTCATCCGCCCTGTAGCAATGAATGTGCGTCGTGATGTCTCCGGAGAGAATGCCGGCGAGCGTTTCGAGCCGGTGGTCCTGTTTCTGACTTTCACCCTTTTTCTTCTTTTCCAGGTAAGCCTGCGCGTCGATGAAACCAGCGCGAAAGCCCGCCATGTTTCCCATGCGGGTAAACGGATCATTGCCGCGCGCTGCATAGACGATGGGGTTTTCACCGCAGGCCATTTTGGCGCCGTAAGGCGCGTCCGGGAACTTCATTCCCTGTACGCTCACGGAGGGAACATTCTTGATCGTAACGGAGCGACCACCGAAAAGATTGGCTGAACCGGGCAGTATGGCGAGCGTCGTGACACCTCCGCGCCGGGCCATTTCGAAGCCGGGATCCTGCGGCCAGATCGAATGTTCCGCCCAGACTTCGGCTGTGTTCTTTCCGGTCTTCTCATTTCCGTTGCGCATCGAGGGTACGCCGGGTGAGGAGAAGACGCCGAGATGGGAGTGAATATCGATAATACCGGGAGTTACCCATTTGCCTGCACCATCGATTATCCGGGTTCCCGGCGGTACCTCAACTCCAGGACCGATCTCAGAGATCTTGCCGTTGCTCAAAAGGATAGTGGCTTTCTGGAGGACCGGACCTTCGGCTGTGAGAATCGAAGCCCCCACAATTGCCGTCGGCGGGGCTGCTTGAACCGAGTAAGTTGAGGGATAGGCGTCTTCCGGAGTTGCCAGGGCAGGAGACCAGCCCACAATCACCATAGACACACCCAGCAGGCAGGCGCGAACAATCATAACATTTCATATCCCGTGTTTGTGCGGCGGCAGGAGCAAGAAAAGCCCGGCGATGAGTTTGCGCGCCGGGCTTTCTGAACCAGCGTCAGAATTCCTTCTGGACGCTCAGATAGAGATAACGTGGCGTCGCAGAGTAGAGCGACCCCATGTATCCATATGTCTCGTCCGCAAGCGGAGGATCATTGTCAAACAGGTTGCGGGCGCCCACACGTATCCGGCTGTTTGCCAACAGGCCTTCTTCCTTGAAGCTATACTGTGCGTAGAGGTTGACCAGCGTATGATCATCGACGCGCATGTAGTTCAGGTTAGCGTCCCGAATGGATGTGTCGTCCACACCGCCTGTATAGGTCGCGCTCGCGCCGACACGGAACTGATCGAGCGTCCATGTAAGGGAGGTTGATATCCGCCATTTTGGGTTACCGTTCTGCTCGATAAGGTCCGCCGTTTCTGGCAGCACGGTCAGCGCATTGATAAGACCTGAATCCCTTGCAGCGTACAACTCTTCAATTGCGGAAGAAACGCCGCGGGAATAGGTCAGAAGACGGGATGCATTCAGGCTGAAGTCGAAATCGCCTGCGCGTGTTCCGTCAAGGTTCCACCTGAAGCCAAAATCGATGCCCTCGACTGTTTGTGGCTGGAGGTTCTGGTACACATCATCCACATACTGAACCACCCCAACCGGATCGAGACCAGTGCCGGCGAAGCGGGCAATGTCATCAGCCGTCGGATCAAGACGCGTCACCGCCGGATTCACCGTTCCCTGAACACGGTTCAGATAGTCAACGATAAGCGCGTTGCCCTCACCGAACACGCCAACGATACCCGTTTGCTCAATCGACCAGTAGTCTGCCGTGAAGGTCATCCTGCCAAGGAAATCGGGCAGTAACTGCGGCTGGATGACGGTGCCGACTGTCCAGTTGGTTGACTCTTCGGGTTTAAGATCCGGATTGCCAGCACGGCGTGCCGTAGCAACAAAGCTTGCGCTACAGTCGTTGAAAGACGTGATGCGGCCGGCACGAAGATCGGCTTCACATCGCACATAGTCCACGCGGGTGTTCCCGCGTGTGACGAGTGTCGCGTTGACCTGCTCCAGATTTGGTGCCCGGAACCCTTCAGAGTAAGAGCCGCGAACCCGCAGTCCTTCGAACAGATCCCAGGCGATTGCCGCCTTCGGTTTCGCAACGCTGCCGAAATCGCTATAATCTTCATAACGACCGGCAAGTTGCAGATCGAGTGCCCGCACGAGGGGAATTTTCATTTCCGGTGAGACGAGCGGAACTGCAAATTCGATGTAGCCGGATGCAACGTTTCGCGATCCGCTATTGTCTGGTGTCGGGCTGACCCCGAACATGTTGCTTTCCTGGAGCAGGCCGGTGACGGTATCCAACCAGGTGAATGTGCCATCCACATTGGGATCACGATCGTCGAGCTGTGTTTCCCTGCGGTATTCGACCCCTGCGGCGACACCAACATCGCCTGCCCAGAGACTGAAGAGGTCCGGTCGAGAAAAGTTTGCGTCCCATTGGAACAGGGTTGTCTTGTTGACCCGGTTGGAGTCGAACATGATCGCGTCCATCGCCGCCTGGGACGAGAATGTATTATCCGTACCGGGATTTAGCGGGTCTCCGCCATTAAAGGGGTTAAACGCATCCGGCGTTGAAAGGGCAAGATTGGCCTGAAACGCCGTTGCGTCGATAGCCTGCTGGCGGTCATCAACCTTTGCCTCACTGTAAAGAAGCGCCGTTTCCCAGTTCCAGGCGCCCAGATCACCGCGCAGGCCCGCCAGGGCCCGATACTGCTCGGCTTTCACCCGGACAGTCGTTGGCCCGAGATCGGAAAAACGCAGGCCGGTCAGCGTGATGGGAAGCCCCTCGGCGGGTGCATCAATTCCCGGCAGCCGGTTGGGATTGACGGACCCATCGGCGAAAGTGACGGGGCCGAAAGGGTTCCAGTAGTTGGAGGCGGGGATTGTCATCCGGATCGAGCCGATCGTGAAGATGGAATCCTGAACGCTCTCTGTTTCGGCAAGATAATATCCGCCCTCCCCGAACAGCTCCATGCCATTCGTGAGTTCGTACTTTCCCATTGTGAAGAGGTTGAGGCGCTCCAGCGACGGATTGAGCGAAATCGGGAAGCTTGAGCGCGCATCCCAGCGCAGGTTCGCATCTGCGCCCGTTGCTGCCGTTGCGGGCGCTGCATCATCGATGCAAATGCCGCCGCCCAGGTCGGCAAGGCAGCCTGCATTTGTGCCGGGTTGAACGTGGAATGCGCCGGCGGCGCTGGTCAAGGACGTTGCGCCTTGGCGTACACGGATGTTTCCGGCGGTCTGGAATGTTCCCCACGGCATGGTCGTGCTGTCATTCAGGAGAGACGCGTTGCCTTCAAACGCCGTGCCCACGAAAAGCGGACGCAAGTCGCCGAGGGCACTGAATTCCTGGTCTGTTGCCAGCAAAGCTGTCCGGTCTGTGTAGTTCGCAAAGAGCGTGATGTTGCCGCGGCCTTCAGCAAAGTTGCGGCCGAACAGTCCATTGATGTTCCATTCCTTGAGGTTCGTATCCGGAGCACCGCCATACTGTGCATCGATACGCGCACCATCAAAGTCGTCTTGCAAAACCATGTTTACGACACCGGCAACCGCGTCCGAGCCGTAGATCGCGCCGGCGCCGTCCCGGAGTACCTCTACCCGCTTCACGCCGTTCACCGGCACGGTGTTCGAGTTAAATGTCAGGACGGGCGCAAGATTGGCACTTGCCTGGCTGCTGGGATAGTTCACGCCGCGGCGGCCGTTGATAAGCACCAGGGTGCTTCCGACGCCCAGGTTTCTGAGGTCGACTGACGCCACATCCCCGCGTGCAAAGTTGCTGCTGACCTGTCCCGACGTCTGGTTGAAACTGACGTCTCCGAATTGCGGAATCGACCGGAAAAGATCTTCTCCGGACACTGCCGCAATCGCCGCGATGTCGCTTTCGCTTACGACCGTGACTGGCAAGGCGCCATCAATGGCCGTGCCGGCAATCCGGCTACCGACGACAACAATGACAGCCTCGCGTTTTGTTTCGTCGACCGCTTCCTGTTCCTGCGCCTGGGCACCCCCAGCACCAAACACAAAGGCGGATATAGTCGCCATCAAGGCTCTTTTGGGTTTACTGCTGATCACTTCGCTCTCCAGACCATCTTGGTTTCGACCTTTGGCCAGCGAGATCGTGATGATCCCGCTGTCCGTAAGACCGCCCGTGAGAGCTGTTCCCTTGAAAAGCGAATCCATCGCTTGCCGAAGAGTCATCTGCCCCTTGATCGCGTTTGTTTTTACCGAGCTGACATCGTCTGTCTGAAAGAGAACCGAATGCCTGGTCTGGAAGGAGAGGGACTTGATCGCTTCTGCGGCTGGTGCCGCTGGAATGTCGATCCTGTATTCTTCCTGCGCGACCGAAACTTCCGCGGCCAGGACCGCGAGAGCAGCGAGACCGAACGCGAACCGCGTAGCCTCATTTGGCATCTGACTGTTCCTTCGTCTCCTCGTTTTCACAAACATCGACCGCCCACAACGGGTGTCTCAGGAGTAAGACTGCGCTGATCCGAAAAGCCGCTATGTGATTTTGCCTTTTGTGGAAGTTTTTTGTCATGACTTTGAACAAAGTTGCATTTTGGTCACATTCCGCGTGACGTTAGAACCGGGCATCGACCGATTGGATATCAAATATCCATTCGCTCAGTCTGCGGATCTAAGTACAAGTTGATTGTCTTCGGTATGCTCAACTTGAACACCGAAAGACAGTTCAAGAGCCTCGAAGAACGCGTCCGTATGACCAATTCGTACCACACCTCCAAAACGCAGATTTGCGGTCGCCTGATCAGCAATCCGGATCCGCTCGGGCGTGTAGCGCTGAAGTTCCTTCACGACGTCCTCAAGCGGAGCGTCATCGAAATCGAGAAAGCCTGAACGCCAGGCCAGTTCGCGGGACATGACATTCACGGGAAGGCTCTCGACGACTTCTGCCCGGCTGAGGGAGCTCACTTCAAGCCTTTCGCCCGCACCCAGCATCCGTGTGGGAGAAGGCTTTGAAGCTGACGGCAACAGCTCAACCGAAGCCGGTCTTTCGCGCGCCGGGGCCTCGCCATAGGCGACCTTGCCTTCGGACACAGTGACCGACAGTTCCTCATTGATCCAGCTCACCGAAAACGCCGTTCCGATTGCCGTGACCGAACGATCGCCTGCATAGACCGTGAATGGCCTGCCGGGATCATGGGTCACCTCAAAGAATGCCTCCCCCTTTTCGAGGACGACATTGCGCTGGCCGGCCGTGAAGTTGACTTCAATTTTGCTGTCCGTATTGAGTTTGACGCTTGAGCCGTCTGTCAGCGAGATATCCTGGGTCTCGCCCACTATGGTCGACAGATAGATCGGATCTGCCAGTTCCGGTGCCATTGGGTTCACATTTGAGAAAACCGCGAGTCCAAAAGCAAAAGTTCCCGCCAGGCCAAGCACGCCCCAGCGCCAGAGTGTGCCCGCTCCACGCGACGTTCTATGGGGACGCCGCATCAAGCGCCTATGCCTTGCCGCCTCTCTAAGCGGCTGGGCCATAGCGGACAGAACATTCACTTCTTGCGAGAGCTCTGCGAGCCGACGGATCTCGGCATAATGCCGCGGACTCCTTTGTATCCACTCACGAAACGCCGCCAGATCTTCTTTGGAAAGATTGCCAGTTTCGAGCTGGGCAAGCCAAGCGCACGCCTCGGCCATCAGGTCGGGCGCATCCGGCGAGTGCACATTTTTTCTTTTCATCTCACACCCGTTTTGGCGCCGCCTCTATCAAACGCGGCGATTCCCGATCCGGGTAGACCGGAGTTGCCACTCATCCGAACCAATTTCGGCGTCGTGCCGGTCCAGAAAATCAATGCAGCGCTTCAGTCCTGCCGCCACATGTTTCTCGGTGGTACTGACCGATATACCCAGTTCCCTCGAAATTTCAGCGTGAGAGTATCCATAGACTTTCTTCAACACAAACACCTGTTGGCACTGTTCAGGTAACGTCGCCACTGCCTCCAGGAACAGGAGCATGCGTTGACGTCCATCCACCTGATCCTCGACGAGAGGCTCATTGGATGAGACGGTTTCCGGCGCAAAATCCTCAATGAAGTCGATCACCGAACGGGATTTTTTATCCAGCGCGTCCCGAACGACATTGCGAGCGATCATGTAAAGGTAGGCCTTCGGCTGGAGAATGTCGCGCTCTCGTTCTGCCAGAAGCGCCCGCAGGATAGTTTCCTGGGCGATGTCATCAATGTCCGAACTTGAAGCCGAAATCCGGCGCAGGAACCGCCTTAGCGCCGCTTCCTGTTCGCGAAACACCGAATAGATGCCGCCTTCGCGGCTTCCCTTCCGACTGTTCACACTGGATACCATTCCCGCCGTTCCGATCCTGTGGTCATTTCCGCCTAAGCACAGACTTGGTTGCGCTTCGGCAGGCAATTGTGAAATGCGTTTTTCCGGTTGCGTCCACGAGAAACATTGGCAGCGCAGCCCTGCATTTAATCCTGTCTGCCCCCTGCGGCTGAACTTGTAACGGCCCTTCTGGTCCCTTCGAAAAGGGCAAACCTTACCGCCGCGTCGGCATGGATTGCTGTGGAATCATAACCCGGCAGCGCTAGCTCGTTGGCATCAATCAGCAACTGAATCTCTGTACAGCCGAGAATGACAGAATCTGCGCCGTTCGCTGCGGACTTTGCTATGATCTGGTGCATGAACGCGCGGGACTCCTCCCGGATGATGCCCTGGCACAGCTCGTTGAAGATGACTTCGTGAACCGCGAGGCGGTCTGCCGCATCCGGCACGAAGACATCAATTCCGAGGGCGCTCATTCGATCATGGTAGAATCCGTGCTCCATAGTATAGCGCGTAGCCAGCAGGAGTGGCCGCTTGCGGTCGTCCGCCAGCAGCGCAGCTGCCGTTTCATCAATGATGTCGATCAGCGGCACACCCGACATGCGCGCCACCTTGTCGGCGACGAGGTGCATCGTGTTGGTGCAGATCAGGACACAATCCGCGCCGGCTCTCGCAAGTCCCGCGCCTGCCGATCCAAGTAATATGCCTGCTTCTTCCCAGCGGTCAGCCTTCTGAAGTGCCACCACCTGGGAGAAGTCGAGTGAGTTAAGGATCAAGTCCGCCGAGGCAAGACCCCCAACCTGGTTCCGCACGGCCTCATTGATGTAGCGGTAATAAGTGACGGTTGATTCCCAACTCATGCCACCAATCAAACCAATCGTTTTCACGCTCTCACCTCCAGAAATGCGGCCTGCTTGGCATGCATACATAGCGCACCGGGCGTAGAACTGGCGCGCATAATGGAGCTTGCCCGAACCAAAAACCGCTGAATTCTTGCGTATTATTCACAAATCATGCATGTCTGTTGCATTCTTCAGGTTCAAACTTTGAGGCATCCCGAATGCTGGATGATCGTGACCGTCAGATTCTCGCCTTGCTTCAGGAGAACGCTGAAACGCATCTTGCTGAAATAGCCGATCAGTTGTCGTTGTCGCCATCAGCCTGTTCGCGCAGAATCGGCCGCCTCAGGGCAGAGGGATACATCACGGGCACTATCGTGCTCCTTGACCGTCAAAAGATCAGTCTTCCGACCACGATATTCCTTCTCGTGCGCACCGGCCGGCATTCAAAGGATTGGCTTGATCAATTTCATTCCGCAGTCAGTACCATTCCGGAAATTGTAGAGGTCCATCGGCTCACGGGAAACTTCGACTACATTCTCAAATTGGTGCTGCCGAATGTGGAATACTACGACACTGTCTATAAACAGCTCCTGAAACGGATCGAGATGTACGACATGTCGGCTTACATTTCGATGGAAACCGTAAAACTGTCGCGGGGCCTGCCGACCAAGCACATCTAAACCCTGCAAGCGCTCTCCGCGTCGCTGCGAGAGAACCCGGATATAAGCAACACACACCATAGCTGGTGGCTCAGGCTCTCAGGTGACTATCCGGAGAAAATCCGTGAACTGAGAGGCTTGGCAATCCGGCTGGAAGGCATGGTCTGGTGTCCGCCTATCGCAGGTTAAGATGCATGCGGACATGCAGGTCTGCCCTGGCTATCGGTGCTTCGGCGCGTTGAACCTTATAGAGGAAGTTGTGAAGTTCACCTTGCTGACCCGCGACATGGCAGACGCTCGGGTTGAGCGCTGTTCCGAGGGGAGGGAGGGCGCCGAGCTTTCGGTCAGGGTCAACCAGAAGAGCATTTGAGACGTTCCGCCACAGCCAGATGAACTGGTTCTGTCGGCTGTTGCTGGTTATATGCGGTTATGCGCATAAGCAGAAAGCTGGCCATGATCACGATCCTCTCCGCCCTGGCCGAGCCGACCCGTCTTGATGCGTTGCGCATTCTGGCCGACGGCAGCGAGCACTGCGTGTGTGAACTGATGGACAGGCTCGGCGCCAGCCAGTCCCGGATGTCGCGCCATATGGGCGTTCTCAAGACCAATGGTCTCGTCGTCGACCGGCGCGACGCACAATGGGTGCGTTTCAGGATCAACCCCGATCTGCCCCCGCACGTAAAAGCCCTGATCGACAGCGTGCTGGCAGCGGCTGACATTGAACTGCCGGCGCCACAGAGGAGGGCCGCATGAGCGCCCCGGCCGAAAGCCTTCAACCCATCCGGCCGTCCCAGCGCATTGCGCTCTGGATAGGCGGGCTCGCGATCTTTCTCGCGGCCTGGTGGGCAGTCTACACCCATCTGATGACTTTTTCCGAATGGTTGGTCAGCCTCTTGCCGGTCCTGCGCGAAAGCCACCTGGGAGAAGCGCTTGTCTTCTTCTTCTACGACACGCCGAAGGTGTTGATGCTGCTCACGCTCGTTGTGTTTGGCATGGGAGTGCTACGCACATATTTTTCGCCTGAGCGCACCCGTGCCTTGCTCGCCGGCAAGCGCGAGGGTGCGGGCAATGTGATGGCTGCCGGACTTGGTATCCTCACGCCTTTTTGTTCCTGTTCCGCTGTGCCGCTTTTCATCGGCTTTGTCTCGGCGGGCGTTCCGCTCGGTGTGACGTTCTCCTTCCTGATTGCTGCTCCGATGATCAATGAGGTCGCGCTTGGCCTCTTGCTCGGCCTCGTCGGCTGGCAGGTTGCGCTGACCTATCTTGCTTTCGGCCTGACGCTGGCCATCGTTGCAGGCTGGGTCATCGGCCGGATGAAACTTGAAGGCTGGTTGCAGGAGTGGGTGCGTGAAATCAGCATCAATGGCGCAGCCAATCTGCCGGAGGAGAAGCTTACCTTCGTTGATCGGCTGAAACTTGGCATTGAGGCCGTCCATGAGATCGTCGCCAGGGTCTGGATCTGGATACTCCTTGGAATAGGTATGGGCGCGGCTATCCATGGCTTTGTCCCCGAAGACCTGATGGTCCGCATCATGGGCGCCGATGCCTGGTGGTCCGTGCCGGCGGCTGTTCTCATGGGCGTGCCAATGTACACGAATGCGGCCGGTGTCATCCCGATCGTCGAAGCCCTGCTTGGCAAGGGCGCCGCGCTTGGTACGACGCTTGCCTTCATGATGTCTGTGATTGCGCTTTCCCTTCCGGAAATAATCATTCTACGGAAGGTTCTGACATTGAAGCTGATCGGTGTCTTCGTCGGTGTTGTGGCGTCCGGCATTCTTGCCGTCGGCTTTCTGTTCAACCTCATTTTCTGACCCCCGGATTCCCGAAAGGAACGCGCTATGAAACTGGTCAAGATTCTCGGCCCCGGCTGCAAACGCTGCGATGCGCTCGTCACGATGGTCAAGGACGCCGCAGACAAGGCGGGTATCGACATCGAAGTCGAGAAAGTCACCGACTATGCCGAGATCGCAAGGGCCGGTGCTGTCTCCACTCCGGGCCTCGTTATCGACGGCAAACTTGTCCACGCAGGCGGCCTGCCCAGGCCGGAATCCGTCCGCGATTGGCTCAACGCATGAGGGTGCTGCATTTCTCGTCGCTTCTGAGCATCGCCCTGCTGGCCGCCTGCGCGTCTCAGACGACAATAACGACTGCTGGGATAAGTGCGTGCCAGTCCACAATTACCGCCTACGGATCGCGAGCCTTGCTCAGGGACAGCCCGGACACAGTTGCTGTCATGCTAAGGGACGTTGCTCTTTCCCCGACTGCGATCGGATACGGTCCGGGTGCAGGCTACCTGGAAGAGCTGACCCTGATCGACGGCGTCTGGCAGATTGCCCGGGCGACCGGAGCAGACACCGTCACTGTGAGTCCCGCCCCGGCTGACAGCGACGGCGCGATGTTTCTCGTGATCGCCTCGCCGGATGCCTGGATAGAGCGCATGTTGGACGCGCCCGTATCAGGTATGGCCGGTCTTGAGGCTCTAATTGCACAATCGGCTTTGTCCGCAGGCTGCCCACCCGGCGCTATCGCGTTCAAGCTGTCCGGAACGATCAGGGGTGCCGACTGGAGCGTCGTCGGTCGCCCCTCGGGCGCCAGAGGCCGGATGGAGGAAGCCGCCGCGACCCTGATCGGGCTCTACGATCCCGCCGACGCAGACCGTTACTTCATGCCGCAAGGAAGACGTGTTCATGTGCATGTTCTGAGCGGTGACGGGCGACTGTCCGGTCACCTCGATGATTTCGGATCACTCGAAGCCGGCATACTTTCGCTTCCTCAGTGACCTGTCCGCCGCTTGCTGTGTCACCGGAGGCTTCCGGGATGAAGCATGCTACATTCCTCGCCAGACTTTGCCGCCGGTCAGCTAAAGGCAATGATATTGGCTCACACTCACACGCACAGTCCACCTGCAAACCTTGGCCCTGCCTTTCGCTGGGCTGTGGGTCTGAACACAGCCTGTGTCGTCGTTGAGGCGCAGGTTTTCTAACCGGGTCTCTGGCGCTCCTGGCTGACGTTGCGCGCAATCTGACCGACGTAGCCGGGGCCCTCTGGCATCCTGGCCGGGAACTTTGTCCGCTGCTAAGCCCTGTTTGTGCTACTCATTAAAAAGATCCCACAGAATGGAAGGTAATCGCGATGAGGAAGTTCCTCGTTTTCCTTGGATCCGCCCGCGAGAGCACGCCGCCGCGACCGGCGAGGCTTGGGCTCCGCGTTGCGCGGCAATGCCAAAGTCATCTTGAGGCGATGGGCCATTCTGTTGAACTGATCGACCCGCTGTCGATTGAACTGCCCGCAATTTTCAAACCGCATTTCGCTTATCCGAAGAGCGCCGCACCAGAATCACTGGAATTGTTGGCGAACCAGATCGAGCAGGCGGATGGCTACGTAATGGTTAGCCCCGAATACAATCATTCCATGAGCCCGGCCCTGGCTCACCTGCTAAACCATTTCGGCAGTTCGCTCTTTTCCTACAAGCCAAGCGCCATCGCGACCTACTCGGCTGGACAATGGGGTGGGGCCCGCGCATCGGTTGGTATGCGGACATTCTTGTCGGAACTTGGCTGCCTACCGGTCTCTGCGATGATCCATATTCCGAAAGCTCAGGAGGTTCTGACCGAAACGGGTGAATTTTCCAACGAAGTCGATGCCGGGGCCTGGCGAGGCTACTTTGGCCGCACACTTGCTCAGCTTGAATGGTGGGCGGTAGCCGCTCATGCGCACACGACCACTTGCGGCATTCCCAATGCAGCGCCTGTTTTGAACCGTGATCCCTCGCAGCGTAATACCCCCTAGCGCCTGATCATTGCAGCAGCAGGCAAAGTTCGTTTTTATGCAGGCTGAGGCGGCGCGTTATCCGGCCGGCTCCGGCAGGGGCGAGGAGAAGATCTCGCGGACAGCGAGCGGCCCTGGAGCATCAGGAACTACCCCTAAAGACTTTACCGGGCCCGGGGCGGATAGTCTCTGCTGAGATGCATCGCGGGGAACAGGACATGCGAAGCCAAGGCGGCGGATATTCGCCCTCCCAGATCCCCTCGGTGTATCTGGTACCGTTTCTGATGATCGTTTTCGGGCTCGCCTGGGGCCTGTTTGCCGTCTTCATCTTCGCGTCCGACTGGGTCGTTGCACAGTTTGGGGCGCTGAGCGGGCATCATCCGCTATTCATCCTCGCCGTCTATGCGCCCGCGATTGCGGCTTTGCTGCTGATCGGGATTACATCAGGCTTTTCAGGGCTGGGACGTTTTCTGTCACGGCTGTTTCTGTGGCGCGCATCGCCCGGGTGGTATGTATTCCTGGTCCTTGGTTTTCCGGCCATCTCCTTTGCCGGAGCCCTGATCAAGGGCAACGCCCTGTCTGCGCCGATGTTCACCGAGCCGTTGACGGCACTTCTCCCGGCCATTGGGTTCATGCTGATCCTGGGCCCCATGGAGGAGATCGGCTGGCGCGGCTTTGCGCTGCCTATCCTTCAGCGCCGCCTGGCGCCGTTCTGGGCTGGCCTCATCCTCGGTGTTATCTGGGCGGTCTGGCATCTGCCGGCCTTCATGCTGAGCGGCACGCCGCAGGCCGCGTGGAGCTTCCTGCCTTTTTTCCTGGGATCCATCGCGTGCAGCCTTATCCTCACGGCGTTGTTCAATGATTCACGCGGCAGCATCCTGCTGGCGATGCTGTTTCACTTCCAGATGAACAACCCGCTCTGGCCGGATGCCCAGCCCCACGACATGTATGTGTATGTTCTGGCCGGAGCTCTCATCGTCTGGCTCAACCGCCGGTCCCTGTTTTCGCGTGAGAGGGCCGTGACCGAAATCCTTCCCGGACACCGCGCCGCCGGAGTTTCCCCGTGATGGCGCCGCATAGACCCCTCCTGGGTCTTCGAGCGGCGGTCCTTGCCCTCGCCAGTTTCGTAACCGCCTGCGTGGCCGCGCCTGGCCCCGGAGATCTGGAAGCCGATCTTGCAACCGAAACCGCGGCGATTCTTGAGGCGTATGGCCTGCCCGGCATGACCGTTGCGGTCGCCTGGCCGGACGGCGTAATGACGATCGCGCTGGGTTTTGCGGACCGGGAAAACAACCGCCTCATGTCGACCGGCACCACGATGCTCGCCGCCAGTATCGGGAAAACCTTCGTGGCCGCAACTTTGCTCCAACTGAGTGATGAAGGCCATCTGGAACTGGACGATCCGGTTGCCGGATGGGTGGGCGACCGGGACTGGTTTGACCGTCTTCCCAACGTCAATGACATCACCCTCCGGCATCTCCTGCAGCATCAATCCGGCTTGCCGGATCATGTTCACCTCGATGCGTTTGCAAAGCTCTGGCCGGACAGGGTGGACGGCGTCACACCGGAAGACCTGATCGCGCTTGTTCTGGATTCAGAGCCGCTCTTTCCGGCCGGCGAGGGCTGGGCCTATACAGACACCGGCTACCTGCTGCTTGGTCTTGTCATCGAGCGCGTCACCGGCCAGCCTTACGAAGATGTGGTGGAGGCGCGGTTTATCGCGCCGCTGGGCCTCTCCTCGACAGGGCCGTCAGATACCACGTCGCTGCCGGGTCTCGCACGGGGGTATGTGGACACCGGCTCGGGCCTTGGCTTGCCCGCATACACAACAGACGACGCCGGGATCCTGCTCTGGAATCCGGCGATCGAAGGGACGGGCGGTGGTCTCTACGCCAATGCCGGGGATCTCGCGATCTGGGGACAGGCCTTCCTGTCCGGGCGCCTCCTGTCAGATGCCGCCTACAGAGAGGCGCTCAAAGGCGTTCCTGTGTCGGAAGACGACACGGCATCCTCCTACGGTCTCGGAATTTCTATCCGTATAGCGAGCGATTTCGGCCCCGTTTACGGCCATCGCGGCTGGATCCCGGGTTATGTGTCGAGCGTCCAGTACTATCCCGCCTATGACACAGCGGTCGCGTTCCAGACCAATACCGACATCGGCATCATCGGCAGCGATCGGCCCGTCATTCTCGAAATCGAAGAACGGTTTGCGCGGATCTTATTTAAAATTCAGCCAACGGAGTAGGAAGTCATGTGGTCAAGAAGAGGCGTCCTGATCTCAGCGGGCGCAGTCTCGTCTGCTGCTGTTCTTAGCGGATGTGGACGAAACGATAGGAACACCTATGAGCAGGCAACCAGCGCGATCCGGTCGCCGCTTCCCTCCGAGCCAGGCCTGAGGGATCTTGTCCGGTTTTCCGGATTGAGCGCGAGCGTGAGCTTGGCGGGCGTCCGGTCGGGGATCGGCCCCATCAGCCCGCCGGCTTCTTCCAGCAGGGGCAGGGCTGCCTGAAAGCCGACGCCGGCGATGTAGCCGGGCCGCATCAGGTCGTCCGCCGTGATCAAGCTGGAGCCGGCCGTCAGGCCGAGCCCGGCAAAGCTTTCAAAGATGACCTCGGACAGGAAAGCAACAAAGCCGACATAGAGGACTTTCTTGATCAGACTGGCGATGACATCGGCGTTCTCTGACGGCGCCCAGAAAAGCCCGGCGAGCGTGATGTCGATCACGATCAGGGTGGAGGTGAGAAGCCATGCCTTCTTTGAAAGGGTCGTTTCAGCGAGGCCCTCTCGCCGGTTTTTCTCAAGCAGCTCTTCGGCGATTTCAGAGAACGGGTTGCCAAATTCCGCCTGGCGTTGGGCCGCGATTTCCCTGGCATGCTCGATAGGGTCGATACCACCCCGGAGGAGGGCATTTGCCTCACTCCTTCGCTCACGGGTTTCTGCAAGGCTCGTTTCGGGATAAATGCCGAATGCCAGCGTCTCCTGCTTGCCAGCATAACTGTAAGCCATCCGCCACAGCTTTGAACCGTTCGGTTTCACTTCAAGGTACATGTTTCCGCCATCGGAATAGCGGCGGGGACGGCCATCAGGTCTCAGGGCCCGTACTTTCAAATTGGTCAGTGGCATTTTCTGGTACCGCTCCTCTTCAAGTCAAAGGAATGGTGCCAGAAAATGCCAGAAAACGGGCTGGCTGCCAGTGGGCGTCTGCGAACGTGCGCGGACGAGAAAATTTCGATAAATAATTGTTTTAAAAGAGAAATATACAAGATTATGGCGATAAAAAAACCGCTCGCGAGAGCGGTTTGGTGCCCAGAAGAGGACTCGAACCTCCACGCCTTGCGGCGCTGCTACCTGAAAGCAGTGCGTCTACCAATTCCGCCATCTGGGCACGGTATCGGGAAGGCGCGTAGGTAGAGGCAGGACTGGCGGCTGTCAACAATCAAACGCGTTGAATCCTGTGGTTCATTTCCGGCTGGAAAACGTGCCCCAACTTTAGTCTGGCCCGGAGGGCGCGGTGTCTTCATCTGTGGCGGGTGGCGCCTGTTTCAGGGCCTTCAGAAGCTCTGACGGGCTGAGCGTATCTGCCCCGTTAGGCGGCGGGCGGCGAACGACGATACGGTCCAGAGCCGGCGCCTGGCGCATCACGGGACGGCTGGGATCATGAAAGGGGTTGGCATCAAACATCCCCGCAAAAGCAGGGTCGTTCAGATAGCTTGGCAGGCGCGCAAGAACGGGGGCATCGCCTGACAGCTGAAGCAGCATTTCATTGTCTGCCAGATCAAGCAGCCGTTCTGCGGGACGGAAGCCGACAATGGCAGACATCGCGTCTGCCGCCAGCATGGTGTTGGCACCGAAGCATTGGACCGCGCGGCAATTGTTGACCATTGTCTGCCAGTCCTCCGGATAGAGGTTACGCAGCTGGCTTGGGTCTTGCCAGAAGCTCCAGGTCAGCAGGCCGTAACCGCGCATCAGCGTTACTGCCCGCCGCAGGGGCGTGAATGTTCCGAGCTGGGCGGCTTCATCCAGAAGAAACAGCGTCGATTTCGCAGGCCGCGCGTTCCGCCGTGTAATGAGCGTCATCAGTGTGTGAACCCACAGGCGCAGCAGCTTGCCATGACTGTCGAGCATGTGCGGGGGCAGGACGAGATAAATCGAGAGGGGGTCGCCGCGTGTGACGGCATCAAGATCGAAGCCGGTTGAGGAGAGGCTCCGGGTGATCGCATCCCCGCGCGCAACCTCTATGATCGATTGTGCGAAGGAGAGGATGCCGCCCAGAGTGGAGACGGCCCCCAGGCGCAGCATCTGTCCGATCCGCACAGCCTCGGCGTTTCGCGAACGCTCCAGCGCGCCCAGTACCGTTGAGGCACTCGACAGGGTGGTGGACGGATTTTCCGCCATCTGAGAATAGAGGCCAGCCTCGCCCATCGCCCGCGCGATCAGCTCTCTCACCGTGCCAAGATGCCGGCGGCCCGCAGGCAGATCTGAAACAACATGCAGGATTACGCCGAGCACGAAGGTTGCTCCGCGCTCGGACCAGTAATCGCCATCATTTGTGTTGCGCCCCATGCGCTGGTCGATCATCGCGGCAATGATTGCCATCGCATCATCGACAAGCGTTGGGCTTGCGGGGTCGAGCAGATCCAGCGGGTTCAGGGGGGTGGAAGGCAGGCCGGTCACCCCGATGGGGTCGATGATGGCGACGGTATGCCCAAGCTCCCGGCGACGGCGCGCCGTAATCAGCGCATTTTCGCCTTTCGGATCAATCACGATCAAGGGGCCATCAAAACGCAGGAGGGCAGGGATGATACAGCCCACGCCCTTGCCTGCGCCGGTCGGCGCGATGGTCATCAGATGGCCTTCCAGCTCCATCAGGATTGGGTCGATATAGCCGGTTGCCGGTGTGCACTCGGGATCACCGAAAGAGAAACCGATGGGCGTGCGCTTGTGTTCCAGCTCCATCGACCAGCCGACCAGAAGTCCGGTGCCGCCAACATCGGAGGGGAGTTCGAGTTTCGATTGTATGGGTACCAGGTCCAGCATGTATCCCCGCAGGCTTATATCTGGGTAATGATCATTGGCCCTGCGAGACTTTCCTCGCGAACCGGCAAATCTGCAATCAGTACTTCCTCGTCCAGCATTTCCACTAATCCCCCTGGGGAAAGCGCCATGACGGTGCGAAACAGCGTATCTCCATACAACACCGTACCTGTGTAGTGCGCCAGTGCGCCTGTGTTTTCCGGCGCGGGGCTTTCTTCAAAGCAGGACAGCGGCACAGGCTGCAAGGTCTCTGCTGCCTCGAGGCGGAGGCGCGCCCGCAGGTCTGCTTCGGTGCCGATCGGCTGGAACCGGCCATGCTCGGCGTGAACCCAGTTCATGAACAGGTTGAGATAGTCCAGCCTCTGGGCCGGTGTTTCCAGGCTTGGGGGAAGCGCCTCATTCAGCCTGTGAAAAATGGCGGAGCTGCCATTCAGCAGGGCCATACCTTCCTCATGCACAATGACATTGATCAGGCCCGGACGCCCAAATCCGGCATGACCGGCAAGCTCGATGAGCATGGCGTCCTCATAGCAGGAGAGCGCGCGCATCCGGACGCGGTCAATGCTCCAGTCAATCGCAAGGTTCTGGATATGGCGCTCGCCCTCCAGCCACTGGCAGATGGCAACGACCGTATTGAACGCCAGGTCGCCAGAAAGATCGCGCCAACTGCCCGGAACAACCGGCGGGGCTGGCCAGCGCGCATAACGGGGCTGGGAAAGGGCAAAGCGAAGTTGTTCAGTCTGCGTCGGCGTCATTTCTTAATCTGTATAGCGACTCAGATTGACTTGCCCATTAGAGATTGTGGCTCATGAGAGATGGCGAGAGGGCCGGCTGGCCCTCCCGGATCCTGCGGAAATTATTGCAGGGCGGCCGCGTAAAGAGCGTTCACTTCATTCCAGTTCACGACATCCCACCAGGTATTGAGATAGTCTGCGCGCCGGTTCTGGTAGCGCAGATAGTAGGCGTGTTCCCAGACATCGACAGCCAGAACCGGTGTGCCTTTGACGGCGGCAACATCCATGAGGGGGTTGTCCTGATTGGGGGTGGAGCTGACCTTCAGCCCCTGATCCGTGACGACGAGCCAGGCCCAGCCGGAGCCAAACTGACCCGTGGCAGCCTTGTTGAATTCCGCCTTGAAGGCATCCAGAGAGCCGAAGGTGGCGTCTATGTCCGCGAGCAGTTCCGGGGAGGGGGCGCCGCCTTGGCCGGCAGGCGCCATCAGGGTCCAGAACAGCGTATGATTATAGTGCCCGCCGCCATTGTTGCGGATGGAGACTGGCAGTGTCGACACTTTCGCCATCAACTCTTCCAGCGTCTGGCTGGCGAGCGCTGGATCAGCAGCCAGAGCGGTATTGAGGTTGTTCACATAGGCGGCGTGATGCTTGCCGTGATGGATTTTCATCGTCTCGGCATCGATTGCACCTTCAAGCGCGTCATAGGCGTAAGGCAGATCGGGAAGGGTGTAGGTGAGGGCTGCGGCGGCTGTCTCCGAAGTGGCGGGTGTCGCGGGCTCGCTGGCAAGGGCGGCTGGGCCCATGCTGGTGCAGGCAGCAGCGCCCAAGGCAGCGGCGGCAATGGCGAGTGTTCTGTACATTTGATCTTCTCCCTGATCTGAAGGCGGTTCATGAAACCGGTCTGGCGTAGTGGAACGCGCTGGGTGTAGGCCATATGGGGGCTCTCCGGCGCGAGGTCACGGATGAATTTGCCCAAAGTCAGGTATCTGCCCACATTCTGAGCAGGTTGGACTCTGTTTTTGCCAGGCTCAACAGCTCCGGTGAGCCGGGCGGAAAGCTGCGCGCAAGACCCGCTTTCAGATTGGTGATGTCAAACAGAATGGCACGCTGGGCGGCGTCTCTTATGGCGCTCTGTATCCAGCTTACGAACACAAAACGTTCACCAGATGTCACCGGCGCCACACGGTGTAACTCCGTGGACGGATATATCACCATGCTGCCGGCCGGAAGCTTGATGGATTCTGTCCTGAACACGGTTTCGATTTCCAGTTCGCCGCCTTCATAACTCTCCGGCGGAGACAAAAACAAGGTGAGGGAAAGGTCAGTGCGCAAACGGGCCTCTCCCTTGCCCATCACCGGATTGTCGATGTGCAGGCCATAGGTATCGCCTTCGCCGGTGCAGCTGATCAGAGGCGGCGCAAATCTCAGAGGGCGGGCATAGGCTTCGACCACGGGATGGCGCGTGACCGCTTCCAGCAGCACGTCGCGGACCTTTGATCCGGTCCGGCTTGAAAGATCGGCCTGCTGGTTGCGTTTGACCCGCCGCGCGGTGGCGCCGGCGGTATTGCGGCCGTCCTCCCAGCGCAGTTCCCGCAGCGCAGCCGAGACCTCAGACAGCACGTCCTGGCTGAGAACATCCTCAATGACAATCATGTGTGACCTTCTTCGCGCATGGCCTTGCAGGGAGGCCATCTTTGCTTTAACTGCAACTCATTCTCAATCACAAACAGCATATGCGGAGTGCATAGATGAGCAAGTCGTACAGAGCCTGGACCGGGCTTGGCCTTGGCCTGGCAATGATCTCTACCGGACTTGGCGCCTGCGGAAAGGCCGTAGCCCCTGCGGCGGATGCGCCTGAAGTGGCGTCGGAACAGGTTATGCCTGCCGCCATTCAGGAAGCGGTCGATGCCGTTGCCTCGGGCGGCGAAGGGGAAGGGGGGATTTCCCTGGACCAGGCTGCAACAGACCCGGTCATCTATGGGGCTGCGCTGGCGGTAACCGAAGCGCACGTCGTTGCGGCGCGCGACGCCTATGCGCTCGGCGAAACCGAGGCGGCCGCTGAAATGTTCGCCCATCCTGTCAGCGAAGTGCTCATCGAGCTGGAAGACCTGTTCACGGCGCGCGGCGTAAAACTGTTCGATGGTCTGCTGCTGGACGCGTCTCAGGCTGCAATGTCCGGCGAAAGCCCCGAGCAGATCGGTGCGCGCACCGATGCGATTATCGCCGCCCTGCGCGCTGCTGCGACCAAGGCCCCTGAATCCACACGCAGCCCGGTTTCCATTCGCGCCGCAGTCGCCGCTGACCAGGCCGACCGCGCTGCCACGATGTACCGTATCGCCCGCGAAGCTGGCACGTATGAGCCGTATCTGGATGGCTATGGCTTCTACAAAGCCGGTATGGCGCTTTTCCAGGAGCAGGAGACGCAGATTACGTCCGCCAATCCCGCCGGCGCAGCGGCCCTGAACGAAGCCTTCGCCGAACTCGCGAAAGCCTATCCGAGCGCAGGCCCGCAAGCGGAGCTGAATGCTGACCTGTCGGCTATTACAGTGTCAGCCTCCAGCGCCGTGCTGGCAAACAGCCACTGAGGCGGCGCTGGCCTGCTGAAGAACAAGTGAGGCAGGCCGGGGTTCACCCGGCCTGTTTTATTTGGCGCCGTAATGGTCGCAGAGCGTGTCGATGATCGCTTGGGCGATGCCGGGCCGGCAGCGGTAATAGATTGTCTGCGCATCGCGGCGGCTTTCCACCAGTCCGGCTGCGCGCAGTTTTGAGAGATGCTGCGAAACGGCCGATTGCGATTGGCCTGTCATGTCCGCCAGATGGTTCACGGGCAGCTCGCCTTCGCTCAGCGCGCACATGATCTTGAGTCGCGTTTCGCTCGCCATCGCCTTGAGGACGCCAGCGGCCTCGTGAACCCTTTCGGTGACCACGGCGACGCTGCTTGCCTTTTTACGTCTGGCGATCGGCATGCCGTTATCTCCTCGGAAGGCCCGTTTGGCCCGTAGCGGGACGTGGGGTGCTTCTGCAATCCTGTCCAGATCGGCCAGATCAAAAACTGCTAAAACTCATATGATTCTAGCTGTTTGAGCCACCAGCCAGAGGCCGATAACAAGAAATAGCAGCGCCGCAATAATCCGCACAACCTTGAGAGGCACACGGCGGATCAGCTCCTGTCCGAGGAGCACTGCCGGCACGTTTGCCAGCATCATGCCCAGCGTCGTGCCAAGCGTCACCATGACAAGATCATTGAACCGGGCGCTGAGAGCGACCGTGGCCAGCTGCGTCTTGTCCCCCATTTCCACCAGGAAGAAGGCGATCACGGTCGTCAGGAAGGCGCCGAAACGGGCAGGCTTGTCTTCAACATCGTCCAGCTTGTCCGGGATCAGCGTCCAGGCGGCCATGGCAATGAATGAGGCGGCGATCAGATAGCGGAACCAGTCGCCTTCCAGAAACGCAGCGGCTTGGGCCCCTACAAAAGCTGCCAGAAAATGGTTGGCCAGGGTGGCCACCAGAATGCCCAGAATGATCGGAATGGGCCGCTTGAAACGGGTCGCCAGAACAATTGCCAGCAATTGTGTCTTGTCGCCAATCTCGGCGAGCGCAACGACGGCGGTCGAGGTGAATAGGGCTTCCACGAGGATAGTCTCCGGGCCGGGCAGTTATGTGAGTCCAACGACATCGCATCCTCGCCCGGCATGGCAGGAAGCGACGTCATTGGTCTCGCCCGAACGGTATCACCCGCTCCTTCCGCACCATGGCCTCTCGACCAAGCATGTTGACACGGAAACCCGCCTTTCGGCGGCTGGCTACTCCCCAGATGACGCAGGCCGATTAGCTTGGAACCGCCAGCAAGGCAAGCCCGCCAGAGCAAAGCAGGCATCTGAGCCTTGAGAATGCGATCCGGGCCTGTCAGGGAATTGCTGCGCGGGTGCGGGTGCCCGATAGACAAGCAAATGTAATATTATTACAAAACGGTCTGTTCCTGCTCTGGTATGAGGTGTTTCGTTTTGAGGTCTCTGGCGGCAAGTTTTCTGGCTCTCCTGATCGCCGCCTGCGGCAGCGGCGCGCCTGCGGACAGCGGTTCTGACTTGGTTGAGCCTCCCCCCATGCCGGAAGGCGCCATATCGGAAACCTTCGACCGGCCGTCGCCCGCTGCCTATGTAAACGAACCGGCCGTGGCCGCAGCCCCGGACTCCGGTGGCGCGAACGGCTATTGGGGCGTCCGGGAAGGCGAGCCTCTGCCGATCATTTGGGAAGACCTCATGCCCGCCGGGTCGGGAGAGGCGCTGGAGCAGGAATACGCCGAATTCTACAAGGCCCTCGAAGCGCGCTATGCCAGCAAGTTGTCCGGCGAGGGGCTGGACGCCATCGAAGAGGGGTCTGATCTCGACTACATGCCTCAGCTGGGCGGCTTCGATACGGTGCCGGAGCTCGACGGCATGCTGGTGCGCATTCCGGGCTATGTCGTGCCCTTTGATTTCAATCTCAAGAACAGGCAGGCGAGCTTCCTTCTGGCGCCATACATGGGCGCGTGTATCCACACGCCGCCGCCCCCACCGAACCAGATCATCCATGTCGAGGCTGATCCTGCGGTGAAGATCGACGATATCTGGGTCGCCTACTGGCTGGAGGGCACGCTGACGGCCGAGACACAGGAAACCGACCTCGCCGCCGCGGCCTACACGCTGAAGCTCACCCGGATTGAGCCTTACGGCGTACCCTGAGCAGTTTGCGGATCGTCAGTCCTTGTCGCCTTCAGATCAGCGCGGCTCGCCTGGGGCGCCGGGAAGATCGGTCACCGCGCCCACATCCAGAACCGGCGAAGCGTCGATGTCGGCCGCGCCCAGCAGCGACACAAGCCGGACTAGCGCTGCGTTGATATAGGCCTGCTCCCATTCGGGCAGGTGCGCAAAACGGCTGCCAAACTCCGCTTGCAGAAGATCCGGCGCGCCAGCCAGTGTGTGGCGCCCTTCCGGCGTAATCTGAACCATCACCGTGCGGCGGTCCGCATCGCCACGGGCACGCAGGATCAGTCCGCGTGCCTGAAGCTTGTCGAGCAGGATGGAAATCGTTGCCTGTTTCAGGCCAGCCGCCCTGGCGAGTTCACCCGGCTGCGCGCCGCCCCTCTGGGATAGCTCTTTCAGAACGACAAGTTGAGAAGGCGTAAGGCTCGTATCCCGCGCCAGGGAACGTGAATTGGCCTCCACAGCCTTGAGAATGCGGCGGAGCGAAATCAGCGCCTGTTCGGACGCATCATGCTTTGAATCGGGTGCGGAGAGCTGAGCGATCATGGTTTCAATGTAGTGAGTTTCCATTGAGGAACAAATAATTTGTATATCTAAATAATTGCCCGATCCCCTGCGCTATCGGGGCGTCTGGAGGGTTCTCATTATGTATATGCAGGGCTCTGGGGTTGACAATTTGGCCCAAATAACAATTTGACGGTCAAAATAATAAAGCAAGGGAGCCGTCATGCCTGATGAGGCCACCACACTGAGCGGGACAGATACCGTCCCAGACCGAAGTTTGCCCGCGGGCGCCGCCGACATCCAGATCGGGGCGCCGGGGCCAGAAGACGCCGCTGAAATTCACGCGCTGATTGCGGCTTGTCCGCCACTTGATACCAACTCGCTGTATGCGAACCTGATCCAGTGTACGCATTTTGCAGACTCCTGCGCCGTTGCGCGCCGGGGCGGCAAGATTGTCGGCTGGATCTCCGGCCATCGCCCGCCCGGTAAAAACGACACCTATTTCCTCTGGCAGGTGGCGGTGCATCCCGATGCGCGCGGCAAATCCCTGCCCAAGCGCATGCTGGGCGACATCCTCTCCCGCCGCGCGCAGGCAGGTGTTTCCCGGCTGGAAACCTCGATCACCCGAACCAATGAAGCCTCCTGGGGGCTTTTCCGCAGTGTCGCAAGCTGGCTGTCGGCCCCCTTGCGCGAGGAGCTGTGGTTTGATCGCCAGCGCCATTTCGGGGGTCAGCACGACACCGAATTTCTTGTGACGATCGGCCCTTTCGCGGGGCCGAAGTCTTCGGGCTGAACCGTCAGCCAGCTGAACGAAATCTAAAAAAGGAGCCATCAATGGCTTATGAACATGCATCTGCCCCTGCGAATATCTTTGAGCGCCGCGAATCCCGTGTGCGCAGCTATTGCCGGTCGTTCCCGGCCGTATTCAAGGCTGCGCGCGGATCGCATCTGATCGCTGAAGATGGCACCCGGTATATCGACTTCCTGTCGGGCTGCTCCACGCTGAATTACGGGCATAACCATCCCGAACTGAAGCAGGCCCTCCTCGATTATATCGCCGCTGATGGTGTCGCCCATGGCCTGGACATGCACACGCGCGCCAAGGCCCGCTTTCTGAACACTTTTGAGCGGCTTATCCTGAAGCCGCGCGGCATGGATCATCGTGTGCTGTTTCCGGGGCCAACGGGCGCCAACGCCGTGGAAGCTGCGCTGAAAACTGCGCGGAAAGTCACGGGACGGACGAATGTGATCGCCTTCACCAATGGCTTCCACGGCATGACCCTTGGCGCGCTCGCCGCGACGGGCAATTCCGGCAAGCGCGGCGGGGCAGGCGTTCCGCTCACAGGCGTCACGCATGAAGCCTTCGATGGCTATTTCGGGGAAGAGACCGATACCGCAGACCAGCTTGACCGCCGGCTGTCAGATCCCTCCTCGGGTCTCGACAAGCCCGCCGCGATCATCGTGGAGACCGTGCAGGGGGAGGGCGGCCTGAATGTCGCCTCCGATGCCTGGCTGCGCAAGATCGAGAAGATCGCCCGCAAGCATGGCGCCCTCTTCATCATTGATGACATTCAGGCGGGTATTGGCCGTACGGGTGGCTTCTTCAGCTTTGAAAAAGCCGGCGTGACGCCCGACATCGTGACGCTTGCCAAATCCCTCTCCGGCCTTGGTCTGCCCTTTGCGCTGACATTGATCCGTCCACAGCATGATCTCTGGAAGCCTGGCGAACACAACGGAACCTTCCGCGGCAACAACCACGCCTTTGTGACCGCTGCCAGGTCGCTGGAGCTTTTCTGGGCCGATGACGCCTTCGAGAAGGAAACGGCCGTCAAGGCAGCACGTCTGCGCAGCGGGCTGGAAAAGATTGCCGCCACGGCTTCGTTTGCAGGCCGTCTCAAAGGGCGCGGCATGATGTCGGGCATAGAGATGGAAAGCGGCGAAATCGCTGCCGAAATCTGCGCCGAATGCTTCCAGAACGGCCTCATTATCGAGACCAGCGGCAGCCAGGATGAAGTCGTCAAGGTGCTCGCGCCGCTCACGATCAGCGATGCTGATCTCGATGCCGGCCTGAAAATTCTTTCCGATGCTGTGCGCGCTGTCAGCGCCCGCCGGCAGAAATCCGCAGCCTGAAGGAGATAGAGAATGATCGTCAGAGATCTCGCAAAAGCAAATCTTACGGACCGCCGCGTTGACAGCGAAGGATGGTCTTCTGTCCGCCTGCTTTTGAAAGATGATGGTATGGGATTTTCCTTCCACATCACCACCATCCATGCCGGCGCCGAGCTGCACATGCACTACAAGAACCATCTTGAAAGTGTGTTCTGCATGGAAGGCAAAGGATCAATCACGGATCTGGCCACGGGCGAGACCCATGAGATACGCCCAGGCGTAATGTACGCCCTGAACAAGAACGACAAGCATGTCCTGCGCGCTGATGCAGCGGCCCCAATGATCATGGCCTGCGTCTTCAATCCGCCAGTGACAGGCAAGGAAGTGCATGGCGCGGACGGGGCCTATCCCGCTGATGCCGCACTGGAAAACTCTGTCTGAAGGGAGAGACATCATGATGACCCAAGCAGACCAGGACTTTTACCCTTCGCGGCAAAAGCCTCAGCCGGAATGGCTGGAGCGCCGCGACCCCGTTGTGCACGGGCAGGCCGGCCAGGAACCACCGGTAGACCGTGCACTGATTGAACAATTTGTGCGCGATGGATTCATCGTGCTGGAAGATGTCTTTTCGCCGGAAGAGGTGAAGGGGCTTGTCCGGGAAGCTGATGCCCTGCGTGAGCGTGGGGGCCTCATTCCCGAAAGCCGGATCACCGAGCGCGGAATGGAAGGCGCAGATGCCGTCCGCTCTGTCTTTGCGCCGCATCGCCAGTCCGATGTGTTCGAGCGTCTTGCCGCTGATGAGCGCCTCTCGGGCCTCGCGCGTTTCATTCTGGGCGATGATGTTTACATCCACCAGTCGCGGATCAACTATAAGCCCGCTTTTCGCGGCAAGGATTTCTACTGGCATTCGGACTTTGAAACCTGGCACACCGAAGATGGCATGCCACGCATGCGCGCCATTTCGATGTCAGTGATGCTCACGGACAATCACCCCCAGTCCGGGCCAACCATGTTCATGCCGGGCAGCCATATGAACTTTGTCACCTGCGTGGGCGAAACGCCGGATGATCATTACCGCTCCTCCCTGAAGAAGCAGGAATACGGCGTCCCCGATGGAGACAGCCTGACGAAGCTTGCCAAAGAAGGCGGGATTGTCGGCCCGGCGCCGAAGGCCGGTTCTGTGGTGATCTTCGACTGCAACACGATGCACGGTTCCAACAGCAATATTACGCCCTATGAGCGCATCAATGCCTTCTTCGTGTTCAATGCCTGGAGCAATCGCCTGGTCGATCCTTTTGGCGAGACAAAGCCCCGCCCGGAATTTGTCGCCCACCGTCAGGTAAAGGAACCCATCCGCCCTCTGAAGGCCCTTCCGCCGCTCCCCCTGGGAGGCCGATAAGATGAAGCGCACCGTCGAAAAGATCGGTGGCACATCGATTTCCAACACGAAAGTCGTGCTGGAAAATGTGCTGATTGGTGGCCGCAAGGGCCCTGATCTCTATAACCGTATCTTCGTTGTGTCGGCCTATTCGGGCATGACGAACCGTCTGCTTGAACACAAGAAATCCGGCGAGCCCGGCGTGTTCAGCCTGTTTGCGGGCGCGGGTAATAAATGGGCCTGGACTGAAGCGCTCGCCGCCGTCGCCGGATCTATGGAAGCGAAGAATGCCGAGATGTTCGGTGGTGAGCCTGAGCAGGCTGCCGCAGACCATTTTGTGCGGGAGCGGATCGAAGACGTCCGCAACTGCCTGATCGACCTGCATCGTCTGTGTTCCTATGGTCAGTTCCGGCTCGACGAAAACCTCACCACCGTGAAGGAAGTGCTCTCTTCGCTCGGTGAGGCGCATTCGGCGTTCAACACCGCGCTTCTGCTCCAGAAACACGGCGTCAACGCCCGCGCAATTGACCTGACCGGCTGGCGGGACGAACGCGACATGACCCTGGAAGAACGTATGGAAGACGCGCTCAGCGGCATCGACCTTGCCAGCGAGCTTCCCATCGTTACCGGCTATGCCAGCAGCCGCGACGGCCTCGTCCGCCAGTTTGGCCGCGGCTATACAGAGATCACCTTTTCGCGCCTTGCGGCCTTCGTCAAAGCCGACGAAGCGATCATCCACAAGGAGTTCCACCTCTCCAGCGCCGATCCAAACCTCGTCGGTCAGGACAGGGTCCGCAAGATTGGCCTCACCAATTTCGACGTGGCAGACCAGCTCTCCAATATGGGCATGGAAGCGGTCCACCCGAAAGCCGCCAAGATCCTGCGGCAGGCCGGCATCCCCTTGCGCGTCAAGAACACCTTCGACCCCCAGGATGGCGGCACCGTCATCTGTGCCAACTACGCCCCGGAAAACCCTCGCGCCGAAATCGTCACCGGCCTCAAGGGCGTCTTCGCGCTGGAAGTGTTCGACCAGGATATGGTCGGCGAGAAGGGCTATGACGCGGCCATTCTTGACGCGTTGACCCGGCATTCCATCCGTATCGTGTCGAAATGCTCCAACGCCAACACGATCACGCATTACGTTGAAGGCAGCCGCAAGGCGCTCAAACGCGCCGCTGCCGATATCGAGGCAAAGCTCCCCGGCGCAGAAGTCTCCACCAGCCGCGTTGCCATCGTTTCGGTCATCGGCGCAGACATCAACGTGCCCGGCATCACGGCCAAAGCCCTGACCGCCCTGCATGACGCCGATGTTCCGATCATCGGTCTCCACCAGGTCTCCCGGAAAACCGACATTCAGGCGGTGATCCAGGAGGATGACTTCGACAAGGCCATCTGCGCCCTGCATGAGGCCTTGGTCGAGCAGGTGAGCGTTGCCGCGCCCCGCGCTGAGGCATTGCGCCCGGCGGCATGACGCGCCTCCTCGGCAGGCCGGGGCTGGTCCTGTCCGGACACGGCGGATTTGCGGTCTACCGGAACATCCTCGTTCTGGTGGCCGCCCTGACGCTCCTGCAAGGCGCCATGGCGGCGCTCGCCATGGTGATGTCGCTGAAGCTGCTCGCCAATGGCGTGGCGGAAACCGGCATCGGTCTCGTCGCGTCTGCCTATTCGGCGGGCTTCCTCGGTGGCACGCTGATCGCGCCACTCGAAATCCGCCGCATCGGCCATATCCGCACCTTCACGCTGCTGGCGGGCATTTGCGCGCTTGCAGCGCTGATGCTGCCCATCGCCGGGGGCGAGATCGTGATCTGGTCGCTGCTGCTGGCGCTCGCCGGGGCAGGGGCCGCCGGCATGCTCACCGCCGGAGAAAGCTGGATCGCCAATGCCGCCCCGCCCGAGAAGCGCGGCGCCATCCTCGGCTTTTACCATATGGTCTCCAAGACCGGCGCGATTGCGGCGCCCTTCCTGGTCGCGGCGGTGTTGTCCGGCCTTGGCGCCTTCATGGTGGTGGCGGGCCTGTTCATCGCCGCGCTACTCCCCGTGGCGGCCACCAATCGCAGCCAGCCTGAACTCGTCGCCGCCAAACCGTTCGGGCCCAGACGATTGCTCGCCCTGGCGCCGGCCTCTGTCTTTGCCGCTTTCTGCGCCGGCGCCGTCAACAATTCCGTCGCCCAGCTATACCCCGTCTTCGCCGCCTCTGTTCGCCCGGAAGATGCTGCGGCCTTCTCCGCCCAGCTCAATGGGGCGATCCTCGCCGGCGCGATGATCGGCCTCTGGCCCATTGGCCTCCTGTCAGACCGGCTCGACCGGCGCATCGTGATCGCCGCCGCCGCCGCCATCGGCGCGGGCGCTGCCCTCGGCCTTGCGCTGACGAGCGCGCTCAACGTCCCGCTCCTCACGCTTCTGCTCGCCGCCCTCTTCGGCGCAGGCTCGCTCAGCTACTACGCCGTCGCCGTCGCCAACGCTGCCGATCGCGCGGCTCCGGAAGAGATCACCTCCATGATGGCGGGCATCCTCGTCGTCTGGGGCATCGGTTCCGTGATCGGACCGCTGATCGCAGGCGCCTTCCTTCAGCTTGTTCCCGGCGGGGGCGGCCTCTTCCTGTTTGCAGGCCTCGCGCTTACCGGCCTCACCATCGCCTGCCTCTCCCGCGCCGCCATCTCGGCGCCTGTCCCCACGGATGCGCGCGAACCCTTCTCCGTTTCACCGGCCACCAGCCTTGCCATCGCGGAGTTTGATCCGCGCGGCGAGCCTGACCAGCCAGACCTTTTCGCCGGGCCTTTCCCTGCCGGCCCGCAGGAGACTGCCTCATGATTACCGCCATCAGCTTCGTCCTGATACTGCTCACCTTCGTCGCCATCGGTCTTGCCTCTGGCCGCAAGGCCACGGGCAAGCGCAAGGATTATTACCTCGCCAGCAGCAGCGTCAGCCCCTGGCTGGCTGGCCTCTCGGCGGTGGCCACCAATAATTCCGGATACATGTTCATCGGCGTCATCGGCTTCACCTACCAGACCGGCCTTGCTGCCATCTGGCTGATGATCGGCTGGATCGTGGGGGATTTCATCGGCTCCAGCTTCATCCACAAGCGCCTGCGCCAGGCCACCGCCAAGACCGGTGAAGCCTCCTTCGCCGGCGTCATTGCCCGCTGGTATGGAGAAACCTTCGGCATCTGGCAGAAGATCGCCGGTGTGATCATGGTCGTCTTCCTGATTGCCTATGCCGGCGCGCAGATTTCTGCCGGCGGCAAGGCGCTCGAAGGCGTGCTTGGCATCAATCCGTGGACGGGCGCCGTCATGGTGGCCGCTATGGTGCTCCTCTATTCCATCGTGGGCGGCATCCGCGCCTCGATCTGGACCGATGGCGCCCAATCCATCACCATGATGATCGCCATGTCGATCCTGCTTGTCGCGGCCTTCGCGGGCGTGGGCGGCATCAGCGGGGCGGTAGATCTCTGGCGCGCGATCCCCGGATTCCTTGATCCTTTCCCGGATGATCTTCTCTTTCCCGGCGCGCTGGGCATGGGCCTGTTTGTTGTGGGGTGGCTGTTTGCAGGCTTCTCGGTGGTTGGCCAGCCGCATGTGATGGTCCGCTTCATGGCGCTTGATCACGACCGCAATATGGGCCGGGCCCGTGCCTGGTATTATGGCTACTTCACCATCTTCTATCTGCTGGCCACCGGCGTCGGCATGCTCTCGCGCCTCTATCTGCCAGACCTTGCCGACATAGACCCCGAGCTCGCCCTGCCGATGATGGCTGTGGAACTACTGCCCCCCGTCCTTGTCGGGCTGATCCTGGCGGGCATCTTCGCGGCCACCATGTCGACCGCCGACTCCCTCGTGCTCTCCTGCTCAGCCGCCTTCACCCATGATCTGGCGCCCGAGCGGCTAGAGACGACCTTCCTGCTCAAGACCGCCACCGCTGTCTCCATTCTCATCGCGCTGGGGCTCGCCCTGTCGGATAATCAGAGCGTGTTCAGCCTTGTCATCCTGGCCTGGTCGACCCTGGCATCGGCCTTCGCGCCCTTGCTGACGCTGTATGCGCTGCGCCGGCGCGTTTCTGAGCCTGTGGCCATCGTCATGCTGGTGCTCGGGGTGAGCATTGCCCTCTTCTGGCGCTTCGGGCTCGGCTGGCATGAGAGCATCTATGAGGGCATGCCGGGCATCCTCGTGCCGCTCATCCTCGGCTGGTTCCTGTCGGAGCGAAGGAAGCCTTCGACAACGCCCGAACTCACTGCCCAGGTACAGCCGGAAACAGTAGAATAAGCCAGCCGCCCCGCTGAAGGGGCGGTTGCGGCGCATTCACCCCCCCCGCCGTTTACTGGCCATTCTGCCTCTCCGGGGGCAGAAAACGGCCGGAAATTGTGTCATGGCGCCATCAATTGCCGCGTTCACGAGAACAAACTGTCAGTGGAAATCGGCTATGGCAGGCTTATCGGGGGGAGAATTGCACATGTCTGACAGTTCCCCGCGACGGAAATTCACCGGGCTCACGTTGAAGCCCTCAGAGACCCTTTGAAGCTGAGTTACCCATGACCAAGACCAAACTGATGAACACGCGCTGGACCTGGATCATCATTGCGGCCGTTGCTGTAATCGCCGCCTGGTTTGCCTGGCAGGCGATCTGGGGCGGAGAAAAGGCTCCTGAATACCAGACAGCGCAGGTCACGCGCGGGGATATCGAAGTGTCGATCTCCTCGGCCGGCAAGGTGGCGCCCAAGGATACGGTCGCTGTCGGCGCGCAGGTTTCGGGTCAGTTGACCGAGCTTCTCGTTGAGGCCGGTGATGTTGTTGAACAGGGCCAGCTTCTCGCCCGCATTGACGCCACCATTGCCGAAACGAATGTCGAAGGCAGCCGTGCCCAGCTCCTGGAGCTTCGGGCGAGCCGCAAACAGCAGCAGGCTTCGCTGGGGCTTGCCAGGGCCGATGCGGACCGTGCCAAGATGCTGTTTGAAAATGACGCCATCGCCCGCGCCTCTTACGAAGCTTCCCAGGCCGAATATGCGGTCGCCGTGGGCCGTCTGGAAGCCATTGACGCGCAGATAACCCGTCAGAGCTCATCCCTTCGCGCGTTGCAGGCAACGCTTGAATTCACGAATATCTATGCTCCGATTTCCGGAACGGTCGTGTCCCTGGCGGCTGTTGAAGGCCAGACGCTCAACGCCAACCAGACGGCGCCCACCATCCTGACGCTGGCTGACCTCACCATCATGACCGTCGAAACCGATGTGTCGGAAGCCGATGTCCTGCGCGTCAAGCCTGGCCAGCAGGCATGGTTCTCCACGCTGGGCGATTCCACGCGCCGCTGGGAAACATCCGTTCGCCAGATCCTTCCGACGCCGGAAGTTCTCAATGATGTGGTCCTCTACAAGGCCCTGCTCGACATCGCCAATCCGGACAATCTCCTGAAGCCGGAAATGACCGCGCAGGTCTTCTTCATCACAGGTTCGGCCAAGGATGCCGTTCTGGTGCCCGTGGCTGCCCTTCAGGCCAACCCTCAGCGTCCTGATCGTTCGCAGGGGCAGGGTGGTGGCAACCGTGAACGGGCGGCAAATTCGGCAGGTGGCGGTGAACGTCAGGGCCGCGCTTCGGGCGGTCTCATGCAAGCTGATGCAAGCGAGCCCAATGCCGCGCCGCCTCAGGATGACAGCCGCCGCAAAGCGTTCATGGAAGCCCGAAATGCCTTCCCGAACGCTGAAGTTGCCACAGTGCTCGTGATGGGCCCCGATGGCACACCGCTTCCGCGTCCCGTTCTCATCGGCCTCAAGACCCGCAGCCAGGCCGAGGTGCTCTTTGGTCTGGAGCCAGGGCAGACCGTGGTGACCGGTGAAGTGTCCATCGCGCGGCCTTCGGCGCAGACCCAGCAGCAGGGGCCGCGCACGCAGATGGGACCACCTCCAGGCCGCATGTAAGCGCCAGGTATCAGGTATCGTTATGACCCCACCCTTGATCGAACTCAAAGACGTGACCCGGTATTACGGGGCTGGTGACACGGAAGTCCGTGCGCTGGATGGCGTATCCCTGACCATTGAGAGCGGCGAATTCGTTGCCATCGTGGGGCAATCGGGCTCCGGCAAGTCAACGTTGATGAACATGCTCGGCTGTCTCGACCGTCCGACCACCGGCGTCTATTCCATCCGGGGGCAGAATGTTTCGGAGCTTGATGCAGATGGCCTTGCCGCCCTGCGCCGCCAGACCTTCGGCTTCATCTTCCAGCGCTACAACCTCCTCGCCAGTGTCAGCGCCTCTGAAAATGTCGAGATACCGGCTGTGTATGCGGGCCTCAACCTCGGTGAGCGCCGCGAGAAGGCCTCCAGCCTCCTGGCCAAGCTCGGCCTCGGGGAGCGTATCCATCACAAGCCCGGCCAGCTTTCCGGCGGCCAGCAGCAGCGCGTTGCCGTCGCCCGCGCGCTCGTCAACGACGCGGAAGTCATCCTCGCCGACGAGCCGACAGGCGCCCTCGATTCCGGCTCCAGCAATGATCTTCTGAACCTGCTCGAAGAACTCCACGCTTCGGGCCGCACCATCATCCTCATCACGCATGACCAGAAAGTCGCCGCGCGCGCCAAGCGGGTTATCGAAATCCGTGACGGCAAGATCGTCTCCGACAGCGGCAACAAACAGGCTGTCACCGATGAGGCGCCGCAATACCGCTACGCCCGGAAGAGCCCGTCGCCGATTGCCCAGGTGGCAGAGTCCGTGAAGATGGCGTTCCGCTCCCTGCGGGCCAATCTCTTCCGCACGGCGCTCACCTTGCTTGGTGTCGTCATCGGCGTCTCGGCTGTGGTTGCCATGCTGGCCATCGGCGAGGGCAGTCGCGCAGAAGTCATGGCGCGTTTTGAATCGATGGGGCCCAACCTGCTTTTCGTGCGTCCCGGCGCGCCCGGCACCCGCATGCGCGGCGGCGCCATCGCCACCCTCACGCTCGAAGATGCCCAGGCGCTCGGTGAACTCGAAAACATCCTCGCCGCCGTGCCCTCGCGCACCACGAACGCCACCCTGCGTAATGGCGGCAAAGACTATTCCAGCTCCATTGAGGGCGCCTCCGAAGCGTGGCCCCTCGCCCAGAGCCGCAATATGCTCCACGGCAGCTTCTTCACCAAGGCGGATGTTGACCATCGCATCGGCACCGTTGTCCTGGGCACCACCACCGCCGGAAACCTCTTCGACGACATCGGCAGCGCCGTCGGCCAATATGTTTTCCTCGGTGGCGCGCCGTTTGAAGTTGCCGGCATCCTGGAATCCAAAGGCGCCAACTCCTGGGGGCAGGACCAGGACGACATCGCCCTGATCCCCATCACCACAGGTATGATGCGCCTGTTCGGCCAGAGCTATCTGTCTTCGATCACGATTGCGGTCGATGACACCAAACGCATCGCCGATACCGAGGCCGCGGCCCATGCGCTGCTGCTGGCCCGTCACGGCACGGAAGACTTCCAGATCCGCAACACTGCCTCCATCCTTGCCTCGGTCGAGGAGACGCAGAACTCCTTCTCGATCCTGCTGGGCTCAGTGGCGGCCATCTCTCTGCTTGTCGGCGGTATCGGCGTGATGAACATCATGCTGGTCAGCGTTTCGGAGCGCACCCGCGAGATCGGCGTGCGCATGGCCACCGGCGCCCGGCGCTCCGATATCCAGACGCAGTTCATCGTGGAATCCCTCGTCGTCGGCGGGCTTGGCGGCATCGCAGGCGTGGCCATCGGCTTTGGCATCGTCTTCATCCTCGCCCAGTCCGGCATGACCGTCGCAGTCACGCCGCTGCCCGCTATCCTCGCCTTCAGTTCGGCGCTTGGCACCGGCCTTGTTTTCGGCCTCCTGCCAGCCCGCCAGGCATCGCGCCTCGACCCTGTCGCCGCGCTCGCTTCGGAGTAATCCTCATGATCCGTCCACTGCTCATATCGGCTTCCATCCTCACCCTCGCTGGCTGCGCCAGCCTCAATCCCATCCAGCAGGAAACTGCCACCGATTCCGGCCTCATCATGCCGGGCGGCTATGACTATGCCAGTGAAGTCGCCGCCCTCAGCGGTTCCGAGCGGGCCTGGTGGCAGGGCTTCAACTCCGCCGATCTCGACGCCCTCATCACAGAGGCGCTCGCCGCCAACAACACGCTCGCTCAAGGGCTAGCCAATGTCGACGCCTCCCGCGCCTCACTCAAAATCGCGAACGCCGCCTTCCTCCCGCAAGCCAGCGGCAGCCTCTCCTCCAGCAGTAACACCCAGTCCGGCCTTGATGACATCGACGCCAGCGCCCGCCTTTCGGCCAGCTACCAGCTCGACCTCTTCGGCGCCAACGCGGCCAGCCGCAATGCGGCTCTGGCCAATCTCGATGCCGCCATCTTTTCCCAGCGCGCGCTGGAGCTGACCGTTCAGTCCGATGTCGCCGCTGGCTGGTTCAATCTCCTCGCCGCCCGCGAGCAGCTCGCCGTGGCCCGGCGCAACCTCGAAATCTCCGAACGCATCTTTCAGATCGTCGAGTTCCGCTACGAAGCTGGCGTCATTTCCGGCTTTGATGTGTCCAGCCAGTCGGCCCAGCTTGCCAATGCGCGGGCGCGTATCCCGCAGCTGGAATCCCAGATCACCAGCCAGGAAACCGCGCTGGCCATTCTCCTCGGCCGTGCCCCGCAAGGGTATGAAGCTCCGCAGGCAGATGTTCTGACCATCGCGCTGCCGATTGCAGACCCCGGCCTGCCGGCAGACCTTTTGCTCCGCCGGCCAGACCTGATGCAGTCAGAAGCCAGCCTGCGCGCCGCCAATGCCAATATCGACGCGGCCCGCGCCGCCTTCTTCCCCAGCATGGATCTGGGGGCAGGGCTCTCCAGCGTACTGACAGGCGGGGCTGATCTTGTCGGTTCGCTGTCGGCCTCGGTCGCCCAGACGATCTTCTCCGGCGGACGTCTCGATGCCCAGCTTGAAAGCGCCCAGGCGCGCCGCGAGGGACAACTCGCCGGATACCGCCAGTCGATCCTCAGCGCCCTGCGCGACGTTGATGTCAGCCTCAAGGCCATTGACGCAAATGCGGCCCGCGAAGCCCAGCTTCTGATCGCCCGCGACGCCGCTCAGGAAGCGTTGCGCGCGGCCGAAATTCAGTATCAGGCGGGCACGGGGGATCTCACCAGCCTCCTCAATGCCCAGCAGAACTATTTCGATGCCGCAAACAGCTATGTGCTCGGCCGGCTCGACCGTCTGACGGCGGCGCTGAATCTCTATGTGGCCGTCGGAGGTGGCTACTAAACGAGCATTCTGCCGCAGTCAGACGAGGCCGGCCTGTCTAAGCGAGGCGGGATTAAACGTGTTTTCTATCAAGGCATTATGGGCGGCTATTTCCTGCAAAGATTCTTCTGTCAAAACATGAGAATGACTTGCAATTGCGATTAAACTCAGGCAGTGCCTGTTCTACACAAGATCGCTTTTGGACCTGCCGAATTGAAACAGTTTTTCGCCACCGCACGCACTTCTGAAGCTTGGAGCAAGTCGCCGCTCCGGCATCTGGAGAAGTGGTCCACCTATGCCTTCTGGAAGCGGCAGGCGCGCACCTGGCACTGGATGTCGGGCGCCATCTGCCTCATCGGTATGCTGCTTTTCTCGCTGACCGGCATCACGCTGAATCACGCCCATCAGATCCCCGCCAAGCCGACGGTCACAGAGCTTGAGATGGTGCTCTCGGAGGCGGCTATTGCCGCCATCGCCCCCGATATCGCGATGGCAGGCGCCGCCAGGGTTCCGCCGGAAACGGCCGCCGAAATCCGCCGCGAACTCGGCGTCGATCTCGCCGGCAAGAAGGGCGAATGGACCGATATTGATGTCTATGTAAGCCTGCCGCGCCCTGGCGGCGACGCCTGGATCAGCATCGACCGGGAAACCGGCGATGTGTTCTATGAACACACCGCGCGCGGCCCGATTTCCTATCTCAACGACCTCCACAAGGGCCGCAGCACAGGGCCTGTCTGGTCGCTCTTTCTCGATATCTTTGCCGTGGCCACCATCGTCTTCTGCATGACCGGCCTCTGGCTTCTCCAGATCCACTCCCAGCGCCGGGGCTCCACATGGCCGCTGGTCATGGGCGGCCTGGCCATCCCCGTCATCATTCTTCTCTTCTTCCTTCACATATGAGGTGCTCTGTATGCGTGCAGTTCTGACAATCGCTGGTCTCTCCCTGCTGACAGGGCAGGCGGTCGCCGATGATGTGGCTATCGAGGTCGGTATCCCGCGTCTCGATGTGGCCGAATATCACCGTCCCTATGTCGCCATCTGGATAGCAAATCCCGATCACTCGGTCGTCTCCAATCTCGCCGTCTGGTACCAGCAGGGCGAAACCGGCGAAGGCAAGGGCGAGACCTGGCTGAAGGACATCCGTCAATGGTGGCGCCGCACCGGGCGGGAACTTGCCATGCCGGTTGACGGTGTGTCAGGCCCCACGAAAGCGCCGGGTACGCATGAAATCGTCCTGCCGTCAGACAAAGGCGCCTTCGGAAACCTGAAGCCGGGCAATTATCAGCTGGTCGTGGAGGCTGCGCGCGAAGTCGGCGGCCGCGAACTCGTCAGCGTGCCCTTCACCTGGCCGCTGAAGGGCGAGGCGCTCTCCACCAGCGGCGAGCGCGAGCTTGGCAAAGTCACCCTCCGCCTTGCGGGCAAATAGCGCCCAACCGGGCGACACCAACACGGGAGTCACACTATGAAAACCACCTTTCTCAAAGCCTGCGCCGTCGCCGCCCTCGCGCTGACGATTGCCGGTTCGGCCAGCGCCCACCGCGCCTGGATGCTGCCCTCTTCCTTCACGCTTTCGGGTGAAGGCCAGTGGGTAACGGTTGATGGGGCCATCTCCAACAACCTCTTCTACCCCAACCACCACGCCATGAACCTCGACTCGGTCACCGTGTTCGGCCCCGATGGAAAACCGGTCGAAGCGCAGAACAAGGCGTCGGGCAAGTACCGCTCGGTCTTCGATATTGCGCTAGAGAAGGAAGGCACCTACCGCATCTCCTCTGGCGGCGCGGGCTATATGGCCAGCTGGGAAGAGGGCGGAGAGCGCAAGCGCTGGCGCGGCACGGCAGAGACGCTGAAATCTGAAGGCATCGAAGCCAAGCCCGGCGTTCAGGTCACCGGCAATGTCCGCCGGATCGAAACCTTCGTTACCCTTGGCGCTCCCACAACGGCCGTCTTCGCCACCGAGGGCACCGGCCTGGAGCTGAAGCCCGTCACCCACCCCAACGATGTCTATGCCGGCGAGAAAGTCTCCTTCCAGCTTCTGGTCGATGGCGCGCCTGCCGAAGGCGTCGAAGTCGATATCATCCGCGGCAGCGACCGGTATCGCGATTCCGAAGACGGGCTGAAGCTCACGACCAACGCTGAAGGCATCCTCACATTCACGCCCGAGGAAGCAGGCGCCTACTGGCTGAGCGCCAGCGCGGAAGGCAAGAGCATGCTGAACGGCAAGGAGATTGGTGTTCGTTCCAGCTATGTGGCCACCTTCGAAGCCCTGCCGCATTGAGCGACATCCGCCTTCTGATCCCTGATGATTTCGGCCGCGGTGATATCACGCCGCGGCCGGAAGCTTTTATGGGGATGCGTCTTCGGGGCCTGACGATGGGCACCAGCTGGTCCGCCACATGGTGCGCCGCGCCGGGCCTGCCGGAGGAGACTGTGAGGGCGGCGCTGGAGGCAAGTTTTGCGCAGATCATCGCGTCCATGAGCCCCTGGGAACCGGCCTCCCTTATCTCGCAGTTCAACCGCCTTGCCCCCGGCGACAGCCTCACCATCGACGCGCCGTTCGCAGAGGTGATGGCGATGGCTCTGGAGGTCGCCCGCGCTTCCGGCGGCGCGTTCGATCCCTGCCTCGGCGGCGAGGTCATGCGGCGCGGCTTTGGCCCGGCAGGCATCGGGGCCGGGGAGGCGGGCAGGGCACATGGGCCCGGCATCTGGAGCCAGGTGCTCCCGGAGTCTGAGCGTATCTTCCAGCCGGGCGGTGTCACGCTCGACCTCAACGCCATCGCCAAGGGTTACGCCGTTGATCAGATGGGCCGCACGCTGGAGCGCTTCGGTATCACCCAATACCTCGTCGAGATCGGCGGCGAGTTTGCCGGGCGCGGGGTAAAGCCTGACCGGTCGCCCTGGTGGGTCGATCTGGAAAACCCGTCATCGGGGGAGGCGCCCTGGCGGATTGCGCTGGTGGGTCATGGTGTGGCCACGTCTGGCGATTACCGGCAGCAGATTGTCCGGGATTGTCTCAAAGTGTCCCATATTGTCCCGGCTGTGTCCCGGTCGTGTCGCCTGGGTGACCTGGCCAGTGTCACCGTTGTGCATGAAAATTGCGCCCTCGCAGATGCCTGGGCCACCGCGATTTTCGCGATGGGGGACGGTGCCGGCCTGGCTCTAGCCGACCGTCTTGGCCTGGCCGTGCTCCTGCAATACCGCGACGCGCCGGCCAAGACGTCCACCCGCCTCGCCGGCTGGCAAAATTGACTCGGGCCATCACGCGCTAACCCCGCGACAAAGTGGACTATCATCCATTTTTTCTCAGTCAAATTCCCTAATGCCTTGAAAAAATGTGCATTATAAAATGAGAATGATAATCATTAAAGCTTGATCCTGCGCTCGGATACCCCTAGGAGGATTGAGAATAATTCGCAATCGCAGGGGTCTGCCATGAAATCCTATCTCGCCCGAAAAGCCGTCATCAGCGGCTCCATGATCGCCGCCATCCTGTCAGGCCAGGCCGCGTTCGCCGATGAACCCGACGCTCCCGACCGCCAGATGCGTCTCGACGAAATCGTCGTCACCGCCGCCGGCTTCGAGCAGAAACTCGTCGATGCCCCCGCCAGCATCAGCATCGTCACGGTCGAGGAACTCAAAGAGCGTCCCTACATGACTCTCATCGATGCCGTCCGCGATCTGGAAGGGGTGGATGTCGGAGAAACCTCAGACAAAACAGGGCAGCGCACGATCAGCATGCGCGGGATGGGATCGGACTACACGCTCGTTCTGATCAATGGCAAACGCCAGAACAATCATGGCGACATCTACCCGAACAATTTCGGCGGCAACCAGTTCAACCACATCCCCCCGCTGGACACGATCGAGCGGATCGAAGTCATCCGTGGCCCGGCATCCACGCTTTACGGGTCTGATGCGCTGGGCGGGGTGATCAACATCATCACCAAGAAAGTCAGCGACCGCTGGAGCGGGTCGGGCACGGTCAGCCGCAGCTTTCAGGAGAATGACAGCTTTGGCGACGACACAACGGTTGATCTCTCCGTCTCGGGGCCGATCATTCCGGGCAAACTCAATCTGAGTGCCCGGGGCAGCTGGTATGAGCGGGATGCGTCCAATCCGGTCTATGCTTCGGTGACAGATCCTTCGGGCGTTGTTCAGAACCGGTCGCTGGGCTTTGGCAGTGGCGGCAAGACTGTGGATAATACAAACACCACCTATGGCTTCAGCCTGGCCTGGGTGCTGGCGGCCAACCAGACCCTCACCTTCGACTTCGACGGCTCCAAGCAGGATTATGACAACGCGATCAAGATCAATGATGCGGGCGTCGAAGAATATCCCGTCGGCACGGTCGACAATATCAACAGCATCTTCACCGCCGGGAATTTCTGCCTGGGCGCAACGGGCAACAATGCCGCCGCCTGCGCCGGCAATGGGGGCACCTGGTCTCGCCGCGCCAATCCGCGCGTCGGCTACAGCCCGACACAGGAATTCACGCGCGACAGCTGGTCGCTGACACATGATGGCGAATGGGGCTTCGGCAACAGCTTCGTGTCGCTGGCCTATGTTGCGACGAACAATAACGGCCGTACCCTGCCGTTCACGGTGGCCGAACGGGAGCTGCTTCTGACGATGGTCGACGGGACGGGTGACTATGCCGGGCTGACCGTGGCCGAGCGCCGCGATATTGCCGAAGCGACTTTCCTGCCGCGCCCCAAGCGCACGCTGGAAAGCGCTCAATACACCCTCGACGCCAAGCTCGACATGCCGTTCGACTATGCCGGCCAGCATAGGGTTGTTGTCGGCGGCCAGGTCATTCAGGGCGAGCTGACCGATGGCGTGTTCGGTATGGAAGACGGTACACCCGGCCAGGCGCAGGAGCACAACATGTTCTCGCTGTTCGCCGAGGATACCTGGACGCCGGTTGAGCCTTTCTCGCTGACGGGCGGGGTTCGCTATGACAATCATGATGTGTTCGGCGACCAGGTCAGCCCGCGGCTTTATGCGGTGTATACGATGTCGCCGAGCCTCACCCTGAAGGGCGGTGTCAGCACGGGCTTCAAGACCCCGAAAACGACGCAGCTCTATGATGGCATCGTGGGCTTTGGTGGGCAGGGCACAACGCCGTTCTTCGGCAATCCCGACCTCAAGCCGGAAACCAGCACCAGCACCGAGATCGCCCTCTACTGGCAACATGCCAAAGGGCATAACTTCAATGCGACGGTGTTCCGCAATGAATTCGAAGACAAGCTTGCCTCCCAGCCCTGCGGCGCGGGTCTTGCGCTCAGCTGTTCGAGCACGGGCGAGTATGCTGATCTTGGCTATTCCAACAGCACCAAGACCGTGAACATTGACAAGGTGGTGATCGAGGGCGCTGAGCTTGCCGGGCGCTATGTGATCCTCGACAATCTGGCGTTACGCGCAAATTATACGTATACGGATAGCGAGCAGAAAAGCGGCGCGCAGGCGGGGCTGCCTCTCAATGAGACGGCCAAGCATATGGCCAATGCGACGCTGGACTGGAGCGTCACGGAGCGCTTCAGTACGCAACTGTCTGTCGAGGCCCGCTCCAAACGCTATCGTGGGGTTAGCGCCACGACCGGCGAGCATCTCTATTACAAAGACTATGAGCTGTTTAACCTCGGCGCGCAGTACCGAGTGAATGACTTCGTGACGCTGAGCGGGCGGGTGAACAACCTGCTCGACGAGGATTTCACCACCTACCAGTACGAGTTCACAGATAATGGTGACGGCACCTGGGCGCTGAGCACACAGGACGATTACAACATCAAGGACAAGGCTCGCAGCTTCTGGGTCAGCATGAGCGTCCGCTTCTGATCCTGTAGTAAACACAACAGATCTGAGATCTGGTGGCAGGCGCTCGCGGATTGCGGGCGGCTGCTGTTTTTCTGGGGAATTCTACCATAGGGGACATCTTTCGATTTCGGGTTTCCCGGTTAAATAGATAGCTATCAAAGTATTGATGATACTAAAGGCTATGATTTCAGACGCCGCTTTGATTCGAGAGTTGAAAGCGATTGCGGGCACCGGTCAGGTCATCGCGGACGGACGGGGTATACGGCGCTTCACGCGCGGGTTCCGGTCTGGCGAGGGCAGCGCGGTTGCGGTTGTCCGGCCGGGGTCTCTGGTTGAGCTCTGGCGTTTGGCGCGAGCGTGTGTCCGGGCCGGGCGGATCATTATCCTGCAAGCGGCCAATACGGGAGTGACCGGCGGCTCGACACCCGATGGCGTGTATGATCGCGGTGTCGTGATCCTCAACACGATGCGGCTGAAGGGCGTTCATATGCTGAACGGCGGCGCGCAGGTACTGTGTCTTCCGGGTACGACCTTGCAGGAACTGGAACGGGAGCTGCGGTCGCTGCAACGCGAGTCTCATTCTGAGATGGGATCGACCTGGTTGAGTGCGTCGGTGATCGGCGGGGTCTGCAACAGTTCGGGCGGCGTTCTGGTGCGGCGGGGGCCGGCCTATACTGAAGCGGCGCTGTATGCGCAGGTCGATGAAACGGGTGATCTCCGGCTTGTCAATGAACTCGGCATGGATCTGGGGCGAGACCCGGAGGAACAGCTGGAAAGTCTGGAGCGCGGCGAATTCTTTCGTGTGCTGAATGATCTGCATGTGCGTGTCTGTTCGGCGCATGGCTATCTCGAACAGGTCCGCGATGTGGACGCGCATTCTCCAGCCCGGTTCAATGCGGATCCGCGATACCTTAACGGCGCATCGGGCAGCGCCGGGCGGCTGATCGTGTTTGCGGTCAGGCTGGATACGTTTCCGCGGCCCGCCACAACCCATGTTTTCCATCTGGCCACGGATGATCCAGGCGTGCTTACGGATATTCGCCGCCGGATGCTCGGGGAAGCCGCCCTGGTGCCGATCTCGGCCGAATACATGCACCGGGACATGTTTCAGATGGCGGCGCGGTATGGCAAGGATACGTTCATTGCCGTCTGGATGCTCGGAGCCAGCCGGCTGGGGCCGCTGCTGCGCTTCAAGGAGGCGGTAGACGGGCTTGCGAGCCGGCTTGGGCTTGGGCGCGTGCATTTGACAGACCATCTGCTTCAGGGCTTCAGCAAGCTGGCGCCGCCGCATCTGCCGGAAGCTTTCCGGGAGAGGGGCGAGCGGTATGCGCATCACCTTTTCCTGAAGGTGGATGGTGAGCAGCTGGGCGCCGCCCGGGCGCTGCTGTCTGACATGATGCCGCCGCTGAAAGGCGCGTGTCATGAATTCACGCCTGAGGAGGGCAAGAAGGCGTTCCTCCACCGCTTTACGGCGGCCTGCGTGACAAACCGCTATACCGCGCTTGTGAAAGAGGCCGAGGATAGGCTGGTGGGGCTGGACGTTGCGTTGAGGCGTAATGACAAGGCGTGGTGGTATGTGCTGCCCGATCATCTCAAGGCGATGGTTGAGCATACGCTCGTCTACGGTCATTTCTTCTGCCATGTGTTCCATCAGGATTTCATCCTGAAGAAAGGCGCTGACGCAGCCGCGTTCCGGCGGGGCATGCTGGCGCATTACGCCGCGCGCGGGGCCGAATGCCCTGGCGAATGCAATGTTGGGCAGGTCCACAAGGCAAAGCCGGAACTGGCCGCCTTTTACCGGAAGCTCGACCCGACCAACACGCTCAATCCCGGTCTTGGAAAGACATCGCGCAACAAGGACTGGAAATAAATTCCGGTTTCAGGGGGCGTTCCCCAGTTGGCCTGGTGGGCGCCAGCAGTTGTGGCCGGTAAGAGGCTGGAATTGCAGGCAGGCGCGGGGGTGACGGTCAGGACGTGTCGGCGGTCAGGCCGTGTTGGCGGTCAGGCCGGGGCAAGGCGGCGGCCAGCGCCGCGCAATTCAGCAAGGTCCAGCGTTCAGCCGCCGGGATGACCGGTCTGGGGACGCGCAGGGTGATACCGGCCGCCTTCAGGCGCGCGGCGAATTTGGCGGCATGGGTGTGGGGATCATCCAGCAGCGCGCGCATGGCTTTCAGGCGGGCGCCCAGCAAGACGAAGGGGTCTGCCACCGGGGCGGCGGCTGTCGGGCCGCGTGGGTCTTCGAGGTGACTGTCGGCGCGATCTGGGCGCCGGGGTTTCTCGCGAGCCTCAGGAAGGGTGAGCGGCTTGCCGCTTTTTTCAAAACCCCTGGCAAGTTGCGACAAGCTCAGCAGCGTGGGGACCGGCGCGCGGCGCAGCACAGGCCCAATGTCAGGTACAGTATCGGGCCCTATATCGGGCGCGCTGTCAGAAGAGGCGGATGCGCGGGGAACGAAGGGCGCCGGTTTGACGGGCATGAGGATCAGCAGGCAGCGGAAGATCTGTTCCAGATTGCCTGCTCTTTTGCCCAGGAATCTGAGGAGGTTGGCGCGGGCCTTGCCGCACGCGATGTGGGGGAGCCACCGGTGGATCATCGTCAGGACAAGGAGGAGCGCGCGCGCCCGGCTCCAGGCGGCAGGGCCGGAACGGGCAGGGCGGGCGCGGGCGCGGGAGGCATTGCCGTGGATCATGCGCCAGAGTGTGGCAGCAGATCAGACCCCGGCGGATTCGATGGCCGCGATGGCCGGCAGATGCAGGAAAACCCCCGTGGACAAGGCGGAGCCCTGTCCACGGGAATTCAGGTGTCAGCGATCAATCTCCAGATCGTTCTCGCCCGCTTCGCCCATCGAGAATTCGTTCCAGAGGGCGTTGAGGATGCCGAAGGTCAGCGCGAAGCCGAGGCCGAGTATCCATGCGAAGTACCACATTGTTCCAGTCTCCTAGTATTTGCCTTCGCCGGTGGCTTCTTCCACGGTGATGCGTCCCCAGAGTACCTTGAAGACCCAGGCCGTGTAGGCGAGCACGATCGGCAGGAAGATCGCGGTGGCGATCAGCATGATGAACAGCGTGATATGGCTCGACGAGCTGTCCCAGACGGTGAGGCTCACCGAGGGGTTTGCGCTGCTTGGCAGGATGAAGGGGAACATCGAGGCGCCTACCGAGCCGACGATGCCCGCCGCAGCGACGCCCGAGCCCAGGAGCGCGAGCGGGGATTTGCGCCCCAGCGCCCAGAGGGCCAGGAGGCTGCCGCCGAAACCGGCGATCGGGGCGAGCAGCAGGAAGGGATATTTGACATAGTTGCCCATCCAGGCGCCCGCTTCGGTGATGACTTCCTTGCGGAGCGGGTTTGCCTGACCGTGGGGATCAATGTCCGACACGATGCGGTAGCCCATGCCCGACTGCCACAGCCAGATGCCGGCGAGGGCATAGAAGGCGATGACGGCGATGGCGGCCAGGCGGCCATAGCGGATGGCGCGGTCCATGACCGGCCCATGCTCGATCTTCACCACCAGCCAGGACGCGCCGTGGACCACCAGCATGGCGACCGAGGCGAGACCGGCAAGGAGGGCGAAGGGGTTGAGCAGGCCCAGGAGGCCGCCATCATAGGTGGCGCGCATGGTCCGGTCGATGTCAAAGGGGACGCCCTGAAGCACGTTACCAAGGGCGACGCCGAAGATCAGCGCCGGGACGAAGCCGCCGATGAAGAGGGCCCAGTCCCAGTTGCGGCGCCATTGTTTGCTGGCGCGTTTGGAGCGGTATTTGAAGCCGACGGGCCGCAGGATGAGCGCGGCGAGGACCACGAACATCGCCAGGTAAAAGCCCGAGAAGCTGATGGCGTAGACATAGGGCCAGGCGGCAAAGAGCGCGCCGCCGGCGGTGATGAGCCAGACCTGATGGCCTTCCCACATCGGGCCGATGGAGTTGATGACGAGGCGGCGCTCATCATCTGTCTTGCCGACGAAGGGCAGGAGGGTGGCGACGCCGAGGTCATAGCCATCGGTGACGGCGTAGGCGATGAAGAGCACACCGACGAGCGCCCACCAGATGACTTTCATCGTGGCATAGTCGAGAGGGATATCCATGTTGCGTTCTCCTCAAACGTCGAACTGGACGGAGCGCCCGCCGGTCGGGCCTTCGCTGGTCACACCCTCAGGGAGGATGCGCCCACCGGGGCCGGCCTTGATGGCGCGAACCATGAGGCTGATCTCGATCACCGCGAGGGTGCCGTAGATCAGGGTGAAGCCAACCATGGTCATGATGACCTGTGTGGCCGAGAGGCTGGAGACGCCCAGGAAGGTCGGCAGGACGCCGTCGATCACCCAGGGCTGGCGGCCGACTTCGGCCAGGACCCAGCCGAGTTCAGCGGCGATCCAGGGTAGCGGTATGGCGAACAGGGCCACCCGCAGGAACCATCTGGGCACCTGTCGCTTCATGCTCACGAAGAAGAAAGCGAGGGCGAAGATCCCGATGAACAGGAAGCCGAGCCCGGCCATGATGCGGAAGGAGAAGAAGGCCATCATGACATTGGGCACGGTGTCAAAGGCGGCCTTCGAGATGGTTTCCCGATCAGCCGTCAGCGGATCTTCGACATACCGTTTCAGGAGCAGGGCATAGCCGAGATCGTGTTTGGTGAGTTCGAAGGCTTCGCGGGCAGCGACATCGTTGGGATCGTCATTGAGCACCTGGACTGCCTGATAGGCGGTGAGGCCGTTCTCGATCCGGTCTTCGGCGATGGCGACCAGCGGCAGGATGCCTTCCACTTCGCCATCGAGCGAGCGCGTGGCGATCAGGCCGAGCACCCAGGGCATCTGGATTTCGAAATGGGTTTCGTGGTTTTTCTGGTCCGGGATGCCGATCAGCGTCAGCGGGGCAGGTGCCTCCTCTGTGTGCCACATGGCCTCCAGGGCGGCGAGCTTCATCTTCTGGTTATCGGTGAGGGCATAGCCGCTCTCATCCCCAAGGACGACGACAGAGACAGCCGAGAGCAGGCCAAAGCTGGCGGCGACAGCCATCGAGCGCTTGGCAAGGCCGAGATGGCGGCCCTTGAGGACATACCAGGCCGACACGCCGAGCACGAAGACCGAGGCGGTGACATAGCCGGCGCTGACGGTGTGGACGAATTTTGCCTGGGCGACGGGGTTGAAGATCACTTCCATGAAGTTGGTGATTTCCATCCGCATCGTCTCGGGATTGAAGTCCGAGCCGACGGGGTTCTGCATCCAGCCATTGGCGACGAGAATCCAGAGGGCCGAGAGGTTCGAGCCGAGGGCCACGAGGAAGGTGACCATCCAGTGGGCGGGGCGGGAGAGCTTGTCCCAGCCAAAGAACATGAGGCCGACCAGCGTTGCCTCAAGGAAGAAGGCCATGAGGCCTTCGATGGCCAGCGGGGCACCGAAGATGTCGCCGACATAATGGGAATAGTAGGACCAGTTGGTGCCGAACTGGAACTCCATCGTGATGCCGGTGGCGACGCCGAGCACGAAGTTGATCCCGAAGAGGGTTCCCCAGAATTTGGTGATCCGTTTCCAGACTTCCTTGCCGGTCATCACATAGGCGCCTTCCATGATCACGAGGATCATCGAGAGGCCGAGCGTGAGCGGCACGAAGAGGAAGTGATACATTGCGGTGAGAGCAAACTGCCAGCGAGACAGGTCTGCTACGAGGAGGTCGGGCATTTTCCCAGCTCCGATTGCTATGCAGCGACATGCTGCGTATTTCACGAATCTCTAATGTAATTCGTGGGTGAAGTCTCGCCGCGATAAGTCGCATGCGTCACTTGGAGCGTCCACAGTACTACTACGTAGATGGATGCAAAGCAGAAACAGGACCGAATGGGCGCGAAACACTGGCTAGGCCGCTGGAGTAGCGCGGCGCGTGGGCCGGCAGGACGGGCGCTGCTGATGCAAATTCTGGGGCTTCTGACCTGGGGCGGGATTGCGTTCGGGCTTGGGTACGGCATTGACCGCATGTCCAGGGGCGAGCCGGCGGGGTGGCTGTTGGGCATTGCGGCGGGCGGGGCGATCGTGCGGGCGCTGGCCGGGTGGTTGCAGGACGGGGCAGCTGCACGGGCGGGCCTGGAGATGGTCAGCGCAGCGCGCGCCGATGTGTTTGGCGCGCTCAGGACATCGGGTGCGGCGCTGTTTGAGGGCGCGGACGCAGGGACGCGCACATCCCAGGTGATTGACCGGACGGCTAGGCTCTCCGGTTATGCCGCACGGTGGCTGCCGGGCCGGCAGATGGCAGTCATCGGGCCGGTGATCGTGCTCATGATGGTGGCAACGCAGAGCTGGCTGGCCGCAGCGCTGTTGCTGATTGCGGTGATGGTGCTTCCCGCCTTCATATGGGTCACTCTCAGTGAGGTCACCGCAGTAGCGCGGGCGCAGCAGGCTTCGCTGGACCAGCTTTCCGGCGCGTTTCAGGCGCGGGCCGCGCAGGCCGGTATCATCCGGGCTTTCCGGGCGGTGACCCGCGAGACGGCCAAATTGCAGGAAGCGTCCAACGCGCTCCGCGAGCGGACCATGAAGGTGCTGCGGGTGGCTTTTCTTTCCACCGCTGTCCTTGAGTTCTTTGCGTCCATTTCTGTGGCGATGGTGGCGGTTTATGTCGGGTTCAAGCTGCTTGGGGTGTTCCCGTTCGAGACGGGCGAGACGTTGACGTTAGCCGAAGGGCTGACGATCCTGATTCTTGTGCCGGAATTTTTTGCGCCGATCCGCAAACTCTCCGCATTGCACCATGACCGGGGGGATGGCGCGGCCGCGGCGGGGGTGCTGGCGGACTGGCTGGAGAGCGGAGCAGCCAGGCCGCTGCCCGTGAGACTGCCTGCGCAGCAGGCGGCGCCGGTGATTGAGTTCCGGAACGTCTCGCTCTCGTTCGGCAATGGCGCTGGGCTTGAGGGCGTCAGCTTTTCAGTGCGGCCCGGTGAGATGGCGGCCTTGATGGGCCCCTCCGGGACCGGAAAGACGACATTGCTGAAACTGCTTTTGGGACAGGGCGCTGTGACCTCCGGAGACATATGGGTGGACGGTGTCCGGCTGGCGCCGGGGGCAAGCCTCGCAGACAGCGTGACGTGGATCAGCCAGACGCCGTGGCTGGTGGAGGGGAATATCGAGGAGAACCTGAAGGTCGCCTGCCCGGAAGCCAGCCTGGAAGCTTTGCGCGCGGCAGTGGTTGCGACAGGTCTGACGAAGGAGGCGGATGCGGCGGCGTTTCTTGCGCGCTCCCTTGGCCGGGGCGGAAGTGGGCTTTCGGGCGGTCAACGTCAACGGATCGGGTTGGCGCGGGTGATCCTCCGGGGCTCCGGGCTTCTCCTGCTCGATGAGCCGACAGCCCATCTCGATGAGGCGTCAGAAGCAGACTTTATCCGGACACTCCAGGACATTTCCCGGACACGCACGGTCATTCTCGGGACACATTCGGACAGTTTGCGGTCAGTTTGCGACACGGTGGTGGATATCGCGGACTACCGCAGAGAGGCGGCGTCATGCTGAAGCTCTGGTCAGCGCTCGGGGCGCCAGGACGCCTGCAATTCCTGCTCGCGATGGGACTGGCTGTGATTGCCTCTGTCTCTGGTGTGGTCCTGATGGGACTTTCAGGCTGGTTCCTTGTGGCCGGCGCGCTGGCTGGAGCGGCGGGGCTCGGTCACAGTTTCAACCATCTCTATCCGAGCGCCGGCGTTCGCGGCGCCGCCTTCACGAGGGTGATTGGCCGGTATGGCGAGCAACTGGCCGGACATGACGCGATCCTGCGTCTTTCGGCGCGGCTCAGGCCGCGTGTCTTCGATGCCGGGGCGCGCAGCCGGAGAGGGCTGTCGCCGATGGCCTCGGCGGAGCTGACGGCGCTGATCGATGACATGGATGCCGCAGAAGGCGCCTTCCTGAAAGTCGTGCTGCCGGGGATTGGCGTGGTCGCCGGATTTACGGTCGCGCTTGGCTTTGCGCTGGCAAGCGACATCGTCCTGTTCGTACTGGCGCTGCTTGCGGCAACGCTTGGAGCTGGCGCTTTGCCCTTTCTGGCCGTCAGGAGAGCAAGGCAGCAGGCCGCTACGCTGAGGGACACCGCAGAAGCGGCGCGGGGCGAGGTGGCGCGTCTTGTCGAGAATGCGACTGAGCTGGATGTGTATGGCGCGCTCTCGCGTTATGCTGGCGAGACAGAGGCGACGCTGCACGCCTGGCAGACGCAGGCCGAACAGCTGGAGAAGCCCTTCCGGGGGATATCGGCCATCCTCAGTGCGGCGGGTGTGTTGATCGCGGTGGTTGCGTTGTGGCGCGCCACAGTGACGGGCGGAGACCTGCCTCTGGCGGCAGGCACGGCGCTTGCCCTGATGGCTGCGTTTGAGGCTGCTTCGGCTATGCTCAAGGTTCTGGAATCCGCGCCGAAAGCCAGGGCGGCTTCGGGGCGGCTGGCCGGAAGGCTGGACATGGCGGGCGCTGCCTGGGACGCCGCGCAGGCGGGCGCGCGAAACATCACCAGCGTATTTCCGCTGGAAGTCCGGGGGCTGAGCGTATCGGCTGCGCCGGGCGCGCCGCTTACACCTGGGGTTAGCTTCCGTATCGACAGCGGCAGTCTCACGGAACTGACCGGCCCGTCAGGGATCGGCAAAACCACGCTCGCCGAAGCGCTGATGCGGCTGCACCCTGTTCCGGCCGGCGCCGTGACATATGGGGACGCTGAGGCGGGGCAGGTGCGTATCGCCATGGTTCTGGAGCGTATCGCGATGAGCCCTCAGATGCCCGCCTTCCTGCCGGGCACGGTGGGCGACCAGCTGAGACTGGCAAAACCTGATGCCAGTGAAGCCGAGATGCGCGCTGCGCTGGAGGTGGCGCTGGCCGATAACTTTATCTTTGCCCGGACAGAAGGGCTGGACAGCTGGATAGGAGAAAACGGCGCCGGGTTTTCCGGCGGTGAACTGCGCCGGTTGGGGCTGGCACGGGCCATTCTTGCCAGCCCTGAGTTGCTGATTCTGGATGAGCCGTTTGCGGGACTGGATGAAACGCTGGGCGAGCGCCTGGCTGCCAGCCTGTCAGCATGGCTGGCAGGGGGCGGCAGGGCGCTGCTCGTGCTGCAACACAAATCCGACAGGGGCCGCTGGAACGCGGCACATATTCAACAGGTGGCGCTGCGCTGAAGCAGACCTTCAGAATACAGACTTTTCGCTGGTACTGTAGACAGTGACCAAAGCGTCCGCGAGAGCTTCAGCCAGGCGCAGATAGGCGGGCGGCACATAGCCAGCGTCCTTGCTGTCTGGCAGGGCGGGCGAGCGGCTGACGCTGATGACGAAGGGCTGGCCTTCGACTTCGACGAAATCAATCCGGCCATAGTCGAGACCGAGGCGTTTGCGCAGGTTGAGAAGGCCTTCAGGCGGGGTCCATTCTTCCAGGCTAAACGGGGATGCGGCGCGGATGATGGCGGCGCCGGATGTTTGCAGGCTGAGGAAACTCTCGTCGCCCAGGAAGTAATACTGACGCAGGACATAGCGGCCTGCATTTTCCTCAGGCAGGAATTTCTGCACGATATAGTCTGGCCCGAACCTGTCAGCGGGTACGTCGTTGATGGACGGGTAGATGCGGTAGTTTTCAAGGACGCTGCCGGCGGGCTCATGCCGCGGGGTGGGGCGGGGCTGGCCGCTGAACCTGCGGATGAAGGTGAGTGGAGACGCCGACGCGCGCGGAACCGGAGCGGCATATCCCTGATCGGCCCGCACGATGACTGGCCCTCTATAGGACGCGCCGGCCCTCAGGAGGCCATCGGCATAGTGATGCTTGCGCAGATCACTTGCCCCGGCATTGAACGTGACCGGGTATTGGGCGGCAAAGCGCCTGTACTCTTCTGGAATAACCGGGCGGCTGAGATTCAGGAACAGAAGGTCGGCCTCAACAAAGGTCCGTGTACCCGATAGCTCGATGACTTCGATGCCGTTGGCGCGCCATTGGTCTGCCATCAGCGCGGTCAGATGTGCGCGCTCACCGGGAGCGTGGCCGGAATTGTTCAGAATGGCGATCCGGTCGAGCGTGTGCCGGAGCGGACGCGGGCCGTAAGCTGTGCCTGATTGCCGGAGCGAGACCGGGCTTTGGTGAGGGACCGTAAGAGCGCGCACGGCGTGTCCTTTCCAGCATTCTGAACTGAGCCGGGAGGAGACCCGGCAGGGATAAGACTGCGCTGGTGCAAGTTTGGCGCCAGAGGCGGGAGCGGCGGAGAAAAAATTCGTTCGGATGGTGAATTTTCAGGGCCGGTTTCTTAAGCTTTCTGGCGGGCCGGTAAGGCGGATGGGCAGTAATTGACACCAGGCATGCCAATATATACCGTTTCCCGCATATGGCTGCCTTGGGCCTTTACCATTTACCGGGCAGCAAACAGGGCGCCGCGCCGCCTGGGAGGGGTGTCTTTGTGTCTCTGAAAACTCTGATTGCCTCTCAGGTGATGCAATATGTGACAGGGGAGCGCCGGCAGGAGAACCGGCGCGCCGGCGCGGAACGGCGCCGGAAAAAGGAGGGACGGATGCACGAAGTTGAGTATTTCCATGTGGCGGGCGACCCGTATTCACATCTTGTTTTGCAGGTGCTGCCTGCGCTGGCGGCGCGCTATGATCTGGTGATCAGGCCGCGCCTGGCGCCCCCGCCCCCGGACTGGGCCGCGCCGGAGCGGCAGAAGCTGGAAGACTATGCGCGGGAGGATGCCGCGCGGCTGGCGGCGAAGGCGGGCCTGAGTTTTTCTGATCCGGGCGCGCAGCCTTCTGCGGCGCGCCTTGCGGCGGCGGAAATCGCGATCGCGGCGATTCTGGAGGCGCCCGATTTTGCGGCGAAGGCGCTGGCGATCAGCCAGGCGCTTTGGACCGGCGCGGCGTTGCCCTCGGGCGGTGTGTCTGCGGCAGCGGCGCTGGCGGAGGGGGGCGCGCGGCGCGAGAAGCTCGGCCATTATCTCGGCGGGATGCTGCACTATGAGGGCGAATGGTATTGGGGCGTTGACCGGCTGCACTATCTGGAGCGGCGCTTGCGGAGCCTTGGCGCGCAGAAGACGGGGGCGCCGGAGGCGTTCCTGTTCGTTCAGCCAGATAGTCCGCAGGCAGATGGGCGGGCGTCAGGCGGCGCGGCGAAGGAGGTGCATTTCTATCTCTCCTTCCGCAGCCCTTACACCTACATCGCCGCAGAGCGCATCCGCGCGCTGGCGCTGGCCTATGGCGCAGAGCTGAAGCTGCGCTTCGTGTTGCCGATGGTGATGCGCGGCCTGCCTGTGCCCCGGATGAAGGGGTATTACATCACGACCGATGTGGCCCGCGAGGCGCGGCGGATGGGCATTGCGTTCGGCAAGATTGCTGATCCCGTCGGCACGCCGGTAGAGCGGGGCTATTCCATTCTGCCGATGGCGATGGAAGCGGGCCTAGGGTTTGAATTCTGCCAGTCCTTCCTGAAGGGCGTGTGGGCCGAGGGGATTGATGCGGGCAGCGATGACGGGCTGAAGACGATCGTGGAGCGGGCCGGGCTGGACTGGAACGCGGCGCGGGCGCTGATCGGAGGCGATCACTGGCGCGCGGAAGCAGAGGCCAACCGCGCGGAGATGATGAACCTCGGTATCTGGGGTGTTCCGAGTTTCCGGGTGGGCGATGTGGCGACCTGGGGGCAGGACCGGATGTGGATTATTGAAGACGAATTGGCAAAGCCGGCGGAATGATCCGCTCAGGGAGGAAATGATGCAGGTTATCAACGAAGTTTTCCCGACAGACCCAGTGCAGGTTCAGGAACTGATGAAGCCTGGGCCGGAGGGGCCGATCTTCATGGTCAATCTGCTGAAGTTCAAGGAGCGGGCCGAATATGAAGACGGACGCGCCACCGACATGACGGGACGTGAAGCCTATATGATCTACGGGCGCACGGTGATGGAGATTCTGCCGAAGTTTGGCGGCAAGGCGGTTTTTGCCGGGGATGTGACCTTCCTCTCGCTGGGCAAGGCCGAGGAGTTGTGGGACGAGGTGGCTATCGGGATGTATCCGGCGCGCGGCGATATGGTGCGGATGTCGATGTCTCCGGAATGGCAGGCGGCGGCGGTTCACCGCACGGCGGGCCTGAAAGGGCAGTTGAACATCGAAACCGTGCTGCCACCTGCGATGAAAGACGTTCTGCTGTCACAAATGGGCTTGAAGGCATAGGCAGCGGCCGACTTAACCGCTATTAAGCGACAGGAAATTGGCCTTGCAAGGAAGTGGAATGTCGGACCTTCTCGTGAACTCTGCAGATGGCGGCGATATGTCGTCTGAAACTGAAGACGGCCGCAAGCGCCGCTCGGAGCGCAGCCGTGAACAGATCATCGAAGCGATGTTTGAACTGGTGAGCGGCGGTGAGCTGGACCCAGGCGCCGCACGGATCGCGGAGGTGGCGAATGTCAGCCTGCGTACGGTATTTCGGCATTTCGAAGAAGTCGACGGGCTGTATCTGGAAATGAACCGGCGCGTGAAGGCCGAAGTCATGCCGATTGTGGAATCGCCCTTCAATGCCACCAACTGGCGCGATACCGTGCTTGAACTGGTCGATCGCCGTGCCGAAGTGTTCGAGCGGATCATGCCGTTCCGTGTCTGTGGCAGTATCCGGCGGTTCCGATCTGACTTCCTCATGAAGGGGCATCAGGATTTCGTGGCGCTGGAGCGCTCGATCCTCGACTCGGTGCTGCCCGAAGAAGTGCGCTCGCATGTGGTGACCGAGGCGGCGTTTGATACGGTGCTTGGCTTTGATACATGGCGGCGTCTGCGGCAGGACCGGGGGCTTTCGGTCAAGGATGCGCGGGCGACGATGCGCAAGCTGGTTGAAGCGCTGCTGGCGTCTGTCTGAGCTGAGCGGGTATGCGCGCGGAATTTGCCTTTCTGTCGTTGTGCCTGATCGCGGCATGCGGCGTGTCTCCGTCGGATGATCCGGTTTCGGGAAGCTGCGGCCTGAACGCAGATCAGCTCGGCGCCTTTGTAGACGTTCCGGGCGGCGTTTTGCAGAAAGGCCGCGACGCGATCTATCCCGAGGAGCGGCCCGAGATGGCGCTGCATGTCGATGGCTTCCGAATTCAGGCGCATGAGGTCACCAATGATCAGTTTGCGGCCTTTGTTGCGGCGACCGGCTATGTGAGCGATGCCGAGCGCGGCGTGATCGAGAACCGGCCGGGGGCTGGCTCTGCGGTGTTCCAGGGCGCGCGCTGGCATCTGATGCGTGAGGCGAGCTGGAAAACACCAGAGGGCGCGAGCTCCACGATTGAAGGCAAGGGCAGCTGGCCGGCAGTGCATGTGTCGCTAGCCGATGCGATGGCCTATGCCGCCTGGGCGGGCGGGCGCCTGCCGAGCGAGGAAGAATGGGAGCATGCCGCGCGCCTTGGCCTGCCGGACCCGGCGCGGGACACGTCTGGCGCTTTTGAGGACGATGGCACGCCGCGCGCGAATACCTGGCAGGGCATCTTTCCGGTCGCTAATACCGGGGAGGACGGATTTGCCGGCGCCGCGCCCGTGGGCTGTTTCCCGGCTGACACGCTTGGGCTTTACGACATGATCGGCAATGTCTGGGAATGGACCGATACGCCGTTTGCGCCGGGCAACAATACGATCAAGGGCGGCAGCTTCCTCTGTGCCGACAATTTCTGCCGCCGCTATCGGCCCGCCGCGCGCCATCCGCAGGAGATGGACTTCTCCTCCAACCATATCGGCTTCCGGATCGTGAAGGATCTGGAAGCCGAGTAGGCCGGTTTCAGTTTGGCCAGAAGATGTATTCCTCACCTTCGACATAAGGCTCGGCGAGGGTGGTATCGATCTTGATCGGGCTTTCGATTGTATACGGATAGAGCGGCGCGCGCGCGTCCTTCCAGTGAGCGTCGATGAGGGCCTGGAGTTCGGCGAGCTTTTCAGGCTCGGTGGCGGCAAGGTTTGTCTGCTCGGTCGGGTCTGCGTTGAGGTTGAACAGCCAGCTTTTACCCTGGCGGCCATTGACCTGCAACTTCCAGCCGGACGCGCGGACGACCTTGTAATAACCGCTCGACCAGAAAAGCGCGTCGCCAGGACGGGCGAACTCGCCGGAGCCGGTCGCGAGCGGGAGAAGGTTCTGGCCGTCGATCTCGACGCCCACGGGCAGCGGCGCGCCGGCGGCGGCGGCGAGGGTTGGCATCACGTCAATATGCGCGACGGGTTCGTCCACCACGGTGCCAGGCTCGATCACGCCGGGCCATTTCACGAAGAGGGGCACGCGGATGCCACCTTCAAACAGGGTGATCTTCCAGCCGCGAAAGGGCGCGTTGATCTCGGGAATGCCGATATAGCCCGCCCCGCCATTATCGCTGGAAAAGACGATGATGGTGTTGTCAGCGAGGCCTTCTTCTTCCAGCTTTTCCATGATGCGCCCGACGCTGCGATCGACCGCGCGCATCATGGCGGCATAGACGCGTGCCCTGTGTGGCTCGATGTCGCCGACGGCTTCATAGTCTTCCTTTGTGGCCTGAAGCGGCGTGTGGACACCCCAATGGGCGAGATAGAGGAAGAAGGGGCGGTTCCTGTTGGCGTCTATGACTTTGAGGGATTCGTCGGTCCAGTAATCGGTGAGATAGCCGGCAGGTTCAAACCAGTCGCTGTCATTATAGCTGGCGGCAAAATCCATGCGTGCCCAGAGGAATTTGTCGATGGGGTCAAAGTCCAGCCGGGCTTCCACGCCGCGGGGATCGTTCGGGGGCAGGAACAGGCCGCTCGCCATGTCGAGGCTTTCATCGAAGCCCTGGTCATTGGGTTTGAAGGGGCTGGTGTTTCCAAGGTGCCATTTGCCGATATGGACGGTGTGATAACCACGCTCCTTCAGGACTTCGGCGATGGTCACCTCTTCGCTGGGCAGGCCCTGTTCAGCAAAGGGCGGCATCAGCTTTTCGTGTTCCTTGACCCGCTCAGTAGGCGGAAGGCCGGTGCGCATGTCATTGGCGAACATCGGCACGATGCGCGACATGCCGGGGGGCGTGGGGGTATATTCAAAGCCGGTGCGTGTTGGATAGCGGCCCGTCATCAGCATGGCGCGCGAGGGGGCGCAGGTGCCGGTGCCGGAATAGGCTGTGCTGAACAGCGCGCCTTGTGCGGCGAGCCGGTCGATATTGGGGGTTTGCAGGCGCCCGCCAGCCATACCGCCGCCAAAGGTGGAGATGTCGTTGATGCCCATATCATCCGCCAGGATGAAGATGATGTTGGGCGGGCGATCTGTCTGCGCGGGGTCTGGCGTTTCCGGCCCCTGCATCCACTCCACCGGCCTGTTGGGCGCGATCGCGGGGCGGTCAGAATGGGTGACGAGATAAAGGATGATTTCCTTGCGGTTGAAGAAGGCGACCGCAGCGAGCGCGGCGATGACAATGAGGAGGCCAATTAGGATTCTACGAAGCATTGTTGATGGCCTTCTTCTTCCGGTTGCGGAGAATATTATAGAACAGCCATATCAGGCCGCCGAGCAGTATGAGACCCCCAATGCTGAAGGCGATGATCTTTGGCATCGCGCGTTTCAGCACGGCGGCGGTCATGTTTTTCTCCACCTGCAAGACAGAATTGTAGCCTGCGGGCACTTCGAGGACACCGACGCGTGCGGCATAGGCGGCGTAATCGGCCTGAAGCGTGTCTAAGATATCGGGATAGGCGGCGCTCAAATCCTGAGTTTCACCGGGGTCTGTTTCAAGATTGAACAGGCGCCAGTGGCCATCACCCCAGGGCGCGAGATTGCGGGTGATTTTCCAGGGGCCCTTGTAGAGCGCGGCATTGCCGGAGACCTCGATGCCGACAGCGTCCTCATGGGTGTAGACCGCAGGCGCGGCGCCCGAGAGGACGGGCAGGAGGCTGCGGCCGTCGATGGAGACACTGCCCTCGGGCGCCGGGCCAGCGCTTACCATGTCGAGCAGGGTGGGCGTCACATCGGTGACCAGGGCGAAAGCGTCGATCCGGGCGGGCGCGATTCCCGGGCCGGAGATGATCAACGGCACACGCAGCCCGCCTTCGGACACGAAGAATTTGAAGAGGTAGCTGGGTGAGGAGGCAGCGCTGGCAAATTCCGGGCCGATGAAGCCATAGCTGCCTTTCTCGCCGATGCGCTCGATGCCGGTATGATAGCCATTGGCGCGCAGCCATGTCTCGAAGCGTGGGTCTTCGGCTGAGGAGGGCTCCGGGCCGTTATCGGATGTTACGACGAAGACGGTGTTCTCATAGACGCCCTTGGCTTTGAGATGATCAATCAGGCGGCCGATATGATGGTCCATCGCTTCGAGCATGCCGGCATTGACGGCCATGCGGGCGGCGAAGAGGCGTTGCTGGTTTTCGCTGAGATCGTCCCAGCTGCGCAGGTCGGGATGGAACGCAGGCTGGGCAGAGCCGGCGGGCACAAGGCCGATCTCCTGCGCCCGTTGCCAGCGGCGTGTCTGCAAGGCTTGCCAGCCATCGCGGTAGGTATCGAGATAATTGGCGGTGAATTCGGGCGGGGCCTGAACGGGAATATGCAGCGCCTGGAAGCCGAGATAGGCGAGGAAGGGCGCGTCGCTGGTGTCTTCACCGAGATAGTCCAGCATCTTGTCGACGATGAAGGCGGAGGAATAGAAATCCTCCGGCAACGCGGCGGCTTTGCCATCTTCATACCAGGGCGCGTCGGCATAGAAGGGCATGTAGGACTTGTCTTCCCAATTATCCGCCCCCGACGCATCGAGCGCAAAGGAGCGGTCGAAGCCATGACTGTCGGGCAGGTCGCCATGGCCGCTGCCCATATGCCATTTACCGGTCATCAGGGTGCGGTAGCCCAGCGGTTTGAGGCGGGCGGCCAGCGTTTTGACGCCGGGCTCAAGGCGCATCGTGTAGCCCGGTTTGCCGACATGTTCGGGGGGAAGCACCTCGGGGATGGTGGAAATGCCGGTGCGGTGATTGTCGACGCCAGTGAGTAGCATGGCGCGCGAGGGCGAGCAGAGCGGCGAGGAGCGGTATTGCGTGAACATGGCGCCCGCGCCTGCGAGCGCGTCAATGTGGGGCGTGGCCGCTTCCCCGCCATAGATGCCGATATCCATCAGGGCGGCGTCGTCGATCAACAGGATCACGATGTTGGGCTTTTCAGGCAGCTCCCGGGCCTGGGCTTCCGACAGGAAGGCCAGCGCCGCAACGAGTGCGAGCGAGTGCAGGTGACGCAGCAATGAAACCTCCCCTGGAAGGTTAAGTGTTCTCGTTTTTATGTATCTGACATTATGACACGTGCCGCGTCAATTGATCTGTGAGCCGGAGCGGATATGAAGGGGGACGCCGCTTGGCGGAGCGCCGCGCAGGCAGTAGGCATATGACAAGGGATGCAGCCTGCATGAGAGTGGGCGCGATCCGGGAGGAGACCAATGAAGAAGATACTTATGGCGGGCATCGCAGCCCTGCTGGTGCCTGTGTCGGCCGCGCTGGCCGAACCCGCCAAAGCGACCAGGGCGACCATCGAGGCAAACCGCGCCTTCGCAGAGGGCCTGCCCTGGGGCGACACGTCCGAAGCTGAGCTCTCAGATCGCGGCTTTGTGGCCACGCGGGAAGACCGGGTGATCCTGGGGGCAGATGGCGAGAAGGTGTTTGATCTCGACGCCTATGATTTCGCTGACGGGCCTGCTGCCGAGACGATGAATCCCAGCCTCTGGCGGCATCTCAGCCTGCTGAAGAAGCATGGCCTCTATGAAGTCACACCGGGCCTCTGGCAGGTGCGCGGATTCGACATATCGGTGATGAGCATCATCGAGGGCGAGACGGGCTACATCATCGTTGATCCGCTCACGGTAACAGAATCAGCGGCTGCGGCCTTCGATCTGGTGAAACAGCATCTGGGCGACAAGCCGATCCATGCGGTGATCTACACCCACAGCCACGCCGATCATTTCGGCGGCGTCAAAGGCATCGTTTCTGTGGAAGATGTGGCCGCTGGCAAGGTGCAGATCATCGCGCCGGAAGGCTTCATGGAGCATGCGGTCAGCGAGAATCTGATCGCCGGCGGGGCGATGAGCCGGCGGGCGAACTTCCAGTTCGGATCGCGCCTTGAGCCCGGCCCGGCGGGGCAAGGCGGGGCAGGCATCGGCACCGGCATTCCGCGTGGCACAATGAGCCTTATTCCACCCACCCATTCGGTGACCGCCACCGGTGAGACGATGGTGATCGACGGGATCGAGATTGAGTTCCAGCTGACACCCGGCACCGAAGCGCCTGCGGAGCTGAACTTCTATTTGCCCCAGCTGCGCGCGCTGTGTCTGGCGGAGAACGCCAATGCAACTATGCACAATGTGTTGCCGCCACGCGGGGCGCTGGTGCGCGATGCCAAGGCCTGGGCAGACTATCTCACCGAGTCGATTACGCTGTATGCGGACAAGACGGATGTGATGTTCGTCTCGCATGGCTGGCCGCGCTGGGGACAGGCGGAGGTGACAGAGTTCATGAGCCATCACCGCGATGCCTACAAATACCTGCACGACCAGACCATCCGCCTGATGAATAAAGGCTACACCGCCAGCGAGATTGCCGAAGTGATTGCGCTGCCAGACAGCCTCTCCAGCAAATGGTATAATCGCGGCTATTACGGCACGATGTCCCACAACTCCAAAGCGGTGTATCAGCGCTATCTCGGCTGGTATGATGGCAATCCGGCCAATTTGAATGCCTGGCCGCCCGAAGAGGCTGGCAAGCGCTATGTGGCGGCCATGGGCGGGGCCAGAAAGGCGCTGAAAGTGGCGCAGAAGGCCTATGATGGGGGCGATTACCGCTGGGCGGCGGAGGTGGCGAGCCATATCGTGTTTGCTGACGATACGAACGTGAAGGCGCGCGAAGTGTTGGCCAAGGCCTTCGAGCAGATGGGCTATCAGGCTGAAGGGTCTCTCTGGCGGAACATGTATCTGACCGGCGCGGCTGAAGCGCGCGAGGCGCCGAATGATCGTCAGATCACGACCGTTTCGCCCGACATGATCGGCGCCATCACGACGCCGCAGGTGTTTGACATGCTGGCCATCCGCGTAGACCCCGAAAAGGCAGAAGGCATCGATACGGCGGTTGCATTCGTCTTCCCGGACCGGGGCGAGACGCGGCGCGTTTCCCTTCGCAATTCCGTGCTGGTGCATGAAGACGGCGTGACCGGGCCAGTGGCGGCAACCGTCACGATTCCGCGCCCGGCTTTCCTGGCGATGCTGTTTGCCGGGCAGACACCTGCGGCGCTGATGGAAGCGGGCGTCATGACGGTGGAGGGGCAAGCCGGCGCGACGGCGGCGCTGATGTCTGCCTTCGAGCCAGCCGATACGGGCCCGCCTTTTGCGATCGTCACCCCTTAGACTCAAAAGGCCGGGGGATGAGCCCGGCCTTTTCAATTCTGGTTGTGATGTGAGGCGCTTATTTCCTGGCGCAGCGGCTGTTGAAGGCGGCGACGTCGTCATTGTATTGGCGAACGCTGGCCTGCAAGGCCAATTCGCGGCGGGCCAATACCTGCCTGGCGTCATCATAAGCCGCTTTGGCCGTGTCTGCGGTGGCGGCGTGACTGGCCGAAACGAGGCGGTGTGTTTCGGCGTCTTCCCAGGCATCGCCAGTGGTTTCAAGCGTGGCCGCTGCCGCGTCTCGGGTCGTGGTCATTTCTGTGATGTCGGCCTGTTTCGGCGCCAGCGTTGCCGCCATCGCTTTGCAGGCTTTCATATCCGATGCGCCATTGGCGTCTGCGGTAGCCGCATGGGCACCGAAAATGAAAACGGCAAGCATCAAGGGGCGGATGACAGGCATACGAGAACTCCGGATATCTGCGCGGCAGTATCGAAAACCGCGATGAAGCCAAGCTGAACGGGGGCGCCGCGAAACGGCCCCATTTCAGTCGTGGTGTTGCTCCACCCGTATCCGGCCTGCGGTGATTTCGTCGATGATGCTGAACACGGCGTTGAAATCCTGAAGCAGCTCGCGGACGCGGTCTGGGCTATCGAGGGGTTTGAACATGCTGCCCGGCTCGAAGAGGTTGCCGCCCTGGACGGTGATCAGGCATTCGCCGCCATCGAAACAGGCTTTGAGCTTCCCGCCCTTGAACACCTGTTCGAGGTCCACCAGTTTTTGCATCACGTCCGGGGTTAGCAGGTAGCGGCTTTCGACCTGATCGGTGGTGTAGACTTCAAAGATCTTTTCGAAGGTCGGGTCTTCAAGGCCTGCGCGCTGCATGCCTTTACCGCCGCCGCCGAAGCGATTGAAAAAGCCGGCATCGCGGGTGACCAGCGTGCGGCCATAGAAGGTCTTGTGGAAATCGAGCCGCAGGCACTGGCCTTTGAATACCGTCACCCAGGTCGTCCGTGTGCGGCCTTTGGAGTCGGTTGTGGTGCGCTTTTCTTCGAGATGCGCCTCGAAGAGTTCGAAATTCACCTCGCGGCGGATACCCGTGATGAAATCCTCATATTTGGCGCGGTCCCAGCCCGGCACCACGCCGACTTCCTTATGCCGGCTGATCGAGCCGACGGGGCCGGGATTGGCGGTGAAATTCAGGCCGAGTTGCTCAGCGATGGGCAGGACGATCAGCGACTTGGCCTCTTTGGCCAATTGCGTCACGAGATGTTCGCCGCCAGCATATACCATCAGGCCGATGAAGCCGATGACGATGGCGACCCAGAATTGCTGCGTGAGGATGCCCGCCAGGATGCCCAGGGCGATCAGGCCGCCGGCGATCCACCGGCACAGGATGGCGCGTTTGGTGGCCTTGATCCGGTCGGCTTCCCGCTCCAGCAAAGCCGGGCGGATGCGCTCCTCGAAAATCTGGCCGAACCCGTGGAACTCTTTGGGAAGGCCTGAGAGCGCTTGCTGAATGGCCATTTCTGCCGGGGAGGGCGCCGCTCTGGCTGTTTCATCCGTCATTCAAACTGTCCCAACTGCGAGTCTTATCGGGTAAGCTTAAGGGGAGTTGGCGCAGCCTGAAAGGGCCCCATTCGGGGGGCGAAGATCAGAGTTTCAGGCATAAGAGGAATTCAAGATCCTCATGGCGGCCAACAGGGAACATGAATTCTCCGACCTTTTCCCAGCCATAGCGGGCATAGAGACGCTGGGCGCCCTCATTTTCCGAGAAGACGCTGAGATACATTTCCGGCGCGCCGCGCTGGCGCGCCCAGGCGAGCGCTTCATCGACAAAGCGGGAGCCCAGCCCGCGGCCCTGAAGGGGGCTGTCGACATAGAGGCGTTTCAGCTCCACCGCGCCGGGCAGGGCGCTCTCAGCGGGCAACGAGAGCGGGCTGCAAAGGAGATAGGCGCCGAGTTTTCCGGTATGGTCTTCGGCGACGCGGATGAAATTTTCCGGGTCTGCCAGATAAGCCTGATAGGCGGCCTCGCCGTGGGATTCCTGAAGGAAGGTGGCGAGGTCTTCCGGAGTGTAAAGCGGGCCGAACTTGTCGATGAAGGTTTTCTGCGACAGGGCGGTGAGCGCGGCGAGATCGCCGGGCGCCGCGTTGCGCACTGTCAGGGGAATTGCCTCATTCGGCATCATCTTCGCCATAGATCGCTGTGCCCGAGCCTGAAGCGTCGATCCAGCCGCGATACATGCCGGCGGCGTTGAAGACGAAACCATAATCGCCCTCGCCGCTGAGCACGATCACGCCGCCATCGCCGCCGAGGGCCGCGACTTCGTCGAGGGCCGCGCCGGCGGCGGTCTTCACGTCCTCTCCGGCGAGCTTCACCCGGTCGCAGATCGTCTTGGCGACGCCGACACGGATGAAATATTCGCCATGCCCGGTGGCGGAGACGGCGCAGACGCCGTTTTCAGCATAGGTTGCCGCGCCGATCAGCGGCGCGTCGCCCACGCGGCCAGCCGCCTTCGCGGTCATGCCGCCGGTCGTGGTCGCGGCGGCGAGATTGCCGCCACGATCCAGCGCGATGGCGCCCACCGTGCCATGCCGGTCTGCGGCTGTGCGGGCGCGCTCCTGCAGGACGCGCTCGAGCGCTTCGCGGCGGCGGTCGGTGTCGAAATAGGCGTTCTCGACCATCTCCAAGCCTTGGGCCTGCGCAAACGCATCGGCGCCTTCGGCGGCAAACATAACGTGTTCGGACTTTTCCATAACGGCGCGGGCGGCCAGGACCGGGTTCTTCACGCGCATCACGCCGGCAACAGCGCCCGCATTCCGGTCGCGCCCGTCCATGATCGAGGCGTCAAGTTCATGTGTGCCCGAAGCGGTGAATACGGCGCCATGGCCGGCATTGAAGAGGGCGTCGTCTTCCATCGTCAACACGGCGGCCTCGACGGCGTCGAGCGCGCTGCCGCCGGCGCGCAGCACCGCGGCGCCTGCTTCCAGGGAGACGTTGAGCGCGGTGATGTAGGCGGCTTCCATCTCTGGCGTCATGGAGCCGGGGAGGATCACGCCCGCGCCGCCATGGATCACGAGGCGCCATTCGGGCGCTGTAGAGGCCGGGGCGGGGGCAGATTCAGAAGAAACGCTGGCGCAGGCTGTTGCGATCAGTCCGCCTAGGGCGAGGGCAGCATGCGTCAGGCGTTTCATGGGTCAGATCCCTTCCAGGCTTGTCCGGGCAGCTTTGAGTTTCTCGCGGCGGGCGCTCCAGTCGCGGATACGCTCACGGTTTTCCTCGACGATCTCTTCGGGCGCCTTGGCCACGAAATCGGCATTGCTCAGTTTTTTCTCGGTGCTGAGGATGTCCTTGTCGAGGGTGGCGATCTCCTTGTCGAGGCGTTTGCGCGCTTCGGAGACGTCGATCAGATCGGCAATGCTCATTGCGGCGACCGTTGATCCGACCACGGCAGAGACGGCGCCTGCGGGCATCGTGTTCGGCAGGGTCAGTTCGTCCACCCGCGCCATGCGGCGCAGAATTTCTTCGTGCGATCCGACGCGCATGAGATCGGTGGTCGACGCATTGACGATGGCAAGTGGCACCTTGGCCCCGGCAGGTACGCCGAGATCGTTGCGCAGGGAGCGGATCTCGGTGATCAGGTCGATCAGCCACTCGATCTCGGCCGTTGCGCCTTCATCGCGCCAGCCAGCGGCCTTCGGCCAGTCCTGACGCATCAGGAACCCCTGCTCATTGGCGCGGCCGGGCGCACGGCGCTCCCACAGTTCTTCGGTCACGAAGGGCATGAACGGGTGAAGCAGTTTCAGGGCTTCATCGATCACATAGCCGCAGACCATGCGCGTCTCGCTCTTGGCGCTGTCGTCCATGCCGGCAAGCAGGGGCTTGATCAGCTCCAGATACCAGTCACACAGCGTGTTCCAGATGAAGCGGTAGAGCGCGCCGGCGGCCTCATTGAAGCGGTATTCTTCCAGGCCGCGCGTGACTTCTGCGACGCAGGCATCAAGCTCGCTCAGAATCCAGCGGTTCACGGGTCGTTCAATCGTGGACGGATCAGTCGGGCCGGGCGCACCGCACTCGTTCATCTCGGCAAAGCGCACAGCGTTCCAGAGTTTGGTAGAGAAGTTGCGGTTGCCTTCCACCACCTGTTTGGACAGGCGGATGTTGCGGCCTTGCCCGGCCAGACGGCTCATCGCAAAGCGCAGCGCGTCGGCGCCATACTCGTTGATGAGGTCGAGCGGGTCCATGACGTTGCCCTTGGACTTGGACATCTTCTGGCCCTTCTCGTCGAGGACGAGGGCATGGATGTAAACGTCCTTGAACGGAACCTGACCGGTGAACTCGATCCCCATCATCATCATCCTGGCAACCCAGAAGAAGATGATGTCAAAGGCGGTGACCAGCGTGGCCGTGGGGTAGAAGGTTTTCAGCGCATCGGTTTCATCCGGCCAGCCCTGCGTGGAGAAGGGCCAGAGGGCGGAGGAGAACCAGGTGTCGAGGACGTCTTCGTCCTGCTTGAGTTCGACTTCTTTGAGAGTGCCGTTATTAAGTTTATAGGCCCACCCGCCCTCAGTCTTAGAGATGCTGAGCTTCACGTCGTTGCCGTAGTAGCTCTTGGCTTGAGCTAGTGCCTCTTCTTCATTTCTGGCGACAAAGAATTTTTGGGCGCTGTACGGATCTTCAGTATAGTTTTTGTCGATGTCAGGACCGTACCAAACTGGAATCCGATGACCCCACCAGAGCTGGCGCGAGACGCACCAAGGCTGGATATTGTCCATCCAGTTGTAATAGGTTTTCGTCCAGTTCTCCGGCACGAAGCGGGTGGCGCCCTCCTGCACAGCCTTGATCGCAGGCTGCGCAAGTGTATGCGCATCGACATACCACTGATCAGTGAGCCAGGGCTCGATGACCACGCCGGAGCGGTCGCCGAAGGGCTGTTCAATCTTGAGCTTTTCGATCCGTTCAAGGAGTTCAGTCGCTTCGAAGAATTCCACGACCTTGTCGCGTGCCTTGAAGCGGTCGAGGCTGCGGAAGTCTTCCGGGATGCCCGCCGCATCGGCTTCAGCGCCGCTGACGATAGCGGCCACTGCGTTGAGAATATTCAGCGGCGTATGCCCCGCGCGCTTGCCCACTTCAAAGTCGTTGAAGTCGTGCGCCGGGGTGATCTTCACGGCGCCGGAGCCCTTCTCGGGGTTGGCATATTCGTCCGCCACAATCGGCACGCGGCGGCCAACGATGGGAAGCTCCACGAATTTGCCGACGAGGCCAGCATAGCGCTCGTCCTCAGGGTGAACGGCAACGCCGGTATCACCCAGCATCGTTTCCGGGCGCGAGGTGGCCACCACAATATAGTTGCGCGTCTCGGTGCCGGCCGGATTGCCGTCTTCATCCTTGACCGGATGTTCGTAGGTGACGCCATCGGCCAGCGGATAGCGCAGGTGCCAGTAATGCCCGTCGACTTCCTTCTGCTCGACCTCAAGATCAGAGATCGCGGTCTGGAAATGAGGGTCCCAGTTCACGAGGCGTTTGTCGCGGTAGAGCAGCTTCTTGCGGTAAAGGTCCACGAACACCTTGGTGACGGCCTTGGAGAGGCCTTCATCCATGGTGAAGCGTTCCACGCTCCAGTCACACGACGCGCCGAGGCGTTTGAGCTGACCCACAATGGCGCCGCCGGATTCTTCCTTCCATTCCCACACGCGCTCAACAAAGGCCTCACGGCCCATGGTGCGGCGATCGGTATTGCCCGCCTGGGCAAGCTGGCGCTCAACCACCATTTGGGTCGCGATACCGGCATGGTCGGTGCCAGGCTGCCAGAGCACATTCTTGCCGCGCATCCGCTCAAACCGGATCAGCACATCCTGAAGCGTGTTGTTGAGCGCATGGCCCATGTGCAGCACGCCGGTAACGTTCGGCGGGGGAATGACAATGGAATAGGCTTGGGCGCTGGTATCGCCCGATGGATGGAAGCATCCCGCTTCCTCCCAGGCCTTATAGAGGCGTGGTTCGGCTTCGGCGGGGTCAAATCTCTGATCAAGCATCGTTTCTTATGGGCTTTACGGGCAGGGCAAAAAGAAAAAGCGCGCCTGTGAAGACGCGCCGTTCCCTATAGCAAGTTTGAGGGATGAGGCTAGCGCGCCATGCGGGCAATCCGCTGTACTTCTGCCTCTACCTTCTCTTCGACGATGCGGGCGAGGTTGGCATCGAGCCATTCCTTGACCATCGGCTTGAGAAGTTCGCGCACGAGGCCTTCCAGCGTGTTGTCGCTTCCCATGTCCATCTTCGAGATCAGCTTGCCGAGGGCGCCAGCGGCGGCATCGGCTGTATTTGCGTCTGTCAGAGGCTCATTTGCGTAGCGCGGGGCGGCAGGCATTGTGGGCTCCGGTTCGGGCGGGGGTTGGACGGCGCGGGCAACAGGCTGGGGCGCCGGGCGGTAAGGCTCCGGCTCAGGTTCCGGTGGGGGAGCAGGCGCGGGCGCAGCGTCGCGAGCCTTCGAGGCACCCAGAATTGCCTCGAAAGAGTATTCCGGGCCCTTGATTTCGGTGGTGAACTCTTCAGCCAGCTCCTCGGCGATCTCCTCGGCAAGATCAGGCTCATCGCCTTCAAACATGCCAAGATCGTCGGCGTCATTGTCGTAGGAAAAGTTCGGCCGGCCGCTCATCGGCTCAGATGCCGATACTTCGCGCATGACGGGCCGGCCCGCAGTCGGGGCAGTAGGGCCGTCATCCGCGATGATCTTGCGAATCGATGCGAGGATTTCCTCCATCGTCGGTTCTTTATGCGCTTCGTTGGCCATCTCAGCCCCTCGCTGACGGAATCACATTCTCTGATACCACCGATAGGGGGCTGGGGTTAACAAGCGTTTGACGATGTTAACACCTTACAGGCGAGTTGTTCAGCCGATAGACCCTAATGCGCCGGTTGCCCGCAACAGGTTGTGGGCCGCAACATACGCGTCCCGTTCCGCCGCGACCAGTGCCAGGCGTGCATCAAACAGCTGTTGTTCCTGATCCAGGGTATCGAGCGTTGAGCGCACACCCACGGCCAGTTCTTCCTTGGCGCCTTCATACGCTATTTCGGAGGCTTCGACCTGGCGCTTGGAGGCCTCGATCGAACGCAGGGCGGCGCTGTAGCTATACCATGCCTGGGTCACCTGGGCGCGGACCTGGGTTTCCAGATTGTCGACGAACCGGCGGGCCTGTTCACGGCGCAGCTTGGCGCCTTCGGTCTGCGCTTTGACAACGCCTCCCGAAAGCAGCGGAATACGTGCCTGGGCGAGCGCCGAAACGCTCGTGTCGCGTTGGCTTGTGTCTCCGAAGGTTTCCTGGACGCCGGCCGTGCCAACGAGGCTGACCTGAGCCCGGCCATCGGCGCGGGCCGAATCAACGGCAGCCTCTGCCGCGCGCAGATCTTCACGAGAGGAGGCTATGGATGGGTTGTCCCGGATCGCCGCCACCAGCGCTTCTTCAAGGCTGGCCGGCAGGGGCGGCACGGGCGGTGGGGGAGCAAGGTCGCCAGGACGCAGCCCTGTCAGATATTGATAGTTCGCTTCGCTGGCTTGCAGGGCGGCTTCTGCCCCCGCCAGAGCCGCGCGCGCTCCCTCCAGACGGGCCTGCGCCTGCGCGACATCGGTGCGCGTCACGACGCCGACATCAAACCGGTCCTGTGCTGCGCGAACCTGCTCGCCTGTAACATCCACATTGTTCTGACGTATCGAGACGGTCGCCCGGTCGCGCACGACATCCATATAGGAGGTGACCACTTGCAGCATCAAATCCTGACGCGCGGCGGCAAAGCCAAGATCGGCTGAGCTGATGCCAGCCTCGGCCTGACGGATGCCAGCGGAGATCTTACCGCCGGTATAGATCGGCTGGATGGCCTGCAATTGCGCGGAGGCGAGCGGGCGATCCCCGAGGCCGAAGGAAATCGGGCTGTTGGAATCGATGTATTCATATCCGCCGCTCGCCGAAAAGTTCACCGTTGGCCGGCCTGCGCCACGCGCAGCCTCAAGGTTCTGGCGCGCGATGTCCGTGCGGTAGCGCTCGATCTCAAGCTGTGGGTTGGTCGCAAACGCCGAGGCGATCGCTTCTGGAAGCGTCTCGGCAAAAGCGGGCGACACGCAGAAAAGTGTGAGGAGGCTGGTCCCGAGCAGCAGACGGGGCGAAAGCTTACGCATGATGAATACCCTGTTGGTCCTTACAGCAGGATATATAAGCTTTTCTTTTAATAAGGTGAACGCTGTTCACCAAACCATATAGCCGCAGGCAGTTTTAGAAGGTGAAGCTGGGCTTGCGGTCAAATTCCACAAGACGTGGCGGGCTGGCATCAAACCCATCGCGCGAAGACAGCGTATCGCCAGCCTTCGTGAACACCTTGCCGCGGCCAAGCCTGCGGCCTTCGTCGGCGACCACAGCCACCAGGCGTCCGCCTTCGGCAAGCTGCGCGCCCCAGGTCTCGGGCAGCGTTTCGACCATGCCGCATACATAGATGACATCAAACGGCGCTTGCCCGGCGAGGCCTTCGGCGATCTTGCCTTCCACCGGGGCGATGCGGTCAATCCCAAGCTCGGCGAAGCGCGATGCCATGGCGTCCACAAGGCCCGCGCGGTCTTCCAGCGCGATGACGGTGTCGGCCATATGGCTGAGCAGGGCGGCCTCATAGCCCGAACCTGCCGCGATCACGAGCACGATGTCGGTCGGCTGGACCTGAGCGAGCTTCAGAAGCTTGGCGGTGTCGCGCGGCGTCCACAGGGCGCGGCCCGGAGCGGTTTCGATCTCGAGCTCCGAATAGGCAACAGAACGGCGCGCGCTGGGCACAAAATCTTCGCGCGGTGTGCGCATGAAGGCCGCCACAATGGCCGGGTCAGTCACATCATTTGGGCGGATCTGACTGTCCACCATGATTTCGCGCGCTAGGTCGAAGTCCATCTTGAAAACGCCGTTTCTGAATCGCTGGATCGGTATGCCCCCTCTATCATGACGGCGCGCCTGTGCAATGCGCAGCATCGCCGCGATATGCTTCTTCTGTGAAAGCTGGTGAAAGGCCGATTGTCTCCGCCGCGAAGCGCTGCTAGAGGGCCTTTCTCCTGAGGCCCTATGGCGGAGTGGTGACGCAGCGGATTGCAAATCCGTGCACCCCGGTTCGATTCCGGGTGGGGCCTCCACCGACTTTCCCTGACAATTCAATGCCTCAACGTGCAGCCCGCCATGCTGAACGGGAATATTCGCATTTGTTGCAAACTGTTTACTTGCGATTAACCATTTCGGGCGAATTTGGGCAGGTCTTCTCTTGGAGACACCCACCATCACCCAACGCCTTCGGCGGGAGCTTGTCTCCCGCCTCTTTTCTTTTCGGGGCAAGGTTTTGGGCAGGCGCTGCCGCATTCCACAATTCTGGCCACCCTCCCACCCGATTTTCTGCACAAGGCGCTATTTGCCTCTTGAACCGGCGGGCCGCTCTGGCTATTCCCCCGTCTCCAGCTGTTCCGCGATAGCTCAGTTGGTAGAGCAGGCGACTGTTAATCGCCCGGTCGCAGGTTCGAGTCCTGCTCGCGGAGCCACTCTCTTCTCACTTTTGCACTTTCTAAGTCAGCCGCCGCTGTTGCAGGCTGAGCTGTGCAGGGCATCTCCGCCCTAGAACGGAAAGATCCACGGCGTCATTACGACCGAGACTACCAGTGCGACCAGGGCGAAGGGCGTTCCCACCCTGATGAAATCCATAAATGTGTATTTGCCTGGTCCCACCACCAACGTGTTCACAGGGGAGGAGACCGGGGTCATGAACGCGGCAGAGGCCGCGAGCGCCACCGTCATCGCGAACGGATAGGGCGACACCCCAAGTGCGTCTGCGACTGTCAGCGCGATGGGGGCCATCAGCACTGCTGTCGCCGTGTTGGAAATGAACAGGCTGAATATGGCGGTCGTGATGAAGATGGCCGCCAGCGCCACGCGGGGGCTGGCCTCGCCCGTCGCCGCCAGCAGGCCCTGCGCAGCGAGGTCTACCCCGCCGGTCTTCTGTAGGGCGATGGAGAAGGGTAGCATCCCCACGATCAGGACCAGGCTCTGCCAGTGGATCGACCGGTAGGCGGCGTTGAGGTTGACGCACGCGAACAGGCCCATCAGCAGGCAGGCGATCAGCGCGGCCTGGACATTCGGGATCACGCCCCAGACCATCAGGACGATCATCACCCCGAGGCTGAGCAGTGCGAAAGGGGCGCGGGAGGCTGCAGGCGGTGCTTCGTCGAACTCTGTGGGCAGGTTGAGAACGATCATCTCCCGCGCGTCGTCAAGCGCCCGGATTGCCCGCCACGGTCCGATGACAAGCAATGTGTCGCCCAGCTCCAGCTCGGTGTTCAGGATATTGCCTTCAACGGCTTCCCGCCCGCGCTTGAGACCGATGACGGTGACATCGTGCCGGGAGCGGAACCGCGTTCCGATCACTGTTCGCCCGATCAATGGCGACGGGTCGGGGACCATCACCTCTGCCATGCCGATGTCCTGGGCGTGGTCTGAAAAATAGGCGCCCGCCAGGATCTGCCGTTCCAATCCGTAATCCCGCGCAATTGCATCAATGTCCGGCGCGCGCCCGGAGAGATCGAGCAGAAGGATGTCCCCCGCGCCCAGTTCGCTGGAGGCGCGCGGCTGGATCAGCCGCCTGGAGAATCGCCAGCCGCGTTCGATTGCCAGGATATTTACGCCTGCGCCCCCGCGCAGGTCCATTTCCCCGATTGTCCGGCCCACGAGCGGGGAGGCGGGCTTTACCCGGAGGCGATGCTCGCGGCCGGCCAGCCGGTATTCCTCGACCCAGTCGGACAGGCGGGGGCGGGCTGGCGGCGGGGCCGGCGGGGTTTCCCCAGGCTTTGGCGCCGGCACAAGCCAGCGCCGGGCGAACAGCATGTAGCCTACCGCCAGGATGAGGATCGGTATCCCGAAGGGTGTGAAGCTGAAGAAATGAAACCCGTCATGCCCCCGGCGGACAAGTTCTGCATGGATGACCAGGTTGGGGGCTGTGGCCACCAGTGTCATCATTCCGCTGATCAGCGCTGCCATGGAAAGCGGCATCATCAGCCGCCCCGGCGCGATGCCGGAATTGGCGGCAATGCGCAGCACCACGGGGATGAAGATCGCGACCACGCCGGTCGAACTCATGATCGAGCCGACGAGCGCCACGATGATCATCAGCAGCGTGATCAGCCGCGCTTCGCTCCGCCCCGCTTTTGCGACCAGCCAGTCCCCCAGCCGCTGCGCGACACCGGTGCGGACCAGGCCTTCGCCGATCACGAAGAGGGCGGCGATCAGAATGATATTCGGGTCGGCGAATCCGGCCAACGCCTCGTTCATGGTGATCACGCCGGTCATGGGCAGGGCGGTGATCATGATCAACGCGACCGCGTCCATGCGCGGCCGGTTCATGGCGAACATAATGATTGCCGCAGCCAGAAGGCCGAGCACGAGAGCCAGATCGAGGGTCATGCCGGCAGGTTAAGCGCGCTGGCCCGGACTCGGAACCCCCAAACCGGCGACACCTGTGCATGGCCAATGATGGGCGCGGATCACGCCATCGCCGTCACTCCCTCGGGAGAGACCATTCACCTTCGCCCAGATGGCGCTGCATCATTACGGTGTCTTCCCACTGGCCGAATTTCAGGCCGACAGCTTTCAGCGTGCCGACATTGCTGAACCCCAGGCTCCGGTGAAGGGCCATGCAGGCTTCGTTGCGGCTGGTGCCCATCACTGCCAGCATCTGCCGCCAGGGACCAGCCTCACACCGTGCGATCAACTGCGAGAGAAGCGCGCTGCCCACGCCGCGCCCGCCAAACGCTTCGCTGACATAGATCGAATCCTCGACCGTGTAGCGATAGGCGGGGCGGCTGCGATAGGGCGAGGCATAACAGAAGCCGACCACATGACCGTCCGCCTCCGCCACCAGGAAGGGCAGGTTGCCCGCCAGCACATTGGCCCGCCGCATCTTCATCTCGGGAACGGAGGGGGGCACCTCTTCAAAGGTCGCCGGACTGGTCAGGACGTAATATGCATAGATGGCCTGAATGGCTTCCATATCGGCATCGTCGGCATCGCGGACAGTGAAGGCGGCGTCGGGCCAGCCCGTCGAGGTATCGGATTTCAGCGCGTATCCCATGGGGTCTCCAGCTGGGGTGTTCAGTTTCCCCAGAGTGAGCCCAGACTGTGGCCCCAAAGCAACATTCCCGTGCGCAGGGAGGGAGAACCCTGCGCCCCATCCCGTTTTTTGAGCAGAGACTTGCGTGAAAACGCGTTCTCCGGGCAAAGGCACGGAAAGTCGGGATTTTTCATGTGTAGGTAATTTAAAGGAAGCGGCGCGCGGCGACACGCCCGTTCAGCGCTCCGGCAGCAGGCGCGCCTCCAGCAGAGTGGTAAGCCAGTCGGCAAATACCTGCAATCTGTGAGACAGATGACGGCGGTGGGGATAGAGCAGCGTGATCGGCATAGGCCGGCACCTGAACGCCGGCAGGATTTCCACAAGCTCGCCAGAGGCCAGGTGGGCCTGAACATCATAGGCGGGCACCTGGATCAGGCCGAGCCCGGCGAGGCAGCAAGCGATGTATCCTTCCGCGCTGTTCACGGTTACGCGCGCCGGCAAAGACAGGGTTCTCAACGCGCCGTCTTCGAGCCAGTCCCAGCTTTCGGTCCGCCCGGTGGTCGGCGATGCATAGCATACCGCCAGATGGCCATCTGCCAGATCGGCAGGCGTGCGCGGCGTGCCATAGCGCGCGAGATAGGCGCGGCTGGCGACGTTCACCAGCGGCAGCAGTCCGATATTGCGCGCGATGAGCCCCGAATCTGGAAGCTCCCCGATCCGGATGGCGCAGTCCACATTCTCACCGATCAGGTCTACCGCCCGGTCCGTCATGCCAATCTGAAGGTCGATGGCCGGATAGCGTTCCAGAAAGTCAGGCAGGGCCGGCGCCACGATCAGCCGTCCGATCCGTCCCGGCATATCGACGGCAAGCCGCCCGGCCGGCGCGCTGCTGCCATCGCGCTGGAACAGGGCGTCGAGTTCTTCGCTGTCTTCGATCAGCCTCAGGCAGCGCTCATAAAAGGCCAGTCCATCCTGAGTGGGCGACACCTTCCGCGTGGTGCGGCTGAGAAGGCGTGTTCCAAGGCGCGCTTCCAGCGTCGCGATGGCCGTCGAAACCGTTGAGCGCGGCACGTTCAGCGTCACGGCGGCCTTGGTGAAGCTTCCCGCTTCCACAACGCGGACAAGCACGCGGTAAAGGTCGATCCGGTCCATTCTGCCCACGCCCATTGTTCGTAGTATTCGACAACTGAAGTCGAAAGAGCGTGATTTATATCAGATAATCCGCCGGATACATCTCTCCCATCGACAAAGAAGGAGACGACCCGATGACAGCCAACAGCCTTTCCGGAAAAACCGTCCTGATTGCTGGCGGCGCCAAGAACCTTGGCGGCCTGCTCGCGACAGACTTCGCCAGGCAAGGCGCAAAAGCCGTCGCGGTCCATTATAACAGCGTGTCTGCGGCGGCCGATGCGGAGAAGACGCTGAAAGAGATCCGCGAGCACGGGGCGCAGGCCTTTGCCTTCCGGGCAGACCTCACCACAGCGGGCGCGATGGAGAAACTCTTTGCCGACGCAAAGGCCGCGATGGGTAGCATCGACATTGCCATCAACACCGTCGGCAAGGTGCTTAAAAAACCGATGCTGGAGGTCAGCGAAGCCGAGTTTGACGAGATGGATGCGGTCAACAACAAGTCCGCCTTCTTCTTTCTCAAGGAGTGCGGCCGGCATGTCAGCGACAGTGGCAAGGTCTGCACCCTCGTCACGTCACTGCTCGGGGCGTTCACGCCGTTCTATTCCAGCTATGCCGGCACCAAGGCGCCCGTGGAGCATTACACCCGCGCCGCGGCCAAGGAGTTTGGCGAGCGCGGTATCTCAGTGACCGCAGTCGGTCCCGGCCCGATGGACACGCCCTTCTTCTACGGCCAGGAAACGCCTGAAGCACAGGCCTACCACAAAACCGCCGCCGCCCTTTCAGGCTTCTCGAAGACGGGCCTCACCGACATCGAAGACATCGTCCCCTATATCCGCTTCCTCGTTACCGAGGGCTGGTGGATGACGGGGCAGACCATCCTGGTGAATGGCGGGTATACGACGAAATAGTATGTATGCGGCCTAAATACAGAAGGGCGGCCTTTGTGGGCGCTCTTCTGTATCCATCTCTGCTGGTCGGGACTGCCGATTTCCGGAGTCAGGTTGCGCTCTGCTCACCTGGATTATTCTGAGAAGGGCGGAGGGCTGCATATAGGTGTTGTGGCATCAGGTGCCGGAGCGCTTTCGATTTCGATACGGGCCAGGGCCATCTGGTCTACGAAGACGGGATCCGCCTGAAGCCGGGCGAAAGTTGCCGCGCCCATTATCCGCCCCGCATCGACATCGCTCTGCCAGTGCACGCCGCATACGACGCGGCTCTGTCCGAATTCATATCCGCGCTGCACAAGAGCATCAGCCCGGTCGGGGGCGAGGCTTGCCAGGATCAGGCCCCATGTCCACCCAAGCGCAGCGTGGCCAGAGGGGTAGGAGCCGTCACTGGCCAGCATTTCCTCTGCTTCAGGAACGCACGTGTCTTCCGCCATCAGGGCGAAGGGACGGGTGCGCTGATACAGTTCTTTTGCGGCGTAGGTAGACCGGCCTGCGTCAGCGAGTGTCCGGCGCAGGATCGTGTTCAGGTGAGGCGTGGTTTCGTCGGAGATCACGACGCCGAGAACGCAGGAGAATGACTGCGCGGCAGCGGGAAATTTCAGATCATTGTCCGCATGCGCCATCGCCCATCTGTCTGTATCGCGAAAGGCGCGTGTGGCCGTGTGAACTTCGCGGTCTGCGGCTTCGCGGGCGGAACCGGGTTTTGGTGGCGGCGGCAGGAGCGCTGCGCTGTCGGGAAGAGTCTCCGGGGCAAGATAGCCTGCAAGGTATCCTGATCCGGGACGCAATTCGCCGATCACGTGAGGATCTGTAGGGGGGGCAATCACCGCCGCTGCCACTGGCTGGGGCGCCGCGTCCGTGTGCGGCGCTGTCATCTGGCAGCTGGTGGAAAGGAGCAGCGCCAATGCCGCTGCGATATAGCCCGATCGGGTCATTTCGGTTTCCTCGCATCGACAGGAAGGTGTGTATGGTGGAAGTCAGATTCCTACAGAGTATGGCTCGCGTGTCTTGCAGGATTTGGGCGGGCAGGTCACCACTCTGCTGAAGGCGCGTGGATCGCCATACCAGGTATAAAGGGCATTCAGCGTGAGCTGAGGCGTGCCGAAGAGACCGCTGGAAAAGCTCAAGCGCGCTTAGAGTATGGTGCGCCTCAGGGCGTCTGAAATCCCCTCTCCGAAAGAGATCAGACACAATGCCTCACTTGAAAGAGCGGCCATTCCGCGAGATCGACAGTCCATGTGGGGTATCTGGAACACGTTCCTGGTCCGTCTTGTAGCGGGCATTCTGGTTGTTGCGCATCTGGCAACCCCCTTTGCCCATGCAGCACAAATGCGCATGTCCGACGATCCGCTTGCCTTGGTATGCGCGATGCCGGGCATGTCGGAATCCAAGCCTGTTGGCGGTGAGCTGAGGGCTTTACTCGACGAGAAGCAACAGGGAGATGCAGACGACCCTGGCATGTTTAAATGCGCATTCTGCGTACTTCTGCATGCCTATGCCATCCCACCGGCGCCTTCGGTTGATCTGGTTATTCCGGTTGCCGCAGGTGTATTTCTTCCTGCCTATGTCCGTGTCGTCGCCAGCCGGAGTGCTGGGCCGGCACTTGGCGCGCGTGGGCCGCCGTCCTTTCGCTAGAGACTGAAAACAGCCGCGTTGGCCAGGCCAGCGCTTCTCGCCGTTTGATCGGCACCCAGTTGAAATAGCGACGTCCAACCATGAAATTCTCACTCCTGAGCCGGCGCTTCGCCGGCTGCGCGCTTGCCGTGCTCTCCCTCAATTTGCCTGCGATTGCCGAAGAGGCTGCCAATGTTGAAGCCGAGGCCCGGCTCGATACCGTGACTGTGCTAGGCGATGATACGAATATTGCTAACCCGGTCCGTCTTCCGGTATCTGCGCGCATCAGCTCGCAGACCCTCACGGCCGAAGACATTGTCCGTATCCAGCCCGCAGATGTCTTCGACCTGTTGAATGTCGGCACCGGCGTATTCACAACGACAACCGGGAAGAAAGCACCATCAAACCTCAATATTCGGGGCGATGGCAATTTCGTGTTTGTCATCGACGGCGCCTATATGCCGTCCTTCCTCGCCTCGCGCGTATTGAAGACGTTGCCGGTGATCGCTATCGAGGAAGTCCGTATCGTGCGCTCTTCCACGGCCCTCACACTTTCGCCGCTGGTTGGTTTAGTGTCGCCCTCTGGCGCGCCGAATAACGGTTTCATCGTTGTGCGCACACGTCAGCCCAGAGAAACCGAGCGCCTGGCGCGAGCCTTTGTCGGCGAGCACGATACCTATGAAGCCGGACTCCGCCTCGGAACCACTTTCGATGTTGGCGGCGGGGAAGGCTACGTCAACGGGGTCGCCTCGTATGCGACGACGGAAGGTCCGGAGGGGATGAACCTGTTCCGGGACTCGCGCTCGGTTGCCGCCCGTGCCGGGTATGCCGGAGACCGGCTCAAGCTCGATGCCTCCCTCATCCAGACATGGGCCGAGTTTGGATATCAACGCTCCACTCAGAAACTGCGCGATTCCACGTACAATGCCCGCTGGACGATGGACCCGCTGGATACGATGACCGTGTCACTGAACGGCGAGTTCCAATGGAACGATACCAACACGACGATTGCGACGGTCGCCCATACGGCGAGTGACGGCAAGTTCCGTCAGGCGAGCTATGTCACACCCGCCGTTACGGTGCTCGACAATGACAACAAGCTGACCAATTTCAACCTGCGCCACACGATCAGCCTGGGCGGTACAAAGATCACGGGCGGCGGCGACTTTGTCAGCTGGCACACGCCGACTGGCCAGTTTTATTACGAAGGAATCGAGCGCGAGGAAGAGGTGTTCGGCTACTTCCTTCAGGCCGAGCAGTCCCTGTTCGATGATAAGCTGAATCTCGATATTGGGGGCAGGATTGATCAGGTCACGATTGTAACCGGTATTGACTATTACCTCGCTGGGCGAGGCCCGACGAACCCGGTCACGATTACCGATCGAAAATTGCCAGAGGCCGAATTCCTCTCCGCAGGCGCGAGCTATGAACTGGCGCAGGATTGGCTTCTGAACGTTCGTTATGGCTACTCTTCCCAAGGTGCCCGGCAGGATGTGACGCCGTTCCCGGATGTGGTGCTTGAAGGCGAAACACGGGAGAAGTTCGAAATAGGTTTTGAAGGCAGGGTCAATGACTGGCTGCGCCCCTCGCTCAACTATTTCCAGGTCGAGACGACGAACGAAGCGGCGCCGCGGGATTATGTGACGGTCGGAGGAGTCCAGACTGCCCGCTATGATAACGCCGACAGCAAGCGGACAGGCGCTGAAGTGGTAGTGTCGGGTGACTGGACGTTGAGCGGGGGCGCTGGTGGGTACAGGGTCAGCGCGACGCACTATTTCGATGTGCTCGATCCTTCCGGCCTCATTGCCCGCACGCAGCCTGATACGGTGGCGGAAATCCAGCTGCGCCAGGACATTGGCAAATGGTCGGCTGCGCTGCTCGGGAAGTATGTCGAGGAGTATGAGTCAAACGCCTTCGGCCGCTGCACGCTGCCTGGCGGCGAGTGTTCGCCGGCCATGACGCCAGCCTACCTGCCGATCGGCGACTATTCTACGCTCGACTTCACGCTCTCGCGCGATGTCACTCTGGCTGATGTCGACATGAAGTTCACCGTCTCCGCCCGGAACCTCACAGACGAAAAATATGAAACGTCGCTCGGATATCCGAACGCCGGCCGTATGCTCGGTATCGAACTTCTGGCGGGCTTCTGATCATGAGCCTGTCGAAGCTGAAGCTACCGAGCCTCGCCTTCGTACACAAATGGCTGGGCCTCATCATTGGGGCCTGGCTGTTCGTGCTCGGATCAACGGGATTCCTGCTGCTCAATCGCCACTGGGAGTGGCAGGGGACCAGCGGCTTGCCGTTGCCTGGGCTCGCGCGGGAGTTGGGCGCCCACAATGACAAGTATCTCTGGCGTCAGTTCCAGATGGATCCGGCAAACCCTGACTGGCGCATTGCCGCCGGCGCGGCCGGTGCGTTTGTGTCTGAAGATCGCGGCGAAAGCTGGAAGCGGGTTCCGTTCGGTGATCGCTCCGGCCATGATGTGCAAGGTATCGAGATCGCAAAGACTGAGCCATTCGCGCTCTACGCGGCAACAGCCAACGGTATCTGGAAGCTCAATGCCGAACGTGAGGGTTTTGAGCCGGTTGGCCTGCAAGGCAGGCGGGTGACCTCTCTATCTTCTGACGGCGATACGTTACTCGCTGTCATTGGCAGGTCTTCAGTCATGGAAACTAAGCTTTCAGAACTGGCGCTCGACTGGACCCGTGTTGAACTGGGCGCTCCGCCAGCGGGGGCAAAGGCAAAGGAGATAGACCTCGGCCGCTTCTTGCAGGATCTGCACAATGGCCGTGGACTTTTCGGTGGCGCTGTTGATCATTTCATCTGGTCACTGACCAGCATTGGTTTAGCCCTTCTTGCCATTACAGGCTTGCTTTACTGGCTTGGCCTGAAGCGTGGCCTGGAAGCTCGCAAGCGGGCAAAGCTCCAAGGTGCCTCGAAAAAGCCCATCGAGCAGTGGCGCAAGGCCGTGCAATGGAGTTTCCGCCTCCATGCCAGCGTTATCGGCATCATTATCGCGATCCCCCTGACAATTACATTCCTGACGGGTATCTATCAGGATCACCGCTCTGACGTGCAGCAATCCTTCCGGAAGATCATGGTGCCCGACATCGTGGCAACGCCAGCATACAGCACAAAAGGCTGGGCAGGACGTATTTACGGCGCCGCCCTTGCGGAAACGTCCGACGGTCAAAAGATTGCGCTTGCTACGCGCAATGGTGTTTTCCTGTCACCAGATGGTGGTCAGACCTGGGCCCAGGACCTGACGTTCAAAGGGCCGGCCATGCGTATGCGGCGGATCGGGGATGAATTGATCGTCCCAGGGCGGATGATGCGCCGTGTACAGAAGCGCGATGAAGAAGGTTGGAAAGTGCTCGACGTGCCGATGGGGGCGGTCATGTCCAATGAGATGACGCTGTCACAGGGCAAGCTTTACTGGCAGCGGGGAGAGAACATCTTCATTACCACCCCGGAAGGCGAAATGCGCGGCAAGTCAGACCATAACCCGCCAGGCCTGGAGTATGTTCCCTGGGGATTGCTGGCACTATCGGTTCATGATGGCGCACTGTTTCATGAACAATGGAAATGGATCAATGATCTGATCGCATTGGCGGGCCTTGCCTTGGTGGGCACCGGCATCCTGCGTTGGGCCAAACGAAAGAAATGGTAGGTGCCGTATTTGGCTTCGCCTGAGGTGACTGCCTGACATGAGAAGCGGCTGCGCTTCAGTTACCTTAATTTTCTGGCCAGGCTTAAGGGAACCGATTGCGGTTGAGGTCGTTAGTCTCAGACGAACGCGCCGAGAGGCGAGTTTTCATTATGTGGGGCCTGCTTGTGGTACCCCGCCGGGTCCTTCCCATGCGGGACCTCGCGAGAGCTGGAATGGCGGGCCATCAACGCTGCGGGCTGTAAGGGCGCGCGAGTGGATATGAGGCCCTGAATGACTGCAAGCTCACGGGAAGGGATGTGAATACGGTTATTCCTTATTGTGGCGCGCCGCCTGTGCCAGCGACTCTCATGAGTGACTGGAACTTTGATCTGATCCCGGTCGGTCTTGTGCTGCTTGTCCTGATGGGTGGGGTTTGGACACACAATTCCCGTGCAGGCAGCTGGCAGCGCGATGTCTTTGTCTCGATTGCGGCCTCCGGGCTGGTCGTCGCGTTTATCTCTCCCCTTTGTGCTTTGACGGTAGCGCTCTTCTCGGCCCGAAGCCTTCACCACCTTGTGCTCATCTGCATGATCGCCCCGGCCTTGGCGCTGTCTTTTCGGCGCTTGCGGTTCCCCGATAAGGCGGGAGGTTTGTCGTTTGCCGCCTTGTCTCTGATGCTTTGGGCCTGGCATGTTCCGGTGATCTACTCTGCGGCCTGGGACAGTCACGCCGTTTACTGGGCTATGCAGTTTGCGCTCATCGGCACGGCATGGGCATTCTGGTCCGTGGTCCTGAGGCAAGAGGCTGGATCTGCAAGGCTTGGCATTGCACTGATGCTGGCCGGGCTCGCCGGGCAGATGGGCCTTATCGGCGCGATCCTCACATTCTCCGGAAATGTGCTTTATACTGAGCATATTCTTTTGACAGACGTATTCGGTATTTCTGCGCTGGGTGATCAGCAGCTGGCAGGTCTTCTCATGTGGGTGCCTGGCATGATCCCTCTCGGGATATTTGCCGCGCTCATCCTGCGTCGTGGCTGGCGGGAGGTTTCCGCTGCATGATTGCATTTCTGAAGGCCGGACATATTGCTTCCCTGTCCTTGTGGTGTGCGGGCCTGTTAGCCTTGCCGATTATCCTTCAGGTATATGGCCGCCGGGGAAAGACGCACACTCAGGCGGGGTTTGGCGAGTTCCGTCAGGTTCTGCACGTAGGGTATACGCGGGTGGTGACGCCTGCTGCCGTGATCGCCATCATTTTCGGGACGGTTCTGATCGTGCAACTGCAACTGCGTGCCGACTGGCTCATGGCCAAGCTTGCAGTGGTGGCAATGATGGTCTTGCTTCATGCTTGGCTTGGCCACATGATCCTGAAGACGACGGAAGGGCGGGGAAGTTACCAGATGCCGTCCCCGCTATTCGCCGTTCCCTGCGGTATATTGCTGATTTTTTTGGCTCTGGTCCTTGTGCTCGCCAAGCCGGATCTGACTGCCGTGCTCGAAAGGCTCCCGCAATTCCTTCACCAGTCTCAAGAACGGGATCTGCCTTCCGATCTGGTGCCGATCTGATAGTCGAAGACGAGCTTTCCGCCATGCCATCCTGTTACAGCCGTCATCCCGGCCGCCATAAGCGACACGAGGATTCCCATAGGGAGAACTGCGCCCTCAGGGTCGCCGATACGGATAGTCCAGTTCGCGCCGAGAATAGCAAGGAGCATGACAGCCAGGATGAAATGGTTCCAGCTGGCCGTCCGGTTACGGATGCCGCGCACCAGCAGCAGTTCTGCCGTGCCGGTAATCCCTGCAAGCACGCCAATTGCGAAAGCCCCGAATGCGGCATAGCCCGCAGCGCGTGGCCAGAACGGATCTCCGGTCCAGAGGTAGAGTGCATCGGTCCCGAGGACGCACATCGTCAGGGCAATCGGGAAGGCAACCAGCATCGCATGCAGTGGGTGTCCGGATATTGCGATCCTGGATTCGGTTTCGTGCAGCCCGAGATGATCTTCAATCGGATCGTCCAGTTCGTCCGGCATCTTGTCCATAGCGCAGCCCCCAGAAAAAGGATGGTGTCGCTAGTCAAGCGCGCGGGAAGCGTTTCTGTTCCATTGCTTGTGGTTTCGGCATGCTCATCGCCATTGTCCGCCCTCAATCCTGCGGGCCCGGCGGCGGATGCGATTTCCATTCTTTGGTGGATCTTTCTTATCGGCGCAGGCGTTCTCACGCTATTCGTCATGTGCCTGATTGCCATTTCCTTTGGTGGCCCGCGCCAGGTGTCGGAACGCCGCTGGACGGTCGGTCTCGGTGTCGGCTTTTCGCTTGTTATTCTCAGCGGGTTGCTGGTTTCCGGCATTGCCGTCGGGGAACGGCTTTTGCCAAAGGAAGATGCGATTGTTGTTCATGCGCATGCGCGTCAATGGAGCTGGACCTTCAGCCAGCCGGGTCCGGGCGGGGTGTGGGTTGAAACAGAGCGGGATCTTCACATTCCGGCGGGCCAGCCTGTTGATGTGCGCGTTACTTCTGGCGATGTGATCCACTCCTTCTGGGTGCCGCGTCTGGCCGGAAAGATCGACGCGATCCCCGGTCGCGAGAATGTGCTGCGTATCGAAGCGGATCGTCCCGGTATCTACGAAGGCCGCTGCGCGGAGTTCTGTGGTCTGGGATATTCAGGGCATCGTTTCAGGGTGATCGCGCACAGTCTGGATGATTGGCCGGAAAGTATTCCACTTATTCCGGCGGAGGAGGCGGAATGACAGTGACTCCACAAGGTTCGGACACTGATCAAAATGCAAGCTCGCAGACAGCTGCCAATCTTCCTCAGCCGGCCTTGCGTCTGCATTGGGAGCTTGATCGCGTCTGGCGGAATGACCGTGGGCTGCGCGGTCAGCTGAGGGCTGTGAACCACTCGACCGTCGGTCTCCGGTTCATGTGCACATCGCTTATATTCTTCGGCATTGGCGGCATCCTCGCCATGCTCATACGCACACAGCTAGCGACCCGCGAAGGGGCGTTCCTCGATACAGAGCTCTATAATCAGATCTTCACGATGCATGGCACCATCATGATGTTCCTGTTCGCTATCCCCATGCTTGAGGGGTTGGCGATGTATCTGCTTCCAAAGATGCTGGGCACCAGAGACATGGCGTTCCCTCGCCTGTCATCATTTGGCTATTGGTGTTTTCTGTTTGGTGGGCTGATCCTTCTGGTTGCGATGTTCGCCGGTGTCGCGCCGAGGGATGGCTGGTTTATGTATACACCTCTATCGAGCAGCGCCTATTCGCCCGGTATCAACGCGGATGTGTGGTTGCTGGGGGTAACCTTTGTCGAGATTTCTGCCCTGGCGGCCGCTGTCGAAATTACGGTAACCATTTTGCGGATGCGGGCGCCCGGTATGAAGCTGACCGATATGCCGCTGTTCGTCTGGTACATTCTTGGTGCCGCTGCGATGATGCTTGCAGGGTTCCCGCCGCTCATTGCCGGATCGGTCTTGCTGGAGATGGAGCGTGCTTTCGACTGGCCATTCTTCGATCCGGAACGTGGCGGTGATCCTTTGCTATGGCAGCATCTGTTCTGGTTGTTCGGTCATCCGGAGGTCTACATTATCTTTCTTCCGGCTGCTGGAGTCATATCGACGATCATTCCCGTACTGAGCCGTACACGGATACTGGGATATGGCGCGATTGTTGCTTCCATACTGGGGCTCGTATTCCTCAGCTTCGGTTTGTGGGTGCACCACATGTTCACTGTGGGTATTCCGCATATGGCGCTGGCCTTTTTTTCGGCGGCCTCACTGCTCGTTGCTGTGCCGACGGCTGTTCAGGTATTCGCCTGGATCGGCACGATGTGGAAAGGCCGCCCGCAACTTCAATTGCCGATGCTCTATATTCTCGGTTTCTTCTTCACCTTTGTGATGGGCGGGCTAACGGGCGTCATGCTCGCTATCGTGCCGTTCAACTGGCAGGTCCATGATACCGCCTTTGTGACCGCACATCTGCACTATGTTCTCATCGGCGGATTTGTATTTCCCATGATGGCGGGTCTTACCTACTGGCTGCCAATGATCACTGGCCGGCAGCGTATCAAGGGGATCGGGGAACTGGCCTTCTGGACAATACTCATAGGTTTCCATGGGACGTTCTTCATCATGCATCTGACCGGGCTGATCGGGATGCCACGCAGGATCGACGTTTATCCGGATAATCCTGAATGGGGCCTGCTCAATCTCGTTTCATCCGTTTTTGGATTTATCATGACGATCGGATTTGCGCTGTTCGCTTTGGGCGCCATTCTTCAGGCATGGTTGGGGAAGCGCACGGCGCGTGATCCGTGGAAAGCCCCTACACTGGACTGGGCGATGGCGTTGCCGCCGCCGTCCTATAATTTTGCCTCGCTACCTGGGCCCGCCATAACCGGGATGGAGGATGCCGGCAAAGCGGCGCTTCCACTGGCGCGCGGAGAAGGCATGCTTCCGGGGGCGCCGCGCGGACGCCGTGAGGTTCTGGTTACGAGTGTGGGGGAGGCGAGAATGGAGCATGTGGCCATACTTCCTTCGAACACCGCTGTGCCTCTGTTCCTGGCTGCGGCCGTAGGCGTGTTCGTGCTCCTGATGCTATTTGGCCTTTATCATGCCGCGCTGGTGTCGCTCATGCCTGTTCTCTGGTTGGTCTGGCGCTGGGCGCGCAACATGGTATCGCAGAGCGCGATTCCACCCGTGCATGTCGCGCCCGGCGTTCTGCTGCCGGTGCATTATGATTGCCCCAACACGCTGACCTCAACTGGGCTCAGATGCTTTCTGTTCGCCAACGGAACATTCTTTGCGTCTCTCGTCTTTGGACTTGCTTTTCTCTCCCTGGTCTCGCCCGGGCCTCCGCCGCCTGAGCCTGCGGGCACCTTTGCCGCAAGAGCAGTGATAATCATGTTCGGCTTGCTGGCGCTTGTGCTGGCTTCGGTTGTTCCAGGCCGTCTGTTGCAGAAGGTGCCCAGCAGGGCGGTCACTGGGCGGTTGGTCCTGTTCAGCCTGGCGGCCAACCTGATCACGTTGCTGGCGGCAGGTGGTCTGGCGCTCTGGCAAATGGAAGATCCAACCGTCCATGCGCGCGGCGCCGTGCAAGCCGCATTGCTTGGCTATGTGTGCCTGCATGTATTCATCTCCGGTGTCTTCTCGGCATTTGTGCTGGATCAGAACCGGCGGGGCGAAGTATCAGCTGACCGGCTAGGCGCCCTGCGCCACTGGAAGCTCTGGCAAGCTTTCACAATGGCCATTGCCGTCCTCTCAAGCGCAGTCATCTTTGCGCAGGGCGTGAGCATATGAGCGGCGGCGGTTTCCGCTGGTTGGGGCTTGTGCTTCTCGGGCCGGCAATCTGGGCCGTCACGTTCGCGGGCGTTTATGCCTTGCACGGCGCAGGCTGCGCTTTGGGTTGGTCAACCAGAATGGCTGGCCCGCTGACCTTGCATCACCTGGTCATGCTAGCGGGGTGGACAGCAGGGATCGGTGCCGGAATATGGTTTCTCGTACGTATGCCTGCTGGGCGTGACCGGAGTGTCTGGATCCCCCGTATAGGCGGTATCATAGGTCTTGCGTCTACCGTATTCACCTTGTTGCCGCTTCTGTTTGCCAGCAGCTGCTGAGCCAGCAAGCTATCTATGCCTGCCTATGTGGCGGTGCGTGCCGCCGGCTTGGGGCATGACCGGACGATCAGAACATTCAGTGAGCAAATGAATCGACATCGCCGCATCAAGGGCTGGGTCTGCTGAGTCCATCCCGGCCGGATACGTGTGATGCGCAATCCAGATTAAATGAATAGTTTCTGGATCATCCGGGCAATTGAGGCGTTGGTCCCGGAATCCCCATCATCCGCTTTGGAAGGAACCTCCTCATGCCTCTTCGTACCGGCGCCCAGCACCTTCTTGATGCCCTCCTTGTGAATGACGCACACGTCGCCTACGGAGTTCCGGGGGAAAGTTATCTCGGCTTGCTGGACGCGATCTACGAAACAGAGGGGCGGTTCCGGTTCATTGTCTGCCGGCAGGAAGCTGGCGCGGCCAACATGGCTGAAGCGCATGGCAAGATGACTGGCCGTCCGGGCATTTGCATGGTCACGCGTGGGCCAGGAGCAACTCAAGCCAGCGTTGGGGTTCACACGGCGTGGCAGGACTCTACACCGATGATCCTTTTGATCGGGCAGGTGTCGAGGAAAATGCGGGACCGTGAGGCGTTTCAGGAGATCGATTATAGAGCGTTCTTTCAGAGTCAGGCAAAATGGGTTGCCGAAATCAACGATCCGGCCCGCGTGCCGGAATTCATGGCGCGCGCATTCGCGACAGCCATGAACGGGCGACCCGGTCCAGTGGTTTTGTCGTTGCCTGAAGACATGTTGACGGAGAAAGCAGAGGCGCCTGCAATTCGTTTTGTGGAACCCGCCAACGCCTCTATCGCGCCGCAAGATATTCGCTGTCTGGAACAGATGTTGTCTCAGTCAAAACGTCCTTTTGTGATCTATGGTGGCACGAAATGGGACCAGCAGACTGCCGACTTTGCCAGGGAGTTTGTGGAGGCCAATGACTTGCCGGTTTCTTGCTCTTTCCGGTCAAAAGATCACTATGATAATACCGCCGCAAACTATGCGGGCGATCTCGGGGTGAGCCCGAGCTCCAAATTGGTCGACCGTATACAGAATTCGGATTTGCTGATCGTGTCCGGGGCCCGCCTCGGAGAGATGACGACTTCAGGATACTCGATCCTCCGGCCGCCGGTATTGGAGGGGCAATGTCTGGTGCACATTCATTCGGGGCCAGAGGAACTGGGACGGGTCTATCAGCCTGATCTTGCGATCAATGCCACAGCGCCGGCGGCCGCCCGCGCATTGTCACAAGTGCGCGTGAGTTCCCGTGCATGGAAAGGGCAGGCGGCAGAAGCCAATGCTGAGTACCGTGACTTTGCCAAACCTGTTGCAGTGAAGAGTGGGGTAAATCTTTCCGAGGTTTTCAGTTGGCTATCGGATAATCTGCCCGTCGACGCCATTGTGACAAACGGAGCAGGAAATTATGCAGCCTGGCTGCATCGTTTCTACCGCCATCGCAGGTGTCGCACCCAGCTTGGCCCGACTTCGGGCGCAATGGGGTACGGTGTCCCTGCAGCCGTCGCGGCCAAGATATGTAATCCCGAAACAACTGTTGTGTCGATCAACGGGGATGGATGTTTTCTGATGTGCGGGCAGGAACTTGCTACGGCTGTCCAATATGGCGCGAACGCTGTTTTTATAGTCTGCGACAACAGCGCGTATGGAACGATCCGTATGCACCAGGAGCGGCATTATCCTGGCCGCGTGAGCGGCACATGGCTGAAGAATCCGGACTTTGTAGCCTATGCAGAAAGCTTTGGGGTAAAAGGTATCCGGGTGTCGAAGACCGAGGATTTTCCGGCGGCCTTCCAGGCCGCACAAGAATGCGGGAAACCGGCGCTCCTGCATCTTCTCTGTGATGTCGAAGAAATTGCGCCTGGCCGGACGATCAGCGATATCCGGCCCACCTGAGCAGGCGCTATGCGAGCGGCATGGCAAGACTGGCTGCCAGCACAAGGAGAAGTGCTGCGGCGGCGATTGAGAGGAGGAGGGCGATCCGTTGGCGAAGCATCTTCAGACCAGCTCGAACACTTCAGAGTCGATATGTCTGGCCGGTGTACCCATTCCGTTTAGAGCCTTGACGACCACTTTGACCATTGGCTTTGGCCCGCAAAGGAAATACGGCCAGTCCCGGCTTTCTTCTGGCAGGTGAGCTTTGAGGCTTTCAGCATTCACTCGGCCTGATTGGCCTTCCCAGCCCTGGGGCGGGTCATCAAGGTAAAGTATGGTTTTTAGGTTCAACTCTTTGGAAAGGTGTTCCAGTTCTTCTTTGAAGGCGATGCTATCTTCATCAGAATTTGTGTAGATGAGAATGATCGGACGCGGATCATTTCGTGCTGCCAGCGCATGTAGGTTGGAAATGATGGGTGTAATCCCGACACCGCCAGCGATCATGATGAAGCCCGCTGCATCAGGTTTTCGGTCCACCGAGAACCCGCCATAAGGGCCGTCCACATAAGCGATTGTCCCAGGGCTTGTTTCGATCAGTCTGGCTGTATCATCGCCGAGTGCCTTGATCGAGAAAGTGAGATTTGGGCCATGGTCTGGCGCTGTTGAGATCGTGAAAGGATGTTCCTTCAGGGCGAAGGGAGAGCGGCCGATACTGAGCCAGGCAAACTGGCCTGCTTTCCATTTTTTCAAAGGTTTGCCGAGCGGGGCGAGTTCAAGCGTGTGTACGCCCCCGCCACTATGGGTGTTGGATACAACCTGCCAGGGGTTTCGCGACTGTAACCAGGGCCGAAGTGCGCGGCTCCAGATGAGCAGTGCTGCCCAGCTGATGGTAACGCCAATCCAGAGTGCGCGCTGTCCAGGGTCTGCCGTATAGCGGTCCACGCCGAGCACGTGGGCTATCGCGGCAGCAAAGCCCGTTACAGCGAGGGCTACGTGCAGATACCGCCACCACTCATACCTCAGCCGCAGACGCTTCCGGAATTCGGAAGAGATGATCAAGCCAATGAAACACGCCATCGCAAGGCGGCCAGAGGTCAACTCCCAGCGCGCCGTCAGGGGATTGAGATCGCCCAGTTCTGGCTCAAACCAGATATAGAGAATGAGAAAATGCCCGATCACCAGACCCAGCGCGATACGGCTCATATACCGATGAAAAAGATAGACAATGTCTGCCCCGAAGGGGTGCGTCATCCATCTCAGCCGGCCGGTCAGCGCAAACTGCAAGGCGATCAATGCCAGCCCCCCAAAACCGAGCCCCATGGAGAATTCGCGCAGTGGTGGACTGGGTACGGACAAAGATGACCAATGAAGGATTGCAAATGGCGCCGAGAGAGCCGCGCAGCCAGCTGCAATGAGCCCGAAAGCCCAGAGCCAGAGTATCCAGGGTTGCTCGCGAACTTTCACGCGCCCTTGCGGGGGGAGCGGATGTTCTTGCAAATTCGAAATGGCTTTGGGCTTGGGCATAGTTGAGAACAACGGGGCAGGACGTGACTGGTTCCACGATATTTTGAACCAGAACTTGCCAGGCGCTTGTGAACAAGAGCCTGCTCCTGCCTTTGCCGATCTCTATGTCCACGCAGAACCGGTCAGCTGCGGCCGGCGGGGCGAGGGTGCTTTTCAACCCCGGGGCGGGTGTCCGTTTGTCCTCATGTTTGAGCGGTATCGAAGCTTCTCTGAACCTTCGTCATACCGTCATGTGAGTGTCATGACGACCTGCGATGCCCCCGGTTTCTGAACCATACTCCTGCTGGGAAATTCCAATGTATCGTTTTCTTATGTCCGCCTCATGCCTCGCTATCGCCGCGATCCATCCTGCATTCGCGCAGGAAACCGAAAAGGACGCGCAGCAGCAGGCACGCACACTCGACACCGTCATCGTAACCGGCACGCGCGCCGCTGAGCGCACCGCCTTCGAGACGCTCGCGCCTGTCGATGTCGTGACCGGGGATACGCTCAGACAAACAGTTTCGCCCGAGCTTGTCGATTCGCTTGCCCAGCTCATTCCCTCCTTCAATGTCCAGCGTCTTCCGATGGCTGACGGTGCGATTTTCGTGCGCCCGGCCCGCCTGCGCTCGCTCTCGCCCGATCAGACGCTCGTGCTGATCAATGGCAAGCGCCGTCACCGCTCGGCCTTCCTTGGCAATCGCGGCGCGCAGGCGGTCGACCTCGCGCAGATCCCGAGCTTCGCGATCTCGCGCATGGAAGTGCTGCGCGACGGCGCCTCAGCGCAGTATGGCTCCGACGCCATCGCCGGGGTGATCAACATCATCCTCGACAGCGAGCCGGGCTATAGCGGCTTTGGTCAGGTTTCCCAATATTATGAAGGCGATGGCACGCAATACCAGGGTGGCGCGAAGGCCGGTTTTGATCTTGGCGGCCGGGGTTCTGCTGTGTTTACAGCCGAATACACCGATGCAAGCGCGACCTCGCGCTCCCGTCAGCGCCCGGATGCCATCGCGTTCCAGGCCGCCAACCCGGAACTGAACGTGGCCAACCCTGTGCAGCGCTGGGGCAAGCCGGACCGCGAAGCGCTCCGCCTCGCCATGAATGCTGTTTACGATTTCACCCCCTCCATCGAGGGTTACGCCTTCGGCACCTGGGGCGAGGGCAGCGGCGTCAACGACTTCAACTGGCGCAACCCCGACAGCACCAACGCCTACAACACCACACCGCTCGATCCGGACTATGACCTGTCGGCGATCTATCCTGCCGGCTTCACGCCGCGCTTCGGACAGGACGATAATGACCGTGCCCTGACGGCTGGTGTGCGTGGCGATCTCGGCGCTGCCTTCAACTGGGATCTCTCGGCCAGCTATGGCCGCAATGAGATCGACTATTTCATCAATGAGACGATCAACGCCTCGCTGGGTTCGGCCAGCCCGACGGATTTCCGCGCCGGTATCCTGCGTCAGCGTGACTTCAACCTCAATGCAGACTTTGTCTACCTACTTGATGCCGGCCTTGCCGAGCCGCTCAACATCGCCTTCGGTGCAGAGCGTCGCGATGAACGTTTCGAGATCGAGGCGGGCGACCTTGCCTCCTATGCGGTCGGCCCACTTGCGGTCGTTGGTCTGCCATCCGGCTCCAACGGCTTTCCCGGCTATAGCGAGTTGCAGGCCGGCACCTTCGAGCAGGAAAGCCATGCTGCCTATGTCGATATTGAAGCTGCCCTCACGGATCGGCTGACGCTGGGTGGAGCGGTGCGCTTCGAAGACTATTCCGAATTTGGTTCGACAACGGATTACAAGCTGTCTGGCCGATTCGAACTTACCGACAATCTCGCCCTGCGCAGCACATGGTCGACCGGTTTCCGTGCCCCGACGCCGGGTCAGCTTGAATCTGAGCGCACCAGCCAGGGGCTGAACTCGGTGACGCTGAACCTCGTGACCAGCGGCCGGTTCAATCCGACCGGCCCAGTGGCGGATATCATCAATGGCCGCCCTGACGGTCAGGTCATTTTCGCACTGACGCCGGAGACATCCGAAAACCTCTCGCTTGGCCTGGCCTATCGCAATGATCTCGGCTTCACCGCGACGGTCGACGTTTACCAGATCGAGCTTGATGATCGCTTCTCCACGCGTGGTGGCTTCCAGCTGACGGACGCGGAGCGCGCGCAGCTCTCCGCCCTCGGTATTCCCGGCGGAGAGAGCATCACCACCGCCTCATTCTTCCAGAACGTGTTCGACACGCGTACGCGCGGTGTGGACTTTGTCGGCAGCTGGGCAGGGGAAGCCTTTGACGGGAACCTCAATCTCAGCCTCGCCTATAACTGGAACGAGACGAAAGTGACCCGCGAGGCAATTGCCGGCGTGTTCAACGATGTCTCCCGCCGGCTGTTTGAAGAAGGCCTGCCGCAACACAACATTGTTGCCAGCATGGACTACAAGCGGGGCCGTTGGGGCCTCCTGTCGCGGGCGCGCTACTATGGCGAATGGACCGATGTGGACGACAGCGCCGATGTGACCTTCCAGGACTTCAGCGGAATAACGTTGTTCGACCTGGCCCTGTCCTATGAGGTCAATGATCAGGTGCAGGTACGTGTCGGCGCGGAGAATGTGTTCAACACCTATCCCGACGAGTCGCGTCACCAAGCCAATCGCGGTCTCAAATATTCGCGCAATGCGCCATATGACACAGATGGCGGCAAGGCCTATATCCGGGTCATGGCGTCGTTCTGAGGACGACCCTGAAAACGTAATCAGGCAGGGGGCGGCGCGGTGGCGTCGCCTCTTTCCTGTGATGACAAGCTTGAGGAACAGCGATGGCAAATTTCACACGCCGGGCCATGCTCGGGGCTGCTTCAGGCCTGGCGGTTACAGGGCTCGCCTCTGCGCAGTCGCTCGCCCGTCTGCCGGCAACATCTGCCGATCCGGCTCTGGCGGCGGGCGACGGGGCCTATTGGCGCGCCGTGCGCGGGCTCTATGACGTCACCGACGAGATGATCCATCTTGAGCATGGCAACTGGGGTATGATGGCCCGGCCTGTCCTGGAGGCGCACAAGGCGGCGCTGGACCGGGTGAATGCGCGCACCTCAATCTATGCGCGGCGCGAGTTTGGCGGTGATTTCCAGCCGATTCTTGCCGCGACCGCAGCTGCCATCGGGGCAGGCGAGGACGAGATCGTCTTTACCCGGAATGCCACTGAGGCCATGCAGGCGCTGATTTCAGGCTATAATCGCCTGCGGCCCGGCGACGGTGTACTCTATGCCGACCTTGACTACCCCGCCATGCAGACAGCGATGGGGTGGCTCTCTGCCCGTCGCGGCGCACGCGTGCATCAGATTACCCTGCCAGAGCCGGCAACCCATCAGGCCATCCTTGATGCTTATGTCGGCGCGCTGGAGGCAAATCCGCATATCCGCCTCATCCTGCTTACCCATCTGAGCCATCGCACAGGCCTTGTTCTGCCTGTGGCGGAGATTGTGGATATTGCGCGCGCGCATGGGGCAGACGTACTGCTCGATTCCGCCCATGCCTTCGGTCAGGTGGATTTTGATGTGGCGGCGCTGGGGGCCGATTTCATCGGCCTGAACCTGCATAAATGGATCGGCGCCCCGCTCGGCGTCGGCGCGGTCTATATCCGCCGTGGCCGGACCGGGGATATCGACCCTTACATGAATGCCGAACAGCCACCGCCGGAAGGCATCCGCGCGCGCGTCCACACGGGCACCGTCAACCTCGCCGCTTTGCTCGCTGTACCGGATGCGCTCAGCGTGCATGCGGCGCTCGGCCCAGCGCGTAAGGAAGCCCGGCTACGCCACCTGCGTAGCCTCTGGGCGGAAAGCCTGCGGGCGCATCCCGGTATCGAGATTCTCACGCCGCCCGACCCGCGCCTTCATGCCGGCATCACCTCCTTCCGTCTGGCAGGGCAGACGAGTCTCAGCGAGAATGCGGCCCTGGCGACACGCCTGGCGGAGGAGTTTGGCATCTTCACCGTGATGCGGGACGGGCTGGCCAGCGGCGCCTGCGTCCGCGTTACGCCCGCGGTCTTCACCAGTGAAGATGAGATCGGCGCCTTGACCGATGCCTTGCGGACCATCCTCGCCAGCACGCCAGGCTGATTGCAGGCTCAGCGCTTAAACGCCCATTGCCTCCCATCGAGACGAACAGGTCGCGTATCTTGAATTTTCTGGACAGCTGCCCTGGCCGCGCATACACGACACTTCTGACGGTTCCCTCGCGAGGGGGATTAAAATGGGAATGCAGTGAGGGCTGAGAGGTCTGACTCTGTAGCTGTACCCGCAACTGTAACCGGCGAGCTAAGCCGCATGAAGCCACTGGGGCGCCCGATAGGGAACTCTGGGAAGGCGCGGACCGAAGCGATGAACCGGAAGCCAGGAGACCTGCCGTCAAATTGTCGCCCCTCTCCCGACCGGGTCTAGTCGGCAGAGCGGAACTCCGTCGTGGCGACATGATTTTGGCTGACGTGTGAGCGTCGGGTGATCCGTGTGCGCCGTTTGCCGGTGCAGGCTATTCCCGATTGTCAGGCGTCCTGAACCCGGCGGCGATCCATCGCAGCCGGATGGGAGATGGCATATGGCGGCGCGCATCTGTGGCTCGCTCGTGCACGCAGAAGAAGGAGGCTCGCGTCACACCGGCGCCAGCAGCTTCCGCCGTTCACCCTCAGCCAATCGCTTCCCGATCCCTGTCCCCTTCGAAGGTGTTCCTCATGGCTGATTCCTCAACGCGCACGGGCAAGATCCCCGCGACCATCATCACCGGCTTTCTCGGCGCCGGAAAGACAACACTCATCCGTCATCTGATTGAAAATGCAGGTGGCCGGCGCATTGCCCTCATCATCAATGAGTTCGGCGATGTTGGCGTGGATGGCGAGATACTGAAAGACTGCGGCGTAGAAAGCTGCGGTGAAGACGACATCATCGAGCTCGCCAATGGCTGCATCTGCTGCACCGTGGCCGATGATTTCCTGCCCACTATTCAGGCGCTTCTGGACCGCGACGTGCCGCCCGATCACATCGTCATCGAGACCTCCGGCCTGGCGCTGCCGAAACCGCTGGTCCAGGCCTTCAACTGGCCCGAAGTGCGCACCCGCGTCACGGTCGATGGTGTGGTGACGCTGGTGGACGCCGACGCCGTGGCGCAAGGGCGCTTTGCCCATGACGAAACCGCGCTCACCGCGCAGCGTGCCGCCGACGACATGCTCGACCATGACAGTCCGCTGGAGGAACTCTTCGAAGACCAGCTCCACTGCGCCGACATGGTCGTCTTGACCAAGGCCGACCTTGTCGCGCCCGAGGCGCTTGAGCGCGTCCGCTCGGAACTGACAGAGCACACTCGTCCCGGCGTGCATTTCATGCAGGCCGAAAACGGCAACATCCCGGTCAACACCCTGCTCGGTCTTGGCATAGGTGTCGAGAATGAGATCGACGCCCGTCACTCTCATCATGACAGCGAAGAGGGCGATCACGACCATGATGACTTTGACAGTTGCGTCGTCGAGATCGGCAGCATTGCGTCGGCCGAGCTGCTCGCCGAACGGATTGCGGCGCTTGCCAAAGCCGAAGAAGTCTATCGTGTCAAAGGCTTCGTCGCGGTGCAGGGGCGCGATATGCGCCTCCTTCTTCAGGCGGTGGGCCCGCGCGTTAACAGCCACTATGACCGGCCCTGGAAAGAAGGTGAGGCGCGCGCCGGAAGGCTAGTCGTCATCGGTGCCTCCGGCTTTGACCGGGCTGCTGCCGCGCGTATCCTGACGGGCGGCTGACGCGCATGCACCTCCTGAACATCCGCGAGGGTCAGGTCACCGACGGAGCAGAACCTGTCGATCTCGGCCAGTCACCGGGCGATATCGTCGTCATCTCGGCGGCGGACACCGACCTCTCGGCCCTGGAGGCGGCCCAAAGGCGTGCCGGGCCGGGGGCGCCCGCCCTTCGCCTCGCCAACCTCATGATGTTGCAGCATAATTTCTCGATCGACCTCTATATTCAGAAGGTCGTCTTGCGCGCAAAATTCATCTGTGTACGTGTGCTTGGTGGGCGAACCTACTGGCCCTACGGCATCGCGGAAATCGTGCGGACGGCGCGTGAAAATGCCATTCCGCTCGCGATGATCCCCGGAGACGCCCGCCCGGACGCTGACCTGGAGGGGTTGTCCACCGTCTCTCCGGAGGATCACGCGCGTCTCTGGTCTTACCTTCAGGAAGGGGGGGCGGATAACATCACGGCGTTCCTGCAGCATACCGCATATCTGACGGGCTATTCTCCCGACCCCGGCCCACCTCCGGAGCCGCTTCCGCGCGCTGGCCTCTACTGGCCGGGCGAGGCCCCGCGCGATCTTGCGGACATGGAGGCGCTCTGGGCCCGCACCGCGCCCGCCGCGCTCATCATCTTCTACCGCGCCTATTATCTGGCCGGTGAAATGCAGTCCCTCGACGCCCTGATCGAGGCAGTGCGCGCAAAGGGGCTCAACCCGCTTCCGGTCTTTCTCCACAGTCTGAAAGATGAAGCCTGCGCAGAGTTCGTTGCGCGCCAGATTGAGGCCGCCGCGCCGGACATCATCCTGAACCTCACCGGATTCGCCGTCTCCACACCGGGCGAGGCCCGTGAGCCATCTGTGCTGGAACGCGCCGATTGCCCCATTCTCCAGGCCGTCCTCAGCAGCGGCCCACTGGCCGATTGGGAAGCGGGCACGCGCGGCCTCGGCGCGCGCGACGTGGCCATGAATGTCGCCCTGCCGGAAGTGGACGGCCGCATCTTCACCCGTGCCATTGCGTTCAAGCAGCGGGCAGGCCCCAGCAACCTCACCCAGCATGCCGGTGTGCGTCACATGCCGCTCGCTGATCGCATGATTTTCGTTGCCGAGCAGGCCGCCGCCTGGGTGGGCCTGCGCCGCGCGCCGCCCGCTGAGCGCCGCGTTGCGATCATCCTGGCGAACTATCCAAACCGGGATGGCCGCCTCGCCAATGGCGTTGGCCTCGACACACCCGCCGGGGCAATAGAGGTCCTGCGCGCGATGAAGGCGGCAGGCTACACGCTTTCTGGCGAGCCCGAAACCGCCGCCGCGCTCATGGACCGTCTCACCGCCGGCCCGACCAATGATCGTGAAAAACAGATCAGCCTACCCGGAGAAACACTTCCGCTGGCGGACTATGAAACATTTTTCGCCGCGCTCCCCGTATCCGTTCAGGCGCAGGTGACATCCCGCTGGGGCCCGCCGCAACAGGATCCGTTCTATGAACCGGGCGCCGGCTTCCGCCTTGGTCTCCACCGCTTCGGAAATGTCATTATCGGCGTCCAGCCCGCGCGCGGCTACAATATCAACCCTGTCGAAAGCTATCACAGCCCGGACCTGCCACCGCCCCACGGCTATTTTGCGTTCTATGCCTGGCTTCGCCAAACCTTCGGTGCACACGCGATCATCCATATGGGCAAGCATGGCAATCTCGAATGGCTGCCGGGAAAAGCGCTTGCGCTCTCGGAAACATGTTTCCCCGAGGCGGTCTTCGGCCCGCTGCCGCATCTCTATCCCTTCATCGTCAATGATCCTGGCGAGGGCACGCAGGCCAAGCGCCGCGCCAGCGCTGTCATCATTGACCATCTCACGCCCCCGATGACGCGCGCCGAGAGCTATGGCCCCCTCAAGGATCTGGAAGGCCTCGTCGATGAATACTACGAAGCCGCCAGCCTCGACACCCGGCGGCTCAAGCCGCTTCGGCAGTCTATCCTGGAAGCAGCCGCCCGCGCCGGTCTCGACCGTGACGGCGTTTACTCCCCCGGAGATGAAGACGCGGCCATATCCGCGCTCGACAACTACCTCTGTGAACTGAAGGAAATTCAGATACGCGATGGCCTGCATATTTTTGGCCGCGCGCCGGAGGGACGCCTCCTGACAGACCTTACCGTCGCCATCGCCCGCGCTCCGCGCCAGAACGGGGAGGGGGCCAACGCCTCTCTTCTCCGCGCCCTCTCTCAAGATCTGGGCTTGTCCTTTGATCCCCTGGACTGCCGGCTCGGCGATCTCTGGAGCGGCCCCAGGCCCCCTATCCTGTCAGCCCTCAATGCTGCGCCCTGGCGCACATATGGCGACACGGTCGAGCGCCTCGAACACCTCGCTGCCCGCCTGGTCTCGGGAGAGGCAGTTGATCGGAATTGGTCCAACACGCACGCCGTGATGACCTATGTGTCCAACGATCTCCTACCGGCGCTCACCGCCTGCGGCGCGGGTGAAATCGCCGGCCTGATGCGGGGGCTTGAGGGCCGTTTCGTCATGCCGGGCGCCTCGGGCGCGCCAACGCGGGGGCGCCCCGATGTGCTGCCCACTGGGAAGAACTTCTATTCCGTAGACACACGGTCGGTACCGACCCGCACGGCCTGGGCGCTCGGCTGGAAATCGGCCCAGCTGCTGGTGGAAGACTACCGCCAGCGCGAGGGCATGTGGCCCCGCGCCATGACGCTGTCGGCCTGGGGCACATCCAATATGCGCACTGGCGGGGATGATGTCGCCCAGGCCCTCGCCATGATGGGCGCGCGGCCTAAATGGGATGATGCCTCGCGCCGCGTCACGGGGTTTGAAATTCTCCCCCTCGCCCTGCTTGGCCGCCCGCGCGTCGATGTCACCTTCCGCGTCTCGGGTTTCTTCCGCGATGCATTTGCCGGGCAGATGGACCTGATCGACTCCGCCGCCCGCGCCATCATGAAGCTGGACGAGAGCGAGGCCGACAACCCTCTCGCCGCGCGTTACCGGTCAGAGCGAGAGAGCCACATTGCAGGCGGCGCAGCCGAATACCTCGCCGACATGCGGGCCGGCGCCCGCGTCTTCGGGGCGAAACCCGGCGCTTATGGCGCGGGCCTTCAGGCCCTGATCGATGAAGGCATCTGGAAAGCGCGGCGCGACCTCGGTGAAGCCTATCTCGAATGGGGCGGCTATGCCTATGGCGGCGGTCAGGCGGGCCGGGCAGACCGCGCCGCGCTGGAGCAGCGCGTCGTGCTCACAGACGCCATCGTCCACAATCAGGACAATCGCGAGCATGATCTTCTTGATTCGGATGATTACTACCAGTTCGAAGGCGGCCTCGCCGCCGCCGCCGAAACGCTGCGCGGATCAGCGCCGGTCATCTACCACACAGACCACGCCCGCCCCGAAACGCCAAAGGTACGCACGCTGGCGGAGGAAATCGCGCGCGTCGTTCGCGCCCGCGCCGTCAATCCCAAATGGATCGAAGGCGTCATGCGCCACGGCTATAAAGGCGCGTTCGAAATGGCCGCCACACTCGACTACCTGTTCGCTTTCGCGGCCACGACGGACGCGGTGAAAGACCATCAGTTCGACCTGCTCTATGACGCCTATATTTCGGATACGGATGTTTCAGCCTTTATCCGTGAGAACAATCCAGCTGCGCTGCGCGAGATGGCCGCCCGCTTCTGCGAAGCGCTGGACCGCAATCTCTGGAAACCGCGCCGCAACAGCATCCGTATGGAGCTGGACGCCTTGCTGTCCCAATTCCCCCAGCCCTTGAAGGAGCGCCTTGATGACCCCGCAGGATGATAATCGACACAACGAAAAGATGAAGAAAAAGAAGGCGGTGCGAGACAAGATAATGTCCGGCAAGACCGTCGAGAAAGGCCTGGTCATCGTTCACACCGGCAAAGGGAAAGGCAAGAGCACAGCTGCGATGGGCATGGTCTGCCGCGCCATCGGTAATGACATGCAGGTGGGCATCATCCAGTTCATCAAGGGCGCCTGGGCGACCGGTGAGAAACAGGTTTTTGATGCCTTCCCGCATCTCGTCACCATGAAGGCGATGGGCGAAGGGTTCACCTGGGAAACGCAGGACAAGGCCCGCGACATTGCCGCTGCTGGAAAAGCATGGGCCGAGGCAAAGGCCATGATTCTCGATCCGGAAATACGGATGGTCCTCTGTGATGAAATCAATGTGGCCCTGCGATACGACTATATTCCGCTTGCGGATGTTCTGGAAACACTCGCCGCCAAGCCGGAAGATACCCATGTCATCCTGACAGGCCGCAACGCCGTCGAAGCCCTGATTGAAGTGGCCGATCTTGTGACCGAGATGACGCTGATCAAGCATCCCTTCCGCTCGGGCGTCAAAGCCCAGGCCGGGATTGAGTTCTAGCGCGCCGCTGCCTCCAGCGCTTTCATCCGGGCTTGCATCCTTTCAACAGCGGCGGGAAAGGATGGCCCGCCGCAAACCGTCAGCGCTTCGGGAATCTCGATCCAGCGCGCCTTGGCATAGAGGGTTCTGAGGGCAGGGTGGTCCAGCACTTCCTTCCCCACATCATTCTCGCCGGGCGCCGGCGTCCCGGAAACCAGAATCTCGGGTTGCGCGGCCAGCAGAACTTCCATCGAAACGCGCTGGGTGCGCCGCGCGCCCATCTGGCCGGCAATATTTTCCAGCCCCGCCCAGCTCATGATCTCAGACATCAGCGTCGCCTGGCCAGAAAGGTATCCCCGCCGCTGATAATGCGCCGCGGTCGGTTTGTCCGCCGGCGTCAATGCCTTCGCCGTCTCCAGGCGGCGCTCCATCTGCGCAATCAGAAGCGCGCCTTTCTCGGGCGTCCCGATAGCCGTGGCGATCAGGTCCGTCTGCGCCCGGATGTCTTCAAATGTATGCACGGGCTCGATTTCCAGAACGGGAATCTTCTGCGTTTCCAGAAAGGCCCGGATTTCCGGCCGGCGGATGCGGCTTGCAATCACCAGATCCGGCATCAGCACCATCAGCTCTTCGCCATTTCCGTCGGAAACCGGCCAACCCATCGCCTTGTCCGCGCCAAAGGAGAGCGCCGGGTTACGCGCATTGTGCGTCAGCGCCACAACCTGCGCAGGGTCGGCCAGTTCCAGAAGATATTGATCCGCGCAGAGATTGAGCGACACGATCCGCTTCGGCCGCGTCTCGGCCTGCAGGGTGAGCGCAGGCGCCGCGCCCATCACGATCAGGCAGGCAAGGCGTGTGGCAAGTCTCAACAGATCAGGCCTCCCGGGCGCGGCTCGCACGCAGCCATCTCACATCCGGAAAAAATCGCAAGAGACGCTTGGCGGCGCAGAGCAGTCTGGTCTAAGAGAGTCGCTCGGGCGCCGGGACACTCAGTTGACGGAATGCCTTTCGGATCGATCTTGACGAGTTCCGCCCATGCTGATTGCCACAGCGCCGCCCCGCGCCGCGCACATATTTTCTGACACGTCCCGATGGCTGCTCGGCGGGGCAGCTCTGCTGCTCGTGTCGGCGCTGTCGCTGCTCGCCGGGCCGGTGGAGCTCTCTGCCGGCCAGGTTCTTGCCGGGCTGCTGGGACGCGCAGACGAGATCACAAACACCATCGTCCGGGAGCTTCGCCTGCCGCGCCTCGTGCTGACGCTCAGCGTCGGCGCGATGCTCGGTGGGGCAGGGGCCGCGCTGCAAGGATACCTGCGCAATCCGCTCGCTGAGCCCTCCATTCTCGGCGTCGCCAATGCCGCAGCGCTCGGCGCGGTGGTCGCGCTTTACTTCGGTTTTGCCAGTGCTTTCGGCCTTGCCCTGCCGCTGATGGCGGCGGGGTTCGCGCTCATTGCCACGCTCGTTCTCTTTGTTTTCACGATGTTTTCTGCCTCGGGGCTCAGCCTCATCCTGGCCGGCATCGCCATCGGCTCGCTGGCGGGCGCGGGCATATCGCTCGCCCTCAATCTCTCCTCCAATCCCTTTGCGGCGATGGAGATCACCTTTTGGCTGCTGGGCTCGGCGGAAGACCGCAGCTGGCGGCATGTCTGGCTGTCGCTGCCCCTCATCGCCCTCTGCCTCGCCACCCTTTTCTGGGACCGGCGGGCGCTCGACGCCCTGACGCTGGGAGAGGATGCAGCCCGCGCGCTCGGCTACAATCTCGCCCTCGTACGTATGCGGCTGATCGTCAGCGTGGCGCTCGGCATCGGCGCCGCTGTCTCGGTCACCGGTGCCATCGGTTTCGTCGGCCTGGTCGCGCCCCATCTCGCCCGCAGCGTCGCGGGAAACCTCCCTTCGCGCCTGCTCGGCCCCTCCGCAATCGCCGGGGCGCTGCTGCTAACCAGCGCCGATGTCCTCGTCCGTATTATCCCGACCACAAACGAACTGCGCCTCGGCGTGGTCACCGCGCTCATCGGCGCGCCCTTCCTCGTCGCTATTTTATATCGCACGCGCCGGCGTGACGCGTAGAGGCTGGACAAGCCCCTTTATCAAATGTATCCGCCTTTCTGACGGTTCCCTCGCGAGGGGGATTAAAATGGGAATGCAGTGAGGGTTGAGAGACCTGACTCTGCAGCTGTACCCGCAACTGTAACCGGCGAGCTTAGCCGCATGAAGCCACTGGGGCGCCCGATAGGGCACTCTGGGAAGGCGCGGATGGAAGCGATGAACCGGAAGCCAGGAGACCTGCCGTCAAATTGTCGCCCCTCTCCCGACCGGGTCTAGTCGGCAGAGCGGAACTCCGTCGTGGCGACATCTGAGAGGCGGGTGCTTGAACGCACCTTCGCCTTGTCGCCCGCGCATGTTCGCTGGCGACAGGCGACCGCGTTCAATCTTCCGTGTGGATGCAATCGGAGGGGCGCTGCCCCCCGGATGGAGACTTATAATGTCCTCACTTATCGTGAGAGCAGTCACTGGCGCTTTGCTTGGCGCCGCCAGTCTGAATGCTCTGTCCTTCGCCTATGCTCAGTCATCTGATGATGAGAGCCGGCAGGATACCGTAACCGTCACCGCCAGCCGCCTGAACCTCGCCCCGCGCGAGATCGGCAGCGCCATCACCGCCATCGACCGCGTCGCCATCGAGGCCGGGCAGATCATCGCGCTGAAGGAGGTGCTCCAGGATATTCCCGGCATGCAGATCAGCGCTGGCCGCCCCGGCGGCAGCACCAATGTCAGCATCCGCGGATCGGACAATGACCAGGTTCTGTTTCTGTTCGACGGCATCGAACTGGGTGATCCAAGCTCCACCAGCACCCAGTTTTCGTCCGATAACATGACCTCGCTCGACATTGAGCGCGTCGAAGTCCTGCGCGGTAATCAGAGCTCGCTTTATGGCAGCGATGCCATTGGCGGGGTCATCAACATCATCACCCAGCGTGCCACAGAAGAGGGCATCCGCATCAATGCCGAAGCCGAAGCCGGCGGCTATGCCGGCGTCAGCTCCCAGCACGGAGATCATCTTCTCAAACGTGGCGGCGTCTCGCTCCTCGGCAAGAACGGCGCGCTCGACTATCGCCTTTCGGCCACCGGCACGGTCACCGAAGGCCCGTCCATTGCCGACCCTCGCACCGGAACCAATGTTACCGAAGACGATGACTACTGGGTCTGGGCCCTCAGCGGCCGGCTCGGCTACCGTTTTTCCGAAACCTTCAGCGGCCAGATCGTCAGCTTCTACAATTCTTCCTCAACCGATCTCGACAACACCACCAGCGACAGCGCAAACAATGTCGATAAGAAGGATCTCGGCCTCGCCGCCCAGCTGATCCATGAAACAGAAGACGGCGCCTGGAAGAACGAACTCACCCTCTCGCGGTACAATGCAGAGCGTCTCTATTTCGGCCCGTCTTATTCCGTCGCCGGAGATCTTTACGAGGGTACAAAAGACGCCGCCCTCCTCATCAGCCGCTATAGCGGGTTTGGCAAGGTGCAGGTCTCGGCTGGCCTCAGCTGGGAAGACGAATCCACCGATCAGGTGACACGCTTTTCCGGCAGTTTCAGCGAAGGCATCACCACGAGCTCTGTTTTCGCCGAGCTTGCCTTCCGCCCGGTGGAGGCCCTTTCCGTCACCGTCGCTGGCCGTCTCGACGATAATGAGCGTTTCGGCCAGTTCGACACCTACCGCGTCACCGGTGCCTATTTCCTCCCGGCCAGGCTTGCCGGCGGCGACGTGAAATTCCGCGCCAGCTATGGCACGGGTGCCAAGGCGCCAGGCCTCTACCAGCTCTTCGACCCCACCTATGGAAATGCCGGCCTGAAGGTCGAAACCAGCGAGGGCTATGATGCCGGCGTAGACGTCAACTGGGCAAACGCTGCCTTCGAACTGTCCGTGTTCAACACCGACATCGAAGACGAAATCGCTTTCGGCTATCCTGCCGACAAGCCGTTTGGCGGCTATATCCAGTTCGGCCAGACAAAGGCGCAGGGCGTGGAACTCGGCGGCCGGTTTGCGCCCACAGACTGGCTCTCGCTCTCACAGTCGTTCATGGTTCTTGATGCCCAGAATGAGCAAACCGGCCGCTGGCTCGGTCGCCCGCGTTATTCCGGATCAACCAGCGCAACCGCGCAGCTTACGGCCAGGTTTGATGTCACCACGCGCCTGCGCTACCGCTCCGACAACGCCTCCAGCTATGGCGGTCGGACGGCGGGTTTTGTAACCCTTGATCTGCTCGGAAACTATGATCTCACCGAACGGATCGAGCTTTATGGCCGCCTCGTGAACGCGTTGGATCATGACTACCAGCTCTCCTACGGGCGCAATGAACTCAACCGCAGCCTCTATCTCGGCATCCGCGCGCGCCTTTGAAGCGTTCGCTGCGCCCTGGAATGGAACTGAGACAGGAAATTTCCCATGACGACCCAGACAGCTACCCGAAAAATTCCGAGAGCGGAGGTTCAGTCAAACGGCCGCGCAGAGCATATCTGGCCGCTGCCGCTGGAGGAGGCATTCCTCGAACGCCTCCTGCGGGATCTGTTTGAAAACCATCATGAGAAGCTGACTTTCGGTCCGCTCATCCAGGGCGCAGCCTATGAACTCAAAGCCCCCGGCAAGCCGGAACGGATCACCCTGAACGACGGATACCTGACCGTTCACTGGGATGGCCGGGGGCATTTCCATCTCTGCATCGGCAGCAATTACGGCGCCCTCAAGAGCGAAGGCGGCCCGGAGCTGATGGTCCGCCGGCGCACCTCCCGTGCCGAATTCTACCGCAGCCTCGATAAGCATGGCCACCCGGTCAGCTGGGGCCTGCGCCTCTTCAATGGCGCGGGCGAGCCTCAGATCGCCATCTTTATGCCAAACCCCTTCCTGACCGATGACGATCAGTTGGCAGACGAATCAGATTTCACCCGGCTGGCCCTCTGGGACTATCTGATGCGTCAATATGCCGGCCATGATCCAGACCCGCTGGACCGGCAGGGAAAGGGCTTCCGTCATGGCTGAGGCGCGGCGGCTCTGCATGGCGGTGGTGGCGGTGCTCCTGGGCGCGCTCGCGCCCGCCATGGCTGAGCCGTCAAAGCCACGCGCCGCTTCGGCCAGTATCTGCGCTGACCAGTATCTGCTCGCGCTCGCCGATCCCGAACAGATTGCCTCGCTCAGTTGGGAGGCGACCGGCCCGCTCTCCACCTTCGCCGAAGAAGCGGCCGCCTATCCCTCCAATCGCGGCGGCGCGGAGGAATTTCTCGATACGGATGTGGAAATCCTCCTCCTCAACAGCCATGGCGCGATGGAACTGCGGCGTATCATGGGCCAGTTCGATGTGGACATGGTCATGATCTCGACCATGACGATCACCTTTGACGACATTGCCCGGTCGGTCCGCGATGTCGCCCTGAAGCTGGACCAGGTCGCGCGCGGTGAGGCGATCATAGCAGACATCGAATCGCGCCTCGCCATCCTGGATCGTCAGATTGCAGAAGATGGTGAAGGCCCGCAGGTCACCTATTTCCGCCCCGAAGGCGGCGGCGCCGGGCAGGGCACATTCGTTGACACCGCGCTGCGCCGCGCCGGCTTCCGGAACCTTCAGGCCGATCTCGGCAACACAGGCTGGGGCCGCGTCCCGCTGGAACAGCTCGTGCTGCATCCGCCCGACGGGCTCGTCATCAGCTTTTTCGACACGGCCCGCAAAGGCAATTCCAGCCGTTTTGCCTCTCATTCCCTGTTCCGCCGCCTGTCTGCGGAAAAGCCGGTGATGCCGGTTCCGGGGCGGTACTGGACCTGCGCCGGGCCGATGCTGATCGACGCTGTGGAATCCCTCGCCGCTCAGCGCCGCGCAAATTTCGGAGACCGCCATGACTGATGCCGTCCTCGCAAGGGCGGCTGGCCGGCCGCTCCCCGCCCGCCGCCGTATCAGCGGGCTCGCGCTCAATCTGATGTTGCTTGCGCTGATAGCGGCTCTGGTCTGTGTCTCGCTCACCATCGGCTATGTGGATTATTCCGTGCCCGATGTGGTTGCCGCCCTGTTCGGGATGGGGGACGAGAAGATCGTCACCATCGTGCGTGAACTGCGCCTCCCGCGTCTCCTTCTGGCGCTCGCGATTGGAGGCGGCCTCGGCGTTTCGGGCGCCGTGCTGCAGGGCCTGCTGCGCAACCCGCTGGCAGAGCCGGGCATCATGGGCATCTCCGCCAGCGCCAGCTTCGGCGCCGTCATCACCATCTATTTCGGCCTCTCCACGGCTTTCCTCTTTGCCTTGCCCCTGGCGGCCATGGCGGGCGCGGCAGTGGCCACCACCATCCTTTACATTCTCTCGGCAAGGAATGCAGGCACACTGACGATCATTCTCGCAGGCGTCGCCATCAATGGCCTTGCCGTCTCGTTGACCTCCCTGGCCATGAACCTCTCGCCCAATCCCTGGGCCATCAATGAGATGATCTTCTGGCTGCTTGGTTCGGTGAAAGACCGCTCGATGGAGGATGTCCTGATCGCCGGGCCTTTTGCCCTGGCAGGCGTGCTCCTCCTCCTCGTCACGGGCAAGGCGCTCGACGCGCTCACACTCGGCGAAGATGCCGCCCGCAGCCTCGGCGTCAACCTCAAGCGCGTGCGCGCCTACGCCATCATCGGCACCAGCCTTGCGATCGGGGGCACAGTCGCGGTCTCCGGCGGCATCGGCTTTGTTGGCCTCGTCGTGCCCCATCTCCTGCGCCCCCTTGTCGGCCATGTCGCCAGCCGGCTCCTCCTGCCCAGTATGCTCGCCGGCGCCGCGCTCGTCCTCGCCGCTGACATTGCCGCCCGCCTCATCCGTGTCGGCGTGGAGATCCATCTCGGCGTCCTCACCTCGCTGATCGGCGCGCCCTTCTTCCTCTATCTGATCCTCAAGACGAAGGAGCGGATGCAATGACCCATCTGGAATCGCGCGGCCTCTCGGTCGACATCGGCCGCACACGGATACTAACCAACATCTCCGTCTCTTTCCGCACAGGCTTCCTCACTGGCCTCGTCGGGCCGAACGGGGCGGGCAAGTCCACCCTCGTGCGCGCGCTCTGTCACCTGCTCAAGGCCGCTGAAGGCGAAGTCCTCCTCGACGGCGCCCCCATCACGCGCCTGCGCCGCAAAGACCTCGCGCGCAAGCTCTCCTACCTGCCGCAGGGCCATACCATGCACTGGCCGCTTGAAGTCGAACGCCTCGTCGCCCTCGGCCGTCTGCCACATCTCGGCCCTTTCACCGAGGCCGGCCCCGAGGACCAGGCTGCCATCGCGCGCGCCATGGATCGCACAGAAGTCACCCCCTTCCGCCACCGCGTCGCCGACACCCTCTCAGGCGGAGAGCGCGCCCGTGTCATGATGGCCCGCGCTCTGGCGGTGGAGACCGACATCCTCCTCGTCGATGAACCCGTCGCCGCCCTTGATCCTTACCACCAGCTCCACGTCATGGAGCTCCTGCGCAGCCTCGCCGATGAGGGCAAACTGGTCGTCTGTGTGCTGCATGATCTTGCCCTCGCCGCCCGCTTCTGCAACGCCGCAGTGCTCCTGTCAGAGGGCAGGGTGCTGGCACAGGGCGCGCCCGAAACCGTCCTCACAGACCCCTATCTGCGCAAGGCCTACGCCATCGCCGCCCTCCAGGGCCAGCATGAGGCCGAGCCCTACATCCTCCCCTGGCGCCGTCTCGGCGCGGGGATTACCGAAGAGAAAAGCCCATGCTGAAGCCCGCCTCTGACGCCGCCATCATCGTCTGCTCCACCTGCCGCCTCACCGAAACCGAGCGGGAGAATGAAGAGGGCAAACGCGGCGGCGCGCTCCTCGCCGAAGCCATCCGTGCCGAGGCTGCCCGGCGGTCGGGTCCCATCGCCATCGAAGACATGCCCTGCCTCTTCGCCTGCCAGCGCTGGTGCACCGTCCATCTGCGGGCTGAGGGAAAAATCTCCTACGTCCTCGGCGGCTTCGAACCCACAGCAGACGCCGCCAATGCCATCCTCGATTATTTCCAACACTATGTTGCCAGCGAGCACGGCGTCGTCCCTTACAAGCACTGGCCGGAAGGCGTGAAAGGCCACTTCATCACCCGTTCTCCGCCCAGCGGAAAGGTCGTAGGCTGATCATGACCCGGCTCACAGACGCGCAGATCCAGGCCGCCCTGGATGCCAAGACCAAACCCCTCGGCGCGCTCGGCCGCATCGAGACGCTCGCAGCAGATATTGCCCGTTTCCAGAACACACTCGTCCCCCGTATGGACCGCTGCGGCCTGATCGTGTTTGCGGCCGATCATGGCATCGCTGAAGAGGGCGTCTCGAAATTCCCCCAGGCCGTGACGCGCCAGATGGTGGCAAATTTCCTCGCCGGGGGCGCCGCGGCCAACGTCTTTGCGGCAACAGCGGGCGTAGACATGCGCGTCGTCGATGCCGGCGTCGCGGGCGAGCCGGTGCTCCATCCGGGCCTCATCAACCGCCGCATCGGGCCGGGAACGGGCAACAGCGTTGCCGAGCCCGCAATGTCAACGGCCGGGCTTGCCGCCGCGCTGGATGCCGGCGAAAGGCTGGCGGAGGAAGGCCATTATGACGCCCTGGCTTTCGGCGAAATGGGCATTGCCAACACGTCGGCGGCCACCCTCATCGGCCACAAGCTAACCGGCGCCCCCATCGCCGCCCTCACAGGCCGCGGCACCGGCCTCGATGACGCCGCGCTGGCCCATAAAACCGGCGTTCTCGCCCGCGCCTCCGCCCGCACGCCCGATGCTCTGTCAGCGGAAGAAACCCTCATCGAATATGGCGGCTTCGAAATCGCCATGATGACCGGCGCGATGCTTGGCGCGGCCGGGGCGGGGCGGATGATCCTCGTCGATGGCTTCATCGCCACCAGCGCCGCCCTTGCCGCCACGCGCCTTGACCCCGCCGCGCGCGCCGCCATGATTTTCGCCCACGCCTCCCAGGAGGCCGGCCACAAGATCCTGCTCGACGCGCTCGGCGCCCGCCCGCTCCTCTCCCTCGACATGCGGCTGGGAGAGGGTACTGGCGCGCTCCTTGCCTGGCCGCTGGTGCGCGCGGCCGCCGCCATGCTGCGCGATATGGCCAGCTTTGAAGCCGCCGGGGTCAGCGGTCCGGCATGATCAGGGCGCTGCGCACCGAACTCGCGATCCTCCTGCTCGCCGCGCAATTCCTCACGCGCCTGCCAGTGCCCGCTGCGCGCCTGTTTACAGACGCCCGCCTCGCCGCCACGCCGCGCTATTATCCCCTCATCGGCCTTCTGATCGGCTGTGTCGCTGCCGCCAGCTATTGGGCCGCCGCGCTCGTCTTCCCGCCGCTCCTGGCCGCGCTTCTCTCCACCGCCGCCACGCTCCTTTTCACCGGCGCTTTCCATGAGGACGGACTCGCCGATACATTCGACGGCGTCGGCGGCGGCCTCACGCGCGAACGCGCGCTGGAGATCATGAAAGACAGCCGCCTCGGCACCTATGGCGCCGCCGCGCTCATCATCGCCCTCGGCCTCAAGATCGCCGCGCTCGCCGCCCTGCCGCTCGCCCTTGCGCTCACCGCTTTGATCGCCGCCCACGGACTATCCCGCGCCTCCGCTGTCCTCGTCATCGCCACCAGCCGCTATGTCCGCTTCGAGGGCAAAGCCAAGCCCGTCGCCAGCGCGCTCAGCCCCGCAGGGCTTGCCGTCACGCTGCTGAGCGCCGCCGCCATCATCGCCGCGCTGGCATTCCTCGCGCACTGGCCGCTGGCCGCTATCGCTGCCGCGCTTACGGGTCTCGCCCTCGGCCATATCGCCCTGCGCCTCTTCTACGGCCCGAAGCTCGGCGGCTATACCGGCGATGCCCTCGGCGCGGTCCAGCAGGCGAGCGAGATCGGCTTCTATCTGGGGCTCCTCGCATGGCTCTGATCCTCGTCCGCCACACCGCCCCGCAAGGCACAGCCGGTCTCTGCTATGGCCGGCTCGATGTTCCGCTGGCGGAAAGTTTCGAGCAGGAAGCCGCCGCCCTCGAAGCGGCCCTTCCGCCCGTCGATCATCTCCTCACCAGCCCCGCCACGCGCTGCCGGCGCCTGGCCGATTGGCTCGGCGCAATGCGCAGCCTCGCCCCGATCATAGACCACCGCTTTCAGGAAATGGACTTTGGCCGTTGGGAGGGCCGTCTCTGGTCGGAAATTCCCGAAGGCGAGGTCAATGTCTGGGCCGAACATTTCTTCGAAGGCCGCCCGCATGGCGGCGAAAGCGTCGCCCAGGTGGCCGAGCGTGTCGGCCTCGGCCTGCTTCAGGCCCGCCGCCGCACGGGCACCAGCCTCATCATCACCCATGCCGGCGTTGTCCGTGCCGCCCTCGCGGCCGGGGGAGATGCGCGTGCATGGCAGGCCGAAATCGCCTATGCCTCGGCCACATGGCTCGATGGCCCGGAGGCAAAAGACAGATGACCACCCGCGCCATAATGATCCAGGGCACAGGCTCTGATGTCGGCAAATCCCTCCTTGTCGCCGGCCTCTGCCGCATAGCGCGGCGGCGCGGCTTCGCCGTTGCCCCCTTCAAACCGCAGAACATGTCCAACAACGCCGCCGCCTGCGCCGATGGCGGAGAGATCGGCCGCGCTCAGGCGCTCCAGGCCCGCGCATGCGGCCTTGATCCGCAGACGGATTTCAATCCCGTCCTCCTGAAGCCTCAGTCTGACCGCACCGCCCAGATCATCGTCCATGGCCGCCCCAGGGCCACGCTTCAGGCGGCTGACTATATGGCCCGCCGCGACAGCCTGCGCGGGGCCGTGCTTGAAAGCTTCGCCCGCCTCACGGCCCGTTTCGATCTCGTCATCGTTGAAGGGGCGGGCAGCCCGGCCGAGATAAACCTCCGGGCCCGTGACATCGCCAATATGGGCTTTGCCCGCGCCGCCGGTGTCCCCGTGGTGCTGGCGGGCGATATTGACCGGGGCGGGGTCATCGCCGCCCTCGTGGGCACGAAGGCTGTCATAGACCCCGCCGACGCGGCCATGATCCGCGCCTTTCTCATCAACAAGTTCCGGGGCGATCCAGCGCTCTTTGCGCCCGCAATGGCCGACATTGAGCGCCTCACAGGCTGGCCCGGCCTCGGCATCGTGCCCTGGCTCAGCGCCGCGGCGCGTCTTCCGGCGGAAGATGGCGTCGCCCTTCAGCAGATGCGCCCCACCGGCGCTGGCAAGGTCCGCATCGCCGCGCCCATGCTCTCCCGCATCGCCAATTTTGACGATGCAGACCCCCTCCGCAATGAGCCCGATGTGGACTTCTTCTTCGTCCCCCCCGGCCAGCCGGTCCCGCGCGAGGTCGATGTCATCATCCTCTTCGGCACCAAGTCGACCCTTGCGGACATGGCCTTCCTCCGCGCTCAGGGCTGGGACCATGACATCCTCGCCCATGCCCGCACGGGCGGGCGCGTCCTGGGCATCTGCGGCGGCTATCAGATGCTGGGACAGTGGCTCTGCGATCCGGAAGGTATCGATGGCCCGGCAGGCGAAATGCCCGGCCTCGGCCTCCTGAATACACACACCACCATGCAGGGCGAAAAAACCGTCCGTCCCGTGACGGGTCAGTGCGCCCGCACGCATCTCCCGGTGTCTGGCTATGAAATCCATGCCGGCCTGACGCGCGGGCCAGACGCCGCCCGTCCTTTCCTGCATCTCCCCGCAGGGCCGGACGGCGCCGTCAGCCCGGATGGGCGTATCGAGGGCACCTATGTTCACGGCCTCTTTGCCGAAGATGCCTTCCGCGCCGCCTGGCTGGACAATGTGCGGGCAGGGGCCTCCTCAGACGCTGCCTATGGCGCCTCGGTTGAGACAGCCCTTGATGATCTGGCAGACGGCCTTGAGGCGCATCTCGATGTGGACCGCTTCTTTGCCCTTGCAGAGCCCCCCGGCTGGCGGGCAGATCCATGAACTCCGCGCTGCTCATGGCCGCCGCCCTCGCCATCGAGGCGGCTGTCGGCTGGCCGGACTGGCTCTACCGCCTCATCCGCCATCCGGTCGTCTGGATCGGCGCCCTCATCAGCGGTCTTGAGCGGCGCCTCAACCGCCCCGCCTTCGGCCACCGCGCGCGCTACGCCCTCGGCGCCCTCACCAGCCTTCTCGTCATCGCCGTCCCCACCGGCGCCGCCTTCGCCCTCGCGCGCCTCATCCCGGATACGCTCTGGGGCGCTGCCCTCGAAGCGCTCCTCGCTTCCAGCCTTCTCGCCTCGCGCAGCCTCTACGCCCATGTCGCCGCCATCGCCGCCCCGCTTCAGGCCGGAGATATCGCGCTCGCCCGCCAGAAGGTCGCAATGATCGTCGGCCGCGATCCCGCCCAGCTCGACGCCCCCGCCATCGCGCGCGCCAGTCTGGAAAGCCTTGCAGAGAATGCGTCAGACGGCGTCATCGCGCCGCTCTTTTGGGGCGCCCTTCTCGGCCTGCCAGGCATCGCCGCCTATAAGGCCATAAACACGCTCGACTCCATGATCGGCCACCGCTCGGATCGCTACGCCGCCTTCGGGGGCTTCGCGGCGCGCCTCGATGACGTGGCAAACTTCATTCCCGCGCGCCTTACAGGTCTCCTCATCGCGCTTCCGGCGTGGAGAAGAAACGCCTTATCCACCATGCTCCGCGACGCGCGCCACCATCGCTCGCCCAATGCCGGCTGGCCCGAAGCGGCCATGGCCGGGGCCCTCGGCGTGCGCCTTTCTGGCCCCCGGACGTACGGGTCCCATGTCAGCGATGAGCCCTGGCTGAACCCCTCCGCGCCAGATCCGACGGCCGAAAAAATGTGTCCTGGATTGTCCCGATTTGTCCTGGCCGTGACGCTCGCGGGCATCCTGCTGACCGTCATTGGCGCCTTCTGGAGCCTCCATGACCCAGTCTGATCTCCTCCACGGCGGCGCCCTCGACCACCTGAAAACCCTCTACCCTCAAGCCCCTCACCCCTGGATCGACCTCTCCACCGGCATCAACCCCAATCCCTACCCAGTCCCGGTCCTCCCGCCCGAAACCTTCTCCCATCTGCCAACCCAAACCCAATACCAAGCCTGCCACGAGGTCCTGGCGCGCTATTACGGCGCCCCGCCGGACAGCCTGCTGCTGGCTCCGGGCAGCGAACTCCTCATCCGCCTTTTGCCGCAACTCCTGCAAATTCAGACAGTTGCGGTCGCGCAGCCCATTTATGGGGATCATCAATCCTGCTGGCAGCGGGCAGGGGCTAAGATCACCCTCATGGCAGACCCGGTCCACGCCGCCGGAAAGGTGGATGCCATTGTCCTCTGCAATCCCAACAATCCCGATGGCCGCACCTGGTCACCGGAAATTCTGGAAGATTGCCGCATTCAGCAAGCCGCCCGCCAGGGCTGGCTGATTGTCGATGAGGCGTATGCGGATCTTGTCCCCAGCCTCTCCCTTGCCGCGCGGGGAGGGGAAGCGGGCCTGATTGTCCTGCGCTCCTTCGGCAAATTCTTCGGCCTTGCCGGCCTGCGCCTCGGCGCCCTGATCGGCCCGGCAGCTGTGTTGATGGCGGCGCGGGATATCCTCGGCGTCTGGCCAGTCTCCGGCCCGGCGCTGCATGTGGGCCAACTGGCCGCCGCTGACCCGGTCTGGCCGGAAATGACCCGAAAGAGTCTTCACCTGTCCTCGGAAGTCCTGGACAGGACGCTCACTGACGCAGGTTTGACCGTCGAAGGCGGCACATCGCTCTTCCGCTATGTCGGCATGCCCGGCGCTCATGCTCTCTGGCAGAGGCTCGCAGAGCAGGGCATCTATACACGGCGCTTTGCGGGCAGCGATCGCCATCTGCGCATTGGTCTGCCGGCGGATGATGAGGCCCTCGCCAGATTGGCCAGCGCGCTCGCCGCTAGCCTTTGAGCACCAGCGGCAATCCCGCTGCCACGAATTCCACCCTGTCCACCGCTTCGGCGACCCTCTGGTTCAGCCGTCCCTGCTCATCCCGGAACGCCCGCCCGAGCGGCGTCTCCGGCACCAGCCCCATGCCGACCTCATTGGAAACAAGGCAGACCGGGCATTCCATTACCTTCAAGGCCGCGCAGAGACGCGCTGTCTCTGCCGCCACATCCCGCTCTGCATGCATCAGGTTGGAAAGCCACAGCGTCAGGCAATCCACCAGAATGGCGTCCGGGCCAGCCTTCATGGCAAGCAGCGTATCCACCAGTTCCAGCGGCGCCTCAACCGTCCGCCAGCTGCCATCCCGCTCTCCCTGATGCTGCGCGATGCGCGCGCGCATCTCGTCATCAAAGGCCTCCGCCGTCGCCACATAAATGCGCGCCGCCGCCGCAGCTTCCGAAATCACCTGCGCCCGCCGGCTCTTGCCAGACCGCGCGCCTCCGAGAACAAGTATGAGGGTCATACCGAGCCTGCTAGCAGGCTCACAGCCGTTCAATCAAGCGCGATGGCAATAATCCCAACAGCTGGCGGATCATGCAGAACCAGGAACCTTCATCCCTGTAAAAACCGGGCATTAGGTCCAGGCCGCAAAGGGGTCTTCCAGGTCAGTCCGTGCCAGTATCTTCCCAGACCTGGCACTAGGCCCCGGTTCCGTCAGGCAGGCGTCCAGGCGCGCGGTGAGATGATCCTGGTCCATGCCGATCCCGATCATCACGATTTCCTGCCGGCGGTCACCGAAACGGGCGTCCCACACACGCTCAAGATAATGCAGCAGTTCAGGCGTGTCGGGCCGTTGATCTTCGGGGACGGCTGACCACCAGCGGCCCAGACGCTCATGCCGCACCAGGGAGCCAGCCTGGCTCACCTCCGCCATCCAGTCTGGACGGGTCGCCAGCCAGAAAAACCCTTTCGCCCGAACCACATTCGGCCAGGAGGAATTGAGGAAAGCATGGAACTTTGCCGGATCAAATGGCCGGCGGGCGCGGTAGACGAAGCTCTCGATGCCATACTCATCGCTTTCGGGCACATGGTCTGCAAAGCCATAGAGTTCCTTGGCCCAGTGTGGATGCTGATGCGCTTTCTCAAAATCGAACCGGCCCGTTCCAAGAACGGCGCCGAGCGCGACATCGGAGAAATCAGTCTCAATTATCTCAGCGTCAGTATTGAGGGACCGCACAAGCTGGCGGACAATGTCGAGGTCGGTAGGGGAGAGGGTGCTCACCTTGTTGAGCACGATGACATCTGCAAATTCGATCTGGTCCACCAGCAGCTGCACCAGCGGGCGCTGGTCGTCTTCCCCGAGGCTTTCGCCTCTGTCTGCAAGGAAGTCCGTGCTCGAATAATCCTTGAGGATGTTGGCAGCATCAACCACCGTCACCATGGTGTCGATCTGAGCAATATCCCCCAGCGAAAAGCCCGCTTCGTCCCGGAAGTCGAAAGTGGCGGCCACGGGCAGGGGCTCGGAGATGCCGGTGGATTCTATCAGCAGGTAATCAAACCGGCCCTCCTGAGCGAGACGGGAAACTTCCTTCAGAAGATCCTCCCGGAGCGTGCAGCAGATGCAGCCATTGGACATCTCCACCAGCGCTTCTTCGGTCCGCGACAGGCCCGCGCCATTCTGCCGGACAAGTTCGGCATCAATGTTCACCTCGCTCATATCATTTACGATGACGGCAACACGCCGGCCCTCGCGATTATTTAGGATATGATTGAGGAGGGTGGTTTTTCCGGCCCCGAGAAAGCCGGAAAGGACGGTAACGGGAAGTTTGGCGGGAAATGTCATGAAGGCCTCGACAGGCTAAAAAATGTTATTGTATAACATAAATTGTTCTTGGCGCTGCGCAAGGTGTGTTCTTGGAAACTGCTGTGACAATTGAAAGCGAGAGCCCCTCCGCGGAAGGGCGGGTCTATCTCTGCAAAGGATTTGACGCGTTGCGTGCCTCCGGTCTCGGCGGGACGGCGGAGCTGGCTATCTGGGAGCGTCCGGCCGGCGCAGCGATCCGAACGGCATTCGAGAGCGTGGATTTTTCCGGCTTTGAAGATATCCGGATTGATGGATCGGCGGATGCGATCCTGTCTGGTCTTGAGGCGTGCCTGAGCGCGCAGCCCTGGCCGGGCCTGGTCAAAGACTATGTGGCAGAAGACGTCATCGCCATGATCGGTCCGATGCGGGCAATCGAGGCAGACTACACCCTCAGGCTGGAATATGTGACCGATGACGCCTGCCGGAAATTTCACAAGGACGAAACCGACTTTCGTCTGATCACGTCCTATCTGGGGCGCGGAACCCAGTGGTCGTTTGACAGCGGTGATGGCCAAGGAGAGATCCAGGAGATGGACACGTTCCATGTCGGCATGTTGCTTGGTCAGCGCTGCGCCTTTCCCAGCCGCGTCCTGCATCGATCTCCTCCCATTGAAGGGACAGGTGAAGTCCGCTTCGTCATGGTGCTGGATGTTGAACGGGCGGGTTATTGCTGATCAGGGTGTGGGGATTTCCTCATCCGTTATGTCGGGAATTCTTGTCCGTTCTGAAAGTTCAGCGCCGCAAAGCAGATCGACAACACGGTCGGCAGCGTCCTGGAAGGGCTCCAGAACAACGTCGGCGCCCGACGCAAGGAGGGATTGTGTGTCCCGCGGGTTGTGAGAAACGACAGCAATACGTCCCACAAAGCCGGATGTTCGTGTCAGCTGTATCAGTGTAGTCCGGGTATCCTCATGGCTCAGACCTGTGGGATGAACAGGAACCGTTGAGACGACCCAGGCTGCTTCAGCCAGGGGCAGGTCCACGATGAATTCAGGATCCGTAGCATCACCATAATCCGCATCAAGACCGAGGTCGCGCCAGCGTTTGAGGGCGTCGGGGTTGAAATCAATTCCGAGGACTTTGATGCCTCGCTTTTCGAGACGCAAGCCAATCGCGGTTCCGAACCGTCCAAGTCCGAAGAGCAATACCTTGTAACCCTGTTCGTCATGGTGGGATGCGTCTTCCGGCTCACGCGGGGTCTGGCGGCGTTCGAAAATGCCCAGCAGTGGCTCGCACAGGGCATAGAGCTTGTGGGAGTAGGTTATCATATAAGTGGATGCCGCGATGGTGACGAGGCCCACCATTGTGACCAACCCCAAGGCATCCTCCTGAACATGGCCAATGGTTACGCCCATGGCAACGAAGATCAGGGAGAATTCGCTTATCTGCGCGACAGTGAGCCCCGCCAGAAACCCCGTGCGCTTCCGATATCCCATGGCGCCCATGATCGCGAGCACGATCAGTGGGTTACCGATGAGGACGAAGAGCGAAAAGATGATGGCACCAATGACATGGCTGCCCAGGAGGGACAGGTCGAGCGTCGCTCCGAGCGCGATGAAGAAGAACAGGAGTAGAAAGTCCCGCAACGGCCCAAGGCGTGCGGCAATTGTTTCGCGATAAGGGCTTGAAGCCAGCGCCACACCGGCCAGAAGGCCGCCAACCTCTTTGCCGAGGCCAACATAATCTCCCACGGCCGCAAACACAGCGGCAAGCGCGAGGGAGAATATGAGGAGGAGTTCCGGTGCCTTTGCCAAACGCGAGGTCAACGGATTGGCGACATAGCGAACGAACAGGATAACCAGTGCCACGAGACCGGCGCCGGAGGCGATAACGCTGACAATCGTGTTGGCACCTGAGCTATGACCGCCGCCGGCGCCAATCCCGATCGCAGAGAGCGCAATCATGGCGAGAACAACGACAAGATCCTGAACAATCAGGAAGCCGAGTGCGATCTGACCATGGAGGGAGTCGATCTCGCGCTTGTCTGACAGGAGCTTCACAATGATGATCGTGGAGGAGAAGGTCAGCGCAATGGCAACATAGAGGCTCGTCAGATGCCCCAGTCCCAGAGCGAGACCGATCAGGTATCCGAACAGCGAGGTGAAAGCGACCTGGCCCAGCCCCGTAAGCAGCGACACTGTCCCCAGAGAACGGATGAGTTTTACGTCGAGTTTTATTCCGACCAGAAACAATAGAACGGCAATACCCAGCTCGGCCAGGAGACGGATCTGTTCGTCGGAATGAACAAGGTTGAGCGCTGATGGGCCTGCGAGGAGGCCAACAGCTATGAAACTGACAATGAGGGGTTGGCGTAGAAGGATACCCAGCAGGCCCACGCCCGATGCGAGGGCAAGCAGAGCGGCTATTTCGGCGAAAGGGGTATGCAGGAATGCATCCATGCTTAGCTGTCCAATCGTCATATGTGTTGCGCAGGGGATAGCCCGGCAGGCGATTTTCCGGTGCGCAGTACTGTGAACGTTTGCTTCAACATGCTGACGCTGGTGAATAATCGTATGAGGGTGGTTACTGATTGCCAAGAAAAAGGAGGCAGAAAAAGATCAATCCGGATTGTTTTATCACGCAGACACGCCTCGGTGATATCTGGAGTGTGGCTGTTGGAACACCCCTCGTCTGTGCAGCGCTGAACAGCGCGGCCCATTTCGGTCGGAAATGCTGTGCTTATTGCTGGGGGCAGTATAGTCACGAGAAGTCTGCGAAGGCACGTCGAAATGGGACGCAGGCGTTCAACAAGCTCTGAGGGAGTGATTCTGATGAAAACAATCCTGGTGGCAACGGATTTTTCGGAAAGGTCAGACCGCGCCTTACGCCGGGCTACATTGCTCGCCAGGCATCACGGCGCTCGTCTTCAGCTTCTGCACGTGATCGATGATGACCAACCGCGCAGAATTCTGGAAGCCGAACGCAATGAAGCAGAAAGCCTGCTCAGGAAACTTTCCGCGACCGCGAGCAAAATGGATGGGGTGCCGACCGACTGGCTGGTAGAACTTGATGCCGCGCATCGGGGGATTGCGAAAGCCGCCGAAAAAATCCGCCCGGATATGCTTGTGCTCGGGCCCTACCGGAGGCAACTCCTGCGTGAGGTCTTCATAGGAACTACGGCGGAGCGCGTAATCCGCTCTTCTCTTTGCCCGGTACTGGTTGCCAATGCCGTTCCCTCGGGGCCTTATGTGCACATTCTGCAAACCACGGATATGTCGAGCGCGTCAGCGGCAGCGCTGAAACATTTTGCGGCTATGGGCATGGGTGCAGGTGTTCGCAATTCCGTGCTGCATGTATTTCAAGCTCCGGCTTTGCGCCTGGTTATGTCAGAAACTCTTCATGCGGAGGATAAGGCCCACTATCTGGAAGAAGAGCGCCAGTCGGCTGCCGCCGAGCTATCTGGTTTTCTTTCCAGTGCCGGTATTCTTACGCCCGCTCCGGTGCTCCGCCCTGAGAGGGCGGCGGCCGCTCTTGAAATTCTTAAAGCGGCTGAAGAAGAAGCGGCGGACCTGGTCGTCATTTCCACACGCGGCCGGAGCGGTTTGCAGAAACTGGTCCTCGGTAGTGTCGCGGAACAGGTTTTGCGATCTTCCCCCATCGATATTCTGGCTATACCCCCCTTGTAGCATGATTGTTCATTTGCCTTGCTGGACGGCTGGCTGGCGGCCGCGGAGGCTCTGACAAGTTATGTTTTTACCCGTCCTCAGGGAATTCCCTGATTGCAACATCAGTTTCTTTGCTTACCCTTGAACGTAAGGGGCTGCTTCTCGCATATACTCTATCTGCTTTGAGCTCAGGAACGGCTTGAATAAGGCAGCACCGTCCGAGGGGAAACAGATGAGTCAAGCGATCACGCGTCTCCCTGACATCAACAATATTGCTCTGATGGCGCCGTTAAGCTGGCTTGCAGCAGGGTGGCGCGACTTCTGCCGTGCGCCGTTATCCTGCGTTCTGTACGGTGTGATCCTTGCCAGTATTAGCGGGGGGATTTTTCTAGCGCTTTACAGGACCAATTCTGCCAGCTGGTTTTTCGTTTTGTTGGGAGGATTCCTGATTGTTGGACCCATGCTTGGTATGGGACTTTATGAAGCCGCCCGGCAGATATCGCAGGGATTGAAGCCGTCCTTCATGGGAATGCTCTGGGTGCGCACCGCCATGCGGCGGGATCAACTTCTGTTGGGCTTTTTGCTGGTGTTCCTTTATTTTCTATGGACCCGTATCGCACAGGTTATCTACGCGCTTGCCACACCGCGTCTGTTCAGGGAACCAGCCGAGTTTCTTGATTTCATGATGTATGATCCCAATGGTCAGGCAATGGCGCTGGCCGGTCTCTTAACTGGCGGGTTCGTGGCCTTCTGCAACTATTCGCTGACAGTGATTGCCGCGCCGATGCTGCTCGATCGCCGCTTCGATGTGTTCATGGCTCTGGCTACAAGTGTGAGGGCTGTGAACAGAAATTTCTTCCCGATGCTCTTCTGGGCGATTCTCATCACCGGACTGACTGTCGTCGGTATCGCAACAGCTTTCATTGGGCTGATCATAGTCTTCCCGGTCATAGGCCTTGCAAGCTGGCACGCCTATACTGCGCTCGTTCGGCAATAGGGGTTACTTATGCCGATCCAGACAGATATTCAGCGGATCTGAAACTACAGGGAAGCCCACCCCCAGACCTTGTGGAACCGGGGATGAAGTGGTCGCTCTCCTTTGTCGTCGAGGATGCCGTTAGAAGATGCTCTCAAGTATCAAACGACATTGGAAAACAGCATAACAAACAGACAGGCGTTCGCCGTGGATGGGCGGCCGGCTTGCGACCGCCCTATTTGCACGACACGTTAATGAGAAAGCAGAAGCGGCAACGACACGTTACGCAGCATGCTCCGAGTCACCCCACCAAACAGGGACTGCTGCAGCCTGGAATGCCGGTAGCCCCCCAGAACCATCATGTCCGCATGAATGTCTGTGGCCACTTGTTTGAGGACGTCATGAGTGGATCGGCCGAGGCTTCCTTCGTTTCGGAGTTCGACTTTCAGACCATGACGGGCCACATGCGCAGCGATGTCCAGTCCTGGAGAGTCGCCGTGATCAAGGCTGCCGGGTTTCGCGTCTACTGTGACAATCGTGATCTCTGCATTCGGGGCGGCGAGGCTGATGGCGTCATGAAGCGCGCGGGATGCTTCTCGACTGGCATCCCATCCTACGACAAGCTTTTCTCCAACCGGGCCAGGCTTCCACTCGATAGGGGCCACAAGGACCGGCCGGCCTGAACCCAGGAGCGCAGCTTCGATCATCTGTGTGTGAGGTTGGGGGCGCTCTCGGTTGGGCGCGCGGATTACCGTAAGGTCAGAGTGACGCGCAATGGCCGCAACGAGAGGTTCAAGATTGGTGCTGTAGGTGCGATGGCGGCGCAGCTCAAACTTCTGTCCTGATTTGTCGAGGGCTTCCTTTGTTGCTGCCCAGAACTTGTCGATCTGAGCCTTCTCTTCATTGAGCTGCTCAACGTAAGCCGCGCCAACGCCGAATTCATTGTACAGAAGCACGGTCTGCATGATGCCGATAGCGGAGCACGCGACATGGGCATTGTTTGTGGATGCGATCTGATCGGCGAGTGCGAGCGCGCTGGCATCAGCCTCGGCGCTGACAATACAGGCGACGATGTCTTTCAGTTGCATGTTATTTTCCTCCTTTGAAGGCCCGGCCGGCCCAACGCCGAAGCAAAGCAGTCAGTTCTCTGACGGAAGCTTCCTGCCGGGGTGGTGGGCGCGTGAAAATTTCCTTTCACGCGCCATTCTCAGATTGCGGTTATTCCGCCTTTCCGAGAAAGTCGTTCAAACTCAGGGGACCGGCCATACGTAGAATCCACAATCGCCTCCGCTGAGCGAGTGTGGCCAAGTGCGATATCGCGATTAAGTCTATTCCGGCATTTTGTGCTGCGGATAGGCTTCATCTGGATGTTATAGACATAGCGGATTGTTGCTGCGGTCCGCTGTGCTTGCCGCTGACTTCCGCTGAGGCCCGCCCATGAACGTTAAATCCCTGCAAACTCTATCGCCACTCCCGCAATATCATGCGCGCCCTGTCTCAGAGATACTGTCTCTCCTGCAAACAAATCCCGACACCGGGTTGACTGAGACCGAAGTGGCAGCGCGCCTCGAAACCTTCGGATCGAACAGACTGCCGGCAGCCGCCCGGCGGAATCCAGTGCTCCGTTTTCTGTCGCATTTTCACAATGCGTTGATTTACGTGCTCATTGCGGCGGGGCTGGTGACGGCCCTCCTCCAGCATTGGGTCGATACCGCCGTCATCCTTGCCGTGGTCATCGTGAATGCCATCATTGGCTATATTCAGGAGGGGCGCGCAGAGCAGGCGATGGACGCCATCCGGGACATGCTGACCCCTCATGCCACCCTTCTGCGCGGTGGCCAGAGAGTGACGATTGACGCCGAAATGCTTGTGCCGGGGGACATCGTTCTACTGGAGGCCGGGGACAAAGTTCCAGCCGACTTGCGGCTGCTTCAGGTAAACACGCTTCAGGCCCAGGAGGCGATCCTGACGGGGGAGTCCGTGCCGGTCAGCAAACATGTGGATGCTGTTCTTGTCGATGCGCCATTGGGCGACAGGAAGTCCATGCTTTTCAGTTCAACGCTTGTTACGTCCGGTACGGGGCGTGGCGTTGTGACGGCAACCGGAGCCGGGACTGAGATCGGCCGGATTGGCGGACTGCTGAGTGAGGTGAAAATACTCGTCACGCCGCTGGTTGAACAGATGGCCGGTTTCTCCCGCTGGCTTACGGTGTTGATCCTGCTGATTTCATTCCTGCTGCTCGCCTTCGGCTACTTCGTCGAGCATTTCGTTTTCGTCGACCTGTTCATGGTCGTCGTCAGCCTGGCGGTGGCCGCGATCCCGGAAGGCCTGCCGGCCGTCCTCACGATCACTCTGGCCATCGGCGTGCGCGCGATGGCGCGCCGGAATGCGATTGTTCGGCGGCTGCCGGCCATCGAGACGATTGGTTCGGTTTCGGTGATCTGTAGCGACAAGACCGGGACACTGACCCGCAACGAAATGGTGGTCGCCGAAGTCGTGACCGCCGCCGGCCGGTCGCAGATCGGCGGAGAGGGGTATGCGCCGCAGGGCGACATCAGCGGAGAAGATCCCGCGGCGCTGGTGCCGTTCGCCCGGGTGGCGGCGCTCTGCAATGATGCAAATCTCGTGAATGCCGAAGGGGAGTGGCGGGTCGTGGGTGATCCGATGGAGGGCGCGTTGCTGGCGCTGGCTGGAAAGCTTGGCCTGGATCATGTGAGCGCCCAGGCACGGTATCCCCGCCGCTCGGAGATACCATTCGATTCCTCCAGCCGCTACATGGCGACTTTCCACCAGCAGGAGGATGGCCGGGCGCTGGTTTGCGTGAAGGGCGCGCCTGAACGGTTGCTGGAGATGGCTGCGTATCAGCGCGCCGCTGATGGTGCGGCCGAGCCGGTCAACCGGTCTTACTGGATGAGCATGGGAGATCAGATAGCCGGGCAGGGGATGCGCGTGCTCGCCCTCGCCGAGCGATCCCTCGAGGTTCTTCCGTCGCAAGGCGACTCCAGCGTTCTCGATAACGAGCTTGTTTTCCTCGGCCTCGTGGGCCTGATCGATCCACCGCGTGCAGAAGCGGTCGAGGCCGTGGCGGCCTGCCACAAAGCGGGGATCGCGGTGAAGATGATTACCGGCGATCATGCGGGCACAGCCGCCGCCATCGGCCGGCAGATCGGACTTCACAACTCTGAAGAGGTTCTGACGGGCGCCGATCTCGACATGCTAGACGATGCCCAGCTCCGGACACGGATCGATCACACAAACATCTTTGCCAGAACAAGCCCGGAACACAAGCTGCGTCTTGTCATGGCGTTGCAGGCGCAGGGGCTCAGCGTCGCCATGACGGGTGACGGCGTGAACGATGCGCCCGCGCTCAAGCGGGCCGATGTGGGCATCGCGATGGGCCGCAAGGGATCTGAGGCGGCAAGGGAAGCGGCGGATCTCGTGCTGGCAGATGACAATTTTGCCTCGATTGTGGCAGGTGTGCAGGAAGGCAGGACCGTTTACGACAATATCAGGAAAGTCATCAGCTGGACCTTGCCGACCAATGCCGGAGAGGCCGCGACCATTCTGGTGGCTCTGGTCTTTGGATTTTCGCTGCCCTTTACTCCGGTTCAGATCCTCTGGATCAACCTTATCACCGCCATAACACTCGGGTTGGCGCTGGCGTTCGAGCCAACGGAAAAATCGACGATGAGCCGGTCACCCAGGGCACGAAACTCCCCTCTGCTGACGGGTGATCTGCTCTGGCACATCCTGCTGGTATCGTCCCTGTTCCTGGCGGGCGTCTATGGAATGTATCTTTATGCCATCGACAGAGGGTATCCAGTTGAACTGGCCCGGACGATCGCCGTGAACACTCTGGTAGTGTTCGAAATATTCCACTTGTTCTTTATACGTAACATCTACGGAACATCGCTGACCTGGAACGCCGTCAAAGGCACGAAATTTGTCTGGTTTGCCGTGCTCACGGTCACTGCGGCGCAGTTTGCGGTCACCTATGTGCCGGTATTGCAGGGTATCTTCGGGACGGCTGCGGTGCCTGTTTTTGACGGTTTCCTGATTGTCGCTGCCGGCGCGGCCTTTTTTGCGGTCATCGAAACGGAGAAGCAGATCCGGCTCCGGGCGGGGCAGCTACGCTTCGATGGCCGGCATCATGCCTCCAGCACATAAGTTCCCGGCGCCGGGCCCAGAATCTGGGATGGCACCGGGGGAGAGGCCGTCTGTCCTGAGCCGGTTCTGGCGATCAGCCAGGCTAGCCATTCCGGCCACCAGGAACCCTCTTTCCGCCCGGCGGCTGCGAGCCAGGCGTCCGGTTCAATATGCCGGGCCATCCCTATGGAGGGGCCGGTAAAATAATAGGCTCCAGCTTTGCCCGGCGGGCTGACCACGCTGCTGTTATGACCACCACCCGACAGGACGAATGTCATCTCGGAATTCCCGTGCAATCCAATCCGGTGAACGGAACGCCAGGGGGCGATATGGTCGCGCTCGGCTCCGAGCGCAAAGACGGGAATCTGGATGTTCTTGACCGCAACATATTCGCCGTCAACGCTCAGCTCTCCGTGTGTGAAGCTGTTTTCCATGAACAGCTGCCGCAGATATTCTCCATGCATCCGGGCTGGCATGCGGGTCGCATCCGCCAGCCACGCATCCAGCGGTCCCGGCTTTGTCATCCGGCCCAGCATGTATCGCTCCACCATGCGGGCATAGAGCATTTCGTGTGCCCGTAGCATCGAAAAGGCGCCGGACATGTTGCGCGCATCCAGCGTTCCTTCGACATGCATGAGATCTTCCAGAAGGGAGAGCTGACTCTCATCGATGAAGAGAAGAAGTTCGCCCGCCTCGCGGAAATCCGTCTGCGCCGCCAGCAGCGTCAGAGAGGCAAGCCGGGTGTCACCCTGGCGGTTCATGGCGGCTGCGGCGATCGAAAGGATGGTGCCCCCCAGACAGTAGCCCACCCCATGTATCGGCGTGTCCCCATGTGCGCGCGAGACCACATCCAGCGCTTCCATCACGCCGTAGCGGCGATAGTCGTCGAAGCTGGTCTCTCTCTGCTCCGGACCAGGATTTTTCCAGGACATGATGTAGACCGTGAATCCCTGTGATGTCAGCCAGCGGACATAAGAGTCTTCGGGGGTCAAATCGAGAATGTAGTATTTCATGATCCAGGCGGGCACGATGAGGATGGGTTCGGGATGAACCTTCTCCGTACGTGGGGCGTACTGGATCAGCTCGAACAGATCATTGCGGTAGACGACATGGCCCTCGGTAGTCGCCATGGTTTCACCCACGCGCCAGTCCGGGCGTTCGCCGGACCGGGTATGGCCACCCTGCGCGGCCATATCGGTCCAGAAGTTCATCATGCCTTCGAGGAAGTTGCGGCCACCGGTGGCGAGGGCTGCGTCCAGCACGTCTGGATTGGTCCCCGCAAAGTTTACAGGGGCAAATGCGTTGAGGACAGATGAGCCCATGAAGGCCACGCGGCGGGCATGATGCCCGGTGACACCGCGAATGCAGGACGTGGCGGCCCGCCATTGCGCCTCCGCAGCCAGATGCGATTGCGCAAGCAGGTGAAACGGTGGGCGGTTCCAGCCCGCACTGCGAAAGCGCCGGTCGCCGGGTTCAGGTAGAAAAGCCCAGTCCTTTTGTTCGGTTGCCGTTGAGCTTTCAGCCAACGCTTTCAGGGCCTCAGACCATCGCCACCAGAGTTCCATCTGCCGGGCAGGCGAGACGGAGAGATGGAACAGCCAGTCCTCCCACGCCTGAAGCGCTGCCCAAGGCGACTGGCCACCGGTGAGGCGCGCAAAACGACCTCTCAGCCTTTGGTCGAGGTCGCGCAGGAGCTCTTCGGTCTGATTTTGCGGCCCACAGGGCGTGCGTTCCTCTGTGCCTGGGTCTTTTGAAGAAGACCCAGGTGGAGAAAGTGATCGTCGCGTTGCGCGGCTCGACTTAGTTTCGCTGGAGCTCAAGGATACGCGCCGTTTCTTCGGCATAGTCTGACACAGCTTCCGCAGCAGCAGTCCGCCAGAGTTCGAGGAAATCCAGAGGTGTGCGGCAGGTGGCGATAGCGGCCAGCGTAGCGGCATTCTTCCGCGTGCGTTCCGCAGCAAATTGCGACATTCCCATCTGGAGTTCGCTCATGCGCCGAACAGTATCAATCACTGTGGGTGGACTGAGATTTGCGCCAGGAACAGTCCAGAGTGAGGCGAGCGTATCGCCTTCTGATGAGAGGTGCGGAGGCGATTTAACAGCCTCCGCCTTTGATTTGGTCCGGGTCATGACTTGGTCTCCTTGTGTCCGGTAAGCTCCCAGTTGACCGCCCCAATAGAAAATAACCCAGCCTAAGCTCTCTCTCCATACGTACTAACCCAATATAGGGGACTTATCGGCTGGTTATCCACCCGCGAGAACGGAGAGGCATCCGCGCGCGATCTCGTGTTCTTCATCGGCCGGCAGGATGAGGACGCCGGCCGGGCTGCCCAGAGCCGTGATATCACCTGCGCCAGCTTTATTGGCATCAGGATCAATCGCGACGCCCGCCCAGGTCAGACCAGACGCAATGCCCGCGCGAACTCGGCTGGAATTTTCGCCGATGCCCCCGGTGAAGACGATGGCATCGAGCCCGCCAAGCGCCGCGATCAGAGATCCGCATTCGCGCACGATCCGGTAGATGAAAAGACCGATGGCTTCTTCTGCTTCAGGCGTCCGGCTGTTCTCGATATCTCGCAGATCCCCCGACAAGCCCGACACGCCCAACAGTCCAGATTCCTTGCGCAACATATGGGAAACGGCTTCCGGGCTCATTTGCTTATGGGTCATGAGGTAGAGGACGGCGCCGGGGTCAATGTCCCCGCTGCGTGTGCTCATCGGTATACCGGAAATGGCCGAGAAGCCCATTGAGCTGGCAACACTGCGCCCATCCAGAATGGCACAGAGGCTGGCGCCACTGCCCAGGTGCAGGGCGAGTGTGCGCTGGTGCGCCCGGTCCGGAAACAGTACCGGCAGGCGACGTGCGATATTAGCGTAGGAGAGGCCGTGATACCCATACCGTATAATGCCGGAATCGGTCAGCGCTCGCGGAATTGCATAGAGCTGAGCGAGCCTTGGCTGTTCCCTATGAAAGGCCGTGTCGAAGGACAGCGTCTGGATAAGGCCGGGCCGGTATTCGGCTATGGCGCGGACAGCACTCAGATTATGGGGCTGGTGATCGGGCGCGAGCGGGCTCAGCGTATCAAGAAAGTCCAGAAGGGCGGGTGTTGCCCGTTGCGTGCTCAGAATGTCGGGACCGCCCTGCACAATACGGTGCCCCAGGGCCGCAACTGGCGCGCCGAGGGCCTCTTCAATAGCGGTCAGGAGGTTTGGCGCGAGCCGGGCAGGCGTCAGGTCGGAGATATCTGCGGCCGCAGAAAACCGGGCTGCCAGGCCTTGATCGTCTGACTTCACAGACAGGCGGGGATTGCCCGGCAAGCCTGACAGGTTTGCCCGCAGAACCGCCTCTCCTGGCTGCCCGTCTGGCAAGGTTTTGTAGACAGCAAGCTTGATGCTGGAGGAGCCCGTATTGAGCGTGGCGATCAGGTGATCCGTCATGCAGCAGGCCGGGTCCATTTGAGATAGGCGGCCGCCAGGGCGCAGGAGGCTGCCCGCTCCAGAGCGCTGTCTGATCTGCTGGTAAGGATAATGGGAACTTTCGCGCCAAGCACGATACCGGCGGCGACACCGCCTGCGAAATAGTCCAGCTGCTTGGCCAGCATGTTACCGGCCTCGATTCCGGGCACAATCAGGATATCGGCGGCTCCGGCAACGGCCGAAACAAGACCTTTCGTTTTTGCCGACTTCTTGGAAATGGCCAGATCGAACGCCAGCGGCCCATCCAGGCGCCCGCCTGTGATCTGCCCCCGCTCTGCCATCTTGCACAGGGCGGCCGCATCGAGCGTTGAGGGAATTTGAGGATCAACCATTTCTGTTGCGGAGAGGATGGCGGTCAGCGGCACTTCAATCCCAATAGCGCGTGCAAGGTCGATGGCATTCTGGACGATCCAGCGTTTGGTCGTCAGATCCGGCGCTATGTTCAGGCCGCCATCGGAAATCAGCAACCAGGTTGGCCAGGCAGGTGTTTCCAGAACGAAAATATGGCTCATCCGTCGCTCTGTTCTCAGGCCGCCCGTCTTGGATACACAGGCAGCCATCAGCTCGCTTGTCGCAAGGGCGCCTTTCATCAGTGCCAAGACGTTCCCGCTTGCGGCAAGTCTGACGGCTTCTTCTGCCGCCGCATGACTATGTGGCGCTGCGACGAGTTCGACGCCTGAAATATCAATGCCGGCCTGTTCTGCCGCGCGCATGATCTTTTCCGGTGGCCCCACCAGAACCGGCTCGATCAGGCCTTTTTCCTTTCCGGCGATCGCCCCTGAGAGCGACAGCATATCGACCGGATGCACGATTGCGGTTCGGATTCCGGGACGATCCACTCTGGCGAAAAGAGCTTCAAACGCGTTCACTGGATCAAGAAGGACCTCTCCAGAACTGCTTTTCATCAGATTTGCTCCATTTCAGGCAGTGTGAATACACGCGCCATAGACAGCCAATAGCAAGGCCTCCGAGCATACGGTTTACGGGCGCCTTGTCTTCTACACCCCAAACAGCGCTAGCATAGAAGGGTGACTTGCCCCTCAGTGGAACAGCCAGCTGCGGATTGAAACCCGCCAAAAGGGACATGGCAGTGCCGGGCACTGAAGCGCGTGCTCTCAAGGGTAAGCCTTCGGGCCGCCCTTGGGGATAGGCTTCACCAACCGCAGCTTTGCCCTTCATTCTCTTCTTTCAGATAGACCATCAGCGGGTCGAAATATTCGATGATGGCGCTGCCATCCATTTCGCGGGTGCCGGTGAATTTTTCCAGCGTATCTGGCCAGGGCTGGGACATGCCAGCTTCCATCATCGCCTCGAAGCGGCGGCCGACCTCCTTGTTGCCATAGATCGAGCAGCGGTGCAGCGGGCCTTCCCAGCCGGCCTGCTCGCAGGCGGCCTTGTGGAACTGGAACTGCATGATGAAGCTCAGGAAATAGCGCAGGTAAGGCGTGTTGCCGGGAATGTGGTATTTCGCGCCGGGATCGAAGGCATCCGCCGGGCGGGGGGCGGGCGGAATGATGCCCTGATTTCTCAGGCGGATGTCCGTCCAGGTCTGGTTGTACTGCTCCGGCGGTGTCTCGCCCGAAAGCACATCCCAGCGCCAGCTATCGACCGACAGCGCAAAAGGCAGGAAGGCGATCTTGTCGAGCGCCGTATTCAGGAGCAGCGCGGTATCGGCATCTGCGCCAGGCTTTTCCTCCGCCGTGATCAGGCCGATCTGTTCGAGATATTCCGGCGTGATCGACAGGGCGACAAAGTCCCCGATGGCTTCGTGGAAGCCATCATGGGCGCCGTTCTTGTAGAGATGATCCTGATTTCGATAGGCGAGCTGGTAGTAGTTGTGGCCGAGCTCATGGTGCACCGTCTGGAAGTCTTCGGCATTCACCTGCGTACACATCTTGATGCGGACATCTTCGAAATCATCGAGATCCCAGGCCGAGGCATGGCAGACGACCTCGCGGCCTTCCGGCTTGGTGATCATCGAGCGCTCCCAGAAGGTCTGGGGCAGCGCTGGCAGGCCGAGCGAGGTGAAGAAGGCTTCGCCGGTCTGCACCATCTTCAGCGGCGTGTAGCCCTTCTCATTCAGGCGCGCGGTGAGATCATAGCTGGGGCCGGGGGTGTCGGTTTTCAGGATGTCATAGACGCCCGACCATTGCTGCGCCCACATATTGCCGAGTAGGTCTGCCCGGATCGGGCCGGTGGCGGGCTGCACGGCGTCGCCATAATAGGTGTTGAGGCGCCCGCGGGCATAGCAGTGCAGCTCCTTGTAGAGGGGTTCCACCTGCGTCCACAGGCGCTGGACTTCGGCTTCCATCTGGGCAGGCGGCATGTCGTAATTCGACAGCCACATCTGGTCGAGGCTCGGATAGCCAAGCTCCCGCGCGCCTTCATTGGCGATCTCCACCATGCGCGTGTAGTCAGGCGCCATGGGCGCGGCGATCGAGTGCCAGCCTTCCCAGACCGCTTTCAGCTCCTCGGGATTGCGCGAAGTCTGGATGATGCGGGAGGCTTCCAGCAGGTCGATTTCGCGGCCCTGGAACAGGAATTTTCCGGTGGAGTAGGTTGCGTCGAGCCGGGTTGTGATATCAGCAAGTTCCTCAGCAGCGCCCTCGCGGGAGGGGGCGGGAAGCGTGATGCCACTGCGCAGGATCTGAATCTTGCGCGCTTCCCTGGGGGGGAGTTCCTTCACATTGAATATTTTGGAAGCGCTGGCGAGGCTGACGATCAGCTTGGTGAATTCTGCGCCCTGCTCAGCCGCCGCCGCGCTGGTTTCCGGGGTGATGTTGGTCGCCTGTGCCCAATAGGCCTGCGCGGCGATATGGCTTTTGGCGGCAATCTGATTTTCCGCATTGTTCAGGAAGGCGCGCGCCTCAATGGCGCGCTCTTCCATCGCTATGGCGTCCGGGTCGATCCGGGTCTTGGCCGGGCCGCACGCGGCGAGCGCCAGGCCCAGCGCGATCAGACTGGCAGACTTCAAGGCGGGTTTGAGGAATTGACGCATCATGACGGAGCCCTCCCAAGGCGTATACCGCGCAGGAGACCGCGAACCGGCCGTTACGTCAATCGGCTGCAAAAAAAGGATCAGGGCGCCCGTGTTTTCAGGGCCAGAGCATGGAGCACGCCGCCCATCTCGCCCTTCAGCGCGTCATAGACCATCTGATGCTGGCGCACGCGCGGAACACCGGCGAACTGGGCGCTGACGATTTCGGCCTGCCAGTGATTATCGTCCCCGGCGAGATCGGTGAGCGTGATCTCGGCATCCGGAAAGGCCTCGGTCAGGTATTTCATCAGCGTGTCGCGGCTCATTCCCATGGCGGGGCTCCTCGGGTAGCGGGTGACTAGGCACATGCGGCGCCGCGTCTTATGGGTCAAGGGACTGAAAGCCTACGAAAGCGAGCCAATGCCCTGGAAGACCTGGAAGCGAGACATGACCCTCGGCGCGCTGGCCCTGCTGGTGCTGATTACGGGCTGGCTGCTGTGGCCGAAGGACGAAGAGGCGCTGCCGGGGATCAGCTACAGGCCGGTCTATGTGGATGCGCGCGAAATGCTGCATCTGACGCAGGTGCTGTCCTCCGACGCGCTGGCGGGGCGCGCGAGCGGCACGCCGGGCAATGAGGCAGCGCGGGGGTTCATCCACAAACGCTTCGAAGAGATCGGCCTGCTGCCGCTGCCAGGCTTCAGCGCGTACACGCATACCTTTCCGATTGTGCCGCGCGAGGCCGACGCAGACCCGATCATCGGCGCCAATCTGGTCGGGTTCATCCCCGGCAGGACACCGGGCGAGGGGCCTGCGCTGCTGATCACCGCGCATTACGATCATCTCGGCATCCGCGAGGGCGAGATTTACAATGGGGCGGATGACAATGCGTCGGGCGCCTCCGCCCTTGTGGCGGTGGCGGAGTATTTCGCGCTGCACCGGCCCCGGCATGACATGATCATCGCGGCGCTGGACGCTGAAGAGATCGGCCTGCTGGGCGCGCGGGCGCTGGCGCGGATGGAGGGGCTGGGCCTTTCCCGCGTGGCCCTGAACATGAATTTCGACATGGTGGGGCGCTCTGAAGCGGGCGAGCTTTATGTGGCGGGCACCTATCACACGCCCCAGCTTGTGCCGGTGATGGAAGCCGTGGCCGAAGGCGCCCCCGTCACGCTGCTGCTCGGGCATGACCGGCCCGAAGACGGCCCGAATGACTGGACGCTTCAGTCCGATCACGGCGTGTTTCATCAGGCCGGGCTGCCGATCCTCTATTTCGGCGTGGAGGACCATCCAGGCTATCACCAGCCAAGCGATGAATTTGATGCCCTGACGCTCGATTTCTTTGTCCGCGCGGCCGACACGCTCGTCATGGCCGCTCTGGCGGTGGACGGCGAGCTTCCCCAGATACACACCCTGCGCCGCAGCCCGGCGCCAGAAGCAGATCAACCAGAAGGAAACGCCCCATGACCACAACGACGGTCTCCCATATCCTGAAAGCTTCGACCACTCAGACCCTTGGCGCGCTGAAAGGCATGCTGATCAAGGGCGAGGCCTATGCGCGCAAGCTGAATGTCGAGGACAAGGTTCTCCTCAATCACCGACTCTATCCGGACATGTTCGACCTGACACGCCAGGTGCAGATTGCCTGTGACACTGCGGCGCGCGGCGCGGCGCGGCTGGCCGGGCTCGACATGCCGGAATATCCTGATACGGAGCAGACCTTCCCCGAACTGATCGCGCGCTGTGAGAAGGCGATCGCTTATGTGAACGGGGTTGAGAACGCAAAGATCGACGCGAACACTAATGTCACCCTGCAAATTCCGATGGGCGCAAACACGATGCCTATGGAGGGCAAGGCCTACCTTTCCGGCTTCATCCTGACCAACCTCCATTTCCATTCGGCCATCGCTTACGCCCTGCTGCGCCAGCAAGGGCTTGGTCTCGGCAAGCGGGACTATCTTGTGCCGGCAGAATGACGCCTCTGTTATTAATCAGATTACGGAATAGACAGAAAATCAAGCGGCAGGCCAATTGGCCTGCCGCTTTCGTTTGAATTCAACGCTCTGGCGCGATGGCTGTAAAAAAGTACATAATTACAGCGGTGTGTCTCTGCTGCAACACATGCGGCTTGCTGATTTTTCACTGGAACTTCTTCATCCATCTGCCCGTTGTGTGCGTGTCTCGCCAGAATGGCGTGCACCAAACTCAAGTAGCGTTTCTTGAAGGAGACAACATGTTCAGATCCCTGCTTATCGCGACGGCCGCCACAGGTTTTGCCGCCGCAGCCCACGCTCAGGATTCCGGCCTCTATCTGGAAGGTGGCTACCAGTATCTCGACATCAAGCCCGATGGCGCCAGCAGCGGCGTTGATACCAACGGCATTTCTGCCCGTGCCGGCTGGCGGTTCAACAATATCTTCAGCCTTGAAGGGGAAGTGGCAACCGGCATCGATGACGGCAACTTCGACTTCAATGTAGATGAGGACGAGTTCAATTTTGACGACAATAATGATGGAGATCTGAGCGACATCATTGCTGCATCAGGAGATGTCGGTCTCAACTATCTCGTTGGCATATACGGTAAGGCAAACCTTCCGCTGACGGAACGTCTAAACGCCTATGCCCGCGCAGGCTATGCCTATATTGATCTTGATGCATCGCTCGTAACGCCGGGCGGCAATGTCATCAATATCGAGGATTCGGCAGACGGCCCGGCCTTCGGCGCCGGCATGAGCTATGACCTCACCGACAATCTCTATCTGAAGGGTGATTACACCTATTACTCTTTCGACAGCACAGACACGAGCGGCGTGATGCTGGGCGTCGGCTACAAGTTCTGATCAGGACTCTGGCCTGACATGCCTGGCCAAGGGCGCCCTCTCCCGCTTCCCCGGGGGAGGGCGTCTGCTAGTCGGACCCGTATCAGATGGCGTTCATGTATCCCGGCAACCAGCCCTCATGCGCGGCGCGCAGATCCTTCAGCGGCAACACGGTTTTCTCGCTCTTGCGCACATCATGCAGCAGTGTGATCGCACCGGAATTATCCACCGTGCCAACATAGATCGCGGGCACATCGCCGATGAGGTCGAACACGGCGTCCTCGGTCTTGGCGGCCACGAGATAGCGCCCCTGGGTCTCACTGAAGAGGGCAGCGAGCGGGCCGATGCGGGCAAGACGGTCGCCCAGATCGAGCGTTACGCCGACATTCCCGGCGAGCGCCATTTCAGCCGCTGCGCAGGCAAGCCCGCCATCGCTGATATCGTGCACGGCATGGACGGCGCCTTTGGCGATCAGTTTACGGATGGCGGCGCCATTCTGAATCTCGTCTTCAAGGTCGACCGGCGGCGGGGGGCCGAGATCATCGTCCTTCAGGCCCAGCCATTTGCGGGCATAAAGCGAGGCGCCGAAATCCGCTTCGCTTTCGCCGATCAGGATCAGCGCGTCGCCGGGCTGAGCGCCTTTCAGCGTGGCGATCTTTGAGAGGTCTTCGATCAGGCCAACGCCGCCGACAACCGGGGTGGGCGGAATCGCCTTGCCGTCGGTCTCGTTATAAAGCGACACATTGCCTGAAACGACCGGGAAGCTCAGCACGCGGCAGGCTTCGGCCATGCCTTCGATGGCCTTGACGATATAGCCCATCGTGGCGGGCTTTTCGGGGTTTCCGAAATTGAGGTTGTCGGTGATCGCAATCGGCATGGCGCCCACAGAGCAGAGGTTGCGGTAAGCTTCGGCCACTGCCTGCTTGCCGCCTTCATAGGGATCTGCCTGCACATAATGCGGGTTGCAGTCCGAACAGATGGCGAGCGCCTTGTTGGTGCCGTGGACGCGCACGATGGCCGCGTCCCCGCCTGATTGGGAGCTGTCGATCGTGTCGTTCATCACATGCCGGTCATACTGTTCCCAGACCCAGCGTTTGGAGGCCATGTCGGGCGTCGACATCAGCTTCATAAGCACTTCGGCGTAATCCTTTGGCGCCGGATGTTTCGATACATCAAAAGCAGGGCGCTTTGGCGGCTCTGTCCACGGACGGTCATAGAGAGGGGCATCCTCGCCCAGCGGCGCCACCGGGATGTCGCACACCACTTCGCCGAACTGTTTGAGCACCAGACGGCCGGTTTCTGTCGTCACGCCGATCACTTCAGCGTCGAGATCCCATTTGTCGAAGATTGCCTTGGCCACGGCTTCCTTGCCGGGTTTCAGGATCATCAGCATCCGTTCCTGGCTTTCCGACAGCATGATTTCATAAGCCGTCATGCCCGTTTCGCGCTGGGGCACGGCGTCAAGGTCCATCTCGATGCCGACGCCGCCTTTGTCTGCCATCTCAACCGAAGAGGAGGTGAGGCCGGCTGCGCCCATGTCCTGGATGGACTGAATGGCGTCCGTTGCCATCAGCTCGAGGCAGGCTTCGATCAGGAGCTTTTCGGTAAAGGGATCGCCGACCTGCACGGTTGGGCGGTTGTCTTCCTCGCCTTCGGTGAACTCGGCCGACGCCATCGTTGCGCCGTGGATGCCATCACGGCCGGTCTTGGAGCCGACATAGAGGATCTGCAGGCCGGGCAGGGCGCCGCGGGCATAGAAAATCTTGTCCTGATCGGCGAGGCCGACAGCCATCGCGTTGACGAGGATGTTGCCGTTATAGCCTTCATCGAACTGGGTTTCGCCCGCCACGGTGGGCACGCCGACGCAGTTGCCATAGCCGCCAATGCCGGCCACGACGCCCGCGACGAGCTGGCGGGTCTTGGGGTGGCTGGGATCGCCAAAGCGCAGGGCATTGACCAGCGCGATGGGGCGCGCGCCCATCGTGAACACGTCGCGCAGGATGCCGCCCACACCGGTCGCCGCGCCCTGATAGGGCTCGATATAAGAGGGGTGGTTGTGGCTCTCCATCTTGAAGATGGCGGCCTGGCCATCGCCAATATCAATGACGCCGGCATTCTCGCCAGGCCCCTGGATGACGCGGGGGCCCTTGGTGGGGAATTTCGACAGGTGGCGGCGGGAAGACTTGTAGGAGCAGTGCTCCGACCACATCACCGAATAGATGCCGAGTTCCACAAGGTTGGGATTGCGGCCAAGGCGGCTGACGAGCCGCTCCCATTCATCGGCCTTGATGCCATGCCCGGCGCCGGAAGCGGCGTCCTGCTCGGCCGTTAGATGGGAGAGAATGGCGGCGGTATCGGTCATCACATCAGCCCGTAATTGAGATTTGGCGCAGCGCTAGGACGGTTTGCCCGGCTGTTCAACTGCCAGGAGCGTATCAAGTGCAGGATGGGAGGGCAGGGAACGCAGGTAAGCCTCGTAATGTTTCCAGCGGCCTATCGAGCGCTCATGCAGCGGCTCGCGCACCTGCCAGACGGACGCCGTTTTAACCGGGCCGCTCGCCTTGTGGAATTCCAGGCACGCTGTTTCGAAGGGCAGGCCCAGAAAATCCAGCATCCGCCGCACTTCCCGTTCCGGCTGAGTGATCACCGCTTCATACGGAACCGTGAGGATGTCGCCAGGGAAAAGCTGGTTCCAATGGCTCATCATGCGGCGCTCGGCATGGGCGTGGGCGGCAATGTCCTGCGGTGTGTAGCCATAATTCAATGTAACATGCAGATACTGCCCCCAGACCGAGACCAGCGTGTCGAGTGGGTGGCGGACGGTGTTGATGATCTTCGCCTTGGGGAACAGGCGCTTTATCAGGCCCACATGCCAGAAATTGTCAGGCCGCTTGTCGGTTACAACCGCCGCGCCGGGATACATCGTGCGGATGCGCGTCAGATAGGCTTCGGCATAGTCGCGCAGAAGCTGTTCAGGTGCATTCGCGATGCCGGCCGGATCATTGCCAAGGCCGCGGGAAATGCGCGAGATCATGTCCATCTCACCGCCGGCGGCGACCTGCGAATGTGCACCAATGATCTGCTCAACCAGGGTCGAGCCAGAGCGGAACATGCCGAGAATGAACACCGGCTGCGGGTTCGGATCGCTGATCCCGGTCTGACGTTCACGGGTCGCGGCAAATGCACCGGCCAGACGCTCGGCGCGTTTCAGCTCGTTGATCCCGTCATAGGGGGCAACATTTCCGGCTGCGGCCGTGCGGGCGCTTGAATTGGCAGTCGCAAATGTCTGCGCAGCCTCATCATAGGCGCCGCAACTGTCATACAGGCGGCCTAGTGAAAACTGAAGCAGCGCCAGGTCGGCAGGAAGCAGGCTGCCGCTCCCGATCAAGGCGCGGATCTTGGCGATCATCGGATCGTCAATCGATCCTGCCTTGCCCAGACCAGCCAGCCGCGAGAGCGTCAGTGCATTGTTCGGCGCCAGCTTGTGCGCCTGTTCGTATATGGCAATCGCCTCGGCGCGCTCGCCCATGTCTTCATGCAGATTGCCGAGATTGACCAGCGCCGGCAGGTAATTCGGATTCAAGGTCAGCGCTGTCTGCAACGCCTCTTTCGCCTCGTTCGGGCGGGCGAGGGCATCGGACAGGATCACTGCCCGGTTGAGGTGAACCTCTTCTGCGCCTTCTACGCCGCGCTTCAGCGCTTCGTCATATGCGGCCAGAGCGTCGTGGGCCATGCCCGCCCGGCGCAGCAGCCAGCCGAGATTGTACCAGCTGTCGGGCAGGTCCGGGTATTCGGCAAGAAGGGCTCTGTAAGCATGGATCGCATCAGGGATGGGACCGGTCTCACGGAGACGGGCGGCGGTGTTCAGGAGCTCTTGCTGGCGTGCGTCTGTCATCGGTGCCGTTTAGCCTTGAAAGCCGGATATCGCCATAGGGCACAATGCGTTGCGTTCAGCGTGGACAAAAGTTGACGCATGTGTCAACTTTTGTGGGGAGGAAAAAACCATGAATCAGACCGATGCCTGCCTGAGTGCAGAAACGATTGCCCGTGCGCGGGCGCCGCTCGCTCGGGCGTGGACGCTGCCGCCGGCGGCCTATACTTCGCCTGCGATCCACGCCCGCGAGGAAGAACGCATTTTCCGGCACAGCTGGTGGCCGCTCGCCAGGCTCGATCAGGTTGCCAGACCTGGGGATTTTATCTGCCTCGACATGGCCGGGCAGCCCGTCATGGTGGTGCATGGTCATGACGGTCACGTCCGTGTGCTGTCGCGCGTCTGCCGTCACCGCGCCGCCCTGGTCGCGGAAGGGTCGGGTAACCGGAAACTCTTCACCTGCCCCTATCATTCCTGGAGTTATGACACCGCCGGCGCGCTTGTGCGCGCCCCGCTGATGGAGGGGGCAGAGGGGTTTGACGAGAAGACCTGCCGCCTGCCGGAAATCCGCAGTGAGGTGTGGGAGGGGTTCATTCTGGCAAACCTTGACCCCGATGCCCCGGTCTTTGCCCCGCAGATCGAAACCTACACCCGCTACTATGAGAATTTCCGGCTCTCAGACCTCGTGGTCGTCAGGACACTGGATTTCGAGCATGGCTGGAACTGGAAGGTGCTGGTCGAGAATTTCATGGAGGCCTACCACCATATCGGCGTCCACCCCGAGACATTCGAGCCTGCCTTTCACGCCCGCGATTCGCGCGTGCCGGAGCGTGACGGGCCGTGGTCGATCCTCCACATGCCCTCCGCCCATCCCGATGAGCCCTCGATCCTTCCGCCCCCTCCGGGACTGGAAGACTGGCAGGCGAAGGATCTCTTTGCCTCGGTTGTCTTTCCGCATTTCCTGCTCGGCATTCAGGGGGCTTCGGTGCTCTGGTATCAGCTCTTTCCGAAGGGAGTGGATCGCCTCAGCCTGAAGATCCACATCTGCCTGCCAGTCTGGATGAAGGAGGTGGAAGGCTTTGAAGAAATCGTCGAAGGCACGGCGCAGTTCGCCACGGCGATCCATATGGAAGACATTGCCGCCAATGACAGCGTCTGGGCGGGGCTCACGGCGCCGATGACGGAGCAGGGGCGCCTTTCCCCGCTGGAAAAGTCGATCTGGCAGATGAACCAGTGGTGGCTGGATCAGATGACGGGAGCGTAATGCAAGACCCCTTGGCGGGCGGCGCGGCGTGCCGCTAGAGATGGCAGGAAATCGGAGAGCCGCCCATGCCAGAACTTGCCCGTAGAACTGTGCTTCTGGGAATGGGGGCCAGCGCGCTCGCAGCGTGCGTCAGCGCGCCGGCTGCCGTGCGGGTCACCCCGCCAGAGCGGCCCTTCCCGAAGGTGCTTTCTCTGCGCAACCGGATTACGCGCACCGTCGTCGGCCTGCGCCCTTATCGGCCGCAAGGCTTCCGGCTTGAGGCAGAACGTTTTGGCGAGAAGACAGTGATCCACAATTACGGTCATGGCGGTTGTGGAGTCACCTTGTCCTGGGGCACCTGTCAGCGCGCGGCCGTGATGGCGGGTGAGACAGGCCGGCAGGACGTGGCTATCCTCGGCGGTGGCGTGATGGGGCTGACAAGCGCCCTGATCCTTGCCCGGCGCGGTCATGATGTGACGATCTATGCCGATGTGATGCACCCCAACACGACGTCCAATATCGCCGGCGCTCTCTGGCTGCCGTCCAGCCTCTACGACCGGGATGTGGCCAGCGAAGACTTCCTCCGTCTCAACTGGCAGGTCACGCGGGAGGCCCATCGCGGTTTCCTCCCCTATGTGAACCGGCCGGGCTATGGCGTCAGCTGGGTGCGCCATTCGGAAGTGTCGAACCGTGTGCGCGACCCGCGCTGGTCGCTTCCGGGCGGAGATGATCTCTATCCGGGGCTGGACGTACGCACCACTGAAACGCGCTTCGGCTTTGCGTATGAGGAGCGGTTCCACACCCTGATGATTGACCCGGACTACTACCTCGACATGCTGATGAAGGATGCCCAGCTGGCCGGGGCGAAGTTCGTCGCGCGCCGCTTTGAAACTCTGGACGAGGTACTTGCCCTTGCCCAGCCGGTTATCGTCAACTGCACCGGGCTTGGCGCGGCAAAGCTGTTCGGGGACGAAACCCTGATGCCGATCCGGGGCCAGCTCAGCCATCTGCTGCCACAGCCGGAGATCGACTATTCCTACACCGCGCCGGGGCAGGGCAGCGCGCTCTACATGTTCCCTCGCAAGACCGGCCTCATCCTCGGCGGCAGTCATGGTCGGGGGGATTATTCGATGGATGTCAGTGAGGAGGAGCTTACCCGGATGATCGACGGTCACGCGGCACTGGCAGAGCGCGCGGCATTTGCAACCCATTCGGCCGGATAGCCAGGTCGGCCAGCGCAGCTCCCGGCCTTTAAACAGGGCCATTTCGGGGCAATTTTGCGGCAGACGAAACCCACGGCGAAGTGATGCGTTCGACACCAGCAAGTGACGCATTACAGGAGCCAAACCATGCGAAACTCATTCATCGCCCTGATTCCCGCCGCGCTTATCGCCGGCGCTGCCTTCGCGCAGCAGGATATGCCGTCTGCCGATACGCCGCTGCCAGAGCAGGCTGAAGGTGAGGATGCGGCAGAAGCTGAAGAGGCTCCGCCACCACCGGAAGTGCAGACGACGGAAACCACGGGCACATGGACCCGCGCGACTGAAAGTGGCCGCGAGACAGTCACCTACACCTCCGATGAGGGCGAAGCGTTGTTTTCGGCAACCTGCATGACCGCTGACACTGAATTCGGCGACCGTATCGTGCAGATCAAGGCCGCATCGAGCGATGATACTGTCGGCGCCATCGACATCTTCACCTCGGCTGGAAATGCGCGTGTCCCAGCCGCGCCTGACATGATGCCCGACACGGCTGCGGGTCTGGCCGATCCCGTCAGCCAGCCGACCTATGTGTTGGCATCCGGCGCGGGTGAAATACGCATCGCTTCGGGCACGCGCGGCATCATCTTTGAAACCGATCCGATGTTGAAAAGCCTGATCCGTGGCTGCCAGCCGGATTACTCGGCAAATCTGCCAGCCGCGGCAGAAGAAGAGGATGAAACCGAAGCCGAGCCGGTCGAGGAGACCGAAACCAGCAGCTGAGGCACACTTGCGGCTGTCTGTACTCAGGCAGCCGCGCCGCCTGCCGTCAGAGATAGGGTTCCCGACAAGCCCTCACTGCGCGGCCTGCCAGCCCTCGGCCTGCAAGCGCGCAATCTCGACCAGATTGCCCATCGCAATATTCATATCCACGAGATGAAGGCCCCATTCAGCCAGCACATTCCCACCGATCACCACATCGCCGGGAATGGTGTCTGCGCGCGGGCCTTCTCCTGCTTGGACCGTCACGGCCAGCCAGTCATGTGTCGCGTTGCTGAGGCATTCACCTGAGAGCAGGCCGGGCAGCTTGACGAAAGGTGTCTCCACCGCTGCGCCATAGTCGGTCGGTGTATTGGTGCCGAAACTCTTGGCAGGCATGTAGGCGTCGAGTGTTTCGCCAGTTCCCGAGAGAGCTGCCGGGTTGGTGCAGATCGCCCGCGCTCCGGTGTCTGAAGCAATGGCGAAGCGAGAGCTTGCTGGGGGTTCGGCTGTTGCCCGGAAGGATTCATAGTTCACCAGACAGCCAGCTTGCCCGGCGGCCAGGCAGACTGGCATGCCCTTGAAAGCGCCGCTTGCATCTACATGCGCCGTAAAGCCAATCGAATGCACGCCGATGATCTGTGCCTGAACCGGTTTTCCAACGATCTCCTTCTCGAGGAGTTGCAGCACCATGTCGGCGCCCTGCGAATGGCCGACAAGCAGGATCCCGCGCCCCTGGTTCTCGGTAGTCAGATACTGGTTCCAGCTATCCATCACGTCTGCCCAGCGCATCTCCAGATCAGCGCTGGATTGTCCCGTGGTCACATAGGTCTGAAGGTCAAGGATCGTCCGCTGGCGATACATCGGCGCGAAGAGGCGGCATTGCTGGCCATAGCGGGCAAACTGGTTGGCCGCCACACTGCGCTCCTCGGCACCGGGGATGAGATCGCTGTTGGGCGCCATGTCCAGAGAGACGGTCGGATAGACATAGAAGCAGTCAAACGCCGGCTCCGCCGCTGGCGTAAAGGGTTCAAGTGTCGTCGTGCCATCCTCTGCAATGGCCGTGGCCGTCAGGTCCACCTTGCAGGCATCGTTCACGCTCTTGCCAGGATGGCAGAGCCAGGTGTCGAGGTCGGCATAATCGGTCCGCTCGAAGGCGGGGGGAGCCGGTGCCGTTTCAGGCTCGGCCGGGGCTGTGGAATTCTGGCCGCAGGCGGTCAGCAGGAACAGGCCCAGCAGGGCAGTCGACATGAGACGCATGGTATCCTCCGAAATGTGTTCTGATGGCGCCCCGTGTGTCCCGAGGTGTCCTGAAGTGTCTCAAACTGTCCCGGTTTGTCCCGGTCTGTCACGCAATTGCGCGCTGAATGTCCTGCAAATGCGCCTGTTTGGCCGCCTCTGGCAGGAAACTGCCCACGAAGCTGTTTTTGGCAAGCTGAACAATCTGATCATCCGACAGGCCGAGTGCCTGTGAAACCTGCTCATAGTTCCGGCCGATATAGCCGCCGAAATAGGCCGGATCGTCAGAATTCACGGTGACCAGAAGTCCCTGCTCCAGCTGGGCTTTTACCGGGCTCTTTTTCAGATCGTCGATGACGCAGAGTGAGAGGTTTGAAAGCGGGCAATTGGTCAGCGGAACCTGCATCTCGCGCAGAATGCTAATCAATTCAGGGTCTTCCATCGACCGGTTGCCGTGGTCGATCCGGTCTACCCCGATGTCCAGCAGCGCCTCCCGCACATAGGAAGGCGGGCCTTCTTCGCCAGCATGCATGCAGAGCTTGAAGCCCATCTCCCGGCAGCGCTGATAGAGGCGCTCAAACTTCAGCGGCGGATGGCCAACTTCAGAAGAATCAAGGCCAACGCCAATGAACTTGTCATGCCAGGGCTCGGACTCCACCAGCAGATCAAACCCATCTTCCTCGGAAAGATGGCGCAGGAAGCTCAGGATGAGATAGCCGCTAATGCCCAGTTCCTGCTCACCTTTTTTGATGGCGGCGAGAATACCGTCTGTGACCACGCCAAACGGCACGCCGCGCTCGGTGTGTGCCTGGGGATCGTAGAACATCTCGACATGGCGGACATTGTCCGCCTTGGCGCGCTGAAGGTAGGCCCAGGTCAGATCGAAGAAATCTTCCTCGGTGCGCAGCACCTGCATGCCTTGGTAATAGAGGTCCAGGAATTCCTGGAGATTGCTGAAATCATAGGCAGCGCGGGCGTCTTCCAGCGTCTTGAAGGGCAGGTCGATCCTGTTGCGCTCAGCCAGTGCGAGCATCAGCTCCGGCTCGAAGCTGCCTTCGATATGCAGGTGAAGCTCAGCCTTAGGCAGGCGGCGGATCAGGTCCGTCTGGCTGCCCGGCCCGCTCATGCCGCCGCCATCAGGCTCTTGAACAGCGCCGCCCCGTCCGAGCCGCCTTCTGATGTGCCGACAGCACGTTCAGGGTGGGGCATCATGCCGAGGACGCGGCCATTCTCCGAGAGGATGCCGGCGATGTCCCGCGCGGCGCCATTGGGGTTTTCGCCGCTGGTATAGCGGAAGGCCACGCGGCCTTCGCCTTCCAGCCGGTCGAGGGTCGCAGCATCGGCGTAGTAGTTGCCGTCATGATGGGCGATCGGGATCACGACTTCGCTGCCGCCGGTATAGGCGCTGGTGAAGGCGGTGTTGCTGCTCTCCACTTTCAGCTTCTGAGGCCGGCAGACGAAATGCAGCGAGGCATTGCGCATCAGCGCGCCGGGCAGGAGGCCGGTTTCGGTGAGGATCTGGAAGCCGTTGCAAACGCCGAGCACATAGCCGCCGCGGTCCGCATGGGCTTTGAGCTGGGAAATGATCGGCGAATTGCCCGCCATGGCGCCGCAACGCAGATAATCACCGTAGGAAAAGCCGCCGGGCACCATCACGAGGTCGGTTCCGGCGGGGATTTCCCCATCCTTGTGCCAGACCATGGCCGGGGCCTTGCCGGTCAGCTTTTTCAACGCGTCATGCGCGTCACGATCACAATTCGAGCCGGGGAAGACGATAACAGCGGATTTCATGCGGGCTCTTTAGCAAAGAGTCGGCCCGTTTGGAAACTGGAATGACGCGTGAGCCGCAGTGAGGCATTTCAGCCACATAACTCATTGAACGCAAAGAATAAGGCTTGTCGCTTACCCGGCGAAGCGCCATCTTCACATCACCATTAACGGGAGACTGAGACGATGAAAAAAGTGATTGCTGCCCTCTTTGCAGTTGCCGCACTGCCGATGCTGACCGCTTGCAACACGATTGAAGGCGTTGGCAAGGACGTGAAGGCTGGCGGCAAGGCTGTCGAAGAGACCGCTGTAGAAGTCAAAGAAGAAATCACGAAGTAAGCTCTCCAGCAGGCGGCGAGGCGGATTGTCTCGCCACCTGTTTCTACTTGCCCTGGAAGATGAACCAGGCGCCCAGCGCAATCAGGCCGAACCCGACAGCATGGTTCCAGCCGAGCGGCTCCTTGAGCACCCACACCGAAAATCCAGCAAACACGATCAGGGTGATAACCTCCTGAATCGTCTTGAGTTCTGCCGCTGAATAGACCGAATGTCCCCAGCGATTGGCGGGCACAGCGAAGATGTATTCAATCAGCGCAATGCCCCAACTGGCCAGGATCACCAGTATCAAGGGAGCCGCCTTGAACTTGAGGTGGCCATACCAGGCCATCGTCATGAAGAGGTTGGAAATCGACAGCAGCACAATCGGCAGAACATGCGGCGGCATGAAGGGGCTCCTGAAAAGACGGGCGCGTTGTGAGGGAATCGGCCAGATATGGCCGCATTTCCGGGAAACTATGCCGGATGGGTGATGGACAAAAGGAGGCCCAACCATGACGAGAGCCGCGATGATAACCTGCTTGTTTGGCGCGATGGCCGCCCTGACTGGCTGCAACACGGTTGTAGGTGCGGGACGGGATGTTCAGGCAGTCGGTGGGGGCATCAGCCATGTTGCCCGGGAAGTGAACAATGAAGTGTTCGGCGGGTACGGCACCTGGAATGAGGGCGTCGCGACGGCGGGAGAGCCCTGCGATCCCAATGGCGAAGAGCTGAAAGGTGCCAGCGGTCTGCCGCCTTGCTGACGGCAGTGGGGGCGCCCTAGTCCTCGAATACTGCAATCATGGGCACATGGTCGGATGGCTTGTCCATTGCGCGGGCCTTCCGAAAGATTTCGCAGCCTGTGAGCCGGTCCGTCATGCGGGGGCAGGCGAGGATATGGTCGATGCGGATGCCGTGATCCTTCTGGAAAGCGCCGCCCTGATAGTCCCAGAAGGTGTACTGATGGGCGCGGCCATCGCAGGCCTCAAAGGCATCGGTGAGGCCTAGATGCTTCAGCTGGCGCCAGGCGGCGCGTGTTTCAGGCAGGCCAAGGGCGTCTGTGTTCCAGACCGTGTCGTCCCAGCAGTCTTCGGCGGCGGGAATGGCGTTATAGTCGCCGCAGAGGACAAAGGGTTCCTCCGCCTTCAGCAGGCTGCGGGCGTGGTCTTCGAGGGCGGCGACCCATTCCAGCTTGTAGTCATATTTCGGCCCCGGCGCGGGATTGCCGTTGGGCAGGTAGAGCCCGCCGACGCGGACGGGCCGCTCTGCCAGAACGGTCGCCTCAATATAGCGGGCCTGGTCGTCCTTCAGGGTCGACATCTCCCGCGTGATATCCTGTAGCGGGAATTTCGAGAGCAGGGCGACGCCATTATAGCTTTTCTGGCCATGAACGGCGCAGTTCCAGCCCATTTCCTCGATTTCGAGATAGGGAAAGGCGTCCGTCTCGCATTTGAGTTCCTGCAGGCAGACCACGTCTGCATTGATATCTTGCAGCACCTGCAAAACAGTCGGCAGGCGGGCCTTCATCGAATTGACATTCCATGTCGCTATACGCATGCGGTAACCTCTTAAGCAGCTTCGCGCCATTGTTCCAGCAGCGGTCGGGCTCTATACTCAAACAAACCTGAGGAGTCGCGTTCATGGCGCCAAGCTGGATACAAATTGCGATCGTGGTCGTCATCGCCTTGCTGTTGTTCGGCGGGCGCGGGCGGATTTCCTCTATCATGGGCGATATGGCCAAGGGCATTGGCGCCTTCCGGAAGGGCCTCAAAGAAGAAGAGACCAAGCCGGTTGTGAAAGAAGACCTGATGGATATTACGCCCAAGAAGGACGAGACGAAAACGTCGTCCTGATGACTGAAGCGGAGGGCGCATAGCCATGCTGCCCGGCATCGGGTTTTCCGAATTATTACTGCTTGGCCTTGCGGCCCTCATCATCATTGGTCCCAAGGATCTGCCGATGATGATGCGCAAGCTTGGCCAACTCATGGGCAAAGGCCGGCGAATGGCGCGTGAGTTCCAATCCGCGTTTGACGACATTGCCCGACAGAGCGAGCTGGACGAACTCAAGAAGGAAATCCAGGAGCTTCGCAAATCCAACACCCTCACCTCGGCGCAGGAAGAACTTGCGGCGTATGAGGCGGATGTGAACTCGGCCATCATGCGCCAGCCAGCTCCCTCGCCATCGCCTCCCGCCGCAGCGGTTGAGCCTCCAGACGCCAAGCCTGACGATACGACGGCCTCTCCCACCTCAGCGAAAGGGGACCCGGCATGAGCCACGCCCCTCCCAAGGAAGAGCAGCCGGAAATCCTCGATGATGAGGTGGAGTCGAGCCGGGCTCCCTTGCTGGACCATCTGATCGAGCTGCGCGGACGTCTGATCAAGACATTGCTGGCGCTCGGCGTCGCAACGATTGGCGCGTTCTTCTTTGCTGACGTGATCTACAACCTGCTGGTGGCGCCGTTTGCTTCAATGGCGGAAGATGTGCGCGGCTCGAAGCTCGAATTCATCTTCACCGCGCCGATGGAATTCTTCTTTGCCAAGCTGAAGCTCGCCCTGTTTGCCGGCGTGTTCCTCGCTTTCCCGGTCATTGCCTGGCAGATCTATGCCTTCGTGGCGCCGGGGCTCTACAAATCCGAGCGGGGCGCCTTCTGGCCCTACCTTGTTGTCGCGCCGCTGCTGTTCTCGCTGGGGGCGGCATTTGTCTATTTCATCATGCTGCCGATGCTGGCTCGCTTCACCATTTCAATGGAGCAGGTGGATACCGCGCAGACGACCATCAAGATGATGCCGAGAGTGGGCGATTACCTTTCCCTCGTCATGGCGTTGATGCTGGCCTTCGGCATTTCCTTCCAACTGCCGGTAATTCTGACTCTGCTGGGCAAGATCGGTCTCGTGACATCGCAGGGGCTGGGGAAGGGCCGCAAATATGCCATCGTGGGCATCCTTGCCTTCGCTGCATTGTTCACGCCGCCTGACGCGATTTCACAGCTTCTTCTCGCGGGGCCTGTCTACCTGCTTTACGAGATTTCGATCTTTTGTGTGCGGTTGATCGAGAAGAAAGCCGCCAAGACAGAAGCGGCCGCTGCCGCAGAGTGATTTTCCATGCAGCACCGGCGTTGCCTTTTTTGGTGAGGTGTTGAACTTAGGCGGTGGATAGAAACCCAACGTCTCCCGAGAAACGAGGAGCCTGCCTGAGTGTCGCGCGTTAAAAGCGTCCTGCTGGTCGATTTCGACAATATCTATGGCGCGACCAGTGAAGAGGTTGTCAGCGGGTTGTCCAATTGGCTGCTCTGGCTGGAGGATGGTGCGTTTTCCGCAAAGAACCGCCGCCGCCGTTTCATCGAAAAGCGGGTCTACTGGAACCTCCAGTTCGACAAATATCGCCCGGACTTCGAGCGGGCGGGTTTCTCCGCGTTCAACTGCCGGGCGCTCGCCAAGCGCAAGATCAGTGCGGGCAAGAGTTCGGCCGATATCGTGCTGACGATGGACGCGATCGAGATTGCGCTGGTGAATGAGGAGGTCGAGGAGTTTGTAATCCTGACCACCGATTCCGATTTTGTGCCGGTCGTGAACCGCGTGCAGGCGGGCGAGTTGCGGGTGGTGACCTGCGGCAAGGAAACTGACCCGACCTACGACCTGTTCAACCAGTATGCCGACGCCGTAGTGCATGTCGCTGCGCTCAAGAAAGCGTTCAGCTATGAGCGGGCCAGGCGGAAATGGTATCAGCTGCGGTCGCCCCCGCCGGAGATTGCGCCGCTGACCCTGCTGAAGGAGCGCCGCTCGCCGCTGATGGGGCGCGTGCGGGCTGCGCTGGCGACGGCCGAGGCGCCCACGGATGGGCCGCCGGCTGAAGTGTTGCGGGCGGTCTCGATCATCAAGGAACTGGGCGAGCGGATGCCTGACCAGCCGCTGTCCAAGACGCGGATCGTGCGGGCGCTCAGCCTCATCCAGGAATTCTCCCCGACCTATCAGGCGGGCCTGCGGCCCTGGTTTGGGCACAAGAATTTTGCCGCCATGATACGCCGCCTGTCGCAGATCCAGCCGGCGATTGAAGTGACAACCGTGGGTAAGAACAAGATCGAGACGATCTGGCGCGAGCCGGCCGAACTGCCGCCGCCACGCGCCCGCGCGCCGGAACCTGAGGCCCGGCTTGAGCTGGAGGCTGAACCTGAAGTGCGGCTGCTGCCGCGGGAGCGCCCATCGCTGGCGCTGCTGGCGGAGGCGGCGTTGCAGGCAGAGCTGCCCGATCCCGCCGAGGAGGCAGAGGAAGAAGTCGCCGAAGAGGCTGCCGATGAGGCCAAAGAGGCCGAAGACGCCGAGGCCGCCGGGGCCTCCAGCCGGGCCTGACCTGTGGACAGGAGGGGGCGGCGCAGATTAGACGCTTCCCCGATACCCACCTGACACCAGAGCCTGAGGCTTCCCATGTTCGATATCCGCGCCATCCGCGACAATCCCGACCTTTTCATCCGCGCCTGGAACCGCCGGAAAGAGGGGCTGGGTTCAGAGTCCGTTGAGCGTATCCTGGAGCTGGACAAGGCCTGGCGCGAGGCCACGACCGCCAAGCAGGACGCCGAAAGCGCGCGGAATGCCAATTCCAAGCTGATCGGGCAGGCGAAAGCCAAGAAGGATGAGGCCGAGGCTGCGCGCCTTATGGCGCTGGTGGCCGACGCCAAGACCACAATGGAACAGGCCGGCGAAGCCGAGGACAAAGCCCGCAAGGCGCTCGACGATCTGCTGATGGGCCTGCCGAACTTGCCGCTGGATGAAGTTCCGGAAGGCAGTGACGAGCATGGCAATATCGAGAAATCAAAATGGGGCGAGCCTAAGCTCATCAACGATCCCAAAGACCATGCTGATCTGGGCGAAGCGCTGAAAGGGCAGGGCGGATTTTCGCTGATGGACTTTGAAGCCGCCGCCCGGATGAGCGGCGCACGTTTCGTGGCCCTGCGCGGCAAACTCACCCGCCTCGAACGCGCCCTCGCCAACTTCATGCTTGATCTTCAGACGACGGAGCATGGGTATGAGGAAATGAGCGTGCCGTTGCTGGTACGCGATCAGGCGCTGATGGGCACGGGGCAATTGCCGAAGTTTGAGCAAGATCTCTTTTCAACATGGCTTCCGCCACAGGTTCAGATGGTAGATCTCGACCACGAATGGGAGGCAATCAATAGTTTAGGTGATCAATTAGACAAAGAAGCAGCCCCCCTCATCGAAAAGCTCTCCGCAGCGTTTGATGGTAAAGGGCCCGGAGCGATCCTGCCAAGTGAGTATGCTGAGGATTGGTTGAGATTTGTAAAAGTTGTTGACTTGAAAGCTGGAGCGACTAGCCGATTGAAGTCACTTTTGGTCGAGTACGAAGAAGTAGTGTCGGGGTTGTCATCCGACAGGTACCTCATCCCCACCGCCGAAGTCCCCCTCACCAATCTCGTCCGTGAACAGATCCTCGACGCCGCGCAGCTTCCCCTCCGCTTCACCGCGCACACGCCCTGCTTCCGCTCCGAAGCGGGCAGCGCGGGGCGTGATACCAAGGGCATGATCCGTCAGCACCAGTTCAACAAGGTGGAGCTGGTCTCCATCGTGGCGAATGAGGAAGAGGGGCTGGCCGAGCTGGAGCGGATGACGGGGTGTGCTGAGGAAGTGCTCAAGCGTCTGGAGCTGCCCTTCCGCCGTATGCTGCTCTGCACCGGCGACATGGGCGCTGGCGCGCGCAAGACCTATGATCTTGAAGTGTGGCTGCCTTCGCAGAACACCTATCGCGAGATTTCCTCCTGCTCCTATTGCGGCGACTTCCAGGCCCGCCGCATGGACGCGCGCTATCGCCCCGAGCCGAAGGCAAAGCCTGAATATGTTCACACGCTGAACGGCTCGGGCCTCGCGGTGGGGCGCACGCTGGTGGCGGTGCTGGAGAATTATCAGAATGCGGACGGGTCTATTACTGTGCCCAAGGCGCTGGTGCCTTATATGGGCGGCATCGATAGGATCGCATAGGGCAGAGCCCCCTCCGCCCCTTCGGGGCACCTCCCCCGCAGGCGGGGGAGGATAACAGCTCTGCAGCTTCGATGTTTGGTGACTTAGGAAAGTCTGAATGAGAATTCTCCTGACCAATGATGATGGCATAAATGCCCCAGGGCTCTCCGTGCTCGAGGAGATTGCCAAAGAGCTTTCCGATGACATCTGGGTTGCGGCGCCTGAAGAGGAGCAGTCCGGCAAGGGGCGCGCGATTTCGCTGACGCAGCCGGTGCGGGTGCGCAAGGTGGGGGCGAAGGCCTGGGCGGTTGCGGGCTCGCCCTCGGACGCGGTGCTGCTGGCGCTGCGCGATCTGATGCCGGAAATGCCGGATCTTGTTCTCTCAGGCGTCAATCGCGGCCAGAACATTGCCGAGGATACGAGCTTTTCAGGCACCATCGCGGCGGCGATGTTCGGCATGCAGCTCGGCGTGCCCTCTATAGCTCTCAGCCAGGCGCAGAATTTCCGCGAGCGCGGCTCGCTCTCCTGGGAGACGGCCAAGGCCTGGGGCGCAAAAGCCATCCGCCCGCTGCTGGATATGGGCTGGCCGAATGATGTGGTGATGAATGTGAACTTTCCGGATGTGGAGCCCGGCGATGTGCGCGGCATCCAGATCACGCGGCAGGGCTTCCGCGATGAGGCCATCATCCACACTGACCGGCGCGAGGACCTGCGCGGGAATGATTATTACTGGATCGGCTATCAGGGCAAACTGTCAAAGCCCGACGAAGGCACCGACATCCGCGCGATCTATGATGGCTATGTCTCGATCTCGCCGCTGCATGTAGACTTGACACATGAGCCATTCCTGAAAACCCTGCGGGAGTCATGGCAGAGCTGATCGCTGATCCTTTCCGCGCCGCGCGGCTGCTGCTCTCTCTGAGGCAGGAGGGGGTGACTGACCCCAGCGTACTGGCGGCGATGGAGACGATTGAGCGGGCCGCCTTTGTGGACGATCCCAGGCTGGAGGCGCTCGCCTTTGAAGATGCCCTGCTGCCGATCCCGTGCGGGCAGGTGATGCTGCGCCCCTCGGCGACGGGCCATCTGATCCAGGCGATGGGGCTGAAACGCGGCCGGGAGGGGCGGGTGCTACTGATCGGGTTTGGGTCGGGCTATATGGCGGCGCTGCTCTCCCAGCTTGCGGCGCATGTCTGCGCCGTTGAGCGTTTCGCGCGCCTGACATTGGCGGGGCGGGCGCGGCTGGCGCGGCTCGGGATTTCGAATGTGTCGCTGGCCCATGCCGATGGCCTCAATGGCTGGGCTGAGCAGGGCCCGTTTGATGCCATCGTGCTGGCGGGCGCCGTTCAGGCAGTGCCGGAGGGGCTTGCCTCCCAGCTGGCCAGAGGCGGCGTGCTGGTTGCGCCGGTCAATGAACGCGCCGGACAGGCGAATCTGGTGCGCCTGAATGCCACGGGAAGCGAACTTGACCGGCAGCCTCTGTTTCAGTGGGTGCCCCCGCTGATCGAGGGGCGGGCGCAAGTGCTTTGAATGCCGGGGGAATCGCCTGCAGGGGCAGTTTGCCAAGGCGATGCCGCGCCGCTATACGCCTGAAGTTCCCTGTTACCGCCGCAGAATTATCTGGAGAATGCCGATATGTCCGCCCGTTTTCTGACACTTGCTCTCATCTCTGCGGCCATGGCTCTGCCCGCCGCGGCGCAAGCCGCGCCGGCCTCGCCTGGCGGCGGCCTGATGATGCAGCTGGTGATGTTCCTGCCGCTCATCCTGATCTTCTACTTCCTGCTGATCCGCCCACAGCAGCAGCGCGCCAAGAAGCACACCGCCATGGTCACGGGCATCAAGCGCGGCGATACGATCGTCACGACTGGCGGCCTTATCGGCAAGGTGAACAAGGTCAGCGATACCGAGCTCTCTGTTGATCTGGCTGAAAACGTTCGCGTTCGTGTCATCAAGTCGATGGTGATCGAAGTACGCAACAAGGCCGAGCCTGTTCCTGCGAACGACTGATCTTCAGGCTTTCGTCTGAATCCATAGGATAAGCGCCATGCTTCAATTCCCGCCGTGGAAAGTCCTTCTCGTCGCTGTGGTGCTCCTCTGGGGCATCATCATGGCGCTTCCAAATGTCGTGAATATGTCGAATGCGCCGGGCTTCCTGCCCAAGCAGTCGGTCAATCTTGGTCTCGATCTGCGCGGCGGCGTTTACCTTGAGATGGAAATCCCTCCGGCGGAGGTGATCAGCAGTCGCCTTGAAGTGTTTGCGCGCGATGTGCGCTCCGCTTTCGCGCGTACGTCAGACCGCGACCCGATCTATTTCCAGCCCGAGCTGCGCGGCCGCACGATGCTGATCAAGATCAGCCGTCCCGATGCCGACGGAAACTATCCCATCGATGACGCCATTCGCCGGCTCGACCGTATCAACAGCCCTGTTGAAGGCGGACTGACCGGCGGCAAGACCTTTGAAATCAGCCGTGCAGGGCAGGATTCCATACTGGTGTCGGTATCTTCTGCGTCTGAGTCCGCCATGATGTCAGACGCGCTGGCCAAAACGATGACCATCATTCGCCGCCGCGTCGATCCCGAAGGCGTGGCCGAAATTTCGCTGACCCCTTCGGGCACGAACCGTGTCGTCCTAGAAGCCCCTGGCGAGCCTGACCCTCAGCGCCTCAAGGACTTGCTGAGCCGTGACGGCCGGATGACCTTCAACCTTGTCGAAACAAGCCCGGCGGATATTGCTTCGGCGCAAGCGGGTATCGTCAAGCCGGGCTTCCGCCTGCTTGAGGGCCCTGAAACCGGGCCGCTTCTGGTTCGTGAAATTCCTGAGGTTGTTGGCGCAGACATCGCCACTGCCAGCCAGGGGAACGATGAAGCCAACCGTCCGCAAATCAACTTCCGCCTCAATGCGAATGGCGCGCGCAAGTTCTACGAGACCACGCGTAACAATTCCGGGAAGCTGTTTGCCATTGTGCTTGACGATGTGATCATGTCGGCGCCTCGCATCAACGAGCCGATCCCCGGCGGCAACGTCCGCATCACAGGATCGTTCACGATTGAGGAAGCTCAAGACCTTGCCGCGATTATCGCAGCCGGGGAGATGCCGGCGAAGGTGCAGTTCCTGGACCAGCGCGTGGTCTCTTCCACACTTGGGGAAGACTCCATCGAGTCCGGATTGCGCGCGGCTGTTGTTGGTCTGTCGCTCGTCGCGTTTTTCATGATCCTGGCTTATGGCCTACAGGGGATTTTTGCGGTCTTCTCGCTGATTGCAAACGTGGTGCTGATTTTCGCGGCCCTATCCCTGCTCGGCGCAACGCTGACCTTGCCGGGGATCGCCGGTATCATCCTGACCATTGGTATGGCGGTTGACGCCAACGTCCTGGTGTTCGAGCGGATCCGTGAAGAACAACAAAATGGCCGGTCGATCTGGACAGCGGTTCAGTCTGGGTATGAGCGCGCGCTGATCACCATCCTTGACGCGAACATCACCACGCTTTTTGCGGCGATTATCCTCTACACGCTTGGCTCTGGCCCGGTGAAAGGTTTCGCCGTTACGCTTGCGCTTGGGATCGTCACTTCGGTGTTCACGGCGTTCGTGTTCACGCGGATGCTCACGGTCTTCTGGATCAAGACCTTCAAGACCCAGCGTCTCGCGGTTAAGGCAGTTTGAGGACAGATAAATGCTGATCAAATACTGGCCTGTGGAAACCAAGATCCCCTTCATGCGCTATCGCTATGTCGGCGTGGTACTGTCTGTCCTGATGATGATTGCCTCGATCTATCTGGTGATGACCAGGGGGCTGAATCTCGGCGTCGATTTTGCTGGCGGTTCTGTCATCGAGCTGAGGCAGACAGATACCGTCACCGTAGCGGATGTTCGCAGCCGCATTCCGGGTGGGCTTACCGTTAACTCGGCGACGGACGCCAACGGCGCGCAACTGGTGGTCATACGTTTTGGTGATGTGGATGCGTCGCTGCTCGGGCCGGAATTTGCTGCCCTTACCGACGAAGAAAAGCAGGATCGCGCCTCTGCCGCGTCAAACACCTTCGTCGTCAACGCGCTGAAGCAGGAGTTCAACCTCTCTGACGTGGAGATTCTCCGCAACGATTCGGTTGGGCCGAAAGTTTCCGGGGAGCTCTTCCGGGAGGGCCTTATTGCCCTCGGCGTGGCGACTCTTCTGATGTTCCTCTACATCGCCTTCCGGTACACTTGGTCCTACGCTGTGGGCGGCATCGCGGCCCTTATACACGACGCTATCGGTACGATCGGCCTGTTCGCCCTGTTGCAGTTGCAGTTCGACCTGACAACGATTGCGGCTCTGCTGACGATCATTGGCTATTCGGTCAACGACTCGGTGGTCGTGTTCGACAGAATCCGCGAGATCCGCCGAAAGTATAAACAGATGCCCGCAACAGAAGTCATCGACATTGCAACCAACCAGACCCTGTCGCGCACCTTCCTGACCGGGGGCACCACCCTGATCGCGATCCTGGCGGTTGTCATTTTTGGTGGCCCGGTGCTTCAGGGCATGAGCATTGCCATGATCTGGGGCATCATCATTGGTACTTACTCGTCAATCTATTTTGCCGCCGCGATTGTCCTGATGCTTGGCGTGGATATCAATCGCAAACCGGTGGAAGATACGCCCGGATTTGAGGCGATGCCGTAACGGGGCCGTAACGGGCATCGTTTTTAAGCGCACAAGAAAAAAGGCCGGACCTTACAGGGGCCGGCCTTTTCTTTTGAGTTGCGGAACTCAGCCTCAGACGTTGAAGCGGAACAGCATCACGTCGCCGTCCTGAACGACGTATTCCTTGCCTTCGGAGCGCATCTTTCCTGCTTCCTTGGCGCCCACTTCGCCGCCGCAGGCGACGTAATCTTCAAACGCAATGGTCTCAGCGCGGATGAAACCCTTTTCGAAGTCACCATGGATGACGCCGGCCGCTTTCGGGGCTGTCCAGCCTTTGCGGATGGTCCAGGCGCGGCTCTCTTTAGGGCCGACGGTGAAATAGGTCTGCAGGTCCAGCAGCTCGTAGCCCGCGCGAATGAGGCGGGTGAGGCCGGGTTCTTCCAGGCCGAGGGTTTCGAGGAACTCCTTGCCTTCGGCTTCGTCCAGCATGGCGAGCTCTGACTCGATCTGCGCCGAGATCACGACCGTGATGGCGCCTTCTTTCCGGGCGCGCTCCTCGACCTGCTTGGAGAAGGCGTTGCCGGTGGCGGCGCTGCCTTCGTCCACGTTTGCCACGAAGAGGATCGGCTTGGCGGTCAGCAGCTGGAGCATGTTCCAGGCTTTCACATCGTCTGCCGGAACCTTCGCGTAGCGGGCAGGGCGGCCTTCGCGCAGTTCGTTCAACGCCAGATCCATCAGGGCGACCTGCGCCTTGGCATCCTTGTCGCCGGTATTGGCGCGCTTGACGATGTTTGCCTTGCGCTTCTCGAGGCTGTCCAGGTCGGCCAGCATCAGCTCGGTTTCGACGATTTCAAAGTCCGCGATCGGGTCGACCTTGCCGCGGACATGGGTGATGTCGTCATTCTCGAAGCAGCGCAGAACATAGATTACCGCGTCCGTCTCGCGTATGTTGGCGAGGAACTTGTTGCCAAGGCCTTCTCCCTGGCTGGCGCCTTCCACAAGGCCGGCGATGTCGACGAAGTTCATGCGCGCGGGAATGATTTCCTTCGACCCACCAACGGCGGCGAGCTTGTTTAACCGCGGCTCGGGAACAGCGACTTCTCCGACGTTCGGCTCAATGGTACAGAACGGATAATTGGCGGCTTGGGCAGCCGCTGTCTGTGTCAGAGCATTGAAAAGGGTGGACTTGCCGACATTCGGCAGGCCAACGATACCGCATTTGAAGCCCATGGGGCGAATACCTCTAAAATTCCTGAAAGGGCGCCTTAGCCTCTTTCCGGGCTGAAAAACAGGCACAAAAATCGCTAGGATGCAGCAGGGCTGGCGTTCAGGCGCTTTGCGGTTATCCTTGGCCCGGGCCTAATGAGGTAGAGTGCGATGAGTTATGATGTCTTTCTGGTTTCTGCTGTAGCAGACCGGGACATTGCCAAGCTGGTGGTGCGCCGGCTGAGGTCCCTGAAATTCCGCGTGGCGTTCAATCAGAACCAGGTGGATGAGACTTTTGACCCCAAAGATGCCCGGGATGCCACCAATTCGCAGTCCGTTCTGGTCTTGTGGTCTGAAAATGCGGTGAAAAGCGACTGGGTGCGGGCGGCTGCCTCGGTCGGGAATTCCCGTCCCGGCACACTTGTTCAGGCGGCGATCGACAAGACGATCCCCTATGAGCCGTTCCGCCATGAGAAACGATTCCCGCTTGAGGGGATGACGTCGCGCAAGACGCCTGAGGGGTTTTTCCAGTTGATTGAAGAACTTGGCCGGCGTGATGGCCGATCGGACCTGCGTGCCTGGCTGAATTTCGGATCGAAGGATGACGACAAGCGGGCAGATTGGATCGCGGCGCATCCTACTGACCCCATTGCGGATGATGCCCGTAAAAAACGTGAGAAAGATCTCGGCATCAAGCCTGCGCCAGCGCGGGAAGCGATTGGTGCCGCAGCTTTGGCTGCAGCTTCCCTCAAGACCAACGGGACCAAGAGCCCTGCTCCTCAGTCCATGGCCATACCAGTACCGACAGCGCAACCTAACCCGCTCAACGAGCTGGGGGCTGGCTGGGGGGCGATTGCGGCTGTTTCCGTGGCCATACTGGGCATGCTGGTGCTGGCTTGGGTATTCCGGTCAGACAAATCCCCTGCACTGGCGGCGTCCTCTCACGCCATCGCTAATGCGCGCGTTGCGACAATGACATGCCCGGTGGGGACTGTGCCTAGGTCGCTTCTATCGGTGCTGGAAACCGGGCCGATCATTGATGATACGCAGCCGCAGATCATCGACGACACGAGCGTGCCAGATGGCGCCACAGACGCGCCGGAATGATACTTGGCCTGGTCACCGGGCGGACAATCCGGGACAGATTGGGACAATCCAGGACATATCAGGACACGCCAGGACAAAAAAAGCCGCCCCTTGGGGCGGCTTTGTTTTTGGCAACAGGAGTGGCGCTGATCAGCTCAGGGCGCGCTCTATGTCACGGGCCGCAGCTTCGAACTGATCCACCGAGGTCTGTTCGGAGAGGATGCGGCGGGCAGCTGCCGTAGCAGCGTCAGCCGCGGCGCGGCGGACTTCGCTGGTGGCTTCGCTCTCGGCGCGGCTGATGCGGGCAGCAGCCTGGGCTTCGCGGCGGGAGATCTTCTCGGCGAGGTCACGGCGGGCCTCTTCGAGCATCGCCTTGGCGTCACGCTTGGCCTGGTCGATGATGGCTTCAGCTTCCTTGTCTGCGTCCTGAGCGCGGCGCTCAGCCAGGGCGAGGGCCTCTGCGGCCTGCTCACGCAGGTTGGCGGCTTCTTCGAGTTCCCGGCGGATGTTGGCCGCGCGGGTGTCGAGGCCCCCAAGGATAGTTTTGAAAGCGCCCATGCGGGCAGCAATCAGAAGGAACGTGACCATGCTCAGGAAAGCAACGAAGGTCACAGGATCCTTCGCGGCGTACATCAGGCCGCCGACAAAGCCACCTTCAGCTGCGTGCGCGAGCGGGGCAACCGCCAGAGCGGCGATCAGGAGAGACGTGGTCTTCTTCATCATGCCTGTTCCAGAGCCGCCGAAACGGCCTTCTTGAGGTCTGCCGGGGAAGCCTTGACGCCAAAGCGGGCGATCATGGCGTCGGCGGTATCCACAGCAATCTGCTCGACATTGGCCATGGCATCGGCGCGCAGCTTGGAGATGCGAGCGTCAGCGGCTTCGAGTTTCTTTGCGAGATCGGCGTCGACCCGTGCAGTTTCCGTCGCGAGTTCCGCTTCGGTCTTTTCACGGGCCTTCTCAGCCGTGTCGCGTGCCTTGCCCCGGGCCTGCGCCAGGCGCAGCTCCAGAGATTTCTGGGCTTCAACGGCCTGATTGTTCAGGCGCGCTGCTTCGTCGAGATCGGAAGCGACGCGGTTGGCGCGCTTTTCGATCGTGTCCGACATCTTCGGCAGGATGAACCGGGACAGGGCGAGATACAGCGCCGTGAACAGCACCGCCAGCCAGAAGAGCTGGGACGGCATGTGCCAGGTTTCGAAGGGCGGGAAAGCCGCTTCGGCGCCGTGGCCGGCAGTCTCAGCAAGGAAAGCGAGTATCATGGCGTATCTCCGTCGCGGTCAGTACCAGCCGAATCCGGCGGATGATTAGGCGACGAACAGGATCAGAATGGCGATCAGCACCGAGAAGATACCCAGAGCTTCTGCGAGCGCCATACCGATGAAGAGGTTACCGGTCTGCTGCGGAGCAGCCGACGGGTTGCGCATGGCGGCGTCGAGGAAGCTGGCGAAGATGTTGCCCACGCCAAGTGCCGAACCGATCATGCCGAGCGTAGCCAGGCCAGCGCCGACATACTTCAGACCGTCTGTGATGTTACCTTCCATCAGGTATCTCCTTTGAGGGAAAAGGGTTTAGGGTAGTTTGACGCCCGTGAAGCGTGTTCGTTAGGCGCCGTCAAGCAGTTTGATGCGGGGTATCGTGACGCACTCCCGCGGCTTCCCTAGTGGGCGTCCGCGTGAAGCGCGTCATTGAGATAGACGCATGTGAGAATGGCGAAGACATAGGCCTGAAGGCCGGCGACAAGGAACTCCAGCGCGTTGAGCGCAACACCCATCGCAAACGCCAGAGCCGCAACCGGAACATAAATGGCGCCAGCACCGATCAGCATGACGGTGAAACCGGCAAACAGTTTCAGCATGATGTGTCCGGCCAGCATGTTTGCGAAGAGACGCAGGCCAAGGGTCAGCGGGCGCGCCAGGAAGGAGATGATCTCGATCGGCGTCAGGATGATGTAGATCGGCAGCGGGGCGCCCGAGGGCGCAAACAGCTTGAAGAAGCCAAGGCCGTTCTTCATCAGGCCGACCACAATGACCATCAGGATCACGAACATGGCGAGCGCGCCGGTGACGATGATATGGCTGGTGGTCGTGAACGCGTACGGCACCATGCCGATCATGTTCGCGAAGAAGATGAAGAAGAAAAGTGTGAAGACGAAGGGGAAGAATTTCAGGCCTTCTTCGCCGGCAGCGCCGCGCACCATGTCTGCGATGAAGCCATAGCCCATCTCTGCGACCGATTGCAGGCGCGAGGGGACAAGCTCTCCCTTGCGGGTCGCCATGCTGAAGAAGCCGATGACCAGCACAACGCCGAGGAGCATGAAGCCCGAAGCGTTCGTGAACGAGATATCGATATTGCCCAGACGCAGATCGAGCCACTTGGTGACTTCGAACTGGTGGATCGGGTCAAGCGCGATGGCCGGCATCTGGTTCATGCGTCATTCGTTCCGTCGTCGGGGGCCTTGTCCGGCCCCGGTGAAATCTTTTGAGCCCGAGCATTGAGCTCATGATAGGCCCGGATGATTGCGCGTATGCCCGCTGCGAGACCAAACAGACCCATCACCAGGAGACCCCAGGGGTGGGTGCCGGCGAACTTGTCGATCCAGAAGCCCAGAAAGCCCCCGACAAAGACACTCGCGACAAATTCGATCCCGAAACGCAGCGCATACGCTCCGGCCGAGACGCTAACATCATCAGATGCCTGTTTTCGCCGCTTCGCTGCCGCCTTAGCCTCACGATCTTCCAGTGCCTTTGCGATACGTTCGCTCAGATCGTCTGGTTGCTCGCTCGACATGGGCTTTAGCGCTCCGTGCACGCGAATCCGCACCGATGGGTAGCCCCCCGGATTGCGGCGCAAACTATGGGCGCCCCCCTGCCAAGTCAACGGGGAATGGCAAAAGATATGGCTTTGATTTTATTTAAAAAAATAGCGCGCATGGTGCGCTACTCCGCCGCAACGAGTTCCTCGGCAGCGGCGAGGTCCACCGAGACGAGCTTGGAGACGCCTTTTTCCCGCATGGTGACGCCGAACAGCCGGTCCATCCGGCTCATTGTCACCGGGTTATGGGTGATGATGACGAAACGGGTGTCCGTGCGCTGGCGCATTTCGTTGAGCATGTTGCAGAACCGGTCAACGTTGGCGTCATCCAGCGGGGCGTCCACCTCGTCCAGAACGCAGATCGGGGCAGGGCGGGAGAGGAACACGGCAAAGATCAGCGCCGAGGCTGTCAGCGCCTGCTCGCCGCCAGACATGAGGTTGAGCGTGCCGAGCTTCTTGCCGGGCGGCTGGGCGTAGATTTCTAGGCCGGCGTTGAGCGGATCATCGGCGTCGATGAGGCGCAGTTCTGCCTGCCCGCCGCCGAAGAGGGCGGTGAACAGTGCCTTGAAATGCTCGTTGACCGCTTCGAACGCCTTGATGAGGCGCTCGCGGCCTTCGGCGTTCAACGCTTCAACGCCTTGGCGCAGCTTGGCGATGGCTCCGGTGAGGTCGTCGCGCTCGGCGATCTGGACGCCGAGACGCGATTCGAGTTCTTCGGCTTCTTCCTCGGCATTCATGTTGACGCCGCCGAGCTGGTCGCGTTCGCGGCGGAGCGTGTCGAGGCGCGATTCGGCTTCGCGAGGCGTGAAGGCGCCCAGCGTCTCGGCGTCGAGATTGCCTTCGGCGATGGCCAGCAGGCCTTCGGGCGTGCGCTGGAAATGGGTACGGGCGACGTCCACGACTTCCAGAAGCCGGGCCTCGGAGGTTTCAAGCTTTACCTTCCAGCCGGCGAGGGCTTCGCGCGCCTGGGAGGCCGCCGCAGAGGCGCGGCGGGCGGCGGCGTCAGCCTCGCGGATGGCGGCTTCCTTGACCGCGAGGGCGTCTGCGGCGGCTTTGCGCTCAGTCTCGAAGATGTCGAGTTCGCGGGAGAGGCCGTCGATTTCCTCGTTCAGGGCCTGTGGACGCTGGCGGGCGTTGAGGGCGGTGGCGGCCACGTCTGCGCGGCGCTCGGAAAGGCGCGAGAGGCGCTCATCGGCCGAAGCGAGGCGGGCGGTCCAGTTGTCAATGTCACGCGCGAGCGCGCCGCGGCGGGCGGCGGCTTGCTCGCGGCCCCGGGTGAGGTCGGTCAGGTGGCCGCGCGATTCGGTTTCGGCGGCGCGGGCGGCGGTCAGGTCGTTGCGGGCGGCGCTGAGGGCGGCCTCAAGGGTGGCTTCCTCATCGGCGGCGAGCGGCGTGGCGAAGGACATGGCCTCGGCAATGGCGGTCAGTTCGCTTTCGGCGCGGGTCAGCGCTTCATTGCCGGTGTCGCGGCGCAGGCTGGCGCGTTCGGCAGCCTGGATTTCTTCTGCGGCGAAGGCGCGGGCTTCGCTCAAGGCTTTCTGGGCCGGGCCGATCAGCTGCCGGACACGGCGCAGAGCGTCTTCAGCCTGATGGCGGGACTTGCGGGCGGCGTCGAGGGCCTCCGTGCGGGCGATCAGGTCGATTTGCAGAGGGGCAAGGTCGGCGCGGGCGGTTTCGAGGCGGGCTTGCTGCTCCAGGCGCGCGGCGGCGCTGACGGGGGCTTGTGGCGTGCGTGTGAAGCCATCCCAGCGCCAGAGATGACCCTCGCGGGAGACGAGGCGTTGGCCCGGCTGCAACTGACCCATCAGGCGCGGACCGTCTGCGGCGCTGACGAGGCCGCACTGGGCAAGGCGCGCGGCGAGTTCGCCGGGGGCCTCGACATAGCCGGAGAGGGGCTGTGCGCCTATGGGGAGGTTGAGTGAGGTGACATTGGCACCGCCCCAGTAAAGCGCGGCGGCTTTGTCGGTGGAGGCGGAGATGTCGTCACCCAGAGCGGCGGCGACAGCTTTTTCGTAGCCATCGCGCGTGCGGATACGCTCGACCACGGGCGGGGCGCTGGTGGCGGCGTCTGCCCGCTTGAGGAGTTTCTCGAGGCCGGCGATTTCCGCTTCGAGGGCGCGGACATTGTGACTGACCTGTTCCTGGGGCGGCTGGGCGGCGGCTTCGGCCTCGCGGGCGCGGAGGATTTCGGCTTCGGCAAGCTCAACCGTGCGTTCGGCATCGTTCAGGGCAGCTTCAGCCTCGGCTTCGGTGTTCTTGGCCTGGCGGACGCGCAGGACGTGGATGGCGGCGTCTTCCAGGCCCGTCATCTCGCTGCGCAGACGCTCGACCTCGGCGGTGAGCTGGGTCTTGCGGCGGGCCTGCTGGGCGGCGGTGTCTGCGGCAGCGCGGCGGCGTGCGCGGACTTCCGAAAGGTGGGCCTGGGCTTCATCTGCCGCTGATTCGGCGGCTGAGAGGCGCGCGCGGGCCGCTTGAAGCGCTTGCTGGGCTTCCGCCTCAAGCGCCTTGTTGGTGTCTTCGTCCTCTACCGGCAAAGCGGCGAGTTCGTTGCGGGCATGGACGAGGGCGGCGTCGGCCTCGGCGCGGCCAGCGGTCTCGCGCTCGAAGTCTTCTTCCAGACGGGCGGCTTCGGCTTCGAGACGGCCCAGCGCTTCGGCGGCGATGCGGCGCTCGGTTTCGAGTTTGGCGAGGGTGATGCGCGTCTGGGAGAGGCGTCCGGCGGCGGCCATTTCGGCTTCGCGCAGCGGGGCGAGGCCTTCGCCGGCTTCAATACGTTCGCGCTCGCGGAGGGCATCTTCGCGGGAGAGGTCTTCGACCTGACGCTTGCTGACTTCGAGTTGGGCGCGGGCGGTTTCGGCGGCCTGGCGCGCCTCGGCCCAGCGCAGATGGGCGACGAGGGCTTCAAGACCGTGGATTTCCTCCGACAGGCGGCGGTAGCGGCGGGCCTTGGCGGCCTGGCGCTTGAGGCTGGTGAGCTGGCGCTCGACCTCCGCAGAGACTTCGGCGAGGCGCTGGAGGTTGACTTCAGCGGCGTCGAGCTTCTGCTCGGCTTCATGGCGGCGAGTGTTGAGGCCTGCGATGCCGGCGGCTTCCTCAAGGATGCGGCGGCGGTTCTGGGGCTTGGAGCCGATGAGTTCGGAGATCTGGCCCTGACGGACGAGGGCGGGGGAGTTGGCCCCGGTCGAGGCGTCGGCGAAGAGGAGCTGGATGTCCTTGCCGCGCACGCTGCGGCCGTTGATGCGGTAGCTGGAGCCGGCGCCGCGTTTCAGCTTGCGCTCGATTTCCAGAAGGTCGGCGCCGTTGAATTCGGGCGGGGCGGTGCGTTTGGAATTGTCGAGGACGAGGGTGACTTCGGCGGTTTCCCGCGAGGGGCGGGTGGAGGAGCCGGAGAAGATGAGGTCGTCCATCTCGCCGCCGCGCATGGCCTTCGCGGAGTTTGCCCCCATCGCCCAGCGCAGCGCTTCGAGGAGGTTTGACTTGCCGCAGCCATTGGGGCCGACAATGCCTGTCAGCCCCGGCTCGATCGGAACAGTCTGCGGGTCAACGAACGACTTGAAGCCGGCGATGCGGAGTTCAGTTATCTGCATGCCGGGCTCTCATCGTTATTACTGCGCGCCCATCTCGGCGAGTTTCGCGTCGATCCTTTTCGCAAAGCCTTCAGCGGTCGTGTAGTCGCCCTGGAAGTTATGCTTCACGCCATCAATGATGAAGGTTGGCGTGCCTTCAACGCCCCACTTCTCGGAAGTGGCGTAGGTGTCAGCGAGGGCCTTGCGGATTTCGGTATTTGCGAGGCAGGCGTCGAAAGCTTCCTTGTCGGCAATCCCGTGGCGTTGGCCGATGGCCCCGAGCGTGGTTTTCACGACGCCGTTCTGCGCGGCATACCGGATGCCATCCTGATTCGCGAAGAGGTCGTCGAGCACGTCGAAGAACTTCTCCTCACCGGCGCAGCGCGCCATGGCATAGGCGGCCACATCAATCTCGTTCAGGGGATATTCGCGGAAGATGAACTTCACCTTGCCTGTGGAGATGAACTTTTCCTCGAGGGTCGGCTTCACAGTTTCGTGGAAATATTTGCAGGCCGGGCAGGTCGGGGATGCGTATTCGATGATCGTAAGGGGCGCATCTGCGCTGCCCATGATGTGGCCGAGTTCGCCGTCTGCATTTGTTGCCCCGCTGCCCTTTCCGGCTGAAGATGAGCTGTCGCCCGCCGCGCCACAGGCAACAAGTGCCAGCGCGGAGAACGCCACTACTGCGAAACGCCGGGAAAGGGTGAGCATGATCATAAGCCTCGCGTTAAGGAATGAGTCGCGCCGGTTTCCAAACGGTTAACGGGCCGGGCGATCCTGTTTACTCTGTGGCGGATAGCACAGCCTCGCCCAGCGCAACAATTGCCGCGCGCAGACGCGGATTGTCGATGGGATCTGCATGTGCGGCGACTTCGGCCTTTTCAGCCGGGGTAAGCGTGCGTGAGCGGCGACGGAATTCGCTGGGGCCAGTGCGGCGGACCTGTCCCTGAAGGATGCGGATGGAGGTGATATCGCCGCCGGCGGCGACCGACACACGCTGGCGGATGATTTCCGACTGGTGCTGGATCATGGGCGCCGCCTGGGGCAGGACCATCAGCGTGAGGATACGGCCCTCCTTGGAGGCGGTGATTTTCTCCGGCTGGCACCAGCGCCATATCTGCTCGCCGACAATCTGGCGCCAGTTGATCTGCATCTGCTTCAGCGGCGGCAGCTTCGCGGTGCCAGCCTTGCGGCCTACGCGCTCTGCCATCAGCCCCAGCGGCTTCATCGGCGCGCGCACGGGCCGGGCGCGCGAATAACGCAGCTTCACCTGCGCGCGCGCTTCTGCAATGGGATCAAGGCTCGTAAACTGGACCATGAACATCACATTGCCCGGCTTCGTGCATAAGGGGAAGTTACACGCATGACCCGGCGATCAGATTTCCGTGATCTTGCCCCCAGGCTGCTCGCCTGGTTTGACCGGCATGCCCGCGCATTGCCCTGGCGGGCGCCGATTGGCGTAGCCCGTGACCCCTACCGCGTATGGCTGGCGGAAATCATGTTGCAACAGACAACGGTGCCCCATGCGGCGCCTTATTTCGAAGCATTCACGCAGCGCTGGCCGGCGGTAGAGGACCTGGCCGCTGCGCCTGATGATGAGGTGATGCGAGCCTGGGCGGGGCTGGGATATTATGCGCGGGCACGTAACCTGCTCAAATGTGCGCGGGAAGTCGCCGCGCGCGGCGGGTTCCCGCAAACATCGGCCGGCCTGCGCGACTTGCCGGGTATCGGTCCCTACACCGCAGGGGCGATCGCGGCGATTGCCTTTGGCGAACGTGAGGCGGCTGTCGATGGAAATGTCGACCGCGTATTTGCGCGTCTTCTCGCCCTCAAGGGAGACTGGGCGCAAGAAAAGAAACGCATTGCGGCAGAGGTCAGCGCGCTTGTTCCTGAGGAACGGCCTGGCGACTTTGCCGAGGCGCTGATGGACCTTGGCGCAACAGTTTGCACGCCGGCAGCTCCCAACTGTATGATCTGTCCTCTGACTGAATTTTGTGCGGCGCGCGCCGAAGGGGCTCCGGATCGTTATCCGATCAAGCCTGCCAAGGTCGCCAAGCCTGTGCGTTATGGGCATGCCTGGGTGCACATGAAGAAGGGCAAGGTGTGGCTGGTCCGCCGCCCGCCCGAGGGACTGCTGGGCGGGATGCTGGCATTGCCATCGGCGCTTTGGCAGGAAGGCAGTGCGGGGGTGGCTATGCCTCCCTCAGACGCAGACTGGCAGGAGGCCGGTGAAGTGCGCCATGTCTTTACACACTTCACGCTTCGGCTTGCTGTGTGGCACGCGGAAGTTTCCCGAAATCCCGCGGGAGAAGGTGTATGGGCAGACCCGGCCAAAGAAACGGGTCTGCCGACTGTTTTTGCAAAGGCGCTTGCACTGTCGACAGGCGGGAAGATCAGGCGCCGGTGAAGGCGGCGATCTGAACGAAGGCCGCCATGTTGATGGCCACGCTCATCCAGAACAGTGTGCGGAAGGCTGGCTTCGTTGTCTTATGACGAAAGAGTTCCTGCGCAAGGATGGCGCCGGGCCATCCGCCCACGAGACCCACCATCAGGAGAATGGTTTCAGATACGCGCCATTGCTTGTGTTCGGCCGCGCGTTTGTCGAGTGCGTATCCGATGAAGCAGGCAAGGCTGGCCAAGCCGTAGACCGCAAACCAGCTGGGAGAAACCTGCGTTGTCATCGAGACGGCGATGGCGATGAACAGGAAAGCCGGGATGACCATTATGCGCGGTGTGCGCGAGATGATTTTACTCAGAAGGCTCGGTTTGACCGGAGGAGGGCGTATGGGGCGGATATCCGATGCGCGCAGGCGCCCGGCTTGATCCGTCTCTGTTTCATAGGAGTAGAGATGGCCCTCTTCGATGTGGCGTTCTTCCTTGGCAAAGGCGCGAATATGGGCGAAGGCATCGGGGCCACCGCCGACAGGTTTGAGAAAGCCGAAGCCGCGGGCCTCATTCCATCCGGAAAGGTGGCCCTCCTGACGGGGGGCGCTGTCCGCTGTGAGCGCGCGCGCGGGCTTGGTCATGCTTCCTGTTCCTTGCTCACCGATGCGGCAAGCGCGGCAGAGAGAAAGCGATCAATGTCGCCGTCCAGAACGCCGGACGTATCAGATGTTTCAACCTCGGTGCGCAGATCCTTGACCATCTGGTAGGGCTGGAGCACGTAAGATCGGATCTGGTGGCCGAAGCCGATGGCGCTTTTGTCGGCATACTGAGCATCAGCGACGGCTTTACGTTTCTGCAACTCCAGTTCGTAGAGTTTCGAGCGCAGCATTTTCCAGGCTTCGTCGCGGTTCTGGTGTTGTGACCGGCCGGCCTGACACTGGACGACAGTGTTGGTCGGGATGTGCGTGAGGCGCACGGCCGAGTCCGTCCGGTTGACGTGCTGGCCGCCCGCGCCGGAAGCGCGGTATGTATCTGTACGGACATCTGACGGGTTGATTTCGACATCGATCTTGTCGTCAATCACCGGTGATACGGCCACCGAGGAAAAGGATGTGTGCCGGCGGGCCGAGGAATCGAAGGGCGAGATGCGCACCAGTCGGTGGACACCCTGTTCAGATTTCAGCCAGCCATAGGCGTTTTCGCCCTTGATCTGGAGGGTAGCGGATTTGATGCCCGCTTCCTCGCCTTCGCGCTCATCAAGCAGTTCGACAGCATAGCCGCGTTTTTCAGCCCAGCGGACATACATCCGGCGCAGGATAGAGGCCCAGTCCTGGCTTTCGGTGCCGCCTTCACCCGCATTGATCTGCAAGTAGCAGTCATTGCCGTCTGCTTCGCCCGAGAGGAGCGCTGCGAGTTCGGCTTCGGCGGCGCGCGTGGCGGCGCGGCGGAGCGAGGCTTCCAGGTCAGCCAGCATGCTGGCGTCGCCTTCGGCCAGTTCCATCAGTTCGGGCGCGTCTGCGACGTCCTTGTCCAGCGCCTGCACCAGCGCGATGCCATCGGCGAGCTTCTGGCGCTCGCGCATCATGGCCTGCGCTTCCTGCGGGTCGTCCCAGAAGTTGGGGCGTTCGGAAAGGGCAGTCAGTTCATCCAGGCGTTTTGTGGCTGTATCCCAGTCAAAGACGCCTCCGTAGCAAGGCGGCGGAACTTTCGATCTTTTCGATCAGCGAGCGGATATCTGCGGACATGATGAACCTTTTAGTGCCAGAAAATTGAAAGAAGCCGTGCTGCTGGGGCCCCTATAACCGGGCCGCCGTATGGGGTCAAAGCTGCGAGTGTCGCGTCAGAAAACGTCGCCGAGATCGGCGTCAGCTGTATCTTCCTCAACAGAAGACGAAGGATCGCGCGATGGCCCGCAAGAGCCGGAAATCGAGAGGCAATCTTCCATACTGTTAAATGCGGTCAGACCGGGCTCGGTGCCGGGGCGGAAGGCTTCATCGATGACGATGGCCGTGCCCGGTGTAGCGAGCGCGCCTGTTCGGGCATCGATCTTAACAAGGCGCACGCCGGGCGGAATACGGAACGGTGTCGGCGGTTCCTTCTCCAGGGCTTTTTCCATGAAGTCAGTGAAAATCGGCACGGAGACAGAGCCACCAGCTTCGCCCTCGCCCAATGAACGGTTGTCATCGAAGCCGATGCGAATGCCGACGACGAGGTCTGGAGAGAAACCGACGAAGATGGCGTCACGGTAGTCGTCCGTGGTGCCTGTCTTGCCGGCGAGGGGCTTGCCAACGCGGAGGGCGCGGCGGGCGGTGCCGCGTTCGACGACGCCTTCAAGCATATGCGTCACCTGATAGGCCACGATGGGATCGAGTACCTGCTCGCGTGTATCGGGCAGGGCGGGCGGTTCGCCCCCATTCCAGTCATCGGCATCGCAGCCTTCACAAGCGCGGGTGTCGTGCTTGTAGAGCGTGCGGCCATACCGGTCCTGTACCCGGTCAAGCAGGGTGGGGGTGACCAGCCGGCCGCCATTGACGAAGGCTGCATAGCCACGCGTCAGATCGATCATCGTGGTGTCACCCGCGCCAAGCGACATCGCGGCGTAAGGCGGCAGTTTCTGATACACGCCAAGGCGTTCTGAAAGATCAGACACGGACTGCATGCCGATGTCCTGGGCGACGCGCGCAGTTACCATGTTGAGCGATTTCTCAAGCGCGACACGCATGGTCACCATGCCGCCTGCCTGGCCGGCCGTGTAGTTTTTCGGTGCCCAGTATTTCTGCGTCGAGACATCAAACGAGACAAAGGGCGCATCGAGCAGGCGGCTCGCAGGCGTGTAGCCTTTTTCGAGCGCGGCGGCATAGACGAACGGCTTGAAGCTTGAGCCCGGCTGGCGTTTGGCCTGTGTGACCCGGTTGAAGCTCGACTTGAAGAAGGAATAGCCGCCTTGCATCGCCAGGATGCGGCCTGTGTGCGGGTCCAGCGCGATCAGAGAGCCATCGACCTCCGGCACCTGCCGCAGCGTGGCGTTACCGACCGGCACCATGACCGGTTCCGGCGGGCCTTCTGCTTCCGCGTCAGCATCGCCGCCTTCCGTTGCGGCGGATGTGTCTGGTGTCGCGGTTGCGCCGTCCTTGGAAGGCTGGCGTTTGAACTCGGCGAGGATGACATGCCCGGCCTGAAGGCCCGGTTTGCCTTCTTCGGGCTTGTAGGTGGCCGCCCATTTCACTTCCTCTGCGGGCAGGCGAATGCTTGCGCCGTCCGTCAAAAGCAGATCGGCGCCATTGGCTGAGACCGCAGTGACAAGCGCAGCTTCCCAAGCGCCGTAGCCACCTGGCAGATCCACATCCTTCAGCGCGGAAGCGGCGTTCTCATCCACTGGAAGCGTTGCCAGTGGCCCGCGCCAGCCATGCCGGCGGTCATAGGCGACAAGGCCATTCTGGAGGGCTTCCTGGGCCGCCAGCTGCAAGCGCGTATCGATGGTCGAGCGAATGGAGAGGCCGCCCTGTTCGAGCGTGTCTTCGCCATAGGTCTTGATCAGTTCCCGGCGCAATTCCTGAACGAAGTAGGTGGCCGCAGCATATTCAGGGCCGCGCAGGCGCCGCGTGGTTGTCAGCGGGCGCGACCGCGCCTCGGTCGCTTCTTCACGGGTGATGTAGCCATCCTCAACCATGCGGCTGAGTACGTAGTTGCGGCGCTCAAGCAGACGCTCGGGATTTGTGTAGGGATTCACGGCAGACGGCGCCTTGGCCAGCGACGCCAGGATAGCCGCTTCCGAAAGGTCAAGTTCTGGCAGTGATTTATTGAAATAGTTCAGCGCGGCAGAGGCGACGCCATAGGACTGTCCGCCCAGATAGATCTCATTGAGGTAGAGTTCGAGGATCTGTTCCTTCGTGAACTCCTTTTCCATGCGTTGGGCGACGATGGCTTCCTTCGCCTTGCGCTCGATGTTCTGGTCGCGCGTCAGCAGCATGTTCTTGGCAACCTGCTGGGTGATGGTCGAGCCACCCTGCATGCCGCCCGAACCGGTCACCTTGTTCTTGGCCGTATTCACGGCGCCGCGCGTGATGCCGACATAGTCGAGGCCATCATGGGTGAAGAAGTTCTTGTCCTCTGCTGAAACGAAGGCTTCGATCACGTGTCTGGGAATAGATTCGTAGGGCACGAAGACGCGGTGTTGGCTGGCGAATTCGGCGATCAGGGCGCCGTCGCCGCCGTGAACCCGCGATGTGATCGGGGGTTCATACTGTTTCAGCTTCGCGATCGAGGGAACATCCCGGCCCAGGGCTGCGAAATAGACCCAGACCGCGATCAGGCCGATCACGCCGAGCACAAGGCCGAGAACCACAAGCCGGCGCAGCCATTTCCAGAGCCCGTCATACTTGCCGGGTTCACGGTAAGGGTCGGGCTTCCGCGAGGGTTGGAATGTGGGCGGGGCGTCTGTCATCTGCAAACCTTGCGGCGAATCATGGGCCAGAAGCCCAGTCTACTCTACGAGCGAGCGGGGTCGCACGCCTTTCCGGCTATACTAAGGCGCGCTGGTGGCGGGCAAAAGGGGGTGGTGTCAGATGTCGCGGCGGTTGATCTCACCGTCATCGATCCGGATCTCCGGTAACGGCTTCTTTTCAGGCACCGGTTCGGAAAGGCCCCCGGCGAGCTTGGCGCTGATAGAATCGCGTTCAATGTGAGGGGGGTGATTGTTGAGAGCCGTCTGCCAGGCTTCCCGCGCGTCCTCTTCCTTGCCCTGATGCCAGTAGATGTCGCCGAGATGATCTTCGACCTCCCAGTGGCGGTGGGGCATCAGGTCTTCCCGCGCGCCTTCGATCAGGCGTTGTGCCCGCTCAAGATCACCGAGCTGATAGAGCGCCCAGCCGAATGAGTCGGAGATATAGGGGTCATTTTCGGCCAGCAGCATGGCGCGCGCCAGCACCCTGTAGCCCTCCTCAAGACGGTCCGTCCGTGTGACCAGGAAATAGCCGAGAGAATTCAGTGTGTAAGGATCATTCGGGCGCGCGAGCCGTTCGCTCCGCAGGATGACCAGCGCGTCATTCACCCGGCCTTCGCGCCCAAGCAGGTCTGCCAGCGTCATGCGGCGCTCATGCGTATCGTCCAGCCGGCGGGCTTCTTCTGCATGGCTGAGGGCCTGCCGGGGCTCACCGAAATGGTTGAAAATGGAGCTGGCCAGCCCGTTGGCGGCGGCCTGTTCGGCGGAGTTTTCCGCACGCTGCATCAGTTCCGGCAAAAGGGTCATCGCAGTGTCGCGGTCGTTCAGCAGGGCGCTGAGCTGGAGGGCGCCATACAGGGTCTGCAACTTGTCATCGTCATCGGAGAGGATGAGCGCTTCAGCAAGCGCGTTGCGCGCCTCTGTCTCATGACCTGACATGATGAGCGCCTGAGCGGCAGAAATCTGCAAGGAAGGCGTCATCTGCGGCGCAATCATCGCAAGATGCGCAGCGCCTTCAAACAGGGCTTCCTGATAAAGGGCATCAATGACACCACTGCGAACCGCCTCATTGGCGGGATCGATTACCAGCGTCATAAGGTCAAATCCGGCGCGTTCTGTATCGAAACCGCTGAGATCCCGGCCGGAGAGGGCCGCTGTTATGTAGCGCTGTTGCTGGAGGGCGGTTGCAACATCCGAGAGCGACTGTGAAAATCCCGTCACAAAGGTCAGCGGTTTGTTGTCGAGATTTTTGCCTGTCTCAAGGCTTTCTATGGCGGCGGCGTAGCTGGTTGCCTGCTCTGGCTGAGACGCTGCCAGCTGCTCGTAAACGGCCTTTGCCTCATCAATCCGCCCCAGCCGCTGCAGCAGGAGGGCGTGGCGCACGATAACAGAGCTGACATGCTGGAACACGATGTTGCGTGGATCGAATTCGTGCTCGGGGGCCTGGATGGTAGTTGGCGTCAGCGCTTCATAGACGGCAAGGGCCTCATCCGTGCGGCCAGCAGCTTCCAGCAGCGCGGCAAGGGAGAGGTCTGCCGTAATGCCGGGCATGCTGCCGGCGACATCGCGGTGGCGCTCAATCGCCGCCCCGGCATCGCCTTCCAACGCGATGAACCATGCATCGAGCCAGAGATGAAAGCCCGGAAGGTCGGCCTCAATCTCCGGATCTCCCGTGACCCCGAGATAGCTGCGGGCACCAGCGAAATCGGCATCGGCCGCACGGTCCAGCGCCAGATAGGCGTTTGCAAAACTGTCCGTTTTCCGGTCGTCGTAAGACATCACGGTCAGCACCGTCAGCAGGCCGGCCGTATCGCCCGCGCGAATGGCGTCTTCGGCCGTGGCGTAGATCGTGTTTTCGCCGGTTTCGTCGATGAGCGCCGTAGCAAGGGCGGCTGCAGACAACCGTGTCGCGGTTGCCGGCACTGGAGATTCTGCTGACTCTTCGGTGCCTTTCTGCCCCCCCGCAAGATGCGGTATGCTGGTGCAGGCGGCCGGAGACAGGGCCAGAAGGCAAGCGAGAACGGCGAAAGAGGCGTGGGAGCTGTGGCGCATGGAGATTCGCTCACTCCTGATTGGGGAGAGCTCAGTCAAGCAGTCCCTTGAGGCAAGAGCAAGGCGGCCAAAGCTCGAATGACGTGAAGGTGAAAACGCCGCCCGCGTAACGGGCGGCGCTAGGTGAGATCGGAAAGATCAGGTGTTGGAATAGGCAGGCCCGCCGCCACCTTCCGGAACCGTCCAGTTGATGTTCTGGTTGGGATCTTTGATGTCGCAGGTCTTGCAGTGGATGCAGTTCTGCGAGTTGATCTGGAAGCGCATCGCGCCGCCATCATCCTTGACCCATTCATACACACCCGCCGGGCAATACCGCGCAGACGGGCCAGCAAACACATCGTACTCAGACGATTTTTGCAGGGCGAGATCAGCCACCTTCAGGTGAACCGGCTGGTCTTCGCCGTGGTAGGTGTTGGTGAAGGAAACATTCGTCAGCTTATCGAAGCTGATCACGCCGTCCGGTTTCGGATAGTCAATCGGCTTGAAATACTTGGCCGGTTTCAGGGATTCGGCATCGGTCTTGTTATGGTGCAGCGTGGGCAGGAAGCCGAAGCCGACCAGGCAACGCATCCACATGTCCGGCACGCCGATCATCGCGCCGACGAGGGTGCCAAATCGCGACATGAGGGGCTTCATGTTGCGCACCGGTGAGAGGTCTTTCCAGACCCAGGATTCGCGGACCGCGTCGGAATAGGTCGTCAGGACGTCGGACTGGCGGCCGGCCTTTATCGCATCAAACGCTGCCTCAGCCGCGAGCATTCCGGTCTTCATCGCATTGTGGGTGCCCTTGATGCGCGGCAGGTTCACGAAACCGGCCGAGCAACCAATCAGGGCGCCGCCCGGGAACGACAGCTGCGGAATCGACTGGATGCCGCCGGACGTGATGGCGCGCGCACCATACGCAACACGCTTTCCCCCTTGCAGGTAGCGCAGCACATCCGGATGATGCTTGTAGCGCTGGAATTCATGATAGGGCGAGAGGTAGGGGTTTTTGTAGTTCAAGTGGACGACGTAGCCTACCGAGACGAAAGCTTCGCCATTGTCGCGGAAGTGGTACAGGAAGCCGCCGCCATCCCCGTTCTTGCCCATGACGGGCCAGCCGAACGTGTGCTGGACGAGGCCCTCCTGGAAAATATCCTCCGGGACCGACCAGACTTCTTTCAGGCCGATGCCAAACTTCTGCGGGTCGCTGTCACTGCAAAGGTCGAACTTCGCCTGCAGCTGCTTGGTCAGCGAGCCGCGCGCGCCCTCGGCAAACAGTACGTACTTGCCGAGCAACTCCATGCCGGGCTGGAAATCCGGGCCGGGGTTTCCATCCTTGTCGATGCCCATGACGCCGGCCACAATGCCTTTGACGGTGCCGTCCTCGCCATACACAACTTCAGAGGCCGCAAAGCCGGGAAAAACTTCAACGCCAAGCTTTTCGGCTTCCGCACCCAGCCAGCGGCATACATTGGCAAGCGAACCAATAAAGCAGCCATGATTGCTCATCAGCGGCGGGAAAGGCGCCCAGCCGACCTCAGCCGAGCCACTCTCACCGAGCAGCCTGTAGCTGTCGATCTTCACCTCGGTAGACAGCGGCCGATCCGCGCGTGTGCGCCAGTCCGGAAGCAGTTCGTCGAGTGCCTTGGGGTCCAGCACGAGGCCCGACAGGATATGCGCGCCGATTTCGCCGCCTTTTTCGATGACGACCACGGAAAGGTCTTCGCCGGCATCATTTGCGAGTTGTTTGAACCGGATCGCTGCTGACAGACCCGCAGGTCCGCCGCCAACGATAACGAGGTCGAACTCCATCGACTCACGCTCAGGGGTCTCCGCCATAAGCTGCTCCTTGTTTGCGCTTTGCGCTTTATATCTGTATCCAGTTAAGCACTTACAGCCTGTTTCCCGAAGGTCCAGCCTGTCCGCAATGTCATCCCCTGCGTCAAGAACGCCAATTGATGCGCTCACCGAATGGTGGGCGGCCATGGGCGTGGCTGTGGACGAGCCTCTTGTGGACGCCCTGCTGGCCGTTGCGCCGGCAGCGCCTGAAACGCCAGAACTGGCGCAGGCACTGGAGCCTGCCCCTCTGCGCAAGCGCGGCGCCCGCACGGTTCCGGAATGGATACGGGAGGCCGAACAGATGGCCAGGGGCTGCGCGAGCCTGGATGACCTCACGGCCGCCCTCTCAGAATTTAATGGCAGCCCGCTCAAGGCAAGTTGTGAAAATACAGTCGTTTATGATGGAACGCCCGGTGCCAGCCTGATGGTGATCGGGGAGGGGCCAGGTGCCGAAGAGGACCGCCGTGGCAAGCCCTTCGTGGGCCGGGCAGGGCAGCTGCTCGATAAAATGTTGGCCGCCATTGGCCGAAGTCGCACCGAAAATACCCTGATTTCCAACGTCAATTACTGGCGCCCGCCGGGCAACCGGAACCCGGAAGTGGACGAACTTGCTGTCTGCCGGCCCTTTGTGGACCGGATGATCGAGATTTCCCGGCCGAAGCTCATCGTGGCGGCGGGGGGCATTCCGGCGGTGTCGCTGCTCAGCAGCCGCGAGGGAATCATGAAACTGCGCGGCAATGAATACGCTTACAAAACGCCCGGCGGCTATTCGGTGCCCCTGATTCCCATGCTGCACCCGGCCTATCTGCTGCGCCGCCCGCAGGACAAAAGCCGCGCCTGGCGAGACCTCCTCCTGATCGAAAAGCGGCTGGGCGAGTTGGAGTAACTACTCCTCCAGCGCCTCCTCAGCCTTTTCATCGACCAGCTTGCGCTCTTCCTTCTTCCGCTCGGAAAATTCAGCCGCGATCTCGCCGCTCTTGTCAGCGCCAATCACATCCTTGGCGACGGGGAAGATGTCTTCTTCTTCCTCTTCAATATGATGCTCATACCGGTCTTTGAGCGTCTTGAAGCGCGTCAGCCAGCCGGGCGAGCTCATCTCCATTTCATTGAGCTCCTGGAGCATATCGTCGAGCTCCTTGTGCTCGGCCACCGAATGGCGCCCTTCGGGCTGGCCATGAGACTTTGCCATCAGCGGGCTGTAAAAGGCCTCTTCTTCAGCGGCGGCATGGGCGCCGACATCATAATAGAAGGTCTGCCACAGCTCTCGCCGCTCAGGGGAATCCCCCTGGGTATCGGCCAGCTTTGCAAGCAGGTCGCGATGTTTGTCATGATCGGATTTCAGCCTCTCATAAATCGTGGGCATGGCGGTCTCTCCTTGACTAATCTGCGGAATGAACGCCTCACCGGACTGAGCGTTCCCCAAGCTCCGCCAACCTGATCGCGACCCCCATGCCAGCGCCCCTGTCCATTATCATTCCAACCCTGAACGCGGCCGCCGACCTGCCGCTGTGTCTGGAGGGTCTGATGGCCGGTCTGGAGGCCGGGCTGATCCGGGAGGTGATCGTCGTGGATGGCGGATCAGTCGACGCGACCGCACGCATCGCTGGCGCTGCTGGTGCCACCCTGGTTGAGAGCGCGCCGGGACGCGCCCGGCAGCTGATCGCAGGTGCGGCTGCCGCGCGGGGGGAATGGCTGCTTTTCCTGCATGCCGATACCGTGCTCTCGCGCGACTGGCCGGAGCGCGCGGCCGCGCACATGGGAACACGGCCCGGCATGGCGGCCGCCTTCACCCTCAAATACCGGTCTGACGCCCGTGCCGCCCGCAGGCTGGAGGCGCGGGCCAACCGGCGTGCCCGCTGGATGGGGCTGCCCTATGGCGATCAGGGTCTGCTTATCTCGCGGGCGCTCTATGATGAGATTGGCGGCTACACCGAAGTTCCGCTGATGGAAGACGTCATGATCGTGCGCACGCTGGGGAAGCGCCGTCTTGTGATCCTGAACGCGGAGGCACGCACATCAGCGGCCAAATATGAGCGCGATGGCTGGCGCCGGCGGAGCTGGAAGAACGCGCTGCTGCTGACACGCTTCCTGATGGGGGCAAAGCCCGAAGACCTCGCCCGGGATTATCGCTAGCGCGCGGCGGCCCACCAGGCATCATCGGCAAAGTCGCCCGCATGGCGCGTGCGCAGATATTCGGTGAGCGCGTCAATGTCCGTCACGCGGCAGGCATAGGGGCCGTCTTTTTCCAGGCCGTAGCGGATCAGTTCCGAAGCGGTCGCCTGGCTGCAGTCGGGCACGGCAACTTCATATTCGCGCACGCCAAGGTCGGTATCCTTCAGCTTGCGCGCCACGACATAGCCCCACGCCTCCTCTTCGCCGTCCGCAGAGAGGTTGGCCTCGCCCAGCCAGATGGTTTCTCCGCCAGCCTGCATCAGGGGGCGGAAGCGGATCGCGACCGGTTGCTCGTTGACGTCTTCCGTATGGGGCAGAATGAGATAGGCGTCTTCCTGCACGGTTGTCTGATGGCAGGGCTCCTCCGCATCGAGGCAGAAGGCAAGCGGGCCGTCATGAATGTGCGCCCCTTCGCCAATCAATGGTTTTTCCGAAAGGAAACAGCCGCTGAGCAATAGGGCGGCACAGCCAGCAGCAAAGGCACGGAATAGGCTGAACATGGATTGCGCTTTCGTGTTCGTGCTTCCAGTGTCGGATTTTATTCAGGCAAAACAAAGGCCCAATGCGTACGATTTCCTTGCTTATTTTTGCCAAGCCGCCGCGGATGGGGCTCTCCAAGACACGTCTGGCCGAGGGGCTGGGGCCGGGGGAAGCACGGCGGATCGCCAGCTTTACCCTTGCTGTGACCCTGAGAGCGGCAAAGGCGAGCGGCCTCAATGTGAAAGTCTACACCACGCCCGACGGCCTGGCCGCGACCCAACAAGGGCGCGCCGCATTCGGAGGGCTGCCGGTTCGCCCGCAGGGACCGGGCACGCTGACCCAGCGCCTGGAGCGGGGTTTTAACGAAGCGCCGCCGGGCATGGTGTTCTTCATCGGCTCGGACGCGCCAGATATCACACCAGGCCATCTGCGAAGCGCGGTGCGCGGCCTGATGCGGCATGACGCCGTGTTCGGCCCGGCGCTGGATGGCGGCTTCTGGCTGTTCGGCATGCATAAGGGGCCGCAGACGCGCTCACCCTTCCGGCGGGTGCGCTGGTCGGGGCCGCATGCGATGGAGGACGTCTGGAGCCAGCTGCCTGAGCATGCCCGCGTCTGGCTGTTGCCGCCGCTGATCGACATCGACGCGGCGCCCGATTGGGACAATTGGCGCCTGTCGCGGCGCAAATCCCACAAGAAGTAATTTCAAAAGTTCTTGATTTGTTCTTTTGGTTCTGTCTTTCTGTGACGCATGCGTACGGGACAGAAACTGAAGAAATCAGGACGGGTCACGCTTCTCGACACTACGAGCGTGGCAGAGCGTTTCGAGCATCGGGGGCGTGGCGCCATCTCGAACCAGACCGGACGGTATGAGCGGGAAACGCGCTACGCCTTTGATGATGGCTGGGACACGATTGAGGATGGGGCTGAGCGCCTCGACACCCAGGTGTTCGATGAGGTCGCCCGCACGATCATCACCTTCAACAAGTCTCCGGACATTTCCTTTGACCGGACGGTGAACCCTTACCGGGGCTGCGAGCATGGCTGCATCTACTGCTTCGCGCGCCCCACTCACACCTGGTCTGGTCTCTCCGCCGGGCTTGATTTCGAGAGCAAGCTTTTCCGCAAGACGAATGCGACGGAGCTTCTGGTGCGAGAGCTGTCGAAGCCGGGCTATGTCGTCCGCCCTATCGCGCTTGGCATGAATACCGACGCCTATCAGCCGATTGAGCGGGAAGAACGCCTGACGCGCCAGCTTCTGGAAATTCTATCGGCGCACAATCACCCCGTCAGCCTGCTGACGAAGTCAGCCCTGATCCAGCGCGATATCGACATTCTTGCGCCAATGGCCGCCAGGGGACTGACGCGCGTTGGCGTTTCAATCACCACGCTGGACCGCAAACTCGCCCGCAAGATGGAGCCGCGCGCGGCAACGCCTGAGCGGCGGCTGGAAACGGTGAAATCCCTCTCCGAAGCGGGTATTCCAGTGATGGTGATGACCGCGCCGATCATTCCCGGTCTCAACGATCATGAGATCGAAAGCCTGATCCAGGCCGCCGCCGATCATGGCGCGCGGGGTGTGGGATATGTGGTTCTCCGGCTTCCGTTCGAGATCAAGGATCTTTTCCATGAATGGCTCGTCCAGCATGCCCCGGACCGGGCCGCGCGCGTCATCAACACGATGCGGGAGATGCGCGGCGGAAAGGACTATGACGCCAAATGGTTCGAACGCGGATCGGGCAGGGGGCCGGTCGCAGACCTGATCCGCGCCCGCTTCATTCGCGCCGCCGGCCAGCTTGGCCTGAACCTGCCAAGGGAACCTCTGAGGACGGACCTCTTTCGTCCACCCGGCGCGCCACCCAGTCAGCTCAGTCTCGATTTCTAGGCTTCCTCGGCCGGTGTATTCTCGACCCGTCCGGAGGCGATCGGCGCCCAGGGGCAAAGGCGGCGCTCCGCCTTCAGCGCGGCCTCTGCCAGCCGCCGCATCCGCCGGGCCCGCAGGAGGGCTGCCTCCATCGCCTCGACCCGGATGCGCCCGGCCGCGGCGCTCGCCAGCAGGTCTTTCTTGATCGCCTCATAGGCCTGATCAACCTCGTCCATCTCCTGATCAAACTCGGTCTTGAAGGCATCGGGCGCCCCGGCGGTAGTCACCAGGGTTGCGAGCACACCGGCTTTCAGCCGGTCCCAGGCCGGGCCTGAAATCAGGGGCGCGGGGGGCTGCAAACCTCCGGCAATGGCCGCGCCTTCAGACACGGTCTCCTCGACATGATGGATCGACCGGATCAGGTCTGGCAGGGCGTTGACCACATCTGAGGGCAGGGATTGCCGGCTGAGCTCTGCGATGAAGTCCCGGATGGCCTGGCCGAGCGCCAGGATGCCCGCATCGCCATTGCCGTTGGGATGCCCCGGCGCTGCCGACAGACGCCGCGCCGCGCGGTCGAAGGCAAGGGTCATCATGCGCTCGATCTCCAGCACCAGGCCGCGCAGGGCGAGGGCGGGAACCGCTTCCAGCGTCGGGTCGAGATGGGCCGGCCGGCCAATTGTTTCGTCCTCGCTCGTATACCGGCCCTGAAGCCAGCTGATCAGCCGCGATGCAAAGGGCCAGATCAGGAGCACGCCCATAACATTGATGAGCGTGTTGAAGATGGCGAGCGTCAACGGCTCGTCCTTGCTGTCGGCCAGCAGGAGGTCGGCGAGCCAGTGGCTGGCGCTGACGAGTGGATAGAGCAGCAGGAAGGCTGCAATTCCGGAATAGAAGTTGAAGACAATATGCGAGAGGGCCACGCGCTTTGCTGCCGGCGTGGCGCCGGCCGAGGCAAAGATCGCCGTACTCGTCGTGCCGATATTGGCGCCGATGATGCCGGCAGCGGCCAGTTCCAGCGGCAAGCCGCCCCCCGCCATTGCCGTGAGGATGATTGCAATGGCCGCGCTGGAGGATTGCGCGAGCGCGGCCATAACCATCCCGAACAAGAGGAACAATAAGGGCGCGAACAACCCTGCCTGAGAAAAATCGAGAGACTCAAACCAGGGCAGAAGGGTTTCGAAGGCGCCTTTCAGAACGCTGATTCCCAGGAAGAACAGGCCAAACCCCGCCATCGCCTGACCCGATCCGGAAAGCCGCGGCCGCTTCGTGCCCAGCATCTGCGCCATCATGCCAAGGCCGATGATCGGCAGGGCAAACGCCCCGATATCGAGCTTGAGCCCCACGATCGCGACCAGCCAGGCGGTCATGGTCGTGCCGACATTTGAGCCGAAAATCACCCAGACTGCATGGCGAAGCGTTAGCAGCCCGGCATTCACAAAGCCGATTGTGGCCACCGTTACAGCGCTGGATGACTGCACGAGGCCCGTGAGCAGCGCGCCGGAAACAAGCCCCCGCGCGGGCGTACGCGTCCATCCGCGCAGGATAGCCCGCAGACCGTCTCCGGCAGCAAGCTTCAGCCCGTCGGTGAGCATCGACATGCCCAGCAGGAACAGGCCAACCCCGCCGATAAGCTCAAGTGTCAGCATCATCTGTAAACGACTCCACCAAGCGTCTGCCTGAGCTGCTTAGCTTGTCCCGGCGCAAGCCCTGCGGCAAGCCTTCAGGCGTTAATCCCGGAGATGGCTGGTAACCTTTCGGCAGGGTTTCCTTCACTCAGTAGTAACCGGCGCGATTCAGGGTCGCCTTCAACACTCACAGTAGAGTCGCAGGGCAAACGATCCATGACCATTCAGCGTAACACGATCATCCAGGGCGATTGCATCGAGGTCCTGTCCCGTATTCCGGACAAGTCCGTCGATCTCGTCTTTGCTGATCCCCCGTATAACCTCCAGCTCGGTGGCGGACTTACGCGTCCGGACCAGTCCATTGTCGACGGCGTCGATGACGAATGGGACAAGTTCGCCAGCTTTGACGACTATGATCTGTTTACGCATCAATGGCTGGAAGAATGCCGCCGTGTCCTGAAGGACGATGGCGCTATCTGGGTGATCGGCTCTTATCACAATATTTTCCGTGTCGGGACGGTGCTTCAGGATCAGGGCTTCTGGATTCAGAATGACGTGATCTGGCTGAAATCAAACCCCATGCCGAATTTCAAGGGCACCCGTTTCCAGAACGCCCACGAAACGCTGATCTGGGCCGGTAAGTCCAAGGACAGCCGCGTCACCTTCAATTATGACGCGCTCAAAACCTTCAACGAAGACAAGCAGATGCGTTCCGACTGGACCATCCCGCTCTGCACCGGCGGGGAACGCCTGAAGGATGAAGCCGGCCGCAAGGCGCACCCCACGCAGAAGCCCGAATCTCTGCTGCACCGCATCCTGCTCGCCACCTCCCATCCGGGCGACCTGATCCTTGATCCCTTCTCGGGCACCGGCACAACGGCCGCCGCCGCCCGCCGCCTCGGCCGGGATTTCATCGGCATCGAGCGCGAAGAGGGCTATGCGCGCCTCTCGCGCGCCCGGATCAACGCGATCACGCCGCTGGAAGGCGAAGTTCTGGAAACCGAGCGCAGCAAGAAATCGCTCGCGCGCGTGCCGTTCGGCGCACTGATTGAAACCGGCTGGCTCAAACCCGGCGACCGCCTTTTCTCTGCCCAGCGCCGCCACCAGGCCCGCATCCGCGTCGATGGCTCGCTGACCACCGGCGCCATCACCGGCTCGATCCACCGTCTCGGCGCGCAGGTCCAGCAGGCCCCCGCCTGCAATGGCTGGACCTACTGGCACTACGAAACCGACAAGCGCGACCTTGCGCCCATCGACCTTCTGCGCCGCCGGTATCGCGAAGAGATGGGTCTCGCCTGAGACCATCCGTTCACGAATAGCTTGTCAGGATCTCGTCCAGGGCGCGCTCAAGATCCTTGAGCGTCGCCACATGGGTCATCTGTTTACAATAAGGCGCGTAGCGCGGGATCACACTGTCGCCCGTGCCCCACAGCGCCGGGCCTTCCGGGTTCAGCCAAATCGTCTGCTTGGCGCGGCCTGTAAAGCCGCTGAACAGATCCAGTCTTGGGTCGCCATAATTTGACCGTCCATCGCCAAGCACCAGGATCGTCGTGCGCCGGTCAATCACGGTTTCATGGTCTGTCTTGAAGTCCGACCAGGCCTGGCCATAGCTCGTCGAGCCAAGGCCGAATTCGCGCAGGATCTTCTTCATCGCCCCGTCAAACTCATTCTGTTCAAGAATGTCACTGACATCGCCGAGCCGATAGGAAAACGCATAGGCGTGAAGGTCGGGGATCACTTCCTTCAGCGAATAGAGCAGCAGCAGAAGAAACCGCACATAGGCCGCAACTGATCCGGATACGTCGCAAATGGCAACGATCTTCGGCCGGTCTTTTTTCTTCTGCCGCCAGATCACATTGAACGGCACGCCGTCATAGCCGGCATTGGCGCGCATCGTGCGGCGCACATCGAGGATGCCGCGAGACGTCCGCTTCCGCCGCCGCGAATGCTTCACCGCGAGCCGCCTGGCGATCTTGGCGATCAGCACCTTCATTCGCGCCATGTCATGGGCTTCCAGCGCGGTGAGGCGCTTGGTGGCGGCCACGTCGTCACGGAATTTTTCGGTCTCGCCTGCGCCAAATACCTGGAATGCCCGCTCGGCCCGCTCCCGCGCGGCCATCGTCAGGGCACGGCGCGCGTCGATCATGCGCTGGGCGTCTGCGTCGGCCTCGGCGCCCGAGCGCTGCAGTGCTTCGAGGAGGCGCGCCTGCAACGCCTCGCCGCCCATCGCGCGCACCATCTGTTGGGCATAGTAAGCCGTCTGCGTGGAAAACCGGATGTCGTTGAGGCCGGCCGCCTCCGACGCGCGTTCCACCGCTGTCGCGAGCGCCTGCTCATTGCCCGGCTGGGTGAGGGCGATCATCTGCTCGGCGGCGTCGGCCGCATCCTGGCCTTCGCTCTCGTTCTCCGCGCTGTCTTCGCGCTTATCGTTCTGCTGGCTGCGCTTATTGCTCGCGGTAAAGTACAGCTCGAACAGCTTGTCGTGCATGTCCTTTTCGGCTTCGGATTTGGCCAGCACGCAGGCGAGGGAATCCTTCAAGAGCGCCCGGTCGCCATAGCCGATCATCGCCACGGTGCGCGCCGCGTCCAGGGCTTCGCCGGTCGAGACCTTCACATCAGCAGATCTCAGCGCCCGGATGAAATTGGAAATCTGGCGCTCCATCGGCGCGCTGCCTTATCCGATGTCCGGGTAGCCGGATGCTGTCCGCCCGCCCGAATCCGTGCCCACCGCTTCGCGCACCATCCTGGGGATAAGCGGAGTAATCGCGGCAATGTCGCTTTCATGCTTGAGCAGCACGTTGAGCGTATCGCGCACGAACTGTTCGTCGAGGCTGCTGGAATGCAGCAGCAGCAATGTGCGCGCCCAGTCCACCGTCTCGGCAATCGAGGGGCGCTTCTTGATGTCGGCCTCGCGGACTGACTGAACAAAGCGGACGAGCTGGTTCAGCAGCGTATTGGAAATTCCGTCCACGCGCGCCCGCACGATCTTCTGTTCCCGGACATGATCGGGAAAGCCGATATGCAGGTGCAGGCAGCGCCGCTTCAGCGCGTCGCCCAGCTCGCGGACATTGTTGGATGTCAGGATCACGATCGGCGGCACCTTTGCCCGGATCGTGCCGATCTCCGGCACCGACACCTGATAATCCGACAGCACTTCCAGCAGGAACGCCTCGAAGGCTTCATCTGATTTGTCGATCTCGTCGATCAGAAGGATCGAGCCGCTATCCTGCTGCATGGCGTGGAGCAGGGGGCGGGCCTCAAGGAATTGCGGAGAGAAGAACAGGTCTTCAAAGTCAGCCAGCTTTCCGAGAGACTTGCTGAGATTGTCTGCCTCGCCGATCAGCTCATTGAGCTTTTCTTTCAGGATCTGCGTGTAGAGCAGCTGCTTGCCGTATTTCCATTCATACAGCGCCTTGCCTTCATCCAGGCCTTCATAGCACTGCAGGCGGATGATCGGCAGGTCGAGCCAGCGTCCGAGCGAAGCGGCAAGGTCGGTCTTGCCAACGCCCGCCGGGCCTTCGATCAGGATCGGCTTGCGCAGCCCATGGGCGAGATAAACCGCCGTCGAGATCTGCGCCGTGGAGATGTAGCCGGCGGTGCCGAGCCCTGCGGTGATTGCCTCGATGGAGGTCAGCGGCTCGTAGCCGGTGGAAGGTGTCTTGCTAGCCATCTGCAAAGGCGTAGGGGCGCCCGGTTGGGGTGGCAAGCATTACCGCCGGGGCAGCCTGGGATACTTGATTTTTCTGTCTTCAGTCGCGGGAAGATGCTGCTCATTGCGCGTTCAGGAACAGTGTACCATTGGCAGAGTGCACTGAAGATGGGAATGGCAGCATGAAGTGGAGATTGGCGCTGGGCGCGCTGGCTTTGGTGGCAGCCTCCGCGGCGGGTGTGTTTGCGACGGTTAGCCTGACAGGTTGGCAAACCCTGCCCGCTGAAGCGCCTTTGTCGCTAGAGGTGTATGATCCACGTTTCGAAGCGGCAGGAAAGGAGGCCGCCCGGCTTCTGGAGGCGATGCGGGCGGAAACCGGCGTTCCCGGTGCAACTGCTGCGGTGTCGGTTGATGGCGAGCTGGTCTGGGCTGCGGGCACAGGCTGGGCCGATCTTGATACGCTTACCCCTGTAACCTCCGACACCATATTCCGCATCGGGTCGACTTCCAAGGCAGTGACGGCAACGATATTGGCGCGCTTGCAGGCTGAAGGACTTCTGGATGTAGGCGATAAGGTCGCCGATCATATACCCGAGCCACTCAACCCGCACTGGGGGGAAATGCGTCTTGACCAGTTGCTGGCCCACACCGCTGGTTTTCCGGGATATGAAAACAATACCGATTGGCTGGGCTTCCTGGAAACGCTGCGGATGCAGCGCCAGTTCGAAAGTGTGGAGGAGGGCCTGCGCCTCGTCGATGGCAGCCGGCTGCTCGGTGCGCCGGGCGAGGTCTTTCATTACAGCTCGTTTGATACCAGCCTTGTTGCCGTCGTGGCTGAGCGCGCCAGTGAGGCGGACCTCGCCAGCCTTCTCGAGACAAGGGTGCGTCTGCCGCTGGCATTGGGTACACCTCTGCTGGCCGATCATGGGCCGCGCCCCGCAGGCGTTGCGCGTTTCTATTCCTTGGGCGGGGATGGTCGCGTACGACTTCGCAGCCCGGTCAATGTCAGCCAACGATGGCCCGGCGGGGGCCTCTATGGCCGAAGCGTGGATCTTGTGCGGCTGGGCGGCGCATGGCTGGATGATAGTTTTATTCCGGAGGCGATCCGCAGACGCTTTTGGGAGCCGATGCGGCTGAATTCAGGTGAGATCAACGAGCAGAACTACGCCTTGGGCTGGCGGGTGCAGCCGGCCAGCACTGTGACGTTCGGGCCCGAGGCGCCTGTCATGGTGGTGCATCACGGAGGTGTGAGTCGGGGCGCGATGAGCTGGCTTATTGTCTATCCTGATCTGGGCATTGCGGCCGCTGTCAATATCAATGCAGAAACGCCGGCCTTTGCAGATTTCAGCCGTGTTGAACCGGCGATTGTCCGTCTCTTTGCCGAGGCGGCCGACCGTGCGCCTCAAGGAGTGGGACAATAAACGCATAAGTGTTGCGAGCCATCTGGCTCGCCCGGCACCTGACCGGATGACGCCCCCGGCCGGACGCGGTAAGCGAAGGCCATGCCCGTCGCCCGAATCCTCTTCACCCTGCCGCTGCCCGAACCGTTCGATTATGCGGTTCCCGAAGGCATGGCGCTTCAGCCGGGCAGCTATGTCGCTGCCCCGGTCGGCCCGCATGACCGGCTCGGCATCGTGGTTGAGGTGCTCGGCGATGAGGTGGCCACCGGCCGCAAGCTGAAAACGGTCACCGCCGTCTATGACGCGCCACCGATGGGCGCCCCGATGCGGGAGTTTCTCGCCTGGGTCGCGCGCTACACGGTCACCCATCCGGGGCAGGTCTTGTCGATGGCATTGCGCGCGCGGGAGGGGCTGCTGCCCTCTCCGGTCGAGGTGCGCTACCGGGCGACCGGCAAGCTGCCCGAGCGGATGACGCCGGCGCGCCAGAAGGTGCTGGAAGTGTCCCAAACTGTCCCGGAGTGTCCCGGAGTGTCCAGGAATGACCAGCTTTGGTCGGCTGTTGACCTCGCTGCGGCGGCAAATGTCTCGTCCGGGGTGGTCAAAGGACTGGCCGAAGCAGGGGTGTTTGAGGCGGTCGAAGTGGAAACCGATCCCGCCTTCGCGATCCCTGATCCCGACCGGAAAGGCGCTGTTCTGACGGGCGAACAGGCCGTCGCGGCGGGGCAGTTGACAGCGGCTATCCACGCTGGCGGCTTCTCGGCTTTCCTCCTCGACGGCGTCACCGGCTCGGGAAAAACGGAAGTCTATTTCGAGGCGATTGCCGAAACGCTGAAGTCCGATCCCGAAGCGCAGATCCTTGTTCTGCTTCCGGAAATTGCATTGACGCAGGCAATCCTTGCGCGCTTCGAGGCCCGCTTTGGCGCCGCCCCTGCGCCCTGGCATTCAGGCCTCAGCCCCAAGGATCGCCGCCGCACCTGGCGCGAGGCTGTCCACGGGAGAGCCCGCATCGTCATCGGCGCCCGCTCGGCGCTCTTCCTGCCATACCGCAAGCTGCGCCTGATCATCGTCGACGAGGAACACGACACCTCCTTCAAGCAGGAAGATGGCGTCACCTATCACGCCCGCGATCTGGCCGTGATGCGGGCCAAGCTGGAAGGGGGACAAGTCATCCTCGCCTCCGCAACGCCAGCGCTGGAAACTGCTGTAAATGCTGAGGCCGGGCGATATGTACACCTCAGGCTAGCGGCGCGTCCCGGCGCCTCGCGCCTGCCGGATATTGAGCTGGTCGATCTGCGAACTGCTCCCCCGGGGAAAGGCAAGTGGCTATCCCCCGTGCTGGAGCGGGCCTTGATGGAAACCCTCGCCAATGGCGAGCAGTCGCTCCTTTTCCTGAACCGGCGCGGCTATGCCCCGCTTGTGATCTGCAAGGCCTGCGGGGAAAGGCTGAAAACCCCCGGCACCGAGAATTGGCTGACCGAGCACCGCTATTCCGGCCGGCTCGTGTGCCATGTCACCGGCTACTCGATCCCCAAGCCTGTCAAATGCCCGCAATGCGGCGCGCCTGATTCGCTGATGGGTGTCGGGCCCGGCGTGGAGCGCGTGGCCGAGGAGGTTAGGGTGCTTCTGCCCAACGCCCGGATCGAGATTTTCTCTTCAGATACAGCGCAGGGAGCCGATGTGACCCGCAGCCTCGTCGAGCGGATGGAGCGCAGCGAGATCGACGTCATGATCGGCACGCAGATCGTCGCCAAGGGCCACAATTTCCCCAATCTGACGCTGGTGGGCGTGGTGGACGCTGATAGCGGCCTCAAGGGCGGCGACCTGCGGGCGGGTGAGCGCACCTATCAGCTGCTGAGTCAGGTGGCCGGCCGGGCAGGACGCGCCGAGCGTCCCGGCCGGGCGCTGGTGCAGACTTATGCCCCGGATAACCCGGCGATGGAGGCCCTCGCCGCCAATGACCGCGACGGCTTTCTGCAGATCGAACGGGAGGTTCGCGCCGAGCTTGTCCTGCCGCCTTTCGGGCGGCTGGCCGCGATGATTCTGTCGGCGCCGTCTGCAGATCTTGTGGATAAAACTGCGCTGGAGATTGCAGCGGCTGCGCCCAATGGGGATGGCATCGAGGTGTTTGGCCCGGCGCCTGCGCCCATCACCGTATTGCGCGGCCGCCACCGCCGCCGCTTCCTGGTCAAGAGCCCGAGAATCATTGACCTTTCGGCCTATATGAGTGCCTGGACGGCTCGCCTGAAACTCCCCTCCCAGGTGCGGATTTCAATCGATATCGATCCATATTCTTTTCTATGAATGGTCTTTCCCTGTAGAAGGCTCCGTTCGCGGCCATTTCGCCGCATGACGGCTAAGGGCGGGGCTGTTGTCAGCGCGAATTTCTAATGATAAGCGCCGCACAGCCTTGGGGGGGTGCCCGTTATACGAGCATCACCGGCCTGACATTTTTTAGGGCACTTCCGCCCCCTAACTGAGACGGATTTCAAGACCTTGCCTGCCTCGAACGTGATCCAGACAAGCGAAACGGCCCAGCGCTATGCCCGCGCGCTCTTTGAGCTTGCGCAGGAGAAGGGCGACCTCGCCACGATCCACAAGGATTTCAGGGCCTTCGCCGCGCTTATCAAAACGTCAGCCGATCTGCGCAAGCTGCTCGATTCGCCGGCCTTCAGCCGCGATGTGAAGGTCTCTGCACTGTCTGAGATCGCGAAAAAGGCGGGTTTTTCCGCCCTGTTCGGCAAATTCCTCGGCACGATGGCCACTAATGGCCGGTCCCGAGACATTCTTGGCGCCGAATTCGCGTTTGACCAATTCTATGCGAAACAGCGCGGCGTACAGCGCGCGATTGTTCGCACCGCAAAAGAAATGTCCGGCGCTGAAAAGTCCCGGATCGAATCGCTGCTGGCGCGTGTCGTTGGCGGCGAATTTGAACTCACCAGTGAGGTTGACCCCTCGCTGATTGGCGGCATTCAGCTGCGCTTGGGCTCCAAGCTCGTGGACGCCAGCGTCGCCAAGAAACTTGAACGCATGAACACCGTGATGAAGGGAGCATAAGAAGCTCGATGGACATTTCACCTGCAGAAATTTCGGGCATCCTGAAGTCCCAGATCGAAAATTTCGGCGTCGAAGCTGAAGTCTCGGACGTTGGTCAGGTGCTTTCCGTCGGCGACGGTATCGCTCGCGTTTATGGCCTCGACAGCGTGCAGGCCGGCGAACTCGTTGAGTTCAACGGTGGCATCAAGGGTATGGCCCTGAACCTCGAGAAAGATAACGTCGGCGTCGTGATCTTCGGCGAAGACCGCAGCATCAAAGAAGGCGACACCGTCAAACGGACGTCCGAGATCGTTGCGGCTCCCGTTGGTAAGGCCCTTCTCGGCCGCGTAGTGAACGCGCTGGGCGAGCCGATCGACGGCAAAGGCCCGCTGAAAGACGTCGCCGCCCGTTCGCAGGTCGACGTGAAAGCTCCCGGCATCATCCCGCGTAAGTCTGTTCACGAGCCGATGATGACGGGCATCAAGGCCATCGACGGCATGATCCCGGTTGGCCGTGGCCAGCGCGAGCTGATCATCGGTGACCGCCAGACCGGCAAGACCGCTATCTGCATCGACACCATCCTGAACCAGAAACCGACCAATGACGCGGCCAAGTCCGACAAGGACAAGCTGTTCTGCGTCTATGTCGCCATCGGCCAGAAGCGGTCGACCGTTGCGCAGGTTGTGAAAGTCCTCGAAGAGCGCGGCGCGCTGGATTACACGATCGTTGTTTCGGCAACCGCTTCGGAATCGGCGCCGCTCCAGTATCTCGCGCCCTTCACCGGCTGCACAATGGGCGAGTGGTTCCGCGACAACGGCATGCACGCCCTCATCATCTATGATGACCTTTCCAAACAGGCTGTTGCTTACCGTCAGATGTCGCTGCTGCTGCGCCGCCCGCCCGGCCGTGAAGCCTATCCGGGTGACGTGTTCTACCTCCACTCGCGCCTGCTTGAGCGCGCTGCGAAGCTGAACGACGACAATGGCAATGGCTCGCTGACGGCTCTGCCGGTCATCGAAACCCAGGCCAACGACGTGTCGGCCTACATCCCGACCAACGTGATTTCGATCACCGATGGTCAGATCTTCCTTGAAACCGACCTCTTCAACTCGGGTATCCGCCCAGCTGTGAACGTCGGTCTGTCGGTGTCCCGCGTGGGCTCGGCCGCTCAGACGAAGGCGATGAAGAAAGTTGCCGGCTCGATGAAGGGTGAACTCGCCCAGTACCGCGAGATGGCCGCCTTTGCGAAGTTCGGTTCTGACCTCGACGCTGCAACCCAGCGCCTTCTGAACCGCGGCGCGCGCCTGACCGAACTCCTGAAGCAGCCGCAATACTCGCCGCTGCTGATGGAAGAGCAGGTCTTCATCATCTATGCCGGTACGCGCGGCTATCTCGACAAGGTCGCTCTCAAGGATGTGACCCGTTACGAGAAAGAACTGCTCGTGCACCTGCGCGGCGCGAAGAAAGAACTTCTCGCCAAGCTTCGCGAGAAGAAAGAACTCACCAGCGAGATCGAAGACGAGATCAAGAAAACGCTGGACGATTTCACTTCGAAATTCGCCTGATCTGTTGACTGAACCAAGGACGGTAAAGGCCTGACATGCCCAGCTTGAAGGACCTTAAGAACCGGATCGGAAGCGTGAAATCCACGCAGAAGATCACCAAGGCGATGCAGCTCGTGGCTGCCGCCAAGCTGAAGCGTGCGCAAGACGCCGCGACGGCTGCGCGCCCCTATGCGGAGCGTCTGGCGGCGGTTCTGGCAAACCTCGCCGCCACGACTGGCCAGGGCGGCCCCAAGCTGCTGACTGGCAATGGCACCGATCAGACGCATCTGCTCGTCGTCATGACGGCAGAGCGCGGTCTCGCGGGCGGTTTCAACGCCTATGTGGCCAAGCTTGCCCGCCTGAAAATCCAGGCGCTTCAGGCCGAAGGCAAGACCGTGAAGGTCCTGACCATCGGCAAGAAGGGCCGCGAAGTTCTGGCGCGGGAGCACAGCGCGCTGTTCACCGGCCATATCAGCCTGTCGGATGTGAAGAGTAACAACTTCACCGACGCGGCGCTGTCGGTTGGTCAGATGCTGACGGCTGGCTTCGAGAATGGCGAGTTCGACGTTGCGACGTTGATCTACTCGCAGTTCAAGAACGTCCTGTCGCAGGTTCCGACCGCCCAGCAGCTGATCCCGGCGACGGCGCCTGAAGGCGCGCCTGTGATCGACCTTGGCGGGGCGCAGTACATCTACGAGCCTTCCGAGGAAGCGCTCCTTGAAGCGCTGCTGCCGCGTTACATCAACACCCAGATCCTGTCGGCCATGCTGGAAAGCTCGGCCGGTGAGCAGGCGAGCCGCATGACCGCAATGGACAATGCGACCCGCAACGCCAAAGACCTGATCAAGGCGCTGAACCTGAAATACAACAGGGCGCGTCAGGCACAGATTACCAAGGAGCTGATCGAGATCATCTCCGGGGCCGAAGCCCTCTAACGTTTAACCAGACCAGAATACTTCATCTCCCGAGGAGACGATCAGATGAGCATCCCCGCCAACGCGAAAGGCCGCGTATCCCAGGTAATCGGCGCTGTTGTCGACGTTGAGTTTGATGGCGACCTGCCATCGATCCTCAACGCCCTCGAGACGTACAACAATGGCTCGCGCCTTGTTCTCGAAGTCGCACAGCACCTCGGTGAAAACACCGTTCGCACGATTGCCATGGACTCGACCGAAGGTCTTGTCCGCGGACAGCCTGTTGCTGACATCGGCACCCCGATCACGGTTCCGGTTGGTCCGGCCACGCTTGGCCGCATCATGAACGTCATCGGCGAGCCGATTGACGAGCGCGGCCCGGTGAACGCCGATACCTACATGCCGATCCACGCCCAGGCGCCAGCCTTCGTTGATCAGGCTACGGAATCGGAAGTGCTCGTGACCGGTATCAAGGTTATCGACCTTCTCTGCCCCTACGCAAAGGGCGGCAAGATCGGCCTGTTCGGCGGCGCCGGTGTGGGCAAGACCGTGCTGATCATGGAGCTCGTGAACAACATCGCGAAACTGTTCGGCGGCTACTCTGTGTTTGCGGGCGTCGGCGAGCGGACCCGCGAAGGTAACGACCTCTATCACGAGATGATCGAGTCGAACGTTATCAACCTGGAAGGCGAAAGCCGGATGTCGCTGGTCTATGGCCAGATGAACGAGCCTCCGGGCGCCCGTGCGCGTGTCGCTCTGACCGGTCTGACGCAAGCTGAATACTTCCGCGATGTGGAAGGCAAGGACGTGCTGTTCTTCGTCGACAACATCTTCCGCTTCACCCAGGCAGGTTCGGAAGTGTCTGCTCTCCTCGGCCGTATTCCTTCGGCTGTGGGTTACCAGCCGACGCTGGCGACCGACATGGGCGCGCTCCAGGAGCGCATCACCTCGACCAACAAAGGCTCGATCACCTCGGTTCAAGCCGTTTACGTTCCGGCGGACGACCTTACCGACCCTGCGCCTGCCACCTCGTTTGCTCACCTTGACGCAACCACGGTTCTCAACCGCGCTATCTCCGAGAAGGGCATCTACCCGGCTGTTGACCCGCTCGACTCCACCTCGCGTATTCTCGACCCGATGGTTGTCGGTGAGGAGCACTATGAAGTTGCGCGCGGCGTTCAGCAGATACTTCAGAAATACAAGGAACTGCAGGACATCATCGCCATTCTCGGCATGGACGAACTGTCGGAAGACGACAAGATCACCGTTGCCCGCGCCCGTAAGGTTGAGCGTTTCCTGTCCCAGCCTTTCGACGTTGCCCAGGTGTTCACCGGTTCGCCCGGCGTGCAGGTGAAACTCGAAGACACGATCAAGGGCTTCAAAGGCCTGATCAGCGGCGAGTTCGACCACCTGCCGGAGCCTGCCTTCTACATGGTCGGCAACATTGATGAGGCGAAAGCCAAGGCTGCGAAGCTGATGGCGGAAGCTGCCTGAGGAATTAGCTGATGGCTGACAAGCTGCACTTCTCGCTCGTATCGCCCGCTCGTGAGCTTTTCTCGGGCGCGGTTGATCATGTGATCGCTCCGGGGACGGAAGGCGAGTTTGGCGTGCTGGTGAACCACGCGCCGTTCATGACAACGCTCAAGAATGGCGTCGTTCGCGTGCTTGAAGGCGATGTCGTGCGGCATCGCTTCTATGTGCGCGGCGGGTTTGCAGACGTGACGCCTGCAGGCCTCACGATCCTGGCTGAAGAAGCCCGCAACCTTTCGGATGCGAGCGCGCAGGAGATCGACATTGAGATTGAAGCGGCAAAGCTTAAGGTGCTGGAACTCGATGCCGGCGACACCAAACGCGTGGTGATTGAGCATCAGATTTCCTATCTTGAGGGTCTGCGCGGCGCGCTCGCCAGCTGACTTGTTTACGGCTCGAAACAAAAAAAGCCCCGGCTGATCGGCCGGGGCTTTTTGCATTTGGGCTGCCCCATCTCACACGAAGACGGCGATGGTCTGCCGGCCTACCATGATCGGCTGACGATCCTTGTTCCAGAGCAGCATTTCCTGGCTGGAATATCCATTGCGCGCGGTCTGCGCGACATGCCGGGCTAGGAACCAGCGGTCCTGGGTCTCGATCTCTTCGGTCAGGAATTCTGCCATCCAAGTCATGGAGCTGATCCGGCCGGGTTCCTTGAACATGACCATGGCAGCGGGGGGCGGAGCGTCGGCAAGGGCCAGCAGGGAGACCGCATCCATAGGGGTGGCGGTATCCTTGTGCCGCATCCAGATCGAGACGTCTGCTTTCTCGGCGCCTGACAGGGGGAGGGCGCCGCCGGCAATCAGGAGGTCGAAATTCTGGGCGAAGGCCGGCCCCTGATGATTGCGGAAGTAGGGTTTGACGTCCTCAGGATCAGGGACATCGGGGGGCGGCAGATCCGCGAAGTTCAGGGATGACTGGCGCGAGGCGCCGAAGGTCATGATGCAATCAGCAAGCACGCCATCATTGCCGGTCATCCGTACTGAGACGAAAACCGTATTCTTGCCCTGTCGCAGCACTTCAGCCTTGCATGTGACTGCGCCATTTACCGGGCCTACAAAAGCAACCTGTACGGCACGCACGGGAAGTCCGGGGGCAAGTGGCCGGGCCGCCTCCAGGCAGAGCGCGGCGGTTAGCCCGCCATAAGCGGTACGACCCTGCATCCAGGTTTCGGGAACGGTTGTCGTGCGGGCATTCAGGCCATCGTCGCAAATGGAGGCCAGAAGGTCTGTATAGTTCATAGCTTGGCTCCTGGGAGGGGAGTGGGAATCCATACGCACCACAGTTCTGAAAAAGAACCAAGGGATGTCGTTGCGTCACATGAAAACGCCCCGGCTGGCGGGCCGGGGCGCTATATATTCTGGTGGGCCAGGCGCCTAGTGCTGGCTTTCCGGTGTGGAAACGCGCAGGCCGTCGAGCGCATCGCTCACCTTGATCTGGCAGGAGAGGCGCGAGTTCGGGCGCACATTCTCGGCAAAGTCGAGCATCGACTTTTCCATCTCTTCCTGGGTGCCGGCCTTGTCGAGGAAAGCCTCGTCCACATAGACATGGCAGGTCGCGCAGGCGCAGGCGCCGCCGCAGTCAGCGTCGATTCCGGGAATGGAATTCTTGATCGCCGCTTCCATTACAGATTCGCCGTTCTTCGCTTCCACCGTGCGTTCGGTGCCGTCATGCGAAACATAGGTGATCTTTGCCATGTGGGTTTCCGTCTCCTTCAGGCCGCAGCTTTTGCGGCGATGTCTTTCATTGGGATTGAGGTGTCGCTGAGCACTTCAGGAGCAATTTTCGCGCCTGTCATGATGAGTTTCTTGGATGCCAGGAATTCCGGCGGGCTGTTGACCGCGTCTACGGCAATGAGCGTCCCATTGCGGATATAGAACGCCGCAAACTTGCGGGTCTCGGGATCACCGCGCACGACGATGGTGTCATAGTCTGTGCTGAGGCCGGCGATCTGGAGTTTGAGGTCATACTGGTCCGACCAGAACCAGGGGCAGTCTTCGGCTGGCCGGGGCTGGCCCAGAATGGCTGCGGCGACGAGCTTGCCCTGCTCGATGGCGTTGTGGACGCTCTCTAACCGGCCTGTACGGCCATAGTGTACCAGCGGGCGGCTGGCGCAGTCACCGGCAGCAAAGACGTGCGGGTCGGAGGTGCGTCCATCCCGGTCAGTCAGGATACCGTTGGAACAGGCGATGCCTGCCTCTTTTGCCAGTTCCTCATTAGGCAGGATGCCGATGCCAACGAGGACGATGTCGGCTGGCAGCTGCGTGCCATCGGCCAGCACGGCGGCGCTGATCTGGCCATCCTTGCCTTCGAGATGCGACAGCGCGGTGCTGGTGAGGATCTTGACGCCTTTGGCGGTGTGTTCAGCGGCGTAGAATTCGCTCATCACCGGGCTGGTGACGCGGGCGAGGACGCGGGGCGCCATTTCCAGCACGGTGACATCGAGACCCATGGTGCGGGCAACGGCGGCGGCTTCCAGCCCGATATAGCCTGCACCGATGATCACCATGCGGCGGCCTTCGACCATCTGCGGACGGATGCGCTCAACATCCGACAGGGTACGAAGATCGTGCACGCCGGTCAGATCTGCGCCCTGACAAGGAAGTTTGCGCGGGCGCGACCCGGTGGCGAGGATCAGCGCGTCATAGGGCAGCTCAGCGCCATGCTCGATATGGACAATGCGGGCAGCGCGGTCGAGCGAGGTGACGCGCGAGCCGAGCATCACGTCGATCTTGTTGTCTTCATACCAGGCGGCGGGGCGGAAATAGAGCCGCTCCTCGGCCATCTCGCCCTTCATGTAAGCTTTTGACAGGGGCGGGCGCTGATAAGGAAGCGCGGTCTCATCGCCAACGATCGTCAGCTCGCCCGCATAGCCGCCCTGACGCAATGACTGAACAGCCTGCGCAGCCGCCTGGCCAGCGCCGACAATCACAATCCGCTTTGCGCCTGAAAGGTCCATGACGCCCCCTAATCCTATTTATGACGCACGCGTCAACTTTTATCTGGTTCTAAGCACTTCTAGCGCAGCCCGCAAGCAGTGCAAGCAGGGTCACTCCGTCACATACTGAGGTTAAACCGAGGTTGCGCAAGGTCAGCGCAAGGCTAGGAAGAGGTATGAAACACTCTTTTGTTCTCGCAGATGAAAATGCGACGTTGTCGCTGGGCCGATCGATTGCCGGAATTCTGCGGGCGGGAGACTTTCTGGCGCTGCACGGCGATCTCGGTGCGGGCAAGACAACCCTGACGCGGGGCATCATTCAGGCCCTGCTGGGCGCGGATGAAGAGGTTCCAAGCCCCACCTACACGCTGGTACAAGTGTATGACGGTCCAGAATTTCCGCTCTGGCATTTTGACCTGTACCGCCTTGAAGATCCGGAAGGTGTTGAGGAGCTGGGCTGGGACGAAACGATGGCAGGTGTTGCCCTCGTTGAGTGGCCGGAACGGGCGGGGCGACATCTGCCATCTGTGCGGCTGGACGTGTTGCTTGAAATTCACGGCGATCAGCGCCGCGTGAGGCTGGAACCCAAGGGCGAAGGCTGGCAGGAACGACTGCATGGATTCAGCCTCTGACTCGCGCGCCTCTGAGATCGACCGGTTCCTCGCCAGCGCGGGCGATGGATGGGACCGGGCCATTCGCCAGCCTCTCAGCCAGGATGCCTCGACCCGGCGCTATATCCGGCTTCTCAGGGAAGATGGCGCGACCGCGCTGTTGATGGACGCGCCGAGGGTGGAGGATGATCCTTGTCCACCGGGTGCTGACAGGGCTTTGCGCGAGCAGATGGGCTGGAATGCCATGACGCGGCTGGCGGCATCGCGGGTGGAGGCGTTTGCACTGATTGCCGGGCATCTGCGCAGCCTTGGGCTGGATGCGCCGGAGGTGTTTGCCTTTGATGTAGCGCAAGGCTTTGCGTTGATTGAGGATTTTGGAGAGGGGCGCGAGTTTGCCCGGGTGATCGAACGCGGTGAGGCGGATGAGCGGGCGCTTTACAGGGCGGCGGCGGAGACGCTGGCGCTTCTCCACGCCGCGCCGGTGCCTCAACGGCTTGATAAAGCTGGGGTTCAGTGGCCAATCCTCGACTTTGACGCAGTAGCGCTCGGGGCGAATGCGGACTTGTATGCCGACTGGCTGCCGCTGGAGGCGGGGGGCACGAAACTGACCGGCGCCGTGCGGGCGCGCTGGGAAACTGAACGCGACGCGATGATTGAAAAAGCCATGTCTTTTCCGAGGGCTTTCACGCTGCGGGACTATCACGCCGAGAATTTGCTGTGGCTGCCGGGCGGCCGCGTCGGTCTTCTGGACTTTCAGGATGCTGTGCGCGGATGGGACGCCTGGGACATGGCAATGTTGACCCAGGACGGACGCAGAGCGGTCTCTCACGCGGCATCTGAGGACGCTATCCGGACATTTCTGGACAAATCGGGACAATCCAGGACAGCTTTTGAGGAGCGGCTGGCCGTGATCGGAGCCCTCAATGCGCTTCGGATTGCGGGGGTCTTCTCCCGCCTTCAGCACCGTGATCACAAACCTCGCTATGGCGAATTCCAGCCCCGGCAGCTTTCCATTCTCGCCCGCAATCTTGCCCATCCAGCGCTCGCCGGGATGCGGGCCTTTGTGCGCGAGCAGACCCCCTTCGTGTTCGAGGCCAAGGCATGAGCGTTCCGGTTCCACATACGGCGATGGTGCTCGCTGCCGGTCTTGGTACGCGGATGCGACCGCTGACAGATGAGTGCCCCAAACCGCTGATCGAGGTGCGCGGACGAAAGTTGATCGACCGGGTGATCGGCCCGCTCAAGGCGGCAGGTGTTCAGCGGATCGTTGTGAACGTACATTACCTGCCTGAGCAGATTGAAGCCTATCTGGCGACGCTGACGGATTTCGAGGTGATCGTTTCCGATGAGCGCGGCGAGGTGCTGGAGACGGGCGGGGGGCTGGTCAAGGCGCGGCCGCTGCTGGGCGAGGAGCCAGTGTTTGTGTTGAACACCGATGCCTTCTGGTTTCCGGAGGTGGCGGACCCGCTGCTGGCGCTGGCGGAGGCGTTTGACCCGGCGCAGGAAGACGAGCGCCTGCTGGTGGCCGATACCGGGCGGGCGCTTGGCTTTGACGGGCCGGGGGACTTCTTCATGGGCGCCGAAGGCCGCCTGACCCGGCGCGGCGAAGCGGCGACGGCGCCCTGGGCCTATGCGGGCGTGCGGATCATAAAGCCGCAGGTATATGACGGGCAGCCGGTGGAACGCTTTTCGGCGCTGCGCATCTGGGACGGGCTCATCCCGCGGGGACGCCTGCGGGGGCTGGCGCTCGATTCCTTCTGGCTGCACGTGGGCGATCCGCAGGCGCTGAAGGATGCGGAGATGTGGGTGGCCTGTCATGGCGGTTGATGCTCTGTTCGGGCCGGATGCCCCGCGCATCCGGACGATTGCGCCCGGCACGGCCTTCGTGAAGGAACTGGCGCGCGCGCTGGCCATCGAGACATCGCTGGCAGAGCGGCCGGACGCGCTGGCGGATGCCATCATCTATGTGCCAAACCGCCGGTCTGCCCGCGCATTGTCGCTGGCGCTTTATGACGCGGCGGGCGAGCAGACCATCCTGCCGCCGGATATCCGCGCGCTGGGCGATCTTGATAGTGGGGAGCCGCCGCCGATTGCCGAGCAGGCACTTTCGGGCGTGGCGCCACCGCTATCCGGCGCGAAGCAACTTGGCGTGTTGGCGACATTGGTGCGCCACTATTATCAGAGCGCCATGGGCACTGAGCTGCCGCCGGCCTCGGCGCTGTCGGCCGCGCGGGAGCTTGGCCGTCTGCTGGAGCAGGCGGCGATGAGCGAGAATGCCGACTGGAGCAAGCTGGAAGCGCTCAGCCTTGGGGATCTGGCGGCGCATTGGAGCCGGTCGGCTGACTTCCTGAAGATCGTGACGGAGCTGTGGCCGCAATGGCTGGCGGAGAACCGGGCCTCTGATCCGTATAAGGAGCGACTGCGCGCGGCGCGGGCGCTGGCCGATCACTGGCGCGAGACGCCGCCGGCCGGGCCCGTGATCATCGCCGGTTCTACCGGGGCGACGCCGCCGGGACGCATCCTGATGCGGGCCGTTCTGGACCTGCCCATGGGCCTGATCGTGCTGCCGGGGCTCGACACGCTGCTGAGCGAGAAACAGTGGGAGTCCGTTCTCAAGGCGCCGGGGCACCCTCAGAATACGCTGATCCGCACCCTTAGAGCGCTGGACCGGACGCCAGGCAGCGTCGCCCCCTGGCCGGGAATTTCCGAGGACGGACCAGCGCGCGCCCGTGTGCGGTTGATCCATGAGGCGCTGGCGCCGGCCGAAGAGACCGCCGACTGGCGTGCGACGCTGGAAGAACTTGCCCATGCCAGCGGCCAGCCGATTGAAGACTTTGTGCGCGATGGGCTGACCGGCCTCAGTGTTGCCGCGACGCCGAATGAAGCGGCTGAGGCGGAAGCTGCTGCGCTTCTGATGCGCGAGACGCTGGAACGGCCCGGAGAGACCGCCGCGCTGGTGACGCCGGATGCGGGTCTGGCGCGGCGCGTTTCGGCGTTGCTGGGGCGCTGGGGTATTCATGTGCCGCCGTCCGCGCCTGTGCCACTCGGCCGGACACAGGCGGGCAGCCTGATCGGGCTCTGCGCGCGATGGGCGGCCGACCCCGGCGAGCCGGCGGTTCTGGCGGCGGTGCTCAAGCATCCTTTCGTTCGCCGGCATATGGATGCCGGAAAGCTCGACCTCTATTTCCTCCGCGGACCCCGCCGCTGGGGCGGGCTCGACGAACTCGCGCACAGTATCGACATCCGGCACAAGCTGGAGCCGCATTCACCCTTTCAGCGGGAAGATCAGGACGAGGCGATTCTCCTGGTGCGACGCCTTGCCGGGATCATGGAAGAGACGGGGGCGGACTTTTCTGTCCTTGAGACCGTGACGGCGGATGAGGCAGCAAAGCGCGTGGCGGATCTGGCCGGCGCGATCAGCGAGACGCCGATGCCCTGGGCTGGGGAAGACGGCGCGGGCGCCTCGAACCTGTTGCAGCGGCTGGCTGAGCTTGGGCCGTTTCTGGGAGAGATGAGCGCCGAAGCTTTTGCCGATCTTGTGGACGCGGAGTCTTCAAATCTTCCCGTGCAGACGGGCGAACCCGAACATCCGAGGCTTTCGATCTGGGGACCGCTTGAAGCGCGTCTTCAGTCTGCGGATCGTTTGATCCTTGCTGGCCTGAACGAAGATGTGTGGCCGGAGAAGCCGCCGGCCGATGCGTTTCTGCCGCGCCGATTTCGCGCGCCACTGGGGCTTAATGATCCTGAAGAGCGGATGGGCCTGTCGGCGCATGATTTTGCCCAGCTTGCCGCCGCGCCGCATGTGGTGATGCTCTATGCCGCGCGCCGGGATGACAGCCCGGCGGTGGCCTCGCGCTGGGTGTGGCGGTTGCGGACGCTGGCGGAGGGGGCGTTTGGCGAGCGGACGGCCGAATTGCTGAAGGGGGAAACGGGCGCGCTGATGGATTGGGTGGGCGCGCTTCAGACGCGGGGCGCGGGAAGCCTACCGGCAGATTTCAGCGCCGAGCCGCGGCCGAAAAAGCGCACGCCGGAGGATTGGCCGAGACGGCTTTCCGTGACGCGGGTCGACCGGCTGCAGCGCGATCCCTATTCGATCTGGGCAGAATCCGTGCTCGGCCTTCGTCAGGTGGATGTGCTGGGCGCGCCGCTGGCCGTGAACTTGCGGGGGACCGCGATCCATGCGGCGCTGGATGCTTTTGAAAATGACGACGTTGCCAAAGACGCAGGGACGCTGCTGGAGCTGATCCGTTTTGAGCTGGCGCGGACAGGAGAGCCGGAGTCTTCCTGGGCCGGACGGTTTGCGATCTGGCAGGATGTGGTGGACTGGTATCTCGACTGGCGGAAGGGCCGCGATATTGGGGGGAAATTCTTCCGTGAAGTGCGGGGGGAATATCGGAGTGATATTGCCGGGCATCCGTTTGAGCTGTCGGCAACGGCGGACCGGATCGAACGGACGTCTGGTGGCGGCCTGGTGATTGTTGATTTCAAGACGGGGCAGCCACCTTCTGACAAGGCGATTGATGCAGGCTATGACCAGCAGATGCCGCTGCAGGCCATTATTGCCTCGAAGGGCGGATTTGAAAATGTCAGGGCGGCGCCGGTTGTCGCGCTCGAATATGTGGCCATCCGTGGGCGGCCGGAATCGCGCAGGGTTGCCGAGAGCAAGAGCGCCGCGAAAACTCTGGAGGAGCTGATTGCGGCAGCGGCGGATGGGTATGTGCGGCTTGTGGCGGCGTATCGTGATCCTGAGGCGGTGTTTACATCGGCCCCGCGCGTGCAGTTTGTGAAATATGATTATGGCTACAACCTGCTGGCGCGGCGGGCGGAGTGGAACCGCGATACGGCGGGTGGAGACGGCGGCGATGAGTGATCAGAGGGCGGAAGGAGACGCTTTTGCGGCGGCCATTCGCGCGCAGGCCGATGCAGCCAATCCGAATGTGTCAGCCTATGCGACGGCCAATGCGGGGAGCGGCAAGACCAAGGTTCTGATCGACCGGGTGGCGCGCCTGTTGCTGCGGCGCGAAGATGGGCGGCCGGGGGCGGACCCGGACTCGATCCTATGCATTACCTACACCCGCGCGGCGGCCAATGAGATGCTGACGCGCCTCTTCCGTACACTGGGCGACTGGGCGGTGAAGGAGGATGACAAGCTGCGCGAGGCGCTGGCGGCGCTGGAAGGGCGGTCGCCGGAGATATATTCGCGGGACGATCTGCGCGATGCGCGACGGCTGTTTGCGCGCGCGCTGGAAACGCCGGGCGGGCTGCGGATCGAGACAATCCATGCTTTCTGCGCGCGCATCCTGAGGCGCTTTCCGCTGGAGGCGGGCGTGGTGCCCGGCTTTGCGGAGATGGAAGACCGGGACGCCAGGGCGCTGTGGCAGACCGCCAAGGAGCGGGCGATTCTGGCGGCGGTGGAAAGCGCGCCGGAGGAACTGGCGCTGATTACCCGTGAGGCGATGAATGAAGGCGCGGCGAGCGCGCTGGACGCGCTGAAAGGGTCTGGCGCGGCCGTGATGCGGTTTGCCGAGCGGCATGAGTTTGTCATTGAGCGGATGATGGAGGCGCTGCGGGCTGATCTGGGCGCGCCTCTTGAGAGCCCGGCGGAGATACTGGCGGCCGCGATGGGCGATGCGTTGCCACGGGATGTGATCCGGGAGGCCATGGGCGCGCTGCTTAAGGGAACGGCGACAGATCAGGGGCGGGCGGAGGTGCTGGCGGAAGTTTTGCTGGCGGAGACGCCGGAAGCGGTATGGGCGGCGTATGCGCCGTTTTTCCTGACGGAGAAGGGCGAGTTCCGCAAAACAAATCCCTACACCAAGGCGCCGGGGCAGCTTTGCCCGCTGCTGCCGGAATATTTCCAGATCAAGGATGGCGAGGGGCGCGAGACAGCGCGTATCCGGGAGCTGGTGGAGGTGTTGCAGCGGGCGAAGGCCTTTGCGCGGACGGCGGCGCTGCTACGTATCGGCTTGCCGGCGCTGGAGGCCTACCGCGATGAGAAAGCGCGGCGCGGCGCGCTGGATTTTGATGATCTGATCCAGAAGACGCGGGAGTTGCTGGAAGCTGATGGGATGGCGAGCTGGGTGCTTTACAAGCTGGATGGCAGCATCTCGCATGTGTTGCTGGATGAGGCGCAGGATACGAGCCCGGAGCAATGGGATCTGATCCGGGCCCTGACGCATGAGTTTGGCGCGGGCGAGGGGCGGGACTATTCGCAAGACCCGCGGACGATGTTCATTGTGGGCGATGAGAAGCAGTCGATCTATTCATTTCAGGGCGCAGAGCCAGAGCGGCTTTTGACCGAGACGCGGGGGCTGGAAGATCGGATGCCGGGCGCGGCTGGCGCCCAGATGTTGATGTCGTTCCGGTCGGCGCCGGAAGTGCTGACCTATGTGGATACGGTTTGGAACAATTCGCCGCCAATTGATGCGGGGATTGGGGGCGCGCCGCCGCGGACGGCGGACAATATTCTGCATACGGCGCGGCGCGCGGATCAGCATGGCGCCGTCGAGATATGGCCAATAGACCCGAAACTTCCCGATGATGAGACCGACGCCTGGGAGCGGCCGGTGGATGTGGTGCGGGCGACATCGCCGAAGGCAAAGCTGGCGACGTCTGTAGCGCGCGCGGTGCGGCGGATGATCGACCGGGGCGAGACGGTGTGGGAGGGTAAGGCGGAGCGGGCTGTTCGGCCTGAGGATGTGCTGATCCTTGTCAGCAAGCGGCAGGGCGGGCTGTTTGACTCGCTGATCAATGCGCTCAAAGCCGAAGGCCTGCCGGTGGCGGGGGCGGACCGGCTAATCCTGACCGATTTCATCGGGGTGCAGGACTGCCTCAACCTGATGCGCTTTGCGACGCTGGACCTGAGAGATCTGACGCTGGCGGAGATTCTACGGGGGCCGTTCTGCGGGCTGGTGGATGATGACCGCTATCTTTTTCCGCTCGCCTCGCGCCGGGCGAAGGGGGAAACGCTCTGGTCGCGTGTCAAGGCGAGTGAGGATGCAGACGTTCAGAGGGCGGCGCGTTTCCTTCAGGGACTGTTCGACCGGGCGCACCTGCCGCCTTACGAGTTTTTGAGCCAGGTGCTCGACCGGGTGGGCGAGGGCGAGGGCGAGCAGACGGGATGGGAGAGGGTGAATGCGCGCCTTGGCATGCCTGCGCGCGATCCCATCGAAGCGCTGCTGTCGCGGGCGCTAAGCCATGACAGCGCGGCGCCTTCTTCGCTCCAGTCATTCGTGGCGGCGATGGAAGCAGAAAATGTGGAGATCAAGCGCGACCTGGCGGAAGCCGGCCGAGAAGTGCGGGTGATGACCGTTCACGGGGCGAAGGGGTTGCAGGCGCCGGTTGTGATCCTTCCGGATACGACGTTCAAGCCAAAGGCGAGCGCGCCGGCGGTGCTGGAGAGCGCGAATGCCGTGGTCTGGTCGCCGCGCAAGGAAACCGATGCGGAAGCGTCCAGACGGGCACGGGCCATTGCCGAAGCCAAAGCGCGGGAGGAGCATCGCCGGCTGCTCTATGTGGCGCTGACGCGGGCGCAGGACCGGCTGATCATCGCAGGCCACTGGCAGGGGCAGGCAGGGGAAGGGAAGACCGGATTTGAAAAGGATTCCTGGTATGCGCTGTGCGATGCGGGGATGGAGCTGCTGCCCTATAATGAGATTGAGCAGGGGAGGCGCTACGGGAAGGTGGCAACGGCTACGCGAAGCGACAGTGTAGACGCGCTGAGCCGTGGGGGCCTTCCGGACTGGGCGTTGAGGCCAGCGCCTGTTGATCCGGTCGCCCGAAAGCTTTCGGCGCCGACAAGTCTGCTCGGCCCGAAGACCCGGATTGTGGCACCGTTTGATGCGGCGCGGGAGGAACGCTTGAAGCGCGGGCGGGCCATCCACGCCTTGCTGCAATACCTGCCGGAACTGGCCGAGGAGAAGCGGGAAGCGGCGGCGGATGCCTATCTTTCGCGTGACGCTGACCTTACCGGTGCGCAGCGGGCCGAGATGAAAGCTGCGGCGCTCGGTGTGATGCGCGACCCGGCGCTCGGCGCGATCTTTCAGCCGGGCGGCCGCGCGGAGGCAGCCATTATCGGCAAGGCAAAAGAACTGCCCGAAGGCACCGTGATCAATGGCCGGGTCGACCGGCTGGTGGTGACGCCAGACCGGGTGCTGGTGATCGACTTCAAGACCGATCAGCCTGCGCCGGACAATCCGGCGGATGTGGCGGAGACCTATGTGGCGCAGATGGCGGCGTATTGGGCGGTCCTGCGCTCAGCGTTTCCGGACCGGGAAGTGGTGGCGGCGCTCTGCTGGACGGACGGGCCGCGTCTCATGCGCCTGCCGGAGGGGCAGCTTTTAGCTGTGCTTACAAGTGCGCGCGGGATGGTTTGACTCGGCCGCAGAGTTCCTATGTATCCCCTCTAATCTGAATGACGGCAAAAGGAGCCGACGATGGCAGCGATCAATGTAAATGAAGACGATTTCGACGGCGTCGTCACCGAGTCCGAAACGCCCGTCGTCGTCGATTTCTGGGCCGAATGGTGCGGCCCCTGTAAGCAGATGTCACCGCATCTGGAGGCTGTGGCCGAGGAAATGACCGGCAAGGTCAAGATCGTCAAAGTGAACGTTGACGATTATCCGTTGGTTGGCGCCCGGTATGGCGTACGCGGCCTGCCGACGCTGCTGATGTTCAAGGGTGGCAAAGTGACGGCCACGCGCAATGGCGCGATGAACCGTCAGGCCCTGACGGACTGGATCAAGCAGAGCCTTTAAGGCTCTGTTTTTCTGAAGATTTCAGGCCGTTTCACTCGTCAGCGAGATGAACACGTCTTCCAGGTCGGGCGCCTCGGTAGAGAGGTCTCCAATGCTGATGCCAGCTGTGCGGACACGCTCCAGCAGGCGCCCAATCCCGGTTTCACTCGTGCGGAAGGTGATGGCAAGGCCACCATCCTCGCGGATCTTCACGTCCATGCCTGTTAGGTCCGCAGGGACGGTCATGAGGGGCTCTTTGGGGTAAATCACCAGCGTCTTGTAATCGAGACGTGAGAGGAGCTGATGGGTCGGCTCGCAGGCGACGATTTCGCCGTGATTGACGATCGCGATGGTATCGCAGAGCTCCTCGGCCTCTTCCAGATAGTGGGTTGTGAGGATGATGGTCGTACCGTTGGCGTGCAACTCACGCACATAGTCCCAGAGCAGGCGGCGCAGCTCGACATCCACGCCGGCGGTGGGCTCATCGAGAATGAGAACCGGAGGATTGTGGACAAGGGCCTTGGCGACCATCAGGCGCCGCTTCATGCCACCGGAAAGCTGGCGCACATAGGCATCCTTCTTGTCGGCAAGCCCTAGCGCGGTGAGGATTTCAACGGTGCGGCGCTCGGCTTTGGGCACGCCATAGAAGCCCGCCATCAGCTCCAGCATTTCGAAAGGCGTGAAGAAGGGGTCTGCCACCACTTCCTGATTCACGACGCCGATGGCTGCGCGGCTTTGGCGCGGCTCCTTATCAATATCCAGGCCCCAGATTCGTGCGGTGCCTGATGTTTTTTTGACCAGGCCGGCGAGAATATTGATGAAGGTGGATTTACCTGCGCCGTTTGGTCCGAGAAGACCGAAGATTGATCCGGTGGGGATTGTGAGGTTTATGCCATTTAACGCTTGTTTTTCAGGCATTTTTCCGGATGCAGCATAGGTTTTCCGCAGATCGCGGACTTCAATCGCGTAGGTGGGTTCCGGCATGGTAAGTATTTTCCCGTTGGCAGGGCGCCTTGCGCGGTCCATGCCCAGTCTTTAGTTAGGGGGCCGCTGGCTGCGTCGCAAGCAATCGCGTCACCGCCAATTCAGGAGAACCCAAGGCATGCCCGCCAAACGCGATGTTTTTACGCCGCCAGAGATTTCCATGGTCTCGACCCATAAGGTTTCCTGCAATGGAGGCGGCGGCGCGCTTGGCCACCCGAAAGTCTGGTATGAGATGGGCGAAGAGGATTTCGTCGAGTGCAAATATTGCGACCGCCGGTTCATCCTGATCGGCGGCAAGCAAGATCCCACGCGCGCACGCTAAGGAGGCGGCCCCCAACAGGACCGGCAGAAAGCCCATGCAGATCCTGATTGCAGGCGGCGGTATTGGCGGACTTACGGCAGCGCTGGCTTTCCTGAAAGCAGGGCATAGCGTGACGGTGCTGGAGCGGGCGCCGGAAATTGCAGAAGTCGGCGCCGGCCTTCAGATCAGCCCCAATGGCATGAAGGTGCTTGATGCGCTCGGCGCGTCAGCGCGTGTCTCGCGCGATGCCTTCCGGCCGCGGGCGCAGGAGCTCAGGCTGGGGCGAAGTGGCGCGCGGATATTCAGCGTACCGCTTCGGGAAGCCTCGCAGGCCAGATGGCGCGGCGAATATCTGCATATCCACCGGGCGGACCTGATTGAAGCTTTAAAAGCGTGCGTGGTGGACCGCGCGCCTGATGCGATCCGGCTTGGAGCGCAGGTGACCGGGTATGAGCTGCGCGAAGGCGGCGTCGTGGCGGTACTCAGCACTGGTGAGAAGGTCTCAGGCGATTTGCTCGTCGGGGCCGATGGCATCCATTCGGCAGTACGCGCGCAGATGCTTGGACCGGACAAGCCGCGCTATACCGGTAATGTCGCCTGGCGGGCGGTCGTGCCGGTTTCCAAGCTGGGAGATTATCCACCCCCGGAGACAGCATGTGTATGGGCAGGCAAGCGCCGCCATGCGGTGACCTACCGCCTGCGCCGGGGGAGCTTGGCAAACTTCGTGGGCGTTGTGGAGAATCCGGAAGCGGGCGACGAATCCTGGACCTCCGTGGGCGCGCGGGAACAGGCTTTGAAGGATTTCAAAGGCTGGAACCCGGTGGTTCAACGGATCATTGATGAGGCGCCGCTGCTGATGCGCTGGTCGCTGTATGATCGCCCCGAACTGGCGAAATGGCAGGAAGGGCGGGTCGTGCTGTTGGGGGATGCGTGCCATCCGATGCTTCCGTTCATGGCGCAGGGCGCGGTGATGGCGATTGAGGACGCTTATGTTCTCGCGCGGGAACTGGGACGCGGCGGGCCACTAGAAGGGGCGCTTCGCGCATATGAGGCCAAGCGGAAACCTCGGACTACACGTGTGCAGGCTGTAGCGCGGGCGAATGCGGCGCTCTTTCACCGGTCAAACCCGCTCTATCAATTCGGAACGTATGGCCCAATGTGGGTCGCTGGCAGATATCTGCCGGCTTTCGTGCATGGGCGGCATGACTGGCTATATGGTCATGATGTGACTGAACCTGACTGATGCGGGTTGCAGGGGCAGGCTAATTCGGCCACCACTCTGAAAAAGCTTACGCAGAGGAAACGGCCGCTTCACATGCTGTCTGTATTGGATATTTTTCGCGTCGGCATTGGGCCATCGAGTTCCCACACGGTTGGTCCGATCCGGATCGGGAACCGGTTCGTCGCGCATCTGGCCAGCGCTGGAAAGCTCGCCCAGACGGCGCGGATTGAGGCGGAGTTGCAGGGTTCCCTCGCGCTGACGGGCGTGGGCCATGCGACGCCCAAGGCGGTTGTGCTGGGCCTTCTCAGCCTTGACCCCGAGACGCTGGACCCGGAAGAAGCAGACCGGCTGGTTGCGCAGGCTTATGAGCAGAAAGTTCTGTTGCTGCCGGACGGCCGGAAGATGACATTCGATCCGGAGACGGACATCCGGTTTGCCTATGAGATCATGCCGGAACTGCATCCGAATGGTTTGCGAATAAGGGCATTTGATGAAGGCGGCGAGGTGATCGCCGACGAAACCTGGTATTCCACAGGCGGCGGATTTATCGCGACACGCAAGCAGCTGGAAAAGCCGGTGGAGGATGACATCCTCCCCGTAGGCGATCCTGTGCCGTTTGGGTTTACGTCTGCGGCGCAGCTGCTGGAGCTTTGCCAGGCAAACGGTCTTGGCATTGATGAGGTGATCCTGGCGAATGAGGATGCAAAGCGGCCGCGCGAGAAGACCGAGGCGGCGCTCGACCGAATTGCGGCGGTGATGATGGCTTCTATTGATCGCGGGCTGGTGCGCAAAGGCGAGCTGCCGGGCGGTCTCAAGGTGCGCCGCCGCGCGCCAGAGATATGGCAGAAGCTACAGGAAGGGCCGCCATCGAATGAGCGCGAGCAGTTGTTTGACTGGCTGAACGTTTATGCCATGGCGGTGAATGAAGAGAACGCGGCGGGCGGGCAGGTCGTGACGGCGCCGACCAACGGCGCCGCAGGCATCATCCCGGCGGTGATCCGGCATTATTGCGCCGATACCGAAGACGCGCCCCAGCGGATACGGAAATTCCTGCTGACGGCGGGCGGCATTGGCCTCCTCTACAAGCAGCGTGCGTCAATCTCCGGGGCGGAGATGGGGTGCCAGGGGGAGGTCGGTGTGGCGTGTTCCATGGCGGCCGGCGGGCTCGCGGCCGTCTGGGGCGGGACGCCTCAGCAGGTGGCGAATGCCGCCGAGATCGGGATGGAGCACAATCTGGGGCTGACCTGTGACCCGGTTGGCGGGCTGGTGCAGATCCCATGTATCGAGCGCAATGCCATCGGCGCTGTGAAAGCGGCCAATGCAGCCCGGCTGGCGCTGCATTCCCTTGAGCAGACGAAGGTGTCTCTTGATCAGGTCATCGAGACAATGCGGCAGACCGGGCTGGATATGTCATCAAAGTATAAGGAGACCAGCCAGGGCGGTCTCGCGGTCAATGTCATCGAATGTTAGCGCATTGACACAAAACATTATCAGACCCGACACTGAAATGTAGCGGAACCGCAGTAGCGCTGCATCCTGTGTGACAGGGGCTGCGGGCAACATGCAAGATCCGAAACTCGTCTATTCGCTTGAGGTGCGTGTGATCGACCTTGAGCAGAAGGTGGCTGACCTTGAGAACAGTCTGCGAGAGATAACCAGCGGACGGGTTAAAGGTGCAGATCCGAATATTGTACCCCTGCCGCCAGCGCTGTTGAAGCGCATAAGCGACGGAGAGCATCCAGTCAGGGTTGTCCGTCAATTCCGGCTTATGACACAGAAAGAACTGGGCGAGCTTTGCGGCATCAGGCCCAACCATATTTCGGCAATCGAGCGGGGAATGTCTTACGGACTGAAAACGGCAAAACGTCTGGCGGATGCGCTGGGAGTTGCTGTTGACCTCTTGACCTGAAACCTGGCTGTTAGCCAGGAATACAGGCCCGTACGCCTGTGACTGGTAGAACTGTTTCCCAGCCATCTGCTCCAGTTGTTACGAGGCGGCCCGACTCTACGCGCTGCCCGCCTTCCAGAACCTCTCCCGGCTTAAGGTTGAGGTTCACCGACCAGCTTCCATCCGCTGAAAGATAATGCGTTTCGGTGAAGAACTGGCCGAAAACCTCGCCACTCGTATCGGTCGTTACAAGTCTATGTGCCGTGCCTTCATGGAGTACCAGCGCCTCCCCAGAGGATGCTTCCATGAAAAAGGTAAAGCGGCGTGGAGCCGCCATACCCCAGAGGAACAAGCCACATTCTCCCGCAGCGAGCCTCTGCGGCGGAAGCCCTTCAGAAGGAACTTCCGCGATGGGAGATTCCATTGCCGTTACCGCAGATCTGGCCTGGCGTGTTTCGGAGTTCGTGGAACATCCGGCGAGGATGAATGAAGCAAGAAGAAAAGTTAAAGTACGGATCATCTTGGCGCCTCCGGCGCGTTGGTGGGATAGCGGTAAACATAAGTGCCTGCATCCGGCAGAAACCCGGCAAGGGGAAGACCATAGTGAAACTGTTGAGGGATCACGCCGGATACGCGCGCTTCTATATTGCCGCTGCCTCCAAGTCTGAAGCGGGCGGCGGCGTCGAGTTGCGTACCCAGCGGACTTGTCGATTGCAGCGGGATCAGAAGCATATCTCCATCGCAAGAAAGGCTGCCTGAGAGTTCAGGCCAACCAGGCCCCAGAAGCACGGAGTTCCTGCTGAGAGCATCGCTCCAGGATTGCCCGTCTGCCTTTTCACAGGCGCCTTTGCGGAAGCGCACAAGTGTTCCATTCAGGCGCGCTTTTCCTCCTGATTGGCGGAGCCAGGCGGCCGCACCCTCCAGCGCCGCAAAATCCAATTCCATTTGGAAATCGCGCAATTGTGCGGCCCCGGATGCAAAGGCCGAGGCTTTTCCGGTGCCTCTGCCTGAAGGGCCAGTCCAGTTGAAATCATACTCGACGCCAAGCTTAAGCAGGGACGCAGGATTCAGTTTCAGGGTGGCATCACCCAAAAGATCGGAACCTGCTTTGAGGCCTGTTATCTTTCCGCCCGAAAGCGTGCCTTCAACGGATGTCCAGCTGAGCCCGCGACTCTCAGCACCTGAGGCTTTCAGGATAACGCTCAGAGGCGCAAATACTATGAGGCCCGCAATGAACCCTGCCAAGAGGACAAGTAATAGCAAGAACCGCATCATCGTGAAGCACCGAGTCTGAATTCTGTATCCGAGACGATACTGCCGTCAGTATCCTGCTGAAGGGTGGCATTACTCACATAAACGCCCAGACCCGTCTCCACCTGCTCGACCCATTTGAAGTATGCAGGGCTGGCGGCTCCGGAAGCGCGATAGCGGAACGAGGCTGCGTGCTGAGCAGTCAAAGGTTCAACTACAAGATTGCTGTTGAGGGCCAATCGCTCTGCCTCAGCCTGCAACGCAGCGATATCCTGACTGGAGAGGCGCGTTAGGGGGGGTAGGATTACTTGGCCCTGTTCAATCATCGATGCAATCCGGTCCAGGCGCGTAATGGTCTGTGTTGCCCGCTCATGATTAAGCTTTGCCCGCTCCAAAGTATGAACAGCCGGGCTCAGAACGAGTTGCCAGATGAGCGCAACCGCCAGCAACAGAGCGGCAATGCCAAGTAACATTTTTTCGCGCGGATTGCGCGCGGTCCACCAGGTGCTCATGGAACCGGCTCCAGTGTAATCTGTGTAAGAGTGCCTGTGTCTTGCGCGGAAGTGGTTGCCGCTGCTTGAAAGCCTCCGCTTTGAAGGAAGGCAACGATCAGGCTGGTATCGTCCTGCGAGGGGCTATTCAGCGCTGCGGTTAAGCGGCTGGTCTGCGCATCAAAGTTCAGTTCTGTGATGCTCACTCCCGAACGGGAGGCAATCGCTTCATACAACGTGGCAACAGATATGCGAAAGTCGATCGTATCAGGAGCAGAGACAGCTGCGAGCATGTCTCTGGTCTCCCGATCAATGTCAGGGGGTATGGCGGCCGCCGGAAAAATTGCGGCGTAGCGCTCAACGGCCCGTTTATTCAGTAGCTCGGTTGCATAGTTGTAATTACGCGCTTCGAGGATCAATGTTCCGGTCCATACAGAGACGGCCGCGATGCCAATACCTGCGGCCTTACGCCAGGTGCTGACGCCCTGTTTTGCGTTTCGGGGAAGAGAAAAGATCCCGGTCCTGAGGTTTGTGCCGGTCCGCGTGGCGCTGCGTTCGGCAAGGCGTATAAGATGCAGTCCATCTTCAAGGCCTGCCATGTCAGATGGCGCTGAGAACACATCTCGCGCATCCTTAGGAAGCGCGGCATCAATACCGACAATTCTGTTCCCTTCCCGTTGAATGATGCGATCACCTAAATCCACGGGATGCTCAATGTCCGTGAACAGACACTGCTCAGGAAATACCCTTCCTGGTGAGAGCCCAGCCTTTGAAAGCAGGTCGAGCCAGGATTTCATCAACTGCTTGTCGACGACATAGATGTCCCGCTCTGATGAACCTTTTGAGCGCGGCCCCAGAACCAGGTGGATATCTTCGACGGGCTGAGCGAGTTCATCTTCAATCGCATAAAGCGCAGCGCGGGAGGCTTCTATTTCATTGCGGGAAGGTATGGAGACACGAAAGTGTCCCACCATCGTCGCTGGGGCAAATGCAATGCAGTCTACGGCGCCGAAGGGGCCGCGGTGATGGATCACTTCCAGACGGTCGCCGTGCTCCCGAGCGATCTGGAGCTGACCATCAGGGGCTGCGGGGAGAGCCACATAGAGAACGGATTTCACTATTCTTCTCCCATACGGCGCCAGACTGTCCGGGGAGTGTTCCCGCTGTCAGCAGTAATGATGAAGGAGAATGGCCAGCTTCCGCCGTCAAGGGTCGCCTGGCCTTCGGCTAGAAAGTGGCTGCTGGTTATGGACAAGGCTTCGGTCCGTTTCTGACCTTCAGGTATCGTGCGGATGTCAGGAAGCGCTTCGAACTGGTCTACGCCAGACCACCCAGATTGCGGACGATCTTCCAATATGCGCATGGCTGCCGCCAAGGTGAGGGCGTTCGAATAGGCCACTCTCAGAAGGGCGGCCTGATCCGGCGCGAGCGTATTGATGTTTAGACGGGTCATCTTGGTATCCGGTCGCGCGCAGATGAGAGGAGCCAGCGCCTCTCGCAACTCCTTTGTATAGCCCATTACAGAGGCGAGTTCGCGGGGGCTGTCCATTGGCTGGTTTGCCGCGCGGTAGGCGGGCCTCAATGTAAGGTAATAGCCGTCTTCCGCGCTACCTTGTCGAGTGGCGCTGTCTGCGTCCAGCCAGTCGGCAAGCGTGTTGGCGAGATTGTTTGCCTCTGTGGCTGAAATCTCGAGATCCTGAAGGAGCGTGGCCCAGGATAGGCGGGCGAAAGTGGCCGCGCCCTCATCTGGATTCCCCAGCGCATTGATATTGAAGCAATTTTCGGCCTCCTTGACCTTTAGCGCGACAATGCCACCCCGAACCGGAATTATAACGGGTTCCCCCAGTCCGGTCGCGGCTGAGGTGAGTTGCCCATTTGTGACCGTAGATATCTCCTGGACAGCGCTCAGCGCGAGCGCTTCGGCTGAATAGGCCGCCCAACTCGCATCGGACCTGCGGGATGCAGCTTTGGCAAGATCTGTCTGCCGGGCGATGGCCGTGATTGCAATCACAGCAGCAACGGCAAGGGCGGCCACGATCAGCATGATGGACAGCAAGGCTGCGCCGCGTTGGGGATCAGCTTGTATCATTCACGCAGGCCTATGCGGAAGAGGGCAGTAAGCGTGTCATCCTGCCCAAAAGAGAAGGTGAATTCAATCTTGTCCGGAAGCGGAGTATCTGGTGTGCTAGCGAGAACGATCCAGTCGGGCTTCCAGCTTTGTTCCCGTCCATATCTTACGGCAACGTCTTCAATGCCGGTGAACAATGTCTGTTCTGCAATGGCGGTGCCTGGTCCTGCATCAGGTGAACTCCACGACCGGCGGATCAGAGCGCCATCAAGAAAGCGGTACTCCACGCGTTGCAGGTCGCTGCGGGGGTAACCAGCGGGATTTGGCCAGCCATTGCGAACGAAGGTTACGATACGGCCATCGAAACGAACCGGGTAACCTTCAAACAGCATCGGCATTTCCCCGCTGCCATCCAAACGGCTGGGACGAACAGCGAAAGCAGCAAAATCATCACGCAGTATGGATAGCGCTGTTTGCAACTCCGTTGCATCGGAGCCGCGTTCTTCAATGATACGGGTCCCGCGCAGGGACTGAGTGAGCATGATGCCGCCTGCTGTCGCAAGAAGGGCTACGACAAAAAGCGCAATCATGGTCTCCACAAGGGAAATGCCCGACTGGGGCGTGGGAGGGGTGCTCATGTTTCCCTCCTGATACGATGCAGAATCGTGATTTCACTGAGGACTGCTTCCTCGTTTTTCACTCGTACACGGATAGCAATTTCGATAAGGTCTTCTCGAGGCGCAGGTGTGATGAGACGCTCCCATTCATAACTGCGCTGCCGTTGGGTTTCCTCGCCGGCACTCATGCCTATGATCTGTAGCTGCGGATCTGTAACCGTACGAACGGCAATGTTTTCGGCAACCTGCCGCGCAAGTATGCGGTCTCCGAGTTGCGAACTGATGCGTATGCTGTTTGTGTTAAGCGATATCAGCCCAACAGCGGCCGTTGAAAAAACAGCAATCGCAACAAGGGCTTCCATCAGGGAAAAACCGCGCTGACCGTTCATCAGCGTACCTCGATTGCAACATGGCCATCAGGCTGCAGCGTCAGGATTGTGACAGAGTTCTGCCGGGCCAGTTCAATGGAAACAGGATATGTATGGCCAAGCGGGTCAAAGATAACCGCCGGCACGAGAGGGGATTTTTCATCCTTTGGCGCAGGATGTTTCCCGTCTATCTGGATGTAAATGTCCTGAGGCAGTTGATATCGCGTCACAAGACGCCAGGTACCATTCTGCCAAATTGCAGACGAGTAGCTTTGTCCCTCGATCAACAGACCCATAGGTTGCCCCGTCAACATCGAGCGGCTTGCCGTGTGCTCAAGCGCTTCCCGGAGAAGGTCAGCCTCCTGCTTGTAAATCTGCCGTGTGGGAATAGTCAGCAGGATCAGTGTGGTGGCCACGGCAATGATAGAGAGGGTGACCATGATCTCCACCAGAGACAGTCCAGCCTCCGGCTTGCGCTTTGACGCATGGGAGAGAGTCTCTGTCACTGGGGAGAGATCACAGTCCACGGATGGGCTCAGTCCCAGTTGCCGATGTCGGCGTCGTTGCCCTCGCCGCCGGGCTTTCCGTCTGCGCCAAAGGAGAACACGTCAAAACGCCCGCCGGAGCGCACACCTGGAAATGTGTACTGGTAGGGATTGCCCCAAGGGTCGTTCTGGACGCGGCGGATATAACCTCCGGGCCGGTAGAGGGTGGCATCTACGCCAGCGGGCGGGGCGGAGAGAGCAGCCAGCCCCTGCTGTGTTGAGGGATAGGTGTAGAGGTCGAGGCTGTATTGCTCGAGCGCATTTTCGAGATTTGAAATGTCGGCCTTTGCCTTGGTGACGCGCGACCGGTCGCCGACCGGGGCGACATTGACGATGATCAGGGTCGCCAGAAGGCCCATAATGAAGACGACCACCATGAGTTCGACGAGAGAGAAACCCGCCTGTTTGCGGCGGCTTTCTTCAGTATGTGTTTCAGTTTCCGGGGACATGAAGACGCTCCTTTATCCGAGGGCGAGAGTGTTGAGCTGCATGATCGGCAGCATGATCGAGAGAACAATGGTGCCGACAATCCCGCCCAGGAAGATGATGATCATGGGTTCGAGGAGGCCGAGGGCAACATTGGTGGCGGTTTCAAATTCGTCTTCGAGAAAATCGGCAGCGCGGTTCATCATGGCGGGGACGTTGCGGGCAGCTTCGCCGCTGGCGACCATGTGGACCATCATCTGGGGGAAGACCCCGGTGGATTTCATGGCCGAGGAGAGCGCGCCGCCGCGCTGGACGATCTCCAGTATCTGATCGGCTGCGGATCGAAACACCATATTTCCCATGGCGTTACGGGCGCCCGACAGGCTTTCCAGAACCGTGGCGCCTGCGCCGGACATGGTGGCATAGATGCGGGAAAAGCGGGCGGCGGAAACTTTCCGGCTCATGTCTCCGAAGAAGGGAATGCGTAGGACGAAGGCGTCCCAGCGACGTTTCCAGGCGGGAATTTTCAGGACCCGCGACAGCAAAACCAGGACAATTGCGGTCACAATCAGGACAACCAGCCCCCAATCCCGGACAAATCCGGACAATCCGATGACAAATTGGGTCAGCGGCGGCAGCTCATTGGCGCCGAGCATGGCAAACTGCTCGACCAGCTTGGGCACGACCCAGACCATCAGGGCAGTGACCATCAGCGTGGCCATGATGCCAAGGATTGCCGGATAGATCAGAGCTGAGCGCACCAGCGTGCGAAGCCGGTAACTGCGCTCAAGATGATGGGCAAGCTGATCGAGAACGAGGCCGAGCCGCCCGGACGATTCACCCGATGAGACAACCGCGCGGAAGAGTGGCGGAAAGGCGCGAGGGGCGGCGCGCATGGCTTCGGCGAGGGTGGAGCCTTCCATCACCTGCGAGCGGACGCCGAGGAGGAGGCCGCGCTGAGGCGAGGCATCGCTGTCGCCAGCAGCGGCCGTGAGGGCCTGTTCAACCGTCATGCCTGAAGAGACGAGGACGGCGAGCTGGCGCGTCAGGAGCGTGCGGTCCTTTTCGCTGAGCCGGCCAGCGCCGGCAAAGCCCAACGCTTTTTCGCCGCGGGCTTCGCTGATCGAAACGGGCGTGAGCTGGCGATCGCGAAGTTCGCGCCGCGCGGCGCGGGCGGTGTCAGCGGAGATGACGCCGCTGGTGCGCCGGCCATTTGCCGTCAGGGCTTTGTATTCAAACGCTGCCACCGAACCACGCCTCCCGGCGGCAGACGTGCAGCAGCTCCTCAGCACTCGAGTCGCCGCTCAGCACATGCCGCAATCCGTTCTGGAAAAGCATATCAGATTTGGCAAAGGCTGTGCGCTCAATCTGCTCTTCGGTCGCGCCGTCATGGATCATCCGGCGGATCGCCGTGTCCACGAGCAGCAGCTCATAGACGCCAAGCCGGCCTTCATACCCGGTCTGGCCGCAGGCTGGGCAGCCTGTGGGGCGATAGAGGGTGAGGTCTTCCCGGTTCTCTAAGCCGAGCCGCTCCAGCAGGGCGGGCGGGGGCGCATACGCCTCTTTGCAGTGAATGCAGAGCCGCCGGATCAGCCTTTGGGCGAGGATGGCGCGAAGGGTTGAGGCCAGGAGGAAGCTTTCCACGCCCATATCGCGCAGGCGGGTGATCGCGCCGGCAGAGCTGTTCGTGTGGATGGTGGAAAGGGCAAGACGCCCGGTGAGGGCAAACTCCAGCGCGACCTCAGCCGTTTCCGCATCCCGGATCTCGCCGACCATGACAATATTTGGATCATTCCGGAGGATGGAGCGCAGCGTGGCGGCAAAGGTGAGGCCGACCTTATGGTCCATCGGCGTCTGGCTGATCCCGTCCAGGCCGTACTCAACGGGGTCTTCCAGGGTCATGATGTTGACCCGGCCGGTATTGAGCTGGGCGAGGGCGGAATAGAGCGTGGTTGTCTTGCCCGAGCCGGTTGGCCCGGTGACGAGGATAACCCCGTTGGGTTCACTCAGCGCGGTGCGGAACCGCTTTTCGGTATCAGAGTCCATCCCAAGGGTTTCGAGCCCCAGCAGGGCCTGTTTTGTATCCAGGATACGCAAGGCAACGCGCTCGCCATAGCGTGTGGGAAGCGTTGCCACACGCACATCCAGCGCGCGGCCACCCAGCGTCAGCGAGATGCGCCCATCCTGTGGCATGCGTTTCTCGGCAATATCGAGACGGCTCATCACCTTGATGCGCGAGACCAGCGGAGCGGCAACGCGGCGGGACGCGGTGAAAACTTCCTGCAATTCGCCATCAATGCGGTAGCGAACCGACAGTTTATCCTCGAAGGGATCAATATGGATATCCGACGCGCGGCGCCGGATGGCATCCTGGAGCAGGCCATTGATCAAGGTGATGATCGGGGCGTCCGTATCGCCTGCGAGAAGGTCTTCCGTTTGCGGAAGGCCGTCAAACAGGCTCTCGAGATCTCCGCCTGTTCCGGCGGCGGCTTCTGCGGCGCTGCCGTCGAGGCGCGACTGGCCGAAACTTTCAGATAGCTGACGTTCGTACTGGGCCGGGCTCATGGCCTCCAGATGCACTGGTAACCCGGCGACACGGCGTGCTTCGATCAGGGCAGTGGGGTCTGCGCCTTCACGAACCGCAAATGTCAGTTCTGACCTATCCGGCACGACGACAATCCCCTTGTCCCGGGCGAATGCATAGGTGACCTGAGCGCGCGTCATCAGACTGTTATCGCGGAGGCTGGACCGCTGGGAAAGCCGGTCCGCCTGTGCCGAGAACTTCACGGATATACTGATCGATTGTGCCGCCGGGGACTTGTTCCCGCATCAGTTCTTCAGCCTGGACATAAAGGTATTTCTGCTGTGTGACCGCCTGCGCGTCAGCCTTGCTGCGCACAATTGTGGGGCGGATGAAGACCATGAGGTTGCGGCGCGTGGCCGCCTTGCCTTCAGAACGGAACAGGCGCCCGACAGCGGGGATGTCGCCAAGAATGGGCACCTTCGTGTCGCGAACGGTGTCGGTCTGTTCGACGAGTCCTCCGAGGACAATGATCTCGCCATCGTCTGCCAGCACGCTTGCGCGAATTTCACGCTTGTCGAGGATCAGGTCTGGTGTAACCGTGCCAACACTGCCGAAGACGCTGGAAACTTCCTGACGGATATCGAGGCGAACGGTGTTGTTCTCGCCGATACGCGGGGTGACTTCGAGCTGGATGCCGACATCCTTACGCTCGACCGTACGGAATGGGTTGGAGTTGGCATCCCCCAGAACCTGGCCCGTGGTGACCGGGATTTCCTGGCCCACGATGAGGGCGGAAGTCGCATTGTTCAGTGTCATTCCAAAAGGCGTAGACAGGATGCGCGAGGTTGTGTCGTCCTGCACGGCATTCAGGATTACGCCGAAAAGGTTGTCACCCGAAGTTCCGCCAAATCCGAGCGTCAGACCCGAAGAACCCGTCAGTGAGCTGATTGCGGCCTCACGGAAGGGGTTGGCCGCAGTGGGATCTTCAAAGGCGCCCGTAACAAGCGCGCCCGTCAGCGCCAGAAGATTCGGCGCCGCGCGAGAGAAGTTTGTTGATGCAAAAGGAACATCTCCCCCTGTGCCCGACAGAAGGAATTGCAGGCCGAGTTCGCGTGCCGCGTCATCGGACATTTCAACAATGATCGCCTCCACCATCACCTGAGGGCGGCGGACATCTAGCGCGCTGACGACCCGCTCCATCGCAAGAATGGTTTCCGGATTGGCGCTGATGATGAGCGAATTTGTTGGCCCATGGTGGGCGATAGTCTGGGCAACGGGGGCCGTCTCAGCCGGAGAGCGCTGCATTGCCATGCTGTTGGCCACGCGCTCCAGAATAGGGACTACTTCGGCGGCATCCGCATAGTTAAGTGTAATCACACGGACATGATCGCGCTGAGGGTTTGTGGCATCGAGTTCAAGAGCAACTTTTTTTGCCCGTTCAACTGATGTGGCATCACCCCGCAGGATTATCGAATTGCTGGTGAGGGAGGCAACAGCAGAGAGGCGCGCCTGTGCCTGTCCCTGCTGGCCGCCCGCGTCACCTTGAAGCCGTGTAAGGACAGACTCCATCTCCACAGCCGGAACATTCACTAGGGGAACAGTAACGATGACCGTTTGATCGCGGTCGAGGGTATCAATGATACGGCGTACACGTTCCAGATTGGATGCATAGTCGACAACGACCAGCGTATTTGTGCCGGCATTTGCCACAACCTGGCCCTGCGTATCCAGCAGGGGCTTTATCATCTGTGCCGCTTCCATCGCATTGGCGCGATCCAGCTTGATGACTTCCGTGATGAAGGCATTTGCGCCTGGACCGGACATGGGGGCCTCAGTTGAGGCAATCGCCCTTGGGACGATGCGGTAGGTGTCCTTGCCGGCCGGGACAGCTGCAAATCCGTGAATGCGGAGCGTTGTCAGGAATACCTGGAAAAGCTCCTGTGTGCTCATCGGTGTCTGGGAAACGACTGACACACGCGTCTTGCGGACATCAGGATGCGTGACAAAGGTGTAGCCCGTCAGCATGGAGACGTCTTCGATGAGCGTGGTGAGCTCGACATCCTGAAGGTTCAGAACGTGCTTATCCTGCGAGGGAGCGGGCGCTTGGGCCGTAGCGAATTGTGAGACAGAGAGGGCGGCAGCTGCCGCAAGCAGTATACGCTTGGTCATTGAGAGAGGCCGGATTCAGGGGAAAGCCGTAGACGGATAATTGTACCATTGCGAACAACATCAAGCGCGATCGCATCTGAGGACATTACAGCAGCCTGGATTGCTTCTGGACCCATGCCTTCAAGGCTGTTTCCGTTGACGCGAAGCACAAGGTCGCCCGCCTCCAGACCTGCGGCCTGGAAATAACCCTGGCCACGCGGTGCGAGGCGGTAGCCGGATATGGCGCCATTGCGCAACTCAGGGTACAGATCGATATCTGTCAGCAGGAGCGTAGGCGTAATGGCTGGTGGCGAGGAAGCACTATCCTGCCTGGAGGATTGCTGCTGCCTGGAAGAGGGCGTTGACGCCGTTTCTGCGCGCGCGCCTTTGGCGGCGAACAGGGGCTTGCCAGGATCATGCAGAAGAAGTTCCTGCCGCTGTCCATTGAAGCGCAGGAAGATACGGTCTGCGGCGATCGATTCCAGAACCGCGCCAGAAACGATCTGTTCACCGGCGGCAACGCGTTTTTGGGTGTTGTCAGGCAATATCAGCACAGCGCTGCTCGAATCTGCTGTGCCGTCAGACCAGCGCAAACCGGCAATCTTGAGATTGAGCGAAGTTGGCACCACAAAATTTGAAGTGGCGTCTGACTCGGCGCGGAAGGGGTCGCTTTGAGTAAGAAGCGCCAGCCTTGAGGTGGTTGCCTCCGCGCCAGCCAGAGTCGGCATGTGTTGGGCCTGAATGGGCGCGCTTCCAAAGCCCGGCGCTATGACGACCCAGGCAAAGCGCGCCAGCAGAATACCTGTCGTCAGTGCGAGGGCCGCTTCCAGCGCCGTACGGCCAATCGAACCATACGTCAGACGGACGCCGCCTTCTGGTCCGAAAAGTTTCATCAGCCTTACACTCCGATTAGGCGGTCAACTTGCTTAATCACACTTGTGCGACAGTTCTGAGACGGATGCTGACCCGCGCGAACTGGAAATCAGCATATCCGGCCTCGACTAGCATACGGCTTTCAGTAGCCCGGATCTGGATAGGTTTCACTAAATATTTGAAGCGCGGCAGGTAGTTATGCTCCTGCCGCGCCCCGAGAATCAGCTCACTTCACCAGTTGAGCGAAAATTAACCAGAGTTAGAACGCCGCGCTGAGGCCGACCGACAGGGTGGTGCCTACCTCGTACTCGTTGACCTGCACAAAGCCACCATTTCCACTCTGGTACTCATCAAAGTTTTCGCCGAGCAGGTTCTTGGCCTTGATGTCGAGTGTGAAGGCTTTTCCGCGAAGGTCGAACCCTTTCTTGTAAACAAGATCAAGGTTGATGCCGGGCTCCTGCATGAAGTCCGGCTGACCTGCTGGCGCGCGCGCCGTTACACGTTCGCTGGCATAATTGGCGAGAAGCGTGAGTTGCGAACGTGCCGCCTCGTCTTCCCAGCCGATTTGCAGGTTGGCGATGTGTTCGGACTGGCCCTGCAAGCGCGTGCCGTCGATGATGAAGTCTGTCGCCGGACGCGGTTGGCCCGCTGCCTGGAGTGGGTACACAACATCGCCCGAACCCGCCTTCACCTCAGATGTGGTGTAGGTGTAGTTGGCCTGCAAAAGGAATTCCTTCGATCCGAGGAAAGCCCCCTTGAACGGGCTGTCGAAAACACGCTTGAAGTCAATTTCCGCGCCATAGAGGATGGCTTCCGGCGCATTGAGATAGGTCTGGAAGACCGATGCGCTTTGCTGGACGACCACGGCTTCTACCGGACGATCCAGGTGTTTGAAAAACACACCGGCCGTGAGGGCCTGACCGCGATCAAAGTACATCTCATAGCGTGCATCAAGATTCAGTATCTCGGTGTCGACCAGGTAGGGGTTGCCGATGAAGATGCGCCCGCTTTCCGGATCGAAATATTGCTGTGGTGCAATTTCGCGGAACTGCGGACGCCCAATGCTCTTGGAGGCCCCCAAGCGTACCTGCTGATCTTCTGCAAAGTTCCAGGTAAGTGTGCCGGCCGGCAGGAAATACTGGTTCTCAAGCTCTGGAGGAGCTTCAGGGGCAGCCTCTGATGAGATCAGGGATAGCGGCGTTACTGACTGGCTTGCATCTTCGAAACGGACACCGACGGCAGCGCGAAGAAGCGGGAAGATCTCCGCATCAACTTTGGCGTAGGCCCCAAAAACCTGCAAATCCGCATCATAGGCTGCCGCGCCAGCTGAACCTGTGGTTTCGCGTAGAACGAAGAGATCAGGGTTGATGTTATAATTGGCGAAGAGGAAATCTGGGCGCTGCTGAGAAACCAGGAAATCCAGAGGAGGATTTCCGACAATGAAGTTAAACACACGCGATTGAGCGCTGCGCTCATTTTTATAGCCTTCGACACCGGCCGAGTATTCGATGTCACGGGCAGAAGACAGCGCCTGCACATATTTCAGATCCGCGCCGCCGCTGACGACCTTGTCATCAAGGTATGAGAACGTCGTGCTGTTCGACGAGCCAGAGCCCGCAGGATCATAAATGTAGTTGTTTGCGATCTCGCTGAAAATAAAGCGCGTGGCACGCTCATACGGTGCATCGCGTTTTGTCTGGGAAAGGGCTGTGCGCCAGTCCAGTGTCCAGGGGCCGCGGAAGTGCTCACCATTGAGCTGTGTACTGTAAAGCTCGCGCTCATACCAACCCGTACGGTCATCACGGACATCGCGGGAAGCAAGGTCGTCATAACCTTCACGGATGCTGGCTTGCTTTGTGGTCCGGCGGATGTACAGATTCGTCCAGCTGAACTTGTCATCACCGAAATCAAGTCCGGCGCCGAATAGCCCATCCCAACCGATATTTTGCTCAGTAGTCAGATAATCATATGTTGAAGTGGCGCCCAGGATACCGCCATTGATTTCGCCAACTTCCTGGCGGCCATTACGCGTGCGCCAGTCATTGCTATAGCCGAGGACACCAATGATGCCGAGTTCGGCGCCACGGATATCGAAAGTGGCGCCACCAGAGACTTCATAGCTGCCATTGGCCGGGATGCTGTCGTTAGACTGGATCAGGTTGATGGGGGCGTTGGTGAAAGCCTGTCCCATCGCCTGAAGTTCAGAATCAGAGAAGTTGCCATTCTGGATGCGCAGGCCAGTTGCCATCGCCTGACGAACCGCTCCCGGCAATTTGCGAGTACCATCGTCAAAACCCACGACATCGGTTTCCGAGCCGTAATAGGTAATGCCGTCTTTGCCGGTCGTCTCAGTATTGTAGCTTCCCGTCACGCTGAGCTCGAGGAAATTTTCTTTTGGGATATTCAGAGTGCGAAGATCAATAATGCCGCCGCCAAACTCTCCAGGATACTCAACCGAATAGGTTTTCTGGACGAGGACGTTTGCTAGTATGTTGGTTGGAAACAAGTCCAGAGGAACAACCCGCTGGAGTGGTTCCGGGCTCGGCAGGGGAGAGCCATTTAGACGGGCCGCAGAGTAACGTTCGCCAAGACCGCGGACATAAACGAACCGGCCTTCAGCAATGCTCAGGCCGGCGACGCGCGCCAGAGCGGACGCCGCATCGGAATCGCCCTGACGGGCAAGGTCTTCCGGCGCAAGAAACGCAGCGACTTCTGAGGTGCTGCGAAGAACTTCCGGAATGTAACGGCCGAGAACAACGACTTCCTTGAGCTTGAGATCCTGAGCTTCGGGTGCTGCCGCCTCAGGAGAGTTTTCGGAAGGAGTGTCGGACTGGGCCGATGCGAGAGCAGGGGCAAGGATCGCTGTGGAAGCGATCAACAGGGCCCGGAGGGACAGCGAGCTGAATTTCATGTGATGAGATCCTGAATGGATGCTTCAGATACGAGAAAAACGGAGGCCCCGGATTGGGGCCCCCGTCTGTCATGGCGTCAGTGGCAAGTGGGCTGGCCGGGGAGGCTGCATGTCCAGCCTTCGTACCAGTTGTCACTGGAGTCCCTTACGGCGCCGATATAATCGACGGGTGTCAGGAAGCCCGTGATGAATGTGTTGCTGGCGCCGAGGCCGATGCCCGCATTCAGCTCAACAGGGAACGTCGATGCGGTGACCGCATTTTCGTTTGCGCCGTTGATGAAGCCGCCCGTCAGAGTCGAAGTACCGTTCAGGACGTTTGAGGGGTGCGTCAGCAGTGCTTCAACGGTTGCATCCGGGATATCCGTGGCTGGCGTTGTACCAGCCGCGCCGCCATCACCGTTGCCGCCTGCGCATGAGAAGAAGACCGACCGGTAAAGTGGGCCATTTCCATCAACACCATTCGGGTTGTTGAGCGTCGAGTTGGTCGCGATGTTCACACACTGGTGGTTACCAGGGTGGCGGATGACCGAGTTGTAGACGCGAGCTGTGTGACCCGAGTTGTGAACGATGGCATCGCGCGTGCTGTTATCCCGCATCACGATGGTCCAGTTAGCGTAGGTCGGGCGGGTGAAGAAGTCAGCTGTGTTGGTGCCGCGTGAGCTGGTTTCCCATGCGAAGTCACCGCCACCATTACGCTGCATCACGATGCCGAACTGTGCTGCACCGCGCCAGCCAGAGTCGGTATCGAAGGAGTCGTCATCATTCCCCGTGAGGACGATATAGCGGATGTTGACGTTGCCGCCGAAGATCTCGATGCCATCGTCCGAACTGTTATGAACCTGAACGTACTCAAAGGTGGTGCCGTTGCCGACGCCGGCAAGAGTGATGCCGTTCAACTCATTGTTCGGAGCAATTTCAAAACCAGAGTAGGAGAGGCGAAGATAGCGGATCCGGCCGCTGTTGTCTGTCGGCAGGTTACCGCCGTAGAACGCGTTGGAGCCTTCAACCTGCGCTTCGCAGGCAATGTTGGGAGGCGTGACGGCGTTACAGCCATCTGTCGATGGGGCGCGTCCGTTGATAACGAGGCCGCCCCATTGGCCGATGGAGTTCTCAGTGGCCGTGCCTTCGACGTTGGCGCGGCTGGTCATGATGATCGGATTGTCAGCCTCGCCCTCGGCGAAGATCTGCGAACCGCGGTTGACCAGCAGGTAATCGCCACCCGAGTTACCGAAAATGGTGACGCCAGGTTCAATCGTCAGAACGCCCTGCGTACGGCCGGGAATCGGGTTTGCTGCGTCGGGGCCAGTGTCAGTGCCGACCTGGGTGCGTCCGGCTACGGAGTAGATGGTGCCTTCACGCTGGGGCACAACGAGGTTGCCATTGATTGTGCTCGGCAGTTGGCAAATCCGTTTGTCAGAAAGGATGCCAACGTTGGAAAACCCGCTCGGACAGTCAGCAGCTGGCCCGCCCGTGGCCGGAGGCGGCGAGGTTGGGGGCGGGGAGGTTGGCGGTGGAGACACCGTTGGCGGCGGCACAAAAGCACCCACGCCAGGTGACGCAACGCCATCGGCGCCGCTACATGCGCCCAGCAGCGCGACTGCGGCGCAGCCGAGAAGTGCCGCGCGGAAATTGTTTTTGGTCAACATTCAATGTCTCCGTCTAAACCCTGAGCGGGCGCGCTGACGGTTCCCCCCGTCGCGCTCGCCAGACGATCATTCTCGTCTGCCCGCAGACCGGAGCCTTAAGATTTGATTGCAACAGTTACGGGAAGTTTAGATGACACTTACGTGAAGCGCGTGCGTGCTTGGTTGTTTGTTGCAGCTTGGCAACATTACAGATCTCTGGAGTATTCCTCTGGGAACATCTCTTCCCAGCCCCGCTCTCGAAACCATTTGGTGATAACGTATTTGACGCCTGATCTCACCTTCATGCCATGATGGATGGTATGGGGGTTGACCGTACCGTCCGGGTTCAGATTATTCCATATGACAGCTTTGCCCTTCTCAGGCATGATTGTTTTTTCCAGGCGCCGGAAGCGTGTGCCGCCGCCTTCCTCAACATCATTGAGATAGATCATGAAGGTCCAGGTGCGCTGCCCCGTGAACTGGCAGTGGACCTGATAGTCCCGTGTGCCGGGTGTAAAGTAATCGTAATGGGCCTTGTATTCCTGATCGACATCATAGCGCTGGGCCTGAGTAGCATCAGAATAGGACCAGTGGATTCCGAGAGCCTCAGCGATAAGCTCATCAAGTTGCATGACAAGGCTGTTGCCCAGAGAACCGATATCAGAAGAACGCGATGTGCGGATCTTCGGATCAGCGAAGACATCCGTTGTGGTCGATGCGCGAAGGCGTTCGTCTGTTAGGGCAACCAGCTGATCGCAGACCTCGGGAACAAGAAAATTTGGCCAGACATAGAGTTGGGCCTTAGGGGCCGGAACGCGGCGCAGCAGGGGATGGTTTTTTGCCCGGCGAACAAGGGGCGCGTTCGCCAGGGCGGCGTGATCTGCGTCTGAAACAGGCCGGCGCCCATCATAAGCGCCGCGCATGAGTGCCCTTATCGCGAGATCATCAAAACCGTTTTGCACCAGCTGGCGCTTGACCTCGTGCGGCTCCACACCGGATCTCAGGCGGGCCCACGTATATGTCAGCCACTCATCGTTTACTGCTGGTCTTGTCATCGCCAATCCATTCCCGTGGTCTGAATAGTGCAGACATGTGACGATCAAATGACGGCGCCGGAAAAGACGTTCACGGATTAATACCGGACCTACACGGAACATACCAATATACGTATCTCATTGACGCAAAACTGTAAAATATGTACTGTGACAGTTATGTTACAGTGGAAATACAAAGCTATGTCACTCCTTGCTCTGGCGGTTGCGGCGCCAGGGGTGGCCCTTTCAGAAGCCGGATCAATGGCGCGCCTGTCGCCAGACGAATCGACAGCCTCGGCATCGGTCTCCAAGACCGATTACTTCAGCAAGGATCTGCTGCGTGCCGTTCAGAATGAGCGACGGGGCGCCAGTGTGCCAGCATTGCAGGAGCATGAGGCCTTGTCACTTGTTGCCGAGATGCACGCGCGGGACATGGCGCGCCGCAATTATGCGGCAGACGTATCGCCCGAGGGTTTTACCCTTATGGATGCGGTGCGCCAGGCAGACCGAAAGACACTTTACAGCGCTTTTGGTACGACGATTGCTGTCGTTGACGCGGGGATGAATGCAGAGGCCGTCGTCGCGGCGCTCATGTCAGATTCTGCAAATGCGGAAAATGTTCTGCGGGCTGGCTTTGATCATGTTGGCGTCGGAGCTGTAGAGCGGGATGGCCGTCTCTATGTTGTGCAGCTTCTGGCGCGCGTTGAAGGGCAGCTGGCACGCCCCCTGCCAGTCAATGCCAGTGCCGCTGAAAGCCTGCGGGCGGATTTCGCGGTTCGCGGGATGACGCCTGTAAGCTGGTCTGTCAGCGATGCTGCCGGCGAAACGCTACTGCGTGGGTCGGGTGAGCGTATCAGAGACCCGCGCGGTGTGCCAGTTGAGGGGTACCTCAACCTGGATGTCGCCATGGGCGCTGACATTTACACACTACGGGGCCCCTATATCCGTGTGAACTGACACGGCTCCCGAGACCCTCAAATAAAAAGCCGGAGCGAAAATGCTCCGGCTTTTTTGTGTGAGAGGGAGAGAATCAGTCCGCTGAAAGAGCGCGCAGAACCTTTGCCATCGTCTCCAGCTTGGCCACCGAGCCTGTGCGGTCGATCAGGGCATGACATCTCGCGCGTGACTCGCTCACCGGGTCTCTCGTTTCATGAGAGGCGGCATCAGAAGTCTGAAAGAGCTCTGAAATGGGTACGCGCAACGCGCGAGCAACGCTGGAAAGCATGCCTGCGCTGAGACGGTTGGTGCCCGTTTCGTATTTCTGCAGCTGTTGATGGCTGATGCCCAGCTCCTGGCCGAGTTCGGACAGGGTGAAGTTCTGGGCAATACGAAGTTCCCGGATTTTCTCGCCGACCTGCTGGTCAACCCTTGTGGGAGAGCGGGAGCCGGCGGCCCGAATTTCTTCTTGCATCATATTCCACCTTTAGGTTTTAATCTGTCTCCTAAGTGACAAGCGTTCTGGCAAGTTTCGCGGTGCATAAATTTATGAAACGCTTGCTAAATATCTGAAAAGCCAAAGACGGGTGGCTAAACGTATAAGGGTAGTGAGCTTTTCCACCTTATCCCCTCATGGCCCAGATATGCTATTAAATACTAGTAATCTCGCTTCCAGCGGAGAGAAACGCGTGATTCTCCTGTGGACCGGGCCTCAGACGTCACAGAAACCTGAGGGCGCGGCTGCCATTCAACCTCAACTGAATTTCCGGCCGCACCAGCAGTTGTCACCTCCAGATAGACATCGGGTGCAAGGTATTGCCCGACGCCCAGCTCGGTCGTGCCGTCATTGCCGACACCAAGACGCAGACGATCAAGGCCGAGCCCCGCCTGTATCTGCCCCAACGGGTCCAGTCCTGGGCCTTGGCCACTCAGCCGGGCGATCGAGTTGGCCAACTCAGCCGCTTCGAGCGCTGAGAGATCCATGACAGAACGCCCAAACAGCATCCTGGCAAGAATTTCGTCCTGCGGAAGATCTGGCGTACTGGAGAGCTCAATCCGTGGGCTAGTGGGCGAACCCGTAACATCGACCTGCGCTGAAAATCCATCAATCTGACGCGCAGCGCTGATGGCTACCTGCGCAGAATCGACCGGGCCATCAAATGTAACCACACCGGAATCAAAGACGAAGGGCCGGCGCGCGAGTTCGAGTTCGCCGCGAACCAGTGTGGCGCGGCCATTCAGCAGGGGAGAGGCGGGTGAGCCTGTGATATTTACATTCACGCCCCACTCGGAATCCAGACCGCGACCATCAATGAAAATCCTGCGGTCCGATAGAATGTTGAAGTCAAACCGGATCGGCTTTTCAAGAACCGGGTCTGTTGGTTCGTCTGTCAGATCTTCTCGCCACCGTACATCAAGGCGGCGAACGGTTGCTGCGGGAAGATTATCCAGTGAGAAGTTTGCCTCATCGACATTGAGCCGGCCGGAAATGACACGCGCCGTCGCTGTTTCCGTCAGGGCGGCACTCCCACTCAGGCGCATCTTGTCTGAGTTCCGATCATAGACGAGCAGGCGGTTCAGTTCGATGTCGACTTTGCCTTCACCAACATCATCCAAACGGCCGGAAGCCTTGATGCGCCCGCCATCGGGACCTTGTCCTGATGCGTTGACCGACATAGCGCCATTCGCCAGGGCTGCGTTCATGTCAAAGCGGGCAATGCGAAACCCCATTGCGCCGTACTCGTACAATCCATTGGAAATGTCAGCATTCGCATCTATTTGCGGCGCTTGTAGTGTTCCCGCTATGCGGACAGTGGCGTCGATGTTCCCGCCGACGTCGTGACCATATGCGAGGGATATCTGGCGAATGGCTTCCAGGTCTCCCTTGAGAGTTCCCCGGCCAATTAGAGCCCCCTCATTGTTGAGTTTTACCATTTCCCCTTCGCGGGCGGTCACCGGCAGAGCAATCGCGAAATTCCCGGCAAGCGTCGGGCCATATTTCGCATTGCCTTCGACTGAAAGCATACGGGCATCCAGCTTGCCGCTGATGTCGAGATCAATTGCTCCATCAAGCCCGGTCACGGGACTGTTAGAGCGAATATCGAAGGTTCCGCCAGGGGACAGGCCGTAGGGCCTGAACGTGCCGGTCCCGTCTATGCGCGCGGCAGAAACGGGCGCACCGAAAGATGCGAGAACCGGCCCGGCGTCGATATTGTCCAGGTCAAACTTGAACACAGGCATGGTGCCAGCTCCCGTGAGGGAGATCTTGACGTCGCCTCCAAAAATCCCAATGTCCGCGTCAACCTCGGGGGTGTCTGCCAGGCGCCATGTTGCATCCCTGCGCGTGGCCGCCTCTTGCCCGAGGATCATACCCCGAAGGGCCAGCGTTCCTTCAGGTGTCTCGCCCGACAAGGACGCAGTTCCGGAGATCTGCATGTTCGTTTCGCGGCCGCGTTCCGGATCCTCCAACTGCGCTGAAAACCGGTAGCCACTTTCTGTCGTCAGGATGTTTGTTCTAATCTGATCGAAATGTATGTCCTCGGAGAGGATGGTATTTCTGGCATCTGCGTCCAGCGCGATAGAGAGGGGCGCGCCTGGGGTTTGTTGGATAATGGCGTTTGCAGATATCTGTCCAAATTCAACGCCGCTGACTACAAAATCAGTGCCCGTTATTTTAGCTGCGGCATCAATGGATCCAGCGTCTGAAAAATCGGCATAGCCGCCAATTTGCAGCTTTCCGAGGAAACCGGATATATCGTCAATCCGCGTACCCATTGAGCGTCTTTGCAGGATCGCAGAAACGTCAATCTTTTCGTCATTGTAGAGGCCCGTCACCCTTACAGGCCCATCAGTGCGGCCATCTGACTGTTCGAGGGATGTGGAGACGGAGAGGTTTTCTATGCTGTTTGAACCATTGGCTAGCCGTCCATCTGCGCTGTTTGCGGAGATGAGTGTGGCCTCACCTGACTGCAAGATCGCCCCGTCCACGGCGCCCAGGTTTATTGATGTGCCACTCACGACAACATCAACAGTCTGCTCGGCAGTGAAATCAAGGTTGAGGCCACGCTCGCCCGCGAGAGTGCCCGTTGCGTCAGCATTGAGACCAGGCAATCTAAGCCGGATCATCCGTGCCGTGACATCACCATTAGAAACATTCAAAGATACGGCAGCCGTGCCGCTTCCGTTAATCAGGGGGGCAGCAGTTTCGGGGCCGGAAAGATTGCGCAGAGAAAGATTCGCCGAGAGGGCTATGGATGAGAATGCCCCTTCCGCGCTGATGATCCCATCAGCCGCGCCAGCGATCCCTGGGACAAAGGGTGAAATGGATTGGTCCAGCCTACCCGACAAGGAGAGGCGATCCTCAATGAGATCGACATAGCCCGCAACCATGAGGGAGCCGCTTTCGTGCTGTATGTCAGCGTTATCCAGCGTAAGTGTTCTCGACCCGATCTCGAAGTGGCCGTTAAGTTTGGCAGCTGGGTTTGCCCCAACCGCTGAGCTGGCGAGATCACCGATCGGGAAGGGACCTTGAAACTCCAGATCGCCGGAGAATGGGATTGCGTTGTCAGAAAGCGCCACCACCAGTCTTCCGGAGGCCGCTTCAAAAGGCAGGGTGGATTCTTCTTCAGCAACCAGGCGGATGTCGCCCGAATAAGCCGGATTCCCATCTGCGTAGGTCAACTCGCCATTGAGCCACACGCCGGCGCCGTTTGACCAGAAGGGCCGCAGAGATGCCAGGTCTGCGCTCAAATGAGCCGGGCCAATCAGTTCATGCTTATCCAGATCAGCCAGGCCCGCGAGATGAACTTCACCTTCGGCGACAAGCGCATCAAACTCGAAATGGGCTTCATTGTCGTCCAGGCGAGCTGTCAGGGACGCTTCGGCCGAACGCCCAAGGAACGATGCGATATTGACCGGAAGCGGAATAGACGTAGCATCAAGCTTCGCAGAAGCGCTGAGCCGTCCATTTTCCATCTTGCCGGAAAGATAGGCCTTGTCTTCGCGGTCAATCGAGAAGCGAGCTTCACCGACACCATTGCGAAGATCGCCGCCGCCATTTGCCTCTAAACGCGCAGCTGAACCCGGCTCAAGTTCAAGCATATGGGCAAACATGCCATCTGCTGGCGCATCAGCGATCACGGTGATGTCAAATCGCCGGGAGGCGGTCATGACGATGAGGAGGTCCACCCTATCGCCACGGCCTTCAATAGGGCGCAGGCGGAGGGCAGCATCAAGAGCGCCGTTGGCTTGCTGCACGAACCTGGCGCTGATCTCTGATGAAGACTGCTGACCGGCGACGCCATCAGCCAGCACCAACCTGTCAAGAATCAGGGAATTCAGATTTACACGCCAGTTACCGCCGCCCTCTGAGGGCGGTTGAGGTTGGCGCTCAGGCCGGGACAATATGGAAACATTATCGATATCAAGTTCGCTGATATCAAGTGTTCGGGAAAGCAGTGACAGCGGTGACCAGCGAAGGCGCAGGTTTTGTGCTTCTGCCCAAACGCCGCCTTCATTGATGACCTGTATCCTGCCAATGCGCAGATCAGATAGAGGGTCACCTTTCAGATTTTCGACATGCAGGCGGCCATAACCGGCGACATCCATTCCGTCTATCTGGGAAACAATGAAGTTCCGTCCACTGTCGGTCGTGATCCAGATGCGAAGTGATGCGATAACCGCAATGCCGCCTGCGGCTGCTACAATGGCGCCCGTGAGCCAGGGATGGCGATGTCGCCACGCCTGGAAAGGAAGGGGGGGCACCTTCATCAGAATGCCTGCCCGATCGAAACATAGATCTGAAGTGGCGCATCGCCATCACGCTTGTTCAGTGGGGTCGCAATATCAAATCTGATTGGACCAAAGCCGGGATAGTAGCGGATACCAAGGCCAGCAGAGGCCTTTGACTCTCCAAAGACCGAGCCCGCATCTTCGCTGGCAGCGCCTACGTCTACAAATGCGGCATAGCCAAAGCGCTCTGACCGCCGCCATCTGAGTTCAGCGGACGCAGAAAACAGGCCGCGCCCCCCAAGGAACTCTCCAAATGAATCCGTCGGGGATAACGACTGATACTCGTAACCCCGCACTGTGCCTCCACCGCCAGCGAAGAAAAGCCTGTCGGTAGGAACGGCGTTTGATCCTGAGAATGCGCCGTACTCTGCGCGCACAGCGGCGACCAGATCGTCAGCTATCTTCCGGTATGTGGCGCCGGAAATTTGCATCCGGGTGTAACCTGGAGTCCCATTGCCGACCGAAACGCCGCTCTCAACAGAAGCGAACGCGCGAATTCCGTCCTGAGGGTCGAGGGGATCACCAACATCTGTATAGGCCGCAGTGACGGGTATGGAGAACGTCACCTGTTCACGCTCGCCGAGATAGATGCGTGTACGCTGATCTGTGATCCTGGTGGCGTCGATTGCGGCGCCTACGGACAGTGTGATCTGGCGCGTGAAGGGCTGGGAAAGTGTAGCGGCTACCTTGACGCCGTCCAGGTCATAGGCCTGCGTTTCTTCCTGGCGCACGCCAGCTTCCGTGGTCAGTGTTCGTCCGAACCGTCCAATGTTTGGGCGCTCATAACCGGCTTTGAGGCTTCTGGAGAGCGTGGCGGCTTCAGCGCGCACAGTTACCTTGTCCGCACGTCCAGTGACGTTGCGCCTCTCCCAGAGGGCATCGGCACCTATGCCTTCGGTCGTCGAAGCGGTTACGCCAAAGCTGATGGACCGAGGTTTAGCTTCTGCAAGCGTCAGGGAAACAGTGTGATAACCATCTTCTTCCGGCTCTCTGGAGACGACAACCCCAATACCTTCATAAAGGCCACTTGACCGTAAGCGGCTGCGCAGACGGTCCATTGTCCGGGGGTTGTAGGTAGCGCCCTCCCGCCAGGTCTTGAGCACCTGAATTGCCTTTTGTGACCTCGGATCTGTTTCGTCGCTGACCAGATCTCCAAGCCGCACAAGTGGGCCTGGATCGATCGTATAGGTAATTTCAACATCCGCATCTTCGCGTGAGGCCAGGGCATCGATGCCCGGGCTAGTTGCAAAGGCATAGCCGCGCGCCAGAAGCACTGTCACAAGTTCGGTCTCAACCTTTTCGACATCGGCGGTCCTTGCAATCGCCCCCTTTGGCAATGTTGCCAGATGGCGGTCGATAATCTGGCGTGTTTCTGCATCGAGCGTATCGGCGCCGGTCAGGGCGACAGTTGAGATCGTGAACAACGGGCCGGTATCGACCGTTAGGACTGCGCTGTTTTCAAGTGTTGTCAGGTCTTCGTAGCTGACTTGCGCTGCAAGATAACCTTCAGATGCCAGAAGATCCTCAACACTCCGTGCAAGGGTTTGAGCACGGTTGCGTTTTTCCAGAACACTGCGGGGCGCCGGCTGCCCGGTATTCAACAAAGCATTCGCGCGTGAGGCGAGTGAATTTGGAACGCCACTGAGATGAAAATGGCCGTTCGCGTTGGAACCGTTCACGCTTGCGGAGCCATTCTGCGTGCCATTCACGGACGCACAAGCCGTCAGGGCGCCCAGCAAGCAGGCGCCAGCAATCGGCCGCAGTCGATTTAATCCAGAATTAGGCAAGCGTGTCATGATTACCAGTAAGTCAGCTTTCTGCTGATTCATTTCCCTGCAAGAACTGGCCCATTCATCCTAAAGGAAGCATGAACCGCAGCTGTCGTAATCCTCTTGGGCGAGTTATTGTGGTGATTGTAACTCCAATCCGAGGAATCGTATAAGAACCGGATTTCAGCGGGATTGAATACAAATGATGTATCTGATGATCGCAGCAGGTCTTCTTCTACTGTTTATAGGTGGGGAAGCACTCGTGCGCGGCTCTGTTAGCGTAGCGCGCAAACTTAACATTTCTGAACTGGTGATTGGTCTCACTTTGGTTGGCTTCGGGACGTCTGTTCCTGAACTGGTTACCAGCCTTCAGGCTGTCGGGCAGGGGGCTGTTGGCATATCCATCGGCAATGTCGTCGGCTCAAACATTGCCAACGTGTTGTTGGTACTGGCTATCGCAGTGATCCTGTCTCCGATTGTCGTTCACCCTAATGCCATCATGCGTGATGGTCTGGTGATGGTGACGGCAACGGCCCTTCTGTGTGGCTTGCTCTGGTTTGACCAGTTCAATCGGATGTCGGGCTTTGTGATGCTGGCGCTGCTGATCAGCTATCTGGTCTTCTCTCTTGTCATGGACCAGCGGCGGCAGGATGCGACGGCTATCATGCACAAGGAAGAAGGAGAGGTCATTGATGTTCAGTATGGTCTTGTTCTGGGTATAGTGATCGCGGTTGCCGGCCTGGCTGGCGTTGTTGCTGGCGCGAACCTGCTGGTGGAAGGCTCGGTCTCTCTCGCGCGATCTTTCGGGATCAGTGAGGCCGTGATTGGCTTGACGATTGTTGCTGTCGGCACGAGCCTTCCTGAGTTGGCCACATCCGTAGTGGCAGCTTTCCGGAAGAAGGCGGATGTTGCTCTGGGCAACATCATAGGGTCTAATATATTCAATATATTGGGCATTTTGGGTGTCACGGCCCTTGTGCAGCCGTTCAGTGTGCGCGGGAGTGCTGGCGCGGAAGCCATGTCGGGCGGGCAGCCTGTCAGCCTCATGAGCTCGATTGATATCGGGGCACTGGTTCTGTCTGTAGCGCTACTGTTCCTCTTTGCCATGACCGGCAAGAAGCTGGCCCGCTGGGAAGGGGCAGTGTTGCTGCTCGGGTATGCGCTCTATATGGGCCTGACCTTCAATCTTATTCCTGTACCGGCGATACTTTCCAATGGCTGAAAATCCCATCTATCAGAAACTTGGCCAACTCGGCCGGCAGACAATCCAGCCACAGAGCCCAGAAGAGGCGCAGCTGGAGCGGGTGGAGAACCCTCATGCTGATACCCTTTATCTGACACGGTTTGTGGCGCCTGAATTTACTTCGTTGTGTCCGGTGACGGGGCAGCCGGACTTTGCGCATCTGGTTATTGATTATGCGCCAGGTAAGTGGCTCGTCGAATCCAAAAGCCTCAAGCTGTATCTGACAAGTTTCCGAAATCACGGGGCATTCCATGAAGAATGCACTGTTTCTATTGGGAAAAAGATATTCGGCTTTACTGATGCCAAATGGCTGCGCATCTCTGGATACTGGTATCCAAGGGGCGGAATCCCGATCGATGTATTCTGGCAGTCCGGGGACGTTCCCGGAGGGCTGTATGTGCCAGATACCGGCGTTCCCTCCTATCGTGGCCGCGGCTAAGGCAGGGCCAGAGCGCGACAAGCCGGGTCAGTCCGGGACACTATCTGGCCATGCGGAGACTAACCCGGACAGATCGGGCCGTATCCGCTCCTGCGGTTTAGCCGTAGCTGTGCCAATATATATGAAGCCAGCAAGGCGCTCGTTTTGCTTGAGCCCCATCAAGGCGTCGACGTCCTTGTTGAAGGTTATCCACTCAGACAGCCAGACGCCCGCCCATCCGCTCGCATTTGCGGCAAGCAGCAGATTGTAACAGAGCGCCCCGGCTGACAGTTCCTGCTCCCAGACTGGGGTCTTTCCATCGTCAACAGGCGATGAAACAACGGCGACAACAGAGGGGGCACGCAGAAGAAGCCCTGCCGCCTCCAGCACATCACGTTCTTCGGCGCCGGGTTTCTTTCCCGCGATACGGGCGAGTTCCTTACCAAAGCCCAACCTGCTCTGGCCCTGGAAGGTGATGAACCGCCAGGGCGACATCTTGCGATGATCTGGCACGCGCACGGCGATTTCGAGCAGTTGTTGCAGCTCGCCAGGTGTCGGGCCGGGCTCACTGAGGAACAGTTTGTTGGCCGATTTTCTGAGAGCCAGGAAGTTGCGAACATCCCCGGAAGGCCTTGCGGCCAGCATAGGGGAACCGGTGGGCGGGGGATCGGGGAATAGCTTGGTCACGCCTAACGCCATATCGCCTTGTGCGAGCGCGGCAAAGGCTGATTCAGGCCAATCAATAGCTTGTCAGGATCGGCTGCGCAGCGTATCAGAATTCGGTGAACGATGTTCACTATTTGAACGGCCGTTGAGGCGCTGCAGTATGGATATCGATACTCTACCGGAAGAAAGCCCTGCCGAAAGGCGGCGCCAACGCGTGAGGACAGCCATCCTTGACGCGGCTGAGCGCGTTTTCTCGAAAGAAGGCGAGACTGGCTTGTCGATCCGTCGTCTGGCTGAAGAAATCGACTACTCACCTGCGGCGATCTACAAATACTTCGGCTCGAAAGAAGAGCTTCTCGACGAGTTGAAGGAGTCGTTTTTTGAACGGCTTATGTCGACCGTGGACCGCGCAGCCCTGACAGAACTGCCTTTCGAAGCGAGAGTTCGCCAGTGCTTTTCAAAATATGTAGAGACGGCGATAGCCCGGCCCCATCACTATGCCGCAGCCTTTGCGTCAACCGGGAATCCGGACAACTTGCCCGAGGCGGACACATGCTGGGCTGACTTTGAGAAAAGCAACAAGGGGCAGGCCTTCATGACCGTTGTCGGCCTCGTTCGTGAAGGGCAGGAGGTAGGCATTTTCGATGCATCCTTCGATCCCTTCATTGCGGCAAAGTCGCTTTGGGCTTCGATGCATGGGATTGCTCTCCTGCTCATCCATCTGCCGGGATTCCCTGCAATACTTCCGACACCAGATCGGGGGATAAATACGGCAGAGTTCATACAGTTTCACGCGGGGCTGCTGTTTCGCAGCCTGTGCGCTTCACCCGTTTCGCCAGCTTGCTCCGGGCACGACCAATCATGACAGAGTCACATTACGAAGCCGACACCGGCCGCCGCCGCCGCCCGACCGTTCTGAAGGGGCTGATCTTCGTTATTTTGCTGGCACTGATGACTGCCGGTTTGCTGGCCGCAGCGACGCTGCTCCGCAGCAAGGAAGGCCCCAAGATAGCAACTGTGGAGCCCGCGCCTCTGGCGGTGAGTGTCATTACAGTTGAGTATCTGGAAGAGCTCGATATCGAAGAGCTGTTTACCGGTATTGCTGAAGCCAGGCGCACAAGCCGCCTCGGTTTCCAGACGGGTGGCCGTATCGAGCGGATCGACGTTCGCGTCGGAGACCGCGTCAAGGCAGGACAGACAATCGCCAAGCTCGACACGCGGGGACTTGGCGCGCAATTGGCATCTGCGCAGGCGGTGGTTGAAGAGGCGCGCGCGTCTCACCGCCTGGCTCTGGATTCAGCTGATCGTCAGCGTCAGCTCCAGGCGCAGGGACATGTTTCCCAGCAGCGCGTGGATGAAATCCTGTCTCAGGCATCTACGGCAATGGCGCGGGTGGATTCGGCCAAAGCACAGGCAGATACAATCCGTGTACAAATAGATTTGTCCAGCATTACCGCGCCTTATGACGGCGTCATTGTTTCGCGCTTCGCAGATGAAGGCGCCATAGCAGGCCCTGGGCAAGCCATACTTGACCTTGTGGAAGCCGGCGACCTTGAGGCCCGGATCGGTGTTTCGGCGCGGATCGTTCCCGAGTTGGTTCCCGGCAATATATATACACTTGAAGCAGAAACAGGACCCGTCGATGCGCCTCTCAGAAGCGTTACGGGTGTTGTAGATGCTTCCCAGAGAACGGTAGCCGCTGTTTTCGATGTGCCCGTGAGTAGCGGCGTTCCTGCGGGCTCCATCGTCAGACTGAAGATGGAGCGAAAACTGGAAGAAAAGGGTTTCTGGGTTCCGCTCAAGGCACTCTCCAGTGCGAACAGGGGCATGTGGACAATCTATGCCGTGGTTGGCGAGGGCGATGACTGGCGAGCACAGCCGAGACTCGTGGAAATGGTCTATCCGGCAGGTGAGCGAGCTTATGTTCGTGGACCCATCAAACCTGAAGAACGCATTATCGTGGATGGTCTTCAACGGATAACGCCCGGAGCGAAGGTGCTGCCGCGAGAGTTGCAGCGGGCCGAAACGGCAAGTGGCGGCTGACGGCGCGGAGTGTCTGGGGTGAGTACGCTTTTTTTCAGAAATTCACGACTGACAATCCTGGCGATCCTCGTGATCCTGCTGGGGGGGCTCGGGGCCTTGCTCACGCTTGGGCGGCAGGAAGACCCGACGCTTGTTGAACGGTTTGGCACAGTTGTCGTTTTCCTTCCCGGCGCAGATGCGGAGCGGATGGAAGCCCTGGTGGCACAGCCCCTTGAGGCGGCTCTTATGGAGCTGCCGGACGTCAAGCAGGTGGATTCGATATCGCGAAATGGCGTCGTGCAGGTGGTGCTCGACATCCGGGAAGATCTTTCTGAAACCGAAGTCGACAATGCGTGGACTCTGGTTCGTCAGAAAGTGGAACAGTCTCGCCGATCATTTCCGCCTGGCGCATCTGCCCCGGAAGTAACCCGGCAATATGTTGGCGCAGCCACAATGATTGTGTCGCTTACCTGGTCGGGTGAGGGAGATGTGCCGCTTCCGATCATGCGCCGCCTGGCATTGGATCTACAGGACCGTTTCCAGAGGCTGGGGGCAACTGAGCTGACGCAAACTTACGGGATGCCCGTCGAAGAAGTTCGCGTTGTTATGGATTCGCAAGCGCTATCGGCGGCTGGTCTGACTTTCAGTCAGGCCGCAGACGCCGTTCTCGCAGCAGATTCAAAAAACCCTGCTGGCCGCTTGCGTACAGATGGCGGCACGATTGGCGTCGAGGTGCAGGGTGAGTTCACAAACATTGCCCGCATATCTGATGTTCCGGTGCTTCAGCGCGCAGACGGAAGCTCGGTACGCCTTGCTGATGTGGCGCGTATAGAGAAGGGATTGCAGCAGCCATCGACCCGTCTTGCTTACGAGAATGAGCGGCGGGCAATTCTGGTCGCTGCCTACATTTCTCCGATGCAACGTGTCGACATATGGTCGGAGGGGGCGCGGAAAATTGTCTCGGATTTCTCGCAGAATCTTCCGCCGGGCCTGACGGCAGACATCGTGTTCGACCAGAGCATCTACACAAATGACCGGCTGCAGGGATTGGCACAAAACCTCCTGATGTCAGCACTGATCGTCTTCGTTGTGTTGTTCTTCCTGTTAGGATGGCGCTCTGCGATTGTAGTCGGATTTGCGATGCCCCTGACGGTTGGTCTGGTGCTGATCCTGTTTAACGTATTCGGCCATCCACTCCATCAGATGTCAGTGACGGGGCTGGTCATCTCCCTTGGCCTGTTGATCGACAACGCAATCGTCGTGGCCGACGATGTCGATCAGTGGCGGGCGAAAGGATATAGCCGCAGGGAAGCAATTGAGCGAAGCCTGAAGCAACTCTTTGCGCCCCTGGCCGCGTCCACGCTGACCACGGCGCTGGCCTTCGCGCCAATTGCAATGCTACCGGGCGCTGCCGGTGAGTTTATTGGTATGGTCGGCCTCTCGGTAATCTATTCGATCACCGCGTCTTTCTTCGTATCGATTACCATTGTTCCGGCAATGGCGGGCTGGTTTGACAGAACCCGCAGCTGGGAGAAGGGGGAGGCGCGCCGGCCCAGGCGCTGGTGGCGGGATGGCGTGGCAATCGATTTCATCTCCGATGGCTTCCGGGCAACAATCGAAGCTGTTCTGAGATTTCCTCCGCTCGGCATATTCATCGGCCTGGCACCTGCCGTTCTGGGGCTGGTTCTAACGAGTACGCTGCCCCAGCAGTTTTTTCCGCCCACCGAGCGCGATCAGTTTCAGGTGGTCGTAAACTTGCCCTATGAGGCAGATATTTCCAATGCCGAGGACATCACGCTCAGAGCAACGGAATTTATTCTTGCTACGGAGGGTGTGAAGTCTGTCACCTGGGTTATGGGGGAGCCATCCCCGCGCGTGTATTACAACGCCATCAACAACACGCAGGGCGTAGAAGGGTTTGCCTCAGGGTGGGTGCAGCTCGATAGCGCAAAACGAACCCATGAGATTGTAAATGACATCCAGCGGCGCGTACGTCAGGAGTTTCCGTCGGCGCGCTTTCTGGCGCTTCCCTTCGAGCAGGGGCCACCTGCGGATGCCCCGATCGAACTGATTCTAAGGGGGGCAGACCTTGAAACTCTGAACAGGCTCGGGAATGAACTGCGCACAATCCTCAGTGAGACACCCGGCGTAACGTATACGGTCAGTTCTCTTCAATTGGGAGCGCCGACACTCAGGCTGAAGGCGGATGAGGCAGCCGCAGGAATGGCGGGCTCGCGTCTTGCCGACCTGGCGGCCAATCTGAATACAGAGCTTGAGGGTATTCGTGCTGGCTCGATACTTGAGGGCACTGAGGAGCTTCCTGTCCGCATCATAGGTTCGGACAATCGCCGCCAGTCCCTTTCCGATCTCCAGTCCAAGACCATAGGCGCTATGCCGGGTGTGACCGGGACACCGATTTCTGCGCTCGGTACGATGGAGCTGACACCAAAAACAGCGACGATATCGCGGCGCGACGGCCTGCGCACCAATCAGATCCTGGCATATCTTGATCCGTATACGCTGCCAGCACCTTCGCTCGCGCAGTTTCAGGATCGGCTGGCAAAAAGCGGATTCGTTCTTCCCCCGGAATATGACATGCTCATTGGCGGCGAGGCAGAGAATTCCGGCGCGGCTGTCGGCAATCTGGCAAGTGTGGGCATTCCCCTGATGCTGGTGATGGCGGGGGCGATCACGCTGGTGTTCAATTCGTTCCGGATGATGCTGCTGATCGTCACGGCGGGTGTAATCTCGGTGTTCTATGCCTTCTTTGGTGTGTGGCTGTTCAATCTGCCATTTGGTTTTAATGCCATTGTCGGCAGCCTTGGGCTATTCGGGATTGCGATCAACAGTTCCATCGTGGTGCTCTCTTTGCTCAGGGCAGACGAGCGCGCTATGGCCGATGATGTGATTGCCCAGCGCGAAGTGGTGATGGACGCCACGCGACACATCATCGCGACGACGCTGACCACGATGGGCGGCTTTGTGCCGATCCTGATGACGGGTGACACCTTCTGGCTGCCGCTGGCTGCCGGGATTGCCGGCGGAGTGGGCGGATCAGCGCTGATCGGACTGTATTTCACCCCGGCCGTGTTCCGGATCATGACGATGAAGCCGATCCGTCGGATGTTTGGGTATCGCCCGCCGCCGCGGCCGCAACCTGCAGAATAGGCAAAAGGAATTGAAACATCGCGTTAGCGATGCCATCTCGACACGAACGCAAGATCAGCAAGAGGCTGCCAGCATGGAAAACCCGGATATCGGCGCGCCCCCTCCGCCCTGGAAAAGGCTGCGCTTCGAGGCGCAGGCGGCAGCGGCTGAAGAACCAACACTGGCGAGTTATCTCAATGCGGCGATCCTGTCGCACGCCACGCTGGGCCAGGCGCTCTCTTTTCACTTGGCCGAGAAGCTTTCCGGGCCAGGCATGGGGCCGCAGCAGGTGCGCCACATCCTTTCGGCCGTCTATGACAGCGCACCGGATCTGATCGAATTTGCAGAAGCCGACATGCAGGCCGTGCTGGAGCGCGACCCTGCGGCGCGGGGCATGTTGCAACCTTTCCTGTTCTTCAAGGGCTTCCTGGCACTGCAGACCCACCGGGTCGCCCATCAGCTCTGGCGGCAGGGCAGGGAAACGCTGGCGTTTCATTTCCAGAGCCGGGCTTCTGAGCTTTTTGGGGTCGATATTCACCCCGCCGCCCGGATCGGGCGCGCCGTGATGCTCGACCATGCATCTGGCATCACCATTGGTGAAACCGCGATTGTCGGCGATGGCTGCTCCCTGCTGCATGGTGTGACCCTCGGTGGGACGGGCAAGGAAGTGGGTGACCGGCACCCCAAGATTGGGCGCGGCGTGCTGCTTTCGGTGGGCGCAAAGATCCTCGGCAACATCACGATCGGCGACGAAGCCAAGGTGGCAGCCGGCAGCGTGGTGCTAAAAGATGTGCCAGCGCGCTGCACTGTCGCGGGGGTTCCTGCGAAAATCGTGGCTGGGCCCACCTGCTGCCAGCCGGCGCAGAGCATGGATCAGGCAATTCCGGAAACTTCGGCAGAATAGCCTTCACAGACGCTTGCAGCCCGTGCATTGCACTGTGAGCGAAACTGACTAGGTTCCCGCCAGCTAGTCCAGATAAAACAAGGAGTGCCGTCATGGAGCGCGAAGAAACATTGCGTCTTGAGGCCTATCTCAAGGAAAAACTTCACCCCGGTCTTCGCCTGCTTGCGCGCCAGAAAGCCGACGATTCCGTCGAGGTTTACCTTGGCGCCGAGTTCATCGCGGTCGTCTACAAGGACGAAGATGAAGGCGAGACCTCGTACCAGTTCATGATGACGGTCCTCAAAGAGGACATCATGGGCGGCTGAGGCCATTCTGCCTTAGCTATCGCGGTGCGCCGCGCGGGCCAGCCTGTCATTGATCGCTTCGCCGAGCCCCTCCCACGGGATGGGGGCAATAGCGATGCGGTCAAAACGGGCGTCCAGCGCGCGGAGCATGGCAAATAGCTTCGTGGCCGCTTCGGCCAGGTCGCCGTTTGGCGAGAGGTTCAGCCCCTCGCGGACGCCTGGTCCAAATCCCAGATAGCCTTCTCCTGCCTCCGGCGTGGCCGCATTGAGGCGGAGCAGCGCGTTGGGTGCGTAGTGCGATTTCAGCATTCCCGGCGCGGAAATGGTCAGTCCACTGGCGCGCGCCAGAGGTTTGCCGATGAAGGCTTCCAGCGTTTCCGAGGGGACAGCGCCTGAGCGCAGCAGCGTGGCAGTATCGCCTTCCACGGCAAGGATGGTCGACTCGATCCCCACATCGCAGGGGCCGCCATCCAGGATCAGGTCAATCCGGTCTGCAAGGTCGGCGGCGACATGTTCTGCGCGGGTCGGGCTGACATGGCCGGAGCGGTTGGCAGAGGGCGCCACGACCGGCCGTCCGAATTCCGTAATCATGGCGTTCGAAGCAGGATGCGAAGGGCAGCGCAGACCGACCGTCTGCAACCCGGAGCGCGCGAGATCACAGACGGTTCCATCTTGGGCGACCGGCAGGACGAGGGTAAGCGGGCCCGGCCAGAATTCCTGGGCGAGCCGTTCAGCCAGCGGCGAGAACACCGCTTCCCGCTTTGCCATATCCTGTCCGGAAACATGAGCGATCAGCGGATTGAAGCGCGGGCGGCCTTTGGCTTCATAGAGCCGGACAACCGCTTCAGGATTGGAAGCATCTGCCGCGAGGCCATAGACTGTTTCTGTCGGCATGGCGACCAGCCCGCCATTGCTGAGGATTTCCACGGCAAGGGCGACGGTTTCTGGTAAGATCGGGACGACGGGTGCGGACATGGCGTCTCGCTTAGCACTGCGCCCGCCGGGGTCAATGAGTCCACTCTCCAGGAGCGCCTCAATCGAGGCGCGTTGCCTCGCCCTGGACTTCAACCACAATCTCGTCCGATACCCAGCTTGCCCCGGCATCCGACATCTGACCAAGATCAAGCGCCTTGCGGGAGAAGGTGGCCGAACCGTCCAGGATTGCGCGGTCGCCATTTATCTTGAGCGCGAAGCTGAGCGGAACGCTGGTTTCCCTGCCTTTGAGCATCATGGTGGCGGTGGCTGTATACGTCTCCTCGCCGGTTGCCTCGAAGCCGGAGAGTGCGATCTCTGCCTGCGGGAAGGCGCCGGTGTTGAACCATTCGGCTTCGCGCAGGGTGGAATCGTAGAGCTTTGTCCCGGTGGTGACGCTGGCTGTGTCGATGGTTACCGCCACCGCTGAGCTAGCAAGGTCTTCGGGGTAGAAGGCCACATCGGCCGCCCACTTCCCGAAAGTGCCGCCAAATGGCTTGCCGTCATACACGCCGGAAAAGCTGATTTTTGAGGCCGCGTAGTCGATGGTCCAGTTGCCTGCCGCTTCGGCGGAGGACGCCGATCCTGACGCGCCCCTGCTGGCAGAACTGCCCGGCCCGATGAGCGGAATGGCGGCGATGAGGGCGAAGAGAATGACACTGCTGCCGAAAGCCACTAAGGCGCCGCGCGCCGGCAGAGAGGGCGGGGACGCCTTGCCGAACAGGCCGGGAATCATGCGTTTGAGAACACCGTCCTCGCCGCTGATCTCGTGTTTGACGGCGCCGGCAACATGCAGGCCAAGCAGGACGATGATGACCCAGGCCCCTTTGGAATGAACGTTCTCGACAATACCGTGGAGGATTTCGTTACCCTGCCTCAGGCCGGAGGTGAATGGGAGGTGGGGCCAGTCAATCGCGCCGAAAAGGACCGTTGATATCTGGAAAGGCGAGATGGAGACGAGAAGCCAGCCCGCCAGCGGAATGATGACCATGAGGGCATAGAAGGCCATGTGGACCAAATGGGATAGCGTCCGCTCATAAGGCTTCATGTCTGATGCCAGGGGAGGCGGTGGGTTGAGCAGCCGCCAGGCAATCCTGGTGACTGTCAGAAACAGAAGGGTTATCCCCACCGACTTGTGCAGCTGATACCGGGCCTCGTTGTCGTCCATGTTCCAGCCAAGCCAGATCATGAAGAGAAGAAGGAGCGCCATCGCCCAGTGAAGGGCAATCGCAATGGCCGTGTAGCGGGAAGCCGGTGAGGAGGATGTCATTCGTATTTACTCTGCAGGAGCCGGTTCTGCCGCTTCGACAACCTGCTGGAACTCGGTTTCGATGATGACTTCCACTTCATCGCCGATGTTCGGCGCATAAGTGGCGTTGCCGAAGTCCGACCGCTTCAGGACGGCGGTGGCAGAGAAGCCGATCTTGTCAGCGTCAGGCGCCCAAGGGAAATTGGCCTTGCCGTTATAGGTCACGTCGAGAATTACCGGCCGGGTTACACCCAGAAAGGTCAGATCGCCGGTCACTTTGCCCGTGGACGCTGTGTCCTGGCTCACCGAAGTGCTGGTGAAGGTGATCTGCGGGAACGCATCGGCGTTCAGCCAGTTGGCGTTGCGGGCAAGGTCTTCGTTCCAGGTGGCGTAGGGGCTGTCGGCATGGCTGGCTTTGTAGTCTGCCGGATAGTCCGTCTCGACCGAAAGCGGGTCGATGGTGACCGTGATGTTGGTAGCTGCCGGATCTTCCGGGTTGAATTGCAGGGTCGCATCGACCGTCTTGAAGCGGCCCGTATAACCCGAGAGGCCGAAGTGATCGACTTTCCAGGTGACCGAAGTGTGGGTCGGGTCGATGACATACGTGCCGGCGGCGGCGTATTCCACAGGTGTGGCGGCGGTGTCCGAAGCTGCTGCGGGCGCAGCGGCGGCCTCAGGGGCGGGCGCCGCTGGTGTTGTTTCAGAACAGGCCGCAAGAATCAGTGCGCTGGCCGATATAAGAAGAAGTCGCATGGAATCAGTCCCTCCAATTGCCGTATGGGAACACTCAAACTAGTGCACTCATGTACAGTGTGCACCTCAACTTTCACATTCGTCCGACATATCATTTATTCAGAAACACAAAGGGATGGACATGGCCTACGACGCACCGGTCAGCGATATTGAGTTTGCCCTGAACGCTTTTGCCCGGATTGAGCGGCTGCAGGGGCTGCCCGGTCATGATGCTTATGATCCCGAACTTGTGCGCCCTATCCTTGATGAAGCGGCCAAACTGGCCCGCGATGTGCTCGCGCCGCTAAACCCGATCGGGGATGCCCATGGGGCGGCGCTGAAGGATGGGGAGGTTGTGGCACCGCCGGGCTTTGGCGACGCTTACAAGGCATTTGTCGAGGGCGGCTGGATGGGGCTGGCCGCACCCGAAGAATGGGGCGGGCAGGGCCTGCCCAAAGCGCTGGCACTGGGCGTGATGGAGATGTTTCACGGGGCGAATATGGCGTTCGGCCTTTGCCCCATGCTGAGCTATGGCGCCATCGAGGCGCTGCTGGCGCACGGCACCGATGCCCAGCGGGCCGCCTATCTGCCCAAGCTCGTCTCCGGCGAATGGACCGGCACGATGAACCTGACCGAGCCACAGGCGGGCAGCGATGTCGGCGCGTTGAAGACCAAGGCTGAGCCGGGAGAGGGTGGCAGCTATTCGATCACCGGGCAGAAGATTTTCATCACCTGGGGCGATCACGATATGGCTGAGAATATCATCCATCTCGTTCTGGCGCGTCTGCCGGATGCGCCGGCGGGGTCCAAAGGTATTTCCCAGTTCATTGTTCCGAAGTTCATTCTGGATGCGGATGGAAATCCCGGGCGGCGCAATGGTGTGCGCTGTATCGGCCTAGAGAAGAAGATGGGCATTCATGGCAGCCCGACCTGCGTGATGGAGTATTCCGGCGCCACTGGCTGGCTGATCGGCGAGGAAAATCGCGGGCTCGCCTGTATGTTCACGATGATGAATTCGGCGCGCCTGAATGTCGGGCTTGAAGGCGTAGCGGTGGGGGAGGCGGCGTTTCAGACGGCGTTTGCCTATGCACAGGAGCGCAAGCAGGGCGCGGCAGCGGGCGTCACCGGTCCGGCGCCGATCCTGCATCATGCTGATGTGCGCCGTACACTGACGACCATGCGGGCTAAGGTCGCGGCCGCGCGGGCAATCTGTTATGCCTGCGGTGTGGCGGCAGACCTTGCGCACAGCTCCCCGGATACGGACGTGCGCGCGGCAGCCAAAACGCGGGAAGATCTACTGACGCCGATTGCCAAGGCCTGGAGCACGGATGTTGGTGTGGAGGTAGCGAGCCTTGGCGTTCAGGTGCATGGCGGCATGGGCTTCATGAACGAGACGCTGGCGGCGCAGCTCTATCGCGACGCTCGGATTGCGCCGATCTATGAAGGCACGAACGGCATTCAGGCCATTGATCTTGTCGGCCGGAAGCTTTCGGGCACCAAGGGCGCCTCCATGCAGGCGATGATTACCGAGATCGAAGAAACGGTCCGTCAGGCGCGCGCGACCAATGACCCGCAGCTGGTGCAGATTGCTGACCGGCTGAAGGCGGCGTCAGCAGCGCTGTCGGAGGCGAGTGACTGGATGGTGAAGACGCTGGCGAACGAGCCGGAGAAGGGCCTTGCAGGCGCAACGGAGTACCTCGCGCTGGCGGGCGATGTGATTGGCGGGCATTTCCTAGCGCTGGGCGCGATTGCAGCGCGCGGCGGGCAGGATATGGACCAGCGGGCGCGGCAGCTGGCGCTGGCGGGCTTCTTTGCGGAGACATCTTTGGCATCCGCGCCGGGGCGTGTGCCCGCGATCACTGAAGGCGGGGCACGCTTTCTGGAAGGCAGCAAGGCGCTGTTCGGGGTCTAAGGCCTGCCCTGCGGGGCTATTGTTGATGGATTTAGCGGAGCCCCGTAAGAGAGGCGCTGACCCCGAGGGAGCAAACCGGCGCATGGCCTGGACGAAGACCTATACCGGCGAAGAGCCGCTGCGCATCAATAAATGGCTGGCCCAGGAAGGCGTGTGCTCACGCCGGGAAGCCGATGCGCTGATCGAAAAAGGCCTTATACAACTGGATGGTAAGCCAGTGACGGTGGCGGGCGAGCGCGTTACCAAGGGGCAGACGCTGAGCCTGACAGATGCCGCTTCCCGGCGGCTCGACAATCAGCTGTCTGTGATCCTGAACAAGCCGGTGGGGTATGTTTCAGGGACGCCGGAGCCGGGGGAGATTCCGGCGATCCGGCTGATTTCAGAGGAAAACCTGTCGGGCAGCGCGCATGCTATCCCGCAGCGTTCGAACAAGATGGCGCCGCTCGGGCGGCTCGACAAGGATTCGCACGGACTGTTGATTCTCTCGGAGGATGGCGTGCTCGCCAAGGCGATCATCGGCCCGCTCAGCGACATGGATAAGGAATATCTTGTCACGGTGAGAGGCGATATCACGCGCGCGAAGGTAGAGCTTCTCCGGCACGGGCTTGAGTTGGATGGGCGGCAGTTGCGCCCGGCCGAAGTGACCCAGGAACGCGGTCAGGTTCTGCGCTTCGTCTTGAAGGAAGGCCGCAACCGGCAGATCCGGCGGATGTGTGAGCTGGTTGAGCTTAGAGTGTTGGATTTGCAGAGGATTCGGGTAGGGCCGATCCTGCTGGCGGGGTTGCCTTCTGGCAAATGGCGTCCGCTGGGCGCGAAGGAACGGGCCGCTTTGCTGGCCGCCGGCGCTGGCGAAGAGGTGCGGTCTGCGCCCACCCGGCGCGAGGATCGCCCTCGAACCAGTGACGCACCGAGGCGCGAGCGATCCGAGCCAAGGGGCGACAAACCCCGGACAAATCGGGACAAACTCGGACAGTTCGGGTCAAAACCCGGACAGGGGCGGCCAGACAAAGCGCGCTCAGGGCCCAAACCAGACCGGGTGGGCGCTAAACCGGCGAGGCCTGGAGCAAAGCCGGCGCGACCCGGCGCGAAGCCCGCGGCGGCATCGGCGCCTGAGGCTCCGAGCAACCGTCCTTCGGTGCTCAAGGGTGACAAGTTCAAGCGGACCAAACTGCCGCCCCGGGAACGCAAGCCGATCAAATGATCTTTCCCCCGCGTGACGGCTCGACGGGGAGGGCAGGCACCGTATCGTGAGTCACATGGATGGATTTCTCTCAGAACCGACCCAGTACAAGGGTCTGACTTTTCCGCATGGAACTCTGGCGCCCGAACCTGGCGAAGCGATCACGCTGGCGCCGGGGGTCGAATGGACGCGGATGCCGCTGCCTTTCTCGCTCAAGCACATCAATGTCTGGATACTTGATGACGGAGATGGCTGGACGATTGTCGATACCGGCATGCCGTTGCCGGATACAAAGGACGCTTGGCGCAAGCTGCTCGACGCCCGGGTAACGCCTGAAAAGCCGCTGAAGCGGGTGATCATCACCCATATGCATCCCGACCATATCGGCTGCGCTGGCTGGCTCTGTTACAAGTATGACGCCGAGTTGTGGATCAGCCGCCTGGAATACACGATGTGCCGGATGCTGGTTGCGGATACGGGCCGGGACGCGCCTCAGGCCGGCATTGATTTCTATGTGCGTGCCGGGTGGCCGCAAAAGGCCATCGACAACTACGTGTCCCGGTTTGGCGGCTTTGGGCGCGGCGTGAGCCAGATGCCCGATGCGTTCCGGCGCCTGGAAGATGGTGACCGGGTGCAGCTGGCCGGGCAGGAATGGCGCGTGATTACCGGTAACGGTCACTCGCCTGAGCATGTCTGCCTCTTCAGTGAGGCGTTGAATGTAGCGATCACCGGAGATCAGCTGTTGCCCCGGATTTCATCGAATGTGTCTGTGCATCCGACGGAACCGATGGCCAATCCTCTCGATGACTGGATCAAGAGTTGCGAGAAGCTGCTGCGGGAGTTGCCCGAGGATAGCTTCATTCTTCCAGCCCACAATGAGCCGTTTACGGGTGCGCACATTCGCCTGCGCAACCTGATCGCCGGGCATGAGACATCGCTGACACGCCTGCGACAGAAGCTGGAAAAGGGGCCTGTGAAGGTGCCCGAGACCTTCATTTCCCTGTTTGGGCGGGCCATCAACGATGACGAAATGGGCAGCGCGACGGGAGAAGCGCTGGCGCATCTCAACTATCTGATCCACCGCGGTGAGGTGAAATCCCAACCAGGCAGCGATGGCGCACTGCTATACAGCCTCGCCTGAAGTGCTGTTTCGCCTCACATTGAATTGCAGTCTTGCAGGGCATTTCGCCTTCGCAAGGACATTGCTTTTCGTCTAAGACAACCCGGCTTGTGTGTGATTGGGGTTTAAATGACTGAGGAAAACAGCGTGCCGGTTGAGGCACCGCCACAAACGGGCCTTTGGGCAAAGGTTAAGCAGGAGCTGCGTGAGTGGGGCGCGACGCTTGCGATTGTGGCGCCTGCGTTCCTCCTTTTCACCGGGCTGCTGTATGAACAGCGCGTTATCCCTTCCGAAAGCATGGTGCCGACACTGGAAGTTGGCGACCGGGTCGCCGTTTCCAAATTTGCATTTGGCTATGGGCGCTATTCTCTGCCGCTTAGCATCGGACGCTATCTGCCTTTAGGGGAGGGGCGCTTCTTTCCAGGTACGCCTGAACGGGGCGATGTTGTCGTATTCGAGCACACACATTCTGACAGGGTCATGATCAAGCGGGTTGTCGGCCTGCCAGGCGATACTGTGCAGATGATCAATGAGGCGCTGGTGATCAATGGCCAGCCCATTGAAGCTGAATTCGTGCGCACCATTCAGTATGTGCCTGACCGGACTGATGTGATCGACACGGCGCATGAATGGCGCGAGACCATCGGCGACAAGACCTGGCTGACCCATCGCGGCCTGCGTGGCCATGCGGTTGATGACACAGCACTTTTTGTCGTTCCCGCAGGACATATGTTCCTCGTCGGCGACAATCGCAACAATTCCTATGACAGCCGGGAACTGTCTGGTCATTGTCCGCCTGTTAACGGGGTTGTGGACCGCGCGGGTTGCCCATTGAGGGTGGCGGCTGACGACGCATCCATTGGCTTCGTTCCGCTCGATCACCTCATTGGCCGGGCTGATACGGTGCTGATGACATTCCATCGCTGCAAGCTGCAAAACGATGAGCCGTGCCGCAAGCGCGTATGGAAGGGGCTCTGACCCCGCAATCGGTATCTTGCCCGTTGCGGCCAACACCGCTAGTCGGGGGCTGACCGGGGGCGCGGGGCCTTTGCGGCAGTACGGAAATATGGCGATGCCCAACAAGACATCGACACGGCCGGGCCGCGGGCCGATCATCGTTTCCCGGCATGGCCGCCCCGCGCTGGATCGCAGTGCGGGCCCCCGCCTGCAATGGCGCGACTATGTCGACTGGTGGGCCCGCTATGAGCAGGGCCCTCTGGCGGACGGCCAGGACGCGCCGCAGGCCCTCAAGGATATCGTGGCGGACGCAGACATCGTTTTTGCTTCTGCACGTCTGAGGGCGCAGCAGACGGCCGACAATGCCGCGCCGCACCTGCCGGCAACGTATGATCCGGTGTTCAATGAGGCCCCGCTGCCGCCACCGAAGCTGCATGGTTTTCGGGCATTGCCCAAGACCTGGAACGTGCTGGCCCGCACAGTCTGGTTAACCGGGCATTCGCTGGATGGTGAATCCGTGGGCGAGGCGCGCGTGCGAGCCCGCGCAGCTGCGCTGAAACTGCATGAGAGCGCAGCTGAGGCAAAGGTTTATCTGGCCGCACACGGATGGTTCAACCGGATGCTGAGGCCAGAGCTTCGCCGCCTCGGCTGGGTGTGTGTGCGCGATGGCGGGGATAGCTATTGGAGCTACCGCGTCTACGAATACCGTGGACAGTGACACGATTACGGTTGTAGCGCCCGTCAGCGGGCTTTAGACAATCAGCAACGGTTATTCAGAACAGGCGCGCCATGTCGGATGCTAAGTCCAAACCCGTGGAAAAAATGAGCTTTGAAGAAGCGCTGGCGGAGCTTGAAGGCATCGTCCGGCAGCTGGAAGCAGGCGAAGTGGAGCTTGAAAAGTCCATCGCGATCTATGAGCGCGGCGCCGCGCTCAAGGCGCACTGCGACGCCCGCCTGAAATCGGCCGAACTCAAGGTCGAGCAGATCGTTCAGGGGGCAGGTGGTCCGACGACCGAGCCCGCCTCTTTCGAGTAGGTTTGCCATGATGGGGCCGGACAGGGGCGAAGTAACTGATTTTGAACAGCGCCTGACGGAAGTTGCCGATAAAGTAACCGTAGCGCTGGATCAGCTCATTCCGCCCGCGAGCGGCCCCGAAGCGAATCTCATGCGCGCGATGCGTCACGCGGCGCTTGCCAATGGAAAGCGGATGCGGCCCTTCCTTGTGCTGGAGACGGGCGCCATGTTCGGGGCTTCGGAAAAAAGCCTGTTGCGAACAGCCGCCGCTCTGGAATGCGTGCATTGTTACTCTCTGGTGCACGATGATTTGCCCTGCATGGATGATGATGACTTCCGGCGCGGCCAGCCAACGGTGCACAAGGCATTCGACGAGGCAACGGCCGTGCTGGCCGGGGACGCCCTGCTGACCCTGGCATTCAAGATTCTGGCCTCAAGCGAAACGCATGATGACCCGGCAGTACGTGTCCTGCTGATCGAGCGACTGGCAGATGCGGCAGGTGCGCGCGGCATGGTGGGCGGCCAGATGATCGACATGCTGGAAGAGAAAAGCCCCCGGGATCTCAATACGATAACCCGTATGCAGCGGCTTAAGACGGGGGCGTTGATTTCCTATGCGCTGGAGGCCGGCGGCATCATCGGGCACGCCCGGGAAGCAGAACGCAACGCGCTGGCAGGATTTGCCAATGACCTTGGCCTTGCCTATCAGATTGCCGACGACATTCTCGATGCCGAAGGGGATGAATCCATCGTCGGGAAGGCTGTCGCCAAGGACCGGGAAGCCGGAAAGGCGAATTTTGTTACACTTCTGGGTGTGGATGGCGCCCGTCAACGCGTGCGGCTTCTGGCCGCTCAGGCGAAGGAACATTTGGCAATTTTCCGTGACAAGGCCCAGATACTGCTGCATTCCGTTGATTATGTGCTGAACAGACCCCGCTAAAAGCGGGTACGTGACGGACAGGAAAAGCACGCAGATATGACAAAGACACGCCCCAACCGCCTCCTGGACGCTATTGATACGCCGTCCGACCTCAAAGGCCGCAGCCGCGCCGATCTGAAACAGATCGCGGCGGAAGTGCGCGAGGAAGTCGTCGATGTCGTGTCTGTCACAGGCGGGCATCTGGGGTCTGGCCTGGGGGTCGTCGAGCTGACGGTGGCGATCCATTCGGTGTTCAATACACCTGATGACAAGCTGGTCTGGGATGTCGGCCACCAATGCTATCCGCACAAGATCCTGACGGGCCGCAAGGACCGGATGCGGACGCTTCGCCAGGGTGGGGGGCTTTCGGGCTTTACCAAGCGCTCTGAGAGCGAGTTTGACCCGTTCGGCGCAGCTCATGCCGCGACCTCGATTTCGGCCGGGCTTGGCTTTGCCAAGGCGCGTGATCTGCAGAACAAGGACAATCATGTCATCTGCGTGATCGGCGATGGGTCTATGTCGGCCGGCATGGCGTATGAGGCGATGAATAATGCGGGCGCAGATCGTTCGCGGATGATCGTGATCCTCAACGACAATGACATGTCGATTGCGCCACCTGTTGGCGCGATGAGCCATTATTTCTCGCGGCTGGTTTCCTCGCGGCCTTATCGGGGCCTGCGCCGGATAGCCAAGAAGGTGGTCCAGCCAATGGGTCTGGAGTCGCCGGCGCGGCGGGCAGAGGAATACCTACGTGGCTTTGCGATGGGCGGCACGCTCTTCGAGGAGATGGGCTTTTACTATATCGGCCCGGTCGACGGGCATGACCTTGATACGCTGCTGGACCTGCTTGAGAACATCAAGGCGATGCAGGACGGACCGATCCTGCTGCATGTGGTGACGCAGAAAGGCAAAGGGTATGCGCCGGCGGAGAACTCCGCCGACAAGTATCACGGCGTTTCGAAATTCTCGGTGGTCACCGGTGAGCAGGCCAAGGGCGCCAGCGGCCCGCCAAGCTATCAGAAGGTTTTCGGCCAGACATTGGCGACGCTCGGCGAAAGCGATGACAGGATCTGCGCGATCACGGCTGCGATGCCATCTGGTACGAGTACGGACATCTTTGGCAAGAAGTTCCCGGATCGGCATTTCGATGTGGGCATTGCCGAGCAGCATGCCGTGACGTTTGCGGCGGGCCTCGCCGCCGATGGTATGAAACCGTTCTGCGCGATCTATTCGACCTTTCTTCAGCGCGGCTATGATCAGGTTGTGCATGATGTGGCGATCCAGCAGCTGCCGGTTCGATTTGCGATAGACCGGGCAGGCCTTGTCGGTGCTGACGGGGCGACCCATGCGGGCAGCTTTGATATCGGCTATCTGGGCGCGCTGCCGGGGTTTGTCTGCATGGCGCCGTCGGATGAGGCAGAACTGGCACGGATGGTGCTGACCTCGCTTCAGATAGATGACCGTCCGAGCGCGCTCCGCTACCCGCGAGGCGAAGGCGTCGGTATCGAAATACCGCACCTTCTGACGCCACTGGAAATCGGTAAAGGCAGAATTGTGCGCGAAGGCACGACCATTGCCATCCTTTCTTACGGCACGCGGTTGCAAGAGGCGCTCAAGGCGGCAGACATGCTGGCCGGCCAGGGGCTTAGTGCAACAGTTGCAGACGCCCGCTTTGCCAAACCTCTCGACAATGAGCTGATCGAGCGTCTGGCCAAAGAGCACGAAGTTCTGGTGACAATCGAAGAAGGTTCGCGCGGCGGATTTGGCAGTTTTGTGCTCGAACATCTTGCCAATTGCGGTGCGCTGGACTCTGGCCTGAAGATACGCGTTCTGACACTGCCGGACATCTTCCAGGATCAGGACACGCCAGCGGCCATGTATGATCAGGCAGGCTTGTCGGCACGCCATATCGCTGGGCGTGCGATCGAGGCCCTCGGGCGGGGAGACCTGTCGGCAATCGAGCGTCTGGCTACGGCCTGAGCCATTGCCACACTAACATCACACTTCGGCCCTGTGCCGGTGCGGCCGGGCAGAGTATGCAGGAACCGCGAATACATATGATTCCGCGCGCATGAAGGAAGTTAGACATGATACGCCTTAGCTTTGCTGCCATAGCCTCCGCACTTGTGCTTGCCGCTTGTGCAACCCAGACCGACCCGGTCGAAACGCCAACCGCGACAGTGGTTGTTCCTTCCCAGTACGACCTCGGCATGAGCACCGCTGAAGAACTGCGAGCTGCCGGGAATGTGCCCACGGCTATCCAGCGGCTCATGCAGTTGGCGGGTGATCCTGAGCTTACCTCCGTCCAGAAAGCGAATGTTCTCTATGAACTCGGTGTACTCAGCATGAGCGCCACCGGCTATGATGCGCCTGGCGCAGTTGGCTACTTCGATGAAGTGATTGCAAACCATCCTGAAACAGATGCAGCACGCAAGGCGAAGGCAAAACTCCCGGAAGCCCGCGCGCAGGTTGAGGCACTCAACGCTGTTCTGGACTCTCCAGACTCGACCCATACAGAGCGCTTCTATGCCTTGATGAATCTGGGCCGTCATCTCGATGCAATCGACATCATGACCCAATACTCAATTGAACCTGACAATGATCTGAAACTCGCGATGTATCAGATCGGGTATCTCTGTGATGAATCCGGCCTTACCGGGCAAAGCTACACCGTAGCAGACCGTGATGGGACGACGCGCAAACTCCGCTTTTGCGACTTCGGGAAGTAATTCCAAGCCGTCATCCGTCAATGGGGACAGTATGGAACTCAAAGGCTGCCGCCAGAGGGCACCACCCTGAAAAGGGGTGTGTCCTCTGGCGCAGCATTCTTCGGTACGCGGGTGCATTCAGCCCGGAAAAGACACTCTCAAAATCCGGAAGATCCCCTGCGGGTTGCCAAGGTGCCCATCAACCGCCTTGCGGTTTATGCACCCATTTACTCCGTACTCAGCGCGCCTGACTACACATTCCGCCCGATGCTCTTCAGAGGAGTGCAAGCGGGGGTGGGGCGAAACCAACCCAAAGACAACGGTTCGCGCGGATGAGAGGCCGGTCCCCCTATCATTGTCAGCGGCTATCGCGCGCAAAATGTGAGCCAGAATAGGCCGGAGAATGGGTAATACTATTCCGCTACAGGGGATTTTTGTGTCCCTGCGAGGCATAAAATGACGTGGTGTCGCATTTGACCCTCTTCTATATCCGGCGTGTGCGTGGTTGTCTGGCAGAAGCAAACAAACATTTCGAGGAAACCCATGTCGTCTGATCTTCTTCCCCCGAACTGGCCCGCAATGTCGGTCGCTCAGGCCAATGCCGCTCTGGCGGGACCGGGTTCACCCCTAGAACTGGAAGACGCGGTTATTCGCGGCGTTCCCATGAAGGTTTACAAGAATGCGCCGCCGAACATTCCCGTGATCCTTGATCTGGCGGCCCAGCAATTCCCCGAGCGCACCTACCTTGTCTACGAAAATGAGCGCGTCACCTTTAAGGCATTGCATCTGGCTGTCCGGAAGCTCGCGGCAGAACTGCGAGATACCTATGGCGTCAAGAAAGGGGACCGCGTGGCGATTGTCATGCGCAACTATCCGCAATGGCCTCTGGGATTTTATGCGGCGCTGAGCCTGGGGGCGATTGCCACGCCGATGAACTCCTGGTGGACCGCAGAAGAGCTGGAGTATGGGCTTTCCTTTGCGGGGGTCAAACTCGCGATCATGGACCTGCAGATATTTGAACGTATCCGCGACCATCTGCACAAACTGCCGGATCTGCAAAACATCCTGATTGCCCGCGACTCTGCGGAGGAAATTGCGGACCCGCGTATCTCTTCGCTCGATGCGATCGTCGGCCACCCCAATGATTGGGGCAAGCTGGCGGACGCCGGCCCGGCCGGGGTCGAGATTGGCGCCGATGACGATGCCACGATCATGTATACGTCCGGGACAACGGGCAAACCGAAAGGCGCCTTGGCCACGCATCGCGCTGTCATCACCAACATGTTCAACTCCTCAGCCTGTCAGGCGCGCATGTTCCTGCGCAAGGGGGAACCGGTTCCCGCGCCTGATCCCGACGCGATGCGCGCAACCCTGATCTCCATTCCCTTCTTCCACGCGACAGGCTCCTTCGCGATCCTCATTCCTTCTGCCCTGCGCGGGGACAAGGTGGTCGCTATGTACAAATGGGATGCGGGCGAGGCTCTGCCGATTATCGAAGGGGAGAAGATATCTGCCGTAGGCGGCGTTCCGGCGATTGCCTGGCAAATCCTGGAACATCCCGACAGGGACAAATATGACCTGTCTTCGATTCAGGCAATCTCGTATGGCGGGGCGCCGTCTGCGCCGGAGCTGGTTTCAACCATCAAGAAGCGTTTTCCCGAAGCTGCGCCCGGCAATGGCTGGGGCATGACGGAAACCTGCGCCACGGCGACGCTGAATATTGGCGAGGATTATGTAAACCGGCCCTCCAGCGCGGGCGCGCCGCCGGCCGCCGTGGAACTCAAGATCTGCGATCCGGAAGGCAATGAAATGCCTGCCGGGGAAGTGGGCGAGCTCTGGTGCAAGAGCGCGGCGAACTGCCGGCTTTACTGGAACCGGCCTGATGCGACGGCGGAAACCTTCCGCAACGGCTGGGTGGTGACCGGAGACCTGGCACGGATCGACGAAGAGGGCTTCCTCTACCTGGTCGACCGGGCGAAGGACATGCTGATCCGGGGCGGCGAGAATGTCTACTGTATCGAGGTCGAAAGCGCGCTCTATGACCATCCGGCAGTGATGGACGCGGCAGTCGTTGGTATCACGCACAAGATCCTTGGCGAGGAAGTTGGCGCGGTCGTGCAGCTGAAGCCCGGCAAGTCGGCGACCGAAGCGGAACTGCGCGCGCATGTGGCAGGGCAGCTTGCGGCGTTCAAGGTGCCGGTGGAGATACAGTTTCAGGATGAGCCTCTGCCGAGGAATGCGAACGGCAAGATATTGAAGGCCGATCTGCGCCAGCGCTTCAAAGCAAGGCCGTAAGCTTATGAGTATGAAACGGCGGATCGGGGACAGGCTGGTGCATCCCGTTGGCCTGGGGTGCATGAACATTATGCACGCTTATGGGCCGCCAGCGGATGAAGGCGAGGCCAAGGCGCTGCTCGTCCGTGCGCTGGATATTGGGTGTGACTTTCTCGATACGGCGACGATCTACGGCCTTGGCCGGAGCGAAGAGCTGATCGGAGAGGCGCTGGACGGCCACCGGAAAGAGTATTTTCTTGCGAGCAAATGCGTGCTGGGATTCCGGGAACGCGAACGCATTCTCGACGGGCGCCCGGAGGCGATAAAGGCGGCATGTGAGGCAAGTCTGAAACGTCTGAGAACGGACATCATTGACCTTTATTATCTTCACCGCCCCGACCACAAGGTTCCGGTGGAGGACTCTGCCGGGGCGATGGCCGACCTGATCAAGGAAGGAAAAATCCGCCATTACGGCCTATCCGAAATGGGGGAAGATCAGCTGCGCCGGGCGCACGCGGTGCATCCTGTTGCGGCATTGCAGTCTGAATATTCGCTTTGGGTGCGTAATCCGGAGATCGCTGTGCTGGAAGCGTGCCGGGAGCTTGGTGTGGCGCTGGTCGCGTTCTCACCGGTTGGGCGGGGTTTCCTGGCTGACCCGCCCGCTGATCCGGCAACATTCCACGCGATTGATATGCGCCGGTCCATGTTTCCGCGATTTTCTGATGAGTATTATGCAGGCAATCTGCCCCTGCTGGAAACGGCGCGGGTTGTAGCCGCCGAAGCGGAATGCAGCGTGGCGCAGCTCGCCATTGCCTGGACGATGGCCAAGGGTGAGCATGTGCTGCCCATTCCGGGTACGCGGAGTATTGCGCACATGGAAGAAAACCATGCGGCCGCTGCGGTTCGTCTGACGGCAGAGCAGGTGGCGCGGCTTGATGCAGCATTTGCGCCGGAGCGGGCTGTGGGGCCGCGATACTCTCCGGCGGGGCAAGCGAGCGTGACGACAGAAATGTTCGACTTCGAGAAGCGCCAGCATGGCGAATAAGCCGCCCGTGACGCTGGAAGAGCGCGGCGAAGGCGGGGATGGGCGGCGCTACTCGCCTTCAATAGCGCGAAACCGGGAGGCGATACGGGATGCGCTGAAGGCGCATCTGACATTGCCTGCGCGGGTACTTGAGATTGCCTCAGGGACGGGAGAACACGGCGCCTTCTTTGTAGACGAGATGCCTGGGCTCGATTGGACGTATTCGGACATTGATGGTCCGAGTCTTGAGAGCCAACGCGCGTGGCGAGAGGCCAGTGGGTCTTTGCGGCTGAACGGGCCGTTGGAGATCAATGCAGCAGATGCCAATTGGGGCGAAGCAGAGCAGCCGGAAACATGGGACGTTATCTTCAGTGCCAACATGGTGCATATCGCGCCGTTCGCAGCGGCCACAGGATTGATCGCAGGCGCGGGCAGACTGCTCAAGGCTGGCGGGATGCTGGTGCTCTACGGGCCGTTTGCGCGGGACAGTTTGATCGCGCCGTCGAATGCAGCGTTTGACGACAGCCTGAAGAGCAGGGATGCGCGTTGGGGCGTGCGCGATCTGGACCGGGATCTGGTGCCTTTGGTGGAGAAGGCCGGGCTCCGCCTGGACGCAGTTATCCAGATGCCTGCCAACAATCTAACGGTGATCTTCCGGAAGGTTTAGGCTTTCGGCGTCCAGTTTTCCGTGTCGTGATCGGGATGCTGATTGTTGCTGGCGCGGATGCGGGCGGCTTCTTCGGGCATGTCGTCTTCGGTGCTGCCGAAATCGTCGAGCACTTCGAACTGATCCATCTGAGGCAGGCGTCCCTCCATACCCAACTGGAAATTCAGCGGAATGGATGCTGGATCATCGAAAGCGCCGATGCTCATCGAGATGTGCTGGTTGTCTTCGTGGCGATAGTAGAGCGGTGTGCCGCAATCCCGGCAGAAGCCGCGGCGGGCTTTCTCAGAACTGTGGAACTCCGCCGGCGTTCCCCGCGTCCACTGAAAATCCGTATACGGGACGCCTACCAGAGCAGCAAAGAAGTTGCCGGTAGCTTTCTGGCACATGCGGCAATGGCAGACATGGGGATTGTTGCGCAAGCTTGCCGCGCGGAACCGGATGCGCCCGCATTGGCAACCTCCAGTTCGCACAGGTGTCATCAGCTCATTCCTTGCCACCACCAAACTGGGCGGTCCATTCGGCGATCTGTGTATCCTCGATCTTCTGGAAGAGAACATCCGGCGGCGTGATCGCATGGCCGCGCGGGATGGCGTCCAGAAGGCCGGCGAAGTCTTCGGGCTTCGAGGCATCTGGCATCTTGCGATTTTCTTCCGGAATGCCGAGGGCGTCCAGGATTTTCTTTGCGGCATCCGGAATGATCGGCTGGGCGATGATGCCGAAGATGGCGGCAAGGTTTATGCCTGCGCGAACACCGACGGCGGCCGCATCAACATCATTCTTGTACTTCACCCAGGGCTCGGCTTTGGTGAGATATTCATTGCCGGCGGCCCAGATGGCGCGGGTTTCGGCGGCGGCCTTGCGGAACTCCATGGCTTCGTAGAACTCAACAAGGCGAGGCAGGCGCTCGGCCAGTTCATTGGCCATCCACGCTTCGGCCTCGCCGGAGGTGCCGGTTTCGGGAACCTTTCCGTCGAACTTTGCGGCGCAGTATTTTGTGATCCGGTTGATGAAGTTGCCGAGTACGTTGGCAAGGTCGGAATTGACCGCCGCCTGGAAGCCTTCCCAGGTGAAGGCCGCGTCAGAGCCTTCGGGCGCATTGGAGATGAGATACCAGCGCCAATAGTCTGATGGCAGAAGGCTCAGCGCCTGATCCATGAACACGCCGCGCTTCTGGCTGGTGGAGAACTTGCCACCATACCAGGTGACCCAGTTGAAGGCCTTGAGCTTGTCGACCGTTTTCCAGGGCTCGCCTGAGCCAAGCAGGGTGACGGGGAAGCTCACGGTATGGAAAGCGACGTTGTCCTTGCCCATGAACTGGACATATTCGGTCGCATCGGCGCCTTTATCCGTCAGCCAGAGACGTTCCCAATCATTGCCGGTGGCTTCCGCCCATTCCTGCGTGGCGGAGATGTAGCCGATCGGCGCATCGAACCAGACATAGAAGACCTTGTTTTCAAAACCCGGGCGCGGATTGCCCTCGGCGTCAGTCACCTTCACGCCCCAGCTGAGGTCGCGTGTAATGGCGCGGGCGATCAGGCCTTCATCAAGCCATTTGTTGGCGATGGAGACCGCCAGTGAGGGCCAGTTCTTGCCCTTGGTGTTCACCCAGTCGCGGATGCGGTCCTGCATGCCCGTCTGGAGCAGGTAGAGGTGGTCGGTGTCGCGGACCTCAATATTCCGGCTGCCGGAGACGGAAGAATAGGGATTGAGGAGATCGGTGGGATCGAGCAGGCGTCCGCAGCTGTCACACTGGTCGCCGCGAGCTTTTTCATAGCCGCAATGGGGGCAGGTACCTTCGACATAGCGGTCCGGCAGGAAACGGCCGTCATCGACGGCATAGACCTGTTTGGAGGTGCGCACTTCGATCAGGCCATTCTTTTCCAGCTGCTGGGCGAGATGCTGGGTGATCTTGTGGTTTGCTGGGCGGGAGGTGCGGCCAAACCAGTCGAAAGAGAGGTTAAACCCCTCTCCGGCCTTGCGCTGAACCTCATACTGTTCGTCGCAATAGGCCTGGACGCTCATCCCGGCGGCCTGCGCGGCGAGTTCCGCCGGCGTGCCGTGCTCGTCGGTAGCGCAGATATAGGTCACGTCATGGCCCAGAAGGCGCATCACCCGGGCGTACACATCGGCGGGCAGCATGGAGCCGGCAAGATTGCCGAGGTGTTTCACGCCGTTGATATAGGGCAGGGCCGAGGTGATGAGGATGCGCCGTTGCTGGGTCATGGGGCCTTTTCAGAGCCTTTCTTTTGGAGAATGCGCCTTTTAACGCGCCCGCCGGTAAAGGAAAGCTCTAGGCGCGGCCCCAATAGGTGACCCGTCTGAGCAGGACCTCCATCGGCCCTCTGGCGGCGAAGCTGCGCCACACGCCCACAATCACGAGAGAGGCAAGGCCAACCCCCAGAGCCGTGAGGATCGCCTGGGACGCAGACATCTGCCCGAAGAGGCCAAAGCCATAGCCTGCGAAAAGGAATGAAAAGACGACAGACTGCAGGAGATAGGCCGACAAGGAGGCGGAACCGGCGCGGGCGAAGAAACCTTTTACCGGGCCAGCCCTGCCTGTCGAGAACAGAGCAATCAGCCCCGCATAGCCAAGCGCCGAGCAGGCCGAAAAAGCCATAAGCACCGCGTTCCCCAGCATGAACTGACCCGAAACCATCGCATCGGCATTCACAATCAGGCGTGCGCCCCACACGCTGCCAAGAAGACCCACCGGCAGAAAGACCCAGCGCGAGAGCTTCCATATCCGCGCCATCGGCTGGTCGATAACCCCGGCCTTTACGGCCGCCAGGCCGAGGCAGAAATAGCCGAAGACAGCAATGCCCTGCTGGATAAGGACGCTGGGAAGCACGAGGGGGAGTTGAGCAAGCCGCCAGCCGGCAACGTCCAGAAAGGCGCCTTCGGTGAACAGTCTGATCTGGGCCGCGTCGATCTCTGGATCACGGGCCTCGGCCATCGCTTCCGGGGCGTGGGTCTCGCCAGCGCTGATCAGGGCAGCGAACAGGAGCAGGATAGCGGTGTTGACCGCAATGAGCGCTATGCCCGTCTGGATGAGCGTTTTTACCGTAAGCCCCCGCATAGCGAAAAACAGACAACCCAGAAGCCCGTAGGTGATGAGGATGTCCCCATACCAGAAGAAGACGAAATGCAGGAAGCCGATGACGATCAGCGCAGCCATGCGCCTGAAGTATCGCGCGCCGCCGTCTGCGCCCGACCGTGTGGCGGCCGACATCTGCCAGGCAAGCCCGGCGCCGAACATCATGGCGAACAAGGGATAGGACTTCATGAGGAAAAACGAGGCCATGGCACCAAAGACGAATCGGTCTGCTGCCGTCTCCAGACCGTCCTCATAAAAGCCCGCAGACAGCGGTTGCGCAAAGCCAACAACATTCACCATCGCGATACCCAGAAGGGCAAAGGCCCTTAGCAGGTCTGGCATGAGCGCGCGCTCAGCAGGGGCAACTGGCGCGACTTCCATGCTTTGGCTCCTCACTTGAATTTAATCAAACAGCTGGGCTAGATCCTGACAAGCTCCACAGCCTCGCGGCTTGCGCCGGGAAAAAGTTTCCGGTAACGCGGGCGTAAGTGCCGGCATAGCTCAGCTGGTAGAGCATCTGATTTGTAATCAGAGGGTCACGGGTTCGAGTCCTGTTGCCGGCACCACTTTCCCGCCTTTTACGCCCGGCAGGCGGCGCGATCAGAGAAGGGGACAAGATGCTGCGCAGCGTTCTAGCGGCGACCGAGTTTTCAAACAGGTGCGACATCGCCTTGGCGCGTGCTGTGCAGATCGCGACGCAGATGCGTGCTGATCTCACTCTGGTTCATGTCAGCAGTGACGGCAAAGCTGGCCACGATGAACTTGATCAGGCCGCTCAAGCAAGCATGGCTGAAGGGTTGCTCGGGAGCGGTGACCCCTCGCGCTTCATTCTCGAGACAGCCAGGCGCAAAAAGGCAGACCTTCTCGTCCTCGGCGCGCCCGTGCGCAGCAGTGTCCGGGACTTCCTGTCTGGAACAACCGCCGAAAAAGTCATTCGCCATAGCCAGGTTCCCGTCCTCATGGCGGCGGGGACATCCCCGGAGCCCTATCGGAAGGTAATATTGGCGACAGACTTTTCCGAAGCCTCCGAACATGCCGCCTACGCCCTCAAGAAGACCGGCCTTGCCGCCAATGCCCTCGTCCAGCTGGTCAATATCTATGAGACCCCGCAGATCCCTCTGATGATACGCGCCGGAACGAGTAGCGCTGAGATCGAGTCCTATGTGGTCCAGCAGGGGCGGGTAGCAGCAGCGAAACTCGCGGAATTCGATGCCAAAACGCGGTGTGGTGCGTCCGCGTTCATTCCGAAACTGAGTCAGGCATCAACTGGCCGCATGATCTGCACCCTGGCCGTTGAGACGGAGGCTGATCTGATTGTCGTTGGTACCCAGGGGCACAGCGGGATCAAACGATTCATGCTCGGGAGCGTCGCTGAGGAAGTGCTGCGTCTATCGCAAATGGATGTGCTCGCAATCCCGGTTTCTGCCTGAAATACCAGTGATAGTGCGTCTTTCTTTCATGAGGAAGAGACGCAACGGCAAGCGGAGGCTTCCTTGCGTCGCCTCAAGATTTGCGGCAATCCCGGAGCCATTAGAAATGCCGTGCAGCGCGGATGCTCGATCCGCAAGTTCAGGGCTGGCTTATCAGGAGGAACGCGCGTGCGTGAGGCACATCATTTTATCAATGGCGCAAAGGTTTCCGGGACATCCGGGCGGTTTGGGGATGTTTTCGATCCCAATACGGGTAAGGTTCAAGGCCGCGTAGCGCTGGCGTCGAAGGCCGAGATGGGGGCCGCAGTGGACGCGGCACGTGCAGCCTTTCCTGGCTGGGCAGGCACCAATCCGCAGCGCCGGGCGCGGGTGATGTTCGAGTTCAAGCGCCTTGTGGAAGCCAACATCGACGACCTGGCGCACATGCTGTCTTCGGAGCATGGAAAGGTGATTGCCGACTCCAAAGGCGACGTGCAGCGCGGGCTGGATGTGGTGGAGTTTGCCTGCGGGATTCCGCATCTTCTCAAGGGCGAGTACACCGAAGGGGCGGGGCCCGGGATTGATGTGTACTCCATGCGCCAGCCACTGGGTGTCTGCGCTGGGATTACGCCGTTCAACTTCCCGGCCATGATCCCCTGCTGGATGGCGGCTGTGGCGATTGCCTGCGGCAACACCTTCATCCTGAAGCCGTCTGAGAAAGACCCATCCGTGCCGATGCGGCTGGCAGAGCTGATGATGGAAGCGGGCCTGCCCAAGGGCGTGCTCAATGTCGTCAATGGTGACAAGGAAGCCGTCGATGCGATCCTGACCCATCCGGACATCAAGGCGGTGAGCTTTGTCGGATCGTCCGACATCGCACATTATGTCTATTCAACGGGCACCGCGAACGGCAAGCGCGTGCAGGCGATGGGCGGGGCGAAGAACCATGGCATCATCCTGCCCGACGCCAATCTTGAGCAGGCGGTAAAAGACATTGTCGGGGCCGCCTATGGCTCGGCCGGTGAGCGCTGCATGGCGCTGCCTGTCGCGGTGACGGTCGGCAAGAAGACCGGCGATGAATTTGTTGCGCGGATGATCGAAGCCGCGCGCGGCCTGAAGGTCGGCATCTCCACCGATGCCGACGCCCATTACGGCCCGGTTGTCTCGGCCGCGCACAAGGCGAAGGTCGAGAACTATATCCAGATGGGCATCGATGAGGGCGCAGACCTGCTGCTTGATGGCCGGGGCCTGAAGCTGCAGGGCAATGAGGGCGGGTATTTCATCGGTCCCAACCTCTTCGACAATGTCACCGCCTCGATGCAGTCCTACAGGGAAGAGATCTTCGGGCCTGTGCTGCAGGTGATGCGGGTCGAGACGCTGGAAGAGGCCGCTGCGCTGCCCTCCAACCATCAGTATGGGAATGGCTGCGCGATCTTCACCTCCAATGGCCGCGCCGCGCGCGAGTTTGCCGCGCAGGTCAATGTCGGCATGGTCGGCGTCAATGTGCCGATCCCGGTGCCGGTGGCCTATCACACCTTTGGCGGCTGGAAGCGCTCTGCCTTCGGCGATACGAACCAGCACGGCCCCGAAGGCATCCGCTTCTGGACCAAGATCAAGACAATCACGCAGCGCTGGCCCGAAGGCGATATCGGCGACCAGGCGTTTGTCATTCCGACGATGGGATAAGCAGATATGACGACCTACAAGACCATCACCTTTGAACAGAAGGGCCGCGTGGCCCTGGTGACGCTGAACCGCCCCGACAGCCTCAATGCCCTCAATGCCGAAATCATGGCGGAAGTGGTCGACTGCTTCGCCGCGATCGACCGCGACAGGGGTATCGCCGTCAGCGTGCTGACGGGCGCAGGCCGCGCGTTCGCTGCGGGCGCCGACATCAAGGAGATGCAGCCGCAGAGCTTCTCGGACATGTATGTCGAGGATTATTTTGCCGGCTGGGACCGGTTTGCGGCTTCGCGCAAGCCGGTGATCGCGGCGGTCAACGGCTTCGCGCTCGGCGGCGGGTGTGAGCTTGCCATGATGTGTGATCTGATCATTGCTTCGGACAAGGCGAAGTTCGGCCAGCCGGAGATCAAGCTTGGCGTGACACCGGGCATGGGTGGTTCGATCCGCCTGACCAAGGCGGTCGGCAAGGCCAGGGCGATGGATCTTGTACTCACGGGACGGATGATCGACGCCGCAGAGGCCGACAGGATCGGCCTCGTCTCCCGCGTTGTGCCCCATGAAACACTGCTCGAAGAGGCCCTCGCTGCGGCTGAGACCATTGCCGGCTTCTCCATTCCCGCAATCATGGCCGCCAAGGAAATGGTTGCCCGCGCGCTGGAGCTTCCGGCGACGGAGGGCGTGAAGTTCGAACGGCGCCTGTTCCAGGGCCTGTTCGGTACTGCCGATCAGAAAGAGGGCATGGCTGCGTTCAGCGAGAAACGCGCGCCAGACTTCAAAGACAAGTAGGCTTGAAGCCTCAGGAGGAAACATCATGGCAAAAATCGCCTTTATCGGTCTCGGCAATATGGGCGGGGGCATGTGCGCCAATCTGGTCAAGGCCCACCATGACGTGGCGGCGTTTGACCTCAATCCGGCCGCGGTGGCTGCTGCCGCTGAGCGGGGCGCGCGTCCGGCCGCATCGATTGCAGACGCGGTTTCAGGCGTGGATGTGGTCATCACCATGCTGCCGGCCGGCAAGCATGTGCTCGGCGTCTATTTTGGCCAGGACGGCGTGGCCGCGCATGCCCAGCAGGGCATTCTCCTGATTGATTGTTCCACCATTGCCGTAGACGACGCGCGGGCGGCGCATGAGCAGGCCCAGTCGGAAGGGTTCATGATGGTCGATGCGCCGGTATCGGGCGGGGTGGCAGCGGCCGAAGCGGGCACGCTGACCTTCATGGCGGGCGGCCCGGGCATCAACTACACCCTCGCAGAACCGGTCCTCAAGGCGATGGGCAAGAATGTGTTCCATGCCGGCGGTCCGGGTAACGGGCAGGCGGCAAAGATCGCCAACAACATGCTGCTCGGCATTTCCATGATCGGCACGTGTGAAGCCTTCAACCTGGCTGAAAAACTGGGCCTCGACGCGGAAACCTTCTTCAAGATTTCATCGGTCTCTTCGGGCCAGTGCTGGTCGATGACAAGCTACTGCCCGGCGCCCGGACCCGTCCCCACCTCGCCGGCCAACCGGGACTACAAGCCAGGCTTTGCCGTCGCCATGATGCTGAAGGACCTCCACCTTGCCGCCGGCGCCGCCAGGGCCGCCGGCGCTGACATCCGCCTCGGCAAACTCGCCGAAAGCATCTATCAGAACCTCTCCGAACGTGGCTTCGATGGTCTCGACTTCTCCGGCGTTATGAAAGACCTCAAGGGCGAGCTTTAAACAATGCAGCAGGCTGAAGATTTTCGGGCCGAGAGCCGCGCGCTGCATGCGTTGATCTCGCAGACGGCGCCGGTCCGGTATCGCGAGCCAACGCAGTTCAAGGGCTGGGGCATCCATGATGTTCTGCAGCATCTGCATTTCTGGAACCGGATGGCCTATCTGCAACTGGCCGATGAAGCAGAGCTGCTGCACCATTTGAAATCAATGTCCGCCAGCGGCACATCTATGCGGACCTATGAGAGCGAGCAACTCGCCGGTCTTGATGGCTTTACGCTCGTTGCGGAGTGGGAAAAGCAGTTCGAGGAGACGGCTGATCGTTTCGCCAGCGCTGATCCCAAGACGCGCTTGAAATGGGCCGGGCCTGATATGAGCGCGCGGTCTTCGATCACGGCGCGGCTCATGGAGACCTGGGCACATGGTCAGGAAGCCTATGACCATCTGGGCGTAATCCGGAAGAATGAAGACCGGATCGGCAACATTGTCACGCTCGGCATCAACACATTCGGTTGGACTTACGCCACGCGGCGGGAAAAGCCACCGGGGGATATGCCTTATGTGGTGCTTGAGGCGCCGTCTGGCGCGATCTGGACGCATGGAAATCCGAGCGACATTGAGCGCATTGAAGGCCTGGCGGAAGAGTTCTGTCAGGTTGTCACACAGACGCGGAATATTGCCGACACATCCCTGAAAGTGACGGGCGCGATTGCGGCCGACTGGATGTCGAAAGCTCAGTGCTTTGCCGGCCCGCCTGCTGCGCCACCGCCAGCAGGAAGCCGTTTTACGGCCAGCGCGGCCGCCTGAATACGCCAACATCAAAGGAAACGCCCATGTCCATTCTATTGTTAGAAAAGCGCGGCCCGATTGCCGTGATGACGCTGAACCGCCCGGAAATGATGAACGCGCTCGGCCAGGAGGGGGATGGCCCGGCTGTTGCTGCCGTCTGTGCCGAGATCGCCGCAGACCCGCAGATCCGCTGCGCCATTCTGACAGGCGCGGGCCGGGCCTTTTCCGCCGGCGGCGACGTAAAGGCGATGAAGGAAAAGACCGGCGCTTTCGGGGGCAGCCCGGCAGATATCCGTGAAGGCTATCGCCGCAACATCCATATGATCGTCCGTTCCCTGTATAATATGGAAACGCCGCTGATCTCTGCCATCAATGGCCCGGCAATTGGCCTGGGCTGCGATGTGGCGTGCATGGCGGACATCCGCATTGCGTCGGAAACGGCGAAGATGGGCGTGACATTCCTCAAGCTTGGCCTCATCCCCGGTGATGGCGGTGCCTGGTTGCTGCCGCGCCTGATCGGCTCCTCGCGGGCAGCGGAGCTCCTGTTTACGGGCGATGTGATTGACGCAAAAACGGCAGCGGAATGGGGCCTCGTCAGCAAGGTTGTACCCGCCGACAAGCTGATGGATGAAGCGATGGCGATGGCCGAAAGAATTGCCGGCCAGCCGCCACAGGCCCTGCGCCTTGCCAAGACACTGATGCGTCACGGCACCAATGCGTCTTACGATACGATCATGGAACTCTCGGCCGCGTCTCAGGCGCTGATGCATGAAACCGAGGATCATGTCGAAGGTGTCAACGCGATCCTTGAAAAGCGGACGCCGGTTTTCAAAGGCAAATAATCCCGGCCGCAGACCGGAAGTGAATATGGAAAGGGGCGTGGGGAAATCTCACGCCCCTTTATCCTGTCAGAATACCACGCCAGACTGGTAGAGTGCCTCAATGTCCGCGGCGCTCCTGCCCATAGCGGCCAACACATCGCGAGTATGCTCACCAGGTCCAGGCGATGGCCCTTTTGGGCCATCATCAGCGCCGGGAAAACGCACGGGTGATGCAGGGGAGGCGTAGGTGGTGCCGTCGCCTTTGGAGCTGGGCGTCTGGACGATCGCGCCGGCCGCATGGGCTTGGGGATCATTGGCAACTTCCGCCAGCGTTTGAACCGGCGCCCATGCGATGGATTCCGCGTCGAGACGCTTGGCCAGTTCTTCCATCTCGTAGGCACCGAACCCTGCGTCTAGGATGTTCACCACTTCGGCGTTGTTGGCCCGGCGCCCCTTGGCGTTGTTGAAGCGCGGATCGGCGGAGAGTTCGGGTTGATTGATGACGCGGCAGAGCGGCGCCCAGTCGGTCTCTCCCTGACGGGCGACAATGCAGAACCATTTCTGGTCCTTGCTCTGGTAAAAGTTCGAGATCGGAACATTCTGTTCATGCCGGCCTTTGGTCGAGGCAACACGGCCGAAGAAGAGCTGGATCGCAAGATCAGAGCCCATCGTATAGAGCCCGGTGCGAAAGAGCGAGGCCTCCACGAGGCGGCCCTTGCCAGTGCGCTGGGCTTCCACCAGCGCGGCGCAGATGCCGGCGGCAGCGGCGATGGAGGTTGTGTGATCGCCAAAAGCGGTGCGAAGGGGGAAGGGTTCCCCGCCTTTGGGAATGGTCAGGCTCGCCACGCCTGTGCGGCTCCAGAAGCTCGCGATATCAAAGCCTGGGCGATCTGCATCCGGGCCTTCCAGGCCGTAGCCGGAGAGGGAGCAATAGACGAGCTTTGGGTTGAGTTCTTTCAGCGAGTCAAAGTCGAGGCCAGAGCGGGTGAGGCCGCCGGGGCGAACGTTGGTGAGGAAGACGTCGGCATCTTTCACCAGTTCGCGGATCAGGGCCTGGCCCTCGGGCTTACTGGTGTCGATGATGATCGACTGTTTGCCGCGATTGTCGAAGTCGAAGACCGGATTGTCAGGATAGTCTGTGCCAATCGTGCGGAAGAAGAGGCGAATGGGATCGCCGCCCGGAGGCTCGATCTTGACGACATCGGCGCCCCAGTCGCGCAGGATGCAGCCGGCGCCCGGCGCGGCCATATAGGTTGCGTATTCGACGACGCGGATGCCTTCGAGCATAGTTTGACTCTCCCGGTGGAGGGTGGCCACGGCACACCCTGTTTGTCTGGAGATTAGGCGGTTGGCGCTTGCCTCGCCAACCCATGCCGCAGGGGCAGTTCAGCCAAGCCCTGGCCGGGGGGCCGCGCCGGGCATGTCCGCGAGCATTCGGGCTTGCCCCACCCAATCATCCCGCTCGATCCGGCCTTTGAAATGCAGGAGTTTTTCGTCGACATAGGCGACATCATCGTCTGTCCATTCGGCGATCTGCCAGAAGTAGAAGACGCCGACCTCGTGCAGCAGGTCTGTCAGGATTGGACCAACGCCGACAATCTGCGCGAGATCATCGCCCTCACCGAATGCGGCGTGTGTGAGCAGGTTTGCCTCATCGTCAGGCCGGCGGGCCTCTGCGATGGCTTCTGCGCGCCGGCTGATTTCAGCGGTGGGGAGCGTGCGGGTCGTACGGACACTGGTGCGGGCTTCATAACCTGCTGCTTCTGCGCGCTGGCGAGGCGTTTCGGTCTCGGTTCGCACGCTGTCACCGCGGCCGCGGAGCATGTGATGCAAGGCCGTGACGCCATACTCGATTGAGGTGAGGCGGTCTTCCAGCGCGCTCAGGTCTTCGCGCGTCACCTCATTTGAGGGCGGGTTGTTGACCGCTTCCTGGATAGTGAGCAGACGGCGTTCGATGGTTTCGAGACGTGTCTGGCTGCGAAGTTCGTTGCGGATCGTACCGACTGAAGAGTCCAGCGATGCCAGTTGCGCAAACAGCGGCTCCAGATCCGGCGCGCGTCGGGAGGCAACCACGTCGAGGTCTGCTTCCACGGCCGCGAGGGTTGCGATCAGCGCGTCGTTCAGCGGGGTCGTGGCGGTAATGCGTTCCTGGACGAGGGCAAAGCGGTCCATGAGCGAGGCATCAATCTCGGCAAGACGATTGTGGATTGGATCGAGATCAGGAGTTTCGGGCATTTCGATGCGGGAAACCGCTTCGCCGACCGAGCCTATTTCACCCGATACCCTGGCAATATCGGTGGACACGTTAGTCACTTCGCTCGATAGGGCGGCGAGTTCTATGGAGAGGGTAGCCACATCGCCTGCCAGAGCCGCAAAGGACTCCTTCTGGTCCAGAGCGTCCAGGAGCTCTTCCAGTTTTGAAAGCCGCGTTTCGACGGGCCGGAGGTCAATTTCGGGCGGCTGTAGTTCCGACAGGCTGAGATCAAGGCGGGCAAGGCCGCTGTGAACCGGGCCGAGATCGACCTCGGGAATCCGGAAATTTGCGATCTGCGTTTCGAGCGCGAACAGTCGCTCCTGCAAGGGCGCAATATCTGGCCGGCTGGCGGAAACCGTCTCGGCGAGAGAGGCAACACGTGCATTGATGCTGTCGACATCGGGCATGCGGATACCGTCGACACGGTCGGCGACATCTTTGATGTTTCTGGAAATAGCATCGAGGTGGATGCTGCGCAGGCCGGCAATTGAGGCAGAGATGGTGGACACGGCCTGCTCGATGGCGCCGACGCGCTCCTTCAGGGAACCCATATCCGGATCGGGGGCGGACAATTGCCGCTCAAGCAGGCCGAGACGCTCCTGGAGCGGGTGAAAATCCGGCTGGGGAGGCTGATAGGCGGCAAGCGCGGCTGTGAGGCTGGCGTCGATATCCTCAAGTTTGAGGGCGCGTCCGTCGGCAATGGCGGTTTCCACCTGACGGGTCAGTTCGGCATGCGTTTCTGTCACATCCACAAAGCGGCGGCGCAGCCACCACCAGGCGAGCGCTGCCCCAAGGGCGGCGGAGACACACATGAAGAAGAAGATCTGAATAAGCAGGAACCACATGGTCACTCTCCGCCGGTGGGCGCGTTAAGGGGGATCGGGCAGGGGCTCATTCGCCCGGCCTGACGATTCGGATTTCGATCCGGCGGTTTCGGGCACGCCCGTCTTCGGTATTGTTGTCACCCACCGGATTGTTCTGCCCATACCCAGCCGCGACGAGCCGGCCGGACGGGACACCGCGCTCGATCATGGCGGCGCGGACTGCCTCTGCGCGGCGCAGGCTGAGCTGGTCGTTGAAGGCGGGATTTCCGGTATTATCCGTGTGCCCCTCAACACGAAGGGTTCCGGGGCAGTCGCCCGCCGCGCGCGCGGCGAGATCCAGCACAGGGCCACTGGCAACATTCAAGACAACACTGCCCGGTGCAAACTCGATCCGCGCCACTTCGAGAAGGCGAGAGAGCTCCTCCTCGCAGCTGGTAATGGCTTGTATCGGAAGGATTTCCACCGTTCCGAAAACGCCAAGCGGCAAGCCCGCATTTACTGCGGCGCGGATCGTCTCAACCTTTTCATCGTCTGCTTCGCACCGGAAACTGAAGGTCAGTTTCGTGAAGCTCGCCGTGCCCGATTTGCATTCGGACAATGTGTCTATGGCCCGCTGCGCAACGGCTTCAAAGCCATAGGGCGTTGTTCCCTGCGTGACGTTCAGTCTGTTGATCACATCAACGAGATGATCTTGAGACTTATGGCTATCAGCCCTTCCACCAAGGTCTGCTTTCAGCGCTTCAGTTGGTATCTGCCCATTGAGTGTCAACGTACCTGCCGTCAGGCGAAACAGGAATTCCGGGTCGGCAGATTGACCTGTTGTGGTCGTCAACGAGTTTGCATTCGCCGGAGCGGAGGTAACGAATCTGGCATTTACGCGCGTAACGGGCCGGGCAGCCCCCAACCATGTGGAAGAGACGCCCTGCTTTACCGCTGTGATGGCGCGCTGGCCCGCTTCCGGGGTGGGCGGTGTCCCTTCAAGCGTGATCCACTGGCCAGACGCGCGGACCCTGGCCCAGCTTTCTCCAGCATCCGCCAGAGCGCGCTCAGACGTGGCACGGGCAGAGCCCTGGATTGCCGTATAGGCGAGCACGGACCAGCCGAAAAGCAGAAGCGCAAGTAGCCCGGCCACAGGCACTAGGCCGTAGGGAAAGAAGGGCATGATGGCGCCTTCAGCGCGGCGATAGCGCCGTACCGGTAGTATTTTTTTCAGATCCGACTGGCTGGAGTCGACCGACATTCTTCCGCCTTTAGTGGCCCTGACCCAGGAGAGGGGATGGAGCCTCATCCACGCCCTGACACTACAGCAAGTAAAGCCACAATACTGCAGGAGCGGCAATATCAGGCATTAATAATCGGGAAACCCACGTGGGGCGGGGAACTCACATTAATTCATTGTTTTATCTAATGTTTTGTCCTTTTGGGTGGTTGGTATGTGATTGGGGCGGTGGATTGAAGCCTTTGGCCGGACTTACAAATCAGCCGCAGGAAAAACAGGTGAACGCTGTTGGGGGAAAGTTGTTGTCCTGACTCCTTCGCCTGTGGGGAGATTATCGTGCACCATATTCGCGACCCAAGAGTATTGTTGGAGCGACCATTTGGATTTTCGGATTTCCAGACGAAGAAATTCTTTGAGGGATGACCGGGGAAAGAAAAAATTCCTCCTTGTTCATTGGCGGCGCTACTTTTCTCTTGGGGAAGATACCGCGCATGGAGCCGAGCCGGATAGGCGCAGCCAGATTAGGGGGAAATTCCGTGATGGGTTCGCCATATTCACTGGCGGTCGCAGCAAATTAACCGGGGAGAGGGGCACAGAATATATACCGCATTCGGACGAACTGTCCCTTTGCCAGACTGGGACATTTCGCGACAAGTGAGGTCAACACGCGCCATTACCAGGACAAAACGGGACATCTCAGGACACTTCAGGATAGTTTGGGACAGTTTGGGACACATTGGGACATGTTATCCACAGGCCCGGACTTGCCTCAATCTTTTGAGGTGAAGGCAATCGAGATTGGGCTCGCCTCATAGATGCGAAGGCCGTCACACCAGAGGGAGCCCCGGCCGGTGACGATGCGGCGGCGGGCGTCGCCGGAGATCTCGGTGATCTCCATGACGGTGGTGACCTCTTTTTTCTCAGGCGTGACCTGGCCGCGATAGGACCATTTCACGGGCATATCTGCCGCGAGGGTTTCGATAGGGGCGCTTTCCGCCGCGAGGCCTTTGAGGAGGCTCGCGCGGGTCAGGAGCTGGACCATGGCATCAAGGCCGAGAGAGCCGGGCTGGACGGGATCGCCAAAGAAGTGAGCTTTGAAATACCAGGCATAGGGGTCGATGACCTGCCTTGCGCGGGCGAGACCAAGGCCGGCTTTGCCGCCGGCGGGGTCGAAGTAGTCCACGCGGTCGAGCATGCGGAGCTGGCCGGATGCGAGGCGTGGATCGCGGGGGGTGAGGTCTCGCGCGTCACCGGGGAGGGCGAGATAAGACTTGTCCACCTGACCGGCTCCGAGGCCCGCCTGGCGGACAAGGGCCTGAGCCGGGAAGAAGCCGAAGCGGGTCGAGAGGTCGATGACCGGCTCGCCGGACTTCAGGCGTCCTTTCAGATCGAAGGCCACGATGGTCATCGGGCCGACCTTGGAGAAAGAGGAGAGGGTGGTGTCGACGCAGATCGTGCCGTCGCGCGGGCCCAGCGTGCGATAGACGCGGCCATCGCCTTCGAGATTGCGGAAACGGTCTCCGCCATCCAGGGCAAAGCCGCAATGGCTGGCGAGCCAGCCGCAGGGCTGGAGCGCGATTTCGGAGAGGACCGAGAAAGGCATTTGGCCATTCTTGTTATCTGCGAAATACCAGGCGTCGGGCGGGATGTCGTATTCGGCGGAGATGGAGGCGCCAGCGCGGCGCACGCCGGGGCGATCGGTGGCAGCGATGACGCGCGACATCATGTGATAGGGCGGCTGGGGCAGGCGGGGAACTTTGCCCTCGGTATCAAAGCGGCGATACATTTCTCCGAAGGCGGAGGAAGGCGCGCCATTGGCGCAGTCAAGCAGGGCGGCATAGTCGCCCCGGCTCTCATTCTGAGGGCCGGTACGGATGGGGGACGGCGCGACGCGCGGCGCAGGCCATTGGCGGCGCAGCTGGATGCCGAAGCGGGGGCAGTAGAAGACCTTCCTGCCGTCACAGCGCGCCAGAAGCGCCGCGAAGACTTTCGGCGTTTCGCCGTCGATCACCTCGTCAATGAAGACTTCATAGGTGATGTCGTGATCGCCGTCCGGAATGACCTGGCCGCGGCAGATGAATTTGGCCGTTTCACCGGGGACAGGCTCAAAGACATAGCCGTCGCGTTCCTGCGTGAGGCCAAGGGCGGCGGCGTAGAATTCCAGCGCCTGAACGGCGGCCTCGGCCATCAGCGTGCCGGGCATGCAGGGGTCATTGTGGAAGTGCCCCTCATAGAACCAGGCATCCTTGGGTGTGTGGGCGCGGGCCTTCAGATAACCACGTTTCCAGGGCCCGCCGCCGGGATCGAACTCGGGAACCTCGTCGAAGAAGGCGAGCTTGCCGCCCGGCAGATGGGCGGGGAAGGAATGGGCAGCGCACAGCTCAAAGCCTGCGCCGAAACAGGCGAAGGCGTCGCCCAGGCGGAAGGCGGCCACATCATCGGCGGTGAAGGCCGGTTTGCGGCTGGCGCGGGAAGTGTTGATGGGGGCGGGATCTGCCGTGGGCGGAGCGTCTCTGGCGGCGTCCCAGACGACGCCTTTGCCCGAGGCAAGCTCGGCATCGGTGAAGAAGCCGGCCTGTCCCTGGCGGACGGAGAAAGCGCGGCGCCCGGCGGCTTCGCAATCATACTGGAAGAAGAACATGCGCACGCCGCCGAAAGTGGCGTGCTGGGTGATCTCGATCTGGAATTTCAACGTGTCGCCCGCCTCAGGCAGGCCACCTTCATGGAAGGTGATTTCGCAGCCCAGAAGACGGTAGACCCGTTCATTCCGGTTACGGAGGTCTGCGCCCATCCAGCCGATGAGGGTGAGGTCTGCCTGTCCGCATTCGATCAGCGGGCCGGGGCGGATGCGGCCTTTCTGCATCATCCAGTGATCGGCCGTGAGGTCTGTCTCGGTCCAGATGACGCCTTTGCCATCGACGAGAGGGGCGGCGTCGATGCCGGTGACGCGGTCAACGAGAAGGAGGGGCGGGGCGGGGAGGCGGACGTTTCGGGCGTACTGGTCCTGCTCGGCAAACACCTCGCCGAAGAAGGCGGACATGGGGCCGCGCGAGGCGGCTTCGATGGCGGGACGGTCCCAGGCTTTGCCGGTGGGCGCTCGCTTCTGGAGAGGCTGGCGGCCGGAGACGACGCCGGAGGGCGGGGGCAGGGTGGGTTGTGCCGGTTCGGGGCTGCAGGGCTGGTGCGCTCCGGGCGGAGGCGGGAAGGGGACGGCGCCGGTCGGGGCAGGCGCGGGTGTGATGCGTGCGTAGATGGGCGGGGGTAGTGTGGGGGCGGCGGGCATGGTGGCGCCGCGCGGCGCAGCCGGCTTTGTGCGTGCGGGCAGTTTGGGCGTTTCGTATTTCGCGGGCCGGGTGATGGTGGCGGATTTGGGCACGGCCCAGGGGTGGGCGCGGGCGTCATCGAGGCGGGCAGCAACGGTTTCTATACGGATGGGATGGCCTGCGGCAAAGAGCGTGGCGGAGAGGCGCGCGATCTGGGCGAGGTCTCCGCTTTCGATCTCGTCGGTGGCAATGGCGAGGTGGGGCTTATCCTTCAGGGTGAGGCGGATGGATTGGGTGAGGGAGTCGCGAGGGCCGAGTTCGACAAAGGTCCGTACACCGTCTTCCCAGGCCTGGCGGACGGTGGCGGGGAAATCGACGGTGGTGACGGCCTGCCGGGTGAGCATGTCGGCGACTTTGGCCCTGGTGGGCTTGTAGGCGGCGTTGATGGCATTGGCGTAAAGGCGGGGGCCGTTTTCGACGCGGGAGACGGGGCGGGTGTGCAGCTGGCGCCATTTGTCGGCGAAGGGCGTCATGGCGCTGGCATGGACGATCAGGTGCTGGTGCATCAGCGCGCCGGCGCCTTTGCCGAGGGAGTCTGCGACCGCACGGCAGGCCTCTGCCGGGCCGCCGATCATCGCGTCCATATCGGAATAGATGATCGTGATTTCGACATTGGGATGGGCGGCCACGGCCTTGCGGACATCCGCGATGGGCGCGCGCAGGCGCCAGTTTGACCAGTCTGTGGGGACGTTCGGGCCCCAGGCTTCCTTCGCGGTTTCGAAGTCTCCGCCGAGATGGCGCTCATACATGGCGGCGCCGGAAATATCGTCCAGCAGGGCGCCCATGTCCTTCCAATAGCCGAAGGCGAAGAGGGCGTTGCTTTCGCCGAGCGAGAGGCCGAGGGCGGCGGTGGGCGACAGGCCGAGCATATCGTGCAGGAGGATGGCGTGGGCCTGTGTCAGCAGGCTGACGGCGCAGAGCTGCTCGAATTCCGTGAGGCTCGCTTTGGCCAGCAGGGGTGTCATGGCCTGCGCGGCGGGGATGTCACTGAGCCCGGCAGCGACTTCGGGGAAGGCGCTGAGGAGGCCGCGCCCCATGCGGGGGTAGGAGGCGGCCGAGCCGGTGAAGGCGAAGGCGAGTTCGCCGTCTGGATCGCCAGCGCCATAGAAGATGCCGTCACCTTCGGGGGGCGTATCGGCGGCGAGGGCGTCTGCGGCGGATTTGGACAGTAAGCGGAGGGCTTCCTCGTCTGTGGTGAGAAGCGCGATGCGGTGCTTGCCACTGCCGCCTTGTTTTCTAGCGTTCAGTTTTTTGGCGAGGGCGGGGCGGCTGGCGGCGGCGGCCCAGTAGAGATGAGGTGTGGGGCGGAGCATATCCGGCGACGGGCGGACCGGGGCGGGCGTGACTGTGACGGAGAGGCCGGGGGAGGTTGTCGTCGCAGGGGCGGCGGAGGTGAAAGCGGGGATGGCATCGGCGAGACAGGGCGCGGCGATCATTTCGTCTGGAGTGGGCGTGAGGCCGCGGGCAGCAAGGGCAAGGCGGACGGCGAGATCGAAGAGGGGGCCGGCGACGGGCGCGGTGCCGTAGGCAGATTGTATGAGGCGGGTGTCTGTCGGGGCGGCAGCGCTCCAATCCATGCGGCTGACCGTGCCGAGGATGGGATCACCTGCGGCCTGCGCATCCTTGCGGCGCTTGAGGACGAGGGCGGCGGCCATGTCGGCGGGTGGGGCGGCGGTATGGGTGGCGGCGGCGGTCTCGGTGGCAAAATCGGCGGCGGCGACGAGGGCGAGGTCGAGGTCGCCCAGGCGGAGGGCGTCGCAGGCCGCGTCGAGGGCGGCGAGGCCGGAGGCTTCTTCGGCGGCGATGGCAAAGCCCCGGCCCCGGAAGTCTTCCGAGACGGTGAGGCGGTTGGCGGTCATGTTTGCCATGGCGCCGAGGACGTCGGCAGCGACGAGGGGCGGGGCGATGGCGTTGAGGGTTTCTGGCGAAGAGATGCCTTCAGAGGCGATCCGTTCCCGGAGGAGCCAGCGGGTGCTGTCATTGGCGCAGCCTGTGCCGGTGAAGACGCCGCAGGTCTCAAGTGGCGGGCGGGAGACGCCTTCTAGGGCCATCGCGGCGGTCTCGAAGATGGCGAGTTGCTGGGGTTCGGCGCGCAGGAGATCGGCCGGAGGCGTGCGGGCGCGGACGGGGTCGGCGCTGACGGTCTGTGCGGCAGGCGCGCTCTGGAGCGGGGTATTCATCAGGCGGCGGAGGACGGCGCGTTCGCCGCGATCCGGGCCGGCAAGGAGGCCGACGCCGCAAATGACGATGTCATCTGTGGAGACGTTTTTCAGTTTGGCGCCTGGGGCGTAGCGGGTGCCCGGTTCGTATTGTTCCAGGATGAGGTGGGAATTGTTGCCGCCGAAGCCGAAGTTGCTGATGGCCGCGCGGCGGGGGCTATCTCCCCGCGTCCAGGGTTCGGGGGTGGAGAGCGGGGTGAGGCCGTTGCCATGGAGCGTGGGGAGGAGGGTGCCGTCGAGAGGCATGGCGGGGAGGGTTTGCCGGCGCATGGCGGCGGTAAGCTTCAGGACGCTGGCGAGGCCGGCGACGGTGATCAGGTGGCCGGTATTGGCTTTCAGGGAGCCGATGGGGAGGCGGCGGGGGCCGAAGACACTGGCCGAAGAGGCGATCTCGACACTGTCGCCGACGGAGGTTCCGGTCGCGTGGCATTCGAGGAAGTTGATCGTGGCCGGATCAATACCGGCCTGAGCATAGGCGCGGCGCATGGCTTCTGTCTGGCCGGTGGCGTCGGGCGCGAGCAGGCCTTTGCGGCGGCCGTCATTGGAGAGGCCGATACCCCGGATGACCCCGTGGACGGTCTCGCCTGTCTTCACGTCGGCGAGGCGTTTGAGGATAATGGCGGCAGCGCCTTCGGAGGGCACGAGGCCGTCAGCGCCTTCGATAAAGGGGCGGGAGCGGCCGGTGGGGCTCAAGGCTTTAAGCGCGCTGAAGCCGATATGGAGGATGAGATTGTCGGCTGCGTTGACGGCAGCAACGGCGGCGATGTCGATCTGGCCGGCGGCGAGTTTGCGGCAGGCGATTTCGAGGGCGTAGAGCGAGGAAGCGCAAGCGGCGTCGAGCGCGAGGATGGGGCCTGTGGCGCCGATGGCGTCTGCGATATGCTTTGCCGGGAAGCCGGAATTCAGGGTGTCTGAGAGGGGACGGCCTGTTTGGCCATCTCGCCAGATGTCGGCAGCGTAGGCGGCTTTGGCGCGGCTGGGATAGAGGAGGTTGGCGAGGATGACGGCGCGCCGCTCTGGGGCGATGTGATCGGTGGCGGTGCCCGACCAGGCGTCGAGGACGGCTTTGAGCGGCCAGCGGCAGACGGGATCAAGGCGGGCGGAGGCATCGGTCTGCGCCTCGTCGATCAGGCCTGAAACCCAGGCGGGATTACCTGCGCCGCGATCAGCAAGGCCGAGGCGTGCCGGGGAGACGCGCTGGGTGACGACGCGCTTGTCTTCCACGATGCGCCAGAGGGCATCGGGCGTATCGGCGCCGGGCAGGACGCAGCCTTCCCCAACGATGGCGATGGGTTCAAACCAGCTCATGTGCCGCTCCAGACAGTGCCGACAATCAGTTCGACGTCGGAGGGATCACCGGCGAGGAGTTCGTGCGCGAAGATGCGGGCGCCTTCGCCGAGCGGGATGAGGGGCACGCCCTGTTCCTTGAAGTGGCTGGCGAGGGTTGCGTCGACCATGCCGCCTTCCCAGGGGCCCCAGTCGAAGACCTTGACCTGAGCGGCCGGAAGCTCTGCGCGCAGGGCCCGGCCGGCATTGGCGAGGATGGCGTTTGCCATGGCATAGTCTGACTGTCCCCGATTGCCGAAGAAGGCGGACGCCGAGGAGAAGAGGCCGACATGGCGGAGCGCGGCGCGATCTATGCGGGAGAGGATGTGGAAGAGACCTTCAGCTTTTGTGGCGAAGACGCGGCGGAGTTCGGCTTCGGTTTTTTCTTCGACCAGCCGGTCAGCGATGACGCCTGCGCCGTGGACGAGGCCGGTGACGGGGCCAAAATGTTGCCGGATATGGGCGAGGGCAGCGGTGACCGAGCCGGCGTCTGAAGTGTCCATGAGCACGTAGTGCGCTTCCGCGCCGGTCGCCGTGATCTCGGCCAGGGTGGCGCGGATTTCGAGCCCGGCGAGGGCCGCGCGGGCGGATTTGTCGATGGTGGCGGGGGCGGGTTTCTCGCCGCGCTTGACGGCGGCGGCTGCCATCAGGCCCCGGAGGGTTTTGAGATCGGCGGTTTCCGGGATGCCTTCGGGCCAGGGCGTTTGGGCCGATCGCCCGGCGAGGATGAATGTGCCGCCGGATTGACGGGCAAGTTCTATGGCGCAGGTGGCTGTTACGCCGCGCGCGCCGCCTGTGACGAGCCAGAGGCCGCCGGTTGCCGGCGTGAGCGAGCGGGGGGATACCATCTGGCCGAGGACGACCCGGCGCGCGGTGGCGTCCGGGGATAACCAGAGGTCTTCCTGCGCACGGCCGATCCAGTTTACGATTACATCGCCTTGGACGCGGCCTACCAGTGTCCAGCAGGCGGCGGAAACGTCGGGCCATTCGCGGCGCAGGGTGCGTGTGAAGCCTTCCAGGCCGGTATCGGCCGCAAGTTGCTGGAGGAAGATGAGGGTTGCGCCGCTCTTGCGGGCTTTGCTGGATGCCGTGAGGGCGGCCCAGTGGCGGGCGGTCATTGGGGCGTCCGAGAGGCCTTCGGTGAAGAAGACCGTGGCCGCTGTTCCGCTGGGGGTTGTCGCGCGCGTTGCCGGGATGCCCGCCGCGTTGAGCGCCGCGAGAAGGGCTGCGGCGGCGGCCGGCTCGGCATCGGTGACTTCGACGGCGCCTGCAATCTGCCGCGCCGTGGCCGGGATAACGGTCTCCCAGCGCGCGGCGCGCACGTCGCATCCGTAGGCCGCTAGCGTGTGTTCAGCCGGAACGGGACGGGGGGCGGCGGGGGCCCGCCCACCATCCCTCAGGCAAAAAAATCGGCGATCTTCCGGATGGTGCGCAGCTCCGCGATTTGCTCAGGCTCGACTTCCGGCAGGGAGGGATAGCGATCCCGCAGGGCGGAGAGGATTTCGACCTGTTTGATGGAATCGACGCCGAGCTCGCCTTCGAGGTCCATGTCGTCTTCGAGCATATCGGTGGGGTAGCCCGTTTTCTCGGCGATCAGGGCACGGACGATATCGGAGGAGACGCCTCTTGCCGAGTTGGGGGCGGAGGCTGCAGCCGGAGGCTGCATGGCCGGTGCGGGCGCGCTCGAAGCGGTTTCGGCGGCGGGCACGTTGCCGAGCATGGCGGCGATGGCGGCGATAGTGCGCAGTTCGACCAGTTTCTCCGGGTCAATTTCGGGGAGTTCGGGAACGCGGTCGCGCAGGGTGGAGAGAATTTCGACCTGTTTGATGGAATCGACGCCGAGTTCGCCTTCAAGATCCATGTCGATTTCGAGCATGTCTTCAGGATAGCCGGTCTTCTCCGAGATGATCGCGCGGACGAGGGCGATGGGATCGGGTCCGGCTGCTTGTGTGGCAGGAACCACGGCATCAGGCGCGGCATGGCCGTTTGTGTAGGGCTTGGGAGCCGGAGGCGCCGGGGCGATGTTGACCTCGGCGCGGGTGGCGGGGACGGGCGTGGGCGCCGCCTGCGGGGCGGGCTGAGGTGCAGGCGCTGGTGCGGGTGCGACAGCCGCTGCGGGGCGCGGCGGCGGGGGCAGCAGGGCCGGGGGCGGGGCCGTGATCTGTGGCGGCGGAAGCTGGGCGCCGCCGAGGAGGGACGCGGCTGCATTAAGGTAGGCGGTGTGGACCGAGGCCGTTACCTGCAGGTAATCCTGATGGCGCTGGGAGACCTCATGCCAGATGCGCTCGATGGCGCCGGAAGGCGCCGCATAGACGGGTTGTTCCGTAGGCTGAGCGGGCGAAGGATCATTCGTGCGGGGCAGATCAGGCATGGGCGTCGAGATCCTTTCTGGAGAAACGGCGGCAATAGGCTGGGAGGAGGAGGAGGAAGGGGTTTGAGGCGCAGGCGGGGGCGCCATCTGCGCGCGGGGCGGGTTGGGCGGCGCGCGTCCTGCGGCGCCGTCTTTGGGCGGGTAGGGACGGTCGTGATTGGCGCCCGTCAGCATCACGGCATGGCGCGAGGGCGCGGGCTTTGGAACCGGCGGCGGCGTTTCGGCAAGCAAGGCGGTGAAGTCCAGCGTGATGCCCGCGACGCTGAGCGTGCCGAGCGCGGCGAGGAACTGGGCGAGGCCGTTTGCGCGCTTGTTGTCGAGCGAGACGGCGAGATAGTCGCGGCTGCCGAGCGTATCGGCAACGAGGCCGCTGACGACATTGCCGGGGCCGATCTCGAGGAAGATACGCGCGCCGGCGGCATACATCGCCTCGACTTCCTCGCGAAAACGGACCGGCGTGGCGACCTGGATGGCGATCTCGCCCGCCATGTCCGCCGCCTTGGCCTTGTAGGGGGCGGCTGTCGCGTTGGCATAAACCGGGAGACGGGGTTTTCTGATCTTCAGGCCAGCCAGAACATCCCGGAACGGATCAACGGCAGGGCTGACGACGCTGGAATGGAAAGCGGTGGCGACGGGCAAGCGGCGGGCTTTGACGCCGCGCTGGGCGATGAGGTCTTCGGCCTTCTGAATGACGCTGACCGGGCCGGAGAGGACAACCTGGCTGGGGCCGTTATCATTCGCGATGACGAGGCCGCCGCCGATCTGTTCGACGAGCGGTCGGATGGCGTCTGCGTCACACTGGACGGCGAGCATGGCGCCTTCATTGGAGGCGGCGGCGTCGGCCATCGCGCGGCCACGAGCAGCGGCGATGGTGAGCGCGGTTTCGGTGTCGAAGGCGCCGCCATGGTGAAGGGCCATGATCTCGCCGAAGGAATGGCCGCCGGCCATGTCTGCCTCTAGGCCAAGGGCTTCGATGAGAGCTAGATGGGAGAGGGCGACGGCGGCGATGGCGGGCTGGGCGTGCTCCATCGCGGTAAGGCGCTTGGTCTGGTTGCCGAACTCGACCTGATCGAAAGCAGCGGGCGGGAAGGCGAGGCGGTGGAGCTTGAGGGCGCCGGTGACGGGGTGGCTGGCGGCCGTGTCCCAGACGGCGCGAGCGGCCGGGAAGGCCATTGCGAGGTCTGCGCCCATGCCGGTGTATTGGCTGCCCTGGCCGGAGAAGAGGAAGGCGATCTTGCCGGGAGTGGCGGGATGGAGGGAGAGGCTGCAGCCTTGCGGGACGGGGGCGACGCCGGCGGACCCATCGGTGATCTGGGCGGCAAGGCGCTGGGCTTTTGCGGCGAGATCTTCGGGGCTGGTGGCGGTGATGGCGGCGCGGACGGGGGCGTTCGCGGCGAAGCGCTTCAGGGTGACTTCGGAGGCGGCGGCGAAGGCGTCTTCGGAGAGCGCTGTCTGTGTGGCGTCGCCAAGCTGCTGGGCGAGGGCGGCGGCGTCGCTGGCGCTGTAGAGGAAGAGTTCGGCGGGGAAGACGCGGGGCGGCTTGGCGGCGCCGGGGCCGGTGTATTCTTCAAGCGTGACGTGGAAATTGCTGCCGCCGAAGCCGAAGGAGCTGACCGAAGCGCGGCGGGGGCGGGTGTCGGCGCTGATCCAAGGGCGGGCCTCGGTGTTGACGTAGAAGCAGGCGCTGTCGCGGATGGCGTCGGCGGGTTCCTCGATCTTGATCGTGGGCGGAAGGATTTTGCGGCGGAGGGATTCGACTGCCTTGAGCAGGCTCGCCGAGCCGGCAGCGGCCTTGGTGTGGCCGATCTGGGATTTGACCGAGCCAACGGCGCACCAGGGGCCGTCTTCCGTTGCCTTATCGCCAAAGACGAGGTGCAGACCTTCGATTTCGGCGCGGTCGCCCGCCTTGGTGCCGGTGCCGTGGGCTTCGAGGTAGTCGACCGCTTCGGGGCCATAGCCGGCCTGGTCATAGGCGCGGCGCAGGGCACGGGCCTGGCCGGAGGGGAGGGGCGTGTAGATGGCGGTGCCCTTGCCGTCCGAGCCGCCGCCGAGGCCGCGAATGACGGCGTGGATGGTGTTGCCGTCGCGCTCAGCCTCATCGAGGCGGCGCAGGGCGACCATGCCGATGCCTTCGCCGAGCATGGTGCCGTCAGCGGCGTTTGAGAAGGGGCGGCAGTCGCCCGACGGCGAAAGGGCCGGTGTCTTCGAGAAGCACATGAACATCAGGATGTCGTTCAGCGCGTCGACACCGCCGGTCAGTACCATGTCAGAATCGCCGGCGCGGAGTTCGTGCATGGCGATCTGCAGGGCCGAGAGGCTGGAGGCGCAGGCGGCGTCGGTGACGTAGTTGCTGCCACCGAGATCCAGCCGGTTGGCGATGCGGCCGGCGACGACGTTACCGAGGAGGCCTGGGAAAGTGCTTTCCTTCCATTCGGCGTAATGGCTTTCGATGCGGCGGGCGATGTCCTGCACTTCGGTTTCCGGCAGGCCCGCCTGGCGCAGCGCATTGACCCAGGCGGGGCGCTGAAGGCGGCCGGCCATATGGGCGGTGAGCTCAGTGGCGGAGGCAACGCCGAGAATGACGCTGGTGCGGGTGCGGTCAAATTTGCCGCCACTGTCGCGCTCGGCATCGTCCAGCGTCATCTTCGCAGCGATGAGGGCGAGGAGCTGGGCAGAGTCGGTTGTCTGCAGCGCGGCGGGCGGGATGCCGAATGCCATGGGATCGAAGGCGACCGGCGAGAGAAAGCCGCCGCGGCGGCCATAGGTGCGATCCGGGGTCAGGGGGCTGGGATCGTAATAGTCGTCGATCAGCCAATGGGTGGCGGGTGTGTCGCTCAGAAGGTCGCGGCCTTCGAAGATGTCCCGCCAGAAGCCGGTGGTATCTCCGCGCCCCGGGAAGATGGCACCCATGCCGACGACGGCGATCGGCGCGGCAGGATCAAAGCTGGCAGGTTTGCGTGTTTCGGTCATGATTTCACTCAAAGGGAACAGGCCGGAAGGAGAACAGCTCGGCGGGCACGGTCAGCCCCATAGACCGGAGCTGGCCGGCTCTTGTGACATGCGCGGCCCCTTCCATCAGGTTCAGCGCTATCTGGCGAACGGTGCGGGCTTCGACGGGCTCCAGGAAACTGCCGGCGACCCATTCATTGAAAGCGCCCATCGCGGGGCCGCACCAGATCTGATAGTCGGCCACCCGGTCAGCCTGCCCTTCGCGGGCCCATTGGGCGCCCATGAAGAGGTAGCGGCGGGCAACCAGCGCCAAGCGCTTGTTGCCGTCTTCCTCGGCCCGCGCGGCCTCTGCAGGATTGACCCTCTGGATGTATGCGCGCGTGGCGGCCCAGGCGGCCGCGAAGGGCTCTCCCAGCACATCATCGATCCATTTCTGATCTGCTGTCGGCAGGGTCTCATAAGACGCGCCGCTGCGATAGAAGGCATGGAACTTCTTTCCGCGCATGGCGAACAGCGTGCCGCGCTTCAGCACCTGGACCTGAACGCCCTGTTCGAACATGTCGGCAGCCGGGGTCATGGCGACATCGGCCGGGCCAGCCCTGGCCAGAAGCGCGCGGCCTGCCTGGGCGAGGCCGGATTCGATGGCGCTCTGATTGATCGAGCCGGTGAGGACATAGGCCGCCCCCATCTGGAAGGCGGCGGCAACTGATTGTGGCGTGGCGATGCCGCCGGCGAGGCCGATGCGGATGCTGCTTTCGGGCAGACCATAACGGGTGGCAGTTCTGGCGCGGGCGGCACAGAGGGAACTGAAGAGCGGGGAAGCGGGACGGTTATCTGTGTGGCCGCCGGAATCGGCTTCGGCGGTGATGTCGGCGGCGACGGGCACTTTGCTGGCCAGCTCTGCCTGCAGCGGGGTTATCGCGCCTTCTGCCACCAAGTCTTTCAGCATCTTTTCCGGCGCAGGCGCCATGAAAGCTTCGGCGACTTCGGCGCGGGAAACTTTGGCGAAGACGTGGTTGGCGCGCTGGACGCTGCCATCACCGGCGCGGGAGAGGCCGAGGGCCGTGTAGCGAACGATGTCAGCCGTGAGCCGCATGAAGGCGGAGGCCGACACTCTCGAGACATTCTGCGACAGGAAGAGATCAATCACCGCCTTTTCCTGACCGGGTTCCTGAGGAGAGTGAATCAGGTTGGCGCCCCAGTTTCTGGCCTCGGGGCCGAGGGCAGCCTTGATTTCCTCAACGCCTGATTTGATCTCGGCGAGAGGCAATCCTGCGCTGCCGTAAAAGCCGACACAGCCGGCGCGGGCCGCTTCGATAACCATTCTGGGCGTTGCAATTCCACGCGCCATTTCACCAGCAACATAGCTGAAGCGGGCGCCGTGTTCGGCCGCGAAAGCGCGGTCGCCCAACCACTCAGGATAGACAGGCGGAAGCGTGGCGGTGCCGGGTTTACCGGCCGGGGGCAGGCCAACGGAAACGAGTTCTGGAATGCCGGACTCGGGGATCGAAACCCATGCGCGCTCGCGCGGCGCCTCTACGGCGTTCCGTATCAAATCCAACACAATTTCCCGCCCTTCTGGCCGAAATGCAGCGGATCTGATCTCCGCGCCGTGCATAGTCTTAGAGGGCATTCGCAGACCGACTCAACCTCAAACTAAGGTTACCGGACGGGTTTCTTTGATATAGCTTCAGAATTCTACCATGATGCGAATTCTCTGGCGTTGCTCGCCTGAGGCTGCCTCAAATGAGGGCGTTTGAATTTCATGTCATTGCGCGCAGAGTAGGGTTGTCCAACTGGGAAGGCCGCGTTTGCGGGGAGCGGGGAATGCGACGATTCATTTTGACCTGCGTGGTTTTAACTGTGTTGTGGACAGTTCTTGTAGGCATTGGCGCGCGCAATGGATGGCTGCGTCCAGATGCATCGCGATCCGGCGACGCTGCGGATTTCATCACTTCGGCTTCGGCGAAGTTCGCTCAAGGCTCCAAGGGCAATATAGCCATCGTGCTGATAGAGCAGGGCGAGCCCGTGCAACGCTATTTTGCGTCCCATGGCAAACCGGTAGATGAGCATACACTCTTCCAGGCCGCTTCGATGAGTAAATGGCTGACAGCCTGGGGCGTGATGGCGTTGGCGGAAGAGGGACGCATCGACCTCGACGCGCCGGTGTCCCGCTATCTCACGCGCTGGCGTCTGCCGCCCAGCGCTTACGATAATGAGGCAGTGACGGTCCGCAGACTGCTCGCGCATACCTCAGGCCTTACAGATGGATTGGGATTTCTGGGCTTTGCGCCAGGGGAAGACGTGCCGTCGCTGGTACAGGAATTGACGCAGACGACGGATGCAATGCCTTCTGCCGATGGCGTCGTGCGTGTTGGCGCTGAGCCTGGTTCGGAATGGCGCTATTCGGGTGGCGGCTATCTGATCCTTCAGCTGTTGATCGAAGATGTGACGCAGGACGACTTCAATACCTACATGAAAGCCGCGGTGCTTGAGCCGCTTGGTATGCTGAGCAGCACATTTGTGGACCCGGACGCCGCGCAGTTAGCCGACATTTTTGCAGCTGATGGCACGGAGGCGACACACTACACCTTTGCAGCCACCGGGGCGGCCTCGCTCTACACGTCGGCCGCTGATCTGACAGTCTTCTTGCAGGCGCAGGTTCCTGGGCCGCAGGATGCGCCCGCCGGACGCGGCGTACTGACAGCAGACACGCTTCAGGAAATGAGCACCCCTCACGCCCACCTTTTCAATCAGCCGGTCTGGGGCCTTGGAGTGAGCCTTTACGTGCCAAATGGCAAAGGCGGATACGTGTTCGGCCATGACGGACAGAATTTTCCCGCCATCAACACGACGGCGCGGATCGATCCCGCCACAGGGAACGGCATTATCGTTCTGACTACGGGGAGCAGCACGCTGGCGCGCGAAATTGGCGGTGACTGGACATTCTGGCAGACGGGCAAGGTTGGTCTAGACACCCTTATTCTGTTTGATGCGCCTTATATTCTGATGGTCTTCGCGCTGGGCGTTATCGCCATTGTGTTTTTGATCGTAGTTGCCAGCCTGCTCAAGCGGCGCCGGATGCGCCGCGCCGGATAGCCGGAGTCTATTCTGACTGGCAATTTCTGGATGCCTTGGGTGCCATGAGTGGCGGAGGAGGAGGGATTCGAACCCCCGGAGCCCGCGAAGGCTCAACGGTTTTCAAGACCGCCGCATTAAACCACTCTGCCACTCCTCCGGGCCGCTGCTGTTTCTCCGAAGCCTGCGGGGAAGGCAAGAGGGCAACGGCGTCAAATCTGTTACCGGCCCCTTAATCTTGCCTGTTGGATTACCTTCTGGCGTTGACGGGGATTCCACCATCACGTGGTAAACACGCTCCTGAAAGCGGTAGAAAGCCGCCCGGACCACCGAATGTGATCCGGTACTCAGAATGAGGAGATTAGCGGCCATGCCGTTCAAGCGTTCGACTTTTGTTGGCCGGTCCAGGGTTGCCCTTTCGGTTCTTGCTTTTTCCTGTGCGCTCGGCGCAACGGCTGAAGCAGGACCGCGCGGCGCGCCCATCGTCTACAAGAACGACACTCTGAACGCAGCCGCCCCTGTCCGCATGGCGCAGGCGCCTGTTGCTGCAGCGCCCCAGGCGAAATCTGGTGGCCCAGTCGACAAGGCAAGCGCCCGCATCGAGTTTCGCTACCCTGATTCCCAGCCCTCTGGCGGGCAAGTGTTGACTGCATCTGCGCCAACAGCCCCGGCGGCCCCGACTGGCCGCGAAAAGGCCCTGACCGAAGCCCCTCAGATTGTAGGCCCTCCCAGACCACTTGTTGAAACCGTTTCGCTTCAGGCCATGCCCGAACCGGCCGGGAAGGGGGTGACATACACCCCGATGCCGTCTGCGGTTCAGCCTGCTATCCCTGCTGACATGAATACCGAGTTCGTCGAAACAGGACTGGCCATCGTTTATGGTGAGGAATTCGCCGGACTGCCCACGGCCAATGGTGAAGTCTTCAGCCAGATGGAACTGACGGCGGCGCACCCCAGCCTGCCCCTTCCCAGCCTGGTGCAGGTAACAAGTCTCGACACCGGCCGTGAAATTGTTGTTCGCGTGAATGATCGCGGACCATTCGAAGACGGCGCCAATCTGCAACTGTCCCGCAAGGCGGCAGAAACGCTTGGCATGTCCGGAGCAGGGAAGGGCAATGTGCGCCTTCGTTATCTGAGCCCGGCGCCCGTACTGGCGACCCAGCCGGTTTCCCAGAAAGCGATCACGCCTGCCTTGCCACCGGTCAAAATGCCGGCAGCACAACCGGCTGTCACCCAGATGGCGGCAGCTCCAGCTGCGTCAGAAGATGAACTTCTCGGAGGTGGCCCCACAGGCGCGCCTTCCCCACGCCTCATGTCCATGACGGTGCCCCAGCAGCCTGCGGCATACATCGCTCCGGCCGCAACGACGGGAAACGTGTTCGTGCAGCTCGCCTCCTTCTCTGATATCGGAAATGCCGAATCGATGGTTCGCAGTGTTGGGGGCTCCCTTCCTGTCGACATTGTTCAGGCCCGCGTGAATGGAGCCGATTTTTTCCGAGTGCGCGTCGGCCCCTTCCAGGACCGGGACGCCGCCGAACAGATCCGTGCAAATCTCTATGCTTCAGGCACGGCAGACGGCCGTATCGTCACGGGATACTGAGTAAGCCTCAGCGCCCCCATTGACGCTGACCACAAACCGGCCCTTTTTCCTGCATACACAGTGCAGAAGGCTGGCAGAGATCCTGCGGCCGCCAGAATGGCACAGGAGAAAGATATCGTGGTTCCCTTTCGCAAGGTGTTTGCGGCCCTACTGACCCTCGGGGCGCTCAGCGGCGCCAGTGTTTCGGCTCAGATGATCGACACGCCGGCGGAATATGCCGTGATCATGGATCACGCGACCGGCAAGATCCTCTATTCCAAGCGCGGCGACGAGCCGATGACGCCCGCTTCCATGACGAAGATGTTGACGGCTTTTGTTGTCTTCGAGCTGATTGAGCGCGGCGAGCTTTCACTTACGGACAAGTTCACCGTCAGCGAAGACGCCTGGCGCCGCGGTGGCTTCCCTTCCGGCACCTCTACTATGGGCCTGTTGCCCAAGGATACGCCGACTGTCGAAGAACTCCTTCACGGCGTTATCACCATGTCTGGTAATGATGCATGTATCGTTCTGGCTGAAGGCATTTCGGGATCTGAGGAGGCCTTCTCCCGCAGAATGACTGAAATGGCGCATCAGCTCGGCCTGACCTCCGTCAACTTTGTGAATACGACCGGACTGCCGGGCGAAGGCCATGTTGCATCGGCTGAAGACCTCGCCCGTATCGCCAAAATGACCATCGACAAGTATCCGCAATATTATGAGTGGTACTCGCTGCCCTCCTACACCTGGCGGCAGTATACGCAGGCCAACCGCAACCCTTTGCTGGAAGTCGCCGGCGCTGATGGTCTCAAGACCGGGCACCTTGCTTCGTCTGGATACGGTCTTACGGCCTCAGCAGTGCGGGACGGAGTCCGCCGCACAATCGTTGTGAACGGTCTGCCGACGATGGCGTCGCGTGCCCAGGAAAGCGAACGCCTTATGCGCGTGGCCTTCCAGAGCTTTGAGCTGAAAACGATCGGTCCGGAAACGCTGGCCCTTCCAGATGTCGAGGTGTGGCTGGGCGACAACCGGACTGTGCCGGTCTCGCTGGCAGAGCCGATTGAAGTGGCCGGGCACAAGGCAGCCTTTGCCAAGGCCAAGGTCGAGATCGTGCTCGACGGGCCGGTGAAAGCTCCCATCAAGAAGGGCGAGCAGATCGGCAAGCTCGTCATCACAATGGAAGGTTCAGAACCTTCCGAAGCCCCCATTATTGCTGAGGCGGATGTTAAGAAGCTTGGCTTCGCCGGCATGGCGATTGAAGGCGTGCGCACCTTCATCACCAGCAGCAATGACTGATACGGTCTCCGGACACTTCATCACGCTGGAAGGCGGCGAAGGTACCGGCAAATCCACGCTGGCCAAAGCAATCGCCCGGAAACTCGAAGAGCATGGCCTGCGCGTCGTGCTGACACGGGAACCGGGCGGCACGCCTTTGGCGGAGGCGGCGCGTCATCTGCTGTTGCATCCGCCAGAAGGGCAGGTGTGGTCACCGCTTTCCGAGGCGCTACTGGTGAATGCAGCGCGGCGAGATCATCTTGAGAAACTGATCCGGCCTGCATTGGCACGGGGAGAATGGGTGATCTGTGACCGGTTTGCAGACTCCACGCGTGTCTATCAGTCGATTGAAGGCGGCGTGGAACAAGTCACCCTCCTCTCGATTGAACGTGACGTGCTCGGCGATACGGTTCCTTCAATAACGCTGGTTCTGGATGTTTCTCTGGACGTTGCCCGACAACGCCGCGCGGCACGCGCAGGCGCGCTCGACACGTTCGAGCGACGGCCGGATGCGTTTCATGAGGCGGTGCGGGCGGCGTTTCTGGACATCGCGAGATCGGAGCCTGAGCGTTGCCGGTTGATTGATGCCAGCGTCACTCCCGATCTCGTTTTGAGCGCAGCCTGGGATCAGATCCAGCACCTGCTTCCCGAGCGCAGACTGGCCACATCATGACTCCAGCGCTCCCCCTTTTCGGACACGATGGCGCTGAAGCCTCTTTCCTCTCAGCCTATCGAAGCGGGCGGCTCCACCATGCCTGGCTGATTGAAGGACCGTCCGGCATTGGCAAGGCAAGGCTTGCCGAACGGATCGCGGCGTATCTTCTGGGCGCGCGCGGGCCAGCGTCTTCTCCCTTTGATGCGCCCGCTGACGACCCGGTGATGCGGGCAATTCTGGCAGGCAACCATCCTGACATGAGCGTTCAACGCCGGCAGCTGAACGACAAGGGCAAGCTGACGCAGGACATCACCGTCGAGCAGATCCGCCAGATGACGCAATTTTTCTCGATGAAGCCAGCCATGCGTGGATGGCGCGTCGGGATTGTCGACGCCATTGACGAAGCAAACCGCAACTCAGCGAATGCGCTGCTAAAGACTCTTGAGGAACCACCCGCCCAAAGCATCCTGCTGCTCGTCAATCACCGCTCCAAACCCATCCTGCCAACCATACGGTCACGCTGCCGCGTCTTGCAGCTTTCTGTGCTGACCGACAAGGATTGCTTACGAGCGCTCGAAGCAGCAGGCGCTCCCAATGACGCGGCGCGCCTGGCGCGTGGACGCCCTGGCCTGGGGCTGCGCCTGGCGTCGCCGGCGGCAGTCAACGCGGCAAGCGCGGCGCGCGCGCTCATCAAGGCAATGCCGAAACCCGCGGATAAACTCGTCACGGCAGCACTCACAGCCGCAAGTGATGGACCAGAAGCCGGGCTGGCCTTCAGGGATGAAATTCTCGATTGGGTGGCACGTACAGCCGAAACAGAGCCTCGCGCTGCAAAAGTCTGGCTTGGCCTTGCAAGGCTCTCTGGCGATGCCGAAACGCTGAACATGGACACAGCACAGGTAGCCTCAAAAATTATCGCGGCGATGCATGATGCCGCGACTGGCAAATAAACGGCGGATAGATGTTTGATACGCATGTGAACCTGCATGGCGAAGCGTTTGCTGGCGACCTTCAGGAAGTTCTGGCGCGTGCGCGGGAAGCGGGTGTTCGCCGTTTCCTCGCGATCTGTGACCGGTTCGATAATTTTCCGGCCGTATACGCCATCGCCAAGGCGGAGGTAGATATGTGGTGCTCCGTAGGCACACACCCTCACCACGCGAAGGACTTCACGCATCTGACAGCCGGGATGCTGATCGAGGCGGCCAGAGACGCAAAGGTTGTTGCTATTGGGGAAACCGGGCTTGATTTCCATTATGGGTACAGTCCGGAAAAAGAACAGGTTTCCTGTCTTCAGGCGCACATATCAGCAGCCCGCGAGACGAACCTCCCGCTGATCCTGCACACACGTGAGGCCGATGATCTGATGGCCGATATTCTTGAGGCGGAGATGGCCAACGGCGCATTCCGTCCGCTGCTTCATTGCTACACGGGCGGTGAGGGACTGGCGAAACGGGCGTTGGCGTTGGGCGCTTATTTCTCCGTCTCCGGAATTCTTTCTTTCAAGAGCGCGAAAGATGTTCGTGCCGTGATGAGCGATATTCCCATAGAGCGGATCATTCTTGAGACGGATTGTCCTTATCTTGCGCCGATGCCCATGCGGGGCAGGCGGAATGAGCCGGCCTTTCTAGTGCATGTCGCCGAAGCGCTTGCGGCCCTGAAGGGCATGCCGGTCGATGAGGTAAAGGCCATCACTGAAGCGAATGCCCTGACGCTGTTTTCAAAGGTCAGCGCGACGTGAGCGATACACGGATCATCCTCCTGGGAACCGGGTCTTCAGGCGGCGTTCCGCGCGTCGGGGGAGATTGGGGCGCATGCGACCCCGAAGAGCCGAAAAACCGCCGGCGGAGATGCTGCGCACTGGTTCAGAAACGTGGGGAAAATGAAACCCTAACCAACATCCTCATCGATACTTCGCCCGACCTGCGGGAGCAGCTTCTTGACGCGCAGGTGACGCATCTGGACGCCGTTATCTATACCCATGATCATGCCGACCAGTCTCACGGGATTGATGATGTGCGCGCGCTGGCCATTCGGCAGCGAAGCGCAATACCGGTCTATTTTGATCCGTATGCGCGCGGCAGTCTGCTGACGCGGTTTGAATACTGTTTCACCGGGGCGAAGGGCTATCCACCAATTCTCTCGCCCCACAATACCGTCCATGAGGGGCAGGCGTTCACTGTGCCTGGGCAGGGCGGGCCTGTGGAATTCTTTCCGATAGGCATGATCCACGGGCCCATTCCGTGCATGGGTTACAGGATCGGAAACGTCGCCTATTGCAATGATGTTAACGAACTGACGGAGGCGGCGCTGAGGCAGCTTCAGGATCTCGATGTGCTGATCATCGACGCTCTGCGCTATGCGCCGCACCCGTCGCACGCGCACCTTGCGCTAGCCCTTGAATGGATTGATGCGCTGAAGCCCAGGAGGGCGGTTCTTACGAACCTGCATGTCGACATGGATTATCAGACGCTACGCCAGACGCTGCCGGCGACTATCGAGCCTGGCTATGACGGCATGGAAATCAGGATTGATCGCTAAGCCGGGCATGGCAGGCCAGGCTTGAGGGGGCTCTCCGGTCGATTGCCGGAAGTTCCAGAATCGTATCTGAATACAAAGCCTTAATGGGCGCTCGCGCGCCATATAATAATTTCCCATAATATAGATTATGCGACTTGGATTGCAAAAGGTGTGGCGTGGCCAAGCATGCACGGGTGATGAGCAAACTGCAGAACTCGGCGAGATAGCGACGCGGCGCTTATCCCCTTCCCCCTTCTGCGCAAGGCAGATTGCATTCAGGTCGGCATCAGTATTTGTTAAGATTTGCGACGAGGCATCAGGAAAAATGTAGCCGGCGGTATTTTCCGCGGAAATACAGCAACGGATCGCGGCGCGGTTCAAACCTTGCCCGCTCCACTTGGCCAATCAGGATGATATGGTCTCCGCCATCATGGACAGCATGGCGTGAGCATTCGAATGTCGCCAGCGACCCCGTCAACACAGGCGTTCCATGCAGGCCAGGCTCCCAGGGCGTCGCCCCGAACCTGTCTTCATTGCGGCGTGAGAAGCGAATGGAGGTCGGCTGCTGTCCAATGTGCAGCACATTTACCGCGAAATGCTCTGCCATCTGAAAAACTTCGGAACTGGCGGATGATTTGGCTATACAGGTCAAAAGTAAAGGCGGGTCCAGTGATACGGACGTGAAAGAGTTTGCCGTCAGGCCCACTGGCTGGCTGGCGGCATCCTTAGCGGTCATGACCGTCACGCCAGTAGCGAAGCAACCCAACGCATCCCGGAGCGTGCGCGCGTCAGAACCTTGGCGATATTCGGGGGTAGCGCGCGGCAGGCGGCGCTCCAGAAAGTCAATCAGCACAGCACTGAATGCATCAAACCCTTCCGCGCAGGATGGCGGTGTGCTGGCAGATATTTCCACAGCCTCAGCATGCGGAATACGTCTGGCGATCTGCTCCATGCTGTCTGAAACGGGCACCAGAACGCCACTGACCATCAACAGGGGCAACCTCTCCGGCAAGAGATCGAGTTTTCGTGCGTCCACAGACTTCGAGTCCACAAGGACTATGCCCGAGGCCATCAGCTCCGCATGCTGGCTGATCGCGTCGATGGCTATAGCCGCGTCATCTCCTGCTGCCAGGATTACCGGCCGCATGGGCAATTGACCAAGGACTGCCTGCAAACTCTCACAGGCATAGGTGCCGACATTACCAGGAATAAGCGTAGCGGATCGATCGAAGGGGGCCAGGCGAACGACCTGCCTGCCCGCTTTCACCAGCGCGATTGCAAGATCCTCCCAGAAACCCGCCCCATGCCCTGAATGCTCCAGAAGCACGACGGCGGGATCATCCGGGTGACCAGTCAATTGCCCTTGAAGGGTGAGACCACCTACGCCCCTGAATTCCGTTGCTGTGCTCAATTCGCAATGCCCTTGAAACCAAACGCCCAAATGCGACCCCTGTAAGCCACTAAACACATATAGACCCGTTGGCCGCGCTGGCCAGCCCGATCAGGGCCAGGCGAGCACTTCGCGTGCAATCCACCCAATCCTGGCTAAGCCGAGCAATATTCATGCCAGGTACGCCCCGCGGAGGCCGCAGGGCCAAGGGGTATTGGTGCTTATATTATCTGAGCGTTTGTCTGAAGGGCTCGGCGTGGCCGCCTACTCCCACTCAATCGTGCCCGGAGGTTTGGAGGTGACGTCGTATACGACACGATTGACACCTTTTACTTCGTTTATAATCCGGGTTGCGACACGGCCGAGGAAAGAATGCTCAAAAGGGTAATAGTCCGCCGTCATACCATCCGTTGAAGTCACGGCGCGAAGCGCCAGAACCGCCTCATAAGTCCGCTCGTCCCCCATCACGCCAACGGTGTTGACCGGAAGCAGTACACTGAAGGCCTGCCAGATTTCATCGTAGAGGCCGGCCTTGCGGATCTCGTCGATATAGATCGCATCGGCCTTGCGGAGCGTGTCTGCCTTTTCGCGCGTGATGGCGCCGGGAATGCGGATGGCAAGGCCAGGACCGGGGAAAGGATGGCGCCCAACGAAGGCTTCGGGAAGCCCGAGTTCACGGCCGAGCGCGCGGACTTCATCCTTGAAGAGTTCGCGCAGCGGCTCGACCAGCTTCATCTTCATGCGCGCCGGAAGACCGCCCACATTGTGGTGGCTCTTAATGGTCACTGAGGGGCCGCCAATTGCGGACACGCTTTCGATGACATCCGGGTACAGAGTGCCCTGAGCGAGGAAGTCGGCGCCGCCAATCTTGGCAGCCTCTGCATCGAATACGTCGATAAACAGGCCACCGATGATTTTACGTTTCTTCTCTGGATCTGTCACAGCATCAAGCTGACCGAGGAAGAGGTCAGAAGCGTCTACATGGACAAGCGGAATATTGTAATGCTCACGGAAGAGGCTGACGACCTGCTCGCTTTCACCGGCTCGCATTAGTCCGTGGTCGACGTATACGCAGGTTAGCTGGTCACCGATGGCTTCATGGATGAGCACGGCAGCTACGGACGAGTCTACACCTCCTGAAAGACCGCAGATAACCCTGCCCTTGCCGACCTGTGTGCGGATTTTCTGGATCGCCTCGGCGCGGTAGGCCGCCATCGTCCAGTCGCCTTTGAGGCCCGCGACCCCGTGTGTGAAGTTTCGCAACAGGCGCGCGCCATGCGTCGTGTGGACGACTTCGGGGTGGAACTGGGTGCCGTAGAATTTCCGCTCAGGATCGGCGATCACGGCATAGGGCGCGCCGGGAGATCTGGCGATCACGCCAAAGCCGGGGGCCATTTCGGCAACATGATCACCATGGCTCATCCAGACCTGCTCTGAATTGCCACCCTCAAACAGTCCGTCGAGAATGGGATCGGTCTGCACGGGCTCAATATAGGCGCGGCCGAACTCACGGCTGGTGCCGCTTTCCACCTTGCCGCCGAGCTGGTGCATCATCACCTGCTGGCCGTAGCAGATACCGAGAATGGGCAGGCCGCTGTCAAAAATGGACTGGTCCGCCAGGGGCGCGTCTGTCCAGGTGACGCTCGCCGGGCCGCCAGACAGAATGATCGCTTGGGGCCCGTAGGCCTTCAGGAAGGCGCCATCGACCTTGTTGAAGGGGTGGATTTCGCAATAGACGCCGCTTTCTCGCAGGCGCCGGGCGATCAGTTGGGTTACCTGACTGCCGAAATCAACGATTAGAACGCGTTCATGGGTGGTGGGGGCGGAATCGGCTTGCTGTGTCATGGCCCCTATTAGCGAGGGTTTTACAAACGCGAAAGTCTGTCAAAGGCGACAATTGCCTATTTGGGCAGGAAGGCATTAGCTAGGGCCATGAACGCACCCTTACAGACTGTACCGCAACTCATCGCCAGTGCCCGGCAGGCCCTACAGGCCGGTGGTAACCCACTTCTGGCGGTGGAGGCCCTGAACGAAGCCGTGAAGCAGGCCCCCCGGGACATTGGCCTCATCCTTTATCTGGGCGACGCACATCACGCGGCAGGCCAGAAGACTGAAGCGGGGCATGCTTATGGGATCGGCCTCAAGCTGGCCCAGCAGATCAATCCGGCTTCAATACCCGAAGGCATTCGCCAGGCTTTACGGCGCGCAGAGGCGCGGCGCGCCGAATACGCGGCAGCGTATGAGGGCTTTCTGCGCGGCCGGTTGCCGAGCGGCGCGATAGAGCCCCGGTTTGATCAGGCGCTCGATATCCTGCTGGGACGCCGGAAGATATTCGTCCAGCAGCCGACAAAGTTCTACTTTCCCGGCCTGCCTCAGATTCAGTTTTACGATACGGCGCTGTTCGATTGGGCCTCGGAGCTTGAATCAAAGACCGATCAGATTCGCGACGAGCTGATCGCGGTGATGGCAGAGACAGACGCGTTTGCGCCGTATCTGCCGGAAGAGGACACGTTTCGCCCGCATCTGAGCTCAACGGCTTTGCAGGGCAGCCTGGACTGGGCCGCTTTCTACATCTGGCAGGACGGGCGGTATGTTGAAGAGAATGCCCGCCGTTGTCCGGTTACGGCTGCGGCGTTCCAGAATGTTCCATTGGACTTAATGCCCGGGAAAGCCCCCTCCGTCCTGTTTTCAAGGCTGAAACCGGGCGCGCATATTCCGCCGCATACCGGGCTCGTGAACACGCGGTTGATTGGCCACCTGCCCTTGCTTGTGCCCGGACCGGCATGGCTTCGAGTTGGCAACGAAGTGCACCATTGGCAGGAAGGCAAGCTCGTGGTGTTCGATGACTCCATAGAGCATGAAGCAAAGAATGAAGCGGACGAAACCCGCGTCGTGCTTCTGTTTGATTTCTGGAGACCCGAAATTACTGCGCGCGAGCGCGAACAGATCACCGTCCTTATGGAAGCTATTTCTGACTACACAGGAGATGAGCCCCCGCGGAAGCAGGACCCGTTATGAGGTTCGCCGCAACACGGCGAAGAAAAAGCCATCTGTCCCGGCACGCTTTGGCGTGAGGCGTACGCTTCCGGTGGGGCCGCGGAATTTTCGGACCGTTGCCGCGCCGTGATCGGTCAGAAGGCCTGATGCGATCGCGGCTTCGGCAGCATCTTGTTCAGTGAAGCGCGCATCGGCAGACAGGAACTCCGCAACACGGTCTTCATCTTCCTCGATGAGGAATGAGCAGGTCGCGTACAGCATGCGGCCGCCGGGTTTGACATAGTTGGCGGCTTCAGCAAGGATCTGGCGCTGGTCTTCGATACGCTTGTCGAGCTGGGCCGGCTTTACGCGCCATTTTGAATCCGGCCGGCGGCGCCAGGTTCCCGTGCCTGTGCAAGGGGCATCGACAAAGACGAGATCCATCTGGCCGACCAGCGGGTCGAGGCTGGTGCCCTCACTCGGGTGAACCAGTTGAACGTTGTGGGCCCCTGACCGTTTGAGGCGGGGAATAAGCGCAGAGAGGCGTTTGCCATCAATGTCGTAAGCGTAGATCTGCCCCTTGCCTTCCATCTGCGCGGCGAGCGCGAGCGTCTTGCCGCCTCCTCCCGCGCAGAAGTCCAGCACCTGTTCGCCCGGCTTTGCGTTGGCCGCAGCGGCCGCAATCTGGCTGCCAGCATCCTGGACTTCTACCCACCCCCTGGAAAAGGCCGGGATACCTTCGATAGAGTCTTCACGTTCAGTGGGATCGCGCGCGGGGATGTTGTAAGCATTGTTGAGCAGCGCCGACGGTACGGCGCTCACGGACTTCAGGGGCAAGGATGCCTTTTCACTGTCGGCCTTCAGAGAATTGACGCGCAGATCCACGTCCGCGCGGACAGCCATAGCCTGGGCCTCGATCACCGCATCCGGCCCGAAGACGCGCTGCATATGGGGTGTCATCCATTCAGGAAAGTCACCCTGCACATGGATGGGCGCCGCGGGATCGGGCGCCATGATCAGAGCTTCGCGCTCAGCATTCGTTAGAGGCGTGGGGCCATGATCGTCATAGCAGGCCTGCTCGATGTCCCGGGCTGGCCAATCCCAACCAAAGCGAAGTGTCCCAAAAACAAGGGCACGCGGATCGCCGTGCCCCATATGATGGGCGGTGGAATTCCGGCGGCGAAGGGCGTCAAGCACAAGCCCTGAGACCCAGGCGCGATCCTTGGAACCAGCATATCGCGCGCGCTTGCCCCAGTCGCGCACGGCGATTTTCACCGGCTGATGGCGTTCAAGCACGTCCGTAAGGACAGAAATTGCTGCGCTGATGCGTCCGCCATTGCGCATGTGTCGGCTCTCCGGTTACGTAAGTTGGCGTGTTAGCCTCCTATGGGGCCAGTGAAAACAATAAAGGGCTGAAGATGCTGGAGATTCACATGCCGGAAGGCCTGCGTGATGCGTCGCGGGCCGATTGGCGCCAATTGGGTGACATTACTGGCGAAGCCTTTGCCGATGACCCGGTCAATCGGTGGATTTTTGGAAAGACAGAGGCGCTCAAGCCGGTCTTTTCGCAGCTGGCGCGCCATCTCTACCTGCCCAATGGCATCTGCCATCTGGCGGGGGATGGGGGCGCAGCGATGTGGTGCCTGTCTGACAAGCACAAGGAGCTCGGCCCTCTTCCGACACTCGGCTTGGTCTGGACACTCATTCAGCATGGATCAAAAGGCGCCGCCAAACGCGCCCTCTCGGCCGGTGAAGCGATGTCGCGTGAGCATCCAAAAGCCCCACATCTCTATCTTTTCACGATAGGCACACGGAAAACCGCCCGCGGCAAAGGGCTCGGAAAGCAGCTTATCAGCCCGACATTGAGCGCTGCCGACAATGCCCGCCTGCCCTGCTATCTGGAGAACTCAAACCCGGCGAATTCAGGTTTCTATATGAGCCACGGCTTCGAGCGTATGAAACTGTTCGAGCCCGGCCCAGGCGGCCCGCCCCTTGAAGCGATGTGGCGGGAGCCCAGGGCGGTTTAGAACGCCAGCCATCACCCTCTGGACAGCGAGTAATTCGGTGCTTCGCGGGTCATCATCACGTCGTGGACATGGCTTTCGTTGAGGCCGGCGCCGGTGATCTGAACGAACTCGGCCTTTGCATGCAGCTCGGCAATGTCTTTGGCGCCGACATAGCCCATCGCAGCGCGCAGGCCGCCGACCATCTGGTGGATGATCGCGCCGACGGGTCCTTTGAACGGCACCTGCCCTTCGATGCCTTCCGGCACGAGTTTCTCGGCAGCAGCGTCCTTCTGAAAGTAGCGGTCGGCTGAGCCGCGCGCCATGGCGCCGAGGCTGCCCATGCCGCGATAGGCTTTGTAGCTGCGCCCCTGGAAAAGGAAGACCTCGCCGGGCGCTTCTTCGGTACCCGCGAACATGGAACCCATCATGGCGGTCGATGCGCCGGCAGCCAGGGCCTTGGCGAAGTCGCCGGAGAATTTGATGCCGCCATCAGCAATTATCGGAACGCCTGAGGCGAGCGCGGCTGTTGCGCATTGCTCAATCGCCGTGAGCTGAGGCACGCCGACGCCTGCAACGATGCGTGTGGTGCAGATGGAGCCAGGACCAATGCCGACTTTCACGGCGTCTGCGCCCGCACCGATCAGAGCTTTGGTAGCTTCGGCCGTCGCCACGTTTCCGGCGATGATCTGCACGGAATTGGATATTTTCTTGGCGCGGGTGACCGCTTCGGCGACGGATATGGAGTGGCCATGGGCGGTATCGATGACGATTGCATCTGCGCCTGCTTCGATCAACGCCATCGTCCGCTCGAAACCAGCATCGCCGACCGTTGAGGCGGCCGCAACACGCAGTCGTCCAGCACCATCCTTGGCGGCGTTCGGGTTAACGGCGGCCTTGTCCATATCCTTGACGGTGAGCAGACCCAGGCAGCGGCCATCAGAATCGACAATCACGAGACGCTCGATCCGGTGCTTGTGCAGAAGGCGGCGCGCCTCGGCGGGGTCCATATCCATCCGCGCGGTGACCACATCCCGGGTCATCAGGGTTGCGACTTTCTCGTTCAGGTCATCGGCGAAGCGGGTGTCACGATTGGTGACGATGCCAAGCATCTTGCCGCTCTTCTCAACGACGGGAATGCCTGAGAAGCCCGTGCGCTTCTTGAGTTCGCGCAAATCACCAAGCGTGGCGTCGGGGCTGATCGTGACGGGGTTCATGACCACGCCGCTCTCATACTTCTTGACCATCGCCACTTCGCCGGCCTGCTGTTCAATTGACAGGTTCCGGTGGATGACTCCGATGCCGCCAGACTGGGCCATCGCAATCGCCAACCGGGCTTCAGTGACTGTATCCATCGCAGCCGAAAGAAGCGGAATGTTGAGCGGGATGGCTTTCGTCAGATACGTCGAAACATCAACATCTGCCGGTAACACCTCACTTGCGCCGGGCTGGAGCAGCACGTCGTCAAAGGTGATCGCTTGTCGGATTTTCATGTGGGGAGCTCCCTTTTTGGCCTCCTAAGGGAGTCGCGAAGGCTTGTGAAGTCCCCTCGTGCTTGCCCGGCCGTTTACCTCCCTGGAAAGCGCGGGAATGCGGGCACCCCATCCGGGATCAAATGGAAAGACTGCGCATCAGCTGTCTGCATGATCATCTGAGGCCCCTGGAAGATGCCAGGATCGTCCAGAGCGCCCACCTTGAGAATGAGTGCACCAGGGAGTGCGGGAGAGCGTGTGAGCAGCTGCGTGCCGCAGTCAGGGCAGAATTCACGTGTAGCGGCGCCCGGATGATCTGGCCGCACAAACGCCTTGGTGGCACCCTTTGTGAACTTGAAGGCTGCTTCTGGCATGGCGATGAAATCATTGCCCTCACCACCGGTGAAGTACTGGCATTCCCGGCAATGACAGCGTGCACGCATGATCGGGTCACCTCCCGCTTCATACCTGACATTGCCGCAATAACAGCCACCTGAAAATACCATACTACCCTCCTGTTTTGAGGGAGATTAGTGCCGGAAGCCCTTCGCGACCACATAGATTTCCGGGCTGCCTGCGCGGCTGGCGGCAGGTTTGATATGCTTCACCGTTCGGAAATGCTGCTTGAGCTGGTCAAGCACGTCTTTGGTCGTGCCGCCCTGAAACACTTTTGCACAAAAGGAACCGCCTTCAGAAAGGTGCTCAAGCGCAAAAGCGACGGCCATTTCAACCAGGGTCACGGTGCGCAGGTGATCTGTCTGCTTATGGCCGGTGGTATTGGCAGCCATATCAGAGAGGATGAGGTCCGGTGGCCCCGAGAGGCCTGCGAGCATTCTGGCCACATCATCGGGATTGTTGACGTCACCCTCAATGATCGTGGCGCCCTCAATCGGGATAAGGGGCAAAAGGTCAATGCCAGCCACTTCTGCTGCGCCGCTTTGGAGGGCGACCTGTATCCAGCCACCTGGCGCGCACCCCAGATCGATAACTCGCTGGCCTTTGCGGAGTATTTTCGCGGCGCTATCAATTTCCAGTAGTTTGTACGCGGCCCTGGACCGATAGCCCTCGTCCTTCGCCTTTCGGACATAGGGATCCTGAAGTTGCCGCTCGATCCAGCGTTTTGAGCTTTCCGTTCGCGCGTTGCGGGCAATTACCTTGCGCTCGGTCGTGCTACGCCCGGAATCCTGCCTCTCGGGGCCTGGGCCCTTCCACCGCCGCCTGTCATCGTCACTCATCTGAAGCCTCCTGAGGGCTTGATCTACCACCGCGGCCTTTGCGGCGCCGGCTCCGGTTCTTTGGTTGACCATACATCATAGATAATAAGAGGCCTTCACGCAGACCGCGATCCGCCACGCGCAGCCGCGTGCCGTCGAAAGCTTCCCACACCGCCTGCATGATCGAGCAGCCGGCAAGCATAAGGGGGGCCCGTTCTTCCCCGATGGTAGGAAGTTTTGACCGGCCAGCGACACCCAGTTCCCGGAGCAGATCGATGGTGACAGCGCCCTCCCCCCTGCTCATCCAAGCGCCATCAACCTTGTCGCGGCGGTAGCGATCCAGTTTAAGATGAACGCCAGCAAGACAGGTCACTGTCCCGGATGTGCCGATCAGATAGCCCTCATCATCCGCCAGCCGCTGCTGTACATTTGCAAGACCAGGCCAGGCGGCAACTGTTTCCCGAGCCTTGGCCAGCATCAGAGGCCATCCCTCGATCTCATCATACTCGCGGAATGCATCGCTCATGGTAACCACGCCCATCTTCAGGCTTGTCCAGTCGATTATCGGGGCGCGGTTCAACATTCCCTTCAACCCCTGCCCACGCGTGGCATCGGCATCCAGGAGCGACAGCTCCGTCGAACCGCCGCCAATATCCACAACCAGAACGGATTTAGCCGGGGCGACAAGCAGATCGTGACATCCGATCGTTGCCAAACGAGCCTCTTCCTTGGCGCCAATGACCTTGAAGGTGAGCCCTGTTTCAGTATGCACCCGCCGGATGAATTCTGCGCCATTCTCGGCTTTCCGGCAGGCTTCAGTCGCAATACAACGCACGCGTCCTACGCCATGATGACGGAGTTTGCGCCGGATCGCATGCAAGGCATCCATTGCCCGCTCGATTGCGGCTTCCGAAAGCCGGCCCGTATCGTGGAGCCCCTCCCCTAATCGAGCAATCTGGGAATGCGAATCAACCACGCGGAAAGTCTGCCCCCGCGGCTCCGCCACCAAAAGGCGGCAATTATTCGTGCCCAAGTCGACCGCCGCATATAACGGCCGGCTGGTTGTGGGGCGAGCCTGCACGCGCTTGGGCGGCCCATCCCTGTCTTTTTTGTCAGCCATAGTGTGGCCCGAAAGGAAAACTTGGGGCAATATCTACCACAGGAGCTGAAAATGACCAGTAGACGCGGACGCACCGCATGGTTGACAAAAATATTCCGCAAGCGGGTTAGCCCGGCGGAAGCAGAGCCGCTTTTGCTGACCGATGCTGTCGACACGCGTTACTACTACAACGCCATTTCACGGCACGAAGCGCGTTTCCAGATTGGCCAGGTCGTGCGTCACAAGCTGTTCCCGTTCCGCGGTGTCATCTTTGACGTTGACCCGCAATTTGCGAATACGGACGAATGGTATGATTCGATCCCGGAGGAAGTGCGCCCCCGGAAGGATCAGCCTTTCTACCACCTCTTTGCCGAGAATGACCGCACCCACTATATTGCCTATGTGTCCGAGCAGAACCTTATTGCAGACGACTCTGATCTTCCGCTCAGCCATCCCGACATACCGGAATGGTTCACGACAAATGGCGCTGGCACTTATGAACTTAAGAAGGAGGCGACGAACTGACCTGCTTCTGCTTCCCAAGCATCACGTTTCAGACTTGCTGCGCGCAATCGTAGCTGTGGTGGAATGACCGGGAACCAAAGGAACAATGACAACAGTTCCGCCACGGGCCTCCACAATATCAGCGCCGATTATGGCCTCTTTCTCATAGTCGCCCCCCTTCACCAGTACATCTGGCTTCAAGGCTGCGATCATTTCCAGCGGTGTATCTGTTTCAAAAATCGTGACGCCATCAACGGCGCTCAGGGCGGCAAGCACATCTGCGCGCGCCTGTTGGCTGTTTATCGGGCGCTGAGCCCCTTTGAGGCGTTTCACAGAACTGTCTGAATTCAAACCAACGATCAGCCTGTCGCACTTGGCCCGCGCATGTTCGATCACTCGAATATGGCCTGGGTGCAGAATATCAAAACAGCCATTGGTAAAACCGATCCGTAGACCCGCAGCCCGCCAGCGTTCTGCCTGCCCGATCATCGCGCTGAGTGGCAACACGCCCGCGCGCGCCACAGGCCCGGTATCAACCAGCGCAGCTTTCACCTCCTCGGCTGAGACAGTCGCTGTCCCGGCCTTGGCAACAGCGATACCCGATGCTGCAATTGCCATGCTGACGGCGTCTTCGAGGCTGCCGCCCCCAGCCAGGGCCGCCGCAAGCGCCGCCAGACTCGTATCGCCCGCGCCAGATACATCAAAGACTTCACGGGCCCTGCCTGCTTCGTGATATACCCGCCGGCGCTGATCAATAAATGAAATGCCCCGAGCCGCGCGCGTCACAACAATAGCCTTGGCGGGCAGAGCCTCCAGAGCGCTGCGAAGAGCCCATTCTGCTTCTTCATCTGTTCCCACGCTCAGGCCAGTCGCACCGGCAAGTTCTGAGGCGTTCGGCTTGATGATATCGACCTCGCCATAACGGGCAAAGTCCCTCCCCTTCGGATCCGCGATTACCGGAATGGACAGTTCGCTGGCTATCCTGATGATGGCTTGCAAGAGCCTGTCCGTCAGCAAGCCTTTTGCGTAATCGGATATCAGAATTGCCGTTGCATCGAGGGCTTCTTCGGAGAGTATTCCGATCAATTGATTTTCTACAGCTTCACTTATCGCGGATGTATTTTCCGTATCGACCCGCAGAAGCTGGTGCCCACCAGCCACAAAGCGGGTTTTCTGAGTTGTCGGGCGGCCTTCTATGGTCACAAGCCGGACAGACATGGACAAATCCTGGTCAAACTGGGTCAGCAACTCCCGGCCAGCTTCATCATTCCCGCATCCGCCAATCAGGATGGGCCTGAGCCCCAGCGAGGCAAGGTTCCGGGCAACATTGGCTGCGCCACCCGGCATGGCCGACTCCCGGCTGTAGCGAAGCACCGGAACAGGCGCTTCAGGCGATATTCGGTCAACCGCCCCGTAGATGAACCGGTCCAGCATCACATCGCCGATACACAGGACCCGTTTACCGGCCGCAGTGTCGAGAATCCCAGATAGTCGAGATGTTGTGCTGATGGGGGCCTCCGGAAAATATCAACTGCCTACCAGATGGCTATAACGGCAGGCTTGATCGAGTGGAAGCGCTGGCCAGTTCACGGGTGATCCAACTGACGATTCAAGGCGTAAGATCAGAATTACAAAGCGTTTCCTCAATCCGGTCCGTTCATGTCGTCTACCTCGCCCGCAGTATTATGGTTCAGAGAAGACCTCCGTCTTACGGACAACCCCGCTCTGGATGCGGCTGTCCGCAGCGGACGCCCCCTGATCTGCCTCTATGTACGCGAGACTGGCGCAGGCGCGCCTCGCGCAATGGGTGGGGCGAGCCAGTGGTGGCTGGACAAGAGCCTATCATCCCTGAGCGCCTCTCTGGAGGAGATAGGGGGCACTTTACTCCTGCGCTCAGGACGAGCTGAAGTGATCATTCCTGCCCTCGCCGAAGAGACCGGCGCAGACGCCGTATTCTGGAACAGACGGTATGGCATGCCGGAACGTGAAACAGATGCGGCAATCAAGAAAACTCTCAAAGACAGAGGTGTTGATTGCCAAAGCTTCAATGGCCGCCTTCTGATGGAACCCTGGGATCTGAAAACGGGTGGCGGCGGCTGGTACAAGGTATTTACGCCTTTCTGGCGGGCGCTTCAGGCGCAGTATCGCCCGCCCCCCTTCCTTCCCTCCCCTAATAGGATCACTCCGGCACCGGCAGAAACCGAAAGCCTCAAGGACTGGGATCTTCATCCCAGAACACCAGACTGGTCGCATGGAATTCGCGCAGCATGGGAGCCAGGAGAAAAGGGCGCGCTGAAACGTCTTGATGACTTCCTCGCCGGACCGCTTGGCAATTATGCCAGCACCCGCAATCTCCCCGGCGTTCCCACAGGCACATCGAAACTTTCACCCCATCTTCGTTTTGGCGAAATCGGGCCGGCACAAATATGGCGCGCCGTTCAAGCACGTCTGGCAGCTCAGCAGGCGGACGAAGAATCCGCCCATGTCTTCCTGTCTGAAATTGCATGGCGGGAATTTTCCTACATGCTTCTTTACTTCAACCCGGCACTGGCCACGGATAACTACAACACCAACTTCACCCGCATGAGGTGGCGCCAAGATGACTATGGCTTTACCGCATGGTGTCGCGGACAAACAGGCTACCCGATAGTTGATGCCGGCATGAGGGAGCTTTGGTGCACGGGATGGATGCATAACCGTGTACGGATGATTACGGCATCTTTTCTTACGAAGCACCTACTCCTCCCCTGGCAGCTGGGTGAGCAATGGTTCTGGGATACGCTTGTGGACGCCGATCCCGCCGCCAACCCCGCAAGCTGGCAGTGGACGGCAGGAAGTGGAGCGGACGCGGCGCCCTACTTTCGGGTGTTCAATCCGATAACCCAAGGGCAAAAATTTGATGAGCGGGGTGAGTATGTGCGCCGCTGGTGTCCGGAACTAGAGCGCCTGCCTGACAAATACCTTCATGCTCCGTTTGATGCTGACCCGGAGACCCTGAGCCATGCGCGCGTCAGACTCGGCACAAATTATCCCAAAGCGATTGTCGAGCACGCCCTTGGCCGGCAACGGGCGCTTGATGCGTATAAAACCATGAAAGAGGATCAATCCGCCTTATGAAGAAAATTGCTATCATAGGCGCAGGCATCTCGGGACTGGGCGCCGCCTGGGCGCTGAAGGATACTGCGGATGTCACTCTTTTTGAGCAGGCCCCCCAAGCAGGCGGCCACGCCAGTACGCATGTGTTCGACTATGACGGTCACGAAACAGCAGTAGACTTGGGTTTCATTGTCTACAACGCGCTGAATTATCCTAACCTGATTGCTTTTTTCAACGAACTTGGTGTTGAGACTCAAGCTTCCGATATGAGCTTTGCCGTATCAGACCCTTCGGGCTGGGAATGGGCCTCTACCCTGCCCGGCCTGTTTGCGCAGAAACGTAATCTGCTCAACCCCGACTTTCACCGCTTCTGGCAGACAATACTGAAGTTCAACTCGACCGCGCGCGCAGAACTCTCCGCAGGTCTCGTCAAGGAGACGACTCTGGGCGCATGGCTGGATCGCCATTGCTATGATGAGACATTCCGCAAGAATTACATTCTGCCGATGGGCGCAGCGATCTGGTCGACCCCCGAGCGCGAAATGATGAACTACCCGGCTGAGAGCTTCTTCCAGTTCTTTGACAATCACCGGCTCATGCACAAAGAGCGCCCGAAGTGGCGTACAGTTACCGGGGGCAGTCAGAATTATGTAAAGAAGGCCGTTAACGGACTGGGTGCACGCGTGCGAACCGGTGTTCGTGTCGAAAAAGTTAGCCCGTTTGGCAACCGAACAACTGTTGTTTCTAACGATGGCCATACAGAAGTTTTCGATGAGGTGATTTTCGCGGCACACTCAAACCAGGCGTTACATATTCTTTCGGACAGGTATGAAGATCAGGCCTTTCTTCTAAGGTCCGTACACTACCGGCCGAATAGTATATGGCTTCACCGCGACCCGAGCCAAATGCCCAAGCGCCGATCCGCATGGGCAAGCTGGAATGTTCTGAAGCAGGAAAGCGATGACATCTGCCTTACATACTGGATGAACCGCCTTCAAGGCATTGATCCGTCACGGCCATTGTTCATTACGCTAAACCCCAGCAGACCGCCCAGAGACGATCTGACCTTCCTGCGTTACACTTATGACCACCCTCAATTTGATGCTGCTGCAGAAGCAGCTGTGAGAGGATTAAAGCGAATTCAGGGCAAGGATAATCTATGGTTTGCGGGCGCATGGATGGGGCGTGGCTTCCATGAGGACGGGCTGAAATCTGGCCTCTCCGCGGCCCTCTCTCTGGGCGGCAAGGTTTCCTGGGAAACAACGGGCATCGATACTCAGACTCCCACAAGGCCCCCCGTTGTGGTATCCATGGGCGTGGAGGCATCTGCTTGACACCGCCACCTCTTCGGCTCTGGATCGGGAAGACGGTCCATGTCCGCTACTCACCATTTGAGCGGCGGTTTGCATATGGTGTTTTCCTGATTGATTTGGATATTGATCGTCTCAGGCAAGCAGATCGTCAGACCTCCTTATTTGCAATAAATCGCCCAGCCCTGTTCTCCTTCCTGACGGAAGATCACGGGCCAAAAGCAAAAGGCGCATCTCTGAGGCCCTGGGCGGAAGATATGTTTCGTAGGGCGGATATTGAACTATCAGGTGGCTCCATACGGCTCGTCACATTTCCCCGTCACCTCTTCTTCAAGTTTGCGCCACTCTCACTTTGGTACGGCTACGGACAAGCCGGGGATCTTCGCGGTATAATATACGAAGTGAATAACACTTTTGGTGAACGCCATTGCTATGTAGCGCGCGCGTGCTCTCAACATTCAAAACATGAAGCCGAAAAATTCTTCCATGTGTCCCCCTTCATGGATGTCTCGGGGCAATATCGCTTCACATTGCGCGCGCCGGACGAGAGACTTCTTGTAACAATAGAAAACTGGAAAGGTGATGAGCGCACCCATATGGCTAATATCAACGCCAGGCAGGTGCCTCCAACATCTGCATCATTGATGCGCCTTTCTTTAACGCAACCCTTCTCGTCGATCGGCGTGATCTTTGGTATTCACTGGCAAGCGCTGAAGGTGTGGTTGAAGGGGGGCAAATATCACAAAAAGCCGCCCGCACCGGCCCGGCCCGCAACGATAGCAACGACCACTCCGAACAATGTTACACTCTGTAACGGAGAGCCTGTATGAGCAATGTCATTTTCGCCTCGTCAAGCACCATCAGGACACTGAGCGATGTGCCGGCGTCCTTTCGCTTTGCCGCACTTTTATTGCTCCGAACAGATCGAGGGCAGTTGTCATTTCTTTTACCCGACCAGCGCGAACTTATTTTCAAGAATGCAGAAGATGGCCCGACCGCCGTCATTGACATACACAATTATGCCTTCATCAAGAGCGCCCTGGCAGGCGGGGATGTAGGCTTTGCGGACTCCTATATCCAGGGCATGTGGTCAACGCCCGACCTGACTGCCGTACTGCGCTTCTTTTCCGTGAATTTCGAAGCCGCCGGACAGCTGGCACGCGGAGGCTGGATAGTCCGCTCCATGAACATGTTAAGGCACATGTTTGGGCGACGGAATTCGCGTGGTGGAGCCAAGAAAAACATCATGGCACATTACGATCTTGGAAATGAGTTTTACGAGCGCTGGCTTGACCCGAGCATGACTTATTCATCCGCATTGTTCGACAGCCCAAACCAATCGCTACAGCAGGGCCAGATGAACAAGTATCGCGAAATCTGTGATCGCATACATGCCGGCCCTGACAGCGAGATTCTGGAAATAGGCTGTGGATGGGGAGGTTTTGCGGAGTACGCGGCAAAAAACCGGGGATCCAAGGTCACATGTCTGACAATTTCACCGTCCCAGCGAGATTATGCAGCCGCCAGGATGCAACGTGAAGGGCTAAGCGACCGTGTCGATATTCGCCTGGAAGACTATCGGGACCATGAAGGGTCTTACAGTGGCCTCGCGTCTATAGAGATGTTCGAGGCTGTTGGGGAGGCATACTGGCCGAGCTATTTCTCCAAGATCTATTCTTCCCTTGAAGCTGGCGGTCGCGCAGCCCTCCAGATCATTACGATCGATGACAATCTCTTCGAACGTTATCGTCAGCGTGTGGACTTTATCCAGCAGCACATATTTCCAGGCGGTATGCTGATCAGTGAAGATGTCCTGAAGCAGCAGTTCGCAAGGGCTGGACTGCGGCACGATGGAGTCAGCTATTTCGGCCAGGACTACGCCCGCACCTGCCGGGAGTGGGCGCGCGCCTTCAACGGCAGCTGGGAAGAGATATGCACCCTAGGCTTTGACGAGCCTTTTCGCAGGCTGTGGAACTTCTACCTCAGCTATTGCGAAGCGGGATTCAGTGACGCGCGGATCAATGTTGGTCACTTTCAGGTGACACGCCCGGCCTGATCCCTTCCCCATTTCGCTTTTAGACGAGCCGAGATTGCTTGACGGCAGCGGCGATGAAGCTGGCGAATAAGGGATGTGGCTCAAATGGCCTGGATTTTAGTTCCGGATGGAACTGCACGCCAATAAACCAAGGATGGCCTTCGAGTTCTACGATTTCCGGCAGGCGGCCATCCGGCGACATGCCGGAAAATATCATCCCCGCTTTCTCGAGACGCGGAATGTACTCCGCATTGACTTCATAGCGATGGCGGTGACGCTCCGATATCTCAAGGCTACCGTAGATCTGGGCGACAAGGCTGCCCGCTTTCAGACGGGCCGGATAAGCACCCAGACGCATTGTGCCACCAAGGTCGGTGCTTGCATCGCGCGTGACTTTCTCGTTGCCCTTGGTCCATTCTTCCATCAGGCCGACAACGGGCTCTTTGGTTGGGCCAAACTCGCTCGTCGAAGCGTCTTTGATCCCGGCAAGGCTGCGGGCCGCCTCAACGACTGACAGCTGCATCCCGTAACATATGCCGAAGCACGGCATCTTTCTCTCACGCGCATATCTGGCCACACGCATTTTGCCATGCGCGCCTCGCTCCCCGAAACCTCCGGGAAGAAGGATGCCGTGGACACCGTCCAGATCCTCGAGTTCCGCCTTGGGGTCGTCGAACTTCTCCGAATCCACGAAACGAATTTCCACTTTGACCTTATTGGCCAAACCGCCATGCCCGAGAGCCTCGGAAACGGATTTATAAGCGTCCGGCACGTCAGTGTACTTGCCAACGAGGGCAATCGTCACCCGGCCATCCGGGTTCTTGATCGTGCGCGCAATTTGCTCCCAGGAAGAGAGGTCCGGCATCGGGGCATCAGTAATGCCAAAATGTGAGAGAACTTCCGAATCGAGACCTTCCGCGTGATAGGCCATTGGAACATCATAGATATGTCCCACATCACGCGCCTCAATCACGCTCGATAGGCGCACATTACAGAAGCTGGCAATCTTGCCCTTCTCATTGACGGGAATGGGACGGTCACACCGGCAGAGAAGTATCTGAGGCTGAATCCCGATTGAGCGGAGTTCCTTGACGGAGTGCTGGGTCGGCTTGGTTTTCATTTCGCCCGCCGCCGGGATGTAAGGCAGCAGCGTCAGGTGAATGAAGCAGGCGCGTTGTGGCCCCAGTTCCTGGCCAAGCTGCCGGATCGCCTCGAAGAATGGAAGGCCTTCGATGTCGCCGACGGTTCCGCCGATTTCGCAGAGCACGAAATCAACGCCCTCGCCTGGATCAGAGAGGACGAATTCCTTGATATCATTGGTGACGTGCGGGATGACCTGGATCGTAGCGCCGAGATAATCGCCGCGGCGTTCCTTCTCGATGATCCGCTGATAGATCCGCCCGGTGGTGATATTGTCTGACTGGCGCGCAGAGACGCCGGTGAAGCGCTCATAATGCCCCAGATCAAGGTCGGTCTCTGCACCATCATCGGTGACATAGACCTCGCCATGCTGGCGGGGGCTCATCGTGCCGGGATCGACGTTGAGATAGGGATCGAGCTTGCGCAGGCGCACGTGATACCCGCGCGACTGCAGCAGCGCGCCGAGCGAGGCGGAGGCTATGCCTTTTCCGAGCGAAGACACCACGCCGCCAGTGATGAAAATGTAGCGGATCATGGGGTTATACTCATGAAATGATTCGCGCGTTATGCGCGACCTCCACCGGTAATTAGCAACAAATTACTGGGGATTGGATGTTTCCGGGACGGATTCTGGTTCTGGCGCTGCATCTTCCGAAACATCAGGCTCGGTCACCTGGGGCGCCGGTGCAATGCCGACTTCAGGCGATGCGGGACCAGTTTCGTTGAGCAATGTCGGATCAAACAGGTCCAAAGGCCCCTGCTGTGGCGCGGTCTGGGGGTTTGATTCGTCCAGAATGCGCTCAATGCCTGACCGGCCATCAGACTGACGATTGGCGATCGAGGTCAAGATCAGGCTGGTGGCAAAGAAAATCGCACCAAAAATCATGGTGGTCCGAACAAGGGCTCCAGCCGCGCCGCGGCCAGACATCAGCGAATTCCCCGCCCCGCCCCCGATGCCAAGGCCACCGCCTTCTGACTTCTGGACTAGCACCAGGCCAATCATCGCCAGGCAGGCGAGAATATGGATTACGAGAATAACGTTCTGCATGGACCCGACCAGCTTTCCTGAATTTAAGGCGCCCGCATAACCCCGATCAGGCCGTTCGCCAAGTCAACGGTTCCACACAAACTACTGCGCCGCCAGCCGGTAGATGGCGAGGAAGTCATCCGCCTTCAAGCTTGCACCCCCGATAAGGCCGCCATTTACCTCATCTACTCCAAGGATTTCAGCTGCATTTCCGGGGTTCATGCTCCCCCCATAAAGAATGCGGGTTCCCCTCCCCGCATCGCCAAATCGTTTGACGAGCAGGTCACGAACAAGCCTGTGAACCTCCGCAATCTGTTCAGAACTTGCCACCCTGCCCGTTCCAATTGCCCAGACAGGCTCGTACGCAACAACGATGGCACCAGCCGCGGCATTCTCGGGAATCGATCCCGCCATCTGGGTGGAGATGACGTCTAAAACGTCGCCAGCGTCCCGCTGACTGAGCGTTTCACCGACACATATGATCGGCGTGAGCCCCGCCCGAAGTGCTGCCGCTGCCTGTGAAGCGACGATCTGATCTGTTTCACCGCAATCTGCCCGCCGCTCCGAATGCCCCACAATGACATAGCTGGCACCGGCATCTTTTAGCATTTCTGCGGAAATATCGCCGGTATGGGCGCCCTTTTCCTTGGGATGGCAGGTTTCCCCACCGATTTTCAGGTGAGATCCATCCGATCTGCTGGAGGCAGCAGCAATCAGAGTCGCCGGCAGGCATAGCAGCAGTTCCGGTCCCTCACTCGACGGCGAAACAGCTGCGGAGACCCTTTCGACCTCGGCCAGATTCGCTATCAGCCCATTCATTTTCCAGTTTCCAGCGATCAGCGTGCGTGGCATGCGGCCATCCCTCTCTTGCAAGTCATAAACCGGTCGCCTAGCAAGCTGTGAGCCACCCGGCAAACCCCAGAAATAGAGAAGCGCCGTATGCTCGCACTTATGAAGAATATGACCCGTTCCCCGGTGGGGAAGCTGGTTTTGATGATTGTCATCGTTGGTATGGCGTTCTGGGGTGTCGACGCAATCGTAAATCAGATGCGCAGCGGGCTTGGGGCCAATGTCGTTAGCGCAGGCTCCCGAGGGCTCGACCCGGCGGATCTGGACTTCCGGGTGGAAACCGTCCTGCGCAATATCAACACAACTTCCGAGCGGCCAATGAGCAAATCTGAGGCACTGGAAGAAGGCTTGATCGACCAGATCGTTGAAGTCGAAAAGGCGCGCATCATTCGCCTCGGTTACGGCGAAAGCGTGGGCATTTCTCCATCCCCTGAAGCGGTAGTCGCGGAAATGAACGGCATTGCGGCCTTTCAGAATCCACTGACCGGAGAACTTGATCCGGCGATGTTTCGAGACAGGATCTCGCAGTTGGGCATGACGCCTGCGCAGTTCGAGCGGCAGCTCCAGGACGACATCTTAATTCGCGCGCTTACCCAGGCGGGGCAGTCAGCAGTTTATGGCCCTCAGGTCATCGCCAACATTCAGGCCAACTATCTTGCCGAAACGCGCGAAGTTGCCTGGTTCTTCTTTGATGCCTCGAACGCCCCCGCACCCGCCGCGCCATCTGATGCGGAAATCAAAGCATACTATGACGAGCATCTTGAACGCCTGAAGCAGCCTGAGCGACGCGCGATGGATATCCTTCGTATGTCCAGCGACGACTTCACCGGAAAAGTCGACGTTACGGATCAGGAAGTGGCTACCGTCTATGAGGCCACGAAGTCGGAAAGATTTGCGGCGCCTGATCAGCGCACATATGCAGAGCTGCTGTTCCCTTCACGGGACGCGGCACGCACCGCTTTTGGCCTACTGGCCGGTGGCGCAGACCCCAACAGCGTGACGGGTGCAAACTCAGTCAACATGCGGACCGCAAGAAGCGGAGACATCTCCGATCAAGCTCTGCGTGAAGCAATGTTCGGCCCCGGCAAGCAGAGCGGCGCGATGTACGGACCGCGTGAAACCAACGGTCAGTGGATGGTGACACGTCTGATCTCTGTTCAGCCTGGCGCCGTGAAGCCTCTTGAAGAAGTTGCTGAGGAAATTCGCCTGGGGCTGGCGCGTGAGCGCGCCCAGATTCTGTTCTCTGCCGCCTTGGAGACTCTCGATGAGGCACTTGCCGCAGGCCATGATCTGACACAGGTCGCAGAGGACATTGGTGTACCGCTCATCAGCATTGCCCCTATCGATCAGAACGGGATGACGGAACGAGGCAATCAATTCACGATCCTCGCAGATATTCCTGAAGCATTGCCTCAGACCTTCCGTCTGCCTGAAAATGAAATCAGCAGCCGGTTCGATGTTGCCAGCTCTGTTGTCCTCATTTCACCACGCAAGATCGTCCCGGCCGCGACTCCGGAATTTGATGTGATCAAGGACCGCGTCCGCTCAATCCTCATAACTGAGCGATCTGCAAACGCTGCTCAGGCAGCTGTTGATGCTCTGACTGATCGTCTTCGCTCTGGCGCGGTCACGCTGGAAGCCGCAGCGGCGCAGGCTGGTGATGAAGTTGATCGCCTGCCCGAACCTGTTTCACGCCTGAATGCGCAGGCAATGGGTGTCCCAGGCCCTCTGATGCAGGCAACGTTCAGTAACCCAGCGGGAAGCGTCATCAGCTTGCCAACAGGCGACGGGTCCGTATTCGCGATCCTGAAAGTATTGAGCGTATCTCCTCCCAGCCCGGAAATGCTTGCTGACATAGGTGCAGCCGCTATGGCGGACGTCACAAATGCGCTAACTCAAGACCTCGAAGCGGCTGTGGATGATGAGATCCGGCGCGCCGTGAGGGTCAAGGAAAATGCGGCAGCCCTTGCAGCATACAAACGAACGATAGCGGCCTCACAATGACCTCCCGTCTGATCGTAAGACGGCGGATCGGCGATATAGAAACGCCCGTTGGCGCAATGCTGAAGCTGGGCGCGGATGAGCCGGGTAGCTTCCTGTTTGAATCAATCGCCGGAGGCGAGCGACTTGGACGCTATTCATTCATCGGGCTGAAGCCGGAAATCTGGTTCCGTATCAAGGATGGCGTAGCCGAGACTAGCCGCTCAGCTACATTTTCTGATGCCAGCCAGCTTCCGGAGCGGCCTGTCGACGCCCTGCGCCATTTTGCGGAGACTGCGCGCGCGGAGACCTCGGAAAGCCTTCCCCCGATGGCATCCGGCGCCTTCGGGTATGTTGGTTATGACATGATACAGCATGTAGAACCGGTCGTGATTACCAAGCCGGACCAATTGGGTGTTCCCGAGGCATTGCTAGTGATCCCGCAGATCATGGTGATCTTTGATCACATCTATCAGGAACTGCTTCTGATCGGCCGCGTCAGCGGTGAGGATGAAACTGCGATCAACATTTTACTGGATGAAGTCGAAGAACGGCTGGAAAGCCTACCCTCCCTTCCCCCTAAAGAACGAAGCGCTCAGCAAGTCGCACTTGTTTCGGACACTTCGAAGAATCGATATTTCGAAATCGTGGACACCTGCAAGGAGTACATCAAGGCGGGTGATATTTTCCAGGTTGTTCCCAGCCAGCGCTTCTCAACAGAGTTCAAGCAGAAATCCATCAGCTTTTATCGCGCCTTACGCCGCCTCAACCCGTCTGCCTTCATGTTCCATATCAATCTAGGCGATGTCAGGCTCGTTGGGTCCAGTCCTGAGATACTGGTGCGGTTGCGGGAAGGCCGGGTCGCCATACGCCCCATCGCCGGTACACGGCCACGCAGCGGGATTGCTTCAGAAGACGCCCGCCGGGCTGAAGAATTGCTCAATGACCCCAAAGAGCGTGCAGAGCATCTGATGCTCCTTGATCTGGGCAGGAATGATGTTGGCCGCGTGGCGGCATATGGATCTGTCGAGGTCACCGAGCAGTTCATCGTCGAGCGCTACAGCCATGTGATGCACATCGTCAGCCATGTTGAAGGCAATCTTCGGCCAGGGTTCGATGCGGTGGACGCTTTATTTGCCGGATTCCCTGCTGGCACAGTTTCCGGGGCACCGAAGATCCGTGCAATGCAGATCATAGATGAGGTCGAAACACATCGGCGCGGAATATATGGCGGCGCTGTCGGTTATTTCGGCTGGAACGGCGACCTCGATACATGCATCGCGCTGCGGACTGCCATCCTCAAAGATGGCATGCTGCACATTCAAGCGGGGGGCGGTGTCGTTCTCGATTCAGATGCTCAATATGAATATGATGAAACCGTCCACAAATCCGGTGCCCTGAAGCGCGCAGCTGAGCTGGCCGCAGCCTACGAGCACGACCAATGATCCTCGTCATCGACAACTATGACAGCTTCACCTGGAACCTCGTACATTATCTTGAGGAGCTTGGTGCCCGTACGCATGTTGTGCGAAATGATCAGCTTGCGGCTGAAGACGCGCTTGCTCTCAAACCATCCGCAATCCTTCTTTCCCCCGGCCCCTGCACGCCAAATGAAGCCGGCATATGCCTTGAGCTTCTACAGGCGGCACCTGAAAATCTTCCCATCCTCGGCGTCTGCCTCGGACATCAGGCAATTGGACAAGCTTTTGGCGGCGCCGTCATACGCGCCCGGGAAATCCGGCATGGAAAGATCTCTGAAATAACCACCAATCAATCAGGCCTGTTTGAGGGCCTGCCAGAGCGCTACAACGTCGTCCGCTACCATTCGCTGGCAATACAAACCGACGACTTGCCTGATTGCCTTGTTCCGGATGCTTACACAGATGACGGAGAGATAATGGCTGTTCATCACAAAACCCGCCCTGTCTACGGCGTCCAGTTCCACCCTGAAAGCATCCTGACAGAACATGGTCACGCGCTCCTCAAGAATTTCCTCAATAAGGTGAAACAGTGAGCCAGAGCGCTCTCAACTCGGCGATACAGGCCATAGCGCGCGGTCTCCCTCTCGATGGGGACATACTCGAAGGTGCATTCGACACGCTACTATCCGGCGAGGCGGCGCCTGAGGAGGTTGGCGCTTTTCTCGCCGGCCTGGCCGTTCGGGGTGAAACCTCAAATGAGTTGATTGCTGGCGCTCGTATCATGCGCCGCCACGCCCGCCGCATTTCCGTGGATGGGCCCCTGCTCGACACATGCGGAACAGGAGGTCTGCCATGGAAATCCCTGAACACCTCCACGGCAAGTGCGCTCGTCATCGCGGCATCCGGCGGGCGCGTCGCCAAGCACGGTAATCGTTCTGTTCCCCCAAAAACTGGGTCGGCGGATGTGCTGGAAGCACTTGGCCTCCAGTTAGAACTTAGCGACACGGCATTCCGGGCCTGTCTGGACACTGCCGGTGTCGGCTTTCTCTTCGCCCGAAACTACCATTCCGCAATGCGCCACGTAGCGCCCATCCGCCAAAAACTCGGCATCCGGACGATATTCAACCTCCTCGGGCCACTTTCAAATCCTGCCGGCGCAGAGTATTCAGTGCTCGGTGTATACGACAAGAAATGGGTCACACCAATGGCGGAAGCGCTCAAAGCGCTCGGCACCCGGCGCGCGTGGGTAGTTCACGGCCTGGCAGGGATCGATGAGATATCCATTTCCGGCCCAACCGAGGTTTGCGAAGTGACGCCTGGATCTGTGCGTACTTTTCAGCTCAGCCCCTCAGATGCCGGCCTGCCAACACACCCGATATCCACCATTGAAGGCGGCGGGCCAGAAGAGAATGCTGCCGCAATTCGGGATCTGCTTGACGGCCGCGAAGGCCCTTTCCGTGATATTGTACTCTTCAATGCCTCAGCTGGCCTCATGGTCAGCGGTCTTGTCGCTGACCTTCCGTCAGGCGTTCAGCGCGCTTCCCAGGCAATCGACAGCGGCGCGGCCAGGGAGACTCTGGAAACGCTTATCCGCACAGCACGGGAGAGTGACTAGACATGAAGACCGCTCTCGACCGCATCATTGACTATAAGCATGATGAAGTCCGTGCCCTGAAATGTGCACGGTCGCTGACTGATCTGGAATCAGCCGCCCGAAACGCGTCCCCTGTCCGGGGATTTGCCGCGGCACTTACGGCGATTGCCCGCAATGATCAGAATGCTCTCATATGCGAGATCAAACGCAAAAGCCCATCAGCAGGAGATATTCTGCCGGGTGCTGATCCTGTTGAAATCGCGCAGGATTATGAGCGCGGCGGCGCGGCTTGCCTTTCGGTGCTTACTGATATGCCGAGCTTTGGGGGTTCCCTTGAAGATTTCGCGTCCATTCGCGCAGCGGTCAGCATCCCCATGCTGCGCAAGGATTTCATGATTGATCCGGTCCAGATCATCGAAGCGCGCGCGTATGGTGCTGACTGCATACTGATCATAATGTCAGCTGTTGACGATGTCCTTGCTTCAGAGTTGCATGATTGCGCCACACATTACGGAATGGATGTTCTGGTTGAGACGCATGACGAAGAAGAAGTGGAGCGCGCCCTGCGCCTCCCCTCTCCACTCATTGGCATAAATAACCGTGACCTGAAGAAGATGATCACTGACCTCAGTGTGACAGAACGCCTGGCTCCCATGCTGCCTTCAAACAGGCATCTGATATCAGAGAGCGGAATCGCAGACCCCGACAGTATTATCCGGCTTCGCAACGTTGGCTCACGCCGCTTCCTGATTGGCGAATGGCTCATGAAGCAAGGGTCCGCTCGCGCGGAAGAGGTAACACGCCTGAAACTCGCCTGTTGAGATTGACCCGAACAGGGAACGCTTGTAGAACAAAAGCGAACACAGATTCGCATTTGGAACCGCTCCATGCTCACAACAAAGCAAAAAGAGCTGCTGCTCTTCATCAATGACCGCATCAAGGACACAGGGGTCTCCCCCTCGTTTGACGAGATGAAGGAAGCGCTCGACCTCGCTTCCAAATCGGGCATTCACCGTCTGATTACGGCGCTTGAAGAGCGCGGTTTCATTCGCCGGCTTGCAAATCGGGCACGTGCCCTTGAAGTTCTCAAGCTCCCTGATTCTGCCATTCCTCCGCCGAATGCGCGCCATCGCCGCGACTTCCGCCCGGCGTTGGTCTCAAACCAGGCTGGTGAGACTCCGCGTTTGACGGGTATGATCCCGCTGGTCGGACGCATCGCGGCCGGATCACCCATCTCCGCCATCCAGCAGGAGAACGGCCATGTCGCCAGCCCCGGAGGATTGCCTGAGGGAGACGATTATTTCGCGCTCGAAGTTCAGGGCGATTCGATGATCCAGGCCGGCATTCTCAATGGTGACACGGTCATCCTGAAGCGCACCAACACGGCACAAACCGGGGACATTGTTGTCGCCCTCATTGATGGTGAAGAGGCGACGTTGAAGCGTCTTCGTCGCAAGGGCGCATCTGTGGCTCTGGAAGCAGCAAACCCGGCCTTTGAGACCCGCATCTTCGGGCCTGATCGTGTCGAAGTTCAGGGCCGCCTTGTCGCCCTTATTCGCCGCTACGAATAAGGCGCTCTAAATACCCTCTCACACCTCCGGGTGATTGTGAGGCTTGGTGACTACTGCACCGGCGCCAAGGGCGTTCGGTGCAGTTCTGTATCCGGACTATATTGAGGTTCCCATCTCTGGCATAGGCAGTTATGCCACCTGCTTCTCTGACATCCATCCAGTCAAAGCGCAGCCCCTCCCCCATTGCATCCGCATTGTGGATGGCAATTATAATCTGGCTCGTGACTTCTTCTGTCTCCTCCTTGGTTTTGTCGGCTTTTCCTGATGTTCTTACGACCAGCCCATCAAAAGATGGGTATACACATTCTTCCAACCCGCACGCCGTTGCATTAGGGGCTTCTGAAAATCTTAAGGGCGCCAATCCGTCTCCATCCGTGAGTTCGAGGCGCTCGACCATGCCATCTGCGTTCGCAATGAAAACATCCCCTGATGCAGACCAATGCAGCACAACCTTGGGCGCATGGCTCCACACCCAGATGGCCGGCGCGAGAAGCAAGGCTGCGCCTATCAATCTGGCCCAACCGGAAAATGCCATCATGGCGGCAAGCGACAGGGAGAGGAAAACGAGCGCTACCGGCGGCATGGGAACAGACATCCTCAGAACCCCAGGTGACAAATTGTAGAAGTAATGCGTCATCCCAAGGACAAGTTCGAGCGATTGCCCGAATAAATGCAGACCGATATCCGCTTGCCCGACCAGAGCGAGGATGACCGTCAGAGCGGCAGCAGGCGCCGTTACGAACGTTACCACTGGCATGATGGCAAAATTTGCAAACAAGCCAACCGGTGAGAGACGATCAAAGTGGAAAAACGAGAACGGCGCCGTCGCGGCGTCTGACACCACAGATGTCATTATGATGGAAGCCAGCGCAAAGCCGATAGGCCCCAGAACGCGTTCCCTGCTGGAGCGATGGTTTCGCCATACTTCATATGCCGCAATGAGACCTCCAGTTGCTGCAAATGACATCTGGAAACCCGGCGTCACGACACTTTCAGGCTGAAGCACGATGACGGCGATCAGGGCTATTGCAAACGTTCTCAGACTGATTGCCGCGCGATCAAAGATAACCGCCAGGAAAACAATAGCGGCCATGATGAATGCGCGCTGTGTCGATACGCTCGCGCCAGATACGATCAGGTAGGATGCGCAGGCAAACAAAGCCACAATCGCAGCAATTTTCTGCACAGGCACACGTAAGGCAAGCGGCTCGATGAGAACAAGACTGCGCCTGATGAGAAAAAATGTCAGCCCACCCACAATAGAGAGATGCAAGCCGGAAATTGCCAGAAGATGAGCCAGGCCGGTATCGCGAAGGGCAGTCTGGTCGTCCAAACGCAGAAAACTGCGATCTCCGGTGATCAGCGCGGCGGCAAGCCCTCCGGCGCGGTCGCCGGCGGCTTCATTGACATGGCTCGCCATGAGGCGACGTTTCGCTGCGATCCATAATGCGGCCTTATCGGAAATGGCCGCTGGCGCGCCCAAAGTGCCGCCCCGGCACCTACCCTGAACGTATCCGACAGCACCAAGCTTCTGAAAATAGGCCTGCCGCCTGAAATCATAATCACCAGGAAGCGTAGGCGCAGGCGGGGGGCGCAAGACAGCCCAACATCTGACAAAGCGGCCTGATGATACTTCCAGACGCGAGCGGTGGGTTATACGGACGAGAACGGGCTGCTGTTCGGCAGAAAACCCCGCTATCGAGTGGACTTTGATCTTAAGCCGCGCGCCCTTCTCTCCTGCTTCGATATTGGTGATCCAACCTTCCAGCATGACTGGGCGTGTTTCTGTTTCGATCACGGGAGCCGCAACCAGAGCCGTTCGGAGAGCGCCCGCAGAGACCCCCAGGACCAGACCGAAAATAGAGATCGTGATTGCATACGTCATGTCTGACCGGTGAAGGCCACGAACGATCATCAGGACAATAAGTCCTGCTCCAAACACGCCGGCAACTTCCAGATGTGTTGGTTCAAATGGTACTGAGAAGTATGCGGCAGCGCCGGCACACATGCCGAATGCGAACAGCAGAGGGCGCGAATCCACCCCCACGACACTGGCCAAGTCCCGCCTGAGCTTCCGGAAGAAACCGTCCCCCTCTTGCACTTCACCCCATCCTCGTGTTTGACCACCCCAAAGCGGCCACAGCGCCGGTCAGCGGAGCGTACCACGAATGTCCGTCGTTACTCGATTTGCCCCATCCCCAACGGGAATGCTGCACATTGGAGGCGCTCGCACGGCACTTTTCAACTATTTGTTTGCACGCCGGAATGGTGGGCGGTTTCTCCTGAGAATTGAGGACACTGATCGGGAGCGGTCTACCCAGGAGGCAACCGACGCCATCCTCGATGCAATGAACTGGCTCGGCCTGATACCTGATGAACCGCCGATCATGCAGTCCGCTCAAGTTGAGCGTCATGCGGCAGTCGCCCATGATATGGTTTCCCGCGGCACGGCTTTCCGCTGTTACGTAACCTCCGAGGAGCTACAAGCGCGCCGGGATCTTGGTGAAGAGAAACGCCTAGCTGCCAGGCAGGAGGGTATCAGTGATGCTGAACGTGAAGCACTTCTCGCAGGCGCTTCGCAGCTTCTGGCACCCTTCCGCTCGCCTTACAGGGATGGCGCCCCAGCTCCTTCTACCGACGCCCCCTTTACCGTACGCCTCAGGGCCCCCGAAAGCGGCCCCAGGACCATAAACGATGGCGTACAGGGGATCGTTACGATTGACGCATCAGAGATTGATGATCTGGTCATGCTCCGCGCCGATGGCACGCCCACCTACATGCTCGCAGTCGTAGTTGACGATCACGATATGGAGGTGACCCACGTTATCCGGGGGGACGATCATCTCCGGAACACATTCCGCCAAGTCCCGATCTATGAGGCTATGGGCTGGACTGTACCTGAATTCTCCCATGTACCGATGATACATGGGAATGATGGGGCGAAACTCTCGAAGCGGCATGGCGCCCTATCGACTACAGCCTATCGCGACATGGGCTACCTGCCAGAGGCCATGAAGGCCTACCTCCTGCGTCTTGGCTGGAGTCATGGCGATCAGGAAATTTTCACCGACGAAGAGGCAATCCGGCTTTTCGATGTTTCGGGTATCAACAAGGCCCCGGCCCGTCTGGATCTCGAAAAGCTGGCCACGGTGAACGCCCACTTCATTCGACAGGCTGATGATGCGCGTTTGTTTGACCTGATTTGTCCCATTCTGTCTTCAACTGATACCTTGACCCCTGTGGAAATCGAGCGAATCCGGAACGCCCTGCCCCATATGAAAGACCGCGGATCGACCTTGATTGAGCTTGCTACAGCTTTTGACTTCCTCAAGGTAAGGCGCCCTATCGAACTGAGTAAGAATTCTCGTAAGGCCTTGTCTGACGAAGGAAAACTCCGTCTTAAGGGACTGCAAGGTGAACTGCAGCGAATGTCGCAGTGGTCAGGCGCTAGCATTTCGGAAACGATAAAGTCATATTGCACCGCAACAGGCCTATCGATGGGGCAGATAGGTCCGCCGCTCAGAGCCGCACTTACTGGCGGGCTTCCAGCACCGGATCTTGCTCCGGTTATGGAATGGCTTGGCCAGGAAGAGACGCTCGCACGAATTGATGACCAACTCGCCGGCTGACACGCAAGCCAAAGCCGGCCAACAGACATGAACAGGGTTAGAGGCTGATGGAAAATAAAGTTAAAGACGCAGGTACGGCCAAGCTGGAAGTCGGCGGAAAAACGGTCAGCCTACCAGTATATTCGGGCACTCATGGCCCAAATGTTATCGATATCCGCAAGCTCTATGCCGAGGTGGACCACTTTACGCTGGATCCTGGTTTTACCTCCACCGGAAGCTGTGAAAGCCAGATTACGTTTATTGATGGCGACGAAGGCATTCTTCTTCACCGTGGTTACCCGATCGAGCAGCTTGCCGAGAAGTCCAGCTATCTTGAGCTATGCTACCTGCTGCTCAACGGCGAACTGCCCACCAAGGATGAGTACGAAGCCTTTGGAAAGGATGTCCGCCAGCACACACTGCTTCACACTCAACAGGATCGCTTCTTTGACGGCTTCCGTCGTGACAGCCACCCTATGGCGATGCTGACAGGCGCTGTTGGCGGTATGGCAGCCTTCTATCCTGGCGCAATGGGTAACGAAGACCCGGAAGAGCGCCGTCGCGACTCCATCCGTCTGGTTGCTAAAATGCCAACGATCGCAGCGCGCTGCATGAAGTACAATCTGGGCCAAAAGTTCGTTGACCCGCAAAATCGCCTTTCCTACTCGGAAAACTTTCTGAACATGTGCTTCTCGGTCTCGGCTGAAGACTATGAAGTAAATCCGGTCCTCGCCCGTGCGATGGATCGCTTTTTCATGCTTCACGCTGATCATGAACAGAACGCCTCAACATCGACGGTCCGACTTGTCGCGTCTTCGGGCGCACACCCTTTTGCTGCAATCGCGGCCGGCGTAGCCAGCCTTTGGGGGCCTAGCCATGGCGGCGCGAACGAAGCCGCACTGCGCCAACTGCGTGAGATCGGTGACATCAGTAACGTTCCCGACTTCGTCAAGAAGGCCAAGGACAAATCCAGCGGCATTCGCCTGATGGGCTTTGGTCACCGCGTTTACAAAAACTATGACCCGCGCGCAAAGGTGATGCAGAAAACGGCACATGAAGTGCTCGATGCGCTGGATCTGCGCGATCATCCTCTCTTGAAAGTAGCAATGGAACTTGAGCGGATTGCGCTACAAGACGAATATTTCGTCGCAAAGAAACTCTATCCGAACGTGGATTTCTATTCGGGTATTATTCTCGAGGCGATGGGCTTCCCAACCAAAATGTTCACGGTTCTCTTCGCCGTAGCGCGGACCGTAGGATGGGTGGCTCAAATGAATGAGATGCTGGAAGATCCAACTCAGAAAATCGGCCGGCCACGTCAGATTTATACTGGCGCTGCCAAGCGTGATTATGCGCCTATGGTCAATCGCTGATCAGCTCTTAACTCACTACAGATGGCCCTGGCAGCGAGCACCGCTGCCGGGGTCTTTTCTTTTTGAAGCCGAGTGAGGGCAAGTGCCTGAACTTCACGTTGGCGCTGTAAAGCGCCCGGCTCTTTAATCCACTCAATAGCCTGATCTGCAACATTGCCGGCGCGCAGCTTAGTCTGAACGAATTCAGGCACTACAGGTGTGTCATCATTGAGAATATTGAGTAGCGTGATGTGTGTCTTCTTGTAGAGCAGCGATCGAGCGAGCGCCCAGGTCACCCAACCGGTCTTGTAAGCAACGATCATAGGCGTTCCCTGCATCGCGACTTCACTAGTGACAGTCCCGGAACAGGCAAGCACCAGATCTGCTCCAGCCATCGCGTTGAAACGACACGCCGGATCATTGAGGATGCAGAACTGTTCAGGCGCCTCGGGAAAAGCGTCTTTAAAAGCATCGATGACGTTTTGCGCTGGCTCGACGAATAAACGGGCACCCGGCAACGCACGTTTCACCAGCAGGGCCGCCTCAATGAGAGCGGGAGCTACACCTACGATCTCGCTTCTCCTGCTTCCAGGAAGGACAAGAACGGCGATGTCGCCATCCATTAGCCCATGCTGCCGCCTGAACCCTGCCCGGTCTCCCCGCCCGCCCCGAGAAAGCGCAGGGTTCCCGATTACGGTCGTCTTCAAACCATGCGGCTCATAATAGGGAACTTCGATATCATGCATACAGAGCAAATGATCCACCGTAGCAGCGAGCACCTTCGCCCTGCCTGGCCGCGTCGCCCACACTTGTGGACCAATCAGCTTCACGAGGCGGATATGAGGGGCCCTTGACCGTATGCGCTGGGCCAGTCTGAGCATGAAGCCCCAAGAATCCACGAGAACGACAACCTTGGGGTCTGCAAGCAGAATTGCTTCCGCCGCAGCGTCAGCCAGCTTGATGACTTCTCCGTAAATCCTGATCCCTTCAAATAGTCCGAGAACTGACAAGGGAGATATGTCAATTGGTGACTGAATACCCACCTCAGTGAGCTCCGGTCCGCCAATACCCAGTACACGGAGGTCAGGATGCGCACCCCTCAGTTCTTCAATCACTTCGCGCGCGAGAAGATCACCCGAGGCTTCCGCAGCAACGAAATACACATCCGCGGCGCTCATGATATCCCCAGATCGGGAGGGAAGCCGTAAATGAAAAGTCCGTGTTCCTCAGCGCATTGCTCCATACGGGCACGATTGAGCATAAGCGCGCCGCCCGCCTCGACGGCAATCCCCGCCAGTCCGGCTGCTGCCGCAAGCTCAATCGTGGATACGCCGGTAGTTGGAAGATCGATCCGCCTTTCTTGTACAGGCTTGGGGCGCTTGACGAGTACGCCACGGCGCACCTCCGGCGTTCCACGTATGGCCACTGGCAAAAGCGCGCAACGCCGGAGCATTTCGTCAGTCCCTTCCTGAGCTTCCACCGCGAGAACAAGACCATCGCAGACTACGCAGCCCTGACCGATATCCAATGCACCTGTGGCGGCAGCAACCTTGGCGGCAATCTGGATGTCCTGCATCATTGATGTGCTAGGATCCGGCCCGGAAATCAGACCTGGAGGAGCAAGGAGACTTGCATGCGCCGCATCACTACCAATCACACGGAAGCCATTCTTCTCAAATTCTCCGACAAGGACGCGTAATAATGAATCGTCGCCTTTACGCGCCTCAGAAATTACTTTTGGAAGCAAGGCCAAGCCTTTGAGATCAAGCTTTAAATTCTTGAAATCGGGGCGGCTTACATTGCCGGCAAAGACAACATCTTTGCACCCGGCGGCTTTCAACCTTTCCATGACGGCGCCGATTTCGCCGAGACCGACAACACTCCCATGAAACTTTTCTAGTCTCGGTTCTTCAAATCCCTTGAGACGTAGAACATATACCCCCTGGCCCGTAGCCATAGCATTCTCAGCTATCGCGACCGGTAGCTCTCCCAATCCCGCTATCAAACCCAATGGTGATGTCATTGCTTTAGGCTGGCTTGCATATCGGGCGATCTCCGCCTTCAAGGATGAAGTTGATCAGCTCCATAGCCAGAGGTTTCCCGGAAAAGTCCCGTGATGCCTGAGCGAGGCGGTCCTTGAAAAGCCCCTCCCCTTCAAACACAGCTTTGTAGGCCGCCCGGATCTCGTGAAGATCAGATTTGCTGAACCCACGGCGTTTCAATCCGACGGTATTCAAACCGGCCAGCTTTGCGTGGTTGCCTACGACCGAACCGAACGGGATCACGTCTTCAACGACAATAGCCCCGCCACCAATAAACGCGTTGCGGCCGATACGACTGAATTGATGCACCGCTGCGAGCCCACCGAACCACACATTATCACCAACCTCGATATGTCCGGCGAGAGAGACATTATTCGCCATGACGACATTGTTTCCGATAACGCAGTCATGAGCGACATGAGCGCCAATCATGATGTAGCAGGAGCTTCCGACCTTAGTCAGACCACCATGCTTGGGTATGCCAGTGTGGGCTGTAGCATATTCGCGGAAGACACTGCCAGAGCCTACTTCCAACCTGGATTCAGGGGTATCGCGCATGCCGATAACCTGGGGGCCACACCCCAAAGCAGCATGTGGGTAAAGCAGGCAATTCTCACCGAGGGTCGTGTTTCCAGTGACGGAGGCATGAGAGATTAACTCGGTGCCCTGCCCAAGTATGGCGTTCGGCCCAACATGGCAGAATGGCCCAACACGAACACCATCGTGTAATACAGCGCCGCTTTCCACAACCGCTGTGGGGTGAACCTCTACGCTCATCGCGAGGACCTTCCTGACCTTGTGACGGACAGCCCGTCAATCAACTGGTTTTCTTGGGGTTGGCCTGTTTTTGCAACCATGCGACTTCCCGCATCCATTGCCGTATCGGTTTTGCCGGTGTTCCGCCCCAGGTTTCTCCGCTTTCCACATTTCTGAATAAGCCGGCGGAAGCAGCCAGACTTACGCGCTCACCTACCTGAACGTGATCAGCAATACCTACCCTACCACCAAGCATCGAGCCGTCCCCAACGCTCACAGAACCAGAGATACCCCCAAACGCAGCGACGATGACGCCCCGCCCCAAAACAACGTTGTGGGCAATCTGGCATAGGTTGTCGATCTTGGTCCGTTCACCGATAATAGTGTCTTCGAATACGCCGCGATCGATGCAGCTGTTTGCCCCAATGGTTGCATGATCCTGGATGATAACCCGGCCATAGTGAGGCGCGTCCTCAGCCCCCTGAGGCCCGACAAGGACACCGAAACCTGTTTCACCAATTCTTGCGCCAGCCAGTATGGTGACGTTGTCGCCAATCAAGGCGCAGTGGATGGACGAATTTGCCCCAATATTCGTGTTGCGGCCGATCTGAACGCCAGGGCCTATAACTGCATTTGCGCCAATGACTGCAGCCTCTCCAATTGCCGCGCCCGATCCGATAACCGCGCCCGGCTGAATGACCGCATTCGAATGAATTTGAGCCGACTCTGACACATTACCTTGCCCACTTTCCATAAGGTGACGAGGCTGGAAAAGAGCCTTGGCAAGTTGGCTGTGAGCGTAACGCGGGAAAGCAGTCACAAATGTTGCAATGCCCGCAGGTACAAACGCCCGCATGACTTCATTGCAAATTACAGCGGTCAGATGAGGGCTTAAGCTCGGCGCGAGTTTTCCATCACCCTCAAGAAACGCAACTTCGGCGGCCTTGGCATTGGCCGCCGAAGCTATACCTGAAATAGTCAGGTTTGTATCACCTACGAGTGTCGCTCCGATGCGGCCGGCAATCTCTTCCAGCGTCAATGCCCCCAATGGCGCGTAGAAACGAGTGTCGACCGTCACAGGACTACCTTGTCAGTTTGCGCCTTGTGGCGTGGTGGGAAGCTTCTGGCGTGTCACAGCAATTGCAGCTGTTTTTGCATCAAGCTTTTGTATGATTGCCGCAGTGCCATCTACAGCATCCGCCGAGAAAACAACCTGGCTCTTGAGAAGTACGACCTGAGCATTCTTTTCACGGATGACTTCCGTCAGAACCGGATCAAGCGCCTTGTTGAAATCGATGATCGCCTTCTCGGCGGTCATTGCATACTCGCGTTCAGCAATAGCGCGCTTTTGATTGAGATCGTTGTTCTTTTTTTGGAAGGCGGCAAGTTCATTCACAAGAGCGGTATCTGCCCCAATAGCTTCCCGGGTCTTGCCCTCAAGCTTGGGTTGAAGAGCCTTTATTTCTGCCTCAAGTGATTTGCGAACAGGCTCCAATTCATTGTTGATCTGTCGCTCAATATTCTGGAGCTTTGTCTGGATGTCCTTGCCAGCCTTGCTGTCCAGGAAAATCTTGTTGTCGTCGATCACCATGACGGTAGAGCCTTGCGCCTCTGCCATCTGAAATGCCGACAATGAAACCGCTGCCACCAGCATAGCGGCAGCAACAAAAGTTCTGATCATTGACATGTTTGTTCGTCCTACTCTGGGGCTTGCGAAATCAGAATCGCGTTGAGGTCGAGAACCGGAATGTTTCCGTCCTGTCGTATTCCTCCTTGCGGAGGATTTGCGAGAAGTCGAAGCGAATGGGGCCGAAGGGCGAATCCCAGAACACACTGATACCCGCAGAAGCTCGAAGAGCCGCAGCGTCTTTTGTCATCCGAACTGCGGCAAGGCCAGGATAGCCAAATGGCGCGCCATCTTCGAGAATGACAGTGCTTCCTTTATCGACATCTTCCAGCAATCCAAGGGACCCGACATCGAGGAACAGCGCACTCTTAATTCCGTACTCTTCGGGAACAAAGTTAGGCACCGTAACTTCGAAAGTACCCTGATAGTATGCATTGCCACCCATCGAGTTCAGTCTCTGAGTGCCAACAATCTCACCCGTAGCAGGATCGACAAGACGGAGAATTTCGCGCGGCCCCAAACCAGCCACGTCAAAACCACGGAATGTACTGCCGCCCCTGAAGAAGCGATTATTAATCCGTACGCCTTGCTCATCATCAAGAGCCATAACGTAACCACCAGAGAAGTTTGCACTCGCGACAACATCACGCCAAATTCCGCGATAGAAGGATGCGCCTGTCTCAGTACGGAGATACTTCACGTCACCACCAATGCCGGCGATGTCCTGACTGAAGCGGAAGTTGAACCCGCGCGTAGGTGAAATCGGATCGTTTGTCTGATCCCAGAAGAAATCATATCCGATTATGCTGGAAATATCGCTGCGCTCAGAACGGCAAATAGTATTCCGCAGCAGATACTCCGGATCGCAAATGTCGACCACGGCCTCTCCAGGCCCCTCATCACCGGGCGCAGGCAATCTGTACACATCATCGGTGATGTCGTTTGGTGTGTCCTGACCCGCTATTTGCGTCCGGGTGCGCACCAACATGCCGTTCGAATCAATAACGATATTCTGATTGGCGATGCTAACATCATCCGCCTGAAGACGGTAACGGACCCCCATCTGCATGCGATCAGTCAAGGGGAAGGCCATACGCAGGCCACCGCCGATAGTATCGCTGGTGAAGCCCGTATACTCCTCGAAATCCTGCTTCGTTGCGAACAAGTCGACACCGGCAGAAAGGTTACGGTCCAGGAAGCGGGGCTCTGTAAATCTCAGGTCAACAATCTGCTGACGGCTTGAGAGAGAGGTTCTGGCAACAACTGACTGGCCGCGCCCCCGCAGATTTCGTTGGGATGCACTGAGATCAAAAAGATAGGCATCCACGGACGAGAAGCCCGCAGCAAAGGAAAGCTCCCCTGTCGACTGTTCCGTCACCTTGACGTCAACAATCGTTCTGTCCGGTTGCTCGCTTGGTGTCTCAATGACTTGCACGTCCTTGAAGAAGCCCAGTGCCCGAACACGGTTCCTGGATCGATCAAGAAGAATTCTGTTGAATGCATCTCCCTCGGAAAGCCGCAGCTCCCGACGGATCACGCGATCAAGTGTCTGAGTGTTTCCTACGATATTTATGCGCTCGATGTAGACGCGCGGGCCCTCATCAATGGCAAAGGTGATGTCAATTCTACCAGACTGTTCATTGACACTGATCTGAGGGCGCACATCGACGAATGCATAACCCGCAACGCCAGCTGCATAAGTCAGCCCATCGATCGTGGCTTCAATCAGGCTACCGCGAAAGAGGTCGCCTTCCGTGATGGGAACAACAGCCCGGAGAACATTGGCATCCAGCTTTTCCAGAGCTGTCTCAACTTTGATAACGCCGAAATCGTACTGACGCCCTTCGTCCACCGTATAGGTGATATAGAAATCTTTCTGATCCGGCGTCAGTTCCGCCACAGAAGACGTGACGCGGAAGTCATAATAGCCATTGTTCTGATAGAATTCGCGAAGGCGCTCGCGGTCATATTCGAGCCGGTTGGAGTCGTAATTGTCATTCGAGCTGAAGAAGCGCCACAAACGCGACTGCTTGGTAACAATTTCGCTACGCAGCCTTGAGTCCGAATAAGCCTGATTTCCGATAAAGTTGATCGAACGCACACCGGTTACCGGGCCTTCGGTAACTTCAAAGATCAGATCGACACGGTTTTGCTCAAGCGGTTTGTATTGAGGCTCGACCTTGGCTGCGAAACGACCCGACCTGCGGTACAGCTCCATGATTCTCTGAACATCGGACTGGACCCGAGCCGCAGTGAAAATTCCACGCGGCGCCGCCTGAATCTCTTCACGAAGCTTTTCGTCTTTGAGCGCGCGGTTGCCCTCAAATATCACGCGGTTGATAATTGGGTTCTCGACAACCTGAATAACCAGATCATTGCCTCGGCGATCTATAGATACGTCGGCAAAGAGGTTTGTCGCGAAGAGTGTTTTCAGGGACAGGTCAATCCTGTCCGGATCGAAGGCATCGCCAGGCTCAACCAGAAGGTATGACTGGACAGTGCGCGCCTCAATACGTTGGTTGCCCTCAACCACGATTGACCTGATCGTCCCGCCATACAGGGGGTCCTCTTGCGCGCTGGCGGTGACGCCATAGCCACCCACACCTAAACCAAGGGCACTCGTCGCAAGGACTGTGGCTGCGAGGAACTTACGCATTATGGATATCACTCTCCGTACCGGGCCGACTTGTCGTCAGCCACCTCCCCGTCCAAACACGCCTGTTTCAATCACATCTCCCCATGTGATAACCACCACCATTAGCAGCAGCAGAAACACACTCGCTCTCAATGCGAAGGCTTCAACGCCACTCGGCAGCTTAGTGCCAGTTAAGGCTTCGTATGCATGAAACACAACACGACCGCCATCCAGCACAGGCAGCGGCAGAAGATTGAAGAACCCCACCCCTACTGAAACGGCCGCACATACGCTCATGAGCATCCAGAAAAGTTGTTGGGCTTTCTGCCAGGACGTCAGGTGATCCTGCTCCATCACGCGGTTTACTGCCCTGCGTGAAATATCACCCACCCCAACCGGCCCCGACATTGCGTGAACCGACATGTTCCCGGTCACGATTCGGCTCAGCATCTTAACAGTTTGATCGATAGTACGCCCTGTTTGAGCCGCTCCGCCAACAAGTGAGCTAATCGGCCCATACCGCACCCGCTCAATAAACCGGGAATGAACCATGCTGAAACCCGCCGTGCTCTGCGGAACTATCTGCCCGAACTCATTTGAGCGAACGATTTCTATCGGCGTGACAGTAAAATCCAGCGCCTGGCCATCTCTGTCGACGTTGAAACGCATCGCTTTATTCGGACTGACAAGAATCATCATCGTCGCGTCTGCGCCGTTGAGAATCGTCCGCTCGTTTATATGGCGGATAACATCACCCGGCAGAAGACCTGCCGCCTCTGCAGGCGTGCCCTCGGCAACATGTGTTATCTGCACCTCAAATTTCGGTGTCCCGAATACGCTTAGCGCTAGCGCGAAGATCAGCGTCGCAAGAACAAAGTTGGCGAAGGGGCCGGCCAAGCTGACGATAATCTTCGGAATCGGCCTCAAATCATCAAAGGATTTCCCGACGACTTCTGTAGAGGATGCCCCGTCCTGAAGGGCACTCGCAGGCAAGAAGCTGACGAAGCCGCCCAGGGGGATCCAATTTATACGCCATCTCGTGCCGCGTTTATCGCGAGCTTCAAACAGAGGCTTGCCAAAGCCCACAGCAAAGGACTCGATGGCCACACCATATAGGCGAGCAGCCAGATAATGCCCGTACTCGTGCACCACCACGACAATGCCCATCATGAAAACAAGACAAACGAGGAATAGCGGCCCTTGGCTCAGAATCTGATCCATTCGATCATCCCCCTGCCCTGCACGGGGCACTGCTAAGCCAATCGGACACTAGGAACCGACCGTACCGGCTTAATTCTGCTATTTCTTCAAGCGTCTCGCATTTGCTAGAGGCAAAATTACCCGATGAAAAGCACTCCAATGCGGCTTCTACTGACCTGGAGATGTCAAGAAAGCCGCATTCCCCAGAGATAAATGCCGAAACGGCCGCCTCATTAGCGCAATTTAATATTACGCGCGCGCCAGGACCCGCCGACATGGCATGACGCGCAAGACGTATCGCTGGAAAGCGCAGTTCATCAACCTCCGCAAATTCCAGCTTAGCTAACTGGGCAAGGTTCAGACGCGCAACTGTCGTCAGTATCCGGTCAGGCCAGCCCAAAGCATATGAGATCGGCGTCCTCATATCAGGCATCCCCAACTGAGCAATCACGGAGCCGTCATGGAAATGGGCCATTCCATGTATGATCGACTGAGGATGGACCAACACTTCTATACGGTCCGCAGAGATATCAAACAGTACCGCTGCCTCAATGAACTCAAGCGCCTTGTTCATCAACGAGGCGCTGTCGATTGAGTTTTTTATGCCCATAGACCAGACAGGATGGGCTGCCGCCTGGCTGGCATTTGCAGACGCCATCTGCTCCAGCGTCCAATCACGAAAAGGCCCGCCCGACGCAGTAATTGTAAGGCTTTCCAAGCCCCTCCCATCGCCCATGCACTGAAAAATCGCACTATGCTCTGAATCGACAGGAAGTATCCTCGACCCGGACAAGTTTGCCTCTTCCAGCATCAGCGGTCCGCCGCACACGATGCTTTCCTTGTTTGCTATGGCAACATCGTTGCCTGCTCGAAGTGCTGAAAGTGTTGATTCTAAGCCTGCCTCTCCCACGATAGCGGCAAGCACGCGGTCACAGGGGCGAGCGGCCGCCTCATTCATGGCCGTTTTACCGGCTGCGACTTCAATGCCGGTCCCCGCAAGACGATGAGAAAGCTCACCACGGCAACGCTCATCTGCGATAACGGCGATCCTTGGGCGTAAAATCAGGGCTTGCTTGGCCAGCGCCTCAACGTTGGAGCCTGCAACAAGGGCTTCAACCTGGAATTCCACAGCACCTGCGTCATTGGCATGTCTGATGACATCAAAGGCTGATTGCCCGATCGATCCTGTAGACCCGAAGATTGAGATGCGACGAACCAACGGGATCAAAGCCCCAACAATGTTGCGAAGCCGGGTATGAAGAACAACGCGGCCGAACCTGCAATACTGACAGCGCCCAGGCCATCCACGCGATCAAGTAAACCACCGTGCCCTGGCATAATGCTGCCTGAATCCTTGACCTTGAAGCGTCTCTTCAGCCCACTTTCGAACAAATCACCCGCCTGCGCTACGATGGAAATTACCACCCCGCTAGCAATCCATGCCGCGTGGTCTACGCCTTCAATTTCTGCTGCGAAATAACCACATATTCCGCACGCCGTAACTGCCGCAATCGCACCGCTCCATGTCTTATTCGGACTTTCCTTCGGGAGTAGTTTCGGCCCCCCCAGCGCGCGCCCGAAGAAATAGGCTGCCGCGTCCGAAGCCCATACAAATGACATGAAATATATCGCCGCAGACCTTCCTTCCCACTCCCCTTCACGGAGTAGAAAGAGGCCGCCAACCATAGCGAAAACATAAATAACACCGAACCCGGAAGTGATCCGGGAACGCTGGCCATTCCGGGCACTCAAAACAGCCAGTGTGAAAGCGGACAGACCTAGTGCTGCGGTGACCCAGGGGGCGCCTATCGGGAAGGAAAGCGCATAAAATCCGCCAAGGCCCGCAAGCAGATACTGGTTCGGAGACGCGCTCATCCGGCACCACTCCAACATCATGACAGCGGCAAACACGGCGCAGGCAACAGCCAGCCAGTACCCCCCCATCCACACAGCCCCCAGCGCCAATGGGATGAGAATGAATGCGGACAACAGCCGGACAGGTAGTTCGGAAAACCGCCGATCGGTCGGTGTCCAATCACCCATCACCCTGCTCCCGGAGGCGCAGCGCCATATCTGCGTTCCCGCTCACTGTAGCATCTGAGGGCATCTTCCAGATGAGCCCGCCCAAAATCTGGCCAAAGCACATCGCAGAACAACAGCTCGGCATAGGCGGCCTGCCAGAGCAGGAAATTACTCATACGGAATTCGCCACTGGTGCGAATGAGGAGATCAGGGTCAGGAAGTTCTCTTGTATCCAGATATCCAGCAAAGTCTGCTTCGCTGATATCTATGTCCCGCCGTCCTGCTTTCACATCGGCGGCCAAAGATTTTGCCGCCCGCAACAACTCATCGCGAGAGCCATAGTTGAATGCGATAGTCAGGTTGAACTTGGTATTTGCACACGTTTCCCGCTCCGCCTGACTAACGAGGCGCTCGATATCCTGTGGCAAGCCATCTCGAAGCCCTATGATACGAACTCTTACACCAGCCTCCTTGAGCCGGCCCAGATCCCTCTGAACGTAAGCCTTCAAGAGCCCAAACAACGTGTTTACTTCTGAGGCTGGTCTGCGCCAGTTTTCGGTCGAGAATGAAAACACGGTCAGGTACTTGATACCCAATTCGCCGGCCGCATCCACAGTGCGCCGCAAAGCCTCCACGCCTCGTTCATGCCCAGCCGTACGTGGAAGGTGTCTGGCAGTTGCCCACCGCCCATTCCCATCCATGATGATTGCTACATGACGGGGAACGCCGGCCCCTTGGTCCGACGGCGCAGGATCTACAGGAGCGGCGGCCCGAGACATCAGACCTGCATGATCTCCGCTTCTTTAGCCTTCAGGGCTTCATCAACGCGCTTTACGAACATATCGGTCAGTTTCTGAACTTCCTCAGCCAGACTGCGATGACGATCCTCACTGATTTCACCGTCTTTTTCGGCTTTTTTGAGGTCATCCATTCCATCGCGGCGCACATTCCGGACTGCTACGCGAGCAGCCTCGGCATACTTGCCGGCAATCTTCGTCAGCTCGACACGCCGCTCCTCATTGAGCGGAGGGATCGGGATACGCAGGGTTTGACCGTCCATAACGGGGTTCAAACCAAGGCCGGAGTCGCGGATGGCCCGATCGGCGGCGCCAACCACGGTTTTGTCCCAGACATTCACAGACAGCATCCGCGTATCCGAAACCGTAACGGAAGCGACCTGGCTCAACGGTGTAACGCCGCCATAAGCGGGAACCTGAATGGAATCCAGAAGGTTTACTGAAGCGCGCCCGGTCCGCAGGCCGGCAAACTCCGACGCCAACGAAGCCAAAGCACCTTCCATTCTGCGCTCAATATCCTGCTTGCTGTAGCTCATGGCTTCTCTGCTCCCTCTTTGGTGATCGTCGTTGAAGTCCCTCGCCCGTAAAGGACATTCAGCAGCGAGCCTTCTTCCTTCAGCGAGAATACGACGATTGGAATATTGTTGTCTCTCATCAAACTGACCGCAGATGAGTCCATAACCCTCAGATCCTTTGCGAGAATCTCCTGATAGGCGACCTGATGGTAACGTGTCGCCGTAGCATCCAGTTTCGGGTCGGCAGTGTAGACGCCGTCTACCTGCGTACCCTTCAGAAGCGCATCGCAGTTCATTTCAATCGCGCGCAGGGCAGCGCCAGTGTCTGTCGTGAAGAACGGGTTGCCAATGCCAGCGGCAAAGATCACAACGCGGCCCTTTTCCATATGCCGATGCGCGCGCCGGCGGATGTAGGGCTCACAGATAGCATCCATATTCAGGGCCGACTGAACGCGGGTCGGAACGCCTATATTCTCAAGGACACTTTGCATGGCGAGCGCGTTCATGACGGTCGCCAGCATGCCCATCGAGTCGGCCTGGGCGCGTTCCATACCTTTCGCTGCGCCAGCCACCCCACGGAAAATATTCCCGCCCCCGATCACCAGGCAGATCTCCGCACCGGCCTCACGCGCTTCGGCAATTGATCGGGCAAATTGCTCACAAGTTGGAATATCGATGCCGAATTGCCCGCCACCCATCAGCGCCTCGCCCGAAAGCTTCAGAAGGACGCGGCGATATTTCAATTTGCTGGTTTCAGATTCGCCGGACTGCATAATGATATCCCAATCCCTTGTATTCTGAGCGCTGGATAAAATAATCCCGGCCACTCCTAAGGGGCAGCCGGGATTGTTCAAAGCCCCTCATGGGACGAAAGGCAAGCCCGCTCAGGCGCCTTTTGTGAGCGCAGCGACTTCATCCGCGAAGTTGTCCGCAGCTTTTTCTACGCCCTCACCGAGTTTGTAATGAACAAACCCTTTCAGGGTAGCGCCCTGCTCTTTCAGGAATTCCCCGACCGTCTTGTCGGTATCCATGATGAAGGGCTGCTCGACCAGAACGACTTCTTTGTAGAACTTCTGCATCCGGCCAACGATCATCTTTTCGATGACAGCGTCAGGTTTGCCGCTCTCGCGAGCCTGTTCGGTCAGAACGCGCTTCTCTGATTCTATGAGAGCCGGATCAAGCTCTGCCGTGGTTGCCGCGGCAGGCGATGTCGCCGCGATGTGCATCGCAACCTTGCGACCAGCATCTTCAAGGTCGCCCGAACCTTCGAGCGCCACGAGAACACCGACTTTGCCCATACCCGGCGCGACAGCGTTGTGAATGTAAGCGGCCACACGGCCGTCGGCCGAAAGCTTCGAAACACGGCGCAGCGTCATGTTCTCACCGATAGTGGCGATCATACGCTTGATCAGGTCATCCACAGAACCTTCGCCATCTGGCGACGGAGCAGCGGAGAGTGCCTCCACGGAGCCATCTGCCTTAAGGGCCGCGTTAGCGATGCCGTTCAGCGATTTCTGGAAGATTTCGTTGCGCGCAACAAAATCTGTTTCAGCGTTAAGTTCAACAATGGCACCAGACTTGCCGTCATCAGACAGCTTCACGGCAACAAGGCCTTCAGCCGCAGCACGGTCGGACTTCTTTGCAGCCTTCGACAGGCCTTTCGCACGAAGCCACTCGATCGCAGCAGCCTGATCGCCGTCATTCTCCACGAGCGCCTTCTTGGCGTCCATCATGCCTGCGCCGGTTTTCTCGCGCAGTTCTTTCACAAGTGCAGCAGTAATCTCAGCCATGAGATTTTTCCTTCATCTTGGGTTGGCAGAGGAAGCTGTTAGGCTTCGCCCGCAGCTTGTTCATCAGCCAGTTTGACATCCGCATCCGCAAGCGACGCGATATCTTCAGACGCGCCCAGATCAACGCCGAGGCCCGCAGTGGACTCTGCAAGGCCGTCCAGCACTGCGTCCGCAAAGAGGTTGCAGTAGAGCGAGATCGCACGAGCCGCGTCATCGTTGCCAGGGAAGCCATAGTCGGCATCCGACGGATCGCAGTTGGTGTCCAGAACGGCCACAACCGGAATACCGAGTTTGCGCGCTTCCTGAACGGCAATGGCTTCCTTGTTCGTGTCGATCACGACAATCGCAGCAGGCAGACCACCCATGTCAGCGATACCGCCAAGCGATTTCTGAAGCTTGTCGCGCCGGCGCTGCAGGTCCAGCAGCTCTTTCTTGGTGAGGCCCGAGCCACCACCGCTCTCGAACATGGCATTCAGTTCGCGCAGCTGTTTGATCGAGTTGGAAACCGTCGACCAGTTGGTCAGCGTGCCACCGAGCCAGCGGTGGTTCATGTAATATTGAGCGCAACGCTGCGCCGCTTCAGCGATGGGTTCCTGAGCCTGACGTTTCGTACCCACGAAGAGGACGCGGCCGCCTTTGGCGACGGTATCACGCACAAAAACCAGCGACTGGTGCAGCGCCGGAACAGTGTGCGAAAGATCCATGATGTGGATGCCGGAACGCTCGCCGTAGATGTACGGCTTCATACGCGGGTTCCAGCGGTGGGTCTGGTGACCAAAGTGAACACCAGCTTCGAGCAGCTGACGCATAGAAAAGTCAGGAAGGGCCATCGATTTTCTCCATCCGGTTGGCCGTCGCAGGGTGGAACTACGGGACAATCCCGTCGCACCGGATGCACCCGCGACATGGTTTAGAATGCGCGCCATATACCCAATCCGGGGGAAACAACAAGCCCCAAAACACCTCAGATTCAGGCAGCCTGACGCAGATCGACCTTCTCAACACCTGGTACTTCCTTCAGTGCCCGCTGCGCCCGGAGCCCGATTGTGTAGGTCTGGGGCAACCTCATCGTCACGATGCGACCATCTCTGAGGATCAATTCAACAATAATAGTCCCCCTGTCCCCATCCGAAATCTGCTCCAGCCGCCGGACGACACTCGCCAGATCTTCTGGGTCTGCATCAGGCCCCAAGCGTACCATAAGGGACCCCGACGGTTTCGATAGCCGCGCCGCCTCAAGCTCAATCGCCCGGTCAAGGTTGAGGCGAAGCTCTTCCCCGTTCAGTTTGGCTGTAACCGTTATGGCAACCGCTTTTCCGGGCTGGAGGAGATCCCCGTACTGCTGGAGCCCCTCATTGAAGACCATCATCTCAAGCTCGCCGGTCGGGTCCGATATCGTCAGAAACGCGAATTTTCCGCCTCTTTTACTCGGTTTGTCGTTTCGGGTCCGGACGATGCCGATCATTTCGAGGGGTTTGCCATCGGCCGCCCGCTCGTGGACTTCCATGGCGAGGGTGACACGATCCCGGTCGATTGAAGTCAGCACGTCATCGAGGGGGTGACCCGAAAAGTAAAATCCGATGGATTTGAACTCTTCGTCCAGCTTCTGCTGCGCCGTCCACGGCCGGGAAGCCGGAAATTCCGGACGAAGCGCGGGTTCGGCCTCTCCGAACAGGCCGCCCTGCCCGCCATTACGGTCCTCGGCGTGACTTGCACAGTATTGGGCCAGCATCGGCACGGCTGCAAAGACGCGCGCCCTATTTCCCTCCAGGCTATCCAGCGCGCCCGACTTCGCCAGTGACTCCATAGCTTTCTTATTGACGTGCTTTGGATCTACCCGCTCAGCAAAGTCATAAAGGTCCTTGAACGGCCCGCTCTCGTCTCTGATAGCGACGACATGCTTCATCGCCTCCACGCCAACGCCCTTTATGGCGCCGAGAGCGTAGGTGATGCCGTCCGCATTCACGTCGAAATCCGGTTGCGACGCGTTGATGTCCGGCGCGAGAACACGAAGCCGTAAGCGCTTGGCCTCCTGAAAGAAGGCGGCAAGCTTGTCGGTATTTCCGATATCGAGGCTCATCGAGGCCGCCAGAAACTCTTTCGGGTAATGGCACTTAAGGAACCCTGTGTGGTAGCCAATGAGCGCATAGGCAGCGGCGTGCGACTTGTTGAACCCGTAGCCGGCGAACTTCTCCATCGTGTCGAAGATTTCGTTCGCGAGCGAATCCTTCATGCCCTTGTTGGAGGCGGCGCCTTCTACAAAGCGCCTGCGCTGCGCGATCATCTCTTCGAGCTTTTTCTTACCCATTGCCCGCCGCAGCAGGTCGGCCTCACCGAGCGAGTATCCGGCGATCTCCTGCGCCATCCGCATGACCTGTTCCTGATAGACAGGCACGCCATACGTCGCCTCAAGTACCGGCTTGAGGTCTGGATGCTGATAGCGGACAGATGCCGGATCTTCCTTCCCCTGAACATAGACCGGAATGTTTTCCATCGGCCCGGGTCGATAGAGGGAAATGATGGCGATCAGGTCTTCAATATTGTTTGGGCGCACGCGGCGAAGCGTGTCGCGCATGCCCGCGCCCTCAAGCTGGAATACGCCAAGTGTTTCGCCACTTGCCATCAACTCATAGGTCGCCGGATCATCCATGCTCCGCCAGGCGGGGCCGACATCGCCGCCATCACGCCGGATGAAATTCAGCGCGCGATCAATTACGGTAAGGGTCTTGAGACCCAGGAAGTCGAACTTCACGAGGCCCGCCATCTCGGCGTACTTCATGTTGAACTGCGTAGCCGGGAGATCCGCTCTCGGATCATTATAAAGCGGCACGAGCTCTACAAGAGGCCGGTCGGCGATAACCACGCCCGCCGCGTGCGTCCCTGCGTTCCGGTACATTCCCTCAAGCGCGCGCGCTGTGTCAATCAATTCGCCGACGCGCGCGTCCGCAGCAATTTCCTCGTCAAACTTCGGTTCAGCGGCAATCGCCTCGTCCAGCGTGGGCGGCTTCGCGGGATTGAACGGGATCAGTTTTGCGAGGCGATCGACCTGCCCGTAGGGCATCTGCATAACGCGGCCAACATCGCGAACCACAGCCTTCGCCTGAAGCGTACCGAAGGTGATTATCATCGCGACACTGTCAGCGCCATACTTTTCGCGGACATATCGGATCACCTCACCGCGGCGCTCCTGGCAGAAATCCACGTCGAAGTCTGGCATCGAAACACGCTCGGGATTCAGGAAGCGCTCGAACAGCAGGTCAAATCGCAAAGGATCGAGATCTGTAATCAGAAGAACCCATGCGACGAGCGAACCGGCGCCCGAGCCCCTGCCCGGGCCAACGGGAATGCCGTTCGCCTTTGCCCATTTGATGAAATCCGAGACAATGAGAAAGTAACCCGGGAACCCCATCCGGTCGATGATGCCCAATTCATATTCAAGCCGCTCGGAATACTTGTCACGATCCGCATAGAGACGGTCTGCTTCCGCCAGCCGGTCTTCGAGGCCCTGACGCGCCTGAAGCGCCAACTCCTCGCCTTCAGAGCGTCCTTCTTTGCTGAAGTTCGGCAAGATCGGTTTGCGGGCTTCAGCACGCACGGAGCAGCGCATCGCGATCTCCGTTGTATTTGCGATGGCTTCCGGAAGATCTTCAAACAGAACTTCCATCTCTTCGGGCGACTTCAGATACTGGTCTGGCTCAACCCGCTTGCGGTCGTCCTGCCCCAGATACTGTCCATTGGCGATGCACATCATGGCATCGTGCGCGGTCACATCCTCCGGCTTCAGGAAGCGGGCGTCATGGGTCGCCACCAGCGGAAGCCCAAGCTCGTAGGCGAGTTCAACCAAGCCCGTTTCCGACTTGATTTCCTCCTGCGTGCCATGACGGGTTATTTCGACATAGCAGCGCCCAGGATAGGCTGCAGCCAGGGTCGAAAGTTCTGTCCGGGCATCAGCGACACGGCCCTTTAAAATATGACGCGCAACTTCGCCCTCCGCGCCGCCCGTCAGGAGGATGAGGCCCTCCGTGTGCTCGAGAAGGTATTTCTTGTGGAGGCGCGCCACTCCGTCATCCGCCTCAAGATAGGCAGTTGAGGACAGAAACATCAGGCGTCTGTAGCCGACTTCATCCTGCGCATAGACTGTAAGACGAAACAGCTCGGCCTTTGGCGATCCGTCGGTAACATCAAAGCAGCAAGCCATGATTGGCTGGATGCCGTAGTCTGACAGTTTCAGGGAGAGTTCCAGAGCGCCAAAGAGGCAGTTCCTGTCGGTCACCGCCATCGCAGGCATGCTGTGCTGCTTGCACCACTTGGCGAGATCGGACGGCGTGATCATACTTTCCAGCAATGAATAGCTGGATCGAACGGCAAGGTGGATAAAAACGGGCTTTGTCACGCGGTAATCCTTTTCCGCGCAGATACTCTCACCGAATCAGCCCTGCCGGAAGCGTCCGCCCCCAGTAGTCCACAAACGATCACTCGACATAGTCTATGAGCTTGCCGTCTTTGAGTGTCAGGATGCGATCCATGTGCCGGGTCAGGGCGAAGTTGTGCGTGGCAACTAGGACGCCAGCGCCTTCCTCCCGAACCATCTTGATGAGTGTTCCAAAAACGCGCTCAGTTGTTGCAGGGTCAAGGTTTCCAGTCGGCTCATCTGCGATCACAAGTTTGGGATCATTTGCAAGGGCCCTGGCAATCGCGACGCGCTGTTGTTCTCCGCCTGACAATTGGCCAGGCTGGTGAAAGGCGCGCTCTTCCAGCCCCATTTCACCCAGAAGCCTTGTTGCTTTCTCACGCGCCGCAGACTTTTTCACGCCCGCAATCATCAGAGGCATGGCAATGTTATCGATGGCGTTGAACTCAGGCAGAAGATGGTGGAACTGATAAACGAAGCCAATCTTCCTGCGGCGGATACCCGTTCGGCCATTGTCGTTCAGCTTCAGGCAATCGATCCCATCCAGGAAGATCGACCCACCCTCAGGCCGTTCCAGCAAGCCGGCAGTATGAAGAAGCGTGGATTTTCCCGAACCTGACGGCCCGACCAGCCCAACAAGCTCGCCGGGCAAAATGCGCAGGTCCGTGCCCTGAAGCACCTTCAAGGCACCCGCCGCTGTGCGATAGGTGCGTTCAATCCCCAGAAGCTCAAGGACGGGCGGCGTCATTCGAACCTCAACGCTTTGACGGGGTCCTGCGATGACGCCCAGATTGCTGGAATCAACGATACAACCATGGACATAATCAGCGCATAGGCGCCCGTACTGGCAACCTCACCCCAATCCAGAACAGCCGGCAGGTGATCAAGCCCATATTGCTCAGCAGGGAATACTTCCCCATCGATGGCCAGATTGATCAGAGCCTCGATCGGGCCAATATTGAGAATGAAGAGGACACCCACAACCATCCCAAGAAGCGCCCCCAGCGAACCGAGAACCGTTCCGACCATCAGGAAGACCCGCATGACGCCGCCCCGGCTGAGGCCAATCGTCCGCAGGATGGCAACGTCGCGCGTCTTGTTTTTCACGAGCATGACCACACCGACAATGATGTTCAGTGTAGCGATCATCATGATTATCGTTACGAGTAGGCGGACCATCACACGCTCGGTTCTAAGCGCCCCGAGATATGTCCGGTTCTTGGTCTTCCAGTCTCGCAGAAGCAGGCTGTAGCCTGTTGTTTCTGCGATGCGTTGCATGACGATCTCTGTCGTATCGGGATCTTTTACCCGGATATCCAGATACTGGTAGCGCCCCTTGGACTGAAACAATATCTGCGCCTGCTCCATCGGCATGAAGACATAGACATTATCAAGCTGCGCAGAACCAGTCCGGAAGATGTCGCCAACTACATATGACTTGCTGATAGGCGTCTGCCCCATCGGGCCGGACCGCATTTGTGATGTGACGACCTCAACACTATCGCCAGGTTGCAGGCCAAGATTGGCGGCCAGATACTGGCCAATCATGATCACATTTCCCCCGTTTCGGCCTTCCCCGAAACCAGCCGCGAGCGCTGCTTTCCCACCGTCCTTGAGGATTGGCATAGTCGCAAGATCGCCCGGTGGGACAGCTCGGACAACGCCTCCTGTCCGGACGCCATTTGCCGAAAGCAGCACAAACTGTTCGATATATGGCGAAACACTCACGACAGCCGGTGTCTCGGCAATGACCTTCGCTAGCGCCAGCGTCTCTTCCTGCGGGATACCGTCAACAGCGGCAGAGATATGCGGCTCGCCCCCCAACAGTGCATCCAGAAGAGTCGCCCGAAAACCGCTCATGATCGACATGGTGATGATCAGCGCGGCCACAGCAAAGAAAATGCCGACAAAGGAAATCACTGCAATAAGGCTAGCGCCCCCATGTTCGCGGCGCGCCCTCAGATATCGCCAGGCAAGCGTTCTCTCCAGTTTGCCGAAAGGCGTTGCAGAAGGCGTCGCGCTCATCAGGAGCCTTTCAGCTGGGCCAACATATCGTCGATTTTGACATCATGCTTCTCGCCCGTCTTGCGATTCTTGACCTCGACCTTGCCGTCAGCAAGTCCGCGAGGGCCGACGGTCGTTTGCCAGGGCAGACCGATCAGGTCCATCCGCGCAAACTTCGCGCCAGCGCGATCATCAGTATCGTCATACAGGACTTCGCGGCCTGCGGCCGTCATAGCCGCATACAGCGTTTCACACGCTGCGTCGCAGGCCTCATCACCCGGACGCATGTTGATCAGCCCCACATCGAAGGGCGCCACCGATTCCGGCCAAACGATACCATTCTCATCATGGCAGGCCTCTATGATCGCGCCGAGAAGCCGCGAAACGCCGATACCATAGCTGCCCATCTGGACAGGCACCATCTGGCCGTCAGGCCCCTGCACGACCGCATTCATCGGCTTTGAATATTTGGTACCAAAATAGAAGATGTGGCCAACTTCAATGCCCCGCGCCGATACGCGCCGATCTTCCGGTAGCGCGTTGAAGGCTGCCTCATCGTGCATCTCTTCAGTGGCGGCATAAAAGCGGGTGCGCTCCTCCACTATCGGCGTGAGGTCGGAATTGAAGTCGAGGTCCAGGCCAGGCGCCGGCAGGTCGAGGAGAGTCTTGTCACAGAACACCGCGCTCTCACCCGTATCCGCCAGAATGATGAACTCGTGGCTCAGGTCTCCACCGATTGGCCCAGTATCCGCACGCATCGGAATCGCCGTCAGCCCCATCCGATCAAACGCGTTGAGATAAGCGCAGAACATCTTGCGATAGGATGCCCGAGCATCGTCTTCCGTCAGGTCGAACGAATAGGCGTCCTTCATCAGAAACTCACGGCCGCGCATCACGCCAAAGCGCGGGCGCACCTCGTCGCGGAACTTCCACTGCTGGTGATACAGGTTCAGCGGCAGCTGCTTGTAGCTTTTCACATAGGTCCGGAAGACATCCGTTATCAGCTCTTCATTCGTCGGCCCGAACAGCATATCGCGCTCATGGCGGTCCTTGATGCGCAGCATCTCCTTGCCATAATCGTCGTAACGGCCGGATTCACGCCACAGGTCAGCCTGTTGCAGCGTCGGCATCAGCATCTCAATGGCGCCGGCCCGGTTCATTTCCTCGCGCACGATCTGTTCGATCCGCTTGAGCACGCGAAATCCCATCGGCAGCCAGGAATAAATCCCCGCGCCATTCTGCCGGATCATACCGGTACGCAGCATCAACTGGTGGGAAACGATTGCGGCGTCTGCCGGAGCATCTTTGGAAACGGGCAGGAAAAACTTCGACAGGCGCATGAATCATCCAGACTTTTACGGAATTCTTTCACGCTCACTAGCCGCAGCTAGGGCTGTTCCGCAAGCAGGAGAGGAACAACCACCGCAGCAACAGCAGTAATCACCACCCCACCGATGGTTGCCCAAAGAACCTTTTTCAGAAGCATGGGGTTCCTGGGGGCGCCCTCTTCTGTGCCCGGCACAGTGGAATTGTCCTCCCATTGCCCTTTCACGCCAATCGGCAGGACGGCAAAGAAGGTGATCCACCACCCCAGAACAAAGACGATCGTTGCGCCAGCAATCCCCATCAGTGATGGCCTTTAGGTGTTTCCATCAACTCGATCAAAACCCCATTCGAGTTCTTGGGGTGAACGAAGATGATCATCGTGCCATGGGCACCGATCCTCGGTTTGCCGAGCACGGTCGCGCCGCGTTTCTCCATTTCAGTGACCGCCTCATTGATGTCGGCAACCTCAAAACAGACGTGATGCTGGCCGCCCGCTGGATTTTTCTTCAGGAAATTCGCGATTGGCGAGGCTTCGCTGAGCGGCTCAATGAGTTCAATTTGGCTGTTCGGCAGATTGACGAAACACACTTTGACGCCCTGTTCGGGCATGTCGAAAGGCGTGGTGATATCCGTTGCGCCGTAGAGGCTGCGATAGGTCTCACACGCCTGCTCAATGTTGGGCACAGCCACACCAACATGGTTCAGGGGACCAATCTTGAACTCGCTCATTGAAAACCTCAGCTCCTCAACACAACCACTTCAATCATCGGCTTCAGGCCGAAATTGATATCACATGCCTTGCGCAACGCGCGACCCATAACTCGCTCAATCGCCTCGTCGTCAGCGCGGTCCTTCCGCGACAGACCGGCAACCGCCGCCTCAGCCGCCTCAGCCAGAAACTCCAGGCTCTCTTCAGCAACCCGGCCATCGCTCTCCGACAGGCCCTTCACCACAACGACCGGCCCATCCACAAGACGGCCAGCACCGTCTAACGTCACAGCCGCGAAGATCACGCCGCTATTGTGGAGGCGTTTACGTTCAATCAGCCCCTGCGCCGCTTCAGGCACAAGGCGGCTGCCATCCAGGAAGAGGCGTCCCGCAGGCACTTCATCAATGATCTCAGCATCCCCAGGCGCCAGACGGATTAGGCTGCCATTCCGGGGGGCAACCGCCTGGGGCACCTGCAAGGAACGCGCGTAGGTGGCGTGCTCAAGAATATGCCGCCGCTCACCGTGTACGGGCACGGCGATCTGCGGACGAACCCATTGATACATGCGGCGGAGTTCGTCGCGGCAGGGGTGGCCCGACACGTGGATGGTCTGCGGGACCATCCTCGGATTGATCACCTTGATGCCCTGCTCTGCCAATGTGTTCTGCAAGCTGTAAACGCTGCTCTCATTGCCCGGAATAAGGCGGGAGGAAAAGATTACGCTATCTCCGTCCCGCAAGGCGATATGCCTATGGTCGCCGCGCGCAATACGGGAGAGCGCAGCATTCGCCTCCCCCTGGCTGCCTGTGCAGAGGTAAAGAATATTCTCAGGGGGCAGATAACCTGCCTCCCCTTCATCCACGAAATCCAGGCGTGCCGGAAGGATGCCCACGGCTTTCGCCGCCGCCGTAACGCGGTGCATGCTACGCCCGACCAAGCAAACGCTGCGCCCGGCCCGGTTGGCCGCATCGATGACGGACTTCACGCGCGCGACGTTGGACGCGAAAGTCGTAACTGCGACTGCCTGTTTCTGCTCGGCGATAAGCTCAATGAGGCCCTGCCGCACGGTCTCTTCAGACCCCGCCTCCCCATCTTCAAAAACATTGGTCGAGTCGCAGATCATCGCCAGAACGCCTTCGTCCCCAAGCGCCGTCAGGCCCGCTATATCAGTGCTCGAACCGATCTGCGGCTGCGGGTCGATCTTCCAGTCACCGGTGTGAAGAATAATGCCCGCTGGCGTGCGGATCGCCAGAGCATTTGGCTCCGGTATGGAATGCGTAAGCGTTACATAGGTAACTTCAAATGGTCCCGCCTTGACGGTCCCACCCATGGAAATTGTCTTGAGCCACTTATGATCAACGCCGCGCTCATCCATCTTTGAGCGGACGAGTTCACACGTGAAGGGTGTCGCGTAGATGGGTGCTTTGGTTCTCAGCAGCGGATAGAGGAGTCCCACGGCGCCGATATGATCTTCGTGAGCATGGGTCAGAAATACCGCGTCGATGTGCTCTCCCACAAGATAATCCGGATCAGCGCAGATCAGGTCTATGCCTGGCGTTTCCGAATTCCCGAACGTCACGCCTACATCAACAACGATCCAACGGCGAGCGTCGGGCGGGCCATACCCATAGGCATTGAGGTTCATCCCGATCTCTCCGCAACCGCCGAGAGGAAGAAATACGAGCTCGTCCTTGGACTGATCTATTTTTTTCACCTTGAGTGTCAACGGTTCCGCTTCCAGACTTCCAGCAGCCCGCGGATAAGAATGTCCTGGTCATAGTGATCGATGGTTTCGCTGGCCCCCTCGAAAAGTGACGCAACGCCGCCTGTTGCAATCACGGTCATGGGCCGAGCCCATTCGGCCTTGATGCGGCGAACAAGCCCATCAATGAGCTCAATATAGCCAATAAAAACACCTGACTGCATGGCTGAGACCGTGTCCTTGCCGATGACTTGCGGCGGCTTCTGAATGGCAATGCGCGGCAGCTGGGCAGCCGCATCGTGCAATGCTCTCATTGAGAGATAGATGCCGGGTGAGATGATACCACCCTCAAACGCACCATCTGCTGAAACAATATCAAATGTTGTGGCTGTGCCACTGTCGATCACGATGAGATCGCCGGGATAGGCAACATGAGCACCCAGCGCACTGACAATCCTGTCGGCGCCGACCTGCTCTGGATGGCGCACTCTGACGGCCATGCCGGTTTTTATTCCAGGCTCGCCGATAAACAGGGGCTCAACGTTCAGGTATCGCCGCGCCAGATTCCGGAAGTTGAACTGGGCATGGGGCACAACGGACGACACCACGCATCCCTTGACCCTTGAAAGATCAACGCCTTGCATGTCCGCAAGTCGCCACAGCCAGGAAGCATGGTCATCGGCGGTCTTGGTTGAATCGGTCGCGCTGCGCCACTGATTGACCCACTGCTCCCCATCATGGAGGGCAAAAACGGTATTGGTGTTGCCAACGTCGATAACCAAAAGCATGCGTTACGCTCGTCCGATGAGGTTTACTTCGCCCGCCCTTATGATGCGCGCACTTCCATCCGGCAACCGGAGACGAAGCGCGCCATCGGTTTCGAGATCTTCGAAAACGCCTTCCTCATACGCGTCGCCAACGCGAACCGACACCTTTTGCTGGCGGCCTTCCGCGTAATTCAGCCAGTCCTGGCGCAAGGCTTCAAAACTCACACGAGCCTGCGCCAGCCGCGCCTCGAAAGCCGCATGATAAACGCCCAAGACGTCTTTTAAATCAAGGGGATGTCCGCTGAGACGCGTCAGGCTTGTGGCCAGCTGGCCAACATTCTCAGGCGCGTAGGTAACATTGATTCCCGTACCGGCAGCAATCCAGAGGTCCGCCCCTGTCCCGCCCGTTTCCACGAGGATGCCAGACACCTTCTGCAGATCAACCCGCACATCATTGGGCCATTTCACGCGCACAGGTGCGTCAGGCGCGACCTTCAAGACCGTATCGACAACCGCCAATGCAGCGGCAAATGGCACCCGCAGAGCCACCGTGATGCCACCCGGCTCGGCAAAAAGCGCCGTGGTGAAGATATTACCCACGGGCGAAGACCAGGCACGGTCCTGTCTCCCACGCCCTGCTGTCTGCTTGTCAGCGACAATCCATTGATCGTCAAACGCCCCAGCAGAAGCGCGGCGCTTCGCTTCTGTGTTGGTGCTGTCAATCTCATCGAACCGATAAATCGGCCAGGAAGCGCTCAAGGGACAAGACCCGAAGCGGCATAGCTTGCCCAACCACCCGTACCGAGTTCTCCAATGAAGATCATGAACACCACACCCGCAACCAGAGCGCAGGCGATAACAGTACCAAGAACCGTGACATCCACGCGCTCAAAGGCTTCCTTGGGCTCATCGAACCACATGACTTTCAGCAGCCGGAGATAGTATCCGAGCGACACCACGGATGCGAGCACCAGAACAATGGCCAAGGGAACGAGGTCTGCGTCGATGCCTGCACGCAGGACTTCATACTTCCCAAAGAATCCCCCGAACGGAGGCAGACCCGCCACGGACAGGACAAGTACCGTCATGGCGATGGCGAAGACCGGTTGCCGGCGCGCAAGTCCGCCAAGCTCCTGAATGCTTTCGACCATACCGCCGCGCCGGCGCATGGCGAGCACCCCGGCAAACAAACCGAGCGATGAGATGACATAGATCGTGGAGAAGGTCAGAAGCGCCGACGCCCCAAGGGCTTGTCCTGCGGCCACCGCAACTAGCGCATAACCGACGTTTGCAATCGACGAATAGGCCAGCAGGCGTTTGATATTGTTCTGAGTCAGACCGCCAAGCGAGCCCACAATCATCGAGAGACCGGCGACAATCGCAACAATGAGTTGCCATTGATCCATGACGCTGCCGAACAACGTGAACATCACATTCGCAAAGACAACGAGCGAAGCAAACTTCGGCGCCGAAGCAAAGAATGCGACGACCGGTGTTGGAGCGCCTTCGTACACGTCGGGGGTCCAGACGTGCATCGGCGAGGCCGAAATCTTGAACGCGAGGCCGACAATCATAAGCACCATGCCAAACATGGCGCCAACAGACTCGCCTGCCATTGCCAGGCCATCAAACGAGGTTGTCCCCGTAAAGCCATATACCAGCGAGGCGCCATAGAGGAGCATGCCGGAGGCCAGGGCGCCGAGGACGAAGTATTTGAGACCTGCTTCCGACGACCGCGCCGAATCCCGGTGGAAAGCCGCCAGAACGTAAGATGAGAGGCTCAGCGTCTCGATGCCCATATAGAGGGTCATCAGATTGTTTGCGGACAGGGTGATGCCCATCCCGAGCGACGCAAGCACCATCAGCAGAGGATACTCATACCGGCTGATGTCGTGGCGGCGCAGGAACCCCTCGGAGAGGAAGATGGCAACGCCGGCCAGGGTGAAGCTGATCACCTTGGTGAAGTTCGTGAAAGTGTTGGTCTTGACCAGGCCGTTGAACGCTTCGCCGCCTTGCAGGTGCATCGCTGAAAGCGCCGCGGCTGCGAACATGACAAGCGCGCCGACCTTATAAGAAAGGCTGTTGAAGCGCTCTCCAGCAATTGCCCCCACCAGCACCATCATGAGTCCGGATGCGGCGAGCCAAAGCTCAGGGGCGATTGCCTGTACGATGGATTGGGTATCGAGCATCGGCTTACTGGCCTCCCGCCATGAGCGCAATGATGCGCCCAGTAGCACCACTGGTGACGGCGAAAATGAGGTTAGGCGCTATACCGAACAGGATTGTGAGCGCCGCCAACGGCGCAATACAGGCCCATTCGATCCGGTTCATGTCCTTGATGTCTTCAAGATGCGGGTTGGTGATCTCGCCAAAGACGGTCCGGCGATACAGCGTCAGCATGTAGACCGCCGAGAAGATCACACCAAATGCAGCGCCAAATGCCGCCCAGGTCGCTGCCTGGAAACCGCCTACCATCGTCAGAATCTCACCTACAAACCCGCTGGTACCCGGAAGGCCAACATTCGCCATGGTGAACAACATGAAGAAGCCGGCGTAGATCGGCATCCGGCCAACAAGACCGCCATAAGCGGCAATCTCGCGGGTGTGCATCCGGTCATAGACCACGCCAACGATCAGGAAGAGCGCGCCGGAAATAAGGCCGTGGCTCAGCATCTGGAAGATGGCGCCCTGAATGCCTGTCTCGTTGAAGGCAAAGATGCCGAGCGTGACAAAGCCCATATGCGCAACCGATGAATAGGCGATAAGCTTCTTCATGTCTGTCTGACGCCAGGCGACCAGAGAGGTGTAGATGATGGCCACAACGGCCAGCGCGAACATCATTGGCTGGAAGTAGGCGCTGGCATCCGGGAACATCGGCAGCGAGAAGCGTAACATGCCGTAACCGCCCATTTTCAGCAGGACACCGGCAAGCACCACAGAGCCCGCTGTCGGCGCCTGAACGTGCGCATCAGGCAGCCAGGTGTGGACCGGCCACATCGGCAGTTTCACCGCGAACGACGCCAGGAAGGCCAACCAGAGCCATGTTTGGATGCCAGGATCAAAGGCATACTGCTCCAGCACTTCGAAGTCTGCCGAGCCTGCGGCCTGGATCATGTAGATCGCGGCGACGAGCAGCAGCAGTGAGCCGATCAGTGTGTAGAGGAAGAATTTGAACGACGCATAGATGCGATCCTTCCCGCCCCAGATGCCGATGATCAGGAACATCGGAATGAGGCCAGCTTCGAAGAATATGTAGAACAGCACCAGATCGAGCGCTGTAAAAACGCCGATCATGAACGTCTCAAGCACGAGGAAGGCGACGACATATTCCGTCACGCGCTTGTTGATCGAATTCCAGCTGGCCAGAAGACAGATCGGCGTCAGGAACGTCGTCAGCAGGATCAGCGAAATGGACAGACCATCGATGCCCAGCTTGTAGCTGATCGGTCCGTACCAGGCATGCTGCTCAACCAGCTGGTAGCCCGGCTGAGTCGCATCGAATGATAGAAACGCAGCCACAGACAACACAAAGGTTGCCGCAGAAATGATCAGCGATGCCATGAGGATGGCGCGGTTCTGCCGGCCATCGTCGGCCGCAGCGCGGCTTCCGGCCGTTGCCGCGCGCACAAGCACGATCAGCAGCGCGCCGATCAGCGGCAGGAACGTCATTGCAGTGAGAATGGGGAAACCGCCCATCAGTTGGCCCCTCCGGCCCGCAGCCACAGGATCGCGCCAAACACGATGGCGGCCCCAATGATCACGAAGGCATAGTGATAAAGATAACCCGTATGGAGTTTCGCAAGACGCCGCGCGCTGAAGCCCGCAAGCCAGGCCATCCCATCGGGACCGGCCCCATCGATGATCTTCTTGTCAGCTTTCCAGAAGATGTTTCCGAGGAAAGCAGAACCGCGAACCAGCGTGGCCTGGTAGATCTCGTCGAAATACCATTTGTTTGAGAACAGAGCATGCAGCGGTCCGCCACTGGCGGCGATGCGCGCGCCCACTCCGCGATTGAAGAAATATGTCATGCTGGCCAGCACAAAGCCGGCAACCGTGACAACCAGCGGCGCCCAAAGCACCCATTCCGGCACATAATGGCGATCATGGAGAATAGTGTTCTCGGGCGAGCGATAGATGGCCCCGGCCCAGAACGCTTCATTATTCGCTTCAACGAACGCATCATAGAAATAGAAACCTGCAAAGACCGCCCCCAGGCTCAGCAGCCCAAGGGGAATGAGCATTGCGAGCGGGCTCTCATGCGGCGTATGGGCATGCGCATGATCGTCGGCGGGATGCTCTTCCCCCTTAACGTCCTCACTCTCATGCGTGTCATGATGCCCATGATCATGATGCTCACCATGCGATGTCATCGGCCCATGGAAGGTCATGTAGATCAGCCGCCAGGAGTAGAAGCTCGTCAGGAAGGCCGCGAGCAGACCAAACCAGAACGCCATCTGGCCAAACATGACCTCAGCTGTTCCGGCAGCAAACGTGCTTTCCAGGATCGCATCTTTGGAGAAGAAGCCGGAGAAGCCGAACTTGGTATGCGGAATGCCCAGGCCGATGATGGCAATCGTACCGATCATCATGGCTGCGTAGGTCAGTGGCATGAACTTCGCGAGCCCGCCCATGCGGCGCATGTCCTGCTCATGGTGCATGCCGTGGATGACCGAGCCAGCACCAAGGAACAGCAGCGCCTTGAAGAAGGCATGTGTGAAGAGGTGGAACATCGCCGCCTCATAGGCGCCAATACCTGCCGCGAAGAACATGTAACCAAGCTGCGAACACGTCGAATAGGCGATGACCCGCTTGATGTCGTTCTGCGCCATACCGACGGTCGCGGCGTAGAGCGCGGTGACAGCCCCGACGAGCGCGATCATGCCGGACGCATAGAATGTATATTCATAGATCGGCGACACGAGACAGACGAGGTACACCCCTGCCGTCACCATCGTCGCCGCATGGATCAGCGCGGACACCGGCGTCGGGCCTTCCATCGCGTCCGGCAGCCAGACGTGCAGGAAGAACTGGGCCGATTTGCCCATCGCGCCGATGAACAGCAGGATGCCGATCAGTTCCAGCGCATAAACGCGGTGCCCAAGGAACATAATGACCGCTTCACGCGCAGGCGCGGCTTCAGCGAAGGCAACCGGCGTAACGATGGCATTGGTCCGGATCGCGTCCAGGACCGGCCCGAATTCGACGCTGCCAAACACGAAGAACACAGCCATGATGCCCAGCGCGAGCCCGAAATCGCCCACACGGTTGGTGACGAACGCCTTGATCGACGCGTCGTTCGGCGCCTTCTTTGTGTACCAGAAGCCGATCAGCAGGTAGGAGGCCAGACCGACCCCTTCCCATCCAAAGAAGAGCTGGATGAAGTTGTCCGCCACCACCAGCATGAGCATCATGAAGGTGAAGAGCGACAGGTAGGCAAAGAAGCGCGACTTGTGCGGCTCTTCGCTCATATAGCCCCAGGAATAGAGGTGAACGAGGCCGGAGACGCCGGTGATCACTGCCATCATGACGATCGAGAGCGCGTCGACGCGGATCGCCCAGTTGGCCTTGAAGCTGCCAACCTCGATCCAGGGCATCAGCGTGATGATGTGCTGTTTCAGCTCCTGTGTGCCGTGCGCCGCGCCCGCAGTCAGATAAGCGTCGACCGCAGCATGCGCCGCAGGCGCGCCGACATGTCCGAGCCCGGCAACATAGGCAAACAGCTGGAACAGCGACAGCGCGCCCGCAGTCAACACGGTGCCGGTGGTGGCCAGCATCAAGATGCGGTCGCCGATCACCTTATGGAACAGGCCCAGCAGGGCGGCGATGCCCGGCGCCAGAACAATGAAGATAAGAAGGCTATCAGGAAGCATACCCTTGTCAGCCCTTCATGAGGTCGACATTCTCAACCGAGATGTCGCGCCGGTTACGGAAATAGACGACCAGGATGGCAAGTCCGACCGCGGCTTCAGCAGCCGCGACGGTCAGCACCAGCATCGCAAAGATCTGGCCCTCGATGGTTCCGCTGAACACAGAGAACGCAACGAGATTGATGTTCACAGACAACAGGATCAGCTCGATCGCCATCAGGATGACGATGATGTTCTTGCGGTTCACGAAGATGCCAACGACGCCAATCGTGAACAGCGCGGCCGAAACGGCGAGATAATGAAACAGTCCGAGTTCCATCTGTCAGATCCCCTGCCCAGGTGTCGGGTCTTTGAGTTCAACAGCGTCCCCGCGCCGGCGGCCGGTTTGCTTCGCAATGTTCTGACGTTTGATGTGAGGACGATGGCGGAGCGTGAGGACGATGGCACCGACCATGGCGATCAGAAGGACGATACCCGACAGCTGGAACAGCAGCAGGTAGTCTGTGTACATCACGCGGCCGATAGCTTCAGCATTCGTTGGCGCGCCTGGCGAGGCGTCCATGTTGCCAGTTGGGAGGGCGCCGCCAGCAACGGACACCAGTACCAGCTCTGCCAGAAGGATGACCCCGACCAACAGCGCAAACGGCCAATACCGAAGCGTGCCCTGCTTGAGCTCCACGAAATCAACGTCGAGCATCATCACAACGAACAGGAACAGCACCGCAACAGCGCCGACATAGACCACGACGAGTAGCATGGCGAGGAACTCTGCGCCGATCAGGACGAGGAGCCCCGCCGCAGAGAAAAACGTCAGGATGAGCCAGAGAACGGAGTGCACGGGATTGCGCGCCGCGATGACAAACATCGCTGCCAGCACGACAATCGCCGCAATCAATGAGAAAGCGATCAACGCCACGGCCAGTTCGCCCCTTCCTGATAAATGCCAGAACCCAACCGGCCCGGCCCTGTTTCTAACCAGCGTCGCCCTTAGCGGTACGGCGCATCCAATTCCAGATTCTTGGCGATCAGCCGTTCCCAGCGGTCGCCATTCGCGAGGAGGCGTTCCTTGTCATAGAACAACTCTTCGCGTGTTTCTGTTGCAAACTCGAAGTTTGGCCCTTCGACGATGGCGTCCACCGGGCAGGCTTCCTGACAGAAGCCGCAATAAATGCACTTCACCATGTCGATGTCATAGCGCGTGGTCCGGCGGGCGCCGTCTTCGCGAGGCTCGGCCTCGATCGTAATTGCCTGCGCCGGGCAGATCGCCTCACAGAGCTTGCACGCAATGCAGCGCTCTTCGCCGCTGGGATAACGGCGCAGCACATGCTCACCCCGAAAACGCGGTGAAAGCGGGTTCTTCTCGAACGGGTAATTTACGGTCGCCTTGCGGCGAAACATCTCCCGAATAGCAATCCAGGCAGCCCCGAGAAAATCGGTGAGCAACGCACCACGGAGAGTTTGCGCAAGGCTCATGAGAGACCTCCCACGAATGTCACATAGCCTGCCACGATGATAACGGCCGCCAGAGAAGTCGGCAGAAAGATTTTCCAACCTAGACGCATCAGCTGGTCATAACGGTAGCGAGGCACGATGGCCTTCACCAGAGCGAACAGGAAGAAGCAGAAGAGCACCTTGCCCATGAACCAGGCGAGACCGGAAAGGCTGAGCAGAAGCGGCGGCAGGTTCGCGGTCAGTTCCGGGCCCAGCGCGATGGGGCCATGCCAGCCGCCCAGGAACAGGATCGTCATCATCGCGCACATCAGCACGATGTTGAGATATTCTCCGAGCATAAAGAGGAGATAAGGCGTCGAGCCATACTCGACCTGATAGCCCGCAACGAGTTCGGATTCCGCTTCCGGCAGATCAAACGGCGGCCGGTTCGTTTCCGCCAGCGCCGAGATGAAGAAGATCACGAACATCGGCACCATGACGACGATCAGCGGGAAATACTGGAAGCTGAACACGTGCCAGTTCTGGATTCCGCCATCCTGATTGTTGACGATGGTGGTGAGGTTCATGGAACCGGCCAGCAGGATGACTGTGACGATGATGAAACCGATGGAGACCTCATAAGAGACCATCTGAGCAGCGGAGCGCAGAGCGCCCAGGAAGGGATATTTCGAGTTCGATGCCCAGCCGCCCATGATGATGCCGTAGACGCCGAGCGAGGAAATGGCGAACAGGTAGAGGACACCCACATTCAGGTTCGCGATGACCCAGCTTGTCCCGGTTTCGGTCCCCGGCGCCACAGGAATGGCCGCCCAGGTCACAAAGGCCAGCGTACAGGTCAGGATCGGCGCGAGCAGGAACACCGCCTTGTTGGCGCCCGCCGGGATGACGATTTCCTTCAGGAGGAATTTGCCGAAGTCCGCAAAGGACTGAAACAGACCAAACGGGCCAACAACGTTGGGTCCTTTGCGCATCATCACACCTGCCCAGACCTTGCGGTCAAACAGCAGGAGGAATGCAATCGACAGCAGGAGCACCAGGGTGAACAGGCCAATCTGGCCCAGCACCAGCAGCGGGCCCCAGAGGCTGCCAAGAGACTCGATCGCGTTGCTCATGGCGCCGCCCTACTCTGCCGCTACCGGAGTGTCTAGGCGGCTTGCCAGCGCAGAACACTCGGCCATTGTCTTGGATGCCCGTGCAATCGGGTTGGTGAGGTAGAAATCCACAACCGGGGTCGCCAGAGGCGCGCTTGAGAAAGCACCTGAAACGTCCGGAACAGGCTGGGAGAGCGCCGAGACACCGCGGGCGCCGGGGGCATAGCCACGGCCGGAGAAGACGGTGTGCTCTCCTTCCTGACCCCGCAGGAGGGCGCGGAGCTGATCGGCTGTGTCATAAGGAAGCGGCTTTCCGCAGACCGCTGAAAGTGCACGAAAAATTGCCCAGCCTTCGCGGGCCTCGCCCTTGGGCTGGGTCGCGCGGGTGGTCATCTGGACCCGGCCTTCTGTGTTCACGTAAGTCGCCGTCATTTCTGTGTAGGCGGCGCTGGGCAGGACGATATCCGCGCGGCTTGCGCCTGCGTCTCCATGCGATCCGACATAAATAACCTTGGCATTTCCGAGCTTTGACAGGTCAACCTCATCAGCGCCCAGCAGGACAACTGTGGAAAGGCCGCCGCCGAGAATGTCTGCTGTCGACAAGCCGCCTTCGGCCGGAACGAAGCCGACATCCAGAGCGCCAACCCGGCCAGCAGCGGTATGCAGGACGCCAAAACCTGCCCATCCATCCACCACAGCGCCGACATCCTGAGACAATTTCAGGACAGTTTGGGACAGTTTGAGACAGTCTTCGCGGCAAAGCGCGCGCTCGCCGACCACGATCATCGGCCGCTTGGCGTCTTTGAGAATTTTGTAGAAGTCGCTTGAGGCGAGCTTGTCGAGGTCTGCCGCAGACGTGCCGAGATGCTCATAGGGATAGGTCAGGTCAACGGCCTCGCCGATGACGCCGACCTTCAGATCACCCCAGAGCCAGGCCTTGCGGATGCGGGCGTTCCAGACGGCGGCTTCGACACGTGGATTGGTGCCGATGAGCAGGAGCGCATCAGCCTCCTCAACGCCCATCAGGGTGGGGTTGAGGATGTAATGTTCGCGCACACCGCTGGTGCCGTAGCCAGCGCCAGCGGGGCGGCAGTCGGTATTCTTGACGCCGAGGCTGCGGAAGAGATCGAGAGCGGCTTTGGCTTGCTCCACTTCGATCAGATCGCCGGCCACAACGCCGACCTTGTCCGGGTTGACGGCGAGCGCAGCTTTGACGGCCTCAAAGGCTTCACCCCATGTCGCGGCGCGGAGTTTGCCATTTTCGCGGATGTAGGGCCGATCAAGGCGCTGGCGGCCCAGGCCATCCCAGACGAAGCGCGACTTGTCTGACAGCCACTCCTCGTTCACCTCTTCATTCAGCTCCGGCAGGATGCGCATGACCGCGTCCCCCTTGGCGTCAATGCGGATCGCCGCGCCCATGGCGTCCATCACGTCGATGGAGGAGGTCTTGCGCAGCTCCCAGGGGCGGGCGTTGAAGGCGTAGGGTTTCGAGGTCAGCGCGCCGACGGGGCAGAGATCGATCACATTGCCGGAGAGCTCAGAGGTCAGGGCCTTTTCCAGATAGGTTGTGATCTCGGCATTTTCGCCGCGGCTGATCATGCCCATCTCTTCGACCCCAGCCACTTCCGCAGCAAAGCGGACGCAGCGCGTACACTGGATGCAGCGCGTCATGATCGTCTTGACGAGCGGCCCCATGTACTTGTCTTCGACGGCGCGCTTGTTCTCTTCAAACCGCGAACTTGAGCGGCCATAGGCAACGGCCTGGTCCTGAAGATCGCATTCGCCGCCCTGATCGCAGATCGGGCAATCGAGCGGGTGGTTGATCAGGAGGAACTCCATCACACCATTGCGGGCCTTCTCAACATAGGGGCCTGCGGTGCGCACGATAGGCGCTGAGCCATCCTGGTTGGGCCGCATGTCACCGACGATCTGCGCGCAGGATGCAATCGGCTTGGGCGCGCCCTGCCACTCCACGAGGCACATGCGGCAATTGCCCGCCACAGACAGGCGCTCGTGATAGCAGAAGCGCGGGATCTCGGCGCCCGCTTCCTCACACGCCTGCATCAGCGTGTAGTGCTTGGGCACTTCGATTTCCTGGCCGTCGATGTTCAGCTTGAAAGTGTCGGACATGGGACTTCAGAACTCTTCGGAAGGATTGATGCGGGGCTTGCCGGGATTGTCGATGGCGTTGAGGCCAATGGCGAAGCGGGAAAACAGGAACTGGCCAATCAGTATACCAACGACCAGCAGATTGAAGGGCACGGCATATTCAATCATGCCGTAAAGAAACAGCCCGGCGCTGACGACGGAAAGGGCCATCACGCCCCAGAGAGCCTTTACATAGACAATGGCCAGCAGGGCCAGAACCGCGCTGAGCGCAGACGCGCCGGCAACGATCATCACAAAAACGCGCTGATGCTCCTCAATCCCGCCATTCCGGGGCATCAGATAGCCCAGAATGAAGGCCACGACCGCGTGAATGGTGGCCAGCGAGAGGCACCAGGACACGATCAGGATGGCGCGGGTGAGACTCACTTTGCGGCTCTTCCTATTCTGCTGCCGTGACTACAGCGCCCTGCACCATCGCGCGCGGCAGACGGTATTGGGTGATGCGGTCTTCGATTTCATGGCGGAAGTGGCGGATGAGGCCCTGGATCGGCCAGGCAGCGGCGTCGCCAAGGGCGCAGATCGTGTGCCCTTCGACCTGTTTGGTGACGTCCAGCAGCGTATCGATCTCGTCATGCTCGGCCTCGCCGCGCACCATGCGCTCCAGCACGCGCCACATCCAGCCGGTGCCTTCCCGGCAGGGCGTGCACTGACCACAGCTCTCATGCTTGTAGAAGTAAGCGAGGCGGGCGATGGCTCGGATCAGGTCTGTCTGCTTGTCCATGACGATCACAGCTGCCGTGCCGAGGCCGGATTTCAGATCACGGAGCGTGTCGAAATCCATATATGCGTCCATGATCTGTTCGGCCGGCACCATCGGAACCGATGATCCGCCGGGGATCACAGCCTTGAGATTTTCCCAGCCGCCGCGAATGCCGCCGCAATGGGTTTCGATCAGATCACGGAAGGTGATCGACATTTCCTCTTCGACATTGCACGGCTTGTTTACATGGCCGGAAATGCAGAACAGCTTGGTGCCCGCATTATTCGGGCGGCCGAAGCCGGCAAACCATTGGGCGCCTCGGCGCAGGATGGTGGGCGCAACGGCAATCGACTCGACATTGTTCACAGTCGTCGGGCAGCCATAGAGACCGGCATTCGCCGGGAAGGGTGGCTTCAGGCGCGGCTGGCCCTTTTTGCCTTCAAGGCTTTCGAGGAGCGCGGTTTCTTCGCCGCAGATGTAAGCGCCGGCGCCGTGGTGAACATAGAGATCGAAATCCCAGCCGTTCACATTGTCCTTGCCGATCAGCTTTGCCTCATAGGCTTCCTTGACGGCCTTTTCGAGCGCGTGGCGCTCATTGATGTATTCGCCGCGAATATACACATAGCAGACATGCGCGCGCATCGCGCGGCTTGCCACCATGCAGCCCTCGATCAGCAGATGAGGATCGTGGCGGAGGATTTCGCGGTCCTTGCAGGTGCCCGGCTCGGACTCATCGGCATTGACGACGAGATAGTGCGGACGGTCCCGCACTTCCTTAGGCATAAACGTCCATTTCAGGCCCGTCGGGAAGCCAGCGCCGCCCCGTCCGCGAAGGCCGGATGCCTTGATCTGGTTGCAGATCCAGTCTGGCCCCTGCTCCAGCATTTCGCGCGTCAGATGCCAGGCGCCGCGCTTCTTGGCAGCGTCAAGATCCGGCGAGTGAAGCCCGTAAAGGTTTGTGAAAATGCGGTCCTTGTCCTGCAACATGGCCTATTCCTTGATATCCTTGCTGGAGGGCTCTTCGCGGTCAGTATTGGTCGGCGCAGACTTGTCTGGCTGGCCGGTTGCTTCTGGCGTCGGCTCCGGCTCAGGCGGGGGTTCCGGCGCAGGCGGTGGTTCGGGAAGGTTTGGCAGGACACTGACGGAATTGCGGCTACCGTCAAACAGCGCAGGCTCGGTCAAGGTGATGTTGCCGCCTTCCGGGGCGCTGTTGACGCGGTCAATCTGTGGACCCGGGGTTAGCTCCACGCCATTCCTCAGCCGGCCGATGATCTGTGAGAGCGTCTCCGGCGTCAGATCCTCATAATAATCATCATTGATCTGTACCATCGGCGCATTTACGCACGCGCCCAGGCACTCGACCTCTTCCCAGGAGAGGCGCTTGTCATCGGTCACATACATCTGCTTGCCAATTTCGCGTGTGCAGACTTCTTTCAGGCCTTCTGCGCCACGCAGCTGGCAGGGCGTCGTGCCACAAAGCTGGATGTGGAACTTCCCGACCGGTTGCAGGCGGAACATCGTGTAGAAGGTCGCCACTTCGTAGACACGAATGTAAGGCATCTCCAGACGGTCAGCGACTTCGCGCATGGCGGGCTCAGACAGCCAGCCATTATTGTCTTTCTGGGCGAGCCAGAGCATCGGGATGACAGCCGAGCGCTGCTTATCGGCCGGGTATTTCGCCCGCCAGAACGCAACCTTCTCTTCCGTCTCAGGCTTGAACGAGAAGCTGTCGCCCCCCGCCTCGAGATCAAACCGGCGCAATGCCATTTACTGCTCCTTCGCAAGCGGGACGGCGACGCGGCCCGCTTCGTCAATTGGCCAGAACGGATTATGGGCCACTTCCCAGGCATTCCCCTCAGGGTCTGTGAAATAGCCGGAGTATCCGCCCCAGTATGTCTTGTGTGGCGGCTTGGAAATCTGCGCGCCCGCGCGCCCCAGCCTGCTGAAAATCTCGTCCACTTCATCCGTGGACCGCGCATTGAACGCCAGTGCGAAGCCCTTGAAGGCGCCCTTGCGATCATCTGCAACGCCAGCGTCTGCCGCGAGCTTTGTCTCGTCCCAGAGACCGATCACCATGCCACCGGCATTGAAGAAGGCCACCTCGCCTTTGACGCCGCGATCTTCAAAGCCCAGAACATCCGTGTAAAAACGGATCATCCCAGCGAGGTCGCGGACCCCGACGGTGATGACCGATACACGCTGTTCCGGAAAAACGCCCATCAGGCCGCCCCTGCCCTCGCAAAATCGACGCGGGCGATCTTGCCACCGCGGATCGTGTAGATGGCAGCGACTTCAAATGTTTCGCCACCCGGTGAGCGCTCCACGGCTTCGTGGTCGATCACGGTAGTGCCGAGATCAATCCGGTTGACCAGCTTCGCCCGGTTCTGCGGAAACTGCGCGAACAGGTCTTCATGGCGCTTGCGGATGGCGTCCAGACCCTTCTGGTTCACGCCGCCATTCAGGGTCGCCAGTTCTGCGTCGTCTGCGTAGCAAGCGAGGAAGGCGACGATGTCCTGCGCATTATACGCGTCGAGCTGGCGCTGGATGAGATCGAAGGAGGCACTCACCGGTCGATCTCCCCGAACACGATGTCGAGTGTTCCGAGCACCGCCGAAACGTCGGCCAGCTGGAGGCCCTTGCAGAGATGGTCCATCGCCTGGAGGTGGGGATAGCCAGGCGCGCGGATCTTGGCGCGGTAGGGACGGTTTGTACCATCAGCGACGAGATAGACACCGAACTCACCCTTGGGCGCCTCAATGGCGGCGTAGCATTCGCCTTCCGGAACGTGGAAGCCTTCCGTGTACAGCTTGAAGTGATGGATCAGGGCTTCCATCGAGTTCTTCATGTCTGCGCGGCGGGGCGGAGACAGCTTCGAGCCCGCCAGCAGGACAGGTCCAGGGCCGTCTTTCGCCATCAGGTCGATGCACTGCAGGATGATCTTCACGGACTCGCGCATCTCGTCCATGCGGCAGACATAGCGATCGTAATTGTCGCCATGGCGGCCGACGGGGACCTTGAAGTCGAGTTCGCTGTAGCACTCGTAAGGCTGTGAGCGGCGCAGATCCCAAGCGAGGCCAGAGCCGCGCACCATGACGCCGCTGAAGCCCCAGTCAAGGATCGTGCGCTGGTCGACAACGCCGATATCGACATTGCGCTGCTTGAAAATGCGGTTCTCTGTGACGAGGCCTTCGATCTGGTCGAGTTTGCCGGGGAACTGGTCACACCAGGTGGCGATATCGTCGATCAGGCGCTGCGGGAGATCCTGGTGGACACCGCCGGGCCGGAAATAGGCGGCGTGCATGCGGCTACCCGAGGCGCGTTCGTAAAACACGCAGAGCTTCTCGCGCTCCTCGAAGCACCAGGTGATCGGCGTCAGGGCCCCGACATCCATGACGCCTGTGCCGACGTTGAGAAGGTGCGACATGATCCGGCCGATTTCCGAATACATCACACGGATGAGGCTGGCGCGGCGGGGCACTTCGACACCGAGCAGTTTCTCGATGGCGAGGCACCAAGCATGCTCCTGGTTCATCGGCGAGCAGTAATCAAGCCGGTCGAAATAGGGCATGCCTTGCAGGTAGGTCTTGTATTCCAGCAGCTTTTCCGTGCCGCGATGCAGAAGACCGATATGGCTGTCCACGCGGGTCACGATCTCGCCGTCGAGATCAAGGATCATGCGGAGCACGCCGTGGGCGGCAGGGTGCTGGGGCCCGAAGTTCAGCGTGAACTTGCGGTCGTCCATGTCTGCGATGTGTGCGGTGTCGGCCATCTGATCAGCCTTCCTTCGCTTTCTCGTCGCCGGGAATGACCGTCGTCATGCCTTCCCAGGGCGAGAGGAAATCGAAATTGCGGTATTCCTGGGCGAGCTTCACGGGCTCGTAGATCACGCGTTTTTCGAGGTCGTCATAGCGGACCTCGTAATGCCCGGTCAGGGGGAAATCTTTGCGAAGCGGCCAGCCCTCAAAGCCGTAATCGGTGAGGATGCGGCGAAGGTCCGGGTGGTCTGCGAACTGGATGCCGTACATATCGAACGCTTCGCGCTCAAACCAGTTGGCGGCCGGCCAGAGTGGCACGCAGCTCGGGACAGCCGTTTCCTCATCGGTGCGGATGCGCACGCGGATGCGGTGGTTCATGCGCATCGACAGGAGGTGGTAGACGACCTCAAAGCGCTCGGAGCGCTCCGGATAATCTACACCGCACAGATCGACGAAGCTTTCAAAGTTGCACTGCTGATCATCGCGAAGGAAGCGCAGCAGCGGCACGATATGGTCCCGTTCGGCGAGCAGCGTGAGTTCGCCGACATGGATCTGCCAGCTGCGCACGGCATCGGGCATGCGCCCTTCGATATGGGCAGCAAGATCGGTAAGCGCCTGAGTATCCATCATCGTCACCATCAGCGCTCGATTGAGCCTTCGCGGCGGATCTTCTTCTGCAGCTGGAGAAAGCCGTAGACGAGAGCCTCAGCGGTGGGCGGGCAGCCCGGAATGTAGATATCCACAGGAACGATCCGGTCGCAGCCGCGAACGACGCTGTAGCTGTAGTGGTAGTAACCCCCGCCATTGGCACAGCTACCCATCGAGATCACGTAGCGCGGCTCCGGCATCTGATCATAGACCTTGCGGAGCGCAGGCGCCATCTTGTTGGTGAGCGTGCCGGCGACAATCATGACATCCGACTGGCGCGGCGACCCGCGCGGGGCCATGCCGAAGCGCTCAAGATCGTAGCGCGGGTTACCCGCGTGCATCATCTCAACGGCGCAACAGGCCAGACCGAACGTCATCCACATCAGCGAGCCGGTGCGGGCCCAGCTGATCAGATCGTCCGCAGCGGCCGTGAAATAGCCTTTGTCAGCCAGCTGATCGGAGAGGCCGGAATAGAACGGGTCGTCATTGCTGGGATTAAACCCGCCCTCGACCCCTGCCCGGGCGCCGCCCAGCGCATAGGGCTTGTAGGAATTGTCAGCCATTATTCCCACTCCAGCGCGCCGCGGCGCCACTCATAGATGAATCCGACTGTCAGAACGCCCAGGAAGCCGATCATGGACCAGAAGCCCAGAACACCGATTTCACCAAGACTGACCGCCCAAGGGAACAGGAAGGCGACTTCAAGGTCAAAGATGATGAACAGGATGGCGACGAGATAGAATCGCACATCGAACTTCATGCGCGCATCATCAAAGGCGGGGAAACCGCACTCATAAGCCGAATTCTTCTCAGGGTCCGGCCGAGATGGCGCCAGGATCACAGATCCGAAGACGAAGAGACATGAAATGACCGCACCAATCACCAGGAAAATGATGACTGGCAGATAGTCGAGGGCAAGCCGTTCAACTTCCGTCATAGCGCATTTGCTCCCATTGCGTTGCCGCCCGATTAGGACGGTTTCCCGCCCGGCGCAACTGACGCTCATCTGTAATCGCAGCGCCTCGCAGTATATCCTGCTGAAACGCAATTTCACGGGTCACCAACTGCGGCTGTCGGTCACGGAGTGCGCAGGAAGTCCCTGTATTTGCGAACAATTCGCAACTAGATTCGGGAAAGCTGCTCGAAATACACCGCCGCGCCGATCAGAGGCGCAGCGGCATCCCGCATGAGCCATACCGGACAGTCCTCAAGGTAGCCGCTCATTGGTCCTCGCGCGACGAATCTCTGCCTGGCAACCGGCGTTTTCAGGAACTCAGAGAGACGCTCACTCACGCCGCCCGCAAGCACCACCCCACCTCGCGCACCATTGGCCAGAACGAGGTCTCCTGCTGCGCCCATTACAGCCAGCGCCCGCACTTCAATGAGGGCGCGGAACATCTCGTCGCCCTCATCCGCGCGCAAACGCATGTCTTCCGGGGACAAATCGAGACACTCCCGGCCATATATCTCACAGAAAGCCCGGTGAACCTCCTCAAGTCCGCTACCGGAAGCCACGAGTTCGTTCGACACATAGCCATAGTCGCGCGCCAGCAGCCGCGTCAGTTCAAATTCAACCGCCGTGCGGGGCGCGTAGGCCATATGCCCGCCCTCCCCCGATAACACCTGCCATTGCCCGTCTGGCCCGGAAAACAGCGTCGCCACACCAAAGCCTGTGCCGGGGCCCGTCACCAGGACAGGCGCTCCCGCCTCTGGTGTACCCGGGAAGATTACATCAAAAGATGAGACGGCATATTCTGGCACGGAACGGGCCATCGCGTGGAAATCATTGATGAGGCGCACGTCCTCGAAGCCGAATTGCGCTTTCACAGCCGCCGAAGAGACATGCCATTTGCGATTGGTCAGGGTGACTTCCTGATTCTTTATGGGGCCGGCGAGCGCGAAACAGGCTGCCCTTGGGCGCGCGCCCGTCTGATCCAGATAGGATCGCAGGACATCGTCGAACGAATCATACGCATCGCCCGGATATTTCTGAAAATCCGAGATTGTCAGCACGCCATCCCGGCGCGCCGCCAGGGCGAAACGCACATTCGTTCCGCCGACATCGCCGACAAGGACGGGCCCTTCCATCCCTCAGTTCTCCCGGTCGAGGAAGCGGAACGGGCTGGCACCGCAATCGGCTGTGCTGGCGAATTGGCGGAAGAGGTCAAACATTTCCCGGCCGAGCCCCATTGCGGGTCTGTTGGGCCGGAACTCTGCGGGCGCCCGCGCTGCAAATTCGGCAGGGTCCACCTTCAGTTCAAGACGGCCCGCCTCCCCGTCCACACGGATGATGTCGCCATCCTGCACCCGCGCGATGGGGCCGCCGCGCGCCGCTTCGGGCGCGACATGGATAGCCGCCGTGATCTTGCCGCTGGCGCCGGACATGCGCCCATCGGTGACCAACGCGACTTTATGGCCGCGATCCTGAAGCACGCCAAGGACCGGGGAAAGCCCATGCAATTCCGGCATGCCGTTGGCAGCGGGCCCCTGAAAGCGCACGACCGCAACAAAATCCCGGTCGAGACGGCCCGCATCGAAAGCTTCGCGTAAAGCCTCCTGCGTGTCGAAAACAATGGCGGGCGCCTCGACGATCCGGTTTTCCGGCTTGACGGCCGACACCTTGGAAACACCCCGTCCGAGCGGGCCATCCATCAGCCGCAAGCCGCCATCAGCCGAGAACGGATCGCTCGCCGGGCGCAGGACGTCGAGATCGCCGCTGATTTCGGGCGCGGGCCGCCACGCAACCGCGCCATCTTTCAGGAATGGCTCCTGACTGTAGCCCGCAATTGTGCCGGAAACGGCCCGCGCATCGCCCTGCATCAGCCCGGCGCTCAGAAGTTCCCGGACCAGAAACCCCATACCGCCTGCCGCATGGAAGTGGTTCACGTCCGCCCCGCCATTGGGATAGATCCGGGCGAGCAGCGGCGTAACGTGCGAAATGTCGGCGAAATCTTCGAGCGTGACCTCAAGGCCCGCTGCGGCCGCCATGGCGGGGATATGCAAGGCATGGTTGGTTGATCCGCCCGTTGCCATCAAGCCAACGATCGCGTTGACGATGGAGCGGGCGTCGATCATTTCGCCCACGGGCCGATAGTCATGCCCCTGCGCGGTGATCGCGGCGGCGCGCTGGGTGGCGGCGCGGGTGAGCGCGGCCCGCAAGGGCGTGCCCGGATTTGTGAAGGCCGCGCCGGGAAGATGCAGGCCCATCACCTCCATCATCATCTGGTTGGAGTTTGCCGTGCCATAGAATGTGCAGGTGCCCGGCGAGTGGTAGCTTTCTGCTTCAGCTTTCAGCAGAGCGCTACGGTCTACCTTGCCTTCGGCGAATAGTTGCCGGATACGGACTTTTTCGGGATTGGGAAGCCCCGAGGGCATCGGCCCGGCAGGAACGAAGATCGAGGGAAGCCAGCCAAAGCGCAGGGCGGCGATCACGAGGCCCGGTACGATCTTGTCGCACACGCCCAGATGCAGCGCCGCATCAAACGAGTCGTGCGACAGGCCAATGGCCGAAGCCATGGCGATGATGTCCCGCGAAAACAGCGAGAGCTCCATCCCCTCCTGCCCTTGCGTGACGCCGTCGCACATGGCCGGCACGCCGCCCGCCACCTGCGCCACCGCGTTCACCTCGCGCGCCGCCTCGCGGATGATCTGCGGATAGCTTTCGAAGGGCGCATGGGCCGAGAGCATGTCGTTATAGGAGGTGATGATGCCGATGACCGGCCAGCCCGCGCCGAGGATCTGGGATTTCTCGATGATCGCACAACCGGCAGAAGCGTGCGCAATATTGCCTTCATGCAGCCGCGTGCGGGCATAGGTTTTCGGCCTGCGTGCGCGGATCATTTCAAGATAGGCGGCGCGCGGCTCTTTCGAGCGCGCCTCAATGCGGCGCGTGACGTCTTCGATGACCGGATGAATCAGATTCATGGCTTACGGCGCCCAGATGATGGAGAGGCGGTTGCCCAGCCCCTCGATGGCCCGGCGCACCGGAAACTGTTTCTCGTCGCCCTTGAGTGATTGTTCGAGGGCGGAACGCTTGTCTTCGCCAAACATCAAGAGAATGGCGGAGGCGGCATTGCAGATGGGCTGGGCGGTCAAAGTCATGCGCTGGTGAAACTCGCCAGAGACAGGTGTGTTGCCGGCATCAACAGCCGAAATCACAGCGCCATCTTTGGGATACAGGGCCTGCTCAAGTCCAATGGATCCTGGATACCAGCTTGCAGTATGCGCGTCAGGACCAATGCCGAGAAGAACACAGGAAATCGGTGCCAGGTGCGGGGCGTAGGCGGCGGCCCGGTCCGCAACCGCGCTGGCAGGATCTGCCGCATCGGTCTTCATGGGAATAAACTGCGCGGCCGCAGCCGGCCCCTTCAAAAGCTTGTCCCGAACACCCTTTTCGTTTGAGCCCGGATGATCTGGCGCCACCCAGCGCTCGTCCACAAGCCCGACCGTGACACTGCTCCAGTCGATCGCTTCCTGCGACAGCAGACTGAGCATTCGGGCGGGCGATGTCCCGCCCGAGACCATGAAACTGGCATGCCCGTATTTCGCAAGCGCACGGGAAATATGAAGGGATGCAAGTTCTGCGGCAAGGGCGGAGGCTGCCTCACGGTCATCGAGAACGATCAGTCGAGATTCCATTGCTTCAGCTTTCTTTCCACCAACTACGGTTGTCACGGTCCATCAGCATCGCTGCCGACATCGGGCCATCAGAGCCCGCCGGGTAGGCCTCGGGTTGATACCCACTTGTGTCCCATGCCTCGATCAGGCCATCAACCCAGCGCCAGGCCGCCTCGACCTCATCGCGGCGCATGAAGAGCGAAAGGTTACCGCGCACAACATCCATCAGCAGGCGTTCATAGGCGTCTGGATAGCGCAGCGTGAAACTTTCCGCATAGGAGAGGTTCAGCGGCAGGGATTTGACGCGCAGGCCACCTGGTCCCGGCTCCTTGATCTGCACATAGAGGCGAACGGCTTCATCCGGCTGCAGACGGATCACGAGCTTGTTCACATTGCCCGATTGTTCGCCGAACAGATTGTGCGGGGCTTCCTTGAACTGGATCACGATATCTGAATGGCGCGACGACATGCGCTTGCCTGTGCGCAGATAGAACGGCACCCCTGTCCAGCGCCAGTTATTGATCTCGGCCTTGATGGCCACGAAGGTCTCGGTCTTGCTGCCCTTGGTTTCGGAGAGTTCCTCAACATAGCCTTTCACCGGCTTTCCGGCATGCATGCCGGCAGCGTACTGACCGCGCACGGTGAGGCGCTTGGCATCTGGCGCGGCAACTGATTTCAGCGCCTTCAGAACCTTGATCTTCTCGGTGCGGATGTCGTCATCATCCATATCATTGGGCGGCTCCATCGCGGTCAGACACAGCAATTGCAGCAAGTGGTTCTGAACCATGTCGCGCAGCGCGCCGGAGCGATCATAATAGTCCGCCCGCCCTTCCAGGCCGAGATCCTCAGCGACGGTGATCTGGACGTGATCAATATAATTCTGCGACCAGAGCGGCTCGAACAGAATATTGGCAAAGCGCAGGACCATCAGGTTCTGCACGGTTTCCTTGCCGAGATAGTGATCGATCCGGAACACCTGCCGCTCGGTGAAGACTTCGCCCACGCCATCATTGATCGCCTGAGCAGAGGCAAGGTCTGTCCCGATGGGTTTTTCCAGCACGACCCGGCACATACTGTCCACCAACCCGGCCTTACCGAGCGCGCGGGAAATATCGACATACAGGTGAGGTGACGTTGCCAGATAGAAGATCAGGGGACGGCCATCCTCCGCCTTGAGCCTCTTCTTGAGACCTTCCCAATTCCCATCGGGATCGGTGGCATCAATGGGAACATAGTGGAGGATCTGCTGGAACTTCTCCCAGGCGTTTGCGTCCCAGGATTTGCCAGACGCTTTCTCACAGGCCTCCCGGGCGAGTTGCCGATAGGCCGGCGTGTCCATATCGGAGCGCGCCGTGCCGACGATGCTCGAATTTTCCGGGATCTGGCCATCGACCCAGCGGTGATAGAGCGCAGGCAGCAGCTTTCGGCGGGACAGATCGCCCGTGCCGCCAAAGATGATGATGTCGAAGGCTTCAACAGGAACGAACTTGGCCACCGGGGGCACTTCCTTTCTGAGGGTATGCTTCGGACAATGCCGAAGCGATTTCAGGCCTTATATGCGGCTTCGGGCAAAAATGACAACGTTAGTCATTGGTGAGTCTCGTTTACGGTCCCGATCCAGACACCGAATGCCGGCAAGCTCTCAGGCACTTCCATACGCCCATTTGATGAAAGCAATGTCTTTGCCTGCCTCGTCAGGGCAGCGTCTACCGTCACAGGCGCCCCGCCCAGATTGAATAGGCACAGAATACGCTCACCCCCCCAGTAACGCGCGAGCGCGAGCAGGTTTCCTTGCGTTTCGGGAAAACTCACATCTCCGAGCCGGAGCGTATTTGAACTGGCGCGAAGGGAAATCACGAGCCGCGTGAACTCCAGCACTGAAAAGGGCTGTCCATACTGCGCCGCAGCTGCCTGCAACGCATGACCTTCGCCAACCGGCAACCAGGGTTTCACCTCAGAGAAGCCCGCATAGCCGTTGTCATTGATCCAGGGCATGGGCGTGCGTGCGCCGTCGCGGCCAAGGGTCAGCGGCCAGTTGGCGATGGCTTCGGGGTCTTGCAGGTCTTCGAAAGCGATCTCCGCCTGTGTGAGACCGAGTTCCTCCCCCTGATAAAGGATTGGATTGCCGCGCAGACAGAGCAGCAGCGCATTTGTCAGCTTTGCATAGGCCTCAAGATCGCCCCCTGGCGGGCACCAGCGGCTGACGCAGCGGGGCGCGTCGTGATTGGAGAAGGCCCACGCCGCCCAACCTTCGCTGACGGGGCCTGCCCAATTCATCTGTGAGGCCTTCACCCGGCGCGGGGAGAGCGATTGCGCATAGAGGAAGTCGAAGCTGTAGGCTGAGCTGAGCCGGCCTTCAGAGGTGAAGGCGCGCATTTCCGGGATTGGATCAGGTCCCGGCACTTCGGCCACCGTGTAGATGTCGCCATACGTATCCGCCAGCGCCCTTACTCGCTCCATGAATTTCGGAATGTCGGGGTGGGACTGGTTGTGGATGTGATGCTGGAGGTCAAACGGCCGCGTGATCGTCCGTCCCTCGGCTGGCCAGGGCGGATTGTCCCGGAACTCCGGATCGAACATCGCGAAGTTGATTGCGTCGAGGCGGAAGCCATCCACGCCCCGGTCCAGCCAGAACTTGGCAACGGCCAGAAGCGCGTCCTGAACCTCGGGATTATGGACGTTGAGCTGAGGCTGGCTGCCAAGGAAATTGTGCATGAAATACTGGCCGCGCCTCGCATCCCAGGTCCAGGCCGGGCCGCCGAAGACCGACTGCCAGTTGTTGGGCGGCGTGCCGTCCGGCCTGGCATCCCGCCACACAAACCAGTCTGCTTTCGGATTTTTCCGCGATGCGCGGCTTTCAGCAAACCAGGCATGTTCATCAGACGTGTGCGCATAGACCTGATCGATGATGACCTTCAGGCCAAGGCTACGCGCCCGCGCCACAAGCGCGTCGAAATCCGCGAGCGTGCCGAAAACCGGATCAACGTCGCAATAGTCGGAGACGTCATAGCCAAAGTCCTTCATCGGCGAGCGAAAGAAGGGCGAGATCCAGATGGCTGAGACACCGAGCGCGGCGATGTGATCAAGCCGGCGGGTGATCCCCGGCAGGTCGCCCACGCCGTCGCCGTTGGTGTCCTGATAAGAGCGCGGATAGATCTGGTAGATCAGCGCGCCGCGCCACCAGGGTTGCGTCTCAGGGCTCATGGGAAACTCCGCAGTTTGCTTCCTTCAAGCTGTCTGCCGCTGCGCCACCAATGACAAGGGGGCGCCAGCGCGGAAACGCACCAGGCCACCCTCTTGAAATGTCTGGAATTAGGCCTGGCAGGGGCAGAGGGACTCGAACCCACGGCCTGCGGTTTTGGAGACCGCCGCTCTACCAACTGAGCTATACCCCTAAGGCTGGAAGGCATTTGCCCCAACTCTGGGATTGCTGCAAGCCTGTGCCTGATAAAGTCACAAGGGAGATTTCACGCCATGCCTCGCCTGCCCTATCCGGAAGACCTCAGCATGTTCGCTCCCGGCGGTGATAAAGTGCTCAGCAATCTCGCCCCGCTGAACGTTTTCAAGATGCTGGCGCATGCACCGCATATGCTTAAACCTTTCGTGTCCATGGGCACGGCCTTCCTCATCCAGGGCAAGATGGACCCGGTGACGCGTGAATGCGTCGTTCTCCGAGTCGGGTACCTCTCCGCCGCGCGCTATGAGACCACCCAGCACGAGGCCATTGGCCTTGCCGTGGGCATGACACCTGAACTCATCGAGGCGGTAAAGGAAGGCCCCACCGCCAAGGGGCTGACCGAGGAACAACGGATCGCGCTCAGCTTTACCGATCACCTCGTTGCCCATCCCCATCCCTCAGACGCGCAGGTTGAGGCAGCAAAAGCCCATTTCGGCCTGGCGGGGCTGGAGGAACTCGTCCTGCTGATCGGTTACTACATGATGGTCTGCCGCTTCCTCGAAACCTTTGGCGTCGATATCGAAGAAGGCGGCCCCAAGGGCGCCGCGATCGTCGACCGTCAATAAGCCCAAAAGAAAACGGGCGGCAGTTGCCTGCCGCCCGCTTCACTTTTCGCCGGAGCGAGAAGCTTACTTCTTGATTTCGGACACGACGCCGGCGCCGACGGTGCGGCCGCCTTCGCGGATGGCGAAGCGCAGGCCCTTGTCCATGGCGATCGGGTTGATCAG
>PHEH01000034.1 GCA_002841155.1 Alphaproteobacteria bacterium HGW-Alphaproteobacteria-18
CAATCGGCTCCGTGCAATGGAGCTGCGGAGGGCATCTGGCCTTCTGGCTTCATCAACCGGGCGCAACGCTGTGGAACTGGTACCGGGAGATAGGTTTGACGGCCGGTTCGAGAAGGCGATGGACCTGGGGCAGGGGCGGTTTGCGGTTGTCGGGAATTCGAAGGAATTTGCGCTGGTTCCATGGCGGCCTGAGATGGAGCGTCACCGGGGGAGGGATATGGCGTTCAGACGGACAGCTGCCGGTGTCAGTTGGACGATTGGAATTGAGCGGGGATTGGAGCGTTGATCCGCAAGCGCTTCCTCGATCCTCATTGGGACTATCGGTTCAACGTTTGATCCATGTCGAAGCAGTCCGCTTAGCTCCCAAAGCGTTACGGCAGTAACGTGCGTAAATGCAGCCAAGGGAACTGACAACCTCATCGACCGGGATTGGCCCGTTGCAGCCACACGCAAGAACTGACAGAGTTCACGAACATCGCGCGCTTGCGCGGCCTTGATTTCGTCGCTTGAGCGTCGAAGGTGATTAAAATGCGGAGGCGTCCAGGTGACCCACTTTGTAAGTAGGTGACAACCATCTAGGCTGGAGCGGCGATACAAGAATCAATATCAAGCTTACCAACTAGCAGGCTGGTCAATGTCCTACCTAGAGCAATGGCGCGCGATCTCCGCTCGAATTGACGGAACGGGGCGTGCAGCAGATTTTTATTCAAGGCTGCCTGGTCAGGAGAGCTACAAATCCTATCGGGAAATTGGAATTGCCTGCAAGAACACGCTGGCGCTGATCAAGCAGTTGGTTTGTGACTATGACTCTACATTACCTGCGGCCGCCAAATCTCGCATAACCGAATTCATGATGGAGAAGCACGTCGGCGTGTTCGATGGTGCGGAGGATTGGACCAAAGGCAGGTCAGCCGTTGTTATGCTGCTCAGTCTTAAAGTCGAACTCGACTATCTACTATCCGACCAGCAAGAGCATATACGTTCGCGCGCTGAACGAGCCTTTTTGCATCTGCAACGCGTGCTCGCCGTAGATGCAACGGTGCGGGAGCAATGGAAAGCAGCGCTAAATGGGCAGGGCGAAACTGCTTGCGAGCAGCTTGGTGCTGTTCACTTGCTTCAACACGGCATCTTCGCATTTAAGGTCAATTCAACAGGTGCTCGCACTGACCTAGTTTTTGCAGATATGCGCGATGACTTTGGATCACGTGGTCTCGATGGCCTTGTGCTCACAGAGTGGAAAGTTGGTAACGACGCCAGCGCGGACTCCAAGTTCGCGGAAGCTCGAGAGCAGATGAAGCTGTACAGGCGGAGCGCGTTGGCTGGTCCGGAATTGACTGCCGTTCGCTATGCCATTGTTGTGTCGCCCACGGACTTAGCGATTGCGCCACGTGACCACGAGGAGCACGGCTTGCTGTATCGCCAAATAAACATTTCGATTGACCCCAAAACACCTTCCGCGCAGGCACGGAGGTTGAAGAAATCGGGCTGACGCTATGCTTGCCGTGCTTGGCAGCCCGCGGGATAGACGTAAATTCATGTTCCTTTGGCGATGCTGAGACCCCCGACCTTCATCCAGTTAGATCCAGACCCGGCGTGTTGGTTGTGAGCGAGGGATTCGGCGTCCGGAAATGACGAGTATCTGCCTACCGAGGCGCGGCACGCCAAAAGTCCGCTTTCGGGATTTTGAAGCCGTTACTGTCATAGTGGTGATCCGGGGGTGAGCCGTTTGTCGATTGTCGCACAGGGGACATCGATTATGCTGGAATCAAATATTTGGTGCGGGGTAGCGATGAAGAAGCCTGCGAGGAAACGCTCTGGACGGAAAGCGGTGGGAGCTGATCTCATTGTTGGGACGAACATCCGTCGGCTGCGCACGGATGCCGGACTGACGCTCTCCGCTCTTGCGGAGGCGATAGGGATCAGTCACCAGCAGCTTCATAAGTATGAAAGCGGAACCAACCGCATATCTGCAGGCATGCTGTTCGAGTTTGCCCGGTTTTTCTCGCTGCCGGTCGATGCTTTGTTTGAGGGCTACGCGGATACAGAGGTTGAGGACACTGCGATCCAGCGGGCCCGGCGCAGGTGTCACGTCCTGATTGACCGGACAACTTCCCTGGCGACGCTTGAGACGATCGCCAAAGTGATCCGCGCCTTGTCGAGTAAGTAGCCGGCGGGGTATTGCCCGCGCCGATGGTCAGGTCTGCGTGCCTCTGCATATTTCTGCATAGCGTCCAACTAGGCAGGCCCGATGAGGTTAGTGGATGATACGACTTCGTTTTAGAAGCTGGAGTCTACGCTTATGAATCCCGGAAAAATCTTGATTGGGCAGGTCGGCATTGTGCTGATCATCATTGTAATGACGAACTGGTACGCCACGCAGTGGGTGGCGGAAGCTTTAGCTTACCAGGGGGCGCTTGGCGCGCCCTGGTTCAGTATTGGCGAGCAGCCGGTGTATATGCCCTGGCGGCTCTTCCAGTGGTGGTACGCCTATGAAGCCTATGCGCCGGAGCTCTTTGCGAAGGCGGGATTGATTGCGGCAAGCGGCGGCCTGTTTGGAATCCTCGTTGCCGTGATCGGTTCGGTCATCCGCAGCCAGGATGCAAAGTTCGTAACGACCTACGGGTCTGCCCGCTGGGCGACCCCGAAGGATGTGCGTCGGCACAAATTGTCGGGGAAGGACGGGGTCTTCCTAGGGCGCTATCGCGGCAAGTACCTGCGTCATGCAGGACCGGAGCACGTCATGGCGTTTGCGCCGACGCGGTCGGGTAAGGGCGTCGGACTGGTAGTGCCGACCTTACTCTCCTGGACCGGCAGCGCGGTGATCCATGACATCAAGGGGGAAAACTGGACACTCACATCAGGTTGGAGGTCCACCTTTTCAGAGTGCATCCGCTTTGATCCGACAAATCCCAAGAGCCCGCGCTTCAATCCGCTCCTGGAGGTGCGGCGCGGAGAAGGGGAAGTCCGGGACGCGCAGAATATCGCCGATATCCTCGTCGACCCGGAGGGGTCGCTGGAGCGCCGGAACCATTGGGAGAAGACGGGCCATGCCCTGCTGACCGGCGTGATCCTGCACGTGCTGTACGCGGAAGACGACAAGACGCTGGCGGGATGCGCCCGGTTCCTGTCTGATCCGGGGCGGACGTTTGCCGAGACGCTACGGCTGATGATGTCGACACCTCATCTTGGGACCCATCCGCATCCGGTCGTCGCGCAGGCGGCACGGGAGCTACAGAACAAGGCAGAGAATGAACGCTCCGGCGTGCTCTCAACGGCGCTGAGCTTTCTCAGCCTCTACCGGGACCCTGTTGTGGCCGAGGTGACCTCGAAGAGTGACTGGAGGATCGAGGACCTTGTGGGCGGGGAGAGGCCTTTGTCGCTCTATCTCGCCTGTCCGCCCTCCGATGTTTCGCGCACCAAACCTCTCATGCGGCTTGTCCTCAACCAGATAGCGCGCCGGCTGACAGAGCAGGAGCCCGATCCGACCCGGCGGAAGCTGCTCCTGATGCTGGATGAATTTCCGGCGCTGGGGCGGATCGATTTCTTCGAGACGGCGCTTGCCTTCATGGCGGGGTATGGGGTCCGGGCGTTCCTTGTCGCTCAGTCGCTGAACCAGATCGAGAAGGCGTATGGTCCAAACAATGCCATCCTCGACAATTGCCATGTCCGGGTCGCGTTTGCGACCAATGATGAGCGCACGGCCAAGCGGATTTCCGAAGCGCTCGGCACCAAGACTGAGCTGCGATCCCAGAAGAACTACACCGGGCACCGGCTCGCGCCCTGGCTCTCGCACATGATGGTCTCCCGGCAGGAGACCCAGCGCGCCCTGATGACGCCGGGCGAGATCATGCAGCTTCCTGCGACGGATGAGATTGTCATGGTTTCCGGCGTGCCGCCGGTGCGCGCGAAGAAGTTGCGCTACTTCAAGGATGGCAATTTCACCCGGCGAGTTCTTCCCCCGGCTTCCGCAGAACGCGTGGAAGAGGGACAGTCGGATCACTGGATCACTGTGG
>PHEH01000024.1 GCA_002841155.1 Alphaproteobacteria bacterium HGW-Alphaproteobacteria-18
TCCCGTCTGGCAAAGCGCGATCCCGCCAAACATGGTTGGAGTTTTTTTGGAGGAGTCCCAAACCCCTCCGCCGGCCAACCCCTCAGCCCCAAACGCGGGCATCCTCCCCTGCGAAGCGGGGGAGGTGGACGCGAAGCGGACGGAGGGGGGAGCCCCAAGCGCCGACACCTCCTAGCCGAGAGCCACCCCACCCCATAGTCATGGGGAGGGACAGGGTGGAGGCGCTCTCAATAGAAACGCAAACACCGGCCGCGCCCTAACCAGCGCGCGTTCCGGCCGCCGCCCCTGCCTCAAACAAAAACCCCTCCGTCACCGGAGGGGTTTTGCAGGTTCAGTCGCCTTCGCCATGCTTTCGGGCCGCTTCCCGCAGCCGGGCGAAAATGGCCGCCGGGTCTTCCGGCACCGAGACTTCATCGGGCTCTGGATAATCATCCTCAAGCAGTTCATCGACCGCTTCCTCAGCCACTTCTTCCAGCGCGGAAACATCCGCGACGCCCGGCATTGCGGCCGCCGCGGCCTTTGCCACATCACGTGCGGGCTGGGCGGCCGTGCTGGAATAGGCTGTGTCTGCGTCCTCAAACTCGTCCTCAACGGAGGAGCGGAAATGGGCAATCACCGTCTCCCCGCCCGTCAGCGTCTGCCCGGCCCAGACATGTGTGCGGATGTCGGCGGGCAGATAGACATCACACCATCCCCCCAGCCGGCGCGTGCCGAAGCTGCGCCCGAGGCGGACGACATCCCCATGATCCACGGCAAGCTCGATCCGGGGGCCAAGGCCGCCGGTGGTCAGCGCAACGCCGGCCTGCTCCCCCTGGCTTTCGAAGGTGATGAAGGCGCGCGTCAGCCCCTCTTCATCCGGCTTCAGCGCGAAAGGCTGGCGCGCTTCGCCCTGCTGGAGCGATACGATTTCCACGCCCCCCGCCATCGGCGCGTAGAGCTTGTTGGTCGAGACCGGCGAGGAGGCGATGCGCACGCGCACAAGGCTTTCCCCCTTCAGGCGCAGCGCGGCGGGCGCGTCGCCATAGCCGACCGAGACCACCACCCCGTCACAGGGCGCCACGACACCATAGGCGAGGTCTGGCGGGGTCCGCCGCGACCAGCGCCCGGCCACCAGCGCGATCGCCATAGCCGCAAAGCCGATCCAGAACAGCGGCGCCCAGATCCAGCCCAGCAGCAGCGCGGCCAGAAAGGCGCCTGCCGCCGCCGCGACGGCTTCCCAGTCAAAGCCGGCAATCATCCAGGGCAGCGACCGGCGCTCTGTGTCTTCGCTCATCGGCTTGCCTCCTCTAAAGGTCTCATTCAGCTGAGAATTTCAGCCGGTTCGGCGCGATGCGCCTGACGATGCCACATATCAGCATATTTGCCGCCTTTTGCCAGCAGCGCCTCATGCGTTCCCCGTTCGGCGATACGGCCGGCTTCCAGCACGATGATCTCGTCTGCCGAGATGACGGTGGACAGGCGGTGGGCCACAACCAGGGTCGTGCGCCCGGCCGAGGCCTCTTCGAGGGCCTCCTGAACGGCCGCTTCGGTGGCGCTGTCGAGCGCGCTGGTGGCTTCGTCCAGCACCAGGATGGCGGGATTGGCGAGGATCACGCGGGCAATGCCGACGCGCTGTTTCTCGCCGCCCGAAAGCTTCAGGCCGCGCTCGCCGACGCGGGTTTTCCAGCCGTCCGGCAGGCTGTCGATGAAGGGCAGAAGCTGGGCCCGGCGCGCGGCTTCGCGCAGCTCCGCCTCGGTCGCCTCCGGGCGGGCATAGGAAATGTTGGCCCCCAGCGTATCGTTGAACAGCACCACATCCTGGGGCACGAGACCGAGGGCCGCGCGCAGGGATTCCTGCGTCAGATCCCGCACATCCTGCCCGTCAATCTGCACGCTGCCGGCCTCCACATCATAGAAACGGAACAGCAGTTTCAAGAGCGTCGACTTGCCCGCGCCCGAGGTGCCGACAAAGGCCACTTTCCGCCCCGGCGCGACATCGAAACTTATGCCCGACACGCCGACCGCCCGGCCTTCATGGCTGAACGCGACATCCTCAAACGTCACCCGGCCTTCGGGCCGCGCCAGCACTCTGGCGCCAGGCTTGTCCTGGACCTCGGGCGCCATGCCGAGCAGGCCGTGCAGCTTTTCAAGGTCCACCGCGCCCTGCTTGATCTCCCGCCAGGCCCAGCCAAGGATGTTCAGCGGCGCATACAGGGACAGCAGCATCAGCATCACCGCCGTCAGATCGCCGATCTGCATCGTCCCCTGGATGACATTCCAGGCCGAGAGCACCATCACCGCCAGCAGGCCGAGATTCATCACCAACGCCTGCACCGTGTTGAGCACATACATGCTGCGGTTGGTGTCGACATAATGGCGGTTATACTCGCTCATCGCGGTGTCGAAGCGATTGGTTTCCCGGGTCTCCGCGGCAAAGGATTTCACCGTCTCGAAATTGGTGAGGATATCGACCGAGGTGGCGCGGAAATGGGTGTCGGCCTCGTTCATCTTGCGGCGCTGGCGCACGCGCCATTCGGTGATGATGACCGTGCTGATGACATAGAGGGCAATCGTGGCCACCGCGATCAGCGACAGGCGGATGTCATAGGCGATGCCGAGCGCGACCGAGGCCAGAACGAGGCGCACCAGTGTCGGCCCGATATTGAAGGCGAGAAAGCGGATCAGATAGTCGATGGCGCTGGCGCCGCGCTCGATGATGCGGTTGAGCGCCCCGGTGCGCCGTGTCTGGTGGAAGCCGAGCGAAAGAGCGAGGGAATGGCCGAAGGCATCGACACTCGCCACACGCTGCGCATCCTGGCTGACGGGAGAGAACAGCCAGTCACGGATCTGCGGCAGGGCGGCCGCGGCAAAGCGCAGGGCCAGGCCATAGCTCAGCCAGAGCGCGGCGGTCGCAAAATTTGCCGCCGCCCCGCCCTCGGGCACGGCCTGGTTGATGGCATGACCCATCACCAGCGGCGAGATGACCTCAAGGACCGAGGCCGCCAGCGTGATGATCACGGCCAGCACCATGATGGGGCGCCATTTGGCCAGTTCTGGCCGGGCCAGCAGCGTCAGGATGCGAAGGATCGATTTCCACAGGCCGCCATCGGCGCTGTCGATACGGTCATGGTTTTCGGGCGCCTGAACGGCGGCATTTGGCGGGCTCATGCGTGCCATATGGCGCTGTTCGGGCCGAAGTGAAACCCGGCCCCCGCCCGGCGGCCCCGTTAGGGCTGAGAAACCGTCTGGCGAACTTGCCCCTGCCGCCCTATCACTGACGGGAAGAAATGAGCTGAGAGACTGAAAAGAATGACAAAAATACGCTCGATCTGCGTCTATTGCGGCGCCTCGGACGCGGTGGACGCGCGCTATATCCGGCTGGCCGAAGCCCTTGGCCGCGAGCTGGCAAAACGCGACATCCGCCTTGTCTATGGCGGCGGCGGCGTTGGCCTGATGGGCGCCTGCGCCCGCGCCGCGCATGAGACGGCCGGCGACGTGCTCGGCATCATGCCGCGCTTCCTCCTCCAGAAAGAGCGTATCTACAAAGACGTCGAGCACCGCATCGTCGAGGACATGCACACGCGCAAGCAGATGATGTTTGACGAGGCGGAGGCCTTTATCGTGCTGCCCGGCGGCATCGGAACGCTGGAGGAGGCTGTGGAAATCCTCTCCTGGGCCCGCCTTGGCCTGCATGCCAAGCCGATGGCGTTTCTGGATGAGGACGGCTTCTGGTCGCCCTTCTTTGACCTGCTTGAGCGGATCATCGCTGGCGGCTTCATCCCGGAGGATTTCCGCCAGGCGATGGTTCACAGCAAGACACCGGGCGAGGCGATTGACGCCCTGCTGGACCGGGTCGTGGTTCTGGATATCTGATCGTCAGCTGAGATGGCGAAGGCCGGGATCGAGCCGTTCAAGCTCGGAATTCAGCCATTGGTGGTGTTGTTCCAGCCGTGTGACCGCCTCAAGATCGGTCTCGTTGCGGCAGACGAGTTCCTCGCGCCAGGCCGACAGCACCTTCAGCTGCGAGCGTAGCCAGCACAGCATCTGGATATCATCAATGGGCATGCAGATCATGAGTTTCTCCTTACCAGGGCTCGGTGCACCAGAAGCAATATGAGAACGATTCTCATTTCTGTTGTCGCAAAGGTTTGCCCTATTTGCAAGTCATTCTCATTCATTCTGCGGATGAAAAATTGGTCATCCTGACGTTCTGTCCCCGATGGGAGTGACCCCCTGGCAGGTTTCCTCTGAGGCGCGGCAGAAAGCGGCAGGCGACGCCCCGGACGGGTCACCGCGCCGACATGCCGGGACAGATCCCGGACAATCGGAGACAGTCTGGGACAATTCAGGACATTTGCGGTCAGATTTTCTGGCGGTTTGAGGCTGCGCTGAACTTTGCCGCCAGCTTCAGAAAAGCGGCCAGAACGATCAACGCGGTGATCCCTCCAAAGAGGATGACAGGCTCGCGCCCCTCAAGCGTCCGCCCCAGATAGGAATTGAGGAAGATCAGCCAGATATACCAGCCGCCGGCCGTATGAAGCCACGTCCACCTCTTCCCCAGCCGCCTGACCGACAGGTCGTTGGAGGTCAGCGCCATGAGGCCGATGAACAGGTAACCCAAGCCCCCGCCCACAATCCTGACAAGGCCGGGGTCTTCTCCGCTCACGGTGAAGTAGGCGATCAGAACGCCCAGATGGATGAAATGCGAGAGCGTAAAGGCAAGGCCCACACTGCGCCGGTTTGCCAGCAATAAGCACGACGCGCGGGTGGGCCAGAACCGGAAGAGCGCGGAGGCGGCAAAGGCTGCCAGGAAGAAGAAGACACTGATGCGCGCTGTCAGCCGCGTCAGGTCCAGCAGCCCGTCGGCCAAATCGCCGTTTGCCGGAAGGCTCAGCCATGCCGATACGGCCGCCAACAGCAGGACAGCCATGAAGGGCAGCCGCGATAATGAGCGCCCTGGCCGCATGTTTGCCTCCATTCGTACAATCTGTATAATTCTTAAGTCACACTTTTGAATTATACAAGCTGTATAAAATGAGCTCGCCAGATCGCCCTTCCCCGGACACATCCGCGCCCCGCAGCCGGGCCAAAAAGCCCTCCCGCAACCGGGAACGGCTTGTGGCCGCCGCGCGCGGCCTGTTTGGTGAGAAGGGCTATGCGGCCACCGGCACCGAAGAGATTGTCGCCGCCGCCGGGATAACCCGCGGTGCGCTATACTATCAGTTTACGGACAAATCAGATCTCTTCAGGGCTGTGCTGGAAAAGGCACTGCATGAAATCGGCGAGGAGACCTACCGGAAAACCATGGCGCGGGTGGAACATGACCGGGAAGACCTGGAGATCGGCACGCAGGTCATGCTCGACATATTCTCCCGCCCCGACATTGAACGCATCGTGTTGCTGGACGGGCCTGCCGTCCTGGGCTGGGCGGTGTGGCGGGAGATCCAGCGGCCACTGCATCTGGCGCTGATCGGGCATGCGCTCCAGCATCTCGTGGATGAGGGACATATTCCGCCGCAACCCCTTGAACCCCTTGCTGATGTAATTTCGGGGGCGGCCATGCAGGCCGCGCTGGCGATTGCCACAGCGCCCAACCCGAAAGAAGCACGAAAAGTCTACGGCGCGAGCCTCTCTCAATTGCTGCAACGGCTTGTTGGCAATCCCTGAGGCAGCAAAAAAAACCCCACCTGCCCGGAGGCAGATGGGGCCAGAGTTTTTCCCTACGCAGCAAGGAAAGGGTTCAGACGACGTTCTCGAACTGGTTCATGGTGTTGTGCTCGCCGCTGGCTTTCAGGGCGCGTTCACCGGCAACCATTTCCTTGAACGTGTCGCCAAGGTCCGAGCCAACTTCGTGCTGGTGTTTCACAGCCGAGACGTTGTTGCGGATTTCCTGACGCTGAATGGTTTTGACATAGGCGGCCATCTTGTCTTCGCCGAAATAGCCGCGTGAGAGCTGGTCGGTGGCGAAGGCCGTCATGTGGAAGGTGGGCAGCGTGATCAGGTTGTGGAACACGCCGGCACGCTCGGAGATGTCATACTGGAAGCGCTTCAGGCGCGCGTCGGCTTCCTGGCCGAGCGGGGTATCGTCAAACTTGGCCGACATCAGCTCGGCTTCCGGATATTCGCCCTCGGCGATCTTGCCCTCAGCGACCCAGGCCTTACGGACCTGCTTGCGCAGGTTGAGGGTCCAGTTGAAGGAAGGCGAGTTGTTGTAGGTGAGCTTGGCGTCCGGAACGGCGGCCTTCACGCGGTTCACGAGGCCCGCGATGATGTCCACATCCGGCGTGTCGGTTTCGATCCAGAGAAGGTCGGCGCCGCCAAGGGTGAGGTTGGCGATACAATCTTCCACCACGCGGTCTGCGCCGGTGTTTTCCTGGAACTTGAAGAGGCCGTTGGGCAGGCGAACCGGCTTCACGAGGCGGCCGCCCTGCTGAAGCGCGAGGTCGCCCTCTTTGAGCGGATTGGCAGGGGTGATCTCTTCGACTTCCAGCCATTTGGTGTATTCTGAAGCGAGGTCACCAGCATGCTGGGAGACCGGCACTTTCTGCGTCAGGCCCGCGCCGAGGCTGTCTGTGCGCGCCACGATGACGCCGTCATCCACGCCGAGTTCTTCAAAGGCGAGACGGCAGGCGCGCAGCTTCTCGATGAAGTCTTCGCGCGGCACGGTGACCTTGCCATCCTGGTGGCCGCACTGTTTTGCGTCCGACACCTGGTTTTCGATCTGGATGCAGCAGGCGCCGGCCTTGATCAGCTCTTTGGCGAGCAGATAGGTGGCGTGCTCATTACCGAAGCCGGCGTCGATGTCGGCGATGATCGGCACGACATGGGATTCGAAATTGTCGATGCGCTGGATGATGGTTTCGATCACATCGGCAGGCGCGCCTTTGTCGCGGGCGGCTTTCAGCTCACGGAAGAGATCGTTGAGGGCGACTTCATCGGCCTGGCGCAGGGAGACGTAGATTTCCTCGATCAGGTCGGCCACGGAGGTTTTCTCGTGCATGGACTGGTCCGGCAGGTGGCCGAAGCGGTTGCGCAGGCCAGCGACCATCCAGCCGGAGAGATAGACATAGGTGCCCTTGGCGGTGCCCTTCATGCGCTTGACGGCCTTGATCATCTGCTGGGCATGGAAGCCCGACCAGCAGCCGAGCGACTGGGTGAATTTCGAATGGTCTTTGTCATAAGCCGCCATATCAGCGCGCATCACGACGGCCATCTCGCGGGCGATTTCGAGATGCGTGTTGTAGGTGTTCTGCATCTTCAGCTGGACGATATCGTCCACGGTCACGCCGCCGGGCGCCTGGCCGGTGGGGTAGCGTTTCTGGACCTGGGCGCGCAGCTCAGCATAGGTGGGGCGTTTGGACATGGGAGCGTCTCCTCAAAGGAAATTAGAGTTAGTTTGTTGACGGATCATGCAAGATTGCGCAGCGCTTCATAGGCGGGCAGCGTCAGGAAGTCGGCGAGCTCTTCTGAAGTCGCGGTGTTGGTGAAGATTTCGGCGGCAACATCATAGCGGCCAGCCTTGAAGCCATTGTCGCCGAGGGCCGCGCGGACCTTGCCGAGTTCGTCGGCGAGGATGTCGTTGAACCAGGCTTTGGTGAAGGTGCGCGCGGCGCCGTCTGCGACGATCACCTGCGCGCCGTGATGTATCCACTGCCAGATCTGGCTGCGCGAGATTTCGGCGGTGGCGGCGTCTTCCATCAGATTGTGAATCGGCACGGCGCCGCGGCCATTGAGCCAGGCAGCGGTGTATTCGATGCCGACCGAGACATTCGTCCGCACACCCGCTTCTGTGATCTCGCCGGTGTGCGGCTTCAAGAGTGCAGCTTGAGTGATCGGCGGGAAGCAGCGCTGGCCGAGCACCTGATTGCCAAGCGCCATATGCTCGTTGAACACTTCCATCGCGACCGGCACGAGCGCGGGGTGGGCGACCCAAGTGCCATCATGCCCGGCCTTGACTTCACGCAGCTTGTCGGCGCGGACCTTGGCGAAGGCCGCGTCATTGGCCGCCTCATCATTCTTGACCGGGATCTGCGCAGCCATACCGCCCATCGCATGGGCGCGGCGGCGATGGCAGGTCTTGATCAGCAGCAGCGAATAGGCGTTGAGGAAAGCCCGGTCCATGCCGACCTGCGCGCGGTCCGGCAGGACGAAATCGGGGTTATTCTTCAGCGTCTTGATATAGGAAAAGATGTAATCCCAGCGGCCACAATTGAGGCCCGCGATGTGGCGGCGCAGCTCATAGAGGATCTCGTCCATCTCGAAGGCGGCCGGCAATGTCTCTATAAGGACGGTCGCTTTGATCGAGCCGGTGGGGATGCCGATTTCGCCCTGGGCAAACTCGAACACCTCGTCCCAGAGGCGGGCTTCCAGATGGCTTTCCATTTTGGGCAGGTAATAGAAGGGGCCGATGCCGGCCTCGAACAGCATCTTGCCATTGTGATAGAAATGCAGGCCGAAATCAAAGAGGCTGGCGGACATTGGCCGGCCATCGACGAGGACATGCGCCTCTTCCATATGCCAGCCGCGCGGGCGGACGATCATCACCGCGACTTTTTCATTCAGAGCGTAGGATTTTCCAGACGCCGCATCCGTATAGGCAAGCTTGCCGCGGGCAAAGTCCTGCATATTGACCTGGCCGTCGATCATGTTGGCGAAGGTTGGCGAAGAGGCATCCTCGAAATCGGCCATGAACATCTTGGCGCCGGAGTTCAGCGCGTTGATCATCATCTTGCGGTCGACCGGGCCAGTGATCTCGACCGAGCGATCCAGCAGGACGGACGGCACAGGGTCCACTTCCCAATGACCATTGCGGATGGATTTCGTCTCGGGCAGGAAATCGGGCAGCTCACCGGCATCAAACCGGGCCTGGCGCTCCTTCCGCAGGCTGAGCAGCTCGCGGCGGCGGGCACCGAAGCGGCGTTCCAGCGCCTCAATGAAAGCCAGCGCCTGCGGCGTCAGAACGCGCTCTACGCCGGCGGCCTTGCCCCTCACTTCGATCTTCGCGCGGGCGGCGGAGGGCTGCTCAAGTGTGGCGGTGATGGACATGGCCGGTTCTCCCTGGGGATCTTAATTCTTGACACAACCTTATTTACAACTCGCGCGATGATCGAGTACCTTTCTGTTTCCATTGGGTTTTTATGTTTACCTTGTAACAACAACCCTGTGGCATCTGTAACGTTTGTAAACTTCACCGGGGTTCGGAATGGCGGAACGCAAGGAAAAAACCCTTATCGGCCCGCGTGTTCGGCGGCTGCGGCGGACCCTTGGCATCACCCAGGCGCAGATGGCCGAAGACCTCGGCGTGTCTGCCAGCTACATCAACCTGATTGAAGGCAATCAGCGCCCGATCAGCGCCAACCTGTTGTTAACGCTGGCTCGGGTTTACGACTTTGACATTTCCGATGTCGGCGGGATGGGCGATGCGCGGCTTGTATCGGAATTGATGGAAGTGATCCGCGATCCGGTGCTGGAGGCTGGGCCGGTCGGCAAGAATGATGTCGAGGATATCGTCAATGCGAGCCCGGACATCGCGCGGGCGTTTGTAAACCTTTATGACAAGTACCGTGAACTCGCCCTGCGGACCTATTCGGACAATAATCCCCTGACGGACCGTGAGAAGGTGGAGCTGCTGGAAGAATCGGCGCGCAGCGTCGAGTCCGTGCGTCAGATGTTGCAGGACCACCGCAACTATTTCCCCGAGCTTGACGAGGCCGCCGAAGCCTTCGGCGCAGAGCTTTCAACACTGCACGAAGATCCGTATGCGGCGATGATCCAGCGCCTGAAGGGCCAGCATGGCCTGCGCGTGCGGGTGGTGCCCTATGACATCATGCCCAACACGCTGCGCTATTATGACCGGCACAAGCGGGGGATTGATCTCTCCGAACTGCTGCCGCAATCGGGGCGCCGCTTCCAGCTCGCCTTCCAGCTTGGCATGCTGGAATATGGGGACCTGATCGATTCCTATGTCCAGAAAGCCGGCTTTACCGACCGGGACGCCATCGGCCTTGCGCGGGTGAGCCTTGCCAACTATTTCGCGGCTGCCGTTCTGATGCCCTATCATTCCTTCCTGCGCGAAGCGGAGAAGACGAAATATGATGTGCAGCTGCTCAGCCACCGCTTCAACACCAGCTTCGAGCAGACCGCCCACCGGCTGACCACGCTACAGAAGCCGGACGCGCGCGGCATTCCCTTCTTCTTCATGCGGATTGATACCGCCGGCAATGTGTCGAAACGCTTCAGTGCGGGGCGGTTTCACTTCTCCAAATTTGGCGGCGCCTGCCCGCTCTGGAATATTCATGAGTGTTTCGAGGCGCCGGGACGTATCCGTACCCAGATTATCCAGATGCCCGACGACACGACCTATTTCTCGATCGGGCGAACGATTACGCGCACCGATGGCTTCTATGACAAGCCGGGGCCCAAGCTCGCCATTGGGCTGGGCTGTGACATTGCCTATGCCAAACGCCTTGTCTACGCGGCCGAGCATAATCTGGAGAAGGCCGAGCCGACACCCATCGGCGTGAACTGTTACCTCTGCGAGCGCCAGAACTGCGCGTCACGCGCACATGCCCCGCTCAGCCGGAAGCTGGTGTTCGACGAACGCGCACGCGGTATCTCGCTCTACCGTTTTCAGGACGATTAAGGCCGGTCACTCCGGCAGCAGCTGGTGCAGCACACGGACGAGCGAGGTGTCCATCATTGGCTTGCGGACAAAGCCTGCGAAACCAGCAAGCTGGGCAGTGGCCTCCAGGGAGGGCAGCTCCCAGCCTGAAATCATGACCGCCGGCTCGTCTATTCCGCGCTGGCGCAAGACCTTGAGCAGGGCAAACCCGTCCATGCCGTCAAGTTTGAGATCAAGAACATAGCAATCGAATGCGCCAGGCTTGATCTGGGCCAGCAGATCATCTGCGCCGCTGAAGGTGCCCACGACAAAACCGCGCGCGCCCAAGAGGAGGCTCAGGGACTGGCGCACAGCCGGACTGTCATCGACGACGGCGATGCGGCGAGGCGGATGAACTGGCAAAGGTTTCGGGATGGCGCTCACATGACACTCCGGCACTCCGGGAGCCTCAATCCTGCACAGAAACGTGGCGGCCGTCTGTAAGTAGAAGCCCCTAAAGCTGTTGTTTATTCAAGGCCTATACCGGCTGCGAAGGCGATTCGCAGGACCGTGGAGAGATTGGACGCGCCCATCTTCTCCATGACATTTGCGCGGTGAATCTCAACTGTACGCGGAGAGATATCCAGGGAGATCGCAATCTCCTTGTTGGTCTGGCCATCCACCAGGCCGTGGAGCACTTCCTTCTCCCGCCCCGTCAGGTTTTCAATCAGGCCGCGGGCTTCATCGGTAAGCACTTCTTCCTTGCGGCGCGCCTCCAGGCGCTCAAAAGCGCGGGTGAGCGCATCGACAAGGCTTTGCTTGGCATAGGGCTTTTCCACGAAATCGACAGCGCCCGCCTTCATGGCGCGGACAGCGACGGCGACATCGCCATGCCCCGTCAGCACGATGATCGGCATGGCCACGCCACGCGCATTCAGCGCTTCCTGCACTTGCAGGCCATCCATCTTCGGCATCTGGACATCAAGCAGGATGCAGCCCTTCTCGGCCTCCTCAACCTGATCGAGGAAAGAAACACCATCAACATAGGTTTTTACGCGAAAGCCGGCATGGCGCAGCATAAAGCTCGCCGAATGGCGAATCGCTTCGTCATCATCGACCAGGTGAATAAGGCGGGTATCAGTCATAATCCTGATTTACCTGCATCTTTCCTCAGTGTGAACAGGAAACAGGTGCCCCCCTCAGGCGGCGTAATGGCGCGGATAACACCGCCATGCGCTTCTACAATGGTCTGACAGATTGACAAGCCAAGCCCCATACCCTGGGATTTCGACGTGGCGAAGGGCTTGAAGATGTTCTCACGCAGCTCGCTGGTGAGGCCAGGACCATTATCGCAGACCTCTACGGCCACAAAGCCCGGCTCCGCTGCAGGATAGACGCGCACAGTGATGCGGGCGTCCTGCGTGTTGGAGAGGGCATCCATGGCATTGCGAATGAGGTTGATAAGCACCTGCTGGATCTGGATGGGATCGCCCATCACAAGATCGGCGTCTTCGTCCTGATCGAGCTTGATCGGAATGTCGGCCAGGTCGCGGGAGAGTTTTGACAGGGCGATCGCGTCTGCCAGCAGAGGGCCAAGGCTGAGCGGGCGGGCATCGACCTCACCCCGCGAAACATAGGAACGCAGCTTGCGCACGATCTCACCGGCGCGGACGGCCTGGCGGGCTGCCTCGGTGAGCGCCTCGCGCAGGATCTCCTTCATCTCCGGATCAGGCGAATCAAGCAGGTCGCGGCTCGCCTCCAGATAGTTTGCCACCGCCGTCAGCGGCTGGTTCAGCTCATGGGCAAGGGCAGACGCCATCGTGCCAACCGCGCTAAGACGGGAAAAATGCACGAGCTCAGACTGCATTTCCTGCATCCGCAGCTCAGAGCGCTGCTGCTCTGTCAGGTCGCGGATAAAGGCCGTGAATAGAAAGTGATCGCCAATGCGCGCTTCGCCAATCTTCAGATCGATGGGAAACTGGGTGCCATCGGCGCGCGAGGCGATGACCACCCGACCCTTGCCGATGATCTGGCGCTCACCGGTGCGCAGATAATTGCCGATATAGTTGTCGTGGTTCGCCTTGTCGCGGCCGGCCATCAGCATGTTGACCGGCTGGCCGATGACTTCTTCCGCCGCGAAGCCGAACAACGCCTCCGCCGCCCGGCTGAACGCGAGAATCTTGCCGGATTCATCGGTGACCACCATGCCGTCAGGCACCGAGGCGAGGATGGACGCCAGATGCAACTGAAGCGTTGCCCTATCCAGCAGGTTAACAGGTGGCTGCGTCGATTTGGGCGTGTCACTCATCCGTCAAGGTCCATCCGGCAATGCCCCATCCCTGCCCGCAGCTGTCGCGCGGCGCAAGGCGGCGCCCCTGTTTTCAGCGGCGGCGCAGCAGTTTGAGGCGCGGGCGTGCGGTCTGCCAGAGAGCAAATACCAACATCGCCACACCGGCCGCCATAGCGTAGCAGCCCCAGCAATGCATCGCCGCAAGCGCCATTAACTCGTTCGTTTCCGCGCCCGGCGTGGGCAAAGGCGCCCCACCGCCACAGCGCATGGCGAGAAAGTCCTGCAACGTTGCCTGACGGCCCATTTCGCTGACGTGATTGGTAAACTTCACCGCGCCGGTAGCGGTCAGGGCGCTGCCCAGAGCTGCCATCTTCCACATTAGCTCTCTCCTTCTGCTTTCATACACGCTTAGCCACGGTGCGACAGGCAAGCCCATCCGTAGTTCCCCTTATACAGTTCGCCCCGCCCCTCCGGCAGTTACGGGCCAGTATCGTTTTTTACGATTCAGCATTGGAGGGGGCTTTCCCAATGAGTACACGCGCTGACACATCCAGAGGATCAGGGCCGGGTTTCAGTATAGGCACAGTCAGTGCGCTGACTGGCCTTGTGGGCCTTGGCGTTCTCATCATCGCCGGCAACGCAGCCGATCCGATGATGGCTGCCCATGCCTGGATATTCTTTCTGCTCACGGTCGCAGGCCTGATGATTACCGGCTTCTGGGCCGGCAGCCTGAATGGCAAAAACCCGTTCAACCCGGCTTTCTATGAAGACACCATCGTCAAGTTCGGCGTTGCGGCGTCGATGTTCTGGGGCATTGCCGGCTTCCTGGTCGGGCTCATCATTGCCTTACAGCTGACATTTCCGGGCCTCTTCTATTTTCCGGAACTCGGCTGGACCAACTTTGGACGCCTTCGCCCGCTGCACACCTCAGCGGTGATCTTTGCGTTTGGCGGTAACGTCCTCATCGCGACGAGCTTCTATGTCGTCCAACGCACCTGCCGCACCCGTCTGGCTGGCGGTATGTGGCCCTGGTTCGTGTTCTGGGGCTACAACCTCTTCATCGTGGTGGCCGGCACGGGCTACCTCCTCGGCGTTACTCAGTCGAAGGAATATGCCGAGCCTGAATGGTATGCCGACCTCTGGCTCACTATCGTCTGGGTAGCTTACCTGATGGTCTTCCTCGGTACGCTGTGGAAGCGCAAAGAGCCGCACATCTATGTGGCCAACTGGTTCTACCTCTCCTTCATCGTGACCATCGCGATGCTGCATATCGTCAACAATCTGGCGATCCCGGTCAGCCTCACAGGCTCCAAGAGCTATAGCCTGTTTTCTGGTGTGCAAGACGCCCTGACCCAGTGGTGGTATGGCCACAATGCCGTGGGCTTCTTCCTGACCACCGGCTTCCTCGCCATCATGTATTACTTCATCCCCAAACAGGTGAACCGGCCGGTCTATTCCTATCGCCTGTCGATCGTTCACTTCTGGTCACTGATCTTCATCTACATCTGGGCCGGTCCCCACCACCTGCACTATACCGCTCTGCCGCAATGGGCGCAGACCCTCGGCATGGTGTTCTCGGTGATGCTCTGGATGCCCAGCTGGGGCGGCATGATCAACGGCGTGATGACCCTGTCAGGCGCCTGGGACAAGCTGCGCACCGACCCGGTCGTCCGCATGATGATCGTCGCGCTTGCTTTCTACGGCATGTCGACCTTTGAAGGCCCGCTGATGAGCGTGCGTGCTGTCAACGCCCTCTCCCACTATACCGAATGGGGCATTGCCCACGTTCACTCCGGCTCGATGGGCTGGGTTGGCTTCATCAGCTTCGGCGCGCTCTATTGCCTCACGCCCTGGCTTTGGAAACGCAAGGCGCTCTACTCGAAGGCTCTCGTTGAGTGGCACTTCTGGCTCGCGACGCTCGGCATCCTCTTCTACATCGTGGCGATGTATGTGGCTGGCATCACCGAGGGTTTGATGTGGCGCGCCTACAACGAATTCGGTTTCCTTCAGTATGCCTTCATCGAAACCGTCAAAGCCAAGCACATCATGTACATTGTACGTGCTGCGGGGGGCAGCCTGTTCCTGATCGGCGCGCTGCTGATGGCTTACAACCTGGTGCGCACGGCAATGGGCCATGGCGAAGCACGCGATACGCTCGCCCCTGATGCGCCCAAGACTGCAACCCCTGCCCTCCAGCCGGCTGAATAAGGAGCAAGCCCATGTCTATTATGGACAAACACGGAAAACTTGAGCGTCACTCCCTGCTTCTTACCGTCGGCATTCTCGTGGTCGTCTCCATTGGCGGGCTCGTGGAGATTGCGCCCCTGTTCTATCTCGAAAACACCATCGAGAAGGTGCAGGGGATGCGTCCCTACACACCGCTGGAACTGAAGGGCCGCAACGTCTACATCCGCGAGGGCTGCTATACCTGCCACTCGCAGATGGTGCGTCCCCTGAGGGATGAGGTGGAGCGCTATGGCCACTATTCACTGGCGGCCGAGAGCATGTACGATCACCCCTTCCAGTGGGGGTCCAAGCGGACCGGACCGGACCTCGCCCGCGTCGGCGGCAAGTATTCGGATGAGTGGCACCTCGACCACCTGAAAGACCCCAAATCGGTCGTTCCGGACTCGATCATGCCGCCCTACGCCTTCCTGGCGAAGAAGAAACTAAAATACGATGATATTGAGGACCACCTGAAGGCATTGCGCCTGGCTGGCGTCCCCTACACGGACGACATGATCGCCAATGCGAAAGCTGATCTTGTGGCCCAGGCCTCCCCGAATGCGGACTTTGATGCCGAGGACGCGCTGGTCGCCCGCTATACCGAGGCGTCCGGTCGTGAAGGCACCGTGAAGATTTCCGACTTCGACCACAATCCGAAGGAGATTACCGAGATGGATGCCCTGATCGCATATCTCCAGATGACCGGCACGCTCGTCGACTTCTCAACTTATGAAGCCAACGACATCAGCAACCGTCGCTAGGAGCGAAGAAGATGTATGAAACCCTTTCAAGCTTCGCGCAGACCTGGGGCCTCGGATTTTTTGTCCTGATGTTCCTCGTCGCTGTGGCCTACGCCCTCTGGCCAAGCAACAGCGCCAAATTCCGTGAAGCCGCCCACCAACCTCTTGTCGACAAGGACCCGTCAGATGACTGACCATAAACGGGATATTGATGAAGTCTCCGGCGTCGAGACGACGGGGCATAGCTGGGACGGGATCAAGGAGCTGAACAATCCCCTTCCGCGCTGGTGGCTGTATATCTTCTACGGCACCATTGTGTGGGCTATCGGCTATATGATCGTCATGCCCGCTATTCCGGCGCTGCCCGGCATGGGCATGAACAATACGCTTGGCATCAGCGGTCATTCCGACCGTGCCGCGGTAGCCGAGAAGGTGCAGGAGCTTCACACCGAACGCGCTGCTGCGGCCAGCCGTCTCGTCACTGCCTCGCTCAGCGAGATCGAGAACGATATGTCGCTCCAGCAATTTGCCCTGGCAATGGGCGAGAGCGCGTTCGGCGACAATTGCGCCACCTGTCATGGCGCCGGCGGCCGGGGCGCCAAGGGCTATCCGATGTTGGCTGACGACATCTGGCTTTGGGATGGCACACTTGACGGGATCGAATACACCCTCCGTCATGGCATTCGCCATACGGAAGATCCGGATACGCGCCGCAACACCATGCCTGCTTATGGCCGGGACGGAATACTGACGCCCAGAGAGATCGATGATCTTGTGCAGTATGTCCTCAACATCTCCGGCCGGGAGGCTGATCAGGCCGCCGTCAACCGGGCTGCACCAATCTTTGCGACACAATGCGTGACCTGCCACGGCGCAGACGGCAAAGGCAACCGCGAGCTTGGGGCACCAAACCTTACAGATCATGAATGGCTGTTTGGCGGCGAGCCACGCGACATCCGGCAGACGATCTACAGTGCCCGGAATGCCCACATGCCTGCCTGGCAGGGACGTCTCGACGACCCGACCATCAAGGCGCTGGCGGTCTATGTCCACTCGCTCGGTGGGGGTGAGAAGTGACCAAGGTCACCCTCATTCAGGCGGGCGGCAGGGATGCTTCGGGTCAAAAACCGGAGCATCCCCCCTCGCTCTATGAAAAGCGTAACCAGATCTATCCCAAGCTGGCGCACGGCAAGTTCCGGACGTTCAAATGGATTGTGATGGCGGTTACGCTCGGCATCTATTATCTGATCCCCTGGATCAGGTGGCCCCGCGGCGCGGGCATCCCCGATCAGGCGGTTCTGGCCGACTTCAAAGGAGAAAAGTTCTATTTCTTCTTCCTCGAAATCTGGCCGCAGGAAATCTACTTCCTCGGGGGGCTCATCATTCTGGCGGCGCTCGGGCTGTTCCTGGTGACCTCGCTCTTCGGCCGGGTCTGGTGCGGGTATACCTGCCCGCAAACTGTCTGGACCGACCTATACATATGGGTGGAGCGGGCCTTCGAAGGCGACCGCGCCGCCCGCATGCGGCTTGACCATGGCCCGATGAGCTTCAACAAGGCCTGGCGCAAGGCAGGCAAGCATATCGTCTGGCTGCTGATCGCCTTTCTCACCGGCGGCGCCTTCATTCTCTACTGGCATGACGCGCCCACCATTGCCCGCACCTTCTTTACCGGCGAAGCACCGCTGACGGCATATTTCTTTGCCGGCGTGCTGACCTTCACGACCTATGCGCTGGCTGGCACGATGCGCGAGCAGGTCTGCACCTATCTCTGCCCCTGGCCCCGCATCCAGGGCGCGCTCACCGACGAGCATGCCCTCAACGTAACCTATCGCTATGACCGGGGTGAACCTCGGGCGCCCCACCGCAAGGGCGAAAGCTGGGAAGGCCGGGGCGATTGTATCGACTGCAAACAATGCATCCAGGTCTGCCCGATGGGGATCGACATCCGCGACGGGGCGCAGCTGGAGTGCATTCATTGCGCGCTCTGCATTGATGCCTGCGATGACATGATGAAGAAGGTCGATCGCCCCACGGGGCTGATTGCCTATGATACCGATGTTGCTGTGGCAGCGCGGGCTTGCGGGGAGAAACCGCGCTATAGCCTGCTGCGTACACGAACCGTTCTCTATGCCATTCTGATTGCCGCAATCAGTATTCTCATGCTCTGGGGCTACACCTCCAAATCGACCTATGAATTCAACGTCCTGAAAGATCGGTCACCGCCCTTCATCCGTCTTTCCGATGGCCGTATCCGCAATGGCTACACACTCAAACTGGTCAACAAATCCACCGATGCGCGCGCTGTTGATGTCTCTGTCGAAGGCCTGCCGGAAATGGATTTTGAGATCATCGGCCTCGGATTTGCGCCAGATGGCGGCACGTTGCAGCTGAGCACGCCGCCACATGGCGTTGACCGCTTCCGACTGCTCGTGACAGCCTCCCCGCAGGGCCTTCCCGCGCGTACGACCCTCACGGTACAGATCAAGGACGTGGTGACCGGTGAAATTGCCGTCGCCGACGCCCCCTTCACCACAGGAGACCAATGATGGCCGCTTCCATGTCGCTTCCCCGCCCCGCCAAAGGTCAGATGAAGGGCTGGCACGCGCTCCTCTGGTTCCTCGGTTTCTTCGGCTGCATGTTCGTCGTCAACGGCATCTTCCTCTGGGCCGCTCTCACGAGCTTTCCGGGCGAGGATGTGGAGAAATCCTATCTCACCGGCCTCGACTATAACAGCGAGCTTGCCCGGCGCGCCCATCAGGAAGAAGCCGGCTGGACTGCCGAGATCGGCCTGAGTAGCGCCAGTCAGGGCTATCTCCTGACCGTCCGGATACTCACCAAAGACGGCGACGCCCTGCCCGTCTTCGCGACGCAGGCGCAGCTGCGCCATCCGACTGACCGCGCCTTTGACCGGGCACTGACCCTGACCCCGGCTGGTGGCGGAGACTATGTGACCGAGTTGGGCGAGCTGTCGAAAGGTGCCTGGAGCATAAACCTTGCGGCGGATGTCGATCCGGAAACGGATGGCCTTGAGTTCCGCGCCACCCGCGAAATCATCGTGCCATGACGCAACTGTCTCTCGACGCCAATGGTTGCCCGAGCGGCCTTGCCCCGCCCAGCGGATCGGAGGCCTCTGATCCCACCGCCTTTGTGCGCAAGGTTGGCCGGCAGAACCGCCTGTCGCTGACCGTACGCGGGGCAAAGTGCGGGGGCTGCCTCTCGCGTATAGAGGGGGCGGTGACTGCGCTGCCGGGAGTCGAGACGGCAAGACTGAACCTTTCGAATGGGAAGCTGGACATTGCATGGTCAGGCAATCTGGAACCCCGGCGGATAAGTGAGGCCATCAGCGGCCTGGGATATGGCGTGGCGCCGCTTGATACGGCCACGGAAGATGATGCTCATAAGAAGGAAGAGCAATCGCTTCTCCTCGCTATGGGGGTTGCCGGATTTGCGACGGCCAACATCATGCTGCTGTCTGTCTCTGTCTGGGGCGGGCATGGCGAGATGGGCGAGGCGACGCGCCAGGGCCTGCATGCGCTGTCGGGCGTGATCGCCCTGCCGACGCTGATTTTCTCGGGACGACCGTTCTTCAGGTCTGCCTGGAATGTTCTGAAGAAGCGGCGCACGAATATGGATGTGCCGATCTCGCTGGCACTGATCCTCGCCTTCTCTGTCAGCGTGAGCGAAACGCTCCGCGGCGGCGACCATGCGTACTTCGATGCGGCCTGCATGCTGCTGTTCTTCCTGCTGATCGGACGGTTTCTGGATGCCCGCGTGCGCCGGCGGGCGTGGTCGGCCGCGCGGGATCTCGCCGCGCTCGCCAGCCGGACGGTGACGCGGATCGGCGCGGATGGGTCGCCCATGTCCGTGCGCTCCGAAGATATCCAGCCTGGCGACCGCATCCTCCTGGCGCCGGGCGAGCGCGCCGTGGTCGACATGGTGATCGAGGGCGGGGAATCGGAAGTCGATGAGAGCCTTGTGACCGGCGAGAGCCTGCCGCGCTGGACCGGCGCCGGCATGAAGCTGATGGCCGGCTCGATCAACCTTTCCCAACCCCTGACCGGGCGGGCCACTGCGGCGGCGGCCGACTCCCTGCTCGCCGAGATCAGCCAGATGCTGACGGCCGGCGAGCAGAAGCGCTCGACCTATCGGCAGATCGCTGACAAGGCGGTGTCGCTCTATGTGCCGCTGGTGCATTCGACTGCGCTGCTGACCTTTCTGGGCTGGTGGCTGCTGGGCGGTATGGGGCTGCGCGAAGCGATCCTGATTGCCGTCTCCACACTGATCATCACCTGCCCCTGCGCCCTGGCGCTCGCCGCGCCGGTCGTTCAGGTTGTGGCGGCCGGGCGTCTGTTCAAAGGCGGGGCCTACCTCAAATCCGGCGACGCGCTGGAGCGGATCGCGGCCTGTGATCATGTGATCTTCGACAAGACCGGCACGCTGACACTCGGCACGCCGCGCCTGGTTTCCACGGGAATTGACGCCGCCGTTATTGCCGATGCGGCGCAACTGGCGCGGGCGAGCCGGCATCCGCTGTCGCGGGCACTGACGGTTGCCGCTGGCCCCGGCCCGCTGGCGAAGGATGTGAAGGAACGCCCTGGCCTTGGCCTTGAGGGCGAGGTGGGCGGCGTAGCCTGCCGGCTTGGCTCGGCCGAATGGGCCGGGGCAAAGGCAACGGGGCATGTTGGCGCGACACTGTTCTTTGCGCGTGGTGAGGACGCGCCGGTAGAGCTGCGTTTCGAGGACGACATTCAGGGCGACGCGGCCGGGATGCTGGCAAAGCTATCGGCCATGGGGATGACGATGGAAATCGTCTCGGGCGACCGGGCTGAGGCGGTGGCCGAAGTGGCGCGGACGCTGGGGATTGATCAGTGGACAGCAGGCGCCAGCCCTCAGGACAAGGTGGCGCGCCTGGAAGCCCTGCAGGCCGATGGCCGCAAGGTGTTGATGGTCGGCGACGGTCTCAATGATGCGGGCGCCCTTGCCCTGGCGCATGCTTCGGCGGCGCCAGGTGGGGCGCTGGATGTCAGCCAGTCGGCGGCCGATGCGGTGTATTCCGGCGGGCTCGCGCCCTTGCCCCGGCTGGTGAAGACAGCGCGGGTGGCCAAGGCGGTGATGTTGCAGAATTTCGGATTTGCGGCGGCCTATAACCTCGTGGCGGTTCCGATTGCGGTCCTAGGCCATGCCACACCGCTGGTGGCGGCGATTGCAATGTCAGGCTCTTCGATTATAGTCTGCCTCAACGCGCTGCGCATCAATCTGAATACGGAGAAAGCGGCATGAGCGGTCTTGTTTTCCTCATCCCCCTCGCCCTGATGATGGGCGCTTTGGGGCTTGTCGGCTTTCTCTGGGCGGTCCGGTCTGGCCAATTCGAAGACCCTGACGGGGCAGCGGCGCGCATCCTGATTACGCCCGATGAACCCTTGCCGGAGCGCAAGGCGGAGTAGCGGGCAGCGGGTTTGGCCGGAACGCGCAGGGACGCGGCCGGGGGAGTGTTTCTATTGAGAGCGCCCCCACCCTATCCCTCCCCCATGTCTGGGTGAGGGGACTTGGTGTGCGTGGGGAGAGCTAGCATTTTTTGATGGAGAGCGAGGCGCCCCCTCCCCATGACTATGGGGTCATGAGGATCCGCAAGCGCACTGCGATTGCCCGAATGACGGGGTGGGGCTGCTTGAGGCTAGGAGGTGTCGGCGCTTGCGGCTCCCCCTCCGACCCTGCGGGCCTTCTCGGGGCGTTTGCAGTGCAAACGCTTGTCCCTCGAAGCCCCCGCAAGCGGGGGAGGAGACCAGCGCCCGATAACGGATGTTGGCTCGTTGGAGGATTTTCAGAAAACTCCGAAACAACGCCAACGAGCGTTGGAGGAATCCTGCTTTCCCAGACCGGGTCATCCCAGCTTGGCTTTACGGCTT
>PHEH01000035.1 GCA_002841155.1 Alphaproteobacteria bacterium HGW-Alphaproteobacteria-18
TCGCGGGCCTCGCCGCTCCAGCTGGCAGGCTCGACCGGCGGCGCGGGGGTAGTCGGCACGAGACCTGTCAGGTCGACAAGGCGCGCATCGATTTCAGCCCCGCGTTGTTTCAGGACGACGAGCTCTCGGGCGACGCGGGTGCGTTCAGCCTCGATCTCGGCGAGCCGGAAAACGGCTGGACGCCCAGCATCGATTTCGGCTGCGGCAACCTCTGTCAGTTCGTCATATTTTACGCGGCGGCTTTCTGCGAGTTCCTGCTGGCCGGCGATGCTTTGCTTCTCGTGAAGCAATGCAACGAGTTCGCCGTGCAGCATCGCCAGCTGGGCGTCCCGAAGCCGATCGGTTTGCACAGCCATGGCGCGTGCCTCGCCGGATCGTGCCTCGCGGCCCGCACGGCTGGGAATGGCCTGGCTGACACCGACGGCCTTGTTGGTCGGAAGGAAAGTGTCGAACGACGGATCGAAGACGGGAAAATTGTTGACGCCGAGCGAGACCACGGGGTCGGGCAGGGCGGTCGCAGCGACGGCCCGCTCGCGGCCCGCATCAGCTCGTTGAGTGAGGGCTTCTAACGATGGATGCTGGCGCAGACGCGCATCGAGTTCTTCAAGCGATTGAGATGCGGCCGGCAGTGCGACTGCCGCGAGCGCAAGGGCTGCGCAGAGCAGCCCGTTTCTGAGTGGGGAATACATGGGAGTAGCGCCTTGATAGTTTGAGACGAGGGGCTAGACACCGCGTTTGCGCGGGCCGCACTGCCTCAAATCAAAAGGCGCTGCTTAAGGGATATCGGTGTGCGGAGTGGGAGCGAGACATCTGGCGGCGGCCCCGTGGCGAGGGTGGGGAGCTGCGGCTCAAAACCCGCAAATCCCATGTCCGGAGCCATGGCAACCGCAGTTTCTGGGCTGCTGGCGGTCAGAACGCCAGAGTAATCCGGCGCCTGCACGGCCATCATCAAGCTGTCGCAATCAAGGCATCCCGGACAATCCAATTGGATGGACGACGCATTCGCGACGCTATCGGGGACTTGCGCGGCGGTGTCATGCGTGTCGCCGTGGCAGGGCGGTTCTGCGCGTTCTACCGCAACCAAAGCTGCTTTATGCCCGGACAGGCAGCACGCCATGACCGGCTGGGCCGCGAAGGTCGCGACGATCAGCGTGATCAGGAGGCGGGTTAACCGATGCATGCAACCAACATAAGCCGGGTTTCGTTAATATTTCAACGCCGGATGCCTGCTGTTACAGCAACGTGATGCAGTCTTTCGTTATTGGATGCTGAAAGGGCTCCAGGCCATCCTCGATCGAAGCAAACAATGAATGCGCGCTTTGGTTCCGGCTGATCTGTTTGGGAAACTCAATATTTGACTGTAAAGTTCATCCAAGCGACTTGCCTACGTCGATGACGTTGCGAAGCTGCAGCCGGTCATAAAAACAACAATCAATTGTCCGACACGGCGTAGAGGATGCAGGTCTGTTCCCGCACACTGCATCCCCCGGACCTCGAAGCGCTGTAGTATAGCACTATGTGGTCCACATTGTTCAGCTGAACAGACTTTCGGCAAATATCAAGGCTGCCAAAGCGAAACCGAGAACATCGACAGACTCACGTTTCGGATAGGCATTTTAGCCGGACAAGCTGATCGAGCCAACGCTCTCAGCCGCAGATGATAGGCATTTTTCCCAGCACGATTAGAAGTCCATTGCAGTACGGACTTTCGCGGGCGGTCCACAGCTGCAGACTGCGCCGGCTATGGATGACATCAAGCTCGGCCACAGTTCGAGCAGACTCGGTTTCTCATCGAGATGTCGCTGTGCTAGTAGTTTGTGGGTCTCATTCGTTACCGGAACCTGCCTCTCGCGGACCCCTTGTTTCCGTCTCTTGCCGTTGGACCTGGACGGCCTGCGCCGGGCCTGAAACCTGACCGGCGAAGAATTTTCCCCTGCGCCTGCGGCGCATTCCTCGCGCGGCAAAAAATTCATCGCCGGTCAGGTGCTCCACTGCGTTGCGCCCCTTTGGGTTCAGGCCCGGCGCAGGCCGTCCTTTCGGTCCGGCGTCGACGGGAACAAGGGGTTCCCGGAAGACAGCCAAGGAAACGAAAAGGAGACCCCCATGGCAAACGCACTCGGATACGTCACGGAAACCAAGGCCGGCTTCGAAGGCACCCTCGCAATGATGAACCTGTCAGCTGCGATCCGCATCGAGAAGAACGCCGAAAAAGCCGGAGACGGCCAGCCGGACTACCGCATCTTCGCTGGTGAGACCTCGACCGAAATCGGTGGCGGCTGGCTGCGCAAGGCGAAGCAATCGGGCCGCGAATACGTCTCGCTGACCCTCGCAGATCCGCAGATCGGGGCCCGTAAGATCTACGCGAACCTCGCCCCCGTGAAAGGCAAGAAAGGCCGCCACGTGATCCTCTGGAACCCCCGCGACTAGCGGGAAAATTCAGCCTCAAAGAGCCGCTCCGGAGAGACCTCCGGGGTGGCTTTTCTACGTTCAGGCCGGGCCTCTGAAAGGAGGGGGAAAATGCGCCTGCGCGATTTTCCCCCTCCAATCCAGCGCAGGCGCTGGCAACATCATCCCATCACGAACGAACTGAAGAAAGGAAACCAGTGATGTCCGGAAAGACGCCGACGAACCCCGATGCAAATGATGAGCACGTCCTCCTGAACGTTCAGGAAGCCGCTGCTTTCCTGAGACTCACACGCTCGACACTCGATCATTATCGATGCGAAGGAAAAGGTCCGATCTATCGCAAGCACGGCACCCGCGTCTTCTACACGCGGGCGAGCCTGATCGACTGGTCCGGGCGCCGGGAGTTCTCTTCGACATCCAGCCGGGCAGGGCAATCCTGATGAAATCCGGATATGCGCTCGCGCTCGTGCTGGGCGGATCAGCGGCGTTATTCGGCCTCGTGTTTGATCCTGCGGAGAGGGTCGTCTGGAACCGGACAGCGAGCGCGCCAGAAGGGCTTTACTGGCTGAGAGACGAGCCATTCACCAAGGGCCGATGGGTCGTTCTCTCAGCCAGGAGCGAGCCAGCGGAGTGGGCTGAGGCGCGTGGATATGTCGGCGAAGATTGGCCACTTCTGAAGCGGGTTTCAGGTGTTCCGGGAGACGAAATTTGCCGGAATGGAGTGGATGTATTCATCAATGACAAGCTCGTCGCGACAGCGCTGGTATCCGATCAGAAAGGCCGCGATCTTCCGGCCTGGGACGGGTGCGTCACGCTGAGGAATGGCGAGCTGTTCCTGCTCTCGCCTCACCCGTCCTCTCTGGATGGGCGCTATTTCGGAGCGGTCCGCGAAGCGGACATTCTGGGTGTCGCGGTGCCATTCTTCGGTTCATCCGTTCACGGGCAATCAGCAAGCTAGGGCAAGGCGGTGCAATTCGCTGCAAGGGTGGGGAAGGCGGACGTATCCGTCCGGAGGCGACACATGATGTCAGGTCTTGACGGGATTTTCCGCTTTCCAAGCCCATGGCAGGAGTTCGCCGATCCGATTGGCCGGGTGGCC
>PHEH01000025.1 GCA_002841155.1 Alphaproteobacteria bacterium HGW-Alphaproteobacteria-18
CAAGGGGTTCCCGGACGGCAGCCAAGGAAACGAAAAGGAGACCCCCATGGCAAACGCACTCGGATACGTCACGGAAACCAAAGCCGGCTTCGAAGGCACTCTCGCAATGATGAACCTCTCGGCCGCCATCCGCATCGAGAAGAACGCCGAAAAAGCCGGTGACGGCCAGCCGGACTACCGCATCTTTGCTGGAGAGACCTCGACCGAAATTGGCGGTGGCTGGATGCGCAAGGCGAAACAGTCGGGCCGGGATTACCTCTCGATCACGCTCGCAGACCCGCAGATCGGCCCCCGGAAGATCTTCGCCAACCTCGCCCCCGTCAAAGGCAAGAAAGGCCGTCACGTGATCCTCTGGAACCCGCGCGACTAGGCGAGCAAATCCAGCCTTCTGCGAGCCGCCCCGGAGACCTCTCCGGGGCGGTTTCTGCGTTCAGGTCAGGCCTAAGTATCGAGGGGAAAAATGCGCGAGGGCGATTTTCCCCCTCCAAGCCCGCGCAGGCGCAGGCAACATCCTCCCATCACGAACCATCTGACGAAAGGAACTGCGCGATGCATAAAGAGCCCCCCTCAAAAGCCGACGCTAACGAGGACTATGTCATCCTGAATGTGGAGGAAGCTGCTGAGTTCCTGCGGGTGACGCGCTCGACACTCGATCATTATCGCTGCGTTGGACGAGGCCCCGTCTACCGCAAGCATGGGACGCGGGTTTTTTATACCCGGGAGAGCCTCATCAAGTGGTCTGAGAGCCGGGAGTTTTCCTCGACGTCGAGCCGGATCGGGCAATCGCGATGAAAGCCGGGTATGCGCTGGCGCTTGTCCTGGGCGCTTCTGCGACCGTGTTCGGCCTGGTGTTTAATCCTGCAGCGAAGCTCATCTGGAACCGGTCGGCCAGCGCGCCGCAAGGGCTTTACTGGCTGAGAGACGCGCCCCTCAGCAAAGGGCGATGGGCCGTTCTCTCAGCCAGCAGCGGGCCTGCGCAATGGGCGGCGGCGCGGGGATACATCGGTGAAGACTGGCCCCTGCTGAAGCAGGTTTCCGGGTTGCCCGGGGACACTATCTGCCGGGAAGGAACGGCTGTTTCCATCAATCATCAGCCAGCGGCGCAGGCGCTTTTATACGACGGAATGGGACGGGACCTGCCGTCCTGGGACGGGTGCGCAATGCTGGAGGCAAGCGAGGTTTTCCTGCTCTCTCCGCATCCCTCCTCTCTGGACGGGCGGTACTTCGGAGCGGTCCGCGAAGCGGACATCCTGGGCGTAGCGGTACCGCTCTTCGGTTCTCCCGTACACGAGACGTCTGCAGAGTAGGGCAAGGCGATGCAAGCGAACGCAGGGGTGGGGAAAGCGGACCCGGTAGGGCAAGTTAAAAGCGCTGGCGCCAGGCCCTGCCTTGCGCCTTGCCTGCACAACGATTTTCCGGCGCCCCCTGATTGGGGAATCTTCCTATGACGGATGATTTTAAACCGCGTCTCGGGCGGTTGGGGAATCGAGGGCGAGGCGGCACGTCTCGCTATTCAAAGCAGGTAAGACAGGCGGCTGCCCGGCTGGGCCGGAGTGCTGGAAAGGCGCGGTTTACAGGCGCCGGATTGGGGCGCGGCGGGGCGAGTGCGCGCGCCCTTGAAATGCGCGGTCAGCGGATGGCTTCCTTCCGGATGCGCCGGGTCATCGTAAAGACCCATGTTTCCAGGGCGCCGCGAGGGGGTGGGGGCGGGGCGCTGAAAGCGCATTTGGGATACATCCAGCGCGACGGGGTGGAGCGGGATGGATCCGGGGGCGAGCTCTACACACGGGAAGGCCTTGAACCGAAGGCGGAAGAATTCCTTAGGCGCTGTGACGGGGACCGGCACCAGTTCCGGATCATTGTGTCCGCTGAGGATGGTGCAAAGCTGGGTGATCTCAAAGAGACGACCCGGGCCCTGATGGCGCAGATGGAATCTGATCTCGGGACGCGCCTCGACTGGCTCGCGGTCGATCACCACAATACCGGTCATCCGCACACCCATATCGTGATCCGCGGCAAGGACGAAGGCGGGAGGGACCTCGTTATTGCGCCGGACTATATCCGGCAGGGGCTGGCAACGCGGGCGCAAGACATTGTCACGGAGCGCCTCGGGCCACGGCGGGATCTGGAGATTGCCCAGGCGCGGCAGCGCGAGGTGACGCAGGAGCGGTTTACGGGCCTTGATCGGGGTATTCTCGCTGATACCTCGGAGACGGGTATCCGGATCACAAGAGGAAGGGATTCGCGGGAACGGTTTAACGCGGCGCTGCGACGGGCGAGGTTGCGCCATCTTGAGGGGCTTGGTCTCGCGGTTCCAGCGGGCAGGGATCACTGGACCCTGAAACCGGGCTGGGACGCGTCGCTCAAGGCGCTGGGGCACCGCGGCGATATACTGAAAGCGCTGGCAGCGAAAAACAGGGACCAGGCACCCGATCAGAATCTGCGCCGGTTCGAGCCGGGCGAACAGGAGCAGGAGGTCCTTCTCGGGTCGGTCCTGACATCGGTTCCTGAAGACGAATTGCGGGACCGGAGGAGCCTGGTGGTCGAGGATTTTCATGGAACACGGTGGATCGTAGATATGGGGCTCCGGGAGCCCGGGACGGTCCCACCGGATGGCGCCATCGTTGAGGTCCATACCCGGACCCCGAAACTGCGAGAGATGGACGCCTCCATCCTGAACATCGCGGAGCGCTCCGGCGGGATGTATTCCGACGCGATGCATCGCGATGTCGATCCTGCGTCAACGTCGGTCTGGCGGCAGGGGCATGTCCGGCGCCTGGAAGCCATGAGGCAAGCCGGTATCGTAGAACGTGGCAGCGATGGTGTGTGGCAGTTGCCGCTGGATTTTGCCCGGCGCGCTGCTGACTATGATGCCGCGCGGACGGGGCGGCTTGAGGTTCAGGTTCGGTCCTGGCTCCCGCTCACGGAGCAGGCCCGGCATGCGGGGTTGACTTGGCTCGATGGGGAGGGAGTTGCGACGCCTGGCGAACGGCTGGCGAAGGTCCGGCAGGCACGCCTCACCTTTCTTCAGAAGAAGGGCTGGCTTGAAAGTGGTGAAAGAGAGGTAGGTGAGGCCTTGCGACACAGGTTGCGCGCCATGGAGCTGCGGAGGGCATCAAGCAGGCTTGCTTCTTCAACCGGGCGCGCCGCTGTGGAGCTGGTACCGGGGGACAGGTTTGAAGGCCGATTTGAGAAGGCGATGGATCTGGGGCAGGGAAGGATGGCTGTCGTCGGGAATGCGAGGGAATTTGCGCTCGTGCCTTGGCGGCCGGAAATGGAGCGTCAACGTGGGAGGGATATGGCGTTCAGACGGACAGCTGCCGGTGTCAGTTGGACGATTGGGATGGAGCGGGGATTGGAGCGGTGATCCGCAAGCCCTTCCTCCCTCCTCATTGGGAGGATCGAACCAACGTTTTATCCATGTCGAAGCAGGGCGCTTAGCTCCCAAAGCGTTACGGCAGTAACGGGCGCAAATGCAGACCTAAGGAACTGACAGCCTCATCGACCGGGATTGGCCCTCAATTGCCGCAGGCAAAGGTTTAATCTTTTGGCGCCCAGCCAGTGGACGGCACTTCGATTGCCGCTCTCGCCTATCGCACATTCCGAACTTCCCATTGAAACAGGATGTCGTTCTGGAACAGGTCGATTAACTTGATTAGTACGCAGAACGTGGCTCCCCTCGGCTGAACGATCGCGATCATATCCTTTCTCATCCTAGCGAAATGGCTCGGGAACCTGAAGACGTCCGGGTCGCTTATGTCGTTGAACCTAGTGGCACCGGATGCGATCGTCACTGCTCCGTTTGAGCTTGAGAGATCCACGCATCCGTGTGACGGCTGCAGGGTTCGCCAAGAGATGTCGATCGTCCGCTGATCAGTCTCGCTGAACTGGACCTTGATATCGATCCCGCTCCCGACCACGGGCACGCGGCGCTTGCCGCCTCCGATCACCTTGTCGATCATGCCATATTCAAAGGTCTCCTGCTCAACCGCGTATCGCAACTTTCTATCGAAAAACTTGACGCTAATGTTGTTCTCCAAAAGCGTCCTAAAGCCCTGCGAGTAAATGGTCCCGTTGGGATCGAGCACGCCGATGAATACTTCGCTTACCCCGGATGCGATGATCAAGTCCGCACATGATTCGGTGGCTTGGTCCGCCTGAAGAGCGACGCAAGGCTCCAAGGTGGTGAAGACTGTTGCTCCAACCCGGTCGGTCGTCGCCAACTTTTCGAGCGCCACCCGTTCGGCATGTTTCTTAGGAACCTCGCCGCGGAAGCCGGTGGAAAGGATTTCTCCGTCTTTGGCGACGACGACACCCACTTTGGGGTATTCCGTGCACTTCAGATGCTCTTCGACCGCGATCCTCATCAAATCCGATTTCGAGTACTTCTTAGTCAATTTAGGCCCATCCGTCTCGTTGAGAGCGTTGAAGACATATGCGTTAATCACGGTCAACACCTTCGATGAACTGTTCATCCTCATGCTTGCGAGGACGCAACGGGCCAACAGTCCCGGTGCACCCATCTCTCACTTGAGAAACATCAACACACTGTTTCTGGATCAAACTGGGTGAATGCCGGGGGCGCGCAGCACAGGCGTTTCAGAACGCGCCGATTTCGTTTTGCGCTCACTGTCGATTTACCCGAGCGTCTGAAATCGGCGAGTATCTGCCTACCGAGGCGCGGCACACCAATGTCCGCTTTCGGGATTTTGAAGCCGTTACTGTCGTAGTGGTGATCCGGGGGTGAACCGTTTGTCGATTGTCGCGCAGGGCACATCGATTATGCTGGAATCAAATGTGTGGTGCGGGGGTAGCGATGAAGATGCCTGCGAGGAAACGGTCTGGACGAAAAGCGGTGGGGGCTGATCTTATCGTGGGGGCGAACGTCCGCCGGCTGCGCACGGATGCCGGACTGACACTCTCCGCTCTGGCTGAGGCGATAGGGATCAGTCACCAGCAGCTTCATAAGTACGAAAGCGGCACCAACCGTATGTCTGCCGGCATGCTGTTCGAGTTTGCCCGGCTTTTCACGCTACCGGTCGATGCTTTGTTTCAGGGCTACGCGGATATCGAGGTTGAGGACACAGCAATCCATAGAGCCCGGCGCAGGTGTCACGTCCTGATTGACCGGACGACTTCCCTGGCGACGCTTGAGACGATGACCAAAATTATCCGCGCCTTGTCGAGTAAGTAGTCGGCGGGGTTTTGCCCGCGCCGATGGTCAGGTCTGCGTGCCTTTGCACATCTCTGTATAGCGTCCAACTAGGCAGGCCCGATATGATTAGGGGATGATGCGGCTTCATTTTAGAAGCTGGAGTCTACGCTTATGAATCCCGGGAAAATCTTGATTGGCCAGGTCGGTATTGTGCTGATCGTCATTGTAATGACGAACTGGTATGCCACGCAGTGGGTGGCGGAAGCCCTGGCTTACCAGGGGGCGCTTGGCGCGCCCTGGTTCAGTATTGGCAAGCAGCCGGTATATATGCCCTGGCGGCTGTTCCAGTGGTGGTATGCCTATGAAGCCTATGCGCCTGAGGTCTTTGCGAAAGCGGGATTGATCGCGGCCAGCGGCGGCTTGTTTGGCATTCTCGTTGCTGTGATTGGTTCAGTAATCCGCAGCCAGGACGCAAAGTTCGTAACGACCTACGGGTCTGCGCGCTGGGCGACCCCGAAGGATGTGCGGAGGCACAAATTGTCCGGGAAGGAAGGCGTTTTCCTCGGGCGGTATCGCGGCAGGTATCTACGTCATGCCGGGCCGGAACATATCATGGCGTTTGCCCCGACGCGTTCGGGCAAGGGCGTGGGGCTGGTGGTGCCGACCCTGCTCTCCTGGACGGGGAGCGCTGTGATCCATGACATCAAGGGAGAGAACTGGACACTCACGTCAGGTTGGCGGTCGACCTTTTCTGATTGCATCCGGTTTGATCCGACAAATGCAAAAAGCCCCCGGTTCAATCCGCTCCTGGAGGTGCGGCGCGGGGAAGGGGAAGTCCGGGACGCGCAGAATATTGCCGACATCCTCGTCGACCCGGAGGGCTCTCTGGAGCGCCGGAACCATTGGGAGAAAACCGGCCATGCGCTGCTGACCGGCGTGATCCTGCACGTGCTGTATGCGGAAGAGGACAAGACGCTGGCGGGATGCGCCCGGTTCCTGTCCGATCCGGGCCGGACGTTCACCGAGACGCTGCGGCTGATGATGTCGACGCCGCATCTCGGGACGCACTCGCACCCAGTTGTCGCCCAGGCGGCGCGGGAGCTGCAGAACAAGTCAGAGAACGAGCGCTCCGGCGTGCTCTCGACCGCGCTGAGCTTCCTCAGCCTCTACCGGGACCCGGTTGTGGCTGAGGTGACTTCCATGAGCGACTGGCGGATCGAAGACCTTGTGGGTGGGGAGAGGCCCTTGTCGCTCTATCTGGCCTGTCCGCCCTCGGATGTCTCGCGGACCAAGCCCCTCATGCGCCTTGTCCTCAACCAGATTGCGCGCCGGATGACCGAGCAGGAACCAGATCCCTCGCGGCGGAAGCTGCTCCTGATGCTGGATGAGTTCCCGGCCCTGGGGCGGATCGATTTTTTCGAGACGGCGCTCGCCTTCATGGCGGGGTATGGGATCCGGGCGTTCCTGGTTGCTCAGTCCCTGAACCAGATCGAGAAGGCGTATGGTCCGAACAATGCCATTCTGGACAATTGCCATGTCCGCGTGGCCTTTGCGACCAATGACGAACGCACGGCCAAGCGGATCTCTGAGGCGCTCGGCACCAAGACCGAGCTGCGATCCCAGAAGAACTATACCGGCCATCGGCTTGCGCCCTGGCTCTCGCACATGATGGTCTCCCGGCAGGAGACCCAACGCGCCCTGATGACGCCGGGCGAGATCATGCAGCTACCGGCCACGGATGAGATCGTCATGGTCGCCGGCGTCCCGCCGGTGCGCGCTAAGAAGCTGCGCTACTTCAAGGATGGCAACTTCACCCGGCGGGTCCTGCCACCCGCCTTGGCGGACCGCATGGAAGAGGGACAGCAGGATAGCTGGATCACAGTGGCTTCTGGTGGGCCGCCATCTTGGCGCCCTGGCGATGGCGCAGGGCGTGAAACCAGCGGCGGTCTCATACTTGAACCGGAACTGGATTCGCCGAAACGCGATCCCAACGTTGATGTGTCCGAGCTCGCGAAAGAACTCGATGACGAGGGCCAAGTCGAGGAGGCCCCCAATATGAAGGCGGTCCGCCGGGCAGCCGGAATGGATAAGGAGGGCAGCGATTTCCTTCCGGATTTCTGACATGGGCAAGCCGCGACTGAACCTGCGGCTCAGGGCAGACCTGCATCGCAAGCTCGAAGAAGCAACACGCCGGCCGGGCATGACGAAGAACGCCCTCATCGAGCAGGCGCTGCAGGAGTATTTTGAACCCGCGATGCGGCACGGACTGGAAGAGAGGTTGCTCGCCAGGCTGGAAGCGTTTGAGGTCCGGCATGGAGAGATCGAGCGGGATGTCGCGCTGTTGCTGGAAACGCTTGGCCAGTTCGTGCTCTACTGGCTGACCCGCACCGATCCGATCCCGGAGGGAGAGCGCGACATCGCGCAGGCCTTGGGGCAGAGGCGGTTCGATTATTTTATTCAGCAGGTCGCGCAGCGATCCATATCTGGGAAACGGCTTTCCGACCGGATCTTAGATCCTTAGGCTGAACATCAGTCGGCACTTTGATTAGTGAACTCGATTAAAGGCTGAAGTGGACGCGACGATCAGTTCGCTTCTGCCTGCAGCCGCTCGAGCCGCTCGACGCAAAGGGTGCTCGCGATGGCGATCAACTGATCGATCCGGTCGGCCTGCCAGGTGAGGATTTCCTGCGTGGTTGCATATGAGGGGGAATAGCGCGCTTCGACATAGGCGCGGCGCAGTAGCTCGAAATAGCGTTTGTAGGGCTTCTGCGGCGGGCCCCATACCTCGTCAAGGCGCTCATCTATCGTGCGGGCGATGTTCCGCAACTTTCCGAGATGGTGGGTGCCAGGTGCATAGAGAGTTACTGTCAGCAGGAACATCCGGTAAGCGTTCTCCGTTGCTTGATGGAGCAAAAACGCGGACTGATTATTCCACTCTTCGCCTTTGCTCATCGACACGCGAGCAAGATACAATGCTTGCTCACTAGATGCCTTCCAGCGCTTATGAAATTCTCTGGCAGACAGGTATGTCTGTGCTGGATCGGGCATCCCAGGCTTGGCGAGGAGGTTTTTGGGGTTCCCGTTCCTGTCGGGCTCGGGGTCTTCGAAGAGTAGGATGCCCTGCTGGATGATCTCTGAGAAGAAGTACTGTCCGTCCTTGAGCTGACGGTTTACGTCCTGCAGGGTGTGGACGATGATGGAGACATCCCGTTTGACCAGCGGGTCGGTGTAGAGGCGGTCTTCGACCTCGCCCCAGAAGGCGCTCATCTCGGTGAGGGCTTCATGGCTGACGATGGCGAGGAGGTCGACGTCGGAGGCACGTCCGGACCGGCTGTCCTCAAACCATGTGCCCTTGGCGAAACTTCCGAACAGGACGAGCTTCAGGAGGCGGTAGCGTTTTGCGCGCGCCTTGCCGTCCGCCTTGATGCGGGTTTCCAGCTCCTCAAGGATGACCGCCTGTATGCGGGTAAATTCTGCCTGCCGGGCAGGCGGGAGATGATCGAGGGAAGTCTGCAACGGGCCGGGCCTTATCGGTATCCTTGGAGGGATGGTCTATACTGTGAAATTGATGATGGCCTGTCTATTAAAGATTGAGGTCTATGAAGGGGAATTCTCGCGTCGTCCCGAGGGCGGGCAATAAATGCGACAGGTCGAAACACTCGAAAGGGTTTGCTCCAGGCTCGGCTATCCGAATTCAATCCGGGTGGATCAGAGACCGGAGTTTGTCTCGAAAGATCTGGACCTATGGGCTTATGCGAACAGCGTTACCCTGGACTTCTCACGTCCTGGCAAGCCGACTGACAACGCGTTCATCGAGGCATTTAACGGTAGACTTCGAGCGGAGTGCCTGTCGGCAAATTGGTTCATGAGCCTGCCAGATGCCCGCGAAAAGCTGGAGTGTTGGCGTAGAGACTACAATACGGTAAGATCGCACAGCGCCATCGGGATCAAACCCCCGGCGTCGCTGATCAATCATGCCGGCGTCACCAGTCCGCCAGTGTGAGAAAGGCCGGAAAACTCCAGCCCGGAATGGTCCAGACTTGGGTCTCAGAGCATTAATCGAGAGAGTCTGCAAAATCATGGCCGGAATTCAGGGGGCTGAGTCAGGACGCACTTCATGTCAGACAAGTCGGGTTTTTGCAAAGCTCGGGTAGCCATTACATCTGTTACTCAGGCGCGCAGCAATCACTGCCGATTTAAACTGCTGTGCACGGATTTAAATTAACAATGGAAAGAGCGCTTTCCGGATTTGAGGGGTTCGCAGACAGGAGCTTCCTCTGGGCTGTCTGTGCCTGACTTAACATTTATTCCCAGAAGTGCTTCAATTTCTTGCCTTCTTGCAGGCACATTATGGGGCAGTATGCATCTCGATGCAGCCCTTTGTCTGCCTGCCAACTATACGGTCTGGAGCCATAATGAGATGATTGGTTCATGGCTCGGTATTCGGACAACGACCTTGAACGCGCCTTGCGAACCGTTGCCTCGCTGATAGAGCGTTATGGGGACGCCTATTGGCCCATACTGGAAAAGCTTGAAGAAGAACTTGTCGCGCGGCGCTCCCGGGCGGCGCGGCTTGCTGCGTGGCGGGAACCCGGAAAAGCAGACCTGCTGCCTGGCCGAATGTCTGGCCCGTCGGTTCGACAGCAGCCATCTGCCCTGTCTCCGCGTTCTCTGATCAAAGGCAAGGCCACCTGGCGGCAGGCCACACGGGCGTCACCGGCGGCAAAGCTTCACGGGACAGGTGAGATCAGACAAAGAGGTCCTTTGGGTACGGATGAACGATTTTGAGAAGCTCGTCACGGCGGTATGTCAGTGAGCCCCCATCGCCATAAGCCGGACGGTTGGTTGCATGCCCCATCAGGAGGCAGCGCAGGCCGTAGTCAAGCCCGGCCTCGAGCATGCGTTTCTCGAACGAGTGCCGGAAGGAATAAATGACGTGCTTTTCTGTCGGCATCAGGCCGCGATTGCGGAATGCCTTGACGAGTGATTGTGAGAGGAGGTCATTCCGGTCCCGGTAGTGCGGGAACCCGCCCGGGGCCTGGCGCATCGCCGCCAGAGATACGCCCACAAGCGGAAGATCGCGAATTGACGTGGCGGTCTTGATCTCCCGGTCTTTGCGAGGGCGAATCCGGATATGCGGGATGTCCGCCTCCAGACAAATATCTTCTGGCAGAAGGTTGGCGATCTCGCTCGGTCGGCATCCGGTCTCGATGAGGGCGTAGGCAATCAGCCTGGCTTCAGGATTGATACCCTCCAGCACGCCGGGCACCAGGATCCTTTCCCTCACCCAGTCATCCGGAAAGGCCGGGACGTCCCGGCTGATCGTTTCCTTGAAAGCAAGATTGCGGAACGGATTTGGCCGTGATTCTTCACCGATATGCCGGAAGTATTCCCGGTAGAGCTTACGAAGGTTTCCGAGGTCACGATTGGCCGTATTGGCGCCCTTGGGGTCAGCGCCTTTTTTGGGGCGCAGGCGATCTGCCCACCAGTTGTAGAATTTAAGGGCGTCCTCGCGGGTGATCTCGCTGATCGCCTTGTCTCCGACCACTTCGGCAAAATATGTCACGGCCCGGAGTTTCGTCTTGCGCCAGATGTGGCGCTGGCCAGGAGACTTTCTCAGCAATTCGCCAAGCGCGATCTCATCACAGTAGATGGCGAAGGCTTCTGAGAGCGTCACGGCGGGTCGTGGAACGCCGCCGAGCAATGCTTCCGCCTCGGCCTTCAATACGGCATTGGCTGTCTGCGGGCTCATCCGTTCGAGTGCTGAGATGCGGTCCATGACTTCATCCACTGCAAACAGAGCCCGTAATTCATCGGCCGGTGCGTAGACAAAACCGCGCGCCGTCGCCCGGGTGGTTGCCGCCTTGTAGCGCCGTCCTGCCAGTTCGCGGGCGCGGCGTAGAGTATCTTCGGGTGCCTCGCTGGCTGCTTCGAGGAGGCCCCAGAGTTGGTCATCCGCTGCTTCAAGCGCGTCGCGTCGTTCGCGGGCTATTTCGAGTGAGTTTGTCTTCAGCGTCACGCGGACAAAGGTTCGGGAGTCAACGCCTCGCGCCGCTTCGGGAACACGGCGCACATAGTGCCAGCGCCGACCCCGTTTCTGCAGATACCGGTCCTCGCGTCCCATGCCGGATCACCTTCCTGAATGTTACACAAATGTTGCGCAGAAAGTTACACAAGATGCGTGCCATGCCGATCTGGAGCGGTGAAAATACCCTATATCTCGTTGAATTAAAACGAATAAATTTTGGGGTAAATGGAGCGGGTGAAGGGAATCGAACCCTCGTCGTAAGCTTGGGAAGCTTCTGCTCTACCATTGAGCTACACCCGCGCGCGCTGCGTATTTGACGGTGAATGGGGCGGGGCGCAAGGGGGCGTTTTCCGCGCGGGGCGCTGTTGTGGCAAGCAGGCTGGCGTATTTTGCTGCCTCCGCGTAAAAGGCCGCGCATGAACGGGTTTCTTCTTGTTGCTCTGGGCGGCGCCATTGGCGCAAGCCTGCGCCATGGCGTGGGGCTGTTGGCTGTGCGCCATCTGCCCGCAGGCTGGCCGTGGGGCACGAGTTTCGTGAATATTGCGGGCAGCATGGCCATGGGCCTGCTGATCGGGTGGCTGGCACTGAAGGCGGAAGGGACGAGCCAGGAGGCGCGGCTGTTCCTGGCCACAGGCGTGCTGGGCGGGTTCACGACGTTTTCGGCATTTTCACTTGAGGTCGCCAATATGTTGCGCTCAGGCGAGACCATGAAAGCCGGGCTTTATGCCGGTCTCTCGGTCCTGCTCAGCGTTTCGGCCCTCTTTATCGGCCTCTGGATGGCCCGCAGGATATTCGCATGAGCGGACAAATCATTACTGAAACCGTGTCGGACAAGGAAACCGGCGCGCGTCTTGACCGATGGATCAAGCGGCGCATGAACGCGACGCAGGGCCAGGTGGAAAAGCTGCTTCGCACCGGGCAGATCCGCGTCAATGGCAGCCGGGCAAAAGCCAATACGCGCCTGGTGACGGCCGATGAAGTGCGCTTCCCGATCTTCGCGGCCGAAGACGCCGGCGCGCGCAAGGCGGCAAACGCCAAGCAGATTTCCGAGGAAGATCGCGAATTCCTCCGCTCGATCATCATCTATGAGGATGATGACATGCTGGCGCTGAACAAGCCTGCCGGTCTTGCCGTGCAGGGCGGCTCCGGACAGGGCCGGCATGTCGACGGGTTGATCGCGGGCATGGATGTGGACGGCCACCGGCCGGTGCTGGTTCACCGGCTGGACAAGGATACGTCCGGCGTTCTCCTGCTGGCCAAGCATCCGGCAGCGGCGGCGCGCCTCACTGAGCTCTTCCGCAGCCGGGAGATGGACAAGGTTTACTGGGCCGTGACAGTCGGCGTGCCGAGCCCCCAAGCCGGGCAGATCCGCTGCTGGATGGTCAAGGGCGTTCCGGATATCAACGAGCCATCGGGTTATCGCCCGGTTGACCCCTATGCCACAAAGCGCCGGGACGGGGACCGTGAACGGATGATCCGCTCGGCGCAGGGCGTCGAAGGCGCAAAGCATTCGATTACGGACTATGTGGTGGTTTCGACCGCTGGCCCGAAGGCGGCCTGGGTGGCGATGCGCCCCGAAACCGGACGGATGCACCAGCTGCGCTTCCACATGCTGGAGATGAACACCTCGATCCTGGGCGATTATAAATACAAGTCCCGCCGTGAAGTGCCGCAAGGCCTCGCCGAAGGGCTGCACCTGCATGCCCGGGCGCTGATCATTCCGCGCGAGCATGGCAAGCCGATCAAGATCATTGCGCCGCTCTCGCCGCACATGAAAGAGACGTTCGAGACCCTCGGCTTCCTTGAGCAGGAGGCGGGCAAAGACCCGCTGGCGCCTTTTATCTGATGCCAAGACTGCTCCGGTTCTGGATCAATGTGGTGGTGGGCGCGGCGCTGAGCGGGGCTGTGTTCATCCTCTACATGTTCTTCTCTGGCGGCATGTGCCGGGCGGCGTTGGAATTTGCGCCGGCCTGTACGCTGGAGAGCCGGTGGGAGGCGCTGCGCCTCAATTGGGAGTCGGCGCTGTTTCTGCTACCGCTGGCGCTCTTTATTGGCGCGTTCGGCGGTATGCGGATGGCTCAGCGTAAAAAGAAGGCGCGCGTAAAGTGAGCCTGACTGAGCTGCGCCTTGCCATATGGGATGTGGACGGAACGCTGGTCGACAGCCGCGATGTGATCCAAGCGTGCATGGAAACCGCGTTTCGCGGCGCCGGTCTTCCGCCGCCGGACTATGACGCGACGCGGCAGATTGTGGGCCTCAGCCTTGGCGAGGCGCTGGGCATGCTGGCGCCGCCCGACATTGGGGCAGACCGGCTGACCCTGCTGGTGGAAGCGTACAAACAGTCCTTTGTCATTCATCGGACAAGTCCGGGTTATCATGAGCCGCTCTATACCGGGGCGCTGGAGCTGCTCGATCAGTTGAAGGCCGATGGCTGGCTGATGGCGGTGGCGACGGGTAAATCCCATCGCGGGGTGGAGGCATTGTTCGAGAAGCACCAGCTGCGCGCGTATTTCGATACGGTCTGGTGCGCTGATGACGGGCCGGGCAAGCCGCATCCGTTCATGGTGGAGCAGGCGATGGGCGCACTTGGCTGCGCGCCGCAGGAGAGCCTGATGATCGGGGATGCCATCCACGACATGGCCATGGGCAAGGCCGCCGGCGTGCGCTCGCTGGGGGTCAGCTGGGGCTTTGGCAAGGCAGACGAACTGGCCGCGGCGGGGGCCGACGAGGTCCACCATGATTTCCGGACGCTGACGGAAAGCCTGAGGGCATTTGCCGGGGCGCCGGCCTGACGCCTGGCCTGGATCACACCTGCTTTATTGCGGGTGCCGGGACGGAACAATTTTACAGATTGTTAGGAACAACAGGGGCATTCCGCGCGTTGATGTACTGGCGGCCCTTCCTGTGGGTGTGCCGCGTTGGGCTGAAAATCGATAGAACCATGAAAACCCTGAAGATTGAGCTGGCAATTGCCGGGGCTGCCCTGTTCGCCCTCGGCGCGTTTGTGGCCACCCGGCCCCCGGAGGCAGAAGCCGTTCAGGCTTCTGGCCTGACGCAGTTTACCAAGGCTGATTTTGCCGCTTTCGACCGCAACTTCGAGATGGACGGCGCCACTTGCGATGTGGGCCTGAAGCGTGAGCGTCTGTGTTTTGGGCGCTCGCCCCTTGAGACGCGCCTCGCCCCTGGCATGATCCTGCCGCCGGAAGTGCCGGTGATGGGCGCCGAATTCCGAGTGATCGTGGTTACCGAGCTGAAGGCTGACACTCTGCGCACCATCCGGTTTGGCCGTTCCCTGGCGCTGGTTGATCCGCAAAGCCGGCAGGTTCAGGACGTCATCGTTCTCACAGCCCCGACATTTGAAAAGGCCCGCCCGGCAACCGTTCACTAAGCGGCCAGGAGCGGGCTTGGAAGCGGGCGCCGTTCGTCGTATGGGCTGGCGCATGACCGGTACACCTTCTGCCTTTGATCGCCCCAAACGTTTTTATAAAGATGTGACGGCAGACCCCGCCGAAGGCGGTGGCTGGATGATCTCGCTCGACGGGCGCAGCGTGAAGACGCCAGCGCGCGCGCTGCTGCGTCTGCCCACCGAAGCTCTCGCTCTGGAAGTGGCGGAAGAATGGGCCGAGCAGACAACCCATATCAACCTCATCAGCATGCATCTCACCCGCCTGGCCAATGTGGCCATCGACCGGACACCTGAAATGCGTGAGGAGATGGCCGAGGAGGTGGTGCGCTATTGCCAGACAGACCTTCTCTGCCACATCGCTGAGGAGCCATTTGAGCTGGCCGCGCTGGAAGAGGCGCGCTGGAGGCCGGTGCTCGACTGGGCGGCGGAGACCCTTGGGGTCATCCTGGTGACCACAGAGGGCATCATCGCGGCGCCCCAGCCGGACGCCTCCTTGCAGGCGGCGAGGGACTATGCCCTGGGCCTGGATGATTTCAAGCTGACGGCGCTGGTCTTTGCCTGCGGGGTTTATGGCTCGGCCGTGCTTGCGATGGCGCTGGCCGAAGGCGCGCTGACGGCGGAGTCCGCCTTCCATCTCTCGCGCGTCGATGAGGACTGGCAGGCCCAAAAATGGGGCCAGGACGAAGAAGCCAAAGACGCCGCAGACGCCAAGGAAATCGAGTCTGACGCGATTGGCCGTTGGCTGGATGGGCTGGAAGGCTGACGGCCTCGAAACTGACCGCCAGATGAACCCGGATGGAACCGGGAATGAACGCGCGCTTCAGGGCCGGTTTGGGGGCGGCGTGGTTTTGTGTTCCCATGTTGAAGCCCATCAGAACTTTAGGAGCTGCCGTCGTTGCGCTTGCTGCGCCGGCACTCTTCGCCCTCCCGGCAGCCGCTGACGGTCCGCGCGGGACCATCGCCAAGATCGAGACGCCGCTGCTGGGCGCTCAGGTGACCCTCAGTACGGGGGCGCGCTATGACCAGCGCAACGACTTCCGCAGCCCGCGCTATAATGGCCTTAACGAATGGGGCCAGACCGAGCGGCAGGTCAGCCAGCTGCGCCGGGATGCGATCCAGGCCTGCCGGTCTGCGATCCGCGCTGAGGGCCGCCGGGCCGGGTTCCGTGAGGTAGACTTTGACGGTGACCATTGGGCGCGCCAGCTTGGCCCCAACGGATTTCATGTCACCTTCAATGAGGTGGAGTTTGAAACCAAGCGCCGGGACGTCGAAACCCGCGTGAGCTGTGAAGTGCGCCAGGGCCGTGTTTCAAACATTTCCGGCATTCCCCACAGCCGCGGCAATGGCAAAGGTCCGCCTCCGGGCCGTCGCTGGTGACCTAGCGTCACCCATCCTTTCATCCACGCGCCCCGGGCATGGACCCCCGGGGCGCATAGCTTTGTTGACCTTGCGCGACCTTGCCAAGCGGCGCGGAGGGGCTATTCAGTCACGCGGAAGCAGCAAAATCTGACGGATTGAAGGAGCAGCGCGGCATGCACGATCTTATCGAGGCTCTGGAGCAGAAACGGGCCGACGCCCGCATCGGCGGTGGCCAGGCCCGCATCGACAGCCAGCATGCCAAGGGCAAGCTGACCGCGCGCGAGCGCATCCTGGTGCTCCTCGATGAGGGCAGCTTTGAAGAATACGACATGTTCGTCGAGCATCGCTGCGCCGATTTCGGCATGGAGGAGCAGAAAATCCCCGGCGACGGCGTGGTGACGGGACACGGCACGATCAATGGCCGCCTGATTTATGTCTTCTCCAAGGATTTCACGGTTTTCGGCGGCTCGCTCAGCCGCGCCCATGCCGAGAAGATCATCAAGGTTCAGCAGGCCGCTGCCCGCAATGGCGCGCCGGTGATCGGGATTTTCGATGCCGGTGGGGCGCGCATTCAGGAGGGCGTTGATTCGCTCGCCGGCTATGCGGACATCTTCATGGAGAATGTGCTCTCCTCCGGCGTCATCCCGCAGATTTCCGTGATCATGGGCCCGTGCGCCGGCGGCGACGTTTATTCGCCCGCGCTGACCGACTTCATCTTCATGGTGAAGGATACCTCCTACATGTATGTGACCGGTCCGGACGTTGTGAAGACCGTGACCAATGAGGAAGTGACCCATGAGACGCTTGGCGGGGCTTCGGTCCATGCCAAGAAGTCCGGCGTTGTGGACGGCGCGTTCGAGAATGACATCGAGGCGCTGATCCAGATCCGCCGCCTGATCGATTACCTGCCGGCCTCCAACCGCGACAAGCCCCCGGTGCGCCCGGTGCATGATGCGTTCGACCGGGTTGAGGCAAGCCTCGATACGCTGGTGCCGCCTAATCCCAATACGCCCTACGACATGAAAGAGCTGATCACCAAAGTGGTCGATGAAGGCGATTTCTTCGAGATCAGCCCGCAATTTGGCGGCAACATAATCTGCGGTTTTGGCCGCATCGAAGGCTCGACCGTTGGCGTGGTGGCCAACCAGCCGATGACGCTGGCCGGTGTGCTCGACATTGACGCCTCCCGCAAGGCGGCGCGTTTCGTGCGCTTCTGCGACTGTTTCAATATTCCGCTGGTCACCTTCGTGGATGTGCCGGGCTTCATGCCGGGCACCAAGCAGGAATATGGCGGCCTGATCAAACATGGCGCCAAGCTGCTGTTTGCCTATGCCGAGGCCACCGTGCCGAAAGTGACCGTCATTACCCGGAAGGCCTATGGCGGCGCCTATGACGTGATGAGTTCCAAGCACCTGCGCGGCGACGTGAACTATGCCTGGCCGACCGCCGAGATCGCCGTGATGGGCGCCAAGGGCGCCGTGGAGATCATCTTCCGCAAGGAAGCGGGCGACCCGGAAAAGCTCGCCGCCCGTACCAAGGAATACGAGACCAACTTCGCCAACCCCTATGTGGCCGCGAAGAAGGGCTATATCGACGACATCATCATGCCCCACAACACCCGCAAACGGATCGCCAACTCGCTCCGCACGCTGAAGGGCAAGTCGCTGACCAACCCCTGGAAGAAGCACGACAATATTCCGCTCTAGGGGGCGTGACATCTGACGAGATCGCCGCCACGCTGTGACCAGTGCTGGCGGCGATTTTATTTCTGGCAGAGTTTATAATTTGCAGGCCGGAACTGGCCGCATGAGGGAGGAAACGGGTGATGTCAGACGATGTCTGGAGAGTGTATTTCGCGGATATGGGCGGGCAGACTGCCTCGATCGTTTTCAATGACGGGATTGCGCGGCGGATAAACGACTTGCCGCATACCCATGCGATGAAAATTCGCGTGCCGCTGAAAGCGCCGCGCGCCGATGGCCTGCCCAACAAGGAGGAAGCCGGCGCCCTCGGGCGGCTGGACGAGCAGCTTGCCGGGATCATCAAGGCAGAGGGCGGAGAATATCTTGGACGCGTGACCAATAATGGCGCGCGCTGGATGCTGGCGCTGATCCCGCCCCATCCGCGCGCAATGGAGGCGGCCTTGCAGGCTGCCGCCGCCGCAGATGGCTATGCGCCCGAGATCCATGTCGAGGCCGACCCCGGCAAGGCGATCTACTGGCAGGATCTCTACCCTTCCGAAGATGACCGCCAGGTAATGGTCGATATGGAAGTTCAGGCGGCGCTGCGCGACCAGGGCGACAATCCAGAGATGCGCCGGGAGATCGGTCATTGGGTCTATTTCCGTGACGAGCCAACAGCCCGGCTTTTTGCCGGATGGGCTGGGGAAAACGGGTATCAGGGCATATCCGCCGGGCCAGCAGAGGGAAACGAGCCGCTCTGGCTGGTGCGGATGACGCATCAGGGGACTTTGCAGCTGAATGATATTTCCGGCCATTCTCTGGCTATCAGCCGGCATGTTCGGGAGATTGGCGGGCAGTATGATGGCTGGGAGAGCGCTGTGACTCTGTAGTAACTACTACAGTAGAACTACTTATTACGTGTGCTGCGGAAAGATTGTACCCGGAATGGTAGCGTGGGCCCTCGTTCAGTGCCGGGACAAAACTGTTTGATGAGAAATTGTTGCGCTTTAGGCGCGACTCAAGCATTCCCCCCGAAACGTGCTTACGGTATGTAAAAAGCTCATGGGTTTGCCTCGTCACCAGTCTCTGCCAGCGCAGGCAAATCACCTTGATCAGATCGGGGATAAGAAACGTGTGCTGCGTTTCTGGCAGACCGCGCGGATTGGCGAGAACAGTCAGCCTCTGGAATATATGCAATTTGGCGGCGATCATCTGCGCCCGCTCGTATTCCTCACCTCAATCGAATACCCGACGGCTCCCCCCTGGGGCTTCTGTATCGATGCAGCCAATTCCGGATTTGGCGTTTTCAGTATCCGGCGGCCTGGCTTTGGCGCGTCCGCCGAAGGGGGCAGCGTTGATCAACAGGCGGCTCTGATCGAGGCATTCTTCGAAGAGTCCGGACTTGAGAACATTATCCTGGTATCGGTCGGATCGGCTAATCCGGTTGGGGCGCGTCTCGCGATCAAATCGCGCCGGGTAACGTTCAGCGTCTTTGCCAATTGCGTTTTCAATCGCGACGTGATGAGCGAGTTTCGCCCGGCCTGGTTTGGGCGGCTGCTGATCCAGACGACCGAGAGCCGGGCCGGGGCACGTATTTCGCTCGGCGCGATCCGCCAGGCCGGGCGCCAGTTCGGCAGTCAGTGGTTTTACCAGACCTGTTTTCAGAAGAGCCCTGGCGACGTTGCTTATGTGAAGACATTTCCGCGCGAAATGGCGGAAGCCTGGCAGGTGGCCAGCGCAATCAGCCCGGAGACCTGGCAGCAGGAACTCCAGCCTTCGCTCAAGGGCGATCCGTTCCTGAAAGATGGCCTGTTCACGCAGGTGCCATGCCTTGCCATATCGGGGATGGAGACGACCGATACCTGGAAGGAGGGCTTCGAGGCTGAAGCCAAGCGGCTCGGGGTTCCCGTCTCCTATCTCACCAGTGGGGACATTCTTGTTACCTATCAATCAGGTATGGAACTTCTCACGCTCCTGAAGGCGAAGATCGCCGCCTGAGGCGGATTCCGCCACAAGTGTTAGTAGGATGTTATCGCGCCGCTGTGGCGGGATTGTCACAGCCAGGTTCTCCGCCTCGCCTAATGCCTTGAGAACATGCGACTCGGCGTGTTTGGAAATCGTCCGTCAGCAAACATTACGTTTTCGCCAGACATCCGCTTGCTTAGAACCTTGTTAAGCCTCGCCCCACACCCTTGCGGTGGGCTGAACAATTGGCACTTTCGCAGGCGAGAGGTTCGCGATGAACAAGAAAACTGTGCGCTGGGGCACGGATACCGGTTTCGAAAAGAAGGTCAAATCCTTCGACGATCGCAATGAGATTTCCGCTCACGGATTGAGAGGAAATCGGGCGAAAGGCGATCTCGGGCTGAGCCGTGGAATGACCCGCAAGGAAGCGCGCCGCGACGCGACCGACGCCATCCCGATATCCGAAGCGATGACGCAGGATCAGTGGAGCGAGCGTGAGCAGCTGATTGCCGAGCGCGCCGAAGAAGTACGCCGCGGGCTGGGGACGTGGATGTCGTCAACTGCGGCGAGCGTGCGCAATTACATTCAGGATCAGACGCCCACGGACATTCACCCCGACCAGCTGCGCGAGGCGATCAAGGCAGAGGAACACGAGTTCCGCCATTATGAAGTGGACGACACCGAAGACGCGCGGACGAGCCATTCGGCGGCGATCATCGAGTTGCAGAGCTTTCGCCAGCGCCATGGCGAGCAGATCGGCGAGCGCACACCCGACATCAAGAGGAATATCGAACAGACCATCGCCATCCTGATGTTTGTGATGCTGGTGGAGGGCGCGTTCAATGCGTTGCTGTTCAAGGACGCGCAGGCATCTGGGCTTCTTGGCGGGTTGATGATTGCGTTCGGTGTTTCGGCGGTGAATGTACTGTTTGGCGTGACGGCGGGATTTCTCGGGTTGCGCTATCTCAACCACCCGGCCTTGCCAGCGAAGATCATGGGCGGCGTTGTGGCGGGCATTTCGATCCTCTGCGGCATCTTCCTGAACTTCTTTGTGGCCCATTACCGCGACGCGGTGGAGCATGGCCTGGTGGAGGCAGAAGCGGCTGGACGGATGGCGGAATTTTCGATGTTCGAGATTGCGCCGGGCAGTGTGATCGCGGGCATGTTCCCCAACATAGTCGGGTTTGACAGTTTTGTTGCACTGGCGCTTCTGATCCTGGGGCTGACGGTTTTTGCCATCGCTGTCTATGAAGGATATGATCGGATCTCCGACAAGTATCCGGGGTATGGCCGGGTGTGGCGGAAGGAGCGCAATGCCTATGAGCGGCGCCAGCAGCTGCGCGAGGATCTGCGCAGCGATCTTTCCGACTATTTCTCTGCCAGCCGTCTCTGGTTCGAGACGCAGCTTTCACGTCATTCCCAGGCCAAGCGCGAGATTGAGAAGGCGATGAATGTGATCGAGGCACGCCGGGACATTGCCGTATCAGTAGCGGCGAGGGCCGCCGATCAGGAGCGGGGCCTGAAAGTAGCATATCGCCAGGCGCACCGGCGCCAGCGCAACCAGCTGCGCGACAAGCTGGGCGAGCAGGCGGCCTGCCCGGTCTATTTCGACGAGATCCTGACGCCGCAGCTGCCACCTTTTGATCTGACCAAGGAGCGTACCCAGGCGAATACGGCGATCAAGACAATCGAGCAGAACATCACGGCGCTGAACCTGACCCGCGAATGGCTGGAGATGCATATCCAGCATGTGCAGCAGGGGCTGTCTTCGGTGGAGAAGAAGGTGGTCGAAGAGATTGCCAGAGTACGCGACGCCAAGAGCGGCGACGCCAAGAAGGCCGGCTGAGGAGGCTGAACAATGCCACGACGCAAGGAAAGAGGCCCCTGGTTCTGGCGCGGCGCCATTGCGCTGATGCTGACATCCGTATTCGGATTGTTTGCAGCCGCGGCCATGAACCAGCCCCCGGCCACAGATACTGAGACGGGCTGCCGGCTGGACCGGCAAGACCCTTCCCACACCATCGTTCTGGTCGACCAGTCTGACCCGTTCAATGCCACTGATGTGGCCTGGGTGCGGGCGTTGCTGGAGGATGAGGCGCGGGCGCTGCCCAAATTTGGCCGCCTGACGCTGAGCGTGCCGAATGCGGCCTCGCCTTATGATCCGGTGACCGTGTGGTCGGCGTGTTCGCCAGGTAGCGCCGCGGCGGCCAATCCGCTGTTCCAGAACCCGAAGATGATCGAGCAGGCCTGGCAGTCGAAATTCCACAAGCCCTTGATGGCCAGCGCCGAAACGGTGCTGATCGACACTGTGGCGCCCAGTTCGCCGCTGATGGAGGCGATCTTTACGCTCGCTGACCGGCCGGATTTTCAAGGTCAGGTACCGGCACGGCGGCTGATCCTTGTGTCGGACCTGATGCAGCATTCCAAGGAATTCTCGATGTACAAGACGGGCACAGCCTGGGAGGCATTTGAGGGGTCGAGCCTGATGGGCATGCGGCCTGGCCTTGAGGGCGTCGAAGTGGTCGCGCGGGTTGTTCCGCGTCAGGAATATGCCCTGCCACTCGGCGAGGTGAAGGCTTTCTGGCTACGCTGGTTCAAGGATACGGGGGCGGTTTACGGGTCGGTGACCTGATGGCTCAATGCAGGGCGGTGTCTCGGAGAAAGCGCAGGGCGATTACTGGTCCGTTGAGGTACTACTTTGGTTTTTTTGTGATTTCTCGGGCGTTTGCGCTTGGGGCTCCCCCCCTCCGTCCGCTTCGCGTCCACCTCCCCCGCAGGCGGGGGAGGATTACACCGCGCCATCTCAACTGCAGCACCTTTATCCTCCCCTGCGAGCGCTGGGGAGGCGGATGCGGTGTCAGCCGGTTAAAGGTGGGGGGCCGTGGGCGTTGATGCCGGCCCAGGCCTCGGGCCGGGCTTCCTCATCGAGGCGGCAGAGCAGCGCGTCGGTCCA
>PHEH01000010.1 GCA_002841155.1 Alphaproteobacteria bacterium HGW-Alphaproteobacteria-18
GAGGGTTGGGGTGGGGGCGCTATCGGCTTGCTGCGCCGTTGGAGTTTTCCGCAAAAACTCCAACGAAGCTCCAACAAAACGCCAACCAGATTGGTGACAGACTTGGACAAACCGGGACAAATCGGGACATTCCTGGCGCCCTCAGACACCTTCCCCTTCCCCCCTGAGACAATCGTGACTAGGCTTGGCCCTGGTTTGTGAAATTCGATTACAGGGGTGTTGCCATGATGATCCGACGGAGTTTGCTTGTTGCCGTGATGGCGCTGGGGCTGGCGGCGTGTGGAGGCGACCGGCCGGAGGAAGCGGGCACGCCCCGGGAGCTGCGCCCCGATGAAGGCGCCACGGTTTCGACCCAGGGAGCCGTTTCGGGCATGCCGGTGGGCGAACTGCGCTCGGCTGATCCGAGCCTGGTGGAGCTTTACAAGAAGCTGCATGCCAATCCTGAACTCTCCTTCCGCGAGGTGGAGACTTCCAAGCTGATGGCGGACGAACTGCGCGCGCTGGGCTTTACGGTAACCGAGGGCCTCGGCAATGCCTGGGTACGCGAGAAGGCGATGAAGGATGTGGGCCAGGTGCTGCCCGGTGTGGGCGGTTATGGCGTGGTCGGCGTGTTCGAGAATGGCCGGGGCCCGACGATCCTGATCCGCGCCGATATGGACGGCCTGCCGGTGCCCGACCAGACGGGCTTTGACTTTGCCTCAACGGTGGTCTCGCAGACCTGGACAGGTGTTGAGAGCCCGGTGATGCATGCCTGCGCCCATGACATCCACATGACCGTCTGGGTGGGCACCGCGCGCAAGCTGGTGGCGGAGGCCGACAAATGGAAAGGCACGCTGGTGATGATTGCCCAGCCTGCCGAGGAGATCGGCCTTGGCGCGCAGGCGATGCTGGCCGATGGGCTCTACACGAAATTTCCGTTGCCGGACTATAACCTTGCCCTGCACGTTTCGGCGAGCGCGCCGGCGGGCGTGATCAACTATTCTTCCGGCTACGCACTGGCCAATGTCGACAGTGTGGACATCAAGGTGAAGGGCGCCGGTGGACATGGCGCCTATCCGCATACGACGCGTGACCCGATCCTGATCGGCGCACATATCGTGACCGCGCTGCAAAGCCTTGTCTCGCGCAACACCAACCCGCAGGAATCGGCCGTTGTGACGGTTGGCGCGTTCAAGGCTGGCGCCAAGCACAATATCATCTCCGATGAGGCCGAACTTCTGATCACCGTACGCTCCTATGATGACAAGACCCGCGCGATGCTGCTCGACGGGATAAAGCGGATTGCCGAAGGCCAGGCGGCCGCCTTTGGCGCGCCTGCGCCGGAGATCAAGATCGAGAGCGATTATACGCCGGCAACCTATAACGACCCGGCGCTGACCGAGCGGGCGATGAAGGCGGTGGCCAAGAAAATCGGCGAGGGCAATGTGCGCGCCGTGCCGCCGGTGATGGGCGGGGAAGATTTCAGCCAGTTCGCGCGCACCGATGAAAAGGTGCCCGGCCTGATCTTCTGGCTGGGCGCGGTGGACCCTGACCGGTATGCCGCCTCACAGAGGGACGGCATGCCCCTGCCCTCGCTGCACTCCCCGCTGTTTGGCCCGGACTATGACCCGGCGATTGCCACCGGCGTGGAAGCGATGACCACGGCGGCGATTGATCTGTTCAAGGATTGACTTCGGGGGCTCAAGGGGCGTCACCCCGGATAAGCGCCAGCGCGCTTTCCGGGATGAGGCGGGGTGAGATTACCAGCTAATCTTGAGGGGCGGCAGATCGGCGGGCAGGAGAATGTTCCAGCCGCTAGTGTCGCCGGTGATTTCAGGCTGGCGAGCAAGGAAGAAGGCGAGCAATTCCTGCAGCGTAGCGCGCACCAGGGCGTGACCGAGGCAGGCGTGCTGACCCATGCCGAACATCAGCGGGCGGGCATCTGCACGGGACGGGATGAAGCGTTCAGGCGCCGGAAAGGCGCGCGGATCGTGATTGCCGGCCGCCCAGACCATGGCGAGCGCTGTGCCCGGCGCGATCTGCACATCCCCCAGTGTGACCGGCGCAGTGGTGAGCCGCATGGTCATCGGCGCAGGACTGACCAGACGGAGGCACTCATTCGCACACTGAGGGGTTGGCGTGAGGGCGTCCCGGTGTGCGGCCGCGACGCGCAGGCTCGCCGTCAGGCCGATGGTTGAGGTTTCGATGGCATCGAAGGCCATGCCGGCAATGAGGTCTGCCGCAGTCTCCGCCCCCAGGCTTGCCTGAAGCGCGCGGGCGAAGGGCGCGCCGTTGGCCAGCGCGGCGAGGGAGCGCGCGTGGGCCTCTCTGGCGGCCGCATCGGCGATGGCGGCTTTGGAGAGGTCCGGTGCCATCGAGAGAACATGGCTCATATCCTGGACGGCGCGTTCCAGGGCAAGCGCCCCTTCCCGGTCATAGCCGATGACCGAGGCCCAGACAGCGCGCACGAGAGGCGCGATGACGTCTTCCCTGAGATCAAGGTGCGAGGCGGTTTCGGGAAGGGTTGCAATCGCGGCACGGGCGATAGCGGGAATGCCCACCCTGTTCAGCGCGGCGATCAGGGCGGCGCGGTCTGCGCGGTGGGGCTCACCGGATTTGGTGAAGACCGAGCGTGTGAGCAGGTGGTAGATGGCCGGGGTTTCGGCCATGGCGGTTTCATCCGGCGCCATGCCGTCAGCGGCCGGATTTCGGGCAAGGGCGGAAAGTTCGCTATGGCCGAGAATGGCAAGGCCGCCCCAAGGGGCCATCTGTATACGGTGGCCGCCGGCAAAGTCTTCGCGGAAAGCATCGGCAAGGGAAGACCAGCCCGAAGGGCGGTCAAAGGTCGTGAAGGTTTTCATGAGTTTAGTCCTGGAAAGCATGAAGAATCGCCCCGCGCGCGGCAGGAGCGGTGAAGGCAAGGGCTTCGATGCTTAGCGTTTCCGGACAGATGGCATGGGCGGGGCTTCCTTTCCGGCTTTGAAACTAGCCGCAGCGGCAGGAGGGGACAAGAGGGATGAGCGGCGCCCAATTATGAACGAGAGGTTTCATTGAAACTTCGGTTCCGGGGTAAGGCTTGTTAAACGTCCGTGTGCGTTTATAGGACCCGGCGATCCAGCAAAGAGGAACAAGCCAATGAATCTCTACCATTGCATGGTTGAGCTCAAGGACCCTGACCGGTCTCTGGCGTTTGCCGCCGCTGTGGACGCCTGGCTCGGGCTGCTGGAACAGCAGCGCCTTATCCGCAACTGGCGGATGCTGCGGCGCAAGTTCGGGCTGGCCTCCGGCGCGCATACCGATTTCCTCATCGAAATCGAGATCGACAGTATGGGCGCGCTGGAAGATACGTTCGCGAGCCTCGCCAAGATGGATGATGAAAGCACACGGCTGTATGAGCGCATGCACAGCATGATTGCCTCAATGCAGATCGGCCTTTACCGGCCCTATCCCGATCCGGCGCAGCGCGAGCGGATCTCCCTGCTCTGAGGCGGTCACCCCGCAGTTTCAATAAAGGCAGGATTGAGGCGGGCGGCCTTGCCTTGCGGCCATGTCTGCGCTAGATACCCTTTTGCTCAGACTGCGTAAAAGGTTCACGCCTCCGTCGCGAAAGAGCCCTGGAAGCCAGAGCGTTTTGAGGATGCCCCTTGAAACGCTTCTTTTCAGGCCTAACTTATACTCAAATCGAGCATAAATAGCTCGGTTGGTTGAAGGAGGTTCTCCATGGCACGTCTCATCGATGCCGGTCCCGGCTGCCCTACCCCCACCCCGCTCCGCGGCAAATCTGCTGCTGAAGCGCGGGGCCTGGTCTATGATGACGCCGTGAAGGCAGAGACCGATGCGCTCTATCCGCTGGTGCAGGATTTCGTGACGCCGATGGAATGGCCCGCGATTGCCCCGCTGGTGGCCGGTATCAACCGGCTGAAGCGCGAGAAGAATGCCGTGATCCTGGCGCACAACTACATGACGCCGGACATTTTCAGCCTGGTGGGCGATTTCCGCGGCGACAGCCTTCAGCTGGCGCGCGAAGCGGCCAAGGTTGAGCAGAAGGTGATCGTGCAGGCGGGCGTGCATTTCATGGCCGAGACCTCCAAGATCCTTGCGCCGGAGAAGACCGTGCTGATCCCCTCGCTGGAAGCCGGCTGCTCGCTGGCGAGTTCGATCAACGGCGCCGATGTGCGCCTGATCAAAGAGAAGTTCCCGAATTATCCGATCGTGACCTATGTGAACTGCACCGCCGAGGTGAAGGCCGAGTGCCACATCACGTGCACCAGCTCCAACGCGGCGCAGGTGGTCGAAGCGATCGCCAAGGAATGGAATTCCGACACCGTGATCCTGGTGCCGGACCAATACCTTGCAAAGAATGTGGCCGCCCAGACGAATATCCGCATCCTCACCTGGCCGGGCGCCTGTGAGGTGCATGAGCAGTTTTCAGCCGAAGATGTGGCCCAGCTGCGCGAGGCCCATCCGGGCGTCGTGATCCTGGCCCACCCTGAATGCCCGCCCGATGTGCTGGAAGTGGCAGACTATGCTGGCTCGACCGCCGCGCTGGCCAATTATGTGTCGGAGAAGCGCCCTGCCAAGGTGGTGCTGCTGACCGAATGCTCGATGAGCGACAATGTGGCGGCGGTGAACCCCGGCGTGAATTTCATCCGGCCGTGTAACCTTTGCCCGCACATGAAGCGGATCACGCTGGAAAACATCTATGACTGCCTGATGACGGGCACGCATGAGGTGACCATTCCGGAGGATGTGCGGGTGCGCGCGAAACAGGCGCTCGACGCGATGCTGGCGCTGCCGAAAATGGAGCGGCCGCTGGATTTCGTGACCGGCCTCAAGCCGATGGAACTCGAACTGGTAAACTAGTGTGCAAACCGGCTTGCCAGCGGGGGCAGGCCGGGGTGAAGTCTAAGGGCGTGTTCAGGAGAGTGGCCATGCGGATATTCGGTGGACGCACTGTCATGGTGCTGGCGATGGCGTGCCTGATGGCAAGCCCGGCGCTGGCAAATTCCGGCAAGACGAAAGATCCGTCTGATGTGCTGGGCAGCTGGAGCTTCCAGACGAGCCCGTATCGCAGCGGCCAATGTGTGATGACCGGCACGATGCGCCTCTCGCCCCATCCGGACCAGGACCGCTATGCGTGTGAGCTGACCGCTGTTGAGATGTGCTCCATGTGGGGCCGCTCGGTCGTGCGCCAGTCCTGCGAGGCCAGCCGCTTTGGCAATCAGGTGTCGATCCGCTCCACCATCGAGGAGATGCTGGAGTCCAAGTTTGAAGGCCTGCTCTATGTGCCGGACAATTTCACGCTGACGATCCAGTCTCACGAACGCATGTTCGGGGCGCTCGTCTCTGCTGTCACCGCGCCGGTGGAATTCCGCCGCGCGAATGACGGCATTTCCTGATCGGATAAAAACCATGCTCTCAGGGACTGATGACCGCCTGCATGCCGGCGCGGGTGCCACGACAGATGTGTTGATCGTCGGGGCGGGCCTGGCGGGGCTGTTTCTGGCGCTGAAGCTGGCGCCGCGGCCGTGCCTTGTGATCTCGCCGGCGCCGCTCGGCCAAGCCTCATCCTCGGCCTGGGCGCAGGGAGGATTGGCCGCCGCGCTGCATCCCCTCGACAGCCCGGCCCAGCATGCTGCTGACACGGTGGCGGCGGGCGCCGACCTGGTTGACCCGGTGATTGCGCGGCTGATTGCTGAAGATGGGCCGGCGCGCGTGCGCGACCTGGTGGCGCTGGGCGTTCCGTTTGACCGCACGCCGGATGGCCAGCTTGCCCTGTCGCTGGAGGCGGCTCATTCGCATCCGCGCGTGGCGCGTGTTTCGGGCGACCTTGCCGGCAAGGCGATCATGGACGCGCTGGTGGCGGCGGTGGCCGCGGCCCCGCATATCGAACTCATCGAAGGTGCGCGGGCCGAGGCGCTTCTTCAGGACACGAACGGACGGGTGGCGGGCGTTGTGCTGCGCGGCCAGACCGGGCGGCCATTTGTGAAGACCGCGCGGGAGACCGTGCTGTGCACCGGCGGATCGGGCGGGCTCTACCGCGTGACGACCAACCCCAAAGAAGCGCAGGGCGAGGCCATCGCGATGGCGCATGTGGCGGGCGCTGTGCTCGCCGATCTTGAGTTTGTGCAGTTCCACCCGACGGGCATCGACATTGGCCGCGACCCTGCCCCGCTGGCGACCGAGGCGCTGCGCGGCGAAGGCGCCACGCTGCACAATGCCGACGGGCGCGCTTTCATGGCGGACTATCATCCGCTGGCAGAGCTTGCCCCGCGCGACGAGGTGGCGCGCGCCATCCATGCCGAGCGGGCCGCCGGCCGGGGCGCGTTTCTCAATTGCATCACGGCGGTGGGCGAGGAATTTCCGCACCATTTCCCGACCGTGTTTGGTGCCTGCATGAGCGCGAACATAGACCCGCGCCGCGACATGATCCCGGTGGCGCCCGCCGCGCATTATCATATGGGCGGGATAATTTCCGATCTCTGGGGGCGCTCGACGCTGGACGGACTTTCCGTCTGCGGAGAGTGTTCCTCCACCGGCGCGCATGGCGCCAACCGGCTGGCGTCGAACTCGCTGCTGGAAGCGGTGGTGTTTGCCGAGCGGATTGCCCGGCGCCTGCGCGACGCCGGCCTCAATGAAGCGGGCGCCAGCACGGGCGCGGTGACAGCGCGCCTCGCCGGGCCGGACATGCTGGCGCTTCGCGAGGCCATGTCGCGCCATTGCGGCGTGGTGCGCGAGGCGGGCGGGCTGACAGATCTGCTGAGCCTGATCGAACGGCTGGAAGCGGGCACGCCCGGCGCGCCGCAGCTGACGGCCGCGCGGCTGATCGCGAGCGGGGCCCTTGCGCGCACCGAAAGCCGCGGCGGGCATTTCCGCACCGATTATCCCGACACCGGCGCGCCGGAGCGCCAGTTCCTGTTCCACACAAGCCGCGAGGCACTTGTCATATGACGCTCTATATTCCCCCGCTTTCCCCGATTATCCTTGATCCGATTGTCCGCCTGGCGCTGGCCGAAGATCTGGGACGGGCGGGCGACCTGACGAGCGACGCGACCATTCCGCCCGAAACGCAGCTTTCGGTGGTGATTGCGGCGCGGCAGGCCGGCGTGATTGCCGGGCTGGATGTGGCGGCGTATTCGGCGAGCCTGGTTGACCCGGCGCTGAAGCTGGAGATCGAAAAGCCCGATGGCAGCCGCCTTGCCCCCGGCGATGTGGTGGCGCGGCTCTCGGGATCGGCGCGGTCCATCCTGACGGCCGAGCGCACCATGCTGAACTTTCTGGGGCGTCTGTCGGGCGTTGCCAGCCTGACGCGGCAATATGTCGACGCGGTGGCGCATACCAAGACCCGTATCGTCTGCACACGGAAAACAACCCCAGGCCACCGGGCGTTGGAAAAGCGCGCCGTGCGCTGCGGCGGGGGAACGTCTCACCGTTATGGCCTGGATGACGCGATCCTGATCAAGGACAATCACATCGCCGCCTGTGGCGGGTCGATCGCCGATACGCTGGCGCGGGCCAAAGCCTATGCCGGGCATCTGCGGATGATCGAGATCGAGGTCGATACGCTGGCCCAGCTTGAAGAGGCCCTGAAATATGGTCCGCATGCGATCCTTCTGGACAATATGAGCCTACCACAGCTGCGCGAGGCGGTGGCGATCACAGGCGGGCGCGTGCCGCTGGAAGCATCGGGCGGGGTGACGCTGGCTTCCGTTGCGGCAATTGCCGAGACGGGTGTGGACTTCATTTCCTCGGGCGCCCTGACCCATTCGGCGCCCAATCTTGACCTTGGCCTCGATGTGGTCTGACAGTCTGCGCCAGACACGCTGACAGAGTCAGTGACAGATCATGGCGGAGGAAAACATGGCAGGCGCAAACGGCCGCAAGGCAATTTTCATCACGGGCGCAGCCTCAGGCATCGGCGCAGAAACCGCGCGTCACTTTGCGCGCAAGGGCTGGTTCTGCGGGCTCTATGACGTCAACGAGATGGGCCTCAAAACCGTAGCCACCGAGATCGGCGCGGAGAATTGCCACCTCGCCAAACTCGACGTGACCAAGCGCGCCGACTGGGCCACCGCGATGGAGGGCTTTGGCGCCGCCACCGGGGGCAAGATGGACGCGCTGTTCAACAATGCCGGCATCGGACGCCATGGCTGGTTTGAGGAAATTCCCGCTGAAGAGGCCGATCTCATCATCGACATCAATGTGAAAGGCGTGGTCAACGGCGTCTATGCCGCCCTGCCCCTCCTGAAGGCGACGCCCGGCGCGCGGATCGTCAATACCGCCTCCTCTGCCGGGATTGTCGGGGCGCCGCAGCTCTCGGTCTATTCTGCGTCCAAATGGGCGGTGCGGGGGCTGACCGAGGCGCTGGACGCGGAGTTCCGGGATCTCGGCATCCGCGTCACCACGCTGATGCCCTGGTTTGTCGACACGCCGATCCTGGAGATGGGCAAGACCGAAGGCGCCAATGAGAAGATGTCGGACCAGATGAAGGCGAATGGCGCCAAGGTCTATCCGGTGTCGATGGCGGCCGAAAAGGTGTGGGACGCCGTGCATGGCGAGGACATCTATTACATGGTGGGCGCTGAGGCCGACCGGGCGCGCTTCATGACACGCTGGCTGCCGGGGCTGGTACGCAAATCCATTCGCAAGAATGTGCCAGCGCGCGATTAGCGGCGCCGGGCAAGCGCAAGGCCGTCATGCCCCTTGAGGCCGACCTGCTGGAGCACGATGGCTTCAAAGCGCGGGTCGGCCGCGAGGATTTCCAGGAAGCGGGCAGCGCCCTGCGCCATCACATCGCCGGCAGGCGGCTCCAGGACGGCCCCTTTGCGCACGACATTGTCTGCCAGCAGGAGACCGCCGGGACGCAACAGGCGGGCGGCCTCGGCAAAGTATTGTGGATACTCGTCCTTATTGGCGTCCAAAAACACAAGGTCGAAGGGGCCTGTGAGGGTGGCCAGCACATCCAGCGCGCGGCCCGTGAGGATCAGCGCCTGCGACCCGAGGCCAGCTTCGTTGAAAGACGCGCGGGCGAAAGCCGCATAGGCGGGGTCAAGCTCCAGCGTGACAAGTTCGCCCTCAGGCGGGAGCGCGCGGCCGAGCCATACGCCGGAATACCCCCCGAGGGTGCCGATTTCCAGAATACGGCAGGCGCCCGTCAGCCGGGTGAGCAGGTAGAGTAACTTGCCCTGCCCCGCAGAGACTTCGATATGCGGCAATCCCGCCTCCGCCGCCCGCTGGCGAAGCCGGACGAGGACTTCATCCTCGGATGCAAAAAGACCGTCGATATACTGATCGACGGCCTCAAAGATCTGATTGTCCGGCATAGCCCTACTGCGCGGCGGCGCCGGCGGCTTCCAGCTGGCGGGCGAGATACTCGTCGATGACGACCGGCGCCGGGACGGCCTCTGCCGCTTCCTGGACGGGCGCAGCCTCGGGGGCCGCTTTCTTGACCGTCTGGACTGACATCAGGCGCGGCGCAGAAGCCGAGACCGTGCGGGTGGAGGTGGTGATGCCAGCGGGCGCAACGGCCGGGGTGATGGTGTAGTAGCCATCATCGGCGGCGGTCGAGGCATCCGCAAAGAGCAGGCCTTCATCGAGGGCGGCCATGTCGGCTTCCTTCGTGGCGTCAAGTTCTGCCAGGCGCAGCTCAGTCTGGCGCTTGCGAGCTTCGAAATTGCGTTCCACGCTCGCCCATTCGGCGCCACGCGGGAAGCGGTAGAAGATGTGAAGGCCAACCTGCTTGGTTTTGACCAGGCCCGAATTCCAGACCGGATCGACATAGGTGGCGTGATAGTGGGTGGCGCCGCCGGTACGGTCCTCATTGAGGCCCATCAGGACATGAGCGGCAATGCGCTGGGCGCGTTCCCAGGCTTCCCCGGCTGGCTTGTTGCGGTCCATCGACCCGTCACAGGTGAAGGTGAACTGGCAACCGGTGGTGCGGGTTGCGCCCTGGAACACCACGCCGCAGACGCTGTCTGGGTAGCGGTGGTCGCGGACGCGGTTTGAGATGACTTCGGCAACGGCGATCTGGCCGTTGATCGGCTCCCAGGCCGATTCGTAATAGACCGCCTGCGCCATGCACATCATCTCGGCATCGATGGTCTCGGCGCGCTGGATCTGCTCGGGGCGGAAGGATGTGAGGGAAGCGAGCGCCGCGCCATCGCGGTCGCGCATCGCATAGCGGCTCATCGAGGAGTCGATGTCGCGCTTCAGGGTGTATTCGACGGTGCGCAGCCAGGGCGAGTCCATCAGGGACGGCGTGTGGCTGGCGGTGCGGACGGCGAGGCCGCCATCTTCATAAAGGGCGAGCCGCTCAGCTTCGGCGCGGAATTCCGCGTCGGCGCGCAGGCCGGCCTGTTGTTCGGCAATCGCTGGCAGGGACACGGACGCTGTCACAGCAACGACGGCAATCATGCCGCCGCGTATGAACACGTCTCTTTGTTCCTGATCATTCATTCCAAGCCACCACCGTGTGAGCTTTTCACGTAGCCCATTAACCCGGAACAAATTCGTCCGGCTTGGTTTAAGAAAGCTTAACATCACCACTCCTCTAGTCCCCGGCCGGCAGTTATGGCTCTGCCTGGTGCCCCGGGGTTTCCGAGATTTATCTGTTCATAGAGGCCGAAAGTGCCCGGCCAGACCCTTGCGGGACTGGAGGGACTTGGCCCACCCGAAACTATCTAGCAATATTTCAGCCAGATTCCTGAGTGACAATTCAGAAAGCCTCGGAACCGAGCCAGGAGGGCTGATTCGCCTGATGCGCGAGGAAATGGGTTTAATTATCTGAAAACTAACAGAAAAACGGGGCCGCAAGCGACCCCGTTCGTTTAAATCTTCCTGTCAAGTTGTTGCACAAATGCAACGATCAAGCGTCACGGGCTTTGGGCGTTAACTCCCCAGAACCTCTATTTCTGTGTCCCGCGGATGGCCGCCTGTGCCGCTGCGAGACGGGCAATCGGCACCCGATAGGGCGAGCAGGAGACGTAATCGAGACCGGCGCGGTGGCAGAATTCCACAGAGGCCGGGTCTCCGCCGTGCTCACCGCAGATCCCGAGCTTGATATCGGGGCGCGTCTTGCGCCCGCGCTCGGCGGCAATCTTAACGAGTTCACCCACGCCTTCCTGGTCAAGGGTTACGAACGGGTCTTTCTCATAGATGCCCTTTTCCGAGTAAGCCGGGAGGAATTTGCCGGCATCATCGCGGGAAATTCCGAGGGTTGTCTGGGTGAGATCGTTCGTGCCGAAGGAGAAGAACTCAGCGGCCTGGGCGATTTCCCCTGCCGCGAGCGCGGCGCGGGGCAGCTCGATCATCGTGCCGACCATATATTCCAGCGTAACGCCGGCTTCGGCGAAGACTTTCTGGGCGGTCTCATCGACGAGCTTTTTCAGGATGTCGAGTTCGCGGTGCGTGGCGACCAGCGGGATCATCACCTCGGGAATGGGCTTGAGTTTGCCTTCCCGGAAGATGTTGACGGCCGCCTCGAAGATGGCGCGGGCCTGCATCTCGTAAATTTCAGGATAGGTGATACCGAGGCGGCAGCCGCGATGGCCGAGCATCGGGTTGGACTCGTGCAGGTCCGCCGCGCGGCGTCGCAGCTCCTCGGCGCTGAGGCCCGACGCCTTGGCAACGGCGGCGATGTCCTCATCGGTGTGCGGCAGGAATTCGTGCAGCGGCGGATCGAGCAGGCGGATGGTCGCCGGGCGGTCACCGAGAATGCGGAAGATTTCCTCAAAATCGGAGCGCTGCATCGGAAGCAGCTTGGCAAGGGCCTCGCGGCGGCCGGCCTCGTCATTGGAGAGGATCATCGTGCGCACGGCCGGGATACGCTCTTCGTCGAAGAACATATGCTCGGTGCGGCAGAGACCGACGCCTTCGGCGCCGAAGGCAACAGCGGTACGCGTGTCGAGCGGGGTTTCGGCGTTGGCGCGGACCTTCAGCTTGCGGCGCTTGTCTGCCCAGCCCATGAACTCGCCGAAATCGCCGGAGAGGTCTGGATTGATCAGCTCGACAGCGCCGGCAATGACGCGGCCATTGACGCCGTCCACGGTGATCATCTCGCCCTTCTTGAAGGTGCGGCCACGGGCGGTGAATTCGCCTTTGGCAATGTCGATGCGCAGGTCCGACGCGCCGCAGACGCAAGGGCGCCCCATGCCGCGGGCAACCACAGCCGCGTGGCTGGTCATGCCGCCGCGGGCGGTGACGATGGCGCGGGCGGCGTGCATGCCCTTGATGTCATCCGGGCTCGTCTCGACACGGACGAGGATCACGTCCTCCCCTTTTGCGGCGAGGGTGAAGGCTTCTTCAGAATCGAACACAACCCGGCCGACGGCGGCGCCGGGGCTGGCTGGCAGGCCTTTGAACGCAACGTCGTAATTGGGTTTGCCGGCTTTCTTGTTCTCGTCATCGCTGGGGATACGCGGGTGCAGAAGCTGATCCAGCGCGGAAGGGTCAATGCGCAAGAGCGCCTCTTCTTCCGTGATCAGACCTTCGCGGACCATATCGACGGCAATCTTGACGGCGGCGGCGGCGGTGCGTTTGCCGTTGCGGGTCTGCAGCATGTAGAGCGTGCCGTCTTCGACGGTGAACTCGATGTCCTGCATGTCTTTATAGTGACGCTCGAGCGTCGCGGCGACGTCGACCAGCTGTTTGTAAACCGGCGGCATCGCCTCTTCGAGCGGGGCGTCCGACGAACCCAGCGTATTGGCGCGTTCCCGCGAGATGGGCGCGGGCGTGCGGATACCGGCGACCACGTCTTCGCCCTGGGCGTTGATCAGGTATTCGCCATAGAAGATCGGCGAGCCGTTTGAGGGATCGCGTGTGAAGGCAACGCCGGTAGCCGAGGTGTCACCGAGATTGCCGAACACCATGGACTGGACATTGACGGCCGTGCCCCAATTGGCGGGAATGTCGTTGAGCTTGCGATAGATGATCGCGCGGTCGGACATCCAGGAGTCGAAGACGGCGGAGATCGCGCCCCAGAGCTGTTCGCGCGGGTCTTCCGGGAACGGGCGGCCGAGTTCCTTCTGGACGGCATCCTTGTAGCGGACGATGACCGCTTTCCAGTTGTCGGCGGTCAGATCGGTGTCGAGGTCGAGACCTTCGCGCTCTTTATAGTCGTCGAGGATGTGCTCGAACTCGTCATGGCCCATGCCGAGGACGACGTTGGAATACATCTGGATGAAGCGGCGGTAGCTGTCATAGGCGAAGCGATCGCCCGCCTTGCCGGCGAGGCCAGCGGCGACGGCTTCGTTGAGGCCGAGGTTCAGCACCGTATCCATCATGCCCGGCATCGAGGCGCGCGCGCCTGAGCGGACGGAGACGAGGAGCGGGTTGGCCGGATCGCCAAAGCCCTTGCCGGTCTTGGATTCCAGCTCCGCCAGGGCGGCAGAGACCTGCGCGTCCAGCGTGGCAGGGTAAACCCGGCCGGTATCGTAATAGGCGACGCAGACGGCGGTCGAAATCGTGAAGCCGGGTGGCACAGGCAGGCCGAGCTTTGCCATTTCGGCAAGGTTGGCGCCTTTGCCCCCGAGGAGGTTGCGCATTGAGGCATCGCCATCCGAGGTTCCGCCCCCGAAAGCGTAAACCCATGTTTCTTCGTTATTTTTTACTGCGGCGTTGCCCATACGAAGCGTTCCCCGTGTTCAACTTTGATCTTCCGGCTACCGGTCCCCGGAGCCAGCTTGCAAGTCCTATGCTGCAACCGCGAGCCAATTGCCAGTCATGCAATCGTCACGCGAGGCTTTGACGCAAGGTGACAAGGTTGCCGCCCCGCGCTCAGCCCTCGATTTTCGAGAAATCGGCGACCTTGTGCAGGGCGCCGCGCACCGCGACCAAGAGGGCGAGGCGGTTTTCGCGCACCTGAGCGTCCGAATCATTGACCATGACACCCTCGAAGAAGGCATCGACCGGGGCGCGCAAGCCCGCGAGCGCTGTCATGGCGCCGGCGAAGTCTTCGGCCTTCAGCGGCGCTTCGAGGGCGGCGGTCGTCTCATTCAGGGACGCCCAGAGGGCCAGCTCGGCGGCGGGGCCTTTGGCGATGAGGGCGGGATCGACTTCCAGGCCTTCGGGCAGCGCGCCCTTCTTCTCTTCGGCTTTGAGGATGTTGGCGGCGCGGCGATAGCCCGCGAGCAGGGTTGCCCCGTCCTCGGTGGCCAGGAAGGCAGCGAGGGCTTCGACGCGCTTGACGATGAGGACGAGGTCATCCTCGCCGAGTTCGAGCACAGCATCAATCAAGTCATGACGTTTTCCTTGATCACGCAAAGATTGCTTTAAGCGATCAGCCAAAAATATCAGAACACTCACCACTGTGTCCCAGGCAAAGTCCTTCGAGACTGAAGTGAATTGCTTTGCTGCTGACTGGCCCAATCTAACTTCGACGGCCTGCTCATAAAATTCGTGAAAGCCATACTCTTCAGAAACCAACTTGAGAGTCGCAAGTTTTGCTTTTTCTTCTGCAATTTTCTTAGTTGACAATAGCCGGGCTATTGCTGGGGCCAGCGCTCTAAGAACTCGGACACGGACACCATTCTCCACAATAATACGCACTAGGCCTAATGCCGCTCTCCGCAGCGCAAACGGATCTTTCGAGCCTGTCGGCTTCTCATCGATCGCCCAGAAGCCGACGAGAGTGTCGAGCTTGTCGGCCAGCGCGACCGCGATTGAGACGGAGTCTGTGGGAACGGAGTCGCTCGGGCCCTGGGGTTTGTAATGGTCGCGGATGGCGTCGGCGACGCGGGCGTCTTCGCCGGCGGCGAGCGCATAATACCGCCCCATCACACCCTGAAGTTCCGGGAATTCACCCACCATTTCGGAGACGAGGTCAGCTTTCGCGAGGCGCGCGGCGCGTTCGGCCAGATCAGGGTTTGCGCCAACAGCGGGCGCGAGTTCGCGGGCGAGCGCGGCGACGCGTTCAACCTTGTCGCCGAGGCTGCCGAGCTCTTCCTTGAAGGCGATGGTTTTGAGTTTTTCGCCCATCACGTCGAGCGGGGTTGCCTTGTCCTTCTCCCAGAAGAAGCGGGCGTCTGACAGGCGGGCCGACAGCACGCGGGCATTGCCTTCGGCGATCTTGGCGCCGCCATCGGTGGCGGCGATGTTGGCGACGAGGATGAAGTTCGGGGCGAGCTTGCCGGTCTTTGCGTCATTGGCCGCAAAGTATTTCTGGTGCGTGCGCATCGAGAGGGTGATGACTTCAGGCGGCAGGTCGAGGAAGGCCGGGTCCATCTGCCCAAGGACGACCACTGGATGCTCGGCAAGGCCCACGACCTCTTCAAGCAGGCCCTTGTCTTCGATCCATTGCAGGCCCGCTTTGGCGCAGGCTGTTTCGATGCCCGCGAGAATGGCGGCGCGGCGATCGTCGCGGGAGAGGACGACATGCCCCTTCCCTTCGAGCTGGGATTTATAATCGGCCCAGCCGGTGACCGTGTACGGACCACGGCCATGGACACGGTGGCCTTCGGTTTCGTTGCCGCTGTGGACGCCGCCGACTTCAAACGGCACGACCTTGCCATCCAGCACGCAGACAATGCGTTGCAGCGGGCGCACCCAGCGCAGCTCACCGGTGCCCCAGCGCATGGATTTGGGCCAGTGGAAATCGCGGATGATGGCGGGCACGGCCTGCGCGATCACGTCGGTCGCGTCGCGGCCGGGAACGGTGGAATAGGCAACGTAGAAGTCGCCCTTCTTGGGATCGGAGACGATGGAGGCCTCGGCAATATCGCTCAGCCCTGCCCCGCGCAGGAAGCCGGCGATGGCCTGATCGGGCGCGCCGACCTTGGGGCCTTTCTTCTCTTCGCGCACATCGGCCGAGCGCGCGTCGAGCCCTTCGACCACGGCCGTGAGGCGGCGCGGGCCGGAGACAGCAAAGGCGGTCTTCCAGGCGAGACCTGCCTCTTTCAGCTTGGCCGTCACGGCCGCCAGAAGGTCGGCCTCCGCCTTCGCCTGCATGCGCGCGGGGATTTCTTCGGAGAAGAGTTCGATCAGAAGGTCAGCCATAGGGCCCTGTCAGTCGCCGGAATTAGGGGTGGGCACGGCTTACAGCTACGGGCGCCGGGGTCAAGCGGGCGGGACTAGGGATTGCGCAGCGGGGGGCGGCTCAGACCCCGCACATGCCTTCGATATTGATCGCATCGGCATCGACCGGGTCCGTAATACGGATGGTCCCGGTATAGCTTTGATAGTCCCTGCCATCATCGAGCTCCTTCAACTGTAGCTCGACCTCTATGGGGCGCTCGGTGTTCCGGTAATTCCAGATTTTGGTGCGGCCGGTTTCGGTCTTGGAAACCTGCTCAAGGGAAACCGCCTCGCCTTCCAAACCGATGGCGGCGGGGGCCGGCACACCGGCAAGTTCAGTAATAAACAGGCGCTCGCCCAGTACGCCGCCCTGGCTGGGGCGATGGAAGCTGCAATAGATCTCGTTTGTTGTCGGCTCGAAAGTGGTGAGCCTGATGGCGCTGGAGTCGGAAGGCGCCGGGACCGCAGCCTCTTCTGCGACAGGCGGAGCGACAACCGGCGCATGCGGCGGCGGCAGGACGGGCGTGGGCGATTCAGGTTCCGGCATGCAGGCGCCAAGGGCGAGCGGGAACAACAATGCGGAGAGGACGGATAAAGCTTTCATAGGAAGCCTCCTTTGTGCACATCAACGCAGAGGAGACCGATACGTTCAGTGCGGCGCGCAGTCGAGGCGTGACGGGCGGCGGCGCTGCGGGCGTCGATCAGACCCCGCAGGTGCCTTCAATGGGAATTATGTCCCCCAGCGCCGGATCGGTGATCCGGATTGTGCCTTCATAGCTGCGGTACTCGGAGCCCTCGGCAGTTTCCGTCAAGGTCAGCTGGACTTCAACCGGCCGCTGGGCATTGTGGTAGGTCCATACACCCGCGCCCTCCTTTGCCGATTTGGAGACCTCCTCCAGACGGACAGGCTGCCCCTCCAGACCGATGGCCGCAGGCGCTGGAACACCGGCAATTTCGGTCATGAAGATCAAGTCACCCAGTTCCCCGTTCTGAGCCGGGCGGTGGAAGCTGCAATAGATTTCGACGGTGGCAGGCTTGAATGGGCTCAGAGACAGAGTGTCTGCGGCATTGAGCGTATCCCCTTCGTCAGGCTCAGCCGTAGCTATTGCCGGAGAATGGAATGCCATATCCTGCGGGGTATCCGCATCCAGGCTATCCATCTCGGGGGAAGGATTGCAGGCGCCGACGGACGCGGCAAGTGTGAGCGCAAACAGGGCGTAAAACGGTTTCATCGGAGGTCTCCTCTGACGTTATCAACGCCTGAGCCTGCGATCCGTTCACCAGAAGTTTCTTATGCCTGCTGCTCGGCCCATTGGGCGGCGGCGCCGCGGGCGAGGTCGCGGACGCGGGCGATATAGGCCTGGCGCTCGGTGGGGCTGATGGCGCCGCGCGCGTCGATCAGGTTGAAGGTGTGGGAGGCTTTCAGCGCGTAGTCATAGGCGGGCAGCGGTTTGCCGGCCTCGCGCAGGGCGTTCGACTGGCTCTCGCAATCGGCAAACCAGCGTTTCAGCATCTCGACATCGGAATGCTCGAAATTGAACGCGCTCTGCTGGCGCTCATTCTCGAGGAAAACGTCGCCATAGGTGAGCGGGACTTCAGAGGCCGGGTCGTTGAAGGGCAGGTCATAGACATTATCGACGCCGAAAACGTACATGGCGAGGCGTTCCAGGCCATAGGTCAGCTCGCCGGAGACCGGGAACACGTCGAGGCCGCCGACCTGCTGGAAATAGGTGTACTGGCTGACTTCCATCCCGTCACACCAGACTTCCCAGCCGAGGCCCCAGGCGCCGACGGTCGGGTTTTCCCAATCGTCTTCGACAAAGCGGATGTCATGGACGGTGGGGTCGATGCCGATGCGGTAGAGGCTTTCGAGGTAGAGGTCCTGGAGGTTGGCCGGGTTTGGCTTCAGGATGACCTGATACTGGTAGTAATGGCCAAGGCGGTTCGGGTTTTCGCCATAGCGGCCATCCTTGGGGCGGCGCGAGGGCTGGACATAGGCGGCGCGCCAGTTCTTGGGCCCGAGGGCACGCAGGACGGTGGCGGGATGGAGCGTGCCAGCGCCGACTTCCATGTCATAGGGCTGGAGGATCGCGCAGCCTTGCGCGCCCCAATAGGCCTGAAGCGTCAGGATCAGATCCTGGAAGGATTTGGGCTTGGCGTGGGCTTTTGGGGCAGACATGCAGAGATCCCGGCATTTGATACACGCTCGCACCTAGCGCTGACCGGGCGGGTTCGCAACCGGGAGGCAGCCTACCACCAGCCTTTCTTCTTGCTGGTACTATTGTGGTCGCGCGTACCGAAGGCGCCGACGATGGCAATGAAGATGCCCAGGGCGAGACTTGAGAGGAAAAGCAGCGTGAACATGGCATCGTCTCCCGACGTCAGGTTTGCGTCGGCGCCAGTGTGGCGCCTTTTCCGCAGGGTTCAAGGAAAATCGGACCTTACCAGGCCAGGGGATAGCCTTCGATCACAGCCTCCGCGGCCGGGGTGCGGGCGCTGCCGTCATCGGTGTGGGTGATGAGGGGTGGCAGAAGGGTGAGCGGGCCGCGCTTGAGGCCCTTGCGGCCGCGCACCAGCACGCGGCGGGCGGGCTCGCCCCCTTTCGACGCGACGGGCAGGACAGTGATCTCTCCGGCCTGACGGTCAAGCTGGGCCAGAAGGCGGGCAAGCTCGGCGGCGCGGTGGACAAGGATGACCGGGGCGCGCGGTTTGGCGGCGTGGAGCATGGCCTTTATCCACGCCTCCAGAGAGAGGGTTTCGATATAGGCCGAGGCTTTGCCTTCGCCGGGCTCTGATATCTTGCCGGGTTCAAAATAAGGGGGGTTGGCGAAGACGAGATCGAAGCGGTTTTCGTGGGGCTTAACCCATTCTGAGGCTTCGGTATTTTCGATGGTCACGCGGGCGCCAAAACCGTTCAGGTCAGCGCCATTCCTGGCCATTTGAGTGACACTTTGGGACACTTCAAGACCGGTGAAGGACACGTTTGGCATCCTCCAGGCGGCCGGAAGCAGCGCCCCGCCACACCCGCAGCCAAGCTCCAGCGCCTCCCCCTTATCCAACACCGGCAGGGCCGCGGCGAGGAGGAGCGAGTCGAAGCCCGCGCGGAAGCCTTTGACAGGCTGAACAAGCCGGACCCGGCCCTGATAGACGGTGTCTTGCGTGGTTTCGGGAGGCGTCAGACTCACCCCTGCTCGACCCCGGACAGGGCAAGGCGGGCTTTTGCCAGATCCGGCGCGCGCACCATAAGCCGGCGCGGAAACGCACCGATATTGCCCTCGATCGCAGAAATATGCTGGTCGGCCACGAAGCCTTCAATTCCCGCTTCAGAGAGCAGGTGCTGAGCATAAGACAGCTTTACCGGATCATTTGTGCGGAGGACTTCCTCCATGACAGGCTCCACTACTGGATCTGGCCACGCAGGTTCATATCGACAGACCGGGCATCATACACCGTCGCCTTGTCAGGCTTGGGATTGGAGCCGGTGACGATTTCGAGCACGGCGGTGGTCTTGCCGCTGGAACTGCTGCCGCCGAGGGGAATACCGAAACCTACCCCGACCCCGACACTGGAAGAACGGCCATATGACCCGGTGCCGCCACCGATGCTGATCGACGAGCCGCTGCTGCGTCCATTCTCTGTATCTGCGTATTCTGCGGTGACCTCAAACCAGTCCTTCCCTTCCATCAAGGTGATCTCGGAGGCCCGCAGGAGCGCGAGGTTGCGGGCTTTGCCGGCATCCTTGTCTGTATAGGCGATCCTGTGACGGCCGGACTCGATCTGCTGGGACGTATAGCCCATCGCGCCGTCTTTTGACGCAGGGCCATAGGCCGGAGTTGTGGCGCAGGCGGCCAGAGAGAGGGCCCCGAGGGCAATGGCAAAGCTTTTCATGGGTTTCATACCGATCTAAACGCACATACCTGTCGATGGGTTGCACGCTAACCTATTGCCGGGGCCGCGCCAATGCGCTCAAAGGCGTGCGGCCCGGTGCCACGTCGAGCTTGGCCCGGTAATTGCGTAAATTTACTTATATATAAAAGCTCGTCCTGCCGGAGTGCCCCCGTTTGACCCTCGCGCCAAAACCGAAGAGCAAGGCCCAGCTTTCCTCGATCACGGAGCGGATGCAGGCGCTTGTGGCCACCGATCTGGCCGCTGTGGAGCACCTGCTCGCCACACGCGCGGCCAGCCCGGTCGCCGTCATTCCAGACCTTTCCGGATATATCGTCTCGGCTGGCGGCAAACGCCTGCGCCCGATGATTACCCTTATCGCGGCTTATGCCGTGGGCAAGGCGAACCCGGCGACGCATGCTCTGGCCGCCGCTGTCGAGTTCATCCACACCGCCACGCTGCTGCATGATGATGTGGTGGACGAGAGCGACCTGCGCCGGGGCCAGCCGGCCGCCAAGGCGATCTGGGGCAACAAGGCGGCGATCCTGGTCGGTGACTTCCTGTTTGCGCGCGCCTTCAACCTGCTGGTCGAAACGAGCAGCCTGGAAATCCTCAACCGCCTCGCCACGGCCTCCACCGTGATCGCCGAGGGCGAAGTGCGCCAGCTGGCGGCGATGGCGACCCGCGACCTGCCGACCGAGGAATATCTGGCCATCGTGGAAGCCAAGACCGGCGCGCTGTTTGAAGCGGCTGCCGAAACGGGCGCGATGTCTGCTGGCGGCGAAGAACATTCCGATGCGCTGGCAACGTATGGCAAGAATCTCGGCCTCGCCTTCCAGATCATTGACGACGTGCTCGATTATGGCGGGACGACCTCTGTGATCGGCAAATCGGTGGGCGATGATTTCCGCGAAGGGAAGATCACCCTGCCGGTGATCATTGCGCGCCGCCGGGGCTCTGATGAAGATCGCGCGTTCTGGGACCGGGCACTGAACCCGGAGACGCAGGAGGATTCTGATCTTGCCCATGCCGTGCACCTGATCCGTGCGACCGGCGCGGCCGAAGCGACCGTGCAGGAAGCCGAAGCGTATGCGGCCCTCGCCAAGGGCGCCCTGCGCACCCTGCCCGCCTCGCCTTATCGCGACGCGCTGGAAGACCTCACCGATTTCTGCGTGAGCCGGGCTTACTGAGCTATTTGCCCTCATCGGCAAGGCGGCGGCCGAGCGTGACGCGCTGCCAGAGCCAGAGCGCCGAACCTGTTATCAGGATGACCGTAAAGAGGATGGCGGCGATGCCTGCGCCCTGACGCGCGCCGGTGATCGCAGCCAGGGACGTGACGAGGCAGAGACCCCACCAGAGACCAGCGACCTGCAGATGGCTCCAGCCTGCCCGCAGGAAAAGTTGATACGCATGGTCGCGGTGGGCCTGCATCAGCGGGCGGCCAAGGCGGGCGCGCCAGGCGAGCGTGAGAAAGACATCAATCAGGATGGGTAGGACGAGTATGGCCGGCACCCAGACGGAGTGGATCACGCCAACCGACAGCCCGGCCGCGCCGATGAGCGCGCCGATGGCAAGGGCGCCGGTATCGCCTGCATAAAGACGGCCTTGCAGGTTCCAGGCGAGGAAGCCGCAGAGGGCGGCCACGGCGGCGACCAGCAGCAGGAAGAGGATGCCGGGGGCGCTGCCCTGGGGCGGGGCGACGATGATGGCGAGGGCCGCCAGCAGGATGGCAGCGCTGCCCATCGCAATGCCATTGGCGCCGTCCATGAAATTTACCGCATTCGACATCACGAACAGCCAGAGCGCCGCGCCGGCAATCGCGAGGAAAGCTGGCAGGGCGATGCCTTCCCCGCCTGCGCCGGGCAGCCAGAGATGGGTGACGTGCGGGCCATAGATGGCAGCGAGCAGGGACGCGGCGGCCAGGACGAGCAGTTTGCGGCCCGCGCGAAGGTTCAGCTTGTCATCGGCAAAGCCCAGAAGCCCGGCCAGCAGCACAAGGAGCATGGGACCGGCCAGCGAAATCTGCGCCAGCGTGGCGAGCGGGTTTCCGAGACCGCCCGGCTGAAGGAGACTGGCGAGGAGCAGCGCGGCGAACATCCCCGCCAGCACGCCCGTGCCGCCCGCGCTGGGGATGGGCCTTGCTTGCGTCTTGCGGCCGCCATCGGGCGCGTCCCTGGGGCCGAGACGGATCATCAGGGCGCAGACAAGGAAACTGATCAGCAGGGGCGCGGCGGCCCAGACAAGGGCTAGGTCCATCATGGCGCGGCCCCGAGCCGGGACGCGGCCGCCCACCAATGGTCCTTGGCCTTTTCCTGGCCGAGCATGACGGTCGCGCGTTCGGCAAAGGCGAGCGCCTCGAAAAGGGCAAAACAGGTGGCGCCCGAACCGCTCATACGGGCCAGGAGGACGCCGGGCTGCGCCCGCAGGAATTCCAGAACCGCGGCGATTTCGGGGACAAGCGCGATGGCAGGCGCTTCCAGATCATTGCGCTGCTGGCCGAGCCAGGCGGCAAGCGCCTTGGCGCCGGAAAACGCCGGCAGCGGATCAATCTCTGTAAAACCTGCGCCGCCGCCGGCCGCGTCATAAGCGCGGAAGACCGGCCCCGTGGGGCAGGCGACGCCAGGGTTTATCAGGACAGCGGCGAGCGCCGGCAGGGCGGGAAGCGGGGTGACGCGCTCCCCTTCCCCGCGCATCAGGGAAGGCTGGCCGGAAAGAGCGACGGGAACATCCCCGCCAAGGCCGGGCGCGAGCGCGGCGGCATGGGCGGGGTCAACACCCCAGAGCTTTGTCAGCAGGCGGAGGGCGGTGGCCGCATCTGAAGACCCGCCGCCGATACCGGCCGCGACAGGGAGCCATTTCTTCAGCGTCAGCCGGGCGCCCTGGCGCGTACCGGACGCTGACTGGAGCGCGCGCGCCGCCTGGAGGACGAGATTGTCCTCGCCTGCCCCGGCGGCGTCTGCGTAGGGGCCGGTGACACTGAGATTGAGACCATCTGCCAACTCGGCGGTGAGATGGTCTGCGGCGCTCGTGCCGGAGAACATCACCAGAGAGTCAAGGTCGTGGCGGCCATTGGGCTTTGGCGGGCCGACATGCAGGTAGAGGTTCACCTTGGCAGGCGCCCAGCCTGAGAGGCCCGTATCTGCTGCGCTCATCTGCGGGCGCCTCTCAGGGGGATTCTGGAACCAGGACAGGCGGCGGAGGCGCCTCTGCCGCCTCGGGCGCATCCGGGCCGAGCTTGGAGTGAAGTTTGGCATTGATCCGCCCCCGGTCTTTCTCGGTGGGGTCCAGCGTCAGGGCACGCTGCCACTGGAAGCCCGCCTCAAGCTTGCGGCCGACGCGCCAGTAAGCGTCGCCGAGATGGTCGTTGAGGACCGGATCGCTGGGCAGAAGCTCGACGGCGCGTTCGAGAAAATCGACAGCTTCCTCATATTGTCCGAGCTTGTAGTGGGCCCAGCCCAGGCTGTCGATAATATGGCCCGAGCGCGGCTCCAGAATGACGGCGCGGCGGATGAGGTTGAACCCCTCTTCAAGGTTTTCACCCCGGTCGATCCAGGAATAGCCAAGATAGTTGAGCACGGTGGCGCTTTCCGGGCGCAGTTCCAGGGCGCGCTTCAGGTCAGCTTCGGCCTCTGGCCAGTTGCCTTGACGCTCCCGCGCGGCGCCGCGGGCAAAGATGACGCGCCAGTCTTCCTGCTCACCATCTGCGGCCAGCACGTCGTTGAGAACGGCTTCACCTTCCCCATAGCGCTCGAGCGAAACATAAAGATCCGCGAGCTGAAGAAGGAGACCGCGATCAGGATTGCCCGCCAGGGCTTCGGCGGCCACGCGGAGAGCCTCTTCACTCTTTCCCTGCGCATTGAGGAGACCGGCAAGCTGGCCCTGGGCGTTGGCATAGTAGGGCGAGCCCTTCGGCACTTGCCGCAGGATACGAATGGCGTCGTCGCGGCGGCCGCCATTCTCCAGCGCCTGCGCCCAGAGGGAGCGCGCGACATGCAGATCCGGGTCAAGCGCGAGGGCGAGAACGAAATAGACCGAGGAGAGATCGTCATTGGTCTGATACATCAGCGCGGCGGCCGGGACGTAGAGCGCGAGGGCAGCGCCCTGGCGGGTGGTCAGGCGGCGCGGCTTGATCCGCTCCCCGGCTTCGATACGGCGGGCGAGCCCTGCGAGGGCGGCGTTGGTGCCGACTTCAGCGCGGAAGGCCTCGATGATCTCCAGAGCACGGGCTTTCTCGCCGCGTGAGGCGAGGAGTTCGGCATGAGCCTCTACCCCGATGGCAAGGCGGGCGCCGGACGCCCAGACGCGTTCGAAGGTGGCAAGGGCGTCGTCATCTGCCCGGCCAGAGAGTTGCAGGAGACCCATCATATAGAGGCTGGGGCTGTCATAGCGCTGGTCGCCGGTGAGGCCCTGCTCCAGATAGGGGATGGCAGATGTCAGACCGCTTTTGCTGAGCGCGCGCCAGGCAGAGATGTTGTTGGCAATGGTGCGGTTGAAGGGCTGGAAGGCGGCTTCTTCCAGATACGGGCGTGCCTCTTCCGGCTTGCCGCGCTGAATGGCGTCCACCGCCAGGGTGAGGCGGACAAGGCTGGCGTCACTGCCCGCAGCGAGCGCGCGGCTGGAGAGGCCAGCGGCGGCAGGATAATCGCCGGCAAGGAGGGCGGAGAATACAGCCCGTTCGGCAATCGAGGCCTGCTCAGGCATGACATCAATGATGGCCGCGTAGCGCCGGGACGCTGTGCCGGGATCATTCGTCAGCGAGGCAATGCGCGCGATCATGAAGTCCCGGTAAGACGCCGCCTCAGGCGGGCGGTCGTCGGTAAAGTCATAGGCGGGACCACGGGGGCCGGGCGTGGCGCAGGCCGCAAAAGTGAGCAGGCTGACGAGAAGGAGCGGCGACAGGGTGCGTTTCATGGGCCAAACACTTGCAGTATCCGAACGCAGCGACAAGTGGCCCGCAACCGCACACGCCTGCGCCATTTGCCGCCTATTGCGAGGCGAGACGAAGATCCTGACGGTCAAAATAGATGTCGATGGCCTGCTTGATGGCTCTGGTTGAGGCTTCGATGCCTTTGTCGGACTGGAGGCGCTTTGCGTCTGCCGCATTGGTGAGGAAGCCAAGTTCCAGCAACACGGCAGGGACATCGGGCGCCAGCAGGACATAGAAACCGGCGCTGCGATGGGTGTTGCGCAGGACCGGGCCGGCGCGCTCAAGCTCGGGCAGCAGCAGCTCGGCAAACTCGGCTGAACGGGTTTTGGTTTCGCGCTTGACCAGATCGGAGAGAATGCCCGTCAGGCGCTGGGGCGTACCGTCTTCGATAGGGATGACCCAGTTGTTGCGGCTCGCCTCCCGGTCGATCCGGCCCTCCCCGCGGGCGGAAATCGTATAGACCGACGCGCCCGAGACAGAGCTCGAGCCGGCCGCATCGGCATGCAGCGAAATGAACAGCTCTGCGTTCCAGTTGCGCGCTTTGGTGACCCGGTCCTCGTGTTCGACATAGACATCGGTGTCGCGGGTGAGCCGGACGACATAGCGGCCGTCGGCCTCCAGCAGGTCTCGCAGGGCGAGCGCGGCTCGCAGGGTGACGTCTTTCTCCTTGCCGCCAGTGATTGCCATCGCGCCGGGGTCTTTGCCGCCATGCCCGGCATCAATGACGACGACATGCCCGCGCGTGGACCTCGGCGGCGCTTTACGTCCGGCACCCGGAGGCGGCGCGGCCGCCAGCAGGGTGGCCTCTTTCTCCGCAGCCCTGACCGCATCGGTTTCGGCCTTGGCAAGCCGGCGCTGGTCCCGTTTGGCCACGCTGGAGAAGCGGGCGTCGGAGACGGTGTCGAGATCAACGATGATACGGTAGGATTTCTCGCTACCTGTCGGCGGCAGGCGCAGGACGCGGGCAACCGACATGGCACGGTCGAGTTCAAACTCCAGCCGGCCTGGATTGAGTGACCAGACCGTGATCCCACCCCCGCCAGGGCCTTCTGCCGAATAGCCGTTCGACCTAAGCGGGAAAATGATGCGCCGCACGCCCCCGGCATCGCTGACATAGGCCTCTGCGTCTTCAGGGGCGTCGGTCCAGATCGTGATTCGTGTGGGGGCGCCGTCGCCGACAACGCGCACTTGTGACACGTCTGCGAAGGCGCCAAAAACGGCGCCAAAGCAAAGTATTAACAGGACTGAAACAATACGGATCAGCATCAGCTCGGCGGGATGAGGGGGGCGTTCTGTGCCCAATTTGACGTCATCTCACTGGATACCCACAGGAAGATTAACCCAGCCTTGACCGCACATTAGCTGTTGCAGTGGCGCTGGCAGGATTTTGCCTCTTTCAATTACAGGCAAAATTGGGCACTATTCATTTGTGGCCGCCGTCAAGGGTCGGCCCAACGGTTTCCCAACAGTGCGCCCTGGCCCGGCTTCCCCGGAAAGGCAAGCGGGTGGCGCGCTCCGGAAAGCAGGAAAAATGTGCATTGGTGCCGCTGAAATTGCAGGTTTGACCGGATCGCTCAGGCGATATGGCTCCCTGTGCTCAGAAGGCGCCTTCCCCTTATCCCCATATCCCGGCCTGCCAGCCAACCAGAGGCGCGCTGCGCTCTGGCGAGCGGCGCCGGACCGAAAGGTTCTGTTTAATGAGCAGATTAATGCTGATCGATGCCGCCCACACCGAAGAAACGCGGGTGGCAATCGTCAACAATGGCCAGGTTGACGATTTCGACTTTGAGGCAACCGGTAACGAACAACTCCGCGGAAACATCTATCTCGCCAAAGTGACCCGTGTGGAGCCTTCGCTCCAGGCGGCCTTTGTCGAGTATGGTGGCAATCGCCACGGCTTTCTCGCCTTCAGCGAGATTCACCCCGATTATTATCAGCTGCCCGCCGCCGACCGCGAACTGCTGCTGAAGGAAGCGGCCGAAGAGGCCGCCGCCGCCATCGAAGACGATGATGACGGCCCGTATGTGCCCCACGGCATGAGCGCCGAGATGGAAAGCGGCCCCGACGCCTCTGCTGAAGATGGCGAAGAAGACGACGACCACGGCGATGACGGCGAGGATCACACGGCCTCGGCTGAGGATGACGGCGATGAAGAGGCCGATGAGGCCGCCCCGCGCGCAGCCAAGCCTGCCCGCCGCAACAGCCCGAAAAAGGTCCAGCAGCGCACCCCGATCTCCAAGCGCTACAAGATCCAGGAAGTGATCCGCCGCCGCCAGGTGATGCTGGTGCAGGTGGTCAAGGAAGAACGCGGCAACAAGGGCGCTGCGCTCACCACCTATCTCTCGCTCGCCGGGCGCTATTCCGTTCTGATGCCCAATACCCCGCGTGGGGGCGGCATTTCCCGCAAGATCGTCAACTCGGCCGACCGCAAGCGTCTCAAATCCATCGTTTCGGAACTGGATGTGCCTGAAGGTCAGGGCCTGATCGTGCGCACGGCCGGCGCCAAGCGCACCAAGATCGAGATCAAGCGCGACTATGATTACCTCTCGAAACTGTGGGAACAGATTGTCGAGAAGACCCTCTCCTCCGAAGCCCCGGCGCTGATCAATGCCGAAGGCGGGCTGGTCCACCGCGCTATGCGGGACATGTTCGACAAGGAGATCGAGGAAGTCTGGGTTCAGGGCGATGAAGCTTATCGCGAGGCAAAAGACCTCGCCAAGATCATCATGCCGAGCCAGGCCAAGAAGGTTCAGCAATGGCGCGAGGAAGACCCGCTCTATGTGGCCGAAGCGGTCGAGAGCCAGCTTGATTCCATCTATTCCCCGGTCGTTCAGCTGAAATCGGGCGGTTATCTGGTGATCAACCAGACCGAAGCCCTGGTTGCCATCGACGTGAACTCGGGCAAATCCACCCGCGAGCGCAATATCGAGCAGACCGCCGTGCGCACCAACCTGGAAGCGGCGGAAGAAGCCTGCCGCCAGATGCGCCTGCGCGATCTTGCCGGCCTCATCGTGATCGATTTCATCGACATGGAGGAGAACAAGAACAATCGCGCGGTCGAGAAACGCCTGAAGGAATGCCTGAAGGTTGACCGGGCGCGCGTCCAGCATGGCCGCATCTCGCAGTTCGGCCTGATGGAAATCTCCCGCCAGCGCCGTCGCCAGGGCGTGTTGCAGGCAACTTCTGACCCCTGCTCTGCCTGTAATGGTACGGGCCGGCGCCGCTCGATCCCGTCGGCTGCACTTCAGCTGATCCGGGCCATCGAAGCACGCGCAGCCACCGGAGGCCTCAAGGGCATCGGCGTGAAAGCGCCGACCGATGTGGCGCTCTACATTCTCAACAACAAGCGCGAGGCGCTGATCGAAATCGAGCGGCTCGCAGGCTTTGCGATCTCGATCCATTCCTCCGAGGACATGCTGCCGGGCGACTTCCAGATCGACGCCGACCGCGACCCGAACGCCAAACCAAAGAAACGCCCCACGCCGCGCTCTCTGATGAAGCCGACGCCGCCATCGGCCCGCGATGACGACGACGAGGACATCGATGACGACGACGACATCATCGAGACCGATGACGAGACCGGCGATGAAGACGAGAACGCTAACACGCCAGCCGTCGCCAAAGACAAGCAGGGTGGCGGACGCCGCCGCCGCCGCCGCGGGGGCCGTAATCGCGGCGAAGCGCGCGACACGGGCCTTGAAGTGGTTGATGCCGAGCAGCAGCCTGCCGCCCTGGCAGACTCTGGCGAGGATGACGAAGACGAGGATGACGGCGAAGAAGCCAACGGCGCCGTTGAGCCAGGTTCGGACGAAGATGCTGCGCGCAAGCGCCGCCGCCGGGGACGCCGGGGCGGACGCCGCCGTCGTAGAGGCGGTGAAGGCCGTGAGGGCAGCGAAATTGCAGCCATTGCCGATGGCGGGGCGTTCCTGGACGGCCTGTCTGTCAGCGCCGATGTGATGCTGTCTGAAGAAGAACCGGCAATCGGCCTGCCGATGCCTGACGACGCGCCGGAAACGGACGCTGAGCCCGAAACGGCGCCGGTCGAGGCAGCTGCGGATGATACAGAGGCTGAAGCGCCTGCGCCGGTCATAGAACAGCCACGTCCGGCCAGATCACGCTCCCGCCGGGGACGCGGCAGCAAAGCCGCTCAGGAAGAAACGCCTGCCGGTGAAGAGGTTGCTGTGGATGAGGCTAAGGCTGAGGTTGAGCCAGAAGCACCAGCCGCGGAGATTGCTGAAGTCGTCGCAGCCGAGCCTGTTGCGGAAGTCGAGCCCGAGCCTGAAATGGTGCAGGCTGACTTTGCACCGCCGCAAGCCGCAGCTGTTGAGGCAAAGCCCACCCCCGCCCCGGCACCCGCTGCGGCTGAACCCGCAGCGCCGAAACGGGCTGGCTGGTGGAACCGCGGGAAGAAGTGATCCTTCGCGATTTTATCCGGTAACGGATGACTAAAAAAAGGCCGGAGCGATGCTCCGGCCTTTTGCTTTTTGAATATTCTAAGGCAACTAGTTGCTGCCGGTTACAGCTTTACCTACCGCCTCAGCGGTATCCTCGACAACGGCAGCTACTTCGTCGGCCGCCGCTGTGATCTCTGCGCCGATATCGGCTGTGGTGCTGGACTGAGCAACACCTTCCGGCACCGCTTCTGTGAGCGCAACGAGATTTGCGATCATCGGGTTGGGCTTGAGATCGTTCATGGCGCCGGTCGAAGCGTCTACGGCCGCGCCGATCACGCCGCCAAGGAGGATGTTGCCAGCCATACCCGCCGTGCCATCCCCTGACAGCTTCGGCTCAAGCAGCTGCACATAGGTCTGGTAGCCTTCTTTCGCAACTTCCACCGAATAGGTGAACTTGCGATTTATTTCCAATGTGCAGGGGGTGACGCACCCCTCCTGATTGATCCGTCCGCTGACCTCTTTGAAAGAGACAGTCGCACCTGGCGGTGTGGATTCAAACTTCACTGTGTCATCCGTACCTTTGGTCACGGTAGCACATGCACCAAGCGCCATAGCGGCACCCAGCATAAACAGCACTCTCATTTCAGAACCCCCTGAAAAAATAACCCGCAGCTGAACGCTGCAATTGCCACGTTCAATCTGCGGGCTATATCGTCAACAGGATTGTGATTTCATCCACAGCTTTCTCCAACAAGGAGAAAGCTTTAAAATCAATCCATTATGCAGCCACCTTCTTGTCACCAGCGGGTGGGAAGCGATCATAGAAGGATTGCCCCTTCTCCGCCATTTCGCGCAGGAGTTTACCCGGACGGAAGCGCTCGCCGTATTTATCGGCGAGGCGGTCTGCCTCGGCGACAAAGGCGGGCACGCCCCAGATGAGATCCATGTAGCTGACGCAGCCACCTGAATAGGGCGCAAAACCCCAGGCGAGGATGGAGCCGATGTCTCCATCGCGCGCGTCCTGGATCACGCCTTCTTCAAAGCAGCGGGAGACCTCAATCGCCTGACGGATCAGGAGGCGATTGGTCAGCTCTTTCTTGAGGGCGGGCGGGCATTCGTCGATCTTGATTTCGACCTGCTCGTTGAGGTCTGGCCAGATACGGTCGGGCTTTCCCTGATCGTTATAGTCGTAGAAGCCCTTGCCGGCCTTGCGGCCCACGCGGCCCTTGTCTTCCACGATCCAGGCCATCATGCGGCCGAGCGGGGCTTCGTTATAATCGAAGCCAACTGCTTTCGCCGTTGCGCGGCCTACCTTCAGGGCGGTATCGAGGCCGACCGAGTCGGAGACTTCCAGCGGGCCCATCGGCATGCCGGCCTGACGGCCAACGTTTTCGATGATCGCCGGCTTGATGCCTTCGGCCAGCATTTCGAGGCCTTCCTGCGTATAGGTGCCAAAGCAGCGCGAGGTGTAGAAGCCGCGGCTGTCATTGACGACAATCGGGGTTTTCCGGATTTTCAGGACATAATCGATCGTCTTGGCGAGGGTTTCCTGGCTGGTTTCCTTGCCCATGATGATCTCGACAAGACCCATCCGCTCGACCGGCGAGAAGAAGTGGATGCCGATGAACTTGTCCTTGCGCTTCAGCGGGGTGGAGAGTTGCGTGATCGGCAAGGTTGAGGTGTTGGAACCGACGATGGCGTTCTCGCCGAGGGCGGCTTCTGCGTCGGAAAGCACCTTGTGCTTCAGGTCGATGTCTTCATAGACGGCTTCGACGATGAGGTCGCAGTCTTCCAGAAGCTTATAGTCCGTGGTCGGCGTGATGAGGGAGAGGAGCGCGTCGCCCTTCTCTTTCGTGCTCTTGCCGCGCGAGATGTCTTTCTCGACGAGGCGGACGGCGTATTGCTTGCCCTTCTCGGCCGCTTCCTGTTTCACATCGACGAGGACCGTGCGGATGCCCGCGCGGGCCTGTTCGTAGGCAATGCCTGCGCCCATCAGGCCGGCGCCGATGACGCCAACCTTTTTGATCTCGGCCTTCTCGAAGCCCGCCGGGCGGTTTGCCCCTTTCGACAGAGCCTGCGTGGAGAGGAAGAGCGACCGGATCATCGCTTTTGCCTCAGGGCGTTGCTGGGTGTTGATGAAGTAGCGCGTTTCGATGCGCAGGCCGGCATCGATGGGCACCTGAACGCCTTCATAGATGCAGGAGAGGATGTTCTTCTGGGCCGGATAATTGCCATAGGTTTTCGAGGCCAGCATCATGTTGGCCATCGTGGCCACCTGACCGGCGCCCGGAGATTTATGCGGCACGCCGCCGGGCACCTTGAAGCCTTTTTCGTCCCATGGGGCTTTCGCCTTCGGATTGGCCTTCACCCAGGCTTTGGCGCGGGCAACAGTTTCTGCGCCCGGAGCAAGCTCCTGAACGACACCCATGGAATGGGCCTTCTCGGCATTGAAGCTTTCGCCCTGCAGGATCAGCGGCAGCGCGGCCTGAACGCCGACAAGGCGCGGCAGACGCTGCGTGCCGCCTGCGCCCGGCAGAAGGCCGATCTTGGCTTCCGGCAGGCCGAACTGGATGCGGGGATTGTCATTGGCCGCGACGCGGTAATGACAGGCGAGCGCTACTTCGAGGCCGCCGCCAAGGGCAAGGCCATTGAGCGCGACCGCCACAGGCTTGCCGCAGGTTTCGAGCTTGCGCAGCGTGCCGTTGAGGGCAAAGCCGGCTTCGAACTGTTCTTTCTTCAGTTCGTCTTCGGACTTTTTCTTCTGCTCGCCGCCAGCGCCGGCGCGGCTACCCATCTCGCCCAGGTCAGCCCCGGCACAGAAGCCGGTTTCCTTGCCGGAGGAAATGACGAGGCCTTTGATGGCGTCGTTTGTGGCCACTTCCTGGGTGATCGCGATGATGTCCTGAACGGCCTTGCCGGTCAGGGTGTTCATGCTGCGGCCAGGCACGTCGAAGATGGCGTGGGCGATGCCATCGGCATCAATGTCGAATTTGAAGGTTTCGAGTTTCATGATCTTGTTCTCAATATTCCGTATCGTGATTAGACGCGCTCGATGATCGTGGCGGTGCCCATGCCGGCGCCGACGCAGAGCGTGATGAGGCCGGTTTCCTTGCCGGTGCGCTCAAGCTCGTCGAGGACTGTGCCGAGGATCATGCCGCCGGTGGCGCCGAGCGGGTGGCCCATGGCGATGGCGCCGCCGTTCACGTTCATTTTCTCGTGCGGGATATCCAGCATCTTCATCATCAGCATGACGACAGATGCAAAGGCTTCGTTCAGCTCATAGATGTCGATGTCGGCAGGGTTCATGCCGGCTTTCTTCAGCACCTTCTGCGTCACATAGGTCGGGCCGGTCAGCATGATGCCGGGCTCAGACCCGATGGACGCCATCGCACGCACGCGGGCGCGGGGTTTGAGGCCCATCGCCTCACCCATCTCCTTCGAGCCGAAGAGAACCGCCGATGCGCCGTCCACGATGCCCGACGAGTTGCCGGCGTGGTGGACATGGTTGATCTTCTCAAGCTCGGGATAACGCTGCTTGATGACTTCATCAAAGCCCATCGCGCCCATTCCCGCGAAGGACGGGTCGAGCGCGGCGAGGCTCTGCATGGTCGTATCCGGGCGCATGAATTCGTCATGAGCGAGGCGGATGCCGCCCATCTGGTCGCGGACGGGAACAACCGAGTTCTTGAAGCGGCCTTCCTTCCATGCCTGGGCGGCGCGGCGCTGGCTCTCGACGGCGAAGGCGTCCACGTCATCGCGGCTGAAGCCGTACTTCGTGGCGATGGTGTCGGCGCCGATGCCCTGGGGCGTGAAGTAGGATTTGAGCGCGATCTGCGGGTCAGACGACCAGGCGCCGCCAGCAGCGCCCATCGGCACACGGCTCATCGATTCAACGCCCCCGCCGATGGCCATATCGGCCTCGCCGGTCATGACTTTCGAGGCGGCCATGTTGCAGGCCTCAAGGCCGGATGCGCAGAAACGGTCAACCTGCACGCCGGCGGTGGTTTCGGCATAATCTGCGTTCAACACGGCGATCCGGGCGATATCGCCGCCCTGCTCGCCGACGGGCGAAACGCAGCCGAAGACCACGTCATCGACCTTGGAGGTGTCGAGATTGTTCCGGTCACGGATGGCCTGCAACACCTGCGTGCCGAGGCTGAGCGCGGTGATTTCATGCAGCGCGCCGGAGGATTTGCCTTTGCCGCGGGGCGTGCGCACGGCGTCGTAGATATAGGCTTCGGGCATGGGTGGCTCCTTTGGAGGTCAGGATTTGGGTGTTTTGGCCGGCGCTTTGGCCGGATTGAGCGTGAGGGAGGCGGTGGCCCGCGCGGCTTCTTTGCCGCGGGAGTCGAAAAGGTCGGCCTCGGCGAAAACCATAGCCCGGCCGACATTGCGAAGCCGCGCGGCCACCTCGATGGGGCCAACGCGGACGGGGCGGAGGAAATGCGTGTGCAGGTCCACCGTGGAGGGATATTTCGAGGTTCCGGCTTTCACCGTCGTCAGCATGCCGATGGTGTCATCCATCATGGCGACGAGAAAACCACCCTGGATATAGCCGGCGGGGTTGGTGAAGTCCTCGCTGCCATTGAACCGGACGCGCGTGGTCATCGCCTTCGCGTCCAGCTCAATGATCTCAAAGCCGAGGGACAGCGAGCTGCGCGCGGGCGTGGGGAAGACTTCGCGGAGCAGATGGCGGTCTGGCATCACTTGATACCACCCGGCACTGGGCCGATAGAGGCGCTAGAGGTCGCGCGTACGCACAAGCGTCCTTCTGAATCGAACAGTTTTCCTTCCGTGAACGCAACTGTCTTTCCAAGGCGTGTAACCATCCCTTCGGTGACAATGGACCCCAGCTTAACTGGCCGCAAGAAATGCGCGTGCAGATCGATGGTTGTCGTGTAGGATTGCCCTCTGGATGCGACGATGACAGCAGGGCCTACGGTATCGTCCAGCATTGCGATAAGCATGCCGCCCTGCACGAAACCGGCTGGATTAAGAAATTCCGGCTTAGGCTCAAACCCAATCTTGATCCAAAATTTATCCTGATCGAATTCGAGCAACTGCCAGCCCAGCAACCTTGCAACAGGGGGGGCATTTTTCTCGTTTCCGAAAAAGGCAACGGGATCAAAGACCATAGATTACAGCGTCCTCGCGATCAGCATTTTCATCACTTCGTTGGCGCCGCCATAGATGCGCTGGACGCGCGCGTCGGCATACATCTGGGCGATGGGGTATTCATCCATATAGCCAAAGCCACCATGGAGTTGGAGGCATTCGTCGATGATCTTGCACTGAAGATCGGAGATCCAGTATTTCGACATCGAGGCCGTGGACGCATCCAGCTCTCCCTTCAGGAGAAGCTCTGTACAGTGATCGGCAAACACTTTTGCGACAGTGCCTTCCGTCTTGGCTTCGGCGAGCTTGAACTGGGTGTTCTGGAAGTCGAAGATCGTGCCGCCGAAGGCCTTGCGGCTTTTCACATAATTGACGGTCTCGTGGATGGCGCGCTCGATCATGCCGACGCCCTGAAGGCCGATGACATGGCGTTCCTGCGGGAGTTTCTGCATCAGCTGGATGAACCCCTTCCCGGCTTCCTCACCGAGGAGGTGGGAGGCAGGCACGCGCACGTCATCGAAAAAGAGCTCTGACGTATCGGCGGCATGCTGGCCGACCTTGTCGAGGTTGCGCCCCCGGCGGAAGCCGCCCTCGCCTTCAACGGCGTCGGTTTCGACACAGATGATCGAGATGCCCTTGGCGCCCTTGGTCGGGTCGGTCTTGGCACAGACGAGGATGAGGTTGGCCGTCTGGCCATTGGAGATGAAGGTCTTCGAGCCATTGATGACATAATGGTCGCCGTCGAGGCGGGCGGTGGTCTTGATGTTCTGAAGGTCAGAGCCCGCGCCCGGCTCAGTCATCGCGATGGCGGTGACGAGATCGCCCGAGCAGATTTTCGGCAGCCAGCGCTGCTTCTGCTCTTCGGTGCCATAGGCGGTGATGTAGGGGGCGATGATGGCGTTGTGGAGGGTGATGCCGAAGCCGTCGATGCCCTTCCATTGCTGCTGCTCGATGATGATGGCCTCATGGCGGAAATCCCCGCCCGCGCCGCCATATTCTTCGGGGACCGAGGCGCCCAGCAGGCCCATCTCGCCGGCCTTCTTCCAGATCTCGCGCGGCACGACGCCCGCCTTGCGCCAGGCGGGCACATGCGGGGCGCATTCCTTCTCGAAGAACTGGCCGACGGCATCGGCGAAAATGTCGAGCTCTTCATCCTGGCGCCAGGCGGCTTTGGGCACATTCAACGGGCTCTCATGCATCGGTCGTCTCCACATCCTTGTCGTAGCGTAAAGTTGCCGCTTACGTTCACGTCAGCATGTAAGCGCGGCGGCCCGGATTCTCCAGCCGTGCCGCCGCGTCAGGGATACCGCGTCAGAATTGCGCGGCGTCGAGCGCCATCATGGCCGTCGCGCCGGTTTTCACCTTGGCAAGGTGAGCGGGCGCGTCGGGCAGCATGCGTTCGACGAAATAGCGGCCGGTGGCGAGCTTGGCGGCATAGAACGGGTCGCCGCTGCCCTGCTTCTCCAGCGCGAGCTTTGCCATGCGGGCCCACATGAAAGCGAGCGCGGTGAGGCCCATCAGATGGAGATAGTCATGGCTGGAGGCGCCAGCATTGTTGAAGTCGCTCATGCCGTTCTGCATCAGCCACATCGTGCCATCCTGGAGCTGGGCGCGGACGGTTTTGAGCCCTTCAATATAGAGTTCAAGGCCTTCCATCTTGTCGTTCTCGGCGATGAATTCGTCGATCTCGGCAAAGAAGGAGAAGACCGCGCGGCCGCCATTGGCGCCGAGCTTGCGGCCGACGAGATCGAGCGCCTGAACGCCATTGGTGCCTTCATAGATGAGGCTGATGCGGCAATCGCGGACGATCTGCTCAAGGCCCCATTCGCGCGTGAAGCCTGAACCGCCATGCACCTGCAGGCCAAGATTGGCGCTCTCATAGCCCTTATGGGTGAGGTAGGCTTTCACGACCGGCGTCAGCAGGGCCATGTAATCTTCAGCCTTCTGCTGCACGGCCTCGTCCGGAGATTTGTGCTGCAGGTCGCCCTGGAAGGCCATCCAGTAAACAAAGGCGCGGGCGCCTTCGAGAAAGGCTTTCTGTTCCAGAAGCATGCGGCGCACGTCAGGGTGGACGATGATCGGATCTGCGGGCTTGTCTGGCGCCTGAACGCCGGTGAGCGAGCGACCCTGGACGCGGTCGCGCGCAAAATCGAGGGCGTTCTGATAGGCGATCTCGGCTTGCGCCATGCCTTGCAGGCCAACCCCCAGGCGCGCTTCGTTCATCATGACGAACATGGTGCGCATGCCCTTGTGTTCTTCGCCGACGAGCCAGCCGGTCGCCCCGTCATAGTTCATAACGCAGGTGGCGTTGCCATGGATGCCCATCTTTTCTTCGAGGCCGCCGCACTGGCAGGCATTGCGCTCGCCGAGGCTGCCGTCTTCCTTGACGAAATACTTCGGCACGACAAACAGCGAGATACCCTTGATGCCTTCTGGGGCGCCTTCAATACGGGCAAGGACAAGGTGAATGATGTTGTCAGTGAGATCCTGCTCGCCGCCGGAAATCCAGATTTTCTGGCCGGTGATCTTGTAGCTGCCATCGCCCTGCGGGACAGCTTTGGTTTTCATCAGGCCAAGGTCGGTGCCGCAATGGGGCTCGGTGAGGTTCATCGTGCCGGCCCATTCGCCCGACGCCATTTTCGGCCCGTACTTGGCTTTGAGCTCATCGGAGCCGCCCGCCATGAGCGCCTGATAGGCGCCGTGGGTGAGGCCAGGATACATGCCAAAGGCCATGTTCGAGGAGGAGACCATCTCGGTCCAGGCGATGTTGACGGCGTGGGGAAGCCCCTGCCCGCCCATCTCGGGATGGGCCGAGAGCAGCGGCCAGCCGTTTTCCACAAGCTGCTTATAGGCGTCCGGAAAGCCATCCGGGGTTTTGACGCTGGCATCCGAAGCGCGCTTGCAACCCTGCCTGTCGCCAACAGCGTTCAGCGGGAACAGCACATTCTTGGCAAACTTTGCGCCTTCCTCGAGGATCTGGTCGATCGTCTCGGGCGAGGCATCGGCGAAACCGGTGAGGTTTGAATAGTTCTGCAATTGGAGAAGTTCGTGCAGCACGAACTGCATGTCGCGAACGGGGGCGTCATAACGGGGCATCTTGGGAAAGCTCCTGAGAAAAAGAAATTCAGGAGCCTTCAATGCCAAAGCGCGTTGGAAAAGTCATTCCAACGCGCTTCATTATCTTCAAAATTGTCAGTAGCGGAGGATTAAACTTCGTCCAGCTGCTTGCGGGCAACCTGTTCATAGGCAGCTGCCTGACGCTTGGATTCCTCGGACGGACCGGGGTTTTCAACGATGCCCTGCAGCCAGTCGATACCTTTGTAGAGCTCAGTAAGCGCGGTATCGATATCCTGGCGCTGAACTTCGAGTTCGCGGGCCTGCTTGCGGAATTTCTCAAGCATCATGCGCGTCTGGGCGCGTTTGCCATCATTCAGGGCGTAGAGATCCAGGATTTCCCGGATATCGGCCAGCGGGAGGCCGAGGCGTTTCAGACGGACGATAATGGTGAGGCGCGCGCGATCGCGGTTTGAATAGAGGCGCATCATGCCGTCGCGGGCCGGATGCAGCATGTCCTTGTCTTCATAGAAACGCAGGGCGCGCGGCGTGACGCCGAACTCACGGGCGAGTTCAGAGATCGTGTAAGTCCGCGATTCTGCAGCAGAAATGGATGAGGTTGGCTTGTGCATGGCTGTCTCCCTTGATGTCTACTCTGTAGTGTTCTTATTATTAGTCAGCGCAGACTATCCAGCTTTCCGCGTACGTCAACGGCAATTTCCGCTTACGCGAACGGAAAGTGTTGGCAGTGCCCCTGACAGCTTCCAGCGGCCTGCCTAGTCCCCGGAATTAACAGAATTAACGCGCCCTTAAGGGAATGGGCGGCATTTCTGCTGAAGTGTGAACAAATCGGCCGCTCGCCTTAACCTGGCGGAGCGGCCAGATGCGCAAGGAGTGGCGCAATGAGCCAGACGGGGCCCTGGAGCGTAAAGGGAATCGATCAGCGAGCCCGGGAGGCTGCGCGCGAAGCCGCGATGGCTGAGGGCATCACGCTGGGCGAATACCTCAACCGCCTGCTGATGTCGGCTGAAGAGTCCCATTATGAGGAAATGCGCTCTCCCTATGAGGGCCCGTCTTACGGTAATCCCTCCTATCGCAATCCGCCCCCCCCTCCGCGCAGCGAGTATCGCGGCGAGCCGCGCCCGCAACAGGACGCCGCCTCCGCGCTGGAGCGCCTATCCCGCCGGATCGAGGCGACCGAAGCGCGATCTACCCTCGCCATCACCGGCATCGATCACACGGTTCTGGGCCTCGTTGCCCGCATCCAGAACGCCGAACAGACCAGCGCGGCCGTTGCCGGCCATGTCGAAGGCCTGATCGATGAAATGCGCGAAACGCATGAGGCGCTGCAATCCAAGGTCCGCCGCATGGAGCAGGACGAAACCGGCAAGCAGAATCTCGAAGCCCTCAAAGCGCTGGAAGCCGCGCTCGGGAAGCTCGCCAATCATGTCTATGAAGAAGCCGAACTTACGCAGAACGAAGCTCTCGCCATCAAGGGCCGCGTAGAATCGGGTTTCTCCGAAGTCATCGAGCGCGTCGAAGGCATCGACACGCGCGCGCAGCGTAGCCTGTCTGAAACGGCCGCCCGCATCGACCGCGCGGTGGAACAGGCCGAGCAGCGCGCCGAAGGCGTCACCCGCCACCTCTCCGAGCGGATGGGCAAGCTGGAAAGCGACGTCCGCGAGCAGACTTCGCAACTGGAAGCCGAGATCAAGAGCCGCGTTGACGATCTGGAGCTGCAGACCGCAGCCCGCCTGTCAGATGCTCAGAAGGCGGATGAACGCCTTGGCGCGGTAGAAGAGGATGTCTCCGGCGCGCTCTCGTCAATGGAGGCAACACTTCTGCGCGTGCAGGAGCGCCTGAACCGCGCCGAGACCACAACCGATACGGCGCTCAAGGGTCTTGAATCCACCTTTGCCTCGCTGGACGAGCGCATTGATGCCGTGGCCAAGACGGTGGACCCCGAACTTGCTGACCGCCTGCGCAAGGAATTTGACGCACGCTTTGAAGACATCACGCAGCTCGTACGCTCAACGGTCGATACTGCGCGCATGGAACTGGCTGGTGAGATCACCCGCGCGGCGGAGCAAGACGCCGAAACCGAAAGCCTGCTTCGCAGCGAGATTGGCGAGCTCAAAGCGCGCCTCGCTGAAGTGGAGGCGCGCGATCCAGAAGAACTGACAGCCGGCGTGCGCGAGGAAATCGAGCGCCTCGGCTCGACCGTCTCGGAACGGATCGACGCGCTTGCCGAGCATATCGAAACGCGGCTGGAAGAGAGCGAACTGAGCAGCGCCGAAGCCATCGAGCAGGTCGGCGAGCAGGTTACCGTGGCTGCCGTGCGCTTGCAGAAGCGTCAGGACGAAGCGCTCTCGGCGCTGGCGCAGGACATCGAAGCCACCCGCAAGGCCACCGATGCCCGCCTCTCTGATGCCCTCGCCGGCGTGTCCGAGCGTCTGGAAGATATCCATAGCCAGTCTTCTGAATCGCTCTCGCCGATGCAGCGCGCGATTGCCGCGCTCGCCTCGCGCCTGGAGAGCCTGGAAGCCTTCACCCTTCCCCCCGGCACAGACTTGCCGCCGCCTGCTCTGACCCCGGAAGCCCCCCTCTCCTATACGGGTGAAGACGACACCAACCCGTATGCAGAGGCAGAGGCGGCGCTCCCGGCAGCAGATGAGGACGATGAGGCAGCATTTGAAGCCGGTGTCCCAGAAGTCTCATTTGAAGACCTGATCGTCAGTGACGAGGATGCAGGGTTCAACACCGGTTTCGATGACTGGGACCAACCAACCGGCTCCAGCGCGCCACCAGCCGTCATCGAAGACGAGGATGAAGCTCCCTATGGGGCCGACTTTGAGGCGATCCGCGCTGCCGTCGAGCGGCTCAGCACGGTCAACACCCAGAACGAGGCACAGGCTGCCGCAGAGGCAGAGATCACCGGGTCCGAAACCGGCGAAGACATGTTCGAGGACGCCTTCGAGAACGACTTCGCAGAAGACGACTTCACCGAACGCCTTCCCGAAGCCGTGGGGTCTGACATCCGCGCCGAAGACTATGATCCTCTCGCAGAGCTCGCCGGTCTCGAAGAGGCACGCAGCGAAGCGCGCGAATCCGACATCTTCGATGACGACGATGGCGCGGCCGCATTCATTGCCGAAACGAAGACCGACCTCACGGATCAGGATGAGGCCGGACTTATCGATACGCTGGACAATGCCGCGACGGATCGCGACGCGGAGACCAGTGACTATATCGCCCGCGCCCGCCGCGCGGCTCTTGCAGCCGCTGACACGCAATCAAAGTCGCGCCGCACGCCGGCCTCTCCGCCCAAGGAAAGCGGCCGAGGCAGCCACCGCACGCCGTTATTGATTGCAGCCTCTGCCGCAGTCCTGACCGGCGCAGCGGCAGGCGGATATATCTACCTGCGCGGCAAGCAACCGCATGACCCCTCACTGGCGGGTCCGGTCAATACCTATGTCGATCCGATCTTTGCATCCGCGCCTCCAGCAGAGGAAAGCATCGACACATTCGCCGCCATGAATGATCTTGCCGGCTTCGAAGCAATGATGAGCGAGGCCGCCGAAGAGGACGAACTCTTCGACAGCGCTGCTGGCGCCATCGAGGAAGACATCTTCGGTAAACCAGCCGACGACACAGGGGCCGAAGCAGCCCGGCAAGATACATCTGCGATCAGGACGGCATCTGCCGATGCGCCGACCATCGCTTCTCTTACCCCGCAGCCTTCAGCAGGTTATCCTCCGATCCCGGCTGTCGTCACCGTCGAATCCGAGGCAAATGCCGGAAACGCCATTGCGCAATACCAGTTGGCGCAGAGCTTCCTTACACAGAATGATCTTGACGCGGCTGTGCCCCTGCTTCGCCGCGCTGCGCTGAAAGGCGCCGCGCCGGCACAGTATGATCTGGGCAAGCTGCATGAGCAGGGCATCGGCGTTGATCAGGATCTGATTCAGGCCCGCAGCCTCATCGCCCAAGCCGCAGAAGCCGGACATGTTGGCGCCATGTATGACCTCGCCCTGTTCATGGCAGAGGGCGAAGGCGGCAGTCTCGACGAACAAGGCGCCGTTGACTGGTTCCGCAAGGCGGCCGATCACGGCTTCATGGACGCACAGTACAATCTCGGTGTGATGTTTGCCGAAGGGATTGGCGCTGAGCAGGATCTGGCGGAAGCGCTTTACTGGTTTGAACTCGCCTCCCGCAAAGGCGATAGCGGCGCCACGCTTGAGGTCCGAAACGTCTCAGGCCGCCTCCCCCCGGAAACTGTCCGGGAAGTTATGGAAGCGGCTGATGTGTGGAGCGCGCTGCCCAGTATCGCGCTGGCCAATGGCCGCTTCGGGGCGCAGCGCTGGAACACGGGCCATCCACTTCAGGTGCAGGCCGTCCAGACAGCCCTCTCGCGTCTCGGCTATCTCTCCAGCGAGGCAGATGGCGTGCTCGGCCCACAGACCGCCAACGCGATCCGTGAGTATCAGCGCAGCGAAGGGCTCAGCGTTTCAGGCACCGTCACGCCTGAGCTGATCGAGCGCCTCAACACCGGCGCGTCAAACCGCCGGGGCTGAGGCTTTTCAACGATCCCTATTCGGCCAGAGGCGCTGTGAGATCAATCCGGTTGATCTCGGCAACCTTGCCATTCTTGAGTTCTCCCTCGACCAGTTCGGAATTGATCAGCGCCAGAAGGCGTCCGCCAGTGAAGATCGGACGGGCATTGCCATACCAGTCGATGCAGGACACTTCGCACTCATAGCCCGTCTGGGAAGGCAGATCTGGATCACGGCGTGTGGCCGCCAGCATCCCGGCCTGCGACAGGCTGCCATCAGCCGTCGCCGCAATATAACTCATGTCAGAACTGCTCGACCACCACCACCAGCGGTCGGCCTCCTCTGACTGCGGAACAGTCGGCAGGCCGATCAGACCTGCCCCATCCGGGCCAATGCGGCTGTTAAAGGCGTGGCTGCGATTCTCGCTCTCATACCGCCCCTTCAGGGTGATCGTTCCGGAGACACGCGGCTCAACCCGCAGGTCGATCAGCGACAGGCTGAGCCCGGTATGATCATGATATCCAGTGAGCGCCATATAGGGGCCTGCCCGCTCGGCACGGATCACATCATGGGAAAGCTCGACCGTGACGGGCTTTGCGGGCGCATCGACGGGCACGATGATCGCGCGGCCGCTGTCGCGGGTCTCGCCTTCGCTGGGCGGCCAGCTGCCCCACCCTTCGCGCGCACCATAGACAAGATGCTGCTCGGTGAAGCGGGCCTCATAGGCCGAGGCGCCTGGCGTTGGCAGGTCAAAATAGCGCCCGCCGGCGGTATCCTGGAGTACATCACCCAGCTCATTGAGCGGCACATCGAAGAAGGCGAGCTCTGCTTCCTCCCTGCTCTGCCATGGGCTGCAATCGCGGTGGCGCCAATCGAGCACGGCGCGGAAGGTTCCGGCATCCATATCCATCGAGAACTGGTTCTGCGGCTCTCCGCGCACACCGAGAACGCCGGGCCTGGAGCCATCGACCGGGAGGCGCGCAAGCACGGAAGGCGCTATTCCGGAAAGCTCCGGGCGCGGACCTGAAAAACAGTTGGGACGGGGATCATCGCGGTTGATCTCGCGCCTGCGTTCTTCATTCGCCGCGCTCATCCAGAGCCAGAAGGCATCCTTTGTAACCAGGAACTCGTGCTCCTCGGTCCCGACAATGGCCGTGGCCTCGCAGACGGGAATGGACGTGTCCGTTACACCGGAGATGTCACAGACCGTCACGGTATGGATCACCGGCTTCAGGGTCTGCTGCACCGGCATCCAGATGTCGGTTGCGCTGAACAGCGGCCGGCCGTCTTCAAGCTCTGTACGCTCACGGAAGCCATCCTCTTCCTCCTGGCGCCATTCGCGGATCACGGGGATGTCGAGGTCGTCCCACCAACCCCGGCCGACCAGATAGATCGGCGTATGGATGACAAGCTTCCCGTCGATCATCCGCGTCGCATAGTTGGAGCCCGAATAGTAATCGTTCGAGGAGATGTAGAAGGTCGCCTGCCGGGTAACCTTGCCGTCCTCGCCCAGGTTCAGCACCGTGTATTCGGTGGCTTCCTCGCGATAGGAATAACCCGTCACCAGGATCGTGCGTCCGGCGACGAGGATCTCATCATACCAGGTGTCTTCATCACTTGAGCGATAGACATCCGCGCGGTCTGAAAGCTTTAGCCCCGGCTCACCCTCCGGCATCAGATCGGTAACGAACAGACGCCCATCCTGAAGGATGACCAGATGCTGGCCGATCTGTTTGAGGATGCCGCCTTCATCGACGCCGGCTTTCTGGTTGTTGGTGATCTCTGGATTTCCATCCAGCCCCGGCTCGGCGCTGCCCGTCACCATCATCTCAGACGGAGCAGACTCCATCGCCTGCGGCTCACCAACCGACATCGCCATGTCAGGCGGCGGGGCTGCGGCCAGAGGCGCCGGATATCGCGGGCCTATGCCCCGCGCTTCAGCGGCTGCGTAGGTTGCTTTGAGCCAGTCCTTGAATTCTTCTTCCGTACGGAACCTGGAAAGCGCCGCAGAGCGCAAACCATCCAGCGCCGGGTCTTCGAACGCGGCGAGGCGTCTATCCTGCTCAGGCACTTCAAAACCGGCAAACCGGTTATCGAGTGGCTCAGGCGGCTCTGGCAAATCGGGTAGAAGTTGCTGGCTGGGTTGGAAATAAGCGCAGCCACAGACAGCGAGCGCAATCAGCGGCAGACCGAGAAATCGTTTCATGATGAGCGTCCCCTCAAACGTGTGGGGATAGTACTCCATTCGACTGCGGCAGAGTAGTGGCAGACGCGCGGCAAGGCTGGCGCTGCGTCCGGTGTTCCCTTCCCCGGAAAACCGATCTAGTCCTCTGGCCCATGACGAACTCAAATGACATGCCCCTCGCCGCCAAACCCATCGATCGCGCCGCCCATCGCCGCACCGATGAAGCCTGGCTTGAAACCGCAATCGAGAACGACAACGCGCTGATCCTGATACTGCGCGCTGGCAATCCGTTCCTTGCCCCCGATGGCGGCCTCTACTGGTTTGGCCCCGAAGCCCTGCGGGTATCACCGGGCAGCGCGCGTCTCTTTCTGGGAGAAGACAAGACGGGCGCGCCCGTCTTTGCGATTGAGGTGCCCGAGAAGTTTGATCTTGCCGGTTCTCTCATTGCCGGGGCGGGCGAGTTTATTGATTTCCGACAGGCCTCCGCCCGCATGCCGGAGATGGATGCCAACTGCGCCTCGACCGCGCGCAGTCTTTTCCTGTGGCATCAGAGCCACAGGCACTGCGCAAAATGCGGTGGGCAGAATGGCATCGTCGACGCAGGCTGGAAGGCGCAGTGCGCTATGTGCGGCGCCGAACATTTTCCGCGTACCGATCCTGTTGCCATCATGCTCGCCGTGAAGGACGGCCGCGCCCTCATCGGCCGGCAGAAGTTCTGGCCCGCAGGGTTCATGTCATGCCTCGCAGGCTACTGCGAACCCGGCGAAACGATCGAACAGGCAGCCACGCGCGAGATGCTTGAAGAAGCCGGGATCACCTGTGATCCCAGCAGGGCGGAGTATGTCGCCTGCCAGCCATGGCCGTTCCCTTCTTCGCTGATGATGGGCTTTATCCTGCCTGCCGATTCCGATGAAATTACCATCGACTCAAATGAACTTGAGAGCGCGCGCTGGGTTACGCGGGAAGAGATGCGCGACATTCTCAATGGCACGCATGCCGAACTCTTCTGTCCTCCACCGACCGCCATTGCCCATCACATCATGAAGGTATGGGCCTTCAGAAACGATTGATCGTGTACGGAACGCTCCAGAGATTCTCCTCATTTGTGAAAATCAGGAGTTGATTTCTCCCGAATCACGATATTATTGGCGAGCCAGATGATAGGAGATCAGACATGGCAGTTGCAAAGAAACCCGCCGCTAAAGCTGCCGCCAAGGCTGCCCCGGCAAAGAAGCCAGCCGCTAAGGCACCGGCCGCTAAAAAAGCTGCACCGGCGAAGAAGCCTGCGGCTAAAGCTGCACCGGCTAAAAAGCCGGCCGTGAAAGCCAAGGCAGCGCCTGCTGCTAAAGCTGCACCAGCGAAAAAGCCTGCCGTCAAAAAGCCGGCTGCAAAAAAGAAGTAAGTCTACGGACTTTCTATCGATAAAACGGGCGAGCAACTCTCGCCCGTTTTTTTATGTTTAAAATCAGGGTATTGCAAACCCCGCCCAAAGAAGGCGGCCGCCGCGCCTTACAAGGCACTCCGCTGGCATTTGTATTTTTACATACCGCGTGTTTTTTTGCGCGATGCATCACGCTCGCAACAAACAGACGCTTGCTCCACTTTGAAACAGCCCTCACATCAACCCGGCGCAGGCAAGGCTTACCGCATCATGAATGGACCTTCACGGAGCTCTCCGCTCCACCTGCATTCAGCAAAGCCAGGCCTCTTCCTTACCTGCTCCTCCTGAGCGCGCGCGGTGTTGTTCCGACAAGGACTGGCATCGACGATTCGCAAGGTTCGCCGGTATTGATTGCCCTGGCACACCAGCCTCGGTGCTGAAGCACCACAGATCTCAAATCCGGCAATGGGCGCCTTGCAGTTTGCTGCATTGGCGAACAAATGCAGCGCAGCGATCCCATGCTAACCTGACGCCCTTCCGCCCCCGCTTGGGTTTTGCCCGCAAAGCAAGTAATCGTGAGAGATAAACACCGCCGCATGATCGTGGCCCATCAGTTTCCGGAGGACCGGCTTGGACAGAATTGAAGCCATGCAGCTGTTTGTGCGCGTTGCCGATGCGGGAAGCTTCTCGCGTGCCGCCGCCGATCTTGAACTTGGTCAGCCAACCGTCTCGCGGCGGATACAGGATCTGGAGGCGAGCCTTGGCACGACCCTCTTCCAGCGGACGACCCGGGCGCTGAGCCTCACCGAAGCAGGCGAGCGCTTCTATCGCCGCGCGGTCGACATCCTCACCGAGTTTGATGAGGCGCAGGCTGAAGCGCGCGGCCTCGAACACTCGCCGGTCGGGCTGCTGCGGATTTCATGTTCCCATTCCTTTGCCCGTCGCGTTGTGGCGCCCGCCGTGCCCGGTTTCCTCGCAGCCTATTCCAGCATCCGCTTTGATCTTGTCTCCGACGATTCGCTTACTGACCTTGTCTCTGAAGGCATCGATATCGCCTTCCGGCTCGGTGAGCTGCGCGACTCCCGCCTGATGGCAAAGAAGCTCGGCGAAGCGCCCCAGGTGCTTTGGGCATCTCCGGAATACATTGCGCGTCACGGCGCGCCCCAGAGCGTGGAAGACATTGTAAACCACAACGCCGTCGTCTTCCGGCACAACCGGCAGACAGTCTGGGACCTGCGCCGGGGTGAGGAACATTTTGAAGCGCGGGTCGATGGCCCGTTCCGAGCCTCGTCAGGAGAAACATTGCTGGAGGCCGCTGCTGGCGGACTTGGCATTCTACTCGCGCCGGCCTGGCTCGCTTCAGAGTGTTTCGGCGATCAGCGCCTGGTCCGTGTGCTGCCGGAATGGCAAGGGCCCTCTCTCTCCATCCACGCGGTTTGGACATCCGGCAAGCTGCGCGGCAAGGCGCGGCTGTTTGTCGAACATATCGAGCCAGCCATTGCGCACGCCTGCTCAATGGCGCGGCTGGAAGCGGCTACAGCCGCGCGTTGATCGCCTTGGGAAACACGCCGAGGATCTTCAGCGACTGCGAGAAGAAGCCAAGCTCCTCCAGCGCAAGCTGGACAGGACGCTCATCGGGATGGCCTTCGATCTCAGCGTAAAATTGCGACGCTTCGAACGAGCCGCCGACCAGATAGCTTTCAAGCTTCGTCATGTTCACGCCATTGGTCGCAAATCCGCCAAGGCCTTTATAGAGGGCAGCGGGAATGTTGCGGACTTCGAAAATGAACGCAGTCTTGGCCGGGCCGTCGCTGGCATCAATGTCAGCAGGCTGGCGCGACATGATGACGAAGCGGGTCGTGTTATGCGCGGCGTCTTCGATATTATCCGCGAGGATTTCCAGACCGTAAACCTCAGCGGCAAGGCGCGGCGCGATTGCCGCGACGCTCGGGTCTTTCAGTTCGGAGACTTCCCGGGCAGCGCCCGCCGTATCCGCAGCCGTGACAGGCTCAATGGCATACTTGCGCAGGAAGTTGCGGCACTGGCCGAGGCCCATGATGTGGGAGCGCGCCTTCTTAACGTCGGTGAGCTTCGTTCCCGGCAGGGCCATCAGCTGGAACCGGATCGGCAGGTAATATTCACCTGTGATGTGCAGCTGGGTTGTCGGCAACAGATAGTGGATGTCCCCCACCCTGCCGGCAATGGTGTTCTCAACCGGGATCATGGCGAGGTCTGCGTCGCCTCGCTCTACGGCAATGAAACAATCTTCGAATGTCCGGCACGCCATCGGCTCAAAGCCCGGAAACGCCTCGCCGCAAGCAATGTGCGAGTTCGCGCCGGGTTCGCCCTGATAGGCAATTTTGCTGGTCATTCCGGAAATCCCTGTCTTGAATGGTCCCCGGCATGCGTCTGATCGCCGCGAGTACGGGGGGAAGCGCCCTGAAGAGACACCCTTTATATTGTGCGCACCCGGTTAGCGTGCCAAAAGGCGCCCGCCAAGACAGAATAACGCTACAGATTCGAAGGAATGCCCAATGGGAGAGCTCGGTCTAAACAAGATCATCGGAGCGGTGCTCGCAACCGCGCTCGGCATCATGTTCCTCATGCAGCTCCCGAGCATAGTGTTCGCCAGCGGTGCGGGCCATCACGGCGATGAGCACGGCGAGGCGGCATCGCTTTCGGAGCAGATGTGCCAGAAGTTCCATTATTGCGTGGAAGTAGCCGAAGCAGCGGGTGCTGGTGCTGCTGCTGTCGTTGAAGTCTTCGATCTGGGCGCAGCCCTAGCCAGCGCGGATCTCTCGCGCGGTGAGCGCCTGTTCGCCAGCCAGTGCGCAACCTGCCACACGATCAATGCTGGCGGCGCGAACGGCACAGGCCCGAACCTTCACAACACGGTTGGCGCTGACAAGGCCCATATCCCAGGCTTTGCCTATTCGGGCGCCCTGACGAATGCTGAAGGCACATGGACCTATGAGAACCTGGACGGCTGGCTGAACAACCCGGCAGGTTATCTGCGCGGCACGTCGATGTCGTTTGCAGGTATCCGCCGCGATACGGACCGGGCGGCTGTCATCGCCTATCTGGCGGCCAATACCGAGAACGCACCGGCCTTCCCGGAACCCCTGCCTGTTGCAGAAGAAGGCGACATCGACGCTGTTCCAAGCGATGGCGAACTGATTGACGGTGAGGCGGTTCCTGTTGAGGGCGCTGTTGTTCCAGCTGAAGGCGAAGCAGGTCCGGCAGAGACCGAGACGGCTCCGGCAGACGAAGCCCCAGCGACGCCAGACGCTCCGGTTGAAGAAGCTCCAGCCGAGTAATTCAAACCAGAAACGACCCTACAAATTTAAAACCCCGGCCATGGCCGGGGTTTTTCTTTTTTAAAACAAGGTGCTGAAGTTCAAGGTTTGAGCCAGTACGGCTTTTTCACGCGCTCTGCGGCAAGGTCGATCCGGCGGACAGACAGGACTGGCCCTGTGGATTTTCCAATTCTTTCAATGGCTTCCGCCAAGGGCTCCTCGGCGACCATTATGTGATGGGCGTTGGCATGGAGGAGCGTGTCCGGGCCGGTCAGGATACCAACATGACCGCGCCAGAAGACGAGATCTCCGCGGCAAAGGGGGACATCTTCAGGACAAATCGGGACATTTCGGGACACTTCAGTGCCACCCCAGACCCGTTGCATGTCAGAGTCGCGCGGCAACAGCACACCGCAAGCCTCGAACGCCTGCTGGGTGAGACCGGAACAGTCGAGCCCCAGGCTCTCACGCCCGCCCCACAGGTATGGTGCCTCCAGGAAGCGCAGGGCGATACCAGCGGGATCGTCCTCGAAGTGGTCAATGGGTGCCAGATGGCTCTGGTGAACCCACCCTGCCCGCGCGCAGTGCATCCAGACGCCTTCCTGACGACCGGTGGCGGCAACACGCGCGCCCAGGCTCAGCATGAAGTGGGGGGCTGATTTGAGATCTGGCTCCGAGAAGGCATAGGTGCGCAGGGCGCTGACCTTGTGCGTGGGGGCAAGGACTGGCGTCGAGAGCGCCTCCATCAGCGCCCAGCCGACATAGCCGTCGCGCTGGCACTGGATGAGGCCAAACTCCCCCTCTTCCCGGAAGACGTCGAGGGTCTCGCCATACAGGGCAAAGGTCACTGCCTCGCTATCAGCGGCGGGCGTCTCGCGGATGGCCGTGGCCCCGGCGCTTACCTGAAAGGCCGATGACGCCCCTTCGGGGCGCAGAAGGCGCGTTTCATTGAAATCCGGCATGGCGGCAGGCCTCCCTGATGGGCAAGCCTTGCCTCAAGCAACGGCAGAATTGCGGCGGGGAGGCTTGCCCGAGGCCGCTTCTTCGCCGGAAGCAGCGGCCAGGACAAGCCGCGCAAAGGCGCGCAGATAGCTCATCCCTTCGGGGGTGCGCTCCACGAAGATCGAGCGCAGGTCTGTATCATCGGGCAGGCGCCGGATGAAATCGAGGCGTTCCAGCGCGTCCAGGGCACGCGTGACAGCAGGCTTGGCAATGCCCAGATGCTCTGCCAGGCCGCGCACGGTGTGCGGGCCGGGGGTGAGCGCGATGGTCATGAGGACTGCCTGCTGGCGCGCGGTGAGGTCTGGCGCATCTGAACGCACCGAGGCCGTGACCGATTTCCGCCAGAGCTCAAGCCCTTCCCGCTCCGACAATTGCATTCCGGTCATTCCTCCACGCTACGATTATTCCGCTACGAGAAGGAATCTCGGGTGATTTGCAGGTAGCGTCCAGTGCCCTGTTGCGGCGCCCCCCCTTCACATTCGCCTCAAAACACCAGACATAAGGGGAATGGCACATTCACACGCTCATGATCATGGTTCCGCGAACACGCCTTGCGCCCCGCAGGATGTGGACGCCTTCCTGGCCGAGGCCGAAGCGCTGGTGGCCCGCCAGGGCCAGCGGATGACGCGCATCCGCCGCAAGGTGCTGCGCCTGCTGCTGGAGAATGACGGGCCGGCCAAGGCCTATGACCTTCTGGCCAATCTGGACGGAGAGGGCGCGGCCAAGCCGCCGACCATCTACCGGGCGCTGGACTTCCTTCAGGAGACCGGCCTCGTCCACAAGATCGAGAGCCTCAACGCCTATGTGGCGTGCGGGCATACGAGCCATAATCATTCGGCGGTTTTCCTGATCTGCGAGATCTGCCAGAACGCCGAAGAACTTCACGCCGTGGCCACCAGCCAGGCACTCAAGAAAGAAACCGAAGCCGCAGGCTTCCAGATGACCCGCGCCGTGATCGAAGTGCGCGGGCGCTGCAGGAGATGTAACGCATGATCCCACTCTGGCAGGGCAGCTGTAACCAGTGGGATTGCGATGAGATGGGGCACATGAATGTGCGCATCTATGTCGAGAAACAGCTGGAAGGGCTCGTCACGCTCGCCCATGAGATCGGTTTGCCCGAGGCATTCCGTCCCAACGCGCCGTCGACCATTCTTCCTGTGGATCAGCATATCCGCTTTGTCCGCGAAGTGCTGCCGGGCAAGCCGCTTTCAATGCGGGGCTGTATTCTGGAATTTGGGGAATGCGAAGCGCTGATCTATCAGGAACTGCGCCATACCGATGGCAGCCTTTCCGCGGCTTTCCGCACCCGGATTATCCACATCGACACCGCCGAAGGCGAGCCCTTCCCCTGGACGGCCAAGACGCGCGCGCGGATGGAACAGCTCTTGGGCGAGACGCCCGAAGAAGCCCTGCCCCGAAGCTTCGATCCTGACAAGCCGGGCCTACCCACTTCAGAGATCACATTGGATCATGTGGCGTCGGTTGGCGCGCCGCGCATCGGCATGGGCGCGGTTCCGCCCGGCCATTGCGGGGTGCACGGATGGATGGAACCGTCCTGGTTCATCGGGCGCCTCTCCGACATGGTGCCCAATCTGCTTTACGACTGGCGCATGCGTGTGGGCACGAGCAGCGGCGGAAAGCGCATGGGCGCGGCGGTTCTGGAATACCGCCTGCGCTATCACCGCTATCCGCGCGCGGGCGACCGGTTTGTTGCCCACTCCTCCTTTGGCGGCGTGAATGGCAAGACGCACTCGCTCGTTCACTGGGTAATGGACCCGGCGACGGGCGGCCCCTGGGCGACCAGCGAAGTGGTCGCGATCACCCTTGATCTGGATGCGCGAAAAGCTGTGGCCGCCCCACCTGAAATGCTGGGCGACCTGGAAAAGATCGCCCCCAAGGGGCTCGGCATCTGACGCCGCTACGGCAGGGATTTACAAATCTTCTCCTGCCCGCTGAAGATGCTGGATCAGAAACCGGGAGAAGACAGATGGCCGCTTATGTAATCCTGATCCGCGAGAAGCTTCGCAGTGAAGACGCGATGGCCCGTTATGCCAAGGCCGCTGGCGACGCCCGCGGCGATCACAAGATCACGCCGCTCGCCTTCTACGGCAAACATGAAGTGACCGAAGGGGCCGACGCCGATGGCGTGGTGATCCTCTCCTTCCCGACCATGGCCGAAGCCAAGGCCTGGTATGACAGCCCAGCCTATACAGAAGCGCGCGCACACCGCTTTCAGGCGGCAGACTATCGCGTGATCTTCGTTGAGGGCGTCTAACCCCAAAAACTTCCGCTCATCCCCGCGCAAGCGGGGATGAGCCGGCTGGCTTAGACCAGATACCCTGCCAGAATTTCGGCCAGCCTTGGAATATCGCTGGGGTGAAGCCCGGCGATGTTTATGCGGCCTGAGGAGGGCATGTAGATGCCGTCGGCTTCGCGCGCCTTGGCGGTGTCTTCGGCGGAGATGGGCAGCTGGGAAAACATACCGTTCTGTGTCTTGAGGGCAGCGAGCAGGTTTGAGCCCGAATGGCTGACCAGGGCATCTGACAGCGCTTCGCGCAAGCCGATCATCCGGGTACGCATGGCGGTCAGCTCGGCTTCCCATTCGGCGCGAAGCTCCGGATCGTCCAGGATGGTGGCAACGATGCCCGCGCCGTGGGCAGGTGGCATCGACCAGGTGGCGCGGCCCATATCGGCCACATGCGTGGTTGCCGCCGCGATACCTTCGGCTTCTGCGCCGATGGCGAGGAAGCAGCCCGTGCGCTCCCGGTAGAGCCCGAAATTCTTGGAGCAGGAATAGGAGATAAGCGCTTCGCCCGCTTCCTCGATGAAGGCGCGCACGCCGTCCATATCCCGGTCAAGGCCGGAAGCGAAACCATGATAGGCAACGTCCAGCAGCGCGATGATGCCTTTATCCTTGCAGATCTTTCCAAGCTCGCGCCAGTCGTCCGTTGACGGATCGATACCGGTCGGATTGTGGCAAGGGCCCTGGATAATCACCCCGTCACCGCGCTCGGCGGTGGAAAGGTCGGCCAGCGCGCCAAGCCGGTAGAACGCCCCGTCGCGGGCATAGGTATAGTCCTTCACCTCAAGGCCGAGGGATTTGACAACGTTGGGGTGGTTTGGCCAGGTGGGCCGCGACACCCATACCCGGCGCGTGCCCATGCGGCGCATCAGGCCGACACCGAGGAACAGCGCGCCGCACCCACCGGGCGATGTGAAGGACAGGACGCGGTTTTCCTTCAGCGCGGGATGATCCTTGCCGAATACGAACGTCTCGATATGGGCGCAGAAATCCGTATTCCCACGCGGGCCTTCATAGACCTTGGTGGTCTGGGCGGCGAGCATCTTGGCTTCTGCCTTGCGCACCGCCGAGAGGATCGGCGTCTCGCCCTTCTCGTCCTTGTAGACGCCGACACCGAGATCGAACTTCTCACTGCGCTCATCGGCGCGGTAGGCCGTCATCAGGCCGAGGAGAGCGTCAGGTGGGAGTGTGGAGAGCGGCGAGAAATGAGACATGAGGAGAGGGCCTTCCGTTTCTTTCGCGCTGACCCGTATCGGCTTTCTGCCGCATAATAAACCCCGGCAGGCGACCTCAATGCGGACAGACTATGCCGAATACCTCAGGCCGCGCAAAATCTGCTCGAAGGTGGAGAACAGATCATCTGAGGTGACATCCTTGTAGCCGGAGGAAAGCGCAAAACCGGCCCCATTCAGAGCAGCTTGCAGGAGAACCGCAGCGGGGCGGATGCGCTCTTCCGGCAGGAGGCCCTGGCGGGCAAGCCAGGTCGCTCCCTGGGTCATGTTGTTCATGCCGAGCTTGAAGTCGAGCTCATGCCAGCGGGCCATACCGAGCACCGAAGGGCCGTCGATCAGCACAATGGTCTGGTAGTCCGGCCGAGTTGCCCATTGCAGATAGACACGGCAACCGGCCAGGAAAGCCGCGTAAGGGTCATCCTTCGAGCGGGCAGCGATGGCAGCGGTGCGGGCGGCAGCATCCATTTCGAGCTGGAGCGCGGTCCAGACTTCGAGGAACAGGACTTCCTTACTGCTAAAATAATGAAACAGGGCGCCCTTGGTCGTGCCCGCACCGGCGGCGACACTGGCGACACTGGTGCCAGCAAATCCTTGAGTTGCAAAAGATTTACGTGCCGCACGCAGCAATGCTTCGCGCGTTTCAGCGGCCTGTTCTCTACTGCGTTTCGGCATCCCCACACCTCTTGCGTCTCACCATACCAGTGGTATGTAAAAAGGGTAACCTTTTTTTGGTTGCGGGCTCTTCGGAGCCCACGCTGCTCACTTGAGAATATGCAGGCTGGGTAACGCCGGTGGACGGCACGGACGGCATTGCATAGCCGCGAAGCGCTTCGGGAGGAGGAGCCTTCGCGGCTTTTTTTTGCCTTGGTCTAAGTTTGGGGTCTGAGTTTAGCAGCAGCCAGAAACGGTCCTGAACCACCCCTGCAACGGTTGTTATCAGCGGTTCAGACTGGCATGATTACTCATATTTTAAGGGCGGGGGTGCGAGGCCTCAAAAGCTGCGCACTTCCACAATGGGGAATGGCCCTTGGCGGCTCTCGCTTTGCGGCGAGGGCCGTTTTCATTTCAGGTTTCCGCAGCGGCGCTCATATTCCCTGATGGCGTCTGGCATCCATTTTCGGAAGTTTTCGGCCCGAGTCGCTGATGCAGGATGCGTGCTCATCCATTCGGGCGGGCGCTGGCCGCCGCCGATCTCGCCCATCCGCTCCCAGAGCTCAGGCGCCTCACGCGGATCGTAACAGGCGCGCACCAGGAGATCGAGGCCGATCTTGTCAGCTTGCGTCTCATGATCGCGCGAGAAGGCGAGGAAGCCGCCCTGGGTCGCGACGCCGAACGCCTGCATCACGGCCATACGCTGGCCCGCGTCCATATCCCCTACCCCAACCGCGAGGGCGACCTGGCCAATCTGCATCATCTGCTGCGTGCTCATCCGCGCGGCGCCGTGATGGGCCAGCGCGTGGCCGATCTCATGGCCCATGACGACGGCAAGCTTGTTCTCATCGGCGACATCCTCAAGCGTGACGCGGCCATCATAGTTTCCCGTGATGTCAAGGATGCCGGTATAGACCGCCACATAACCACCCGGCAGACAGAAGGCGTTGGGCGTGGGCGAGTCGACGACATAATAGGTCCAGTCGAACTGCTCCACGACACCGGGCATGTTGTAGCCTTGGGTGCGGTAATCGTTTTCAAGCTCCAATGCAGCGCGTTGCAACCGCTCGCCAATGCCGCGCACTTTCTCCGTCAGTATGCGCGCATCCCCCTGGCAGCTGGCTTCATCGGCGCAAAGGACGGTGTTGCCCTGGCTATGCTCCTGCTGGAGGATCTGCATGTAGGACTGCTGGCCGAGCTTTATCTCCTGCGGGATCGAGAGCGTATTGAACTGCTTCTTGCCGGGGGCGAAGGGCACTTCTTTCTGGTTCGCCTGCCAGTAGATGAAGAGACCGATCAAGGCGATGAGGATGATGCCCCCGCGCCCCCGCGCCAGATCGCCAAGGCCGTTTGCGCGGATAGGCTGCTGAGACGGCTGCATCGCTGGGCGCTCCTGAAGAAAACATGTCGCCAACTTAGTTAACCCAGCGTCCGGCGAGCGAAAAGACGGGAGAGGCTGCATTGCGAAGCGGGCCGGGATCGCTATGTTTCCCCGATGACCGAGCAGACCCCCGCCCCGAAACTCGAGATCCGGATCATTCCGGTGACCCCGCTGCAACAGAATACGTCGATGATCTGGTCAACGCAGACCATGGAAGGCGTGTTCGTGGACCCCGGTGGGGAGGTCGACAAGCTGATGCAGGCGGCCGATCATTTCGGCGTCAAGATCGTCGCCGTCTGGCTGACGCATGGCCACCTTGACCATGTGGGCGCCGCCACCGCCATCAAGGAGCGCACCGGCTGCCCGATCATCGGCCCGCACAAGGACGACCAGTGGCTGCTGGACGAGGTGGAAGCCAGCGGCGCCCGTTATGGCATCCGCGACGGGAAGAATGTCACGCCCGACCGTTATCTGGACGATGGCGACACGCTGGAGCTTGCCGGCAACACATTCGGCGTCGCCCACTGCCCCGGCCATACGCCCGGCCATGTCGTGATCTATCATCCCGAAGGCGCGCTGGCCTTTGTCGGTGACGTGCTGTTCCGCGGCTCTGTCGGGCGCACGGATTTTCCGCGTGGTAATCATCAGCAGCTGATCGATTCCATTACCCAGAAGCTGTGGCCACTGGGCAATGAGATGCGCTTTGTGCCGGGCCATGGCCCGCTTTCCACCTTCGGGCAGGAACGCCAGGACAACCCCTTCGTCGCGGACGCTGTGACTGGATATAACGGCGCAGAAAAGTGCGAAGTCGATCTCATCAGCCAGCGCACCTCCAAACGCTGGAGCTGAACTCCCTGTAATAACCGGAACCAACCGGGCGGGCGCACGTTTTCCCTGTCAGTAGACACGGAAAGGAACGACCCATGATTGCATATCTCAAAGTCGCCGCAATTGGCGCAGGCGCCCTTGCAATGGCGGCCTGTACATCCTCGGGCACTGCTGAACGCAACGCTGCTGTCGGCGCCGGTCTTGGCGCGGTAGCCGGCGCGGCGATCGGGAACAATGTCGGGGATGGCGATGCCAAACGCGGCGCGGCGATTGGCGCAGCTGTTGGCGGTGTGGCCGGCGCAGTGCGCGGCTGCAACCAGGCCGGCGATTGCGGCACCGGCAAACGCCCCGCCAATTACGATCCGTACAACTATGATTCGGATGGTGATGGCGTTGTGGATGCCCGCGACCGTTACCCGGACGATCCGCGCCGCTGGTAACGCCGCAGACGGAATATCTGATAGCCACGAAGGCCCTGTTCCCCACCTCAGAGGAGCAGGGCCTCTTTCATGGACGGGCCGCTCTATCGGGGCTGGGCTTCGAATTCTGCGATCTTGTCGTTCAGCATCTTTCGCAGCATCTCGTAGAGCCAGTTCGGCGCACCGGGCAGGCCGGCGGTTTCGGGCGTACGGACAAACCCTTCCTGGAAGGCGGTCAAGCCTTCACTGATGGCGCGGCGCCCAGCAATCGGCTGATCGGCATCGTCGGCTACACCGGCAAGGGCTGTCACATACCGCATGAAGGCAACGCGGGCAGCCGTCGCATCGGAACTCTCGGCATCCGTGACACCGGCCGCCAGCGGCGACCAGTTTCGGCTCATCTCCAAAGCGATTGAATAGGCCACACTTTCGGTACCCACATGCTCGGGCCTGAACCAGTCCGCCTGCGGAATTTCGGTATAGGTGCCTAGAAAAACAAGCTTGACCTTGTGCTCTTCCAGCATCTTCTGCAACGACTTTTCGTTGGACTCAAACCAGACGCCAAAGGGCGGTTTATTCTCGCCGAGAAACTGGCGTGAATCGATATAGGCTTCGCGCAAAGCCCATTGAATGCGCTCAGGCTCGGTGATCGTCCCTGTCTCGACCTGCCGCACCAGCTTGTTTGCCCGTTGCGCGAGGACGTTCCAGTCGGTGCGTTCCTCAGAGAGGCGGCAGACATTGGCAATTGATGTCAGCAGGCGCAGGGATGCGGGGCTGGTCGCAAACCGGAAATTGCTGGCATTGGTTGCTATCGCCTTACTGACATAGTCGCATTCGAACGGCGGCGGATTGTCCGAGGCGAGCGGATGGACGCGGCCCGCATCCGCCTGGCGAAGCATGGCTTGGACGAACGGCTCTACAAGCCCCGACCATTCAGTATAGGCGAGCCGGATCGCGCCATGCTGGAAGTTCTCCGGGTAGTTATCCCGGAAGGCCAGCACATGCGCCGCTGCACGTTCGATATGGGTAAAGGCCTCATGCTTGTCTGCTGTGCTCTGCGCCTTTCCGGCAAGCGAAGCCTCAAAACGCTCGAGCGCCTTGATTTCAGCGCCAGCGGCAATGATCCGTATCCACGCCGTATCCGGGCACGCCGTCGCGGCAGCATCAATTTCGCGCTTCCGGGTATAAAACTCAGGCGATGGTGTCGACGGCGTCGCCACCTGCCGATAGGCGTCTACAGCGCCAACGATCTTTTCAGGGCCGCAGGTCTCGGCAGCCGCGGCGGCGCTAGCCAGAACTGAAATGGCCGCAAGGGTAGCGGCTTTCATCGTACGGATCATGTCAGTTTCCTCCCGGCAGGGCGGCGGCGGTATTCATCAGAACGTCGTACAACCATTGCGGCGGCAGCTCCTGCCCGTCCATGGCGGGGGCGCGCACAACGCTTTCCTGCACATTCTTGAGCGCAAAACGCAGGGCTGCGCGAGTTTCCTCCTCAAGCCCGGCCTCGCGCCCCTCATTGAGGACGGCATAAACAAAACGGGTATAGAGCGCGCCAGCCGAAGATTGGGTTTCGGTTCCGGCAGCCATCCTGGCAGCAATGCCGGCCCATTCCTCGCTGAGCGCCATGGCGAGGGAGAAATGCATCTTCTCAGAGCGCATATGCTGTGTTGTGAACCAGAGATCGCGAGGCAACAGGCCCGCCTGCGGATTGACGCCGTGCTTGCGCAACTGGTTATCGAGCCGCCCGGAATCGAACTTTGAATAGAAGATGTCGAAATCACGCCCTTCCAGATAGGCATCGCGAGCAGCCTCGGCCTTCTCCAGCAATTCGCGGATCTTCTCAGGTTCGGTCACTTCGTCGCGCCCGACAAGGTTTGCATAAGTTTTGGCTGTCACTGCCAGCGGCAGGCGGCCTTCTTCGGAGTTCCAGCACGCCGCTGCCGCCCCGTCCAGGAAAGGCTGGAAAATCAGGTCTGCCTTTGTCTTGCTGGCATAGCCGATCGTCTGGGTATCCGAATTGAGCCAGCCGTCGCAGACGGGCGGCGTCTCGGCAGCGAGATAGGGGTGGACGGAGCCAAGCCTTGCGATCTGCATCAACGATTCAATGATGGTTCTGCGATTGGTGGAGGCGGCTTCGTATTTCAGCTGGCCCACACCGCCCGAAGGCAGCGGGATGGCGAGTTGGTCCCGCCGGTTCTCGGCCGGCACGGCGATGAATGCGTTGGACCGCGCAAAGGCCCGCAACAGATAGTTGTAGGAGTCCTGCGTGATCTGGTTATTGGTGCCTTGAACCATCGCGTCATAGACCTGCATGTCCATGGCTGCGCCCATAAGGTTGATCCAGGGATTGTCCGGGCAGCGCGAGACATGGCCGTCGAGCTCCAGAAGCTTCTTCTGGAGCTGCCCGGCGCTGGTGATCTGCTGCATGCTGGTCTCCAGCGCCTGCGGCAGCCGTTCGGTGTCACAGGTATCGGCATGGGCGCTGGTTGCCGCCGTTCCCAATGCCAGCACGGCGAGGGCCGCCATGCGAAATCTGAGCGTCATGTCTGTCCCCTCCTCCACTCAGGTGGCTGAATGCCGGGCTTCGCGCGGTGTTGCCAAGCCCGCGATGCCTATTTCACTTCCGAGACGATAATGAATTGCGGCGCTTCGGCGAAGCCCATGAACTCCCCCATGATCGACTGCACCGTGTCGCCACCCATATCCTCGGCGATGAAACCGTCCAGATCGGGAATTGCGAAGGCCTCGATATAGGCCACACCGGGCGCTCCCTCGCCCATTAGCAGGCGCTCGGCGCGGTAGGTGCGGAAGCTCTGGACCCGTTCGAGCGCACGCATCGCGGGGTAGTCTGTCTCGGTCACCCATTGCTCGAAGGCTTCCGGCGTTACGCCTTCCTTGAGGGTGTAGAGCAGGAACAATGTGGGGGTCGTTTCTGCTGCGACGGCCTGCACGGCAGATGGGGCTGCGGGCGCGCAGTCTCTGGTGGCATCGCCACAGCCCGTCAGCGCCAAAGGCGCCAGCGCCGCCAGAATGAGATATTTCATTTTCAGTCCCTCCATTTCCCCTGGGCTAATCTTGCAGACCCTGCGTCGCGCCAGATATTCAACAAAGGCGCGGTGCCAACACTGCTTTCGCCCGCCCTTGCATGGGCCAGAAGGCCCAGCATGACTCAACGTGCGGCGATAAGGCAGAATAGAATAGCGGCCCGCAGAGCGTTTCATCTGGATTTCCTTGGCTACAGCCCGTAGCACCGCGCGAGGCAGCGTGCTTCCCCCTGTATCGGGGGGTAGTTCGCACCTTGCGCCTTGCCCCCGCGCCCGACTCCCTGCTATCGGGCAGCCGTTTGACCGCCTGTGAGGAGACCACGAACCCATGCCCAAGCGCACAGATATCTCCTCGATCCTTGTGATTGGCGCGGGTCCGATCATTATCGGGCAGGCCTGCGAGTTCGATTATTCCGGCGTTCAGGCCGTCAAAGCCCTGAAGGCAGAGGGCTACCGGGTGATCCTGGTGAACTCCAACCCCGCCACGATCATGACCGATCCGGAGCTGGCAGACGCGACCTACATTGAGCCGATCCTGCCCGAAATCGTCGAGAAGATCATCGCCGCCGAACGCCCGGACGCGCTGCTGCCGACCATGGGCGGCCAGACGGCGCTGAACTGCGCGCTGGACCTCCACTATGCGGGCATCCTCGAAAAATACGGCGTCGAGCTGATCGGCGCGAAGGCCGAAGCCATCGAGATGGCCGAAGACCGCAAGCTCTTCCGCGAGGCGATGGACCGCCTCGGCCTCGAAAATCCGCGCGCCGCGATCATCGCCTCCCCCGAAATCCGCGGCGAAGACGGCAAGATTAAATCCTATGACCGCATCACCGGTCTTCGAATGGCGATGGACGCGCTGGCGACGGTCGGCCTGCCCGCCATCATCCGCCCGGCCTTCACGCTCGGCGGCACGGGCGGAGGCATTGCTTACAATGTCGAGGAATATGAGGATATCTGCCGCTCGGGCCTCGCCGCATCGCCCAACGCCCAGATCCTGATTGATGAAAGCCTGCTCGGCTGGAAAGAGTATGAGATGGAGGTTGTCCGCGACACGGCGGACAACTGCATCATCATCTGCTCCATCGAGAATATCGACCCGATGGGCGTGCATACTGGCGACTCCATCACGGTCGCCCCGGCCCTGACGCTGACCGACAAGGAATACCAGGTCATGCGTAACGCCTCGATCGCGGTGCTGCGCGAGATTGGCGTGGAGACCGGCGGCTCGAACGTGCAGTTTGCGGTCAACCCCAAGGATGGCCGCCTCATCGTTATCGAGATGAACCCGCGCGTCTCGCGCTCCTCGGCGCTGGCCTCCAAGGCAACCGGCTTCCCGATTGCCAAGATCGCGGCCAAGCTCGCTGTGGGCTACACGCTCGACGAACTCGACAATGACATCACCGGCGTGACGCCGGCCTCCTTCGAGCCGACGATTGACTATGTCGTCACCAAGATCCCGCGTTTTGCGTTTGAAAAATACAAGGGCGCCGAGCCTGTCCTGACCACCGCGATGAAGTCCGTAGGCGAAGCAATGGCCATTGGCCGCAGCTTCCAGGAAAGCCTGCAGAAGGCGCTCTGCTCGCTGGAGACCGGGCTGTCCGGCCTCAACGAGCTGCCCTTTGAAACCGAGAGCGCGCTGCGCCAAGCGCTCGGCATCCAGTCGCCCGACCGGCTTCGCGTTATCGCGCAGGCCTTCCGCATGGGCCTCAGCGTTGAGGACGTGCAGACCGTCACCTCCTTTGATCCCTGGTTCCTCCGTCAGATCGAAGAGATCGTGAAGACAGAGGCGCTGATCGTGGCCCAGGGTCTTCCAGGCGCGCTCGCCAGCATGACCGAAATCAAGGCAATGGGCTTCTCCGACAAGCGTCTTGCTGAGCTGACGGACAACACCGAAGACGCCGTGCGCGCCCACCGCCACAGCCTGGGTGTGCGTCCTGTCTACAAGCGTATTGATACGTGCGCGGCAGAGTTTGCGGCTAAAACGCCTTATCTTTACTCTACTTATGAGCATGCCCCCTTCGGCCAGGCCGCAGCGGAATGTGAAGCGATGCCCTCCTCGCGCAAGAAGGCCATCATCCTCGGCGGCGGCCCCAACCGTATCGGTCAGGGCATCGAGTTTGACTATTGCTGCTGCCACGCCGCCTTCGCAATGGAAGACCTCGGCATCGAATCCATCATGGTCAACTGTAACCCGGAAACGGTGTCTACGGACTATGACACGTCTGACCGACTCTATTTTGAGCCCCTCACCATCGAGCATGTGATGGAGATCATCCATGTGGAACAGTCGGCCGGCGATCTGGCCGGTGTGATCGTTCAGTTCGGCGGGCAGACGCCGCTGAAACTGGCCGGGCCGCTGTTTGACGAGCAGGTGCCAATTCTCGGCACCAGCCCCGCCTCCATCGACCTTGCCGAGGACCGTGAACAGTTTGCCGCCCTGCTCGACAAGCTCGGCATTCAGCAGGCCCCCTCGCGCACCGCGCGCAGCGTTGAAGAAGCCGAGGTGAAAGCCAACGAGATCGGCTATCCGGTCATGCTGCGCCCCTCTTTCGTGCTCGGCGGACGGGCGATGGAAATCGCGCGCAATGATGAAGACCTGCGCAAGTTTGCCGCCGAGGCCCTGCGCGTCTCGGGCGACGCATCCCTCTTTATCGACCGCTATCTCTCCGACGCCATTGAGGTGGATGTCGATGCGATCTGCGACGGCAAGACCGTGCATGTCGCCGGCATCATGGAGCATATCGAGGAAGCCGGCGTGCATTCAGGCGACTCTGCCTGCGCCCTGCCGCCGTTCACCCTCTCCCAGGCATTGCAGAAGCGCCTCGGCGATCAGGCAGCTCAACTGGCAATGGCGCTCAACGTCCGGGGGCTGATCAACATCCAGTTCGCCGTCAAGGGCGAGGAAATCTATGTGCTGGAAGCCAACCCGCGCGCCAGCCGCACCGTGCCCTTCGTGGCCAAGGCCGTCGGCGCGCCGATTGCCGCCATCGCTGCCAAGGTGATGGCCGGCGAGGCGCTCTCCAGCTTCGACCTGTCAAACGCCCGCCCACGCCGCATCGCGATCAAGGAAGCGGTGTTCCCGTTTGCCCGCTTCCCCGGCGTTGACCCACAGCTCGGCCCGGAAATGCGCTCGACCGGCGAAGTCATGGGCTGGGACGATGATTTCGGCATGGCCTTCCTGAAGAGCCAGCTTGGCGGGGGCATCCGCCTGCCGGCCGAAGGCACGGTGTTCATCTCCGTGCGCGACAGCGACAAGAAGGGCGCCGAAGAGGCCGCCCGCGGCCTTGTCGAGCAGGGCTTCACCATTCTGGCGACCAGCGGCACCGCCACCCACCTGGAATCGAAGGGTATTCCGGTCAAACGGGTCAACAAGGTGCTCGAAGGCCAGCCTCATATTGTGGACGCCATGATCAATGGCGATGTCCAGCTGGTATTCAACACCACCGAAGGGGCCGCGTCACTGTCTGACTCTGGGTCCATTCGCCGGACGGCAGTGGCAAGAAAAATCCCTTATTTCACAACACTGGCTGCGTCGCTTGCCGCGGTCAAAGCCATCGCCAGTATGAAATCACAGGAAATATCCGTGCGCGCCTTGCAAAGCGCCTGATTGGCTCCCACTTGACGCCCTTGGTTTTTGCGACAACGTTTTTTGCCGCTGAAGATGAGGGAATTCTTGATGGAACGCATTCCGATGACTGCCGAAGGCCATGCCGCACTTCAGGCTGAACTGAAGGTGCTCAAATCCGTTGAGCGCCCGAGCATTATTGCGGCTATTTCCGAGGCCCGCTCGCATGGCGATCTGTCGGAGAATGCCGAATATCACGCGGCAAAAGAGAAGCAGAGCTTCATCGAAGGCCGCATCAGCGAGCTCGACGACAAGCTTGCCCGCGCCGATATCATTGATGTGTCCAAGCTTGGTGGCTCGAAAGTGCGTTTTGGCGCGACCGTAACCATTGCAGATGTCGACACCGAAGAAGAGCAGACCTACAAGATCGTGGGCGAGGACGAAGCGGATGTGAAACAGGGCAAGATCTCTGTTACCTCCCCGATCGCCCGCGCCCTGATCGGCAAGGAAGAAGGCGACGAGGCTGAAGTGGCCGCGCCCGCCGGCGCCCGCGCCTATGAAGTTATCAAGGTCGTATACAAGTAAGGATATAAAGGCATGGGGTCGCTCGGACCGTCTGTCTGGGCGGTCTCCGATGGCCGCGCCGGCAATGCTGCGCAGGTGCGTGCGCTGACGTCTGCTTTGGGCGCATTGGACCGCTGGGTCCGCATTGCGCATATTGCCGGCGAGGCCCACCGTCAGGAACCGCTGGTGGTGACGCCGCGCGCGCCCTGGCGCTGGCTGCCGGCGGACCGGTGGGCCTCGCCCTTGCAAGCTCTGCCCAAGGAACAACGCCCGGCGCTCGCCGCGCCCTGGCCAACCCTGTGGATCGCCGCCGGGCGCCGCTCTGCGCCGCTGACCCGCTATGCCCGCCAGGCTTCGGGTGGAAAAACCTTCACGGTACAGATCCTTGATCCGCACATTCCTCCGTCAAACTTCGACCTGCTCGTCGTGCCCGAGCATGACGCGCTGACCGGCCCCAACATCATCCGCACCATCGGCTCCCCAGCCTATTTCTCGCCCGAAGCGCTGGAAGAAGCCGCGCAGGCATTTGCCGATCTCGCCGACGAAACCCGGCGCTCCGCCATTGTCATCCTGGGCGGGGATTCGCGGGTGCATACCTTCACCCAGGCCGCCGCAGACCGTCTGGAAGGCCAGATGCGCGGCCTGGCCGCCGATGGCTGGCGCCTGCGGCTGACCGCGTCCCGGCGCACGCCAGTTCCGATTGCGGCGCGCTTCCGCCAGATGGCTGGCGATATCGGCGCCGCTTTCTGGGCGGGGCCGCAGGATGGGCCGAACCCCTATCTCGCCTGGCTCCTTTTCTCCAACGCCGCCATCGTCACCGAGGACAGCGCCAACATGCTCTCGGAAGCCGCCTGGCATGGCCTGCCGGTGCATATCGCCAGGCTCGAAGGGCACGGGGACAAGTTTGACCGCCTGCATGACAGCCTGCTCCAGCGCGGCGTTGCGCGCTGGTTTACCGGCACGCTCGATCAGTGGTCCTACGAACCCCTGCGCGAAGCCGAACGCGTGGCCGACCTCATCGTGGAGAAGCTGCTGGAGCGGTATCCGCCGCCGACCTTTACCGGCAGCGTGAAGGCGCCGGACTGGCTCAGCTGACGCTCAGGCCGCTGCCACGCGCGCATCGGCCGGCAAAGGCCGGGCGATGAAGCCGCCGCCGAGGATGCGGGTGCCCCCTTCGGGGTCGTAGAGCACCGCCGCCTGGCCGCGCGCGACGCCTTCTTCGGGCGCGTCGAAGAACACCGCCGGGGCGCCGTCTTCATAGCCCAGCCGTCCGGGCACGGGCGGACGGGTGGACCGTACCCGGATCAGCACGCGCGCGCCATTGCGGGCGGCCTCTTCCAGGCTGCCCTGCCCCAGCCAGTTCAGCTCTTCCAACAGCAGGCCGCGCGTCATCAGCGCCTCACGCGGGCCAACGATGACCCGGCGCGCGGGCGCATCAATCTTCACCACGAACAGCGGATCGCCCGTCGCCACGCCCAGACCCCGGCGCTGGCCGATGGTGTAATGGATCACGCCGTCATGATTGCCCAGAACGCGGCCATCGAGATGCACAATCTCACCGCCACGCCCCGAACCGGGGCGCAGCTTTTCGACCACCTTGGCGTAGGAGCCATCGGGCACAAAGCAGATGTCCTGGCTGTCAGGCTTGGCGGCAACCTGCAGACCGAACTTCTCCGCAAGCTCGCGAACCTCGCTCTTCGGAAGGCTTGCCAGCGGAAAGCGCAGGAAATCGAGCTGCGCGCGCGTGGTGGCGAACAGGAAGTAGGACTGGTCGCGGCTGGCATCATGGGCGCGGTGAAGCTCCGGCCCATCGGGGCCGGCCACGCGGCGGATATAGTGGCCGGTGGCGAGGCAATCGGCGCCGAGCTCCTTCGCGGTGGCGAGGAGGTCTGCAAACTTGACCGTCTGATTGCAACGGATGCAGGGGATGGGCGTCGAGCCGGACAGATACGTATCGGCAAAATCCTCCATCACCTGCTCGCGGAAACGGCTCTCGTAATCGAGCACATAATGGGGAATGCCGATTGCGTCCGACACGTTGCGCGCGTCGTGAATGTCCTGCCCGGCGCAGCAGGCGCCCTTTTTCTCGATGGCGGCGCCATGATCATAAAGCTGCAGCGTGATGCCGATCACGTCATAGCCTTCGGCTTTCAGCATCGCGGCCACAACGGAGCTGTCGACGCCGCCAGACATGGCCGCCACAACGCGGGTTTCATGGGGAGGCTTGGCAAACCCAAGCGAATTGACGCGGCCAGCGGGCCACGCAGCGGTATCGGTCATCATCTCTCACTCCCACCGGGGTCAAGGCCCGGAGCAGCTGGTTGGTTGGCGGGGATATACAGCAGCAGAAGCGAAATTCAAACTATCGGTTCCAGAATGGCCACTCCAGCAATCCAAGCTCTTGATAAAACTCTTTCAACAATGAGCCGGTTGCCCCATCGGCTGAATCGTATGGCGACCAGTGCTGAAATCCTGACGCTTCAAGTTTGCTTACGAGTACCCTCTCCTCGTCAGTAAGATTTTCTTCCTTTTTAAGACTGCGGCATAGATGAGCGTGATCGAAGTCGCCAATATCTCGCATTTTCGAGCGAACTTCAGGCGCTACCTGCGTGTCCTTCGTAGCAAACGTCTTTGCAATCACTTGAGGTCTACCAAGGTAGGATAATGCTGAAATATCCGATGCTATAAAAGTCGCACCTGTCAGATCAGCTTGGTTCAGGCTCCCGGCCCATCCCCCTTGGACTTTGTTCAACGTAATTCGGTCAAGTCGAGCGCCCCGCAGACTCGCCTTCCTGAACTCGCTGAAATTCATCAAAGAGCCGGAGAACAAGCATCCTTCAAACACTGCTTCGCCAAACATGGTCGCTTCAAATCGACATCCGCTGAAATCAGCCGCGCGAAAAAAACCTGTTGAAAAGTTAACGCCGTCGAAGTCGCATTCTTTCAAATCCAGTCGCCAATGAGTGCTATCAACATCAACGGCAATTCGGTGAACGCGGCCAATTGCGTCAACGGCCTTCTGAAGATCCATGCTCGGAACTTTGCGTAATTTCAAATCCTCAGTTGGAAGAACATTTTCACATCGAAAGTTACCGCGGATATATGCTGCGAGCATCCGCACCACGCGCGGCGCTGCCGCTTCCTGCTCGTTGACCAACCCCTCCAACCGATCAATCGCCGCTGCGCGGGCCACGAGATCATCTTCAATCTCTTTCAAGACTACATCGACGTCACCCTGCCTCACGACTCGCGTGGTTTCGCGACGAGTCGTAAGTCCTTGTGCTGCCGAGTTCATTTTATCGTTGAAGAGTACTTCAGATGCGATTTCGACTTGCTGTGCATTCACAATCGAACGCCAAAGCAGCAGTGGTGCACCAAGCAAAGCAGCAAGCACCAAACCGATATTGCGTATCGCTTCACCAGATTTGTCGCCTTCATATGGACCCGCTCCGAAAAGAGCGAACGCAAAAAGGACGAGCGTGATAATCGTTGCGAACGCGAGAAACAGAGCAACCGAGAAGAGAAAAGCGCCCAGAATGGGACCAAACCAAACAGCGTTGGAATAAATAGGCCGCCGTGCGAAGCCCAACCATTCCATAAAAGTTAATCGTTTCGTTTCCCGCTCTTTCACTTTGATACCCTACCACCCAGCCAATCCATCAATTCAAGATGGTGCGGAAAGTAGAAAATTCCAAGTAAAAACAAATCGGTTTGTTAAGCGAAGAACCTAAGCCGCCGCCCTATTCGCCGTACCGGCTTCCACCCAGCCTTGACGGATGTCGCGGGTGGGCTCCAGGAGGTCGGTGAGGCCCTGGAAGCTTTCCCCTTCCCCGAGGAGGATGACCGCGCCGGGCGCCATCTGGGCGGCCAGAACTTCGGCCACGCGCATGCGCGCCGCCTTCGACATGCCCGAAAGCACATGCCGGCAGAAGATCAGGTCGAACTTGCCGAGGCCCGAGGCCGTTTCCATCAGATTGTGCTGACGGAAGCTGACACGGGAACGGATCGTCTCGTTTACCTGCCAGTCGCCGCCATCGGTCCGAGAGAAGTGTTTCATCAGCCGGAAGATCGAAAGGCCGCGCTGGGCTTCGTAATGGTTGTAGACGCCGGCGCGGGCCTTTTCGGTCGAGTATTTGCAATAGTCCGTCGAGAGGATCTCGATCTTGGCGCTGCGCAGGCTGGCGCCGGGCTCGTCCTCGAGCAGCATGGCGAGGGAATAGGCCTCCTGGCCGGAGCTGCCGCCGGCACACCAGACGCGCAGACGCCCCGACTGGGTGGCGTCGAGGCGCTCAGGCAGAAGGGTGTTGATCACCATGTCGAAGACGGATCGTTCCCTGAAAAACCAAGTGTCATGCGTCAGCAGCGCCGAAGCGACTTCATTGCGGAAAACCGCGTTCTGGCGCGATTCAAGACAGTGAACGAGATCGGCCAGCGTGCCGAAGCCCTCGCGGCGGGCGAGCGGCGACAGGCGCGCCTCCATGAGATAGGCGCGTGACGGCGGGATCGCCTGACCGGTGGCCTTCAAGGCCAGGTCCGCGAGCACGTTGAACACCGTCTCCTGCATATCCTGCTCCGCCACGAGGCGCGGGCGCCCCAAAGGTTACCGTTAGGCCGCTTTTTATTAAGAAAGGCTTCAGATCAGCCCGACTTCGGCGAATTTGCTCTCCAGGATGTCTGCATCAAATGGCTTCATGATGAACTCATCCGCCCCGGAGCGAAGGGCTTCATTGATGTGTTCGGGATCATTTTCAATCGAGCAGAACACAATGCGCGGCACCTTGCCGCCCTCTTCCCGGCGGATCGCACGCAGGAAGTCGATGCCGTTCATGGTCGGCATGTTCCAGTCCAGCAGGATCGCGTCCGGCATGGATTCCCGGCACATTTTCAACGCTTCGGCGCCATCTCCGGCTTCGGTGACCGAGAATCCGAGATCCCGGATGATGCGGGAGGCAACTTTGCGGACAACGCGGGAATCATCGACGATAAGACAGGTGCGCATGGCGGTGGGGCTCCGGACGGGCGGGAAAGCGGACCTGCCCACCCTATGCCTGCCTGAAGCGGGTTAAAAAAGCCTGACCGGCCGCGCCTCAACCCTGAGGTTTCAGCCCCGAGGCCATGAACACGACGGTGCCGTCAGGCATCTGGCGGGCATGCAGCGTGCCGCCGAGGCTGTCGCAGGTGAGCTTGGCAAACAGCGGCTGGATATTCTCCGGGCGCCAGCCATGCTCGGGCTCCTCGCCTTTCAGCGCTTTGACCACGTCTTCCTTCAGCTTCAGCCGGTCGCCCTTGCAGGTCAGCGTCAGGGTCTTGGCGCCATTCTCCTCGCGGACATTGATGTGGATCACCCCGCCGCGCACCGTGGCCGTCAGGCACACCATCACGAGGTTCATGATCATCCGGGCTTCGGCAAAGGTCAGCACCGGCGTGCTCAAATCCCATTCGATGCTGGGTTTCTGGAAGCGGAGATAGTCGTCGGTCAGCTTCTTGAACTGGTGGACATCGGCCGTTCCGGGCTGCAGCCCCATCGATCCGAAGGCATAGCGCAGGAATTGCAGCGTCGCGGTCACCCCATGGGCGCCCTCGCGCAGAGTGCGTTCGGACTGCTCTTTTTCCTCGGCGCTGCCGGGGCTGTCGAGCATTTCCAGAGACAGCGACATCGTGGCCGCCGGCGAGACGATGTCGTGACAGAGGCGTGCGGAAATAAATGCAGCGAAACGCGCAGGATCAAGGTTCATTGGTTCAGCCCGTGTGTTGTCAGCTTGCGCTGCAGGATCAGGTGAGCCGCCGGGCCTGTCAACAAATGAGCGATGACACTCCGGTAACAGCCTTGTAACCGGGGCCCGGCTTCAGGTTCCGGGATCATCAATATCATCATGCCCGTGGCGGGCGCTGTGGAATGTCAGCAGGAACAGGCCCATGGAGAGGGCGAGCGTCAGCACGCCGCCGAGAATATAGGCAAACCAGCCATGCCCGCTCATGCCGATTCCCAGGCTGCCCCATAAAAGGGTGATGCCCCAGAGGAGGAGCGCAAGAGCGGCAAAGGCGCCGCCAATCCAGAGGATCAGGCGAAGGGACATGAGGGCGGAGCCGGGACAATTCAGGACAGGTTGGGACATTTCAGGACAGATAGGGCCGCAGGCCGGTCAGGAAAGGCCCCTGAAAAAGCAAACCCCGGACAGGTTTTGCCTGTCCGGGGTCATGTTCAGCCTGGCAGCCTATTTTTTCTTCCAGCTGCCGGATTCGTCCATGTAGAACTCGCCGGGTTTCACCCGCTCGGCGAGCTGCTTCTCGCCGGCGATCCGGGCGACCTGCTGAACAGTCGTGCCGGTTTCGGCAGCGGTCTTCTCGTAGAGCGCGCGGCGGCGGTTGTTGATGTCCTGCACCTGGCGGACAATTTCAGCATCCGCAGAGCCAACCACGCCGAGATAGCCGTCGATGCGCTCACCGATAACGCCTGTGGAACGGGCCGTCTCGATCTGCGAATTACCCTGCGCGGAGGCCTGCATGGCGGAAACACCGCCGAAGAGCAGGACAAGGCCAAGGATCAGAGTACGAAATGTTGTCATATGTGTCTCCCCAGGGGACCTAGGCAATCAGAACAGGTCAGGGTTGTTCGCAATCAGGTCTGAAACCTCACGGTCCAGCTTGATACGCACTTCCTGCGTGATGTTGACGTTGAGGTCGATCTTGATGGGCTTGTCCGACGGCTCGAGCTTCACGACGTGCGTGCAGGCCGACAGGGCAATAGCCCCTGCCGCGGCAAGTAAGACTGGCTGGAACCTCATAAGGCGGTGCTCCTCATATTACCGGGCGACAATGACATGCCCGTTCTTAACGTCAATCGACGCAACTGTTGCCCATCATTCAGATAGCGTCATTCAGACGGGTCTTCTTCCTGCGGCCGGGTGGCCAGATCGATCAGGGCCGTGGCATTGGCCGACTGGAGCCCCTGCTCGATCAACTGGGCGAGTGGCAGGTTGAAGTTCATCGAAAACTCAAACGCCTGGCCGGGCGGCATGGTGATCGCCCCGCCCACCGGCACCGACCGGACATTGCGCCCCGCCAGCACGATCCCTGCCTGCATCCGGTCTGCCAGGTCGCCGGAGAGGCTGACTTCGAGCACGTAGAATTCAAGGTCGCGCAGGGCGTTGAAAGCCATGGCGGCGGTGGGATCGTTTTCCGCCGCCGCATTCACGGCCCCGCCGGTATAGGAGATCCGCCCGCCGCCATCGGCCATCAGGCGCGCATCACGCACGATGACGGAATTCTGCGTGAACTCGACCGGGAAAATCCCGCTGACGGTGCCTTCGGCCACCGTATCGGGCAGCTTCAGCACTTCGATCAGCTGGGTGAGGTTGAGCCCGCTGGCGGTGACTTCCACACGCTGCCCGGCCACTTCTTCAAGCGACCAGTCGAGCGGGGCCAGCGCCAGCTGCCCGCCGGCAAAGGGGAAAGCGACTGAGCTGAGATGCAGCGTCTTGCCTTCCTCCAGGCTGAAGACAATGCGCCCATCCGAGAAGGGAATGCCGGGATTGACGCTGCCAATGCTGATTTCCTGATCCGCCGCCGTTGTCAGCTTCATCACGTCGGCAAAGTGTACCTTGCCGGAAACGCCCCCGACCCGGCCGAGACGGGTTGTCTGGAAACCGAAATTGGTGACGTTGAGGTCAGCCGTGCCCTGAATATTTCCGCCGGTGAGGGTGAAGGCGGCGTCGCCGTTGAACTCCCCCTGCGCGCTGGTGAAGAGGCCGACGAGCCGGCGGGAGATCATCGAGGGCTGAACACCGCCGGGCATGAAGACGAGGCGCTCTGACTCGATCACGGCCGTGCCGTCGAGATCGAAGATGTTGATGTCGGCGCTGGCCGTGGCGATCTGTGTACCGAAGGCTTCCAGCCGGAAGGGGCCGGAGGCCACCAGGCGCTGGCCTTCGATCCGGCCCGTCAGATCGCCCAGGACGGGCTCATAGATCGCGTCTTCCAGCGTATCGGCAACACGCAGGCCGGTCGCTTTGACATCGCCGGAGAAGCCGCCGGGCGCGCTAGTGCCCGCAAAACCAAAATCGGCGGCCGAAACATTCGCCGGGATGAGCCCGCCGTCAAACTGTGTCTGGCCAAGGCCTGCCTGAATGCGCACGGGGCCGGAACTGGTCGCCAGGCGGATTTCCGGGGCGCCGCTGTCAATGGTCAGCGTGTTCTCACCCAACGTCATCGGCATACTGAGCGTCTCGGCGCGCACCAGCATCGAGAAGCCCTTGGAGAGCGTCCAATCCACCCTCGCCGCGCGCAGGGCCATCACGCCCTGCCCGCCGGAAAACTGCATCGGGATATCAAGATCGCCGAGGCGCGCCGACCCGGCGAGCGGATCGCCCTGACGGATGAAGCGCCCATCGGCCGGGCAGATATTAAACGCCGCCTGCGGAATGGTGATGCCGCCGGTGACGATACCATCCGAGGTGACCCGCAGGCACGGCGCGCCATCGGCCTGAACGCGCAGGCCGTCCGCGTCCTGAACCGCGCTGAGACCGCCCGCCAGCCGCGTGCGCTCGAGTGTGACGCCTTCGAGTTCTCCGGTGAGGGTAAAGTCGCCCTGCCCCTTGGCATGGAAGCCTTCTGCCTCACGCGAAAAATCCAGCGCGGTAAGATCCGCTTCAATCGTGCGCCCGCCCGCTGACCAGGGCGCAAGATTGACGGCCGCGCCTTCCAGGCTGAGCGCGCGCGGGCTGAGCCGCGTCCTGCCCATATCCGCCGAGAGCGCCGGGGCGCCGCCGCCCGAGAGGCGCAGGCTGCCATTCATCGCCACCGCGCCGTCCTGAACGCGCAGCCAGCTTCCCCCCTCTGGCCCGTTCGCCTCCAGGCGCAGACCGGATGCGGCCGCCAGCGCAGAGGGGCCATCGGCCTCGATCTGCAAGTCGCCGCCCTTCAGGGTAGCGCGCAGGCCAAAGGCCGTATCAAAATCCCGTGAAGCCCGGCTGAGCGCGCCCGACAGGGACGCGCCATGGGCGGCCAGCACACCGGGCAGGTCCAGCGCGCGGGTGACGGGGGCAAGCGTTTCTGCGCTCAGCGCCGTGCCATTGAGCTGGGCCCCACCCATGAAGGAGAGGGTCTGATCGGGCGCGCGGGCAAGGTCTCCGGCAAGGCGCAGCTCGGACGCGGTGCCCGGCGGGCCTGCCAACGCGCGGGCCTCCAGCGACACCGGCCCCTGGAAACTGCCACCGCGGCCTTCCAGCTCCGTATTGAAAATGCTCTGGCCAGCGCGCCAGCCAGAGGCTTCAGCCCGGTCAAACTCCACCTGCGTCACGGCCAGGGTGAGCGCGCCAAGGATGCTGCTCGCAGAAAGGTCTGGCAGGACATCAAACTCTGCCTGGCCGCGCGTGCGCAGGCCAGCGATGCTGCTGGCTTCCGGCGCTGTGCCTTCGGCGAGGCGCGCAGACCATTCGAGGGAGGACGCCCCGTCGCCGCTGAGCGGGAAAGCCGCTTCGGCGGCAAGGCTGAACCCGGAAACAGCGTAGCCCCTGGCCTGCGCCTCATCCGCCGCGAGGCGAAGCTCGCCGGTCACGTTTCCATCGACGATGCGCGCTTTGAGGAACGCCTCGCCCAGTACCAGTCTCGCCTGTCCCAGAGAGAGCCGCGCCGGATCAAGCGCCAGCGATACGGTGGCGTTATCGGGCACAAGACCGGAGACGTTGAGCGTGGCCGCCGCCGGGCCAAAGGGGGTCTGAAGGTGAATCCTAGCGTCGCGGATCTCGACGGGCGGCGCCGCCCCGCCACCCCCGCCCGTGGCGGCAGCCAGGCGCTCCAGCCCGTAGAATTTGAGGCCCGAAGGGTCGAGCGTGCCGCGCATCTCCAGGCCGTTGATCGAAATGCCGTCAATACGGGGCACGAGAAAACCCGGCCAGGAGAGCCGGGCGCTCACTTCCTGGGCCTCTGCGGGCACATTTCCGCCAGAGGAGATGCGCACGCCCGTCAGCGTCGCGCCGCCTACGCCAAGTTGGGTGAACTTTGCGTCGCAGACGAGGTCACGGTCCGCGCACCAGGCTTCCAGCGCCTGCTCGGCAACCGGTTTTCGCAATAGCCACAGGAGGATAACGGAAAAAACCAGGAGCAGAAAAAAGCCCAAGATTGACCGGCGCACCCAGACCCAGGGGCGCGGCATTGACCCCTTCGAAAGGCGCCTCATCTCGGAAGAGTCGACTGGTTTCACTGGTCCGACCGGCTTGCTTCTTGCTTTCACTAAGCCATAAAGTCCTAAAGTGGCATGTAATTAAGACGTTCCAAGTTCTCGAATCTTTAAGTTGATCAAGAGACGATTTTGGGGCGATCGACATAAGCACCAGCCTGAATGGCCGGGGGGACGTCAAATGACAGGATACAAAGCTTGACCCAGGACGACCCGCTCATCGCCCCGGCAAATCCGCCAAAACGTAATCTTTCCCGGGGTATGAAAAGCCTTGTCGTGCTGGGAGTTCTCGGCTCCGCCTCTGCCATTACCGGCCTTGTGATGGCCGGCCGGCCCGGTGCCCCGATCGCCATGACAGCAGACGCAGCCACGCCCCTGCCATTGGCCGCGCGCCTGGTTTCGGCGGTCGATGTTGCCGGCCTTCCCAAGCAGGTGGTCAAGGCCGAAGGCAAGCTGGAGCGGAATGAGACACTGACAGGCCTGATGACCCGGCTGGGCGCCCCTGCCGGGGAAGTGAACGCGGCGCTTCAGGCCGTCTATGGCAAGGATCTTATCGACCATCGCCGCCTGCGGCCGGGCCTCGCGGCCGAAACTTTCGTCGAAGACGGCCGCCTGACCGCGCTGGCGATCAAGGCCGACGCCGATCGCAGCCTGCTGGTGACGCGCACACTGGAAGGCGGATGGCAGGCTACGCAGCTGAATGCGAAACTCACACCCAGCTACAAGCGCGTGGCCGCCGAGATTGACGGCTCGATCTATAACGCGGCGCTGAAGCTGGGCGCGGGCGATCAGCAGGTGGTCGACTTTGCCGCCGCCTTTGCTTATGACATTGATTTTCAACGGGAAATTCACCCCGGCGACCGGTTCGAAATCTTCTTCGAAACCTTTGTGGATGAGCGCGGCAACCCTGTGCGTCATGGCGAGGTGCTGTATGCGGCGCTCGACGGCAAGGCGCTGAAACGTGGCTTCTACCGCTTCACGCCGAGCGATGATGGCGTCAGCGACTATTTCGACGAGAAAGGTGAAAGCGCCACCAAATTCCTGATGAAGACGCCGATCAATGGCGCGCGCATCTCCTCCAATTTCGGCACGCGCCGCCATCCGATCTCGGGCTTCACCCGCCTCCACAAGGGGACCGACTTTGCCGCCCCAACGGGTACGCCGATCTATGCGGCCGGCTCTGGCACCGTGCAGCGGGCCAGCTGGAATGGCGGCTATGGCAATTACATCAAGATCAAGCATTCGCGCGGCTATGAGACCGCCTATGCCCACCTCTCCCGCTATGCCTCCGGGTTGAAATCCGGGCAGAAGGTTCGCCAGGGCCAGGTGATCGGCTATGTCGGCTCGACCGGCGCCTCGACCGGGCCGCACCTGCATTATGAGGTGTATGTTGATGGCAAGCCGCTCAACGCGATGTCGCTGAAACTGCCGACGGGCCGCAAACTGGCCGAGGAGCCCGCCATGCTGGCCGAATTCCGCCAGCATAAAGAGGCCATCGACTTGCTCCGAAACGGCGGCGCAGCAGGCCCGATGGCGGCGATTACGCCGCGTGAAGCTTCGCTTGTAAGCCCCTGAATACCGGCAGAAATATATAACCGTTAACGAGAGCGTCTGTTCAAGAATCTCTCCTCAGGGGCGATTCTGGTCCCTTTCTTGCTTTCTCCCTGCCAGACCTTGCCCTTTCTCGGGCTCAGGAAGGGAGATACGGCATGAAACGGACGCGAAAGCCGCCTCGGATTCCTGTCGCCGTGCGGCGCCTGGACATGACTTCGCGCACCGCCGAACGCATCGGCGGGGCTGCCGTGATCCTTGTCATGCTGTTGCTGTTCCTGTTGGTGCGGGCTGAGCCTGAAACCCTGGAACCGCGGAGCCTGCTTCAGGTTAATGATCTGCGTGCCGAGGCGGGCGAAGCCGCAACGGTGACCCGCAATGGCACTGTGACGGCCAGTGTTTCCACTGTGGACGTCCTGGAAGTGCTGGGCGCCAGCCCGGAGGATGCCGCCGCCGCCGCCATCGCCCTGCGTGATGCCTCACCCCTGCGCGGCCAGCGCCTGCGCCAGGGCACGCCCCTCTCCGCCTGGTTTGAGACCGGAAAAGACGGCAGCGAACACCTTGCCGGCGTCAGCGCCAAGCTCAGCCCCAAGGCGACCCTCGTTGCCAGCCGCAGCGCCGATGGCCGCTTCAAGGCCAACCTCCTCTCTGCCCGCACGACGACCGTGCTCCACCGCGTTGCCGGGCGCATTGACACGACCCTGACCGACGCCATCCTCGAAGGCGGCGGCACGCGCCAGCATGCCGAGATGTTCGCCGGCCTCTTCCCGGAAGACCCTGCCCTGGCCCAGGGCGGGCGCAGGGGCGAGCGGTTTGATGCGATTATCGAAGTCATCGCCGACGAGCGCGGCAATTTCCTGGAGGCGGGCGATCTTGTCTTTGCCGCCTTCAATGGCAAGGATGCCTCGGGCAGCTGGTACCGGTTCACGCCCGAAGATACCGGCCTGCCCGAATTCTACAGCCGCAGCGGGATAGCGGGGGATGAATTCCTGCTGCGCGATCCCGTGCGCGGAGCGGAAATGAATTCCGGTTTCGGCAACCGCATGCACCCGATAACGGGCGAAATGCTGCTGCATGCCGGTCTTGATTTCCGCGCGCCCGTCGGCACGCCAATCCGCGCGGCAGGCTCAGGCCTTGTAACCGATATGCGCTGGGGCGATGGCTATGGCTGGTTCGTACGTATCCGGCATGAACGCGGCTATGAGACCGTTTACGCGCATATGTCGGGCTTTGCCGAAGGCCTGACGCCGGGCCGTACCGTGATGCGCGGCGATATCATCGGCACGGTCGGCTCCACAGGCTCCAGCACCGGCGCCCACCTCCATTATGAAGTGCTGCGCAACGGTTTCTATGTGAACCCGGTGACGCTCGCCCTGCCGACAGGGCGCGACCTCTCCCGCGACAAGGCGGTGTTCGCCGCCTTCCAGGCCCAGCGCGACACGATCGACGCCTTCCGCAACCAGGCCCCCGGCGGCCAACTCTTCGCCGCCGCCAACGCCACCCGGATAACCAACGCCCCGGCGCCTTGAAAGCGCCGAGGCCGAGCCTCACCTGGCCGGCGGCAGGTACTGGCCGATGAAATCAAGGCTCTCTTCGAGAACCTTGTGCCGGGCGAAACCGGAGGTCAGGAAATGGTCTTCCCCCTCCAGCGGAACAAGCGTCACATCAGAGCGATGGCGGGCGGCTGCCTGGAAATCTTCCGACTGCTTGTAAGGCACCACCATATCCTGCTTGCCCGCAATCAGGAGGATTGGCGCCTTAATCTCGTCTATCCGGCGCAGGGGTGAAAGGTCCGCGCGAACGGAAGTTGAGGTGAACTCGTTCATTCCGAGATAGCGGACAAGGTAATTGTAGACGAAGCCGCGGTTGGTGGTGTCCGACAGGATAGACACAGGATTGGTCAATCCGTTTACGGAAACTATGCAGCGGATTTCCTTACCGCCTATGGCGCCGAGCATGAGCGCGGAATACCCTCCATAACTTGCCCCGGCTGCGCAGACCTCTCCTTCTCTCGCAATGCCTTCACTGACAGCCCAATGGACCCCGTCCAGAACATCGGTGACCATCTTGCCGCCAAATTCACCATAGCCCGCATTGCGGAAAGCAAGGCCATATCCCGCTGAGCCCCGGAAGTTTGGTTGGAGCACGGCGTAACCCGCAGCCGCATAAGCCTGGGGCCACCAGTCATATGCCTGATAGTCGCGCGACTCCGGCCCGCCATGTGGCAGCACGATAAGGGGGAAAGGCCCATCTGAGCGTGTCTTGCCCGGCGGCAATGTCAGATACCCATTGACCTCAAGACCATCGGCAGCCTTGTACCTGACAGGCTCAACCGTTCCGAGCAGGCGTTCGGCGAGATGAGGCGCGGCGTTACCGATAGGCGAAAGCTCACCTTTGGCCGCTGCAAAGATGTAATAGTCCGCAGGCAGACCAGGCGTTTCAACCCGCACCACGGATTCAGCCCGGTCGTCAGTCCAGGAGTGGAGCGTAACGACAGCATCGCCAAAAACGTCTGACAGGCTCTCATACTGATCGCGCAGAACAAGGTCCTCAAAGACCTGCTGCGTGAATTCGCCCTGGCGTTCATAACCGACAACAACCTGTGTACGGGAATCGATGATCGGGGAGACGAGGCTGGCCTGCCCGAGGGACGGCAGGGTCACAGGGCTCAACGCGCCATCGGACAGCGACATCCTGTGAAGACCGCCCTCATCTTCAAGGAAGACAATGATGTTGTTGCCAGTTGTATCCAGCCCCCAGACACTGATCGGATTGTGATCCAGATCACGGCGTTCAAAAATCGTTTTCCGGCCAGCAGTAATTTTCAGAACATGCTTGTCGTTTGACTGGCGATCATAAACCAGGACTGCCAGCAGTTCACCAGTTGGGCTGTGCACGCCGCCATAGGATTTGGTCCCTCCGTTTGCGATGGATCGGCCATTTCCACTTTTGAGGTCCACCTTCACCGCGTCATAGACCAGTTCGGGCACTCGCTCCTTCTGTATCTTGGTATCATAGGCCTTTCCCGAAGCGCGTTCCTTCATCATTCCAATGAGAATGCTGCCGGGATCAGAGGGAAGCGCCGTGGCCAGATCGTTCCCATCCACATATCCTGCCGCATACTGCTTCAGCAGGAAGACAGACTTCTTGTCCTTCACATTGAAAGCGTAGGCCCGCTCAAACGTATAGTTCTTCAGGCCGGAAGATACGCGCACGGTCTCAAAAATATCGACGTTCATGATCAGCGTGTCGTCATTCGCCCAGTAGAAATCCGTGAGGCGCGTATCAGGAAGGGCCGGCACGATGACAGGGGCCCCTCCCCCGACGAGATCGAAGATGCAGATGGAAGGATGCACCAGCGGCGCGCACCGCATACCGACATAATGACCTGACGGCGAAAGCTGAGGATCTGAGACGGCTTCGGAACGGCCAAACAGAAGCGCTATATCGGAATTGGTCTCAGCGCTGGCCGCGCCTGCCCAAACAATTGCACAGATAAGAGCCCCGAAAATACGCCTTCTGATGTGCATGCGATTCCTCCCAGAAATTGTCGCCATATAGCGCTAACCATGCGGCGCGCTTTTAACAACGACAATCTCCGGGAGCCGGCTGGGCAGCGCTTAGTTGAGCGCGGAGCGCCCCTTGGCGAAGGTGTTGGGCACCCCGTTTATGGCGAGGCCCTCGCCTTCGACGCTGACATGGATCGTCTCGCCGTCCAGGATACGCCCCTCCAGCAGCAGCCGCGCGAGCGGGTCTTGCAGCTCTTTCTGGATCACGCGCTTCAGGGGCCGCGCGCCATAGACCGGGTCATATCCCCGCGCCGCCAGCCAGTTGCGGGCGTCGAGGGTGAGGTCGAGCTTCATCTTGCGGTCCTTCAGGAGCTGCTCAAGGCGGCCCATCTGGATCTCGACGATATGGTCGATCTCGCCGCGGCCGAGCCGTTTGAAGAAGACGATCTCGTCGATCCGGTTGATGAATTCCGGGCGGAAATGCCGGCGGATCGCTGCCATCACATGCTCGCGGGTGGCTTCCGAGAGTTCGCCCTCCTCCCCGCTCGCCAGCGCGTCGGCGCCGAGGTTTGAGGTCATGATGATGATCGTGTTCTTGAAGTCTACCGTGCGGCCCTGGCCATCGGTGAGGCGGCCATCATCGAGCACCTGGAGCAGCGTGTTGAAAAGGTCCGGATGGGCCTTCTCCACCTCATCAAACAGCACGACCTGATAAGGCCGCCTACGGACGGACTCGGTCAGAACCCCGCCTTCATCATAGCCGACATAGCCGGGCGGCGCGCCGATCAGGCGGGCGACCGAATGCTTTTCGGAAAACTCCGACATGTCGAGCCGCAGGATGGCGGTATCGTCATCGAACATGAACTCGGCGAGCGCCTTGGTCAGCTCTGTCTTGCCCACGCCCGTGGGACCGACAAAGAGGAACGAGCCGATGGGGCGGTTTGGATCTTGCAGCCCCGCCCGCGCCCGGCGCACGGCGTTGGAGACCGCCAGCAGCGCGTCTTCCTGGCCAACCACGCGCCCGCGCAGGGAATCTTCCATGCGCAGCAGCTTGTCGCGCTCGCCCTCCATCATCTTGTCGACCGGAATGCCGGTCCATTTTGAAACCACCCCGGCAATATGCTCTGGACGGACGACTTCGGAGACAAGCCCCCCTTCGGCGTCGCCCTTCGCTTCGACTTCCGCGATCAGCTTTTCCAGTTGCGGGATCGTCGAAAATTTGAGCTCGGAGGCGCGCGCCAGATCGCCCTGACGCTGGGCCTCGGCCATGTCGGAAAAGGCCCGGTCGAGCTTTTCCTTGGCGGCGGCGGCGCCTTTCAGCTTGTCCTTCTCCGCGCTCCAGGCGGTGGTGATCTCGCTTGAGCGTGTCTCAAGGCCCGCAATCTCGCTCTCCAGCGTTTTCAGCCGGTCCTGCGAGGCGGTGTCTTTTTCCTTCTTCAGGGCTTCGGCTTCGATCTTCAGCTGCAGCATGCGCCGGTCGATCTCGTCGAGTTCCTCAGGCTTGGAATCAACCTGCATGCGCAGGCGCGATCCGGCTTCGTCCATCAGGTCGATGGCCTTGTCGGGCAGGAAACGATCGGTGATGTAGCGGTTCGACAGCGTGGCGGCGGCCACAATCGCGGCGTCGGAAATCCGCACGCCATGATGGGCCTCATACCGGGCCTTCAGACCCCGGAGGATCGAGATCGTATCCTCCACCGTCGGTTCATCGACAAACACCGCCATGAAGCGCCGGGCGAGCGCCGCGTCGCCTTCGACATATTTGCGGTATTCATCCAGTGTCGTGGCGCCGATACAGTGCAGCTCCCCGCGCGCCAGCGCTGGCTTCAGGAGGTTTGACGCATCCATCGCGCCTTCGGATTTACCCGCGCCGACCAGCGTGTGCATCTCGTCAATGAAGAGGATGATGCCGCCCTCTGCCTGCTGAACTTCGTTCAGCACCGCTTTCAGCCGCTCTTCAAACTCACCGCGGAATTTCGCCCCCGCGATCAGCGCGCCCATATCGAGCGCCAGCAGTTTCTTGTCTTTGAGGCTTTCGGGCACATCGCCATTGACGATGCGCAGGGCAAGGCCCTCGGCGATGGCCGTCTTGCCGACGCCGGGCTCGCCGATCAGGACCGGGTTATTCTTCGAGCGGCGCGAGAGCACCTGAATGGCGCGGCGGATTTCCTCGTCGCGCCCGATCACCGGGTCAAGCTTGCCTTCACGCGCGTCCTTGGTCAGGTCGCGGGCGTATTTCTTCAGGGCTTCATAGCCTTCTTCCGCATTCTGACTATCTGCCGTGCGGCCCTGGCGCAGCTGGGCGATGGCGCCCTCCAGCGTCCTCGGTGTCACACCGGCGGCTTTCAGCACATCGGCGGCCGGATCCCCGGCAAGCCCGGCAATGGCGAGCAGCAGGCGCTCGGCGGTGACGAAGGCGTCGCCCGCTTTCTTGGCGCCGGCTTCTGCGTCCTGGAAAAGTTTTGCGCCGGCCTGCTCAAGGCGAAGACCTCCGGCGCCAGCGCCGGAAACTTTGGGCTGCTTGCCGAGCGCCGCGTCAACGCCCTGCACGGCGAGCTCAGGCCGGCCACCTGCGGCGCGGATGAGGTTGACGGCCAGCTGGTCGCGGTCTTCCAGCAGCGTCTTGAGGATATGCGCCGGGGTCAGCACCTGATGGCCGGTGGCCAGCGCAGCGGTCTGGGCGCCCTGGATGATGGCGCGGGCGCGTTCGGTATATTGGTCAAGGTTCATGAGGTCATCCCCTTCTGGAGGCAGATTGAAAAATTCGCCCGGCCCCGCTCAGCGGCAGCCGGTGTTGACGAGGATTTGGGAACGCAGGGCGCGCCGCGCAAGCACTCGCGCACAAAACGAAACGCCCCACCGGAGAGGCGGGGCGTCGCAGTAAAACTACCTAGGCGGCCAGATGGACTTTATCAGTCCGTCGTTTCGGTCGGCGCGCCTTCTTCAACGGCCGGGCGGCGGCGACCGCGCGAGAGGGTTTTCATCACGCCATCGGTTTCAGAAGCGGGCTCAGCAGCCACTTCTTCCTTCTGGCGCGGAGCGCGGTCTTCGCGGGGCTTGTAAGGCTTGCGGCGGGCGGTGCTGGGGCGCGGAGCGCGCTCAGCCCTGTCCCGCTCGACTGGCGCGGCCTCTTCAGCAGACACGTCTTCTGGCTCTTCGGCGATGATGTCGTCGCCATCATCTTCATCGGCGTCAATCACGCGCAGCGAATCGGCGCGCTGGCCGTCCCGTTGGCCATTACGCTGGCCATCACGCGGACCGTCTTCGTCCCGGCTATCGTCCCGAGGCGTATGGGTGGGCGTGACCACGGCTTCACCAGCATCCTCGTCCGCCCCATCCTGGCCATCAGATGGCTGATTGCCACGATAGTCCCGGTCGCCGTTCGGGCGGTTGTCGCGATCATCGCGCCGGTCGCCCCGGTTCTGCTGCTGTTGGGGCTGCTGAACGCGCGCTTCGGTCTGCTTGGCGACGATGCGCTGATAATGTTCGGCGAACTGGTAGTAAGCTTCAGAGAGAATGCGGTCGCCGCTGGTATGCGCGTCGCGGGCATATTGGAGATATTTCTCCAGAACCTGCTGGGCGGAGCCGCGGATCTTCACGTCCGGACCGACACTCTCATAGTGGCGGTTAGGATTGTTGAAAGCATTCTGCGGATTGCCGCCTGAGCGTCTGTTGCGCCCGCGTGAGCGTTTCATTCAGAGTATCCTGTTTCAAAGTATGCCTGTGATCGCCAGCAAGCAGTTGTCAGAACCATCGGCTTCTGCATGCAGACAGGGCTTGAGTATCGACGCTGCCGTTTCAACTGATCCCGAGCGGGAGCTTGCATCTACACCCGCGCAAATTGCAGGCGGCCCCTCACCGAACCCTTATGTAACGTGGATCGACCGGCCCGCCAAGAGAAAATGTGAGCAGGGTCAATGGGGGCGGCGGGCAGCAACCCAGCGGTCTTTCCCGCCCAGATCTTGCCCAGACGCAATGCTGTCAAAGCCAGCCTGCGCGATTAACCCTTCAAGCGCAGATTTCTGGTCATGGCCAATCTCGAAAACGAGCCATGCGCCCGGCTTCATGCCACCAGCGGCCAGCGTGAGGATCTCGCGATAGGCGTCCAGCCCATCGGCCCCGCCATCGAGCGCGCTCAACGGATCGTGATCGCGCACTTCAGGCTCCAGCGCCCCGATCTCGCCAGATGCGATGTAAGGGGGATTGGAGATGATGAGATCGGCCCTCTCCCATCCCTGCCAGCCTGCCCAGCTGCCGGTGAAGATCGCGCCGCGATCAGCCAGATGCAGCGCGTCCAGATTTTCGCGCGCAAGGCTTGCCGCTTCGGGGCTGGCTTCCACCCCCTCCCCGCGCGCCAGCGGGCGCTGGGAGAGCAGCGCGGCAAGGAGACAGCCCGACCCCGTGCCCAGATCGGCAATCGTCAGCGGGGCATCCTTCGGCATCCGGTCGAGGGCGGCCTCCACAACGCATTCACTGTCGATGCGCGGGATCAACGCGCGGGCATCAGTGCGGATGTCGAGGCCATAGAAAGAGGTCACGCCCAGGATGTGCTGGACCGGCTCGCGCGTCAGGCGGCGCTCAATGGCGGCGAGATAGGCGTCTTCCACCGCCTTGGGCACCGGCGCATTGCCCGCCGAGATCAGCGCGGCGCGCGTGTCGCCGAACGCATGAAGCATCAGCATCAGGGCGTTCTGGTTTGCCTCAGAAAGGCCCGCCTCCCGCAAGCGGCCCCGCCCAGCGGCGATCAGCGCGTCAAAGGTCGGCGGTGTCACGCGCGCGGTTCCAGCCAGACACGGTTTCCTGCAAAGTCGATCACAAGGTTGAAATTGCGCAGCACCGATACGCCGATATTGGCTGCCCCCCCATCGGCCTGCGGAGAAACCGCCGCGGTAATATCCCGGAACACAAGACCGCCAACCTCCAGCGTCTCGACACGCACCAGCGTGCGCTCAACCGGCCCGCCGATGCCCCCGCCCTGTTTCGTGCCCAGCACAGTCCCGGGCGCCAGCAGGCCGGCGCGGTCTGCAAAATCCTGGCTGAGCAGAACTTCACTGCCATTGCCCAGGTCAAAGTCTGCCTGCACGGGAATGCCGTTCACGGAGATGCCAATCTGTTTGATGCCATTGGCCTCGCTCAGGGGCAGAGGATCGGAAGTAGGCACGGCGTCCGGCGCAACTTCCTCAAACCGGCCGGCGTCGACATCCAGCGCATAGATCCCGGCATCGAAAAGCTCCCGCCCCAGAATGACCGTAAGCGGATGGCCCACGACGCGCTCTGAAATATCGGTCAGATCGAGGATCGCAACCATCTGGCCGGGAAGACTCTTTCCGGCCGCTTCCAGTGTAACCCCTTGGGCAAACTGCACGCTTTCGGTTCCCGCGCCCGTTCCTTTCACCTCTTCCTCGCCAAAGGCGAGGAGGCCGGCACCGGCGGCAAAGCCGGCATCCACCAGCGTCATCTCCGCCCCGGAATCGAGCAGCGCCTCTGTCGCCACGCCCTGAACCCGCGCGACCAGGAAAATCCGGTTCCCCTCCACCCGCAGGCCCGGCGCGGCGGCACCCTGCACGGCAGCTGCAGGTTCAGACCCAAGCTCAGGGGCCGGCACGCTGGCGCAGGCGGAAAGGACCGCAATCCCGGCAATCAGCCATCCCAAACGTACAGACATCAGTTTGCCTCCAGAGCCGCCAGGCGGCGCGACTGATCTTCCGTGATCAGAGCTTCGATCACATCGCCCAGTTTGTCGCCGGTGATGATCCGGTCAAGCGAATAAAGTGTGAGCCCGATACGGTGATCGGTCAGGCGGTTTTCCGGGTAATTATAGGTGCGCACTTTCTGGCTGCGGTCGCCCGAGCCGACCTGGCTGGCGCGCGCTTCAGAGCGGGCGGCATCCTTCTCGGCCCGCTCGCGTTCATACAGACGGATCTTCAGCTGCTCCATCGCCTTGTCGCGGTTGACGTGCTGGGACTTCTCCGAGCTGGTGACAACGATATTGGTCGCAAGGTGGGTGATGCGCACCGCCGAGTCGGTCTTGTTGACGTGCTGGCCGCCGGCGCCCGAGGCCCGCATCGTATCGATACGGATGTCTTCAGGGCGCACCTCAATCTCGATATTCTCCGGCGCCGGAAGGATGGCGACCGTGGCGGCCGAGGTATGGACGCGGCCCTGCGTTTCGGTGACGGGAACGCGCTGGACACGGTGGACCCCGCTTTCCCATTTCATCCGCCCGAACACCCCGTCGCCGGAAATGTTGGCGATGATTTCCTTATAGCCGCCCGCATCGCCCGGCGAGGCATCGACGATCTCGACGCTCCAGCCCATCAGCTGGGCAAAGCGGGTATACATGCGGAAAAGGTCGCCCGCGAACAGGGCGGCTTCATCCCCGCCGGTGCCCGCGCGCACTTCGAGCACAATATCGGCCTTGTCATCGACATCCTTGGGCAGCAGCAGAAGCTGCATTTCCTGTTCCAGCGTGGGCAGGCGCTCGCGCAGGTCGTCGATCTCCATCTCGGCGAGTTCAGCCATCTCCTTGTCGCCCGAGGCGATCATGGCCTCAGCCTCGGCAAGCCCCTTGCGGACACTCATCAGCGCGCGCGCCTTCTCGACCACCGGGCGGAGCTCGGCGTGTTCCTTGGAAAGGGTGATGATCTCGCTGGTGTTGGAAGTCGCGCCCATCCGGGCCTCAACCTCCTCATACCGGTCGATCACCTGCTGCAGGCGCAATTGGGACAAGGCTGACATGCCCGCCCTTTAATCCGCTTTCAGGCTTCATGGAAGCCCGCCCGGATGTCAGGCAAAGATGCGCAGGGCTTCCTTGCCGGCCAGGAAGAAAAGACAGAACGTGCCGGCCGTGAACACCAGGAAGCGCAGCGGTACCGAGCCAACGATGATCTGCACGAAGGAGTGGGCCACCCGCAGGCCCACATAGACCCAGGCCACCAGGGTGGAGAGATTGTCCCCGCCCCCGGTCAGCGCCATGAAGAACATCAGCGCGTAGAAGATGGTCGGCTGCTCGTGCAGATGGTTGTAATTGTCCGCCGCCGAGCGGACATGCGGGGGCAATTTGTCCGAATATGTCCCGGGATGTCTCGCATCGTCGGGCTTGATCCCCGCCTTGCCGAAGGCCGGCAGGCGCAGGGCGTACATCCAGATCCACATCACGCAGGTCCAGATGACCAGCGCCAGAACAGGCTTCAGGAACTCGATTTCAGGTATTGCCATTCTGATTGCCTCCCACAGCATTGTTATTGCTGGAGAGACTAAGGCGCCCGCATACGGTTTGGCAACTCGGGCTTTGTCCCCAGATGCGCCGAAAGGAACGCCAGAAACGCCTCAATATCATCATCCACAATGCTGTGCCCGCCCGGCCGCAGGAAATAGGCAATGTCGGCGGCCGGATCGAAATGCGTGATGTCATCCTTCAGGCCCGTCTCGCCATAGGCCTTCCAGACTTTGCTGGCCGCGATCGCGGCCCGGTAGCTGGAATTGGGATCAGACCACACATCCCGCCGGGCATTGCCGAGGAAGAGCGGCCGCGGCGCAATCAGCGCCAGAAGATGGTGCTGGTCAAAGGGCAGCCTGGCCGGGTCGGCCGCATACGCCGCCGCCGAGGGCGCCAGCCAGTGCGGATAGGATTTCACCATCCGGTCGAGCCGCTCTCCTGAGGGCGAGCGTGAAAGCGCTGCCCCGCCAAATCCGGACTGGTGGGAAATCACCGCATCAATGCGCGGGTCCCAGGCCGCCGCCAGCAGCGCCGCCTTGCCGTGCCGGGAATGGCCGAGGATCGCCATCCGTTCATTGTCCAGGCGTTCATCGGCTTCCAGCGCCGTCACCGCCGCCGAGAAGGCATAGGCCCAGGCCATCAGCACACTGCCGGGATTGGGGTCGCCGCCCAGCCCCTCAAGGGCAGGACCGGCCTCATCCTTGTCATCGGGAATGAAATCGCTGGCATGGAAGCTCGCATAGGCAAAGCCCGCATCGAAATAGAGATCAACCGGCGCCTCGGCGATATATTCACCGAACACGGCCGAGATGATCATGCCTGCGAATTTGCCGAAATCCCGGATCGTGCACGGGTCGCCGTCGAGGCTGGTGACAGGCTGTTCGGGAAAGGTTGCGCAGTTGGACCCGAATGTCTGGGCAATCACGACAGGTGCCTGCACCGCCCCATTGGGAAAGGCGGCAACCAGCTGAAAGGTGCGCGCGCCCGCATCTGCCCCGATGGTGATGTCCATCTCTTCCAGCGTGCCCCGCCCTTCCAGATAGTCCGGAACGATGATCCGCCAGTCGCTGAAGGAGACCGGCAGGCCCTCCGGCCAGCTGCCATAGAGGGTTTCCTCAAGCAGGCCCTTGAGCCGCACGCGCTCGGCCGGATCGGAAATCAGCGCGGTCACATCAATCGGCGGGGTGGCGGCGGGTTTGTTATCGGTATCAAGGCTCGCATAATTCAGGCCAAGCATCGTGCAGCTTGATCCGATCAGAAGCATAAGGCCTGCCAGAAGCGAAACACCTGTCCAGCGCAGAACTCGCAACACCATATAACACACCCGGAAAGACGCCCGCTAACGGCCTGACTGCTAGCCCATCCCGCGCGTGCCTCCCAGCCCCCTTCTGTTTTCCCCTTGCCCCCGGCAACAGTCACGATAGCGTGAAGAGATGCGGATTCTGGCTCTCCTCATTGGCGGTGTGCTCGGCCTGGCGGCCGGGGCGGTGTCTGCGCTGATGGCGGCGGGCATGATCGGCCCGGGCGTGGGGGTCGCCAACCAGATCAACGTAAATGGCTGGAAAAGCGACTGGACCATCGGGTCTGCGGCGGCCAATCCCTGGACGCGCGCCCGGGTCGCCCGGCACGGCCTGCTCGCCCTCACCAAGGAAGAAGCGGTCTACTTTACCACCGGCCTTGATTCTGAAGGGCGGCGCTTCACAGAGGACTGCACCTATGAGGTCTCCGGCACCGGCATGCCCGGCCTCTGGTGGTCGGTCACTCTCTATGATGGGACAAGCTATCTGCCCCTCAACAAGGACAATGCCCTCTCCTTCGACAAGACCAAAGCCGCCGCGTCCGGGCAAGAGGATGCCTGGTCATTCACCGTCGCGGCAGAAGGCCCGGAGACGGGCAACTGGGTGTCGAGCCATAATGCCGGGAATTTCGACATGACCCTGCGCATTTACAAGCCCACACCGGAGCTGATCGCAGACCCTGAAGGCGTTCTGCCCGCCCCCGGCGTCAAACGCCTTGCTTGCGGGGGAGATGCCTGATGCGTTCTATCCTCACAGGCCTTGCCGCTTTCCTTGTCACTTTCCTGATGGCCCACTTCGTTGTGCTAAGCGCCCTGCCCGGCCGGATCATGTCGACCGTGCGTGAGCGGATGGCCGATTCGGGAATCCAGACACATAGCTGGACGATGAGCCCGCGCGTGACGCCAGAGACCCAATCGATCGTGCGCCCCTCCCCGGACCTTGCCTATGCGATCTGCCTGATCGACCTGTCTGGAGGGCCGGTTGAACTCTCCGTGCCCGCCTGGCCGGACTATGGCTCACTCTCCATCTTCGATGCGGGCACGGACAATGTCTATGCCGGATCACTGGACGCGCGGGCAGACGGCGCCATGGGCGTGCGCCGCGTGGTTGTCGCGCTGGAGGGGCAGGATCTTTACCCGTTTGGCGAGGCCGAACAGGTCATCGTATCAAAGCCGCAGGCTCTGGCGCTGATCCGCCGGCTCGCGCCTTCGCAGGCAGCCTATGACGCCGCCGCCGCGCTGATCCCGGCCAGCCGCTGCGCGCCGCTCTGACGTTCAACCTATTCGGCCGGAACTTCCTGTGTCTCTGTCTCTGCCTCGCGCGCCGCTTTAAGGCGGGCGGCCTTGTCCTCGACCAGCTTGACGATGTGTTCGACCATGTCGGCATTCGAGACATTGTGGTCTGCCCGTCCGTTGACGAACATCTTGCCGCTTTCCTTGCCGCCGCCGGTAAAGCCGAGATCGGTCAGGGAAGCTTCGCCGGGGCCATTGACGACGCAACCGATGATCGAGAGCGAGATCGGCTCGGAGATATGCGCCAGCCGCTTCTCCAGCGTCTCGACCGTGCGGATCACGTCAAAGCCCTGCCGCGCGCAGCTGGGGCACGCCACGATATTGACCCCCCGCGTACGCAGGCCGAGGGATTTGAGCATCTCGAAGCCGACCTTCACCTCTTCTTCAGGCTCTGCCGAAAGAGACACGCGGATCGTGTCGCCGATACCGGCCCAGAGAAGCGTGCCCATGCCGATGGAAGATTTGACCGTGCCCGTACGAAGCCCTCCCGCCTCGGTGATGCCCAGATGCAGCGGCGCGTCGGTTGCCTCGGCGAGCGCCTGATAGGCCGCCACGGTGAGGAACATGTCGGAGGCTTTGACCGAGATTTTGTACTCGTGAAAGCCCAGATCATCGAGAATGCGCGCATGATCGAGCGCGCTTTCCACCATCGCTTCGGGGCATGGCTCGCCGTATTTTTCCAGAAGGTGGCGCTCAAGGCTGCCGCCATTGACGCCGATCCGCATCGAGCAGCCATTGGCGCGCGCGGCAGCGACGACTTCCTTCACGCGCGCATGCGAGCCGATATTGCCGGGATTGATCCGCAGGCAGGCGGCGCCCGCATCGGCCGCTTCAATGCCGCGCTTGTAGTGGAAATGGATGTCGGCGACGAGCGGAACCGGGCTTGCCTTGACGATCTCGCGCATCGCTTTGGTCGACTCTTCGGTCGGGCAGGACACGCGCACAATGTCGGCGCCCGCTTCAGCGCAGCGCAGGATCTGCGCGATCGTGGCGGCCGCGTCCTCGGTCGGCGCGTTGGTCATGGTCTGAACGGCAATCGGCGCGTCGCCCCCGACCAGAACGCTCCCCACCCGCACTTGGCGGGATTTGCGGCGCTCGATATTGCGCCAGGGACGGATCGGATTATGACTCATGGGGCTTCTCGCACGCTTGCCTCATCCGCTCGGCAGACAGGCTCAGCCCAGATGTGGCGTGTGAGGCGCCGCCCGTAAAGGGCTCAAGGTGTCGCCGGGCCACTCTCAGCCGCCGCAACACTGGCCCCGGCCACAAGTTCGGCAGCACGTGGGAGCTGCTCATCAACCGAAACCGAAAAGACCTGCGCGCCTTCAGGACCTACCGGGCCGACGATAATATCGCCAACACGCCACTGAAAAGCACCGCCGTTACGCGCGGACACAGTCCAGCCAGCATTCAGGCGCGGGAAATAGGTTTCCCCTTCGGCGAGGGTCCGGCTGAGGAAGATGGTTCCATCCGCGCCGCGCACTTCCAGCCAGGCCTGACGCACGGCAACGACTTCCAGCGGCAGCTCGACCGGTGCGCGGATTTCCGAGCGCACATCAGAGAACAGGCTATCACGGGCGCCTGAAACGGCGACAGGTGACTCGCTGACGGGTTCTTCAGGTGTGCTGTTGATCATCACCATTGCCGTCACGCCCGCAGCAACTACAGCTGCCAGCAACGCAACGCCGGCAACGATCAGCGGCCATTTCGTTCCCTGTTTCTTGATCTGGCCCATCTTGGGCACAGGCGCCGCCGATTTGACCTCATCCAGGCCACCGCATTCGCGGGTGTAGCGTTGCACAACCTCCTGCTCGGGCAGGCCAAGATAGCGCGCATAGGTCAGCAAATAGGCCTTCATATAGCCCGGCGCGATGGTCTGGACCTCCATCCGCTCTATGCCCATGAGCAAGTTCTCGCGGATGCGGGTTTCCTTGGCGATATCGGTCAGCTGGTATCCAAGCACTTCGCGAACGCGGCGCAGCACCTGCCCCATGCGGAGCGCTTCGCCTTCATACTCAGCGGTGCGGAAAATCTCTTCGGCGCGTACACGGCCCTCGCGCACTTCCAGCTCTCGCGCGGCGCGCGGAGAGATAGGCGTTACATTCGAACGATCCGTTCCGTTCTCGGTCACAGATACTTCGGACTTCTGTCCGTCCTCTGCCGCTTCATGAGTCATGTTATGTGCCATATTCTACCAGTCACTTCGACCGCTGCCATATGGATGTCAAATTTGGCAAAAAACGGTCCAGGCCATGAAAAACGCGCCATCATCCCGTTATAACCGGCTTCATGCGTCCGGTATATCTGCCCCATGTTCAACCGCGATCCCTAATACTTGGTTACGGAACGAACCGTTCGGTTTATCCAGCGCCGCATCAAGTGCCTGACGGAATCCCGCCAGATCGATTGATCTGAGCGCCTGTTTGACCGGGCCAATGGCGGAGGCGGACATCGACAGGCTGGTATAGCCGAAAGCAGCAAAGCAGAAGGCAGCAAGCGGAGCCGCCGTCGCCTCACCACAGACCGAAAGCCGGATACCGGCCGTCTTGCAGGTCTCGGCTACCATGCGCAGGAACCTGAGGGCCGCCGGACTGATCAGATTGTACCGATCTGACACAGAAGGCGTCATCCGGTCTGCCGCGAAGAAGAATTGCAGGAGATCGTTGGTCCCGACCGAGAGGAAATCGACTTCGCCGGCCAGATCTGACAGCGAGAAAGCCAGCGCCGGGGTTTCCAGCATCACCCCGATTTCAAGCTTGGAAGGCGTCTTGCCGGTGCGCCCGGCAGTCCATCTGACTTCTTCCTCAAGCAACGCGCGCGCCTCGCGGAATTCTTCAGGCGTGGTCACCATCGGGAACATCACCGTCAGCGGCCCCTCCCCGGCGGCCCGGACGAGCGCGCGCAGCTGGCGGCGGAAAAGACCTTTATGGTCGAGCGCAAAACGGATCGAGCGCCAGCCGAGCGCGGGATTTTCCTCGCGCAGCTGGTTGAAGATCGGCAGCACCTTGTCGCCGCCAAGGTCGAGCGTGCGGAAGATGACCGGCCGGCCTGCCGCCCGTTCGAGCACCCGGCGATAAAGGGCGATCTGGTCTTCCAGTCGCGGCAGGGTTTCTGAAACCAGGAACTGGAACTCGGTCCGGAAAAGACCGACCCCATCGGCGCCGGCCTGGTCGAGCATGTCGAGATCAAGATCAAGGCCCGCGTTCAGCATCAGGGAGAGAGTCTCGCCATCTTTCGTCTGCGCCGGAAGACCCTTGAGGCTGGCATAGACCGCCTGCCGCTCCGAACGCAGGGCCACGCGGGACTTGTAGGCATCATAGACCGCGTCATCGGGTCGAATATGCGCCTGTCCCTGCTCGGCATCGACGATCACATAATCGCCCTGCTCGATCAGGGTGGTCAGCCCCTCGATGCCGCCAATGGCCGGAATACTGAGCGCCCGCGCCACGATGGCAGCGTGAGAGGAGGCAGCAGCCTCTTCCATCAGGATGCCCTTGAGGCCCATCTTGGCATATTCCAGCAGCTCCGCCGGCCCGAGGCGCCGGGCAACAAGAACGCTGCTCTCATCGGTGATCTGGGGCTTGTTCTCATCCCCGCCGAGAATGCGCAGCAGCCGGTTGTCGAGATCTTCCAGGTCGTGCAGGCGCTCGCGCAGATAGGGATCGCGGGCGGCCTGCATCTTGGCGCGGTGTTCGCGGCGGGCGCGGTCGACGGAGGCTTCTGCCGAAAGGCCTGAGCGCACGCCTTCCTGCAACTTTTCAGCCCAGGAATTATCGTGCGCCAGAAGACGGTAAGCCTCCATGACATCGCGCGGATCTTCCCCCAGCGCGGCGCCGTCAATCAGCATCATCCGATCGATGGAGGCGCGCAGGTCTTTAAGGCCCTGCGTGAGGCGGAGGGCTTCCTCTTTCTGGTCTGCCGCAAAAAAGCGGGCCGCCGGAACAACCGGATCATGCAGCACGGCGCGGCCATAGCCGAGGCCCTCGCAGAAGATACGGCCCCGCAGGTTTTCACTGCTCTGCCCCCGGAAACGTCGCTCGGGCTGGGGGCTGGACTGCTCTTCCTCGATCCGGTGGACGATTTCAGCCAGAACCATAGCGATGGTCTGAAGCGTCTCGACCTCTTCATCACGGTAAACCCGCTCGGTACGGTTCTGCACGACCAGAACACCGATTACCCCGCCCGTCCGAATGATCGGCACGCCGAGGAAGGCATGGAATGGATCCTCTCCCGTCTCGGGGCGGTAGGAGAAGGCCGGATGGCGAGGCGCATCCTCGATGGCAATGGGCTCAGCCGTGCGGGCCACATAGCCGACAAGGCCCTCATTGGAGCCCATGCGCGTCTTGTTGACGGCCTCTTCCTTCAGACCCTCGGTCGCGATCAGCAGCAGCGTCTCGTCAGCTTCCCGGTGATAGATCGAGCACACATCGGCGACGATGGTGGAAGCGATGATGCGGACCACATGATCGAGGCGCGAACGGGTTTCGCCCTCCTCCGCCATCACCTGGCGAAGGCTGTTCATCAAAACACGGGTGGCCGGCAGGTTATACGGCATGCTCTCCCGGTCTACGGTGACCCGTCAGTCTGCGTCCAGCCCGAATGCTGTATGAAGTGCCCGGACCGCCAGTTCTGTATAAGGCGCGGCGATCAGAACGGAAATCTTGATCTCGGATGTGGCAATGACATCGATGTTGATGCCTTTCTCCGAGAGGGCGGTGAACATCTTTTCAGCAACCCCGGTATGGCTCTTCATGCCAACGCCGATGATCGAGATCTTCGAAACGTCGCGAATTACCTCAATCCGCTCATACCCGACTTCAGCCTGAAGCGATTCCAGCGTCTCGCGCGCAAACGGGCTGTCGCGGTCGGTGCAGGTGAAAACGAGGTTTGCCTTGGAGGCATCGCGCGAGGAGGCCTGGACGATCATGTCCACATTGACGCCCGCGCGGGCAAGCGCCGAGAAGATCTTGGCCGAGGAGCCCGGCTTGTCGGGCACGCCATAGAGGGTGACCTTGGCCTCGTCCCGGGAATAGGCAACGCCGCTGACGACCTGTTTTTCCACGATCTCTTCCTCTGAACAGACGAGGGTGCCGGGGCTCTCCTCGCCGGGTTTTACAAAACTGGACAGCACGCGCACCGGCACGCCATGGTTCATCGCCAGCTCCACCGAGCGCGTCTGAAGCACTTTGGCGCCAAGTGAGGCCATTTCGAGCATTTCCTCATAGGAAATCTTGTCGATGCGGCGCGCCTTGGGAACGATGCGGGGGTCGGTGGTGTAGACCCCGTCCACATCGGTATAGATATCGCAGACCTGCGCGCCAAGCGCGGCGGCAACCGCCACGGCGCTGGTATCGGAGCCACCCCGGCCGAGCGTCGTGACGCGGAAATCATCGGTCACGCCCTGGAATCCGGCAACCACGGCAATCACGCCGCTATCGATCGAATCGGGCAGTGAGCTGTCATCAAAGCCCATGATGCGGGCGCGGCCGTGGCTGTTATCGGTCTTCAGGCGCAGCTGCCAGCCAAGCCAGGAGCGCGCTTTAAGCCCCCGGCGGCGCAGCGCCAGCGCCAGAAGCCCGGCAGTCACCTGCTCGCCCGAGGCGACGACGACGTCATATTCATCGTCATAGAGGTGTCGCGGAAGATCCTTGCCGGCTGCACCGTCCGCCAGGGCGACCAGCTTGTTGGTCTCGCCGGACATGGCCGAGACAATCACGGCCATTTTCTCGCCCTTTGCGGCGCGCGCAGCGACAATCTCTGCTACATTCGCAATCCGGTCGAGATCGCCGACCGATGTGCCGCCGAATTTGAGTACTGTCCGCGCCATTTCGCCCCAAATACCTTCTGGCCCCTTGAGGCCCGCTCATTTATCGGCCCCTCTAGAAGAAAGTCGGGCCGGGATCAAACAGGATTGCTAAACAATGGCGAGAACAATTGACGCGTCTGAGGCAGCGCCCGTGACGCCCAGCATCGACCCGGCGGAAGTTGCAAAGTTTTCAGCCATGGCGGCGGACTGGTGGAACCCCGACGGCAAGTTCAAGCCGCTCCACCGGTTCAATCCTACGCGGCTGAAATTCATCCGCGAGACGGCCGAGCGCCAGTTTGGCCTGCCCAAAGGCCGGGTGAAGCCGCTGGAAGGCCTGCGCCTGCTCGACATTGGTTGTGGCGGGGGCCCGGGGTGGACGCTTCGGAGGCCAACATCAAGACCGCGCTGACCCATGCGCGCGAACAGGGCCTGACCATCGACTATCGCGCCGGGACCGCCGAGGGCCTGCTGGCCAGCGGCGAGGCGGCGTTTGATATCGTGCTCAACATGGAAGTGGTCGAACACGTCGCCGACCCCGCCCAGTTCCTGAAGGACACCGCCGCGCTGGTAAAGCCGGGCGGGCTGATGATCGTGGCGACCCTCAACAAGACGGCCAAGGCGCTCGCCACGGCCGTCATAGGGGCCGAATACATTCTGCGCTGGCTGCCGCCGGGCACACATGACTGGTCGAAATTCCTGGCGCCGGAAGATGTCACCGGCCCGCTGGAAAGCGCCGGCCTTGAGACAGACACCCCCATCGGTGTCAGCTTCCACCCGCTCAGCGGGGCGTGGAAACTCTCAGGCGATACCAGCGTGAACTATATGGTTGTCGCCCGGAGGCCCGCCGCATGATCGCCCTGCCCTCACCTGCCACCGTCCATGCCTTCTGGTTTGGCGGATCGGCGTCTTCGCCGGAAGTGCTCAAGACCCATGCGCCGCTCTGGTTCAATGGCGGGGAAGCCTTTGACCGCATCCTGACCGCGCAGTTCCAGCCGCTGCTGGAAACTCTCTCGGCCGGGCCGCTCGCCCGCGACTGGGCCGCGCGCGGCCCCCGCCAGCGGCTTTCGGCAATTATCGTGCTCGACCAGATGAGCCGCAACATCTTCCGCGGCAGCCCGCGCGCCTTTGCGCAGGACATGCTGGCTCTTCATCTGTGCAAGGAAGGCCTGGCAGCGGGCGAGGATCGCGGGCTTTCAGAAACCGAGCGCGTATTCTTCTACCTGCCGCTCGAACATTCCGAGGCGATGGACGACCAGACAGAATCCCTCGCGCTGTTCACCCGTCTTGCGGCGGAGGCGCGAGAGGAATTCCGAGCGTTCACGGCCAACACGCAGGACTATGCCCAGCAGCATCTCGATGTGATCCGGGATTTCGGACGCTTCCCTCATCGCAATGAGGTCGTCGGCCGTGAGAGCACGCCTGGCGAACTAGAATGGCTTGCCGAGGGCGGCGGCTTCTGAGTTTCAGCTAACCGGCGGCGGAGCGCTGGCGACCTCGACCCGGCCTTCCAGCTTGCGGGCAGTTTCTTCCTGCACGGCGCGGGTGAGCGGATAGCCACGCGCCAGGAAGCCGGCGAGCAGATAGAGCAGCCCCGGCAGAAGGCCGAAGACCAGAACGAGACCGAAGGTCGCCGCGTCGGAATTCTCCTGGCCCGGACGGAACCCGGCGATCCGGCCGACGATGAAATACCCAACCCCGAAAGCAAGGCTGGAGCCAACTTTGTTGAAGCTGGTCAGCAGGGCGTAGAAATTGCCCGCCCGGTTTTCGCCGGTCTCGGCCGCCTGCCATTCCACCACATCGGCCGTCATCGCGCGGGCGAGGAAGATCGGCGCGCTGAACGGGATGCCCGCGATCAGCGAAGCGATCAGGAAGGTGGTGAAATTGCCGTAGGGCGCTAGGGGAATGAAGGCGATGAAGGCGATGCCGGAGAAGGTGGTGGCGGCAAAATAGGCGGTGCGTTTCTCGGTTTTCTTGGCGAGCCACAGCCAGCCTGGCAGCGCGACGATGGCCATCACGAAGAACAGCATCAGCGTCAGGCTGGTTTGCGCATCATTGGCGCCGAAGGCATATTCGGCAACGAAGAGGAAGTTGGCCGCCGTTACCGAAATGGCGGTGGAGACCAGAAGCTCCATCGACAGGAGCCGCTTGAACATCGGCCCACGGATGGCTTGCAGGAGCGGGCGCAGCTCGAACTTCTCGACCTGTTTGGATTCGCCCCGCAGAGGCGGATCGGGCACGAAGAAACAGGCGAGCGCCGCGGCAATCGGCAAGGCAATGATCATCACCCAGCCCATGACCGCAACCTGGCCGAACCGGTCTGCCTCCACCCCTATCGTCGAGAGGATCAGCGGGACAGCCAGCAGCAGCAGCATGGCGAAGACCGAGATGATCTCTGGCCAGAGGAAAAGCCGCGAGCGGTCGTCATAGTCGCGGGCGATGGCGGGCACCCAGGAAGAGCGCGAAGTCTGCAACAGCGTGAAGCCGACATAGAAGAGCAGCATCCAGCCGATGAAGTAGACCGGCCCGGCCCCGATGGGCGGCATGTAGACGAAGAAGGTGGAGATACCGAGGATCGGCACGCACAGAATGATCCAGTGGCGCACACGCCCCAGCGGGGTGCGGTAGCGATCGACCATGTAGCCCATGATCGGATCGGTGAAGATGTCCCAGAAGCGGAGCAGCATGAACAGAAGCCCGGTCAACTCCAGACCGAGCCCCACTCCATTGGGCGCTTCATTGGCATAGAGCGGGGCAAGATAGACCCCGAGCGGGAGGCCAACCCCGGCAATCGGAATACTGAGCGAGGCGAACGCCAGCACCCGCGGAAACGACAAACGCTTGGATTGGGACATGGCGCTCACATTGCCTCGCGCCAAGGTGACGGCCAAGTCATTTTTTTAAACGCGCCGTTGCTTGACGTGGCGGCGATGCCACGCAAACTGCGGCGCCATAAACACAAGGGAGGGACGCGGCGCCATGATCCGCAACATTCTGGTTGGCCTCGGGGCCATCATCGGCATTCTCGTCGCGATTGTTCTGTTCCGAACCGCCAGCTATGGCGCCGAACCGGTTGGCAACCGCGTGACGCTTCCCGAAGCGCCCGCGATTTCGTCTGAACGCGGCGCACAAAATCTCTCCCAAGCCATCCAGTTCCGCACCATCACCGTCAGCCCCGGCGATCCTCGCCCAGGGCAGGAAGGGCCGTGGAATGCGCTGCATGAATGGCTGGAAGAAACCTATCCGGCTGCGCATGCTGCAATGCAGAAGGAACTCGTTCCAGATACCCTGACCCTGCTCTACACATGGACCGGATCTGACACCGCGCTGAAACCGATTCTGCTCATGGCCCACCAGGATGTTGTGCCGGTAAATATCGGAACAGAGGGCGACTGGACGGGCGGCCCGTTCGAGGGCGAGATCATCGACGGCTATATTTACGGGCGCGGAACGATTGACGACAAAGGCTCGCTGGTGGCGCTGATGGAAGCGGCCGAAGCGCTGGCCGCGTCGGGATTTCAGCCCAGACGCACGGTTTATTTCATGTTCGGCCATGACGAGGAAGTCTCCGGATCGGGCGCCGAGGCCGGGATTGCCCTGCTCAAGGCACGCGGGATCGAGCCGGAAATGGCGCTTGATGAAGGCTTCATGGTGGTTGATCCCTCCCCGCTGACAGGCAAGCCGATGGGGTTCATCGGGATTGCCGAGAAAGGCTATCTGACGCTGGAAATCGTTGCGACGGGCGCGGGTGGGCACTCCTCTACCCCGCCACGTGACTCGGCCGCCGTGCGCCTTGCCCGCGCTGTGGTGGCGCTCGACGACAACCAGATGAAGGCGGATTTCTCAAAACCTCCGGTCTCTGATCTTTTCCGCTCGGCAGCCAATGACATGCCCTTCCTGCAAAAGATGGCCTTTGCCAATCTCTGGCTGTTTGAAGGCATGATCGACAAGCAGATGAGCGGGATTGCGGCGGGCAATGCGATGATCCGCACGACGACCGCGCCGACGATGCTGGCCGGCTCTGCCAAGGAAAACGTACTCGCCCAGCGGGCCAGCGCGATGGTGAACTTCCGTATACACCCCAATAACACAGAGGAAGATATCCTTGAGCATGTGCGCAAGGTGACGGCCGGGATCGAGGGTATCGAGATCCATATGGGCCAGCAGGGCATTCGCGGTGAGGGCGCCTCGCCTGTCTCGCCGACGGACAACCTTGCCTATGCGGTGCTGGCGAGCGTCGCCGAATCCACCGCCGGCGGGGCGCCCGCCGCGCCGGGCCTGGTACTGGGGGCAACGGACGCGCGTTATGCCAGCGCGATCACCCCGAACGTCTACCGCTTTGCACCTGCCATCATGTCGCCCGATGACCTCACAGGCTTTCACGGCACCAATGAACGCATCTCGGTTGAGAATATGGGGCGCCTGGCCACGGGCTATGCGCAGATCATCCTCGCGATGGACCAGGGCGAGTAAACGCCAGCGCCTTTGGCCGGAACGCGCTCCCTTTGGGGGCGGCCGGTGGGGGCTCAGGCATTATTGGATGCGCGTATGCCCGCCTTCGCGGAGCTGCGCGGATTTTTGGGACTTTTCTAGGAGGTGTCGGCGCTTGGGGCTCCCCCCTCCGTCCGCTTCGCGTCCACCTCCCCCGCTTCGCAGGGGAGGATACCCGCGTTTGGGGCTGAGGGGTTGGCCGGCGGAGGGTGGGATTCCCATATGGGATCATCCCAGCCGGGCTTTACGGCTTCGAGTTTCCGGTAGGCGCGCCAATGGTCGCCGACCTGGACGATGTGGACCTGGCCCCATTTCGTGACGGAGATGAGGAGGGTACGGAGTTCCTTGTCCTGACGTTTGAAGATCCAGCGCAGCTGTAGCCAGAGGTATGGCCAGAAGACGGGCAATACATGGGTATAGAGGCGGGCGATCTGGGGTGTCATGGGAGGGAGTATAGCTCCGCCTGCGGAGGGGGTGGATGAGATTTCTGGAAATCGCACAGGTGCTACAGGTTTGGGGGGGATTTTGGTGGATAGGGCGGGCTTTTGCTGAGAGGTGCCCCACCCTATCCCTCCCCATAGCCATGGGGAGGGGACCTGTGGTGCGTGGGGAGAGCTTGCGTTTTCACGGAGGGCGACGTGCCCCCTCCCCGCTGGCGGGGAGGGTTGGGGTGGGGGCGCTATCGGCTTGCTGCGCCGTTGGAGTTTCTGTCCAAAAACTCCAACGAAGCTCCAACAAAACTCCAACGGCGCTTCCGCCAAAACAAAAAAGGGGCGGAACCGGTTTCCGGTCCCGCCCCTGTTCTTTTCCGGCCTCGCCCGGTCAGTTCACGGGGCCGGTGACGCTCTCGATGGGGAGCGAATAGTGGCGGCCGCAGAACTGGCAGTCGATGGCGAGGGTGCCATCGGGCTCGACGAGGTCACGCAACGATTCTTCAGGCATGCCGCGCAGGGTGTGCAACAGGCGGTCCTGATTGCAGGTGCACCGGTCGTCGACAATCTGGCTCTCCTCAAGGACCACGCCCTGTTCGTGGAAGAGGCGGTAGAGAAGATCCGTAACCGGAAGGTCCGGGTCGATCAGTTCGCCCTGCGTGAGCGTGCCGAAGAGGACTTCGGCCTCGCGCCAGGCTTCAGCCGTGTCGCCGCGGTTTTCATCCCCGGCGATCCGCTGGATCATCATGCCGCCACAGACCCAGTCTCCGCCCTCAATGGGCTCGACCGAGAGGCGGATGCGTGAAGGCACCTGCTCTGACATGGCGTAATAATCCTCCGCGCACTGGGCGAGCGTGCCTTTGTTGAGCGGCACGATACCCTGATAGGGCTGGATGTCGGGACTATCGTGAACGAGGATCAGGCCGAGCCGGCCCGAAGGCCCGAACAGCTGGGGCATATGCGGGGGCTTGCCCTTGTTGAGGCGCTCGATATTGGCCCAGGCGGCCTCATCATACCGGGCATAGCCGCGCACGCCGCCGCCGCTGGTATATTCGCCGACCAGCATGCGCACGGGGCCATCGCCCTCTGCCTGAACGAGGATGCGGCCCTGAAACTTCAGGGACGAGCCGACAAGGGCTGCAAGGGCCACGGCCTCGCCCAGAATGCGGGCAAGGTTTTCGGGATAATCATGGCGCGCCAGGATCGGCGTCAGGCTTTCCGGGCCCATACGGACAACGCGCCCCCGGATGGGGCGGTCCTGGATCTGGAAGCTGGCGGTGAAATCGCCGGTCAGGAAAGCGGGCTGGGTCATGGGGCATATCCCTTTCGGGCTCAGAGGGGGGCGGGCTCAGATGGGGGCGGGCTTGGGGAAAACTCAAGGCGCCCCATGTGGCAGCGAGGGCGGCTAAGGACAAGAGGGCGGCCGCAATGGCCTGATTTGCCTGAGGTTTCGCGGGGCGCTCAGGCCGAGCAGCTCGCGCCACCAAGGACACAGAAGCTGGCGCACCAGGGGTGGTTGAGCTTGACCGGCGCGGCGGTGGCCTCGGCGAGGGTGTTGCCGAGGTCGAAGGCGGGGTCATCGACCAGCAGGGTGCAGGCCAGCACACGGGGGGTGCTCGCGCCCTTGCGACGGACCACCATGCGCTGGCTGGCGCACATGATGCTGTCGGGAGACTTGTTTAGGATGCCCCAGCAGGCGGTGGTGATTTCCGGGGGATCATCGCGGGCGATCATCTCAGGGAATAGGACAAGCTGCCGGGGATCATCGGCATCGATGGCAAGACCCAGACGGGTGATGAGGGCGCGATAGCCCTCGCGGGCGACCGTTTCGCTTTCATGCAGGGACTGGCGCCCGGCAAGCGCGAGGGGAATGCCCGCCCCCGAAAGCCAGGCGAGCCCGGCGCAGGCTTCGGCGAAGGCGCCCACTCCCCTTTCCGCGTCGTTGAGGGCAGCATCATGGGAATCGAGGGAGACGCGCAGGGTCATGCGGGACGCGTATCTTGCGGCAAGATCAATGAGGCCCGCCTGCACGCGGGGGCGCATCATCGGGCGCATGGCATTGGTCAGCAGGAGGAGGCTGTGGCCCCGCTCCAGCGCCGCGGCCATGATCGGCAGGATATCCGGGCACATGAAGGGCTCGCCGCCCGTGATGCCGATTTCGACAGGCTCTGTCAGCTCATCGAGGAAGGGCAGAACGTCTGCGAGCGTGAGATAGACCAGCCGGTCATTCTTCGGGCTGCTCTCAATGTAGCAGTTGGCGCATTCGATATTGCAGAGCGTGCCGGTGTTCAGCCACAGGGTTTTCAGGCCCGACCAGGCGACGCTGGCGCGAACCTCTCCCTTGGCGGTGATGTCCGGATGGGAGAACTTTGCGGGCGGGTGGAGTGTGTCAGGCATGGCCGAACCCTAATTCGCGCGCCCGTTCCCGCCAAGCGGGGCGCGCAGGAATGTGATGAGGGCAGCAACCGGCGGGACGATCTTGGCGTGGCCCCTGCCTCACCCCCCTATTGCAGAGCCCCAAGCCTTCTCCTATGCCGCCGCCATGAGCCATGTGACATGGGAATTCCACGCAGGCGAGGACACGCCCGTAACGGTATTGCCTGATGGTTGCCGGGATGTCCTGATCGTCTCTGCGCCCGGACGGCCGCCACAAACGCTGCTGACGGACTGGGATACCGGCCCCCGGCAGGTTCTCGTGGCGAAGGACACCTCTATCCGGGCATACCGTCTGCGCCCCGGTACGGTTCTCTCCAGCGATATGCTGCGCGCTATCGCGGCCACCCCGGAAGACCCGGACCCTGTCCTGCTGGCGGCGGCAGAGCGCTCCGCCGAGATGGCCGCTCTCATCTCCCTGCTGGCGGCGCCCTCGGCCGGCCTGAACGCGGTGGCGCGGCAGGCCGGCGTGAGCGGGCGGACGCTTCAGAGGCATTTCCGCAGCCAGAATCTGCCGTCCCCGGATTTCTGGCGCCAGCTTGGCCGCGCCCGCGCTGCGGCCATCGCCCTGGCCGGTCCCGCCCCGGTGGCGGAGATCGCCGCAGCGGCCGGTTACAGCGACCAGGCCCATATGACACGCGCGTTTGGCCAGTGGTTTGGCGCATCGCCCGCGCGCCTGCGCCAGGACGGCGCCCGGCTGGCCGATCTGCTTCAGCCCGGGCTGGGCAACTGGACCGGCGAGCAGATTTCCACCACATAGCCGTTGGGATCTGCGACATAGGAGGTCGTCTGGCCCCAGGCTTCCTCACGTGCATCCTGAAGCAGGGTTGCCCCTGCCTCCAGAGCGAGGGCGAGCGCGGCGCGCACGTCCGCCGTCTCGAAGGCAATTTCAAAAACCGGTTCGTGGGCGGATGGAACGCCCGGCGTCTTGCCGAGTTGGCGCATCAGGGCCCTCGACGAAAAGGCCAGCCGGGTTTCGCCGGTGGAGAGCTCCCCATAGTCTCCGCTCTCATGCAGAAACCGCTTTTCCAGGCCGAAAGCCCGCATGAAGAAGTCGAGGCTGGCGGCCACATCGTCCACATAGAGAATGGTGTATCTGAAGATCATCCGGATGCTCCTGTTATCGGGTTCACACCTGAAGGAAGAGCATAATGATGTGGCCGCGTATTGAAGGATCGCGACACCAAGGGCCTGAACTGCGCAGGGCTTACTTCTGCAGACACCAGCGCAAGATCGCCTTCTGCGCATGGAGGCGGTTTTCCGCTTCGTCGAAGACGAGGCTGGCCGGGCCGTCGATCACTTCGGCGTCAACCTCCTCGCCCCGGTGGGCCGGGAGGCAGTGGAGGAATTTCGCGCCGCCCGCGGCAAGCTGCATCAACTCCTCGGTGACGGCATAGGGGTCGAGGATTTCAAGCCGGCGCTCAGCGTCCACATCGCCCATCGAGACGAAGGTGTCCGCGATAACGACATCGGCGCCCGCGACGGCTTCTTCGGCGGTCTCGAAAAGCTCGATCCGGCCCTGAAGCTCGGCGGCGAGTTCCAGATCGTCCTCATCCGGAGCATAGCGCTTTGGCGTGCCGATGGCGAGGGAGAAGCCGAATTTCGGGGCGGCATGGATGAAGCTGGCGCAGACATTGTTGCCATCGCCCACCCAGGCGAGGCGCGCGCCCTTGAGGGTGAGCCCGCTTTCTTCCAGCGTCATCAGGTCTGCCATGATCTGGCAGGGATGGGAGCGGTCTGTCAGGCCATTGATGACGGGCACGCTGGCGGCGTCGGCGAAGGCCTCGACATCGGCATGATCATTGGCGCGGATCATCACGGCGTCAACGAAGCGGGAGAGCACCTTGGCGGTGTCTTCCACCGTTTCCCCGCGGCCGAGCTGCATGTCGTTGGAGGTGGCGGTGATCGAGGAGCCGCCAAGCTGGCGCATCGCCATATCGAAGGAAAAGCGCGTCCGGGTGGAGGATTTCTCGAAGATCATCGCCAGCGTGTGACCGTCCAGCGGCGCGCCGGTGTCGATCTTGCCCTTCGGCCAGCCGAGCCGCGCCTTCTTCATGGCGTGCGCCTGATCAAGGATCGCGCGGAGTTCTGCGCTCTCCAGCGGCCAGATATCGAGGAAGTGGCGGATCGTCATCGGCGGGGCCCCCGCAAAAGAAAGGGCGCCGCATAGCGCGTTTTGCGGGAGATCGCCAGTGATTGTTAGCCACGTCGCCGGGAAAGGGCCCGCCCGGCCAAACGCCAGGCGGGCTGAAGAGGGCGCTTCAGGCGCGTTTTATGACCCTGACGACCAGGAGCAGGATGACCGCGCCGATGGTCGCGTGGATGATGGCTGCGACGATGCCCGTGCCAAGGCTGACATTCAGGGCCGGAAAGATGTATCCGGCGATGAAGGCGCCGATGATGCCGATGACGATATTGCCGATCAGGCCAAAGCCGAAACCTTTGACGATGAGACCGGCCAGCCAGCCGGCAATCGCGCCGATCAGCAGAAAAATCAGAATACTTTCAAGGGTCATTCTGGGTATCCTTCCTTTGCGCGGAGGCCCGGACTGGGCCGCTCGCGTCGTTTCAGGGCCGCCTCGGGGACTGCCCTTGCGGAAAGCATAAGCGTGATCCGGCGCGCGCGGGAAGCAATAAAGCATCCTGCCGGCGAGTGTTGCCCCCAAGACGCAACCGAAAACATTCAATTTTAAAATGAATAGAAACCGGAACAAGCCCCCATCTGAGCCGTTTCAAGGGCTGATGAGGAGTAATTCTGACATGTGCCAGATAGAAGTATTTCCCCGCCTTGCCGCTAAAAGGCTAAAGATGGCAAGACACAGCCTGCCCAATATATGGGACGGTTCGCCATGAATATTCCGCGAAGTCAATTTTTCTCGGGCCGCAATCTAAAGTGGTCGGAATTGAGGTCAGATGACGGCGATTTTGCCTCAATTGGAGACTGCGTTCAGTATTGCCTACCGAATATGCGGGCGTGCGCCGGGCTGTTTCTCGGCAGCAAGGATGGCGGCGACCAGATGCTCGAAGCCTTCTTGATAAGTATCCTGCGCCAGAAGACGCCGGCGAGCACGCTCCATGCGCCTGCCGGGCTGACTGTGGCGTTCGAGGCCTTCCTGCGTGACCAGTTCAAGAACCGGCCACAACGCGTTACCCTGTCTTCAAGCCCCAGCGCCCCCTGCGCCGTGTGGATGTCTGTAGACGAATTCTTCCACACCATCGCGCAGTTCTGATCTGCCCACCCGGCCCCTCAGAAGCTGTAGGCGCGCTCCACCTTCGCAACGCGGATCGTGTAGGCCGAATAGAAGGCCTCGCGGCCGCGTTTCTGGGCGGCGAGGTGTTCGGTGTTGCGCTTCCAGGCGCGGATGGCTTCTTCGCTATCCCAATAGGACACCGTAATCTCAAGGCCACCTTCGCCTTGCGCCGACTCGTAGCCGAGAAAGCCTGGGCTCTCTTCGGCCAGCGCCACCATGCGCGCGGCGGTCTCGCCATATTCAGCTTCCTCGCGGCCGGAAAAGACCGCCGTGAAGATGACGGCCCAATAGGGTGCCTCCGGTGTTTTTGCGATCATGGCACTCCCCCTTTTGACTGGCCCGTCACACGCCTGTCATTGTGGCACGGCATGCCGCTTCCTATCTAGCCCCCCTTCTAGCGTCCGGGTTCAAACTGCCCTAAGGGAGGCGCATAGTTTCAACCCTTTCCGGGAGTTAGCCCAGATATGGACAATGTTCTGATCATCGGCGCCGGCGCGGCAGGCTCTGTCGTCGCCAAGAAATGCGCGATGGACCGCGATACATTCAAGCACATCACGCTGGCCTCGCGGCGGATTGCGAGCTGCGAGAAAGTCGCCAAGGAGTGCGTGACCCCCATCGAGATCGCCCAGGTGGACGCCGATGACGTGGCCGCCACGGTCGCCCTCATCAAGAAGGTCAAGCCTGACCTCGTGATCAATATGGCCCTGCCCTATCAGGACCTGCCGATCATGGATGCCTGCCTTGAGGCCGGCGTCAGCTATCTCGACACGGCAAACTATGAGCCGCGCGAAGTGGCGAAGTTCGAGTATTCCTGGCAGTGGGCCTATCAGGAGCGGTTCAAGGCCGCTGGCCTCACCGCCATTCTCGGCTGCGGGTTTGACCCCGGCGTCTCCAACATCTGGTGCGCCTATGCGCAGGAATACCTGTTCGACGAGATCGAGTATATCGACATCGTGGACTGCAATGCCGGCGACCATGGCAAGACCTTTGCCACCAACTTCAACCCGGAGATCAATCTCCGCGAAGTGACCCAGGACGGCAAATACTGGAAGAATGGCGAGTGGATCGAGATCCCGGCGCTCAGTATCAAGACGATGGTGGATTATCCCGAGGTCGGCCCGCGCGCGTCCTACCTCATCTATCACGAGGAAGAAGAAAGCCTTGTGAAGAACATCCGTGGCCTGAAGCAGATCCGCTTCTGGATGACCTTTGGCGACGCCTACATCAAACATCTGGAAGTGTTCAAATCCATCGGCCTGATCAGCCTGGAGCCGATCAAGCATAAGGGCATGGACATCATTCCGATGGAGTTCCTGCGCGACCTGCTGCCCCCGCCCTCCTCGCTGGCCGAGGGCTATACGGGCAAGACGTCGATCGGCGTGATCATCCGTGGCAAGAAGGATGGCAAGCAGATCGCCAAGATGCTGTATAACGTCTGCGACCATGTCGAAACCAACAAGGAAGTCGGCGCACAGGCTGTCTCGTACACGACCGGTGTGCCGCCGGTGTCGGGCGCGGCGATGTTCTTCCGGGGCATCTGGAAAGGCCCCGGCGTGTTCAACGTCGAGGAGTTCCCGTCCAAGCCCTTCCTGGATGATGTGGCGCTGCGCGGCCTGCCGACGACGATTGTGGATGTGGCGCCGGGCGATCAGGATATGCTGTTCGAGGTGGTGACCTGATATCAGCGGCCTCTCGAAACGAGTGCCGTGGCCAAAGTATCGTCCGCAAAGAAACGGCTTGAAAGGAGAGACCGATGATTAAATACCAGCGGCTCGAGCCGGTTATTTTTGTCCATATTCCGAAAACAGCGGGCACATCTGTTCAGAAGATATTCGCCACCTGGTTCGGCAAAGGACTGATACGTCATTATGCGGATGGCATAACGGGCGAACTACCTCCTGTTTTTGACTTGAGACATTCTGAATCTGCAACCCAAGCTGTCTGTCTCTACGGCCACTTCAATCAGCTCAGGGGATTCGGAATTCCAGGCCGGTATGATTTTGTCACACAGTATCTTACCATTGTCCGCGACCCCATTGAGCAGACGATCTCAGAATATTTCTATATCCGCAGGGTTGGCAGGAACTGGAAAGATCAGAGCAGAGTGCCAACCGGCAGTCTGGAAGATCACATTGCCTCGGCAAAGCCCAATTTTCTGAACCATTTCCCGGATGTGATCACGAAGGATAATTACCGGGACGTGATAGAAGAAAAATTCATCGCGGTCGGAACGACTGAGCAACTCGAAGCAACCATAAACCTATTCGCCAAACGCCTTGGTTTTAAACCTGTCGAGATCCCGAGAGAGAATGTTACGCTGCGCGATCAAGAAATTTCGGACGCCCACCGCACTGCCTTCATCGAACGCAATAAGCTGGAATACCTCGTTTATGAGTATTGCAAACAACGCCTACAAGACGAGCTTCAAGCAGCACATATTTCTGAGTACTCGCGACTCTGACCATAATAGCGTTTAGAATTGCGTCTAAACTCGTTCGGCTGCTGAATTAAGGACTCCCAGGCCATGTCGCACAGTGCGCAACTTAATACCCCCTGCTTCGTCCTCGACGCCGCCCGCCTGCGGAAGAATCTGGAGACGGCCCAGCGTGTGCGGGAAGAGGCTGGCTGCAAGGTGTTGCTCGCCACCAAGGCGTTTGCGATGCCGGCCGCCTTTCCGATGATGCGGGACTATCTCGATGGGACCACTGCTTCCGGGGAACAGGAAGCGATCATGGGCCATGAGGAATTCGGCAAGGAGGTGCATGTCTATTCGCCCGCCTACACCGAGGATGAAGTCCGCCGTCTGACGAAGGTCGCCCAGCACATCTATTTCAATTCGGCTGAGCAGCTTGGCCGGTTTGGGGATATTGCGCGGGACGCCGGCTGCCATGTCGGCCTGCGGGTGAACCCCGGCTATTCCAATGCGACGCTGGGCGGAGACCTCTATAACCCGACCGCACCGACGAGCCGGTTTGGCGAAGTGCCCTCGAAACTTGCGCAGGTGAACTGGTCGGGCGTCGATATTTTCCATGTTCACGCGCTGTGCGAAAGCCTGCACGAGGGCTCCGTTGGCCTGATTGAGTACGTGTCCGAACAGTTCGGGCCATATCTGCAGCAGGTCTCTGCGGTGAATTTCGGCGGCGGGCATTTCCTCAACAAGCCGGGCTATGATGTCGATGCGCTGATTGCGGCGATCAAGGCATTCAAGGCACGGTTCGGGATCGAGGTGATCCTGGAACCCGGCGCGGGGCTGGTGGTCAATACCGGCGAGTTGCACTCGACCGTTCTGGCGCTGCACTGGAACGAGATGGACCTCGCCATCCTAGACGCCTCGGCCTCCACGCATATGCCGGATGTTCTGGAAGTGCCCTACCGCCCCGATGTGATCGGCGCGGGGATGCCGGACGAGCTTCCGCATACATATCGTTTCGGCGGCAAGACCTGCATGACGGGCGATGTGATCGGGGATTATTCCTTCGAGAAGCCGCTGGCGCCGGGCGACAGAATAATCTTCACCGACCAGATGCATTACAGCTTCGTCAAGACCAACACCTTCAACGGCACCCCGCTCGCCAACCTCGCCATCCGCTGGGAAGACGGGCGCCTGGAGCAGGTCTCGGACTTTGGCTATGGTGAATTCCGCCGGCGGCTGGGGCGTTAGGTTTCCCCGCCACCCTAGAGAACGGCTCATCCTGAGCGAAGTCGAAGGACGAGCCGGGGCTGGCTGAGCGCTGCTTGGCACATCCTTCGACTTCGCTCAGGATGAGTGTTGCGGGTGTAGCGGGCGTTTTTAGAGACCGAAATTCTCTATACGGAACACCTGATCATTACTGAGGGACGGGATGCGGGCCCGTGCTTTGGCGACCTCCTCCAGATCAATCTCCGCCATCACGATGCCGGGCGCGTCCGCGCTGCCTTCGGCGAGGATGTCTCCCCACGGAGAAATGATGAGGGAATGCCCGAAGGTTTCGCGGCCGTCTTCGTGTTTGCCGGCCTGGGCGGGGGCGATGACGAAACAGCCGGTTTCAATGGCGCGGGCGCGGACGAGGATGTGCCAGTGGGCCTGCCCGGTAACGCGCGTGAAGGCGGCGGGGATCGTCAGAATATCGGCGCCCGCCTTGGCCAGCGCCCGGTGGAGATGCGGAAAGTGCACATCATAGCAGATGGTGAGGCCGAGCTTTCCAAAGGGCGCCTTGGCGAGCACGGCCGTTTCCCCCGGGCGATAGGCGCGGCTTTCGCGATAGGTCTGGCCATCGCCAACCTCGACATCGAACATATGGATCTTGTCATAGCGCGCGATGATCTCACCGTCGGGCCCGATCAGGAAAGAGCGATTGGCAAACCGGTCATCGGCGCCGTCATCCAGGGCGATGGCGAGCGAGCCGATGAGGAGCGTGACGCGCAGCTCGGCCGCGAGCGCGCAGAAGGCCGGCAGGCTTTCGTCGGCCGCCTCCGTGCGCACTTTCGGGCGGGCCATGCCGGGGCGGATGTCGAGCAGGTTTGTCATCTCCGGCGTCGCGATGAAGCCGGCCCCCTGCCCGGCAGCCTGCCGGATGAGCGCAGTGGCGGTGGCAAGGTTTTCGGCAGGCTCGGTGCCCGAGCGCATCTGGATACAGGCGGCGGTGAGTTTCATGAAGGCAAACTAGCGCGCGCCGGGGCCTTCTGCCAGCGGCGTTCTCTCAAGGCGGCGCTGGCAGGAAGGGATACGTTCTGGTAGCATCACTCATGATCCTTCGCAGAGGGGTCATGGGGGACAGACAATGCCGGCATGGGTAAGACTCACGCGCAATGTTGTCGGGGCTCTGATACTCCTTGTCCTGTTAATCATGATTGGCGTGTGGATCTGGTCGTACCCCCCTACGCCCGGAAAGTTCTTCAGGGCGGATGCTCCCGCCGGAACACCGCCTGGACACCTCCTCTCATCCCAAGCCTACAAGCCCGGCCTGCCCAAAGGCGCGAGCGCCAGGCGCATCCTCTACACGACAACCCTGAACGGGGGCGTGCCTGCGACCGCGACCGCCATTGTCATCTGGAAGAACAGTGAGGAAGATAGCAGCCCGCGGCGCGTGATCACCTGGGCGCACGGCACATCCGGCACTGCCCCAGGCTGCGGGGCCTCAATGCGAGGCGATCCCTATGCACACATTCCTGCCCTTCCAGAGCTGCTGGAAGAAGGCTGGGTGCTTATCGCCAGCGACTATGCCGGGCTGACCACAAACGGCCCTCACCCCTATCTGATCGGTGAGGGTGAAGCACGCTCCGTGCTTGACTCCGTGCGCGCCGCCCATGACCTGACGGAGCTCACCCTGTCGCTGGAGACGGTCATCTGGGGGCATTCTCAAGGTGGCCACGCGGCGCTGTGGAGCGGGATCAAGGCACGCAGCTACGCCCCGGAACTCCAGATAAAGGGCATTGCCGCAATTGCTCCGATAACAGATCTTCCCGCAATCCTGGCGGGTATAGAGGCAACCCCCACAGGCAGGATCTACTCATCCTATGTGGCACGCGCCTACGCAGATACATATCCCGACCTCTATTTCACGGGCATCGTGCGGCCCGAGGCGCGTTGGCAGGCAGAGGAAATATCAAAACGCTGCTTCTCCGGCGCCCGGCCCAGTGTGGCGGCCCTGCTCTCAGACCGGTTCATCGACAGCTCCATCTTCCGGGGCGGCGAGACCGGCATCGCCTTTCGCAAGCGGCTGGCAGAAAACATCCCCAACCGGAAGTTCGGCGCGCCCGTTCTCATTCTTCAGGGGAAGCGCGATGAGCTTGTCAGCGCAAAGGTGCAGGCAAGCTATGCGCGCGACCGGTGCGCGGCGGGCGAAACCATCGACTATCAGCAGTTCGACAGGCTTGATCACATGTCGATCATAGCGCCGGACGCGCCCACGGCTCCGGTGCTGATCAGCTGGACGCGGGCACGCTTTGCAGGAACGCCCGCCCCCGCCATCTGCCCGAAATGATCAGGCGTTTCCCAGGAGCCAGGGGTCATTCTGAACGCGCAGCATGACGGCCATCCGGTTCTGGGCGTTCAGCTTGGAAAGCACAGCGGAAACATGATGCTCCACCGTACGCGGGGACCGGCCGAGCTCCTCGGAAATCTCACGATTGGAGCATCCCCGAACGATGAGGCGCAGCACATCCTGCTCGCGCCGGGTAAGCCCCAGGGGGTGTTCGCGCGCCGCACTGTAAGTGCCCCGGCGCGGACGCGGCAGACGGCCCGTACCCCCAACTTCTGCAGCGCGGCGGCGGGCATAGGCTGCGCCCGCCTCTGCCCCCATCGCCTGAAGATCATGCACAGCCTGCCCCAGAAGGCCCGCATCATCGCTCTGCATGCTGACCAATGCGGCCGCATAGGGCATGCCGATGGCGCGCCATGCCTCGGCGGCAAGTTCGAGCTTGCCAGACAGCTCAAGCTGGAATGGCTCTGGTATGCCCGCCCCCTCAGCGTCCGGCATCTTACGGCCCAGCCGATGCGCCCAAACGGCGCGCTCGCCAATGTTCCAGGGATGGCGATCACCCTCCGACAGGGCAAAGAGCGCATCAAGATGCTCTCCCGCCAGCCCCCGATTTCCGGAAAGCCAGGCATGCTCGACCAGGGTGAGGCGCGCCGGCACGATATGCTGCAATTCGTCGGTTGCCATCGCGTCGGCATAAGCCTGTTCCATAAGGTGGGGCGCTTCTGGCGCGGCCAGGCGCATCGCGGCCCTTGCCTGAACCAGAAGGGCCGGCAGTCGAACCACCAGCGTCAGCTTTTCACGTTCTGTTACCGCACGCGCCATCGTCACGGCGTCCTTGAGGCGCCCCTGCTCCATCCGCAGCAGCGCCAGGCGGCCGGAAAGATAGAATGTCCAGGCGTCCAGATCATGGTCGATATCAAAGGCGATGCCGCTGGCGATCACCTTTTCGGCCAGATCGAACTGGCGAAACTCAACGGCGTATTCGGCAAGGTTGGTATAGGCGCGGGCCGCATGTTCATGCAGGTTGCCTGCCAGGGAAATCTCAAGGCTTTCCTGCAACATCGCCAGACCTTCGCTCCGTCCCCGGAATACCAGAGCCGTGCCGATATTGTTGAGGGCGTGGGCGCGCAGGTCCGGGCTCGGGAAATCCGTCTCCAGCGCGAGCGCCCGCTCGCCCCAATAAACCGCCTCCTCCATCTGGTCGTTCAGCATGTGCAGCTGGGACCGCAGCGAATAGGCCATTGCCTGCTCTGCCGAGGGCGGAATGCTTTCAAGCACACGGATCGCCTGGTCTGCGAGGCGGGCGGCCTCGGGCGCCTCGCCGCGATACCAGTGCATGCGCGAGAGCCAGCGAAGGTTTTCGCCCACCTTGTCCTGCCGGCCCAGAACCCGCCAGAGCGTGATGGCATGACGGCGCGCGTCGAGCACTTCATCATCAATCCGCGCCGCCAGCGCGTTTTCATACGCCCAGCGTTCATTCAGGATCGCGGCGGTTTCGGGGTCTGCTTCCTCGATGAAGCGCAGCGCAGTTCCCAGGTGGCCAGCCGCCTCGCGGTGAGCGCCGTTTGCCGCAGCCCGGTCCGCTGCGTCCGGCGCAATGGCCAGAACCGCAGCCCCGTCGAGCGCCCCGGCAGCATGGTGCACCATCTGGTCAAGCGGGGCATCGGGGCCAAGCGCCTGCAAGGCTTCAAGAATGCGGGCATGATGGTCGCGGCGCACCTTTGCGGGGATACGCTCCAGCGTGGCGATCCGTGCGATCTCGTGCCGGAAGCGGATGTCGCCGGCCGCAGAGACCTGGAGGATGCCGCTGCTGGTCAGGTCTTCGGCCAGCAGGGCAGCCTCCCCCCCGCCAAGCTGGAAGACGAGCGCGGGCGGAACCGCCGCCGGGATGACGCTGATAAGCTCCAGAAGCTCCCTTGCGCCGCCAGGCAGACTGCCCTGCCGGACGGTGACCGCCTCACGGACCGAAGCAGGCAGAGTATCTGCCACGCCCTGACCGGCAGCCAGCATCTCGGTCACCTGAAAAGGATTGCCGCGTGTTTTCTGATACAGCCAGTCTCCCGGCAGGTTGGCCTTGCGCGCCAGGGCACTGACCGCCTTGGGCGACAGACGCCGCAGGGGCACAGCTTCCCGCGCGCCAGACGGTAACTCCTCCAGAACCCGGCTGAGCGGGTGCTGCTCATCGATTTCATCATCGCGATAGGTCAGCACCAGGAGCAGCGGCAAGAAAGCAATTCGGCGGCCGAGATAGCGCAGCAGATCGAGCGTGGCATGGTCGGCCCAGTGCATATCTTCCCAGACCATGATCATCGGGCTGTTCGACCGGCTGATCGTTTCCAATATCGTCTCAAACAGCTGCTGGCGGTCCCCCTTGTCGAGCAGCGCCCGAACCTTTGGCCCCAGCATCTCCGCCATATCGCGCACCGGCCCGAGCGGCCGGGGCGTGAAAAGTGCATCGCACCCGCCCGCTGCGGCGCGCCAGCCCCGCGGCAGGGTACCGAGCAGGTTGTGGATCAGCGATGTCTTGCCGATCCCCGCTTCGCCGCAAATCAGAGCCACACTGCCTTGCCCGCAGCCCGCCAGACGGGTCAGCGCAGCCAGCTGGCCTAGCTCTCGTTCCCGCTCAATCAGCAAAAAACTGCCCCCCTCCAAACCCGCTGAACCCGCGTTCACACAACAGGAAACGTAAGCTTAGCCGCTGGCCGGACGCATTAAAGCTGAAAATTGGGTATCTAGGGGTAAAATATAGGTAGCAACACGGACGCGAGCCCTGCTCAGATTTGTTAGGCATGTTTAGCGAGTGTGGGGGAACGCACGCGCGTAAACAAAGGGACAGGCGCTGCTCTCTCTGCCTGTCCCTTTTTCTTTTGCAGCAAATTCAATGCTTAAGCACCCATCAGAGCAGTGATGTGAGCGCTTACAAAATCTGCACGATCCTGGATTGGAGCGCGGGGAAGCTCCAGCATCCGGTATCCAAGACCCGTATAGACACGAAGCATTGCCTCATAAGTTAGCTCAGCTGTTTTGAAATCCTGCCGCCGCTCGGCATCCTGATGGAAGATTTCGCGCCAGGGCGGGGCGATGAAGACCGTGGCATTGTAGCGATAGTCCCGGGCAGCGCGCCGGATATGCGCGGGCACCGCCAACCCCTCAAGCGTCAGATAACCGACAATATCGGGCAGGCCGCGGTCAAACAGAATCGGGCCGGGAAGGCCTGCCGCCGCCGCATAGGCGCGCAGCTCCCAGCTCAGCATCAGCTCGGCGTAAAGCGCCCGGTCGCCCCAGGGCACAGCCGGGCCATCAATTGCGCTCTGCGCCTGAATGATCGCCCGGCCCGCCTCGGGCATGACGCTCATCCCCTGCGCGCGGAGACATTCGAGCAGCGTTGTCTTGCCCGAGCCGGGCCCGCCGGTGAGGACGAAGTAGGTGTTCGACAGCGCTGGCATCTACGGGGTCCGTCAGGGGTCGCCTATCCCGGCGCGCGGGGCAGGCACATGAGCTGGGATGCGCCGCTGGCGAGGAGGCGGCCTTCCTGGTCGTGGATTTCCCCATCGGTGGCCATCAGGCCACCTTCGGCAATCGGCGCCCGGACACGCATGTGCAGCCAGTCGGCCTGCGAGGTGAGGCGGTGGAAGCGGTAGTGATAGTCGATGTTCGGCGCGACCCAGGGCGAGGGATTGTCCTCCGGATGGGCCGGATACTGGGCAAGCCAGCCGAACGTATCGAGCAGCAGGAGAATACGGCCCGCGTCCACGAAGGGATCGGATGCCGTGGCGGTGGGGGTGAAGCGGTAGAAGCCGGTCAGCTCCGGGTCGCGCGGCCCATCCCCTGCCCGCGGCATGCCCTTGAGGGGGCGCTGGTCAAAGCGGTGGAAGAAGGGATGGAGGCGCTCGTCCGGGTAGAGCTGATCATAGGTCTTCAGGGAGTCCGGCGCGGGCAGGCCGGTGAGCCGCGCGGCGTCATGTTCAATTCCGGGCACAGCTTCCGGCACAGCCCAGACCAGGGTGGTCAGGAGGGTTTTGCCTGCCTGTTGCAGGTCAACCCTCAGAAGCTCACTGCGCCGGCCGGCGCGCAGGCTTTCGACCTGCAGGTCTGCCGGGCCGAAACTGCCGGGGCGCAGGAAATGGCAGGTCAGGCTGGCAGGCCGTGGGAAAGCGGTCGCCTCCCCGGCCGCGCGCAGGGCCAGCGCAGCGATGTAACCGCCCGCCGGCCCCCACAGGGCCCAGTCCTCGCGCAGCGGCGCGGTCCAGCGGCGATCATCCAGCTTCTCAAGCCGGGTGGCCTGCTCGAAATCATCCACACGGTCCATTGCTGCGCGCCCCCCGCTGCCGTTTTCTGGCATCTTCTGGCGTTTGCCGCCGTTTGCCTGCGGCGCACTCTATCAACCGGAGCGGGCCGGTGAACACCCAAAAGGCGGATGCTCCATCAAACTTCGTGACAGGGTGTGGCCAGCAGCGGCTTAGAGCGGCGTGCCGAAAAGTGGCCCCGGTTTTCGGGAACACACCGCGACCAACAAGAAACTCTGGATCAGAGGGCTGATTCCAGGAATCAGCCCTCTGATCTAGGGCAGCGCCTCAGCCCGGCGTCCACTCCGTCAGGGCGGCGTCGATCATGCCGATGGCGTCGCGCACCTGGGCGTCATCGATGATCAGCGGCGGGGCGAGGCGCAGGACATTGTTGCCGGCAACCCCCACCAGAAGCCCTTCATCGCGGCAAATCCCTTGCAGGTTTTTCGGGTCCGCCTTGAGACGCAGACCTGTCAGAAGCCCCTTGCCGGTGACCGCTTCGACCTTGTCGGGATGACTGTCGGCAAGGCTTTTCAGCCCCTGCTGCAACGTGCCCGAAACCCGGCGGACATTGGCCAGGAACTCCTCATTCGAGATGATGTCCCAGACCGCATTGCCGACCGCCATAGCCAGCGGATTGCCGCCATAGGTCGAGCCATGGCTGCCCGGCTGCATCGGCGCGCCGACGGCCTCGGTCATCAGGCAGGCGCCGAAAGGGAAGCCCCCGCCGATACCCTTGGCGGCGCAGACGATATCGGGCTCCACATCCGCCACCCACTGATAGCCCCAAAGCTTGCCGGTGCGGCCCATGCCGCATTGGACCTCATCAAAGATCAGGATGAGGCCGTACTGGTCGCACAGCTCGCGCAGGCCCTTGACGCATTGTTCAGGCATGGCGCGCACACCGCCTTCGCCCTGGACGACCTCAACGAAGATAGCTGCCGCAGTCGGCTCGGCCGCCGCTTTCTTCAGGGCTTCATGGTCGCCCCATTCAAGATGCACAAAACCCGGCAGTTTGGGCCCGAAGCCTTCGAGATATTTCGGGTTACCGCCCGCATTGATCGCCCCGATTGAGCGGCCATGGAAGGCGCCGGTGAAGGTGATGATGTCGATGCGCTCAGGCTGGTCCTTCGACCAATGATACTTGCGGGCCGCCTTAATGGCGCATTCGACCGCCTCGGTGCCCGAATTGGTGAAGAAAACGCGGTCAGCGAAGGTATCGCGGCAGATCTTGTCAGCGAGTTCCTCCTGCCCCTTCACGCGGAACATGTTGGAGGTGTGCCAGAGCTTGCCGGCCTGGTCGCGCAGGACGTCAACCAGCGCCGGATGGGCGTGGCCAAGCGCGGTCACCGCGATGCCGGCAATGAAGTCCAGATAACGTCGCCCATCCTCTGTGAAGAGGTAGGCGCCCTCGCCTTGCACGAACACTTCCTCCGGCGGGCGGTAAACGGGAAGGATGTGCTGGCGGGGATCTTCCATCGGGGACTCCTGAGTTGACGTCGCGATCGGGGATTTTGTGGCGCCACGCATGGGGCGGTCCGGAGGGGGAGTCAATAATGGCGCCCGGATTACAAGGATTTAATCGAAAAACGATAAAATCTGTTGACGTTTATCGATAACTACATATTGTTATTCGTGAAGCCGGGATCGGCGGCGCGGTGACAACGCCCCTCGACTCCCCCTGAACCACCGCGCAGGCTGGTCCCGGTTTCTCTCTCCGAATGTCTGAAACTGACCCTGAAATGAAAAAGGGGCGCAGCACCGTCCCCGGTCGCTACGCCCCTCCACCGTTTGCAGCGTTTCCTCCCAGAAACTTGCCTACCCATACGGCAATGTTTTCTGCGATGTGTCAAGAATGTGTCCAAAAAAAATTTAAATAGGGCGTTTTGTCCCTGCGCGGGGCTGACGCATAAGTAACTCTACGATAGCGTTCGCCTCCTCGCTCCACGGCGCCCGGACCGAGCGGGTCAGCGATGCCTGGCTTTGCAGGATCACCCCATCATCGAGAACTTTCAGCCCGTTGGCGCGCAGGGTGGCGCCTGTGGTGGTGATGTCGACGATAACGTCTGCCGTGCCGGTGGCCGGGGCGGCCTCGGTGGCGCCTGCGCTTTCGACGAGGCGGTATTCCCCGACCGATTTCTGCGCGAAATAGCGCCGGGTGATGCGCAGGTATTTGGTGGCGACCCGCAGGCGCCGGTGATGGGCCTTGCGGAAGGCCGCGCCGGCCGCTTCAAGGTCTGCCATCGTATCGACGTCAAACCAGGCCTGGGGCACGGCAACCACGACATCCGCCCCGCCAAAGCCGAGACGTTTCAGGACTTCAAAATCGCCAAGCCCCTCCGGGGACTGATCATGCAGCAGGTCTTCCCCGGTCACGCCGAGATGCAGGCTGCCTTCGATCAGGCCGTGGGCAATCTCGCTGGCCGAGAGGAGACGCACTTCAGCGTCCAGCCCCTCGATCTCGGCCGTATAGCCGCGCTCCCCGCCGATCTGGCGCACCGTGTGGCCGATGCTGGCGAGCCAGTCTTCAGTCTGTTCCTTGAGGCGCCCCTTGGAGGGAATGGCAATGGTTATCCGGCTCATGATACATCTCTCCGCACACGCACCATCCTGTCGGGCCGCACAACCCCGCCCACGCCCGTGGCCGAAGCGCGCCTGTTCGACAGTCCGGAAATCAGCCCGTCATACCGCCCGCCGGCCGCCACCGGCTGGGTCAGCGCCAGCCCCGGCGCCAGAATTTCAAAAACAAAGCCGTCATAATAGGTGAAGCGGCGGCCAAAGCCAGTGCGGAAGCGGGCTGTCTTCATGGCGGCCGGCACGCGGGCGAGCACCGCGTCCGCCCGCGCGCCTAGCGCGGCGATGGCAGGCCCGGCGCCCTCCAGCCCATGTGTTTTCACCAGCGCGGTGAGCGCGCTGGCAGCGTCCGTGAGCGGACAGTCAATCTCGCGCAGGGCGAGCAGCGCGGCGCGCGCGACCTGGCTGAGGCCGCCCGCTTCAATGGCAGCCTTGCGGGCCTGAAGGCCTTCGATGATTTCCGGCAGGCTGCGCCCGCCTGCCAGCGGAATATTGCGCGCAGAGAGCAGGCCTGAAAGCGCCGCCGCCGGATCATCTGCCTCCAGCACGGCGGCAATGTCAGCCTCCAGCGGGCGGGCCGCCGCATCGAGCACCGCGCGCACGCCGCCTTCCTGACGGAAGGCCCGCTTCAGCAGATCCCCCGTCACGGCGGGCAGTCCGAGCGCGTCGATGAAAGCGGGAAAGATCGCAAGGTCGCCCATGATGACGCCCGAAGGCTGAACGCCGCAGGCCTCCACCGCGCGGTGGATGAGCGCGAAAAGCTCTGCGTCCGCCTCGGGTCCGGCGTCATAGCCGAAGCGTTCCAGACCCACCTGCGTAAACTCAAGCTGGTCGTCCGGGGCGACCGGCAGGCGGAAGGCGCGGGCGGCGTAGGTGTAGGTCTTCGCCCCGCCCTCCCCAGCTTCCCGGCGGGCTGCCTCGCGCTGCGCCACAGGCAGCGTCAGGTCTGGCCGCATGACCATTTCGGCGCCGCGATGGTCTGCAAACAGACAAAGCCGCGCGCGCACCGCTTCGCCCGAAAGCTCCAGCGGAATATCCGCTGGCAGAACATAATCAGGATCAATCGGCGTGCCGCCCGATGCTTCGAACACAGCCCGGGCAACGGCGACGAGGGCGTCATGTTTCATCGCTGCGCCTCAACGATGGCGCGCACCGCCTTGATCATGCCGGCGCGAGGCACTTCGATCTGGCCGGGGCGGGCTTCACGGTATTCCTCATTGGAGGAAATCGCTTTGGCCTTCTGCGCGCCGATCTCGAGATCCTTGATCGTGACCGTGCCCTTCTCGATTTCATCGCCGCCCACAATGATAACGGCCGGCGAATTGCGCCGGTCAGCATATTTCATCTGCGGGCGCATGCCCGAGGCGCCCATATAGGCCTCCGCGCGGATGCCGCCCCGGCGAAGCTCTGCGGCAAGACCAAGCGCAACGCCCGGATTGTCCTTGTCCAGATTGAGCACCACAACCGGCCCGTCGAGCTTTCCGCCCTCGCCCATGATGGCGAGCGCGGCGGCGAGCCGCGAGATGCCGATGGAGAAGCCCGTCGCGGGCACGGTCTCGCCGGTAAAGCGCGCGACAAGATCATCATACCGCCCGCCCCCGCCGATGGAGCCGATGCGATAGGTCTTGCCGTCGTCCCCGGTCACTTCGCGCAGCAGCTCTGCCTCAAACACCGGGCCGGTATAATATTCAAGCCCTCTGACTACGGAAGGATCAATCTTCACGTCATCTTCAGGCGCGCCGAGCGCTTCGAGCGCCAGCGCGATGGCCTCCAGCTCCGCCAGCCCCGCCTTGCCTTCTTCGGTGCTGCCGGTGGCCTTGGCGAGATTGGCGAGCGTCATGGCGCGCGTGTCCGCGCCGGCCTCGGCAAAGGCGAGGACGCGCTTGATTTCTTCCGGCCCGAGCCCTGCGCCCTTGGTGAAGTCTCCGCTGTCATCCTTGCGGCCTGCGCCGAGAAGATCGGCAACGCCGGAGGCGCCCAGCCGGTCAAGCTTGTCGAGGGCGCGCAGGATGGCGAGGCGGATGTCTGCCCCTGTCGCGCCCACGCCGTCGAGCACGCCGTTCAGCAGGCGCCGCGTGTTGACGCGGATGACAAACTCGCCGGGCTTCATGCCGATGGCGCGCAGGGCTTCAGCCCCCATCGCGATCATCTCGGCATCGGCGTGAAAGCCGGGCGCGCCGACCGTATCGGCGTCGCACTGCCAGAATTCGCGGAAACGCCCGGGGCCGGGCTTTTCATTGCGCCAGACCGGGCCGGCGGCGTAACGGCGGAAGGGGCGGCCAAGGCCCTGCCCCTGCTCGGCCACGAAGCGGGCAAGCGGCGCGGTCAGGTCATAGCGCAGCGCCATCCACTGCTCATCATCATCCTGAAGGGAAAACACCCCGGCATTCGGCCGGTCGGCATCGGGCAGGAATTTACCCAGCGCGTCGGCATATTCAAACGCGCTCGTCTCCAGCGCCTCAAAGCCCCATTGACGGTAAACACCGGTCACCGTCTCCACGAGCCGCGCCTGGGCATGGATCAGCGCCTCGCGCTTGTCGGGAAAGCCGCGCGGCCTCCGGGCGAGATCCTTGCCGGTAAGAGGCTGGTTTTCCTTGTCGCTCATGGTCGTTCTCAGATCCTGTTTGCGCCCGTATTGGCGAACGGTTTGGCTATCTGGGGCCCCGCATAAACGCAGGCGCCCGGGTTGGAAAGGCGGCACAACGGCCTCAGAGACGCGGACCTTGGGCGGCCTGCCTCATCTGGATCGGTTCTTGGGGGAACACTTGTCAGAGGGCGCAGCCGGACCGGTTCGCGCCTCTTCGGCGCGTCATGCGTGATGATGATGGGGGTGCAGCGCGGTGTTCATTGCGCCCGCCGATACGCAGGCAGGCAGGCAAAGTCAACAAAGGCGCAAGATTTCCTGACTTGTGCCAAATAGGGCTTCTGTACGATGAGGCCTGCATGACCGATCTGGCATCCCCCGCGCCCGGCCTGAAAGACCTTGCCTCGGCGAGCTTCCGCGTCGGCTGTCTCGGCTTTGGCGGCCCGGCCGGGCAGATCGCCCTGATGCACCGCATCTTCGTCGAGGAAAAAGGCTGGATCAGCGAGGCGGAATATCTCCACGCCCTCAATTACTGCATGCTGCTGCCCGGCCCGGAAGCCCAGCAGCTGGCCACCTATGCCGGCTGGCGACTCAATGGCCTCGCCGGCGGGGTGATCGCCGGGCTTCTCTTCGTGGTGCCGGGCGCGCTGATCGTCTTCGGCCTCACCTGGCTCTATGCCGCCTGGGGCACGCTGCCGCTCGTGGCGGCCCTCTTCTATGGCGTGAAGGCGGCGGTGATCGGTTTCATTGCCGAGGCGCTGGTGAAGGTTGGCCGGCGCGCGCTCAAGGGCCCGCAGGATGTCGCCCTCGCTGCGGCGGCCTTCCTTGCGCTGTTCCTGTTACAGCTGCCCTTTCCGCTGGTGATCGGCCTTGCCGCCGCCCTGGGCTTCGCGCGCAGCTTCGCGCAAGCAAGACCTCTTTCTGCGTCCCCGCCCGTCCCTTCTGAAAAGGCCAGCGGCGCCAAAGCCCTGCGGGCAGCGGCATGCTGGGGCGCGCTCTGGTTTGCCCCGCTGATTACCGCCGCGCTGCTGCTTGGCCCGGATCATGTGCTCACCAGGGTCGGCGTCTTCTTCTCCAAACTGGCGGTGCTGACCTTTGGCGGGGCCTACACCGTGCTCGCCTATCTGCAGCAGCAGGCGGTGGAGGCCGAAGGCTGGCTTACCGCGCCGCAGATGATCGATGGCCTCGGCCTGGCCGAAACGACGCCGGGACCGCTGGTGCTGGTCAACCAGTTCGTCGGCTTCATGGCCGGCTGGCAGGCAGACGGCGGCGGGTTGTGGCTGGCAGCGGCCGCTGCCCTGATGGCCAGCTGGTGTACGTTCGCGCCCTCCTTTGTCTGGATTTTTGCCGGCGCCCCCTTTTCGGAGGGCCTGCGCCGCAGCCGGATGGCAGCCGGCATGTTGCAGGCGGTGACGGCCGCCGTATTCGGCATCATCGCCAAGGTGGCCGTGGTGTTCGGGATGGCGGTGCTGTTTCGCGGCGGGATCAGCACATCCCTCCCCTGGGGCGGCACCCTGGCTTTGCCTGATCCTGCCCGGCCGGATCTGCTGGCCATCGCCATCGCGGCGGGCGCCGCCATTGCCCTCATCCGCTACAAGGCCAACATTGTTCTGGTTGTCCTGGCTTGCGCGCTGGCAGGCCTTCTCAGCCTCTGGGTCTGAGGGGCAGCCGCGCGCGCAGGGTTGACGGCGCCCGCGCTTGATCTACCCTGCGCGGCGTCAACCGGGTCCGGGCCCCTCTGGCGTTTGCGGCGGCAAATGCGATGTCGGAACCTTGAAGCAACACGCGCGGACGCGGCGCACTGCTTTGACGGCACCCCAAATCATGCCTGACTTCCTGACCGTGGAATATGCGGCGCAGCCCTTATGGCTGTGGGCCGCTTTCCTCTCGCTGATCTGTTTCCTGCTCTGGGTCGATCTTGGCCTGCTCAACAAGAAGGACGAGGTCGTCTCCCCGAAAAAGAGCGCGATCATGTGGGCGAGCTTTGCCTCCCTCGCTGTCGCCTTCGGCTTCTACATCTATTTCGGCTACGAGCCGGACCCGCAATTCTACAACAATCCGGAAAATCTCAACCAGCAGGCGGCGGTGCAGTTCGCCACCGGCTATCTTCTGGAAACCGCCCTCGCCTTCGACAACATCTTCGTCATCGGCATGGTGTTCACCTTCTTTGCCGTGCCCCGCGAATATCAGCACCGCGTGCTGTTCTGGGGCATCCTGGGCGCCATCGTGTTCCGGGGGATTTTCATCTCGCTCGGCGCGGCGGTGGTCAACGAGTTCACCTGGGTATTGTTCATCTTCGCGGCCTTCCTGCTCTATACCGGCGGCAAGATGCTGGTCCCCGGCGGAGGCCCCGAAGAGGAAGAGCTGGATTTGGAGAAGAACCCGATCTTCCGTTTCCTGAAGAAGCGCCTGCGGGTGACCGACGAGATCACCAACCACAATTTCTTCATCCGGAAGATCAATCCCGATACCGGCAAGATGACCCGCTATGCCACGCCGCTGCTGCTGGCGCTGTTCATGGTCGAGACGGTCGACATCATCTTTGCGGTGGACTCGGTGCCCGCCATCTTCGCCGTCACCCGCGACCCGTTCATCGTCTACACGTCCAACATCTTCGCCATCCTCGGCCTGCGCTCGATGTATTTCATGCTGTCAGCGGCGGTGGAGCGGTTCAAATACCTCAAATACGGCCTGGCCGCCGTGCTGGTCCTGATCGGTATCAAGATCTTCTGGAACTTCCTGCTCTATAAGGAACTCCACCTTGTGCCCTATCTTGAGCCGCACTGGTCGCTGATGCTGACCATCGCGCTGCTGGGCGGGGCGATCCTTTTCTCGCTGTGGAAGACAAGCGCCGAAAAGCCTCACGCAGGCAGCTGACCGCGCTGCCTTGAAGAACGCCCTTTGTCAGGCGCCCGCTGTGGTCCTGACGAAGGGCTTTCCCTCTTCCCGGCGGGGGATGACCTTGAAGATGCCGGTGCCGCGCATCAGCAGCTTGTCGCCCGTCCAGATGCGGCCCTCGACGGTGAACACGTCCTCCTGCCGGCCGACGATCACGCCCTTGCCCTCGACAAAGCTGCCCAGCGGCGCGCCGGAAACGAAATCGCACATCAGGCGCACGGTCACCCACCAGGTATCGTCATCCTTCTCCACAGCGGCGCCCCAGGCCATGTCGGCGAAGGTCATCAGCATCCCGCCATGGGCATTCATCATGCCATTGGTGTGGTATTCCTCCACCCGGAAGGCGCGCATCAGCGTGCCGTCTTCGCGCTTCTCGAACAGCGGGCCGATCTGGCGGCCAAATCCGCGATGCCAGGCCAGCTGGGTATAGCCGGGCGGGAGCTCTGTGGTCTGATAGCGGTTGAAATCGTCGGTCATGGGCAAGCGCCATAGACCCGGAAAAGCCGGGTCGGCAAGACCTGCCTTCAAATTGCCGCAACGTTCCCCGAACGATTTTCCCATGACGCGCGTGGTGGCTGCTTTCGTGTTTCTCCTCGGCCTGACTGTTCCGGCAGCGATGGCAGAGCCCCGCGCGCGCGACGACGCCCTCATCAGCGCCTCCATCCTCAGTGCCCAGCAGCCGCTGGACGCCTGCGGCGGGCGCGACCTTCTCGACCATATCGTCCCCAACGGCCCCTTCCTGGAGGCCTGCAAATTCCATGATGCCTGCTATCGCTCCGGCGCGCTCGATCAGGGGCGGTGCGACGCCGATTTCCTGACCGACATGCGCGACGCCTGCGACCGCGACTATCCGGTCAGCAAGGCCCGCGCGCAGAACGCCGCCTGCCGGGTCGGGGCGGGCGCCTATTACAAAGCGGTCAATTCCCGGTTCGGATCGATGCTCTATCCCGGCGGGCGCACCGATGGCGCGCTCGGCGCCGTCACCCAGCGCGTGACGCGCGGTGGCGGCACGCCGCATCTGGAAGCCTGCGCGCAGGTCACCAACACTGCCAACCGTAAGCTTCGCTACTACCTCACCCTGCACGACGCGAAGGGAAAATGGGTCGCCACGGCGCCGGCGCTGAAATCCGCCGCGCTCCAGCCCGGCGACAGCCAGCAGCTCTGCGCCAGCACGGCCCTTTCCTTCTTCCGCAGCGCAGAGAATATCGGCCCGGCCTATGCCGTGACGCTGAAAGTCGATGACCCGGCCACGATCAATCCGTTCGGCGATCTTGTGAGCCTCGACCGGATGGACTGCGACACCGCCAGCGGCGCCTGCCGCAAGGTCGATCCTTAGATCTCGACCATGTCGAAATCCGATTTCGGCGTTCCACACAGCGGGCAGATCCAATCTTCGGGAATATCCGCCCAGCGTGTGCCGGGCGCGAGACCCTCATTCGGGTCGCCCAGCTTTTCCTCATAGAGATACCCGCAGGTGCGGCACTGCCAGGATTTGAAATCGTCGCTCATTGTCTTTTCTCCTTCTCCCCGGAAGGCGTGCCGAGGCGTGCCCTCAGCGACGCGATCAGCGTGTCGCGCACCGGCGCGGCGTCAAATTCCGGATCGATCAGCGCCTGCATCCGCATGCCCAGCAGCGCGCAGCCCGCCAGCAGCGCTTCGGCGTCCGCGTCCACGCCTTTGCGGACATGGCCTTTGGCCTGACCGCGCTCGATAAAGCCGCGGATCAACACGCGCTCGATCTCATGGGACTCGCCAAATGCCTCGCGCGTCTCCAGCCGGTCTGCCACGGCCGCCGCCAGCAGCATGAAATAGGTATCGGCTTCAGCCGAGCTGCGCATCGTCTCGCAATGCAGCTGCACGAAGGCACAGAGCGCCGTCAGCCCGTCCATCTCCGAGACCTGCGCGTCGTCCAACCCATCGGCCTGCCATTCATGCAGATGGGTGATCAGCGCGCGGATGAGGCCTTCCTTGGACCCAAAACGCTGGGTGACGAGGCCGCGCGAGAAGCCCGCCTCGCGGCCGATCGCATCAAAGGTCGCCGCCGACACGCCCTGCCCCGCCACAACCCGGATCGCTGCGCCCAGCAATTCGCGCTCCGACCGGTCCCGCCGCTCAGCCTGGGTCAGGCGCGCAAGCGGCGCCGCCGGATCGGTTCCCGTATTTGAGCCTGTGTCAGACATACGCACCCCTTAACATGTTTGTTGGCTGTATAGCAAGTTTATGGTAGGGCTTCCTGGAACCGGAAAAGCGTGCCGCACCCCGCAGGTCAAGTCCGGAACCGGGAGGAAGAAACCATGGCCATACCTGAACACATTGCCCACGAGATCGTTGACCCGAAAGCCTATGCCGATGGCAAGCGCGTGGATGACGCCTTCACCTGGCTGCGCGCCAATGCGCCGCTGGATGTGGCAACCGTGGAAGGCTTTGACCCCTTCTGGGTCGTCACCCGCCATGCCGATATCCTCACCATCGAGAAGCAGAACGACCTCTTCCACAATGAAGACCGCTCCGCGACGCTGACGACGATCGAAGCCGACAAGCGCGTGCGGGCGATGATGGGCGGCAAGCCGAACATCCTGCGCTCGCTGGTCCAGATGGATAATCCCGACCATATGCAGTATCGCCGCCTCACCCAAGCCTGGTTCATGCCGCAGAACCTGCGCAAGCTGGAAGACCGGGTGCGCGAGATCGCGCGCGGCTTCATCGACCAGATGGCGGAAAAAGGCACCGAATGCGACTTCGCCCGCGATGTCGCCTTTCTCTATCCCCTGCACGTCATCATGGAAGTGCTCGGCGTGCCGCCGGTTGACGAGCCGCGCATGCTGAAGCTGACGCAGGAACTCTTCGGCACCCAGGACCCCGACGTGAACCGCGCCGGCAAGGAAATGGCAAACGCCGATGACACGCTGAAGATGATCAATGAAACGATCGTCGACTTCATGACCTATTTCAACGCGATGACCGAAGACCGCCGCCAGAACCCGCGCGACGACCTTGCCAGCGTCATCGCCAATGGCGCCGTCTACGGCCAGCCGCTCGGCCATCTCGAAGCGATGAGCTATTATATCATCGCCGCCACCGCCGGCCATGACACAACCTCAAACACCACCGCCGGCGCCATGTGGGCCCTGGCGCAGAACCCGGACCAGTTCCAGAAGGTGAAGAACGACCTCTCGCTGATCCCGTCGATGGTGGAAGAATCGATCCGCTGGGAAACCCCAGTGAAACACTTCATGCGCACCGCGACCGACGACACCGAAGTCGCCGGCCAGAAGATCGCCAAGGGCGACTGGCTGTTCCTCTCCTACCCGTCGGGCAACCGCGATGAAGCGGTCTTCGAAGACCCCTTCCGCTTCAAGGTCGACCGCTCGCCCAACAAGCATGTCGCCTTCGGTTATGGCGCCCATGTGTGCCTTGGCCAGCACCTTGCCCGGATGGAAATGCGCGTGCTGTGGGAAGAACTTCTGCCGCGCCTCAAATCGGTCGAACTGGCCGGCAAACCCGCCCGCACCCAGGCAAACTTCGTCAGCGGCCCGAAAGCCGTGCCGATCCGTTTCCAGATGGCCTAGGAACCGGGCGGCGCGCTGCGGCGGGTGATCTGACGCCAAAGCCAGTTCCATACTGAGAGCACCCCCAACCCTCCCCATGACTATGGGGAGGGTTGGGGTGGGGCTGCTTGAGGATAAGGGCAGCGCTATCCAACACATCCTACCCCTCCACCCGTCATCCCGGAATTTGCGAAGCAAATGTCCGGGACCCAGAAAGCCCCGCAAAACCAAGGGCCCACCCCCGCGGAGCTCATGGTGAGCGAAGTCGAA
>PHEH01000011.1 GCA_002841155.1 Alphaproteobacteria bacterium HGW-Alphaproteobacteria-18
TGGACCGACGCGCTGCTCTGCCGCCTCGATGAGGAAGCCCGGCCCGAGGCCTGGGCCGGCATCAACGCCCACGGCCCCCCACCTTTAACCGGCTGACACGGCATTCGCCTCCCCCGCTTTCGCAGGGGAGGATAAGGGCGCTGCAGTTGAGATGGCGCGGTGTAATCCTCCCCCGCCTGCGGGGGAGGTGGACGCCAAGCGGACGGAGGGGGGCTTCGAGGGACCAGAAATCGCACTGCGATTTCCCGTAAGAAGGCCAGCCGCCGAACGGCGGTTGGCGCAACACCAAACGCCCGAGAAGGCACCAAACAAAGCCCCCCCAAAAAACTTCACCCCATAGGATAAAGGATCTCCCGCGTAACCCGTTCACAGGCCTTCATCACATCATCGGAGAGCACCAGATCGCCCGCCGCCAGAATCTCCGCCAGCTGATCAAACTTCGAAACCCCGACAATTGTGGAGGCCACAAAGCTATGCTGTTTCGACCAGGCCGTCGCCAGCGTCACCGGGCTCATGCCCGCCTCCTTGGCGATTTCCATATAGCGCGCTGTCGCGGCCAGGGACTTGTCATTGACAAAGCGCTGCGCCATCGCCGTGTGCCGGCCGCCCTTGTTGGCATAGGCAGAGAAACGCGCGCCCTGCGGGAAGGCGCCATTCTGGTATTTGCCCGACAGCACCCCGCCGCCCAGCGGAGAGTAGGGGATAAGGCTTACGCCCTCACGCTCGCAGATCTTGGAGAGGGCATCTTCAAACCGGCGATTATTGAGAGAGAAGTTGTTCTGGATCGTCTGGTAACGGACGGTTCCAAGACGATTGGACGTCTCTATGGATTTCATCAGCCCCCAGGCGTCCTCGTTCGAACAGCCGACGATGCGGACATAGCCCTCACGGACGAGATCATCGAGGGTTTCCATTGTCTCGTCAAAGGGGGTCCCGTGATCGGGCCAATGGGTCTGGTAAAGGTCGATATAGTCGGTCTGCAGCCGGGTGAGGCTTGCTTCCACTGCGCGGCGGATATTGTGCCGGTCGAGCGCGGTCATGCCCGCGCGCTGCGATCCCTTGATCCAGCCATGGGAAGGGCCACACACCTTGGTCGCCAGGATGATGGAATCGCGATCCTTGGTTTTCATCCAGCGCCCGAAGATCTCTTCGGTCAGTCCGCCATATTTCAGGTCGGGCGGAACAGGATAGTTTTCGGCGGTGTCAAAGAAGTTGATCCCGGCGTCGAGGGACGCATCGAGAATCCGGAAGGCTTCCTTCTCGTCGGTCTGGGTGCCGAAGGTCATCGTGCCCATGCAGATGTCGGAGACATAGATGGCGCTTTTACCGAGGCGGCGATGTTGCATGGCGTTGGCTCCCTTAAAGTTTATCGGGGGTCACCCTAACGCCGCCCGCGCCAAGCGCCAGTCACCGGCGGCTGACTTCTCCCAGCGGAAGGTGCCAGCGGCGTCCAGATTGCCGTGCGCAAGGCCATCGCAAAATCCGGGTGGCGGAAGGCTTCGGCGAGGCATATAGCACGCCGCCATGAGCCCCGCCCTTCGCCTTGGATTTCCCGCCGCGCTTCTCTCCTACCTGATCTGGGGGAGCCTGCCGCTCTATATCCGGACAATGCAGCATACCGGCGCGCTGGAGCTTCTGGCGCACCGTGTGATCTGGTCGGTACCGACCGCAATCCTCTTCATTGCAATTGCGGCCAATTGGCGGGATGTGCGCGCCGCCTTTTCGGGCAGCAATCTCAAATGGCTCGCCCTGTCCGGCCTGCTGATCGGGGCGAACTGGGCGATCTATATCTGGGCGGTGAATGCCGGCCGCACGATGGAAGCCTCGCTTGGCTATTATATCAACCCGCTGGTCAACGTGCTGTTCGGCATGCTGATCTTCTCCGAAAAGCTCCGCATTGCCCAATGGGTTGCCGTCGGCATTGCTACCCTTGGTGTCGGCGTGATGGCCTTTGCCTTCGGGCATGTACCCTGGGTGGCACTGATCCTGTGCACGACCTTTGCCTGCTATTCGGTGATCCGCAAGAAAGTTGCCATCGACAGCCGCGCGGGATTCCTGGTGGAAGTGGCGCTGCTCGCGCCGGTCGCGCTGGGCTGGCTCATCTGGTTTGCCACAACCCAGCCCGAAGGCCGCTGGCTCGGGGAAGGGGGCTGGGATATTCCCCTCCTCATGGCGGCAGGCCCGATCACGGCGATCCCGCTGATCCTCTACGCGCTGGCGGCAAAGCGGCTGCGCTTCTCCACCATCGGCATGATGCAGTATATCGGCCCGACCATTCAGTTCCTGATCGCGGTGCTCGTCTTCAAGGAAGGGTTCGGGATGACCCATGCTCTTGCCTTCGGCTTCATCTGGACCGCGCTCGTCGTCTTCACGGCCGACAGCCTGATGGGCGATGCCAAGGCCCGGCGCCTTGCCCGCACGGCGCGGCCCGCCTGAAGGGCGCGCAAGAAAACAGCGGCCTCCGTCAAGAGACCGCTGCAAAGGTAAGCGCATGATGGACATGGAGCTATCCAGATCCATCACTCATGTTGCAATCGCTGTGCCAGCAATCACTGCGCCAGCAACCGCTCAGAGGCAGCCATAGGCCGCTTCGACGAGGCGCACCGCGCGCGGATCACCGACCAGCGATGCCGATTGCCGGTTCATCACATAGGCCGCTGCCAGTTCCCGCGCCGGATCGGCAATCGCCATCGACCCGCCCCATCCCGAATGGCCGAGTGTGTCCGGGTTTGGCCCGAACTTGCCATGGCAGTTGATCATGATGCCGGCGCCAAACTTCGTATGCATCGGCAAAACCAGATCCGGCCCATCGGCACGCGGGCGGATCAGCGCGTCCAGCGTATCGCGGCGGATCAGGGTCTGGCCGCCGGCAATCTGCCCGCCCCGGGCATACGCTTCATAGAGGCTTGCAACCCCCAGCGCCGTGCCATGGCCATTGGCGGAGGGGATTTCGATCTCGCGCCAGGCACGGCCCGCCCGGTCCGGCGAGGACCATTTGGACACAAAGGCGGCGCGCCGCGGCCGCGTGATCTCGCCCAGCGGGGCGAGGGATCTCGGCCGCAGCATATCGCCCACGCGCGGCTCGTCCTTTTCCGGCAGGCCGATCTGGAAGTCGATGCCCGCCGGCCCGCAGATGTCTTCCTTGAGGATTGTCCCCACGGTGCGGCCGGTGATCCGCGTCACCACCTCGTTCAGCATGTAGCCCCAGGTGAGGGGGTGATAGCCATGGGCGCTGCCCGGCGGCCACATCGGGGGCAGGGCGGCAATGGCGGCGGCGCAGGCGGGCGGGTCGAGCCAGAGGGCCGGGTCGATCTCCTCGGCAAAGCCCGGCAGGCCCGCCTGATGGCTCACCATCTGGCCAATCGTGACCTCGCCTTTGCCCTCAGCGGCAAATTCCGGCCAGACATCGCAGACCGGCGTCTCGTAACCGGCGGGAAGGTTTTCCACCGCCATGGCCAGCACCAGCGCCGAGATGCCCTTGGAGGCTGAATAGATCGGCACGATGGTGTCTTCTTCCCAGACGCGTTCCTTCTGCCGGTCGGCCCAGCCGCCGCGAATATCGACCAGCGTCTCCCCGCCGATCCGCAGCGCAAAGCCCGCGCCCTGTTCTTCGCCGCTGGCAAAGTTTGCCTCGAAGGCGTCCATGACGGGCTCAAAGCCGGGGGCAACAAAGCCGGAGATCGGTGTGTCGGTCATTGAAAAGGCTCCGCTGTCACATTGATTTCAGGCTGGAAACAGGCCACCCCTTCGAGCCCAAGAGAACCCAGTCCGTCAAGGAGGCAAAGCCCCATGTCCACCCAGCACCGTCCGCGCCGCTCCTGCCTCTACATGCCCGGCGCCAATACGCGCGCGCTGGAAAAGGCCCGCGATCTGCCCGCCGATACGCTGATCCTCGACCTGGAAGACGCTGTTGCCCCTGACGCCAAGGAAGAGGCCCGCGCAGCCATTCTCGCGGCGGTGAGGGCGGGCGGCTATGGCAAGCGCGAGATCGTCATCCGCATGAACGGCCTCGACACGCCCTGGGGCCATGACGATCTCAAAGCCATTGCCACCTCCGGCGCGCATGCCGTGCTGGCGCCGAAGGTCACCGGGCCCCGGGATATCGAGCGCCTCAGCACCCTGCTGAGGGAAGCGGGCGCCTCCGACAGCATGGCGCTCTGGGTGATGATCGAGACGCCGCTGGCGATCCTCAACATCAAGGAGATCGCGGCGGCTTCCATCGGCACGCATCTCACCGCCTTCGTGATGGGCACGAATGATCTGGCCAAGGAATACCGTGCCCGGATGACGCCAGACCGGATTGCTTTCCAGACGGCGCTTCAGCTCTCCATCGCAGCGGCCCGCGCCTACGGCCTCGTGGCCATCGACGGCGTGTATAACGACATCAAGAACGAAAACGGCTTCCGCGATGAATGCGAGCAGGGCCGCGATCTCGGCTTTGACGGCAAGACGCTGATCCACCCGTCCCAGCTGGAAGAAGCCAACCGCATCTTCGCGCCAAGCCCGCATGATGTCGAACAGGCCAAGGCCGTCATCGAAGCCTTCGCCGACCCCGCCAATGCCGGCAAGGGCGTGCTGAAGGTCAACGGCAAGATGACCGAGCTGCTGCACCTTGAGGAAGCGCGGCGTGTGGTGGAGATGGATGCGGCGATCCGGGCTTTGGGGGAAAAATAGCGTGATAATAAAATCAGCCAACAAGCGCCATGCTGATATTCGGCCAGAAAGCAAACTCTACAGAATAGTCCCGCTAGATAGACTTTGCCGACTATTTGAAGACCAGCGGAATGGTCTTGTGCGCCCGTCGCGGTGGGAAGACCCTTTTGAAAATTTAGCGCTGAAGTCACGAGCGATTATTGGGGGCGAAGAAGGAGAATTTAGCTTCCGGGATGAACTTTATGCTCAGTGCTGGACACAACACACCGCATCCGACGCTATGTGGAGAATATATGGCCAGTCGCGCAAAGAAGTCCGGATACGAACCAATGTTCAAAAGCTCTTATCGTCCGTTGAAGGTTCTCCAAACTATGAAGCGGGCCAAGACAGAGTTTTTATTGGCAAAGTTCAGTACTGCTCAGATAGTGATTTGGTAAAGTTCTCTAAAACCCACTTCGCTTCCGGGTTCGATTCCGATGGAGAAAATGTGGCGTCTTCGCTCTTGATCAAGCGCAATGCATTTTCTCACGAGAAGGAAGTGCGCCTTGTTTTCTGGCGCGGGCGAAAATGCTCTTCTGACCTGCTGCTTTATGAATGTGATCCACACAAGTTAATTGACCAAATTATGTTGCATCCGATGATGTCTGCTGAAGACGCGGCATATCTTAAGTCTCAAATAATTGAGAAAACGAAATTTAAAGGTGAGATTCTACGTTCAAAACTATATAGCTTGCCCTCTGGCTTCAAGTTTGTCGTTGGTCCGTAGTTGATCTCTTTTCCTAACCAAAGGGTATCAGCAGGATCTACTTCCTCAAAAAACGCCAATTGTCTTTCGTCCAAGTAATGACTTGGGCCACTCAACTTTGAGGGGGTCCGTTTTCTCCCCCAATTGTCCGATCTGAAAATTCAGCTACGCCAGAGCGTTAGCTGAGAATTGCAGGTCGATTATCCACCCCCTCCGCAGCCATGCTATTCTCTCCGGCATGGATACGAACCCTCAGTCCCCGGATGACTATGCGCTGGACCACCTGCTCGGGCGGGCGCGTCTCTTCATCGTGGAGCTGATCGCCTTCATCGAAACCGCGCTTCGCAGGCTCCCCGAACATCCCTCGCGCCAGGCAGTTGGGTATATCACGCGCCGAGCGCTGATCCCGGCCGAAACGGCGCTGCGCCGCGCCATCCTCCTGATCGCCGGCACGCTGGACGCGCCCGCTCCAAAAGCGGCCCCCGGCAGGGCTTCGTGCCCGCCTGCGCCCCCGCTGCAAAAGATTGCGTCCGCTGGCCGCGCGCCCGTCTTCCGCATGAGCGAGCCTCAGCCGCGCCCTCCCAAAGAAACGGGCGCTGCTCCGAAGGCGGCGTACCTTCCCGAGACCCTCCTGCCGCGCATTCTCGCGCTGACGGATGATGTCCTGTTCGCGCCGCCTGCGCCGGTAAAGCCTGCGCCGCCGCCACGCGATCCGCTTTCGGATTTCTCCGCCGGCTCGATGCCCTGCGCCGCGCCTATGACAATCCCGTGCGTGAAGCGCGCCGGTGGCTGCGCCGCAAGGCAGCGCCGGGCCCGCTCCCGTTACCGATCTCGTCAGGCAAAATCCCCGGCGCCCGCCGCTCCCTCGGTGAGGCGGCGCTCAGCCTCCTTCGGGAACTGACAGACGCCGCTCAGCGCAGCCTCGCCCTCAACACTTCCTGACCCCCCCAATCCGTTGGCGCGTCCTGGCACCTTCCCTGCACCGGCAGGGGAGGATACCGGCGTTTCGGCGCGCGGCACCGCAAGACGGATGGAGACCCGGCCCCCTCGACAGAGGCCCAAAGCCCCCTAAGTCAAACCGAGGCAAAGCTCAGGAGCACCCCATGACCTATATCCTCATCCACAATCCCGGTTGCGGCTCGTCGAAGAAGGGGCTGGAGCTTCTGAAAGCGAATGGGGTTGAGCCCCAGATCCGCAAATATATGAGCGCTGCGGAGCGGCTGAGTGTGGAAGAGCTGAAAGACATCGCCAAAAAGATGGGCGCCAAATCTCCGCGCGCTTTCCTGCGGGAGAAGGATGCCGCCGCTGTGGGTCTGGCTGAAACCGCGCCTGACGAAGACGTTTACGCCGCGATGGCGGAGAACCCGAAGCTGATCCAGCGGCCCATCGGCATCAACGGCAAGAAGGCCGTACTGGGCCGCCCGAATGAGAAACTGCTCGAAATCGTGTGATTTGGAGCGTTTATGGGCCGGATTCGTTGAAATTTGATCGATTGGCTTGAGCCTTCCTCAGCCCTGATCGGCGATAACGGCTCCCATGTTGCTTATCGCCCTCTCAACTGCCGGTCTTCTCCTTGCCTTTTCAGCCTTCGCCGCTTTCGGGCTGCCCTGGCTTGTCATGGGGAACCGGGCCTTTGAGGAATTTTCCGAGCGGCGCGACCAGCAGATGATGGCCGGTATGCTGGCCACTGCGGCGATTGCGCTCGCCTGCCTGCCACTCCTGCATTCCGCCTTGATCTCGGCTGCTCCACAGATGCAGGTGTTTGCCGACACCGTTCTGGGCGTTCCCGAGCGCTTCTGGAGCTAAGGCCCGGAAGACGCTAAGGCTTCGCCCATCAGATGATGAGGCGAAACATGGCGACCAGCACGAAATCCAATCCGGGCAATTTCTTCGAAGACTTCAAGCCCGGCAAAACGCTGATCCACGCCACCCCGCAGACCGTCACCGAGGGCGATATTGCCCTCTATCGCGCGCTGACGGGAAACCGCTACGCGCAGTATTCCTCCGCCGAATTTGCCAAGGCCGCCGGCCTGCCGGGCCTTTGCGCCGATCCGCTGCATGCCTTTCACATCGTTTTCGGCAAGACCGTGCCGGACATCTCGCTGAATGCGGTGGCCAATCTTGGCTACGCCGATGGCCGTATCCTGCGGCCGGTTCTTCCGGGAGACACGCTGCGGGCAAGCTCGGATGTGATTGGCGTGAAGGAGAATTCCAACGGCAAGACCGGCGTTGTCTGGGTGCGCACCAAGGGCGTCAACCAGCGCGGCGAAGAAGTGCTGAGCTATGTGCGCTGGGTGATGGTCAACAAGCGCGACGCGGCTTCACCCGCGCCGGAAGCCGTGGTGCCCGAGCTTCCGGCCGCCGTGGCGGCAGACGATCTGGAGGGCTATCCGGAGATGAAGGCCTGGCCCTTCGCACAATCGGGCAGCCGGCATGTTTTCGAGGATTATGAGACCGGCGAGAAGATCAGCCATGTCGATGGCATGACGGTCGAGGAGGCCGAGCACCAGATCGCGACCCGTCTCTATCAGAACACCGCCAAGGTGCATTTCGATGCCCATGGCCAGAAGGCCAGCCGCTTCGGCAAACGCCTCATCTATGGCGGCGTGGTCATCTCGATTGCCCGCTCGCTGGCGTTCAATGGGCTGGAGAATGCCGGTCAGATCCTCGCCATCAATGCCGGCAGCCATGTGAACCCGCTCTTTGCGGGCGACACGATCTATGCCTGGAGCGAAGTGCTGGACAAAGCAGAGCTCTCCGAAACCTGCGGCGCCCTGCGCCTGCGCCTCGTGGCGGTGAAGGATGCTGATCCCGGCGCCTTCATCTACAAGGACCAGGCCGGAAAGCACGATCCCCGCGTGTTGCTCGATTTCGACTATTGGGCCGCCATTCCGCGCGCCCGCTAGCGGTCAGGGCTCTGCGGCCGGGCGCTGCTCGGCCCAGAGCAGGAGCGCATCCAGCGCCGGGCAGAGGCCTTCCCCCCATTCGGTCAGGCCATACTCCACCTTGGGCGGCACCTGATGGTGCACGATCCGGCGGACAATCCCGTCGGCCTCCAGCTTGCGCAGCTGCTGGATGAGCATCTTCTGCGAAATAGCCGGAATCGCCCGCTCAAGATCCGAGAAGCGCAGTAGAGTGCCGCCGAACAGGTGGAAAAGAATGGTCATCTTCCATCGGCCCTCCAGCATCTGAAGGGCGCCTTCGATGCCATGCGCGGCGGTGTCGGGCGTGTAGTCCGGCCGCATACCTGCAGGTAAGTACCCTACTTTTTTGTCCGTACTTGTCATTCGCTGTGTGTAGTCTGATATCGGCCTTCTCGCAAGATGGTCCGGGCTCAGCCCCGGCAAGAACCAAGAACGGAGATGACCATGCAGATCCCCATGCCCGCGCCGGTCCGGCTGTATTTCCAGTCCGAAGCCTATGACGACACGCTGCGCATCGCCGATTGTTTCACCCCGGATGCCGTGGTGACCGACGAGCGGCGCACACATCAGGGCCTCGACGCCATCCGCGCCTGGAAAGCGGAAGCCAAAGCTGCGGCGAAGTATCAGGTAACCCCGGTGAGCGCGGAACCGGAAGGCGAGCGCATCCTTGTGGTCGGCCGCGTAGAAGGTGACTTTCCCGGCAGCCCCGTGATGCTGCGCTATATGTTTGACCTTGAGGGCGACCGGATTTCCGGACTGGCGATCTCGGCATGAACCTCGACATGGGCCTGGAAGGCAAACGGGCGCTGGTTACCGGCGGCACCAAGGGTGTCGGCCGGGCGGTGGTGGCGGCGCTGCGCGGGTTCGGGATGGAGGTGCTGACAACCGCGCGGAAGGCGGGGGAGGGGCTTCCCGAGGGCGTGCATTTCGTGGCGGCCGACATCACCACTGCCGAGGGCTGCGCGCGCATCGCCGAAGCGGTCCGCGAGCGGATGAGCGGCGTTGACGTGATCGTGCATGTTGCCGGTGGCTCCAGCGCGCCAGCTGGCGGGTTTGCCGCGCTGGACGAAGCGACGTGGCAGGCGGAGCTCAGTCTCAACCTGTTGCCGGCAGTGCGGCTCGACCGGGCATTGCTTCCTGCAATGATCGCTCAGGGCAGCGGGGTGGTGATCCACATCACGTCGATCCAGAGCGCTCTGCCACTTCCGGAGGCAACGACAGCCTATGCCAGCGCCAAGGCGGCGCTGTCGGCCTACAGCAAGAGCCTGTCGAAGGAGGTGGCGCCCCACGGCATACGGGTTGTGCGTGTCTCGCCGGGCTGGATCGCGACCGAGGCGTCGAAGGACCTGGTCGCCCGGATCGCCGCAGAAAACGGCTCGGACCATGCTGCGGCGGAGAAGGTCCTGATGCAGTCGATCGGCGGTATTCCGCTGGGGCGCCCATCGCGGCCGGAGGAGGTCGCCGATCTTGTCGCTTTCCTCGTTTCGGCCAAGGCCAGCGCCATCACGGGCTCCGAGTTCGTCATCGACGGGGGAACCATACCCACGGTCTGAACGGGGCGGCAGGGGATTTTCAGTGCCCCGCTGACGAACGCCCAACCCCACCCTATATTGCTCCGATGGGCGGCTATCCACCTTATGCGGGCTTCACCGAATTTGCGATTGCGCTCGGCGTGATCCTCTCGGCTATTGTCAGCTTGCTTGGCACCTCCAGCCGCAAGCGGATGGTGGCGATGGGGGAGGCACGCTTGCAGGATCTCTCCGAAATGACGGGGATACTCGACCCTAAACAGCTGTTTGTGGTGTTCGGGCCGCCAGATATGGGCCGGGTGTGGCGCAACGTGACCCTGCTGGACCTTCGCCGGGCGCGGGCGCCGGCCGGGTGGCTGATGTCCAGTGATCTTGTGGACTACGGCTGTATGCTGGCAGCGATCCTCGGGATGCTCTTCAATCATTCGCTTATTCCACTGCTTCTTCTTGGGGCTTTGGGGGTTCAGGCGGCGGGCTGGATTGTGTCGGCCCGCGTCCCGAAATAAGGGGCAGAGGCCTTTCGCTTCCCGTGAGAGGGGAAACGCATTAGAGAATGCCGATGAAGCTCTGGAAAATGAACGGCGCTGGCAACGCGTTTGCCATATTCGATGCGCGCTCGACGGCCTTCACGCCGACGACGGAGCAGATCCGCAAGATTGCCGCAGACCTGAAGGCCGATCAGGTCATCGCCATGGAACGGGACGCGAGCAAGGATGTGTTCATGCGCATCTGGAACTCGGATGGCTCGGAAGTCTCTGCGTGTGGAAATGCGACACGCTGCGTGGGGCTTCTGATGCTCGATGAGACGGGGAAAGACCGCGTTACGATTCAGACCGAAGCCGACATGCTGCGGGCGACCCGCGCCGGGGATGGCCTCATCACGGTGGACATGGGCTCACCCCTGATGGGCTGGGAAGACATTCCGCTGTCCGAGAAAATGGATGTGCGCGGCGTGGATGTGAAGATCGGGCCGATTGATGCGCCTATCCTGTCGCGCCCGGCGGTCGTCTCGATGGGCAATCCTCATGCGGTGTTCTTCGTCAAGGATGTCGGCGCTTATGACATCCCGGCCATCGGCCCGCTGGTGGAATGGCATCCGCTATTTCCCAAGGGTACGAATGTCGGCTTTGCGCAGGTCATCGACCGGGAAACCATCCGCCTGCGCGTCTGGGAACGCGCCGCCGGACTGACCAAGGCCTGTGGCACGGGTGCCTGCGCGGCGCTGGTCTGCGCCGCCCGCGCCGGTCTGACAGGCCGCAAGGCGCGGATGATCCTTGATGGCGGAGACCTCTTCATCGACTGGCGCGAAAGTGACGACCATGTCTACATGACGGGCCCCGTGGAGCTGGAATTCGAGGCGGAAATCTAGCCTCTTCAGGGGGTTGCTGCTGCGCGCGTATGGCATCACTCTGGCCGCCGTGCTGCCGCCTTTTGGAGAGATTGCCCATGCGCCTGCTCATGATTCTGCTTCCGGCCCTGTTGACAGCCGCTGCCGCTGAGGCCCAGTCCATCAGCGTCAACAAGGGGCAATGGCACGTCACCCAGGACGTCTATTACGAGGCCAGCGCCGATGGAGAGCCGCTTGATTTTCCCGCGGAACACTCGGCCGTCGATGAATGCTGGATGCTCGATGAAGAAGTGATGATCGATGCCAGCATGGTCGAAATGTTCGAGGGTTGCTCGGCCACAGACGTGAATTCGAGGGAATTTGGCCTCGATATCGGCATGATCTGCGACTTTGACGGGCTGGAGGTTGATGGCGCCGCGCAATTCTCCGTCAGCCATGGCAAGGACAGTTTCGTGGCTCAGATTTACCTTCAAAGCATCGCGCGCGCGCCGGTCGATTTCCAGAGCCATATCGTGATGATCGGCCATCGCACCGGCACCTGTCAGGCGCCCGGCTGAGCCTAAACACGCCTATCTGCTTGCATTTCGTCCCCATCAGCGCGATCTGACGGCCTCTTATGGCTGATACTGCCCCACCTTCTGGCCCGACTGTCATTACGCTCGGATGCCGCCTCAACACCTACGAGTCCGAGGTGATGCGCCGCCATGCGCAGGCAGCGGGGCTTCAGGACGCTGTCATCGTCAATACGTGTGCGGTGACCTCAGAAGCCGTGCGCGGCGCCCGACAGGCCATCCGCCGGGCTGCGCGGGAAAACCCCGGCGCGGCCATTGTTGTCACCGGCTGCGCGGCGCAGACCGACCCGGAAGCCTTCGCGGCCATGCCGGAAGTCACCCGCATCATCGGCAATCACGACAAGATGAAAGCCGAAACCTGGCAACCGGCTGATCTGCTCGGCGGGGAAGAGAAAGTCCGCGTCAATGACATCATGAGCGTGCGCGAGACCGCCGCCCATCTGATCGATGGTATGGAGGGCCGCGCCCGCGCCTATGTGCAGGTCCAGAATGGCTGCGACCATCGCTGCACCTTCTGCATCATTCCCTATGGACGGGGAAATTCCCGCTCGGTGCCGGCAGGGGAGGTAGTCGGCCAGGTCCGCGCGCTGGCCGCCAGCGGGCATTATGAAGTGGTGCTGACCGGCGTGGACCTCACCAGCTGGGGGGCAGACCTTCCGGGCACGCCCCAGCTTGGCAATCTCGTCCAGCGTATCCTGAAGCTTGTGCCGGAGCTGCGGGCCTTGAGAATTTCCTCCATCGACGCCATCGAGATGGATGACGCGCTGATCGAGGCGCTGGCGGACCCGCGCGTTGCGCCTTATCTGCATCTTTCGCTACAGCATGGCGACAATCTCATCCTCAAGCGGATGAAGCGCCGCCACAGCCGGGACCAGGCCATTCAGCTCACGGAGCGCCTGCGCGCCATGCGGCCCGATATTGCGCTCGGCGCTGACATTATCGCCGGTTTCCCGACCGAGACCGAGGCGCATTTTGAAAACTCTCTCCGCCTCATTGATGAGTGCGGCCTCTCTTTCCTGCACGCCTTTCCCTACAGCCCGCGCCCCGGCACGCCGGCGGCCAAGATGCCCCAGCTGGCAAAGCCCCTGATCAAGGAACGCGCCGCGCGCCTGCGCGCAGCAGGGGACGCCGCCCTCATCCGGCATTTTGACCGGCATCTGGGTGGGGTGCGTGACGCCCTGGTTGAGCGAGACACGGCGGCGCGTCTGTCAGATTTCACGCAGGTGAAACTCAGCCGTAAGGCAGGAGATGGTGCCCAGGAAGGTGGACGGATCGCCCGCGTGCGGATAACCGGCCATGACGGCAAACAGCTTCTGGGTGACCCCATCTCATGATCCTCTGGTTCGGCAAGAAAAAGAAACTCGACGAGGCCAAGGCCGCCGGCGAAGCCATGAAGGCGCCAGAGCTTAGCGCCGAAGAGATCGCCGCGCAGGCAGCTGCCGCCGCCGAGAAGGCCGAGATCGAGCGCAAGGTTGCCGAGGCAAACCAGGCCTGGGAAGAGCGCCAGCGCCGCGAAGCGCAGGAGGCCGAAGACGAAGCGGTCCGCGCCAAAGCCGCCGCCGAGCTAAAACTGCTGGAAGAGCGCCGCGAACATGCGCGCCTGCGCGAGGAAGCCGCCGAAGCCGCGCGCGCCGCCGCCGAGGCCGAAGCCAATGATCCGGGCCTTTTCGGGCGTCTCGGCGAGGGACTGGCGCGGTCGACGGCAAAGCTCACCGAAGGCATCGCCGCGCTCGGCCGCCGCAAGCTCGACGACGCAACGCTTGAAGAGTTGCAGGATCTTCTGATCACCTCGGATATGGGCACCAAGGTTGCCGCCCGGATTACAAAGGGCATTGCCAGGGGGCGTTTCGACAAGGAAATCTCCGGCGATGAAATCCGCCTCGCCCTGGCCGAAGAGATCGAGGAAATATTGAAGCCGCGCGAGAAAGTCGTTGATTTCTCCGATGGCCCGCGCCCGCGCATCGTTCTCTTCGTCGGCGTCAATGGCTCGGGCAAGACGACGACCATCGGGAAGATTGCCTCGAAGCTTCAGGAACAGGGCGCCAGGGCGCTGCTGGTGGCGGGCGACACATTCCGCGCGGCTGCCGTTGAACAGCTGAAAGTCTGGGGCGAGCGCGCCGGTATTCCGGTGATGGCGGGCGCGCATGGCGCGGACGCGGCAGGCCTCGTCTATGGCGCGGTGGAGCGCGCAAAAGCTGAAGACCTTGATCTGGTTCTCGTCGACACGGCCGGGCGCCTGCAGAACAAGGCAGAGCTGATGTCAGAGCTCGGCAAGATCGTCCGTGTCATGAAGAAGGTGGACCCCGACGCGCCGCATGATGTGATCCTTGTGCTGGACGCAACCGTCGGCCAGAACGCGCTCTCCCAGGTCGAAGCGTTCCGGCATACCGCCGGCGTCACCGGCCTCGTGATGACCAAGCTCGACGGCACCGCCAAGGGCGGCGTGCTGGTCGCTATTGCTGAAGCACACGATCTGCCGATCCACTTCATCGGCATCGGCGAAAAAGCAGAAGACCTCCGCCCGTTCAGTGCGGAGGCCTTTGCAAAGGCGCTGGTCGGCATCAAAGCCTAAACGGCGTCACTCTGCGGCGTTGGCGACGCCGAGACCATCGTCAAAGATGTCCTCAATGCTGCGTTCGAACAGCCGGGCAATGGCAAAGGCCAGCGGTAGGGAAGGGTCATACTTGCCCGTTTCGATGGCATTGACGGACTGACGGGACACATCGAGCAGGTCGGCCAGATGTTGCTGGCTCCAGCCACGTTCAGCCCTCAGTGCGCGGATGGTGCTTCGCATGATGGCCCCCTACGGAACCTTGAAGAAATTTTGCCGAAGCAAAGCGAGAGCGACGAGAAGATAGAAAATCGAACCAAAAACGAACAATGGTATTTCCGGGATAACGTCGAAGTATTCCAAAAATCCAACGGCAAAAAGGACACCGGAGAGTGCAATACCACCTTCCGCCAAAGCCCAGAAAAGACGCATTCGCGTGTATTCATCGGTACGCTGCAGGATGCGGTGAATTGACCATAGGATGCCCATCATAGGGAGGAAGGTAAGTACCGCGCCGGCTGTACGAGCAGTAACGGAAAGGCTGTTGAGATCAAAAAGGCGGTGACCAAACACCACCAAAACCCCATAGAGGGTCAACAGCGGAATCACGGTAACCAGAAAATGCTTGCTTGCTGCGCGGTAGGAGTTTTGAGGGCCCATTGATCTCTCCATGTAAAAGTAGCTTGTCTTTATGACAAGTTAGCTTGTCACGTCAAGTGTCCTTTACAAGCATTGCGCACACATACAAAATCCCGGCGCAGCAAGGCTGTCCGGACTTCAGAAGTTAGGCTCTTACTCCGCCGCCATAGCCTGCGCCGGTGCCAGCCGCGCGCCGCGCACCAAGCGCCCGGGCTTTACGCCAGTAGGTTCGCCGTCTCGGTGGGTGATTTCGCCCTTGAGGATGGTGGCGGTATAGCCGGAGGCGCGCTGCATCAGGCGCCGGCCACCGGCGGGCAGGTCGCGGATCACGTCCGGCAAATGCAGCTTCATGTTGGCCAGGTCGATCACGTTGAGATCGGCCCGGTAGCCCGGCGCGATCAGGCCCCGGTCCCACAGGCCGATCCATTCTGCGGTAAGGCGGGACTGGCGATGCACGATGCTCTCAACACTGAGCTTCTGGCCCTTGGCGCGATCACGCACCCAATGGGTCAGCATGGTGGAGGTGAACGAACCGTCACAGATCATGCCGACATGCGCGCCGCCATCAGAGAGGCCAGGCAAGGTCGCTGGGCTCTGCATCATCTCCAGGATCGGATCGAGCGTGCCCTGAGCATAATTCAGGAAGGGCAGGTAGAGCATGCCATTGCCATTGCGCTCCAGCATCAGGTCGAGCGCGACCGCTTCAGGTGACACGCCGCGCGCCTCTGCCATGGCCGCAAGCGTGCGCTCCGGGCCCGGCTCGTAATCTACCGGATCGGAGAGCTGGAAGATCTTGCCGAAATTGCGCACCATGGATTTCAGAAACGGATTATCCGTCTGCGGCGCATCGGCCAGCAGGCGCGCGCGAAAGTCCGGATCGCGCAGGCGCGCCACGCGTTCCGCCAGCGGAAGATCCGCCACTTCCCGATAGGTCGGGTGCGCGCTGAAGGGGTTCAAGGTCAGGTCCAGCCCGAGCAGCACGCCCACAGGGCGCGGGGCGACCTGCGCGCGGATCGGCACGCCATCGGCAGCCGCCGCCTCAATCGCGCCGAGCAGCAGGCGCCAGCCATTGGGCGCCACGTCAGACTGAGCCAGCGAGACAGACAGCGGCCGGCCGGTCGTCTCGACAATCCGGCGCAGCATGGCCGCTTCCTTCTGCGGATCGTCAAAGTCCGACACGAACTGCAACACGCCCCGGCCGGCTTCGGAAAGCCCCATGCCGATGCCGGTCAGCTCTGCTTCAGAGGCAGTCAGCGTCGGGGTCGGCTGTCCGTCAGAGGTGCGGTGGTTCAATGTGCGCGAGGTGGAAAAGCCCATGGCGCCGGCCGTCACGGCTTCCTTGGCGAGCTGTTTCATGGCGGCAATATCGTCCGGGGTCGCATCCTCCCGGTTTGCCCCCCGGTCGCCCATCACGAATACGCGGAGCGCCGCATGAGGCAGCTGCGCGCAGACATCTGTGTCAAAGCGGCGGGTGGAGAGGAAGTCGAGATAATCGGGAAAGCTCTCCCAGGTCCAGGGCAGGCCCTGCGCCAGAACGGGGAAGGGGATGTCCTCCACCCCCTCCATCAGGCGGATCAGCCGGTCATGATCCTCACTTTTGCACGGCGCAAAGCCGACGCCGCAATTTCCCATCACAACGGTGGTGACCCCATGCAGGGAGGACGGGCTGATCGCTTCGCCCCAGCTCACCTGGCCATCATAATGGGTGTGCAGATCAACAAATCCAGGCGTCACTACCTGGCCGTGCGCGTCGATTTCCTCGATGCCCTTGCCGCTGACCTTGCCGACCTCCCTAATGAAACCGCCCGATACAGCGACATCGCCCTCGAATGACGGGCCGCCGCTGCCATCGATAATAGTGGCGCCCCGAATGATCAGGTCATGAGTTGGCATGGCGATATCCTCCGGTGTTTAGCGCGGGAACATGCCTTAAGGGGAAGTGGTGTCAAACCCTGACGCCGCTTCCCCCTCTGGCAAAAACTCACCTGGTCCAGGGCTCAAGCCAAGGCTCAGGGAGCGATCAGCCGATCTTCCAGCCCGTCGCGTTCACGGCCTCCATAGACGGCGGCCCCTGCGGCAACGAAGGCACCGATCATCATCGCCAGCGCGGTGGCAATGGCGAGCGTTGCGCTGGCAGCGCGCGCGGCATCGACCTCTTCGCGGGCCTCTTCCCGTGCAAGGGCAACATCGGTAAAGGCCGTCTGCACTCGCGCTTCGGCGGCGTTCATGTTCAGACTGGCACGCTCGGCGACATCCTCGGCGAGCCACAGGCGGTCTTCCGGTGTCACTGAAGTATCGTCTGCAAGTGCCATCAGCATGAGACGCTCAGCCTCTCCGCGCGAGGCGGCAAGCCCATCGGCATCAGCGCCCGGCGCGCGATACAGCCGGTCGGTGATGAGCGTGGCGGGCGAGGGCGTGGCCTCTTCAGAATGCACAGCGGCCGCCGTAACCGCCGTTGCTGCGGCTGAGCCGCCACCGGCAGCAACCGCCGCGACAGTGAACATCAGCGCGCTCGCCACGGCCCATGTCAGAAAGCCGTGCACGGTGTCACGGAAGAAAACCTCATCCTGATGAATGGACCAGCGCAGACGTACGCGCCCGGCTATATAGCCGCCCGCAATCGAAGCGAAGATCTGTGTAAGGATTAGCCAGATGATCGTGACGACACCGATCGTGGTGACGGACAATCCGTCCCCGGCGAAGGGCGACATGGCCCCGAAGCCAAAGGCCGAACCAAGAACGACGAGAACAATCGTCAAGCCAAGCGCCGCAAGGGCGCCGGCAAAAACAGCTGACCAGCTGATGGACTGGCCCGCCCAGCCGCCAACGGTGTTGCGCGCAGGCGCAGTCATAGGTGCATCAACCATGTGCGCCTCCTAGAAAATCAAAAGAAGAATAAGAATGACGGGAATCGGAACTCCCAGAAACCAGAGTAGAATACCTTTGCCCATGAGCGCTGCCTCCTTGCGGGGTTGCTCCCTCTTCTGCCACGCGGGGGCAGGTTGTTGGGGATTGGGAAAAGAACGCCGCTCCGCCTGATTGGTTCCCCTTTCGCCATTTCGGGGAAGGGCGCATCAGCCCGCGCAGGCAAATCGACAGACATCTTTCGCTCGGGCGCAAAGCTGCTTATGCGAAGCCGCCATGTCGCCCACACTGCTGCCCATTGTTCTCTGCCTCGTCTCGGCGCTGACCGTCGCGATCACCAATGTGATGGTGAAGCGCGGCGGCGATGTGCTGACCGCCCGCGCGATTGTCGCCATCGTCATGGGCCTCTCTGTGGTGCCGCTTCTCCCCTTCGCGCCGCTGCCGCCGAAAGAGACCTGGCCACTGATCGCTATCTCGGTCTGCGTGCACTGGTTTTATCAGTTCTCTGCCATCCGCGCGCTGCACCGGGGCGCTCTCTCCCTCGTCTTCCCGGTGATGCGTGGGCTGGGGCCTTTGGCGACGGCGGTGCTTGCCGCCATCTGGCTGAAGGAAAGCCTCTCGCCGCTCCAGATCGCGGGCTTGATAGCCGCGTCTCTCTCCATCCTCGTCTTTGCAATGCCGACAGGGCTCACCGAAGCCGCCCGCCGTCTGGACCGCGCCGCACTCTTCTGGGCGCTGATGACCGCTGTCGGTGTGGGTCTCTATGCCGTGTCTGATACGCGCGCTGCCCGCGCAATGGATGATCCGCTCACCTTCGTTGTCTGGCTGTTCCTGTTTGACTGGGTGGGCGTGACGCTGGTTCTCCTCTGGCAGCGGAAGGGCAGGGTGATCGCTTCCCTGAGCAAGGAGCTGCGCGCAGGTGTGATCGGGGGCATCGCCGGGGCGCTCTCCTATGGCATGGCGATCTATGCCTATACGCTGACAGATGCGGTCATGGTTACCGCCTTGCGCGAAACCTCCGTGGTCTTCGCGGCCGCCTTTGGCGCCTGGCTTCTGAAAGAAGGATTTGGCCGGCGCCGGATTGCTGCGGCTGCCACACTCGCTGCCGGGCTCGTGCTGATGCACGCTGCGGGCTGACGGATCGCAGCAATCATGACAGAAGGCATGAACGAAAAAACCGGAAGCCGCCCGCGCGCGTAAGGATAGTCATGATACAAATACCGCCGCCTCCCGCCGCTGATCCTTCAAACGGTATCGGCACCGCTGCCGGCAAGGCAAACCAGATCTGGGGAGACTTCATCCCCGTTATCGGTTTCATCCTGACTTATAACGTGTTCCGCCGTGTGGAAATGCTAAACGGCCTCATCAACAAGGACACCGCCATCTATTGGGCAACGGGTGTGCTGATCGTTCTCATGCTGGGTTTCCTCGGCAAGCAGTTGATCCAGCGCCAGCCTGTTTCGCAGATGATGGTGTTCTCGTCTGCCATCGTCGGCGGCTTCGGCCTCATCGGCATCCTGCTTCAGGAGAAGGCCTTCATTTATGTGAAGCCCACCATCCAGCAACTCTTCATGGCCGGCATCATCTTCATTCCGCTGATGTTTGGCAAAAACCTCTGGAAGTCTCTTTTCGCAAAAGTCTTCGATCTGCCTGACTTTGCCTGGCGCACACTGGCCATCCGCTGGGGTTTCTTCTTCATTGCCATGGCCGTCTGGAACGAGTTTCTCTGGCGGATGTATGCGCCGGGTTTCGAAAGCCCGCTCGTGCTCGCAGGTATTCCGGTGGCGCCGGCGGGAAGCTACGAATTCCTCGGTATGACCTTCGGCGCCAAGAATGCCGAGGATGTCTGGGCCAACTGGAAGCTCGGCAATATGGTCATCGTGTTCGTGTTTGGGGCGCTGAATACACCGTACACCCTGAAACACCTGCGCACGACGGAAGAAACGCCGGAAGCGGCATAACGCCGTTTACCGCGTAACCTTCTCCGTGCCCGGCGGGTTTCCAAAAGGCGGAAATGCCTTCAGGTGCCGTGTTTGCGCATAATGGGTCAGCGCCCAAACGGCGGTCGGGAATGCCATCTGCGACCAGGGGATCTCCGCCCAGGAGACGAGCTTCACGTCCTCGCTTTCGGGTCCTGGCGCGATGCCTGACAATAGTCTGGCGCGGAACATGATCTGAACCTGGGAAATGCGGGGCACAGAATAGACGCCAATGAGGCCGTCTATCTCGATATCGGCCATGGCTTCCTCCCGCGCTTCGCGCCGGGCGCCCTCTTCAACGCTCTCGCCTTCCTCCATGAATCCGGCCGGAAGGGTCCAGAATCCCTTGCGCGGCTCAATTGCACGCCTACAGATTAGGATTTTCTCATCCTTGATTACGACTGCGCCTGTCACAATCTTAGGATTCACGTAATCAATAAAACTGCAGCGAGTGCAGATTCGTCGCATCCGATCGTCCCCATCTGGCACATCGAGGCGAAATTCTGTGTTCTGGAAAGGAGTTGGCAATTGATCAGTCATCCAATCTTTATCCTGTCGCCTATATGGAGAATGTGTTTGATCCGCCTACGGGGCTCTTGTTAACGCCCCGGAACACGCATCGGCCCCTTTCACACTCCCGTCCCTCCCCGGACACCTTAACAACCTTTAGGAACCTACATCATGAGCTTCAACCTCAATTCTTCGCCCAGCCACCTTCTGCACCGCGCCCAGCAGATCGCTGCCAATCATTCGGCCGCTGCCATGAAGTCGGCCGGTGTCACGCTGCGCCAGTTCTCGGTGCTTGCTGCCCTTTCGGGCAATGAGGGCGTCAGCCAGTCTGATCTCGTCAATGCCACCGGCATCGACCGGTCGACCCTCGCCGACATGGTTGCCCGTATGGAAACCGCCGGCCTCATCAAGCGCGCCGATTCCAAAACCGACGCGCGCGCCAAATCCGTCAGCCTGACGGCTAAAGGCAAGAAAGCCTATGACAAGGCCCTCCCGGCTGTCACCAAGGCTGACGACGCTCTCTTCTCGACCCTGGCAAAAGCCAAGCAGGACGCCCTGCTGCAAGGCCTCACCGGCCTGGTCGACGATTCGGAGAAGAAAGAAGCCGCTCCGGCTGCGCCAAAAGCGCCTAAAGCCGTGAAAGCGCCTAAGGCTGCGCCGAAGGCCGCAAAAGCTCCGAAGGCTGCCAAAGCCGCTGCTCCGAAAGCCAAGAAAGCGCCTGCCAAGAAAAAGGTTGCCAAAGCTGAAGTGAAAAAAGCTCCGGTCGCTGTGAAGAAGGCCCCGGTTGCCAAGAAAGCTGCTGCGAAGAAGAAGTAAGCCTTCTTCCTTCGTCAGAAGATCACGAGCGGGGCGCCTCAAGCGCCCCGCTTATTTTTTGGACGAGGGTATCGTCCAGCGGGCCGCCAATGTGCAGGATGATCTCGCCCTCAGCAGAGATCACGAAGGTTTCCGGCACGCCCGTTAGGCCGAAGTCCAGCCCGCCCCGGCCGTCCGGGTCCAGCGCCACCTGGGTGTAGGGATTGCCCAGCCGCTCGAGGAACTTCGCCCCGTCGGCCACCTTGTCCTTGTAGAGAACGCCGTAGACCTGGCCGGGATGCTGCTCGCCCAGCGCCACAAGGTATTTGTGCTCGGCCTCACACGGCGCGCACCAGCTGGCAAAGAGGTTCACCACCACGGGCTGGCCGCCGGGGGGAGGGGCAAAGGCAATCTCGCCGCTCCCATCCATCAGCGGGAAGACATGTTCGGGCGCGGCCCGCGAGACGCGCTCGAACTCGCCCTTGGAGGGGCGGATCATCTGCCAGCCGCCAAATCCGGCCACCACCACCAGGGCGACCACCGGCAAGGCATAGAGCCAGCGTTTCATGTCCGCAGGTCCTCGTCATTGGCCACCAGCGCGTCGAGGCGCTTCTTCGCCGCCCGCGCCGCCAGCCAGGCCTGAAGGCAGGCCCCGGCAATCATCAGCGCGCCGATCAGGTAGCAGGCCCAGATATAGGCGGCGTTCTTGTCAAATTCCGGCATCGCCTATCCCTCCAGCGCCTGTGCCGTCAGGCGGGCAATGCGCCGCTGGCGGATTTCGGTGCGCATATGGGTCATCACAAGACCGCCAAAGAGAAGGCCATGCCCGAGGCCCGAGATCAGAAGCGGTGTCAGGTAGACGGCCGCCATCTTCGGGCCATCGGCCGTGATCACGCTGGCGGGCTGGTGCAGCGAGGTGAAGAGGTCGACGGAGAATTTGATCAGCGGCACATTGATGGCGCCGACCATGGCCAGGATGGCGCCGGCGCGCGCGGCCTTCTGGCGCGAATCCATCGAGGCGCGCAGCGCCATATAGCCGAGGAAAAGGAACAGAAGGAACAGAACGGACATCATCCGCGCATCATCCCATTGCCACCAGGTGCCCCAGGTCGGCTTGCCCCAGATGGCGCCGGTGGCCAGGCACAGCGCCGTCCACACCGCGCCGAGCGGGGCAATCGCCTTGGCCGCAATGTCGGCCAGCTCATGGCGCCAGATGAACCAGACGAAACTCGCCACCGCGAGGGCCGAATAGCTCGCCATCGCCAGCCAGGCGGCGGGCACATGGATGAACATCACCCGCATGATATCTCCGCCCTGGTATTCGTCCTTCGGCACGATCCAGAGCCCCTGCCAGAGACCCCACAGGATGCAGAGCGCGCCCGCGCCATAGAAGAGGGGCGCCGCCACGGCGGAGAATTTCAGAAACTTGTGCGGATTGGCAAAGGCGGACCACATGAGACTAACGCAATAACCTTCCCTTAGTCTGCCGCCAAGCGCAGGGCCGCTGCCATGGCATAGGGCGCAACAGCGCAGGCAAAGAGTGTGGAAGCGGCCAGCAGCATCGGCGCGCCATCTGATCCGATGCCCCCGGTCATGGCGAGGGCGCCAAAGATGGCGGTCGGTACATAGAGCGGCAGGGCGATGATCGAGATCAGCAGCCCGCCCCGGCGCACCGTGGCCGACAGCGCGGCGCCCACCCCGCCCCAGAAGAAAAAAGCAAGGCTGCCAAGGGCATAGAGGCCGAGATGGGCGATCAGGTCCAGACTCGCCTGCGCCTGAAACATCAGCGCCAGCAGGGGCGAGGCAAGCGCCAGAGGCAATCCGGCGGCCAGCCAGTGGGCCAGCGTCTTGGCCGCCGCAATCGCCGCCATCGGCGCGCCCGTTTGCAGCCAGAGGTCCAGCGTGCCGTCTTCGGCGTCCGCCTGGAAGATCCGCTCCAGTGTGACGAGGCTCGATAGCGCCAGCGCCACCCAAATTATGCCGGGCCCCACCGCACGCAGAATGCTGGATTCGGTTCCGATACCCAGCGGCACGAGAACCGCTGCCCCGCCCAGGAAGCCCAGTGGCAGCAGCGCGCCGGCGCCGCCCGCCCAGGCTTCGGCGAATGCCTGCCGAAAGGCTGCCCATATCGGCGCCGCGTTCAAAGGGTCACCTCGGTGGTCACCGGGAAGCCGGCGGTGTCATGCATTGACGCGATTATGGCGCCATTTGTCCTCAAATGTCCTGAAATGACCTGATCGAGCAGTGTTTTGCCGGCCGCGTCGAGGGCCGTATAGGGCTCGTCCAGCAGCCAGAGCGGGCGGTCTTCCAGCAGCAAGCGGGCAAAGGCCGTGCGCCGTCTCTGGCCCGCCGAAAGATACCGTCCCGGTACATCAGCGGCGCGCGTCAGCGCCATTTTCTCAAGTATTTCAGGGATATTTGCGCTTGATCCCCATGCCTTGGCCCAGAGGGCGAGATGGCTGCACGGGGTTTCCTGCGGCTTGATGCCTTCCTTATGGCCGATCCAGTGATGGGGGGCAGGGCGCGCGATCTCCCCGGCTTCCGGCCGTGTCAGCCCCGCCAGCATCCGCAGCAGCGTCGTCTTGCCCGCCCCGTTGGCGCCGCGCAGCACGATAGCTTCGCCCGGCAACAGCTTCAGCCCTATCCCGCGGAACAGCACGCGCTCACCCCGCAGGATAGCGAGGCCGCTGGCGCTGAGCAGGGGGGCGGTCGAGACAGTCACCGGCGCAGGCTTAGCCTGTTCGGCAATCTCTGCAAACGAGGCCTTGCGCCGCTATTAACGGTTTGACCCTTTGTCCCAATTGCGCCGGAAGGGCAGGGCCTATAAGAGGGCCCCAGCGACGAAAACGGGCCCTCGGAACGCGAAGGCCCTTATCAGGAGGCAAGGCTCGCACATGCCGTCAATGGACAGCTTTAAATCGAAAAGCACGCTCACAGCAGCTGGCAAGACCTACACCTATTATTCGCTCGAAGCAGCGGCGAAGAATGGCGGTCTGGGCGATGTGTCCCGCCTCCCGGCGGCGTTGAAGGTTCTCCTCGAGAACATGCTGCGTTTCGAAGATGGGCTGACCGTCACGCCCGACGATATCCGTGCTTTCGGCGAATGGGCAGACAAAGGCGGCCAGAACCCGCGTGAGATCGCCTACCGCCCGGCCCGCGTGCTGATGCAGGACTTCACCGGCGTGCCCGCCGTGGTCGACCTTGCCGCCATGCGCGACGGCATCAAGGCCCTCGGCGGCGACGCCAAGAAGATCAACCCGCTGGTTCCGGTTGACCTCGTGATCGACCACTCGGTGATGATTGACGAGTTCGGCACGCCCCGCGCCTTCCAGGCCAACGTCGATCTGGAATATGAGCGCAATATGGAGCGCTACACCTTCCTCAAATGGGGCCAGAAAGCGTTCAACAATTTCCGCGTCGTCCCGCCCGGCACCGGCATCTGCCACCAGGTGAACCTTGAATATCTCGCCCAGACCGTCTGGACCGATACCGACACGGACGGCTCCATCCTCGCCTATCCTGACACGCTGGTCGGCACCGACAGCCACACCACCATGGTCAACGGCCTCGCCGTGCTCGGCTGGGGTGTTGGCGGGATCGAAGCCGAAGCGGCCATGCTGGGCCAGCCGGTCTCGATGCTGATCCCGGAAGTGGTCGGCTTCAAGGTGACCGGCGCCATGAAGGAAGGCGTCACCGCCACTGACCTCGTGCTGAAAGTGGTGCAGATGCTCCGCAAGCACGGCGTCGTGAACAAGTTCGTCGAATTCTACGGCCCCGGCCTCGACAATATGCCGCTCGCGGATCGCGCCACCATCGCCAATATGGCCCCGGAATATGGCGCCACCTGCGGCTTCTTCCCGATTGATGACGAGACGATCCGTTACCTGCGCCAGACCGGCCGCGAGGAAGACCGCATTGCCCTGGTCGAAGCCTATGCCAAGCAGAATGGTTTCTGGCGCGGCGCAGACTACGCTCCGGTCTACACCTCGACTCTGCATCTTGATCTCGGCGATGTTGTCCCCGCGATCTCCGGCCCCAAACGCCCGCAGGACCACGTCGCCCTCGACGCGGCTGCCAAGGTCTTTGGCGAGTATATTGACGGCGTTCGCAAACCGGCCGTTGCGCCGGCCACGCAGAAATCCGACATGACGGAAGAGGGCGGCGCGCCCTCGCCAAAAACCATTCCCGGCGACCATGCCGGCCCCAGCGAGGCCGCTGTTGAGGGCCATGACTGGAAACTGCGCGATGGCTCGGTCGTGATCGCCTCGATCACCTCCTGCACCAACACGTCAAACCCCTACGTCCTGATCGGTGCCGGTCTCGTTGCCCGCAAGGCGCGTGCCCTCGGCCTTACCCGCAAGCCTTGGGTGAAGACCTCGCTGGCGCCCGGATCGCAGGTCGTCTCCGAATATCTCAACGCCGCTGGCCTGCAGGAAGATCTCGACGCGCTGGGCTTCAACCTGGTCGGCTATGGCTGCACCACCTGTATTGGTAACTCCGGCCCGCTGGCCCCTGAGATTTCCAAGTCGATCAACGAGAATGATCTCGTGGCTGTCTCGGTGCTTTCGGGTAACCGCAACTTCGAAGGCCGGATCAGCCCGGACGTGCGCGCCAACTATCTCGCCTCGCCGCCACTGGTCGTCGCCTATGCCATCGCCGGCGACATGAATATCGACATCACCAAGGATGCCATCGGCACCTCGAAAGACGGCAATCCCGTCTATCTGAAGGACATCTGGCCGACGACCAAAGAGATCGCCGACATGGTCCATGCGACCGTGACCCGTGAGATGTTCATGTCGAAATATGCCGACGTGTTCAAAGGCGACGAGAAATGGCAGGGCGTTCAGACCACGGACGCTGAAACCTATGACTGGCCGGTCAGCTCGACCTATATCCAGAACCCGCCATACTTCCGCGGCATGTCGGCCGAGAAGGGTGACATCAATCCGATCAAGGGCGCCCGCGTGCTCGCCCTCCTGGGCGACATGATCACCACCGACCACATCTCGCCGGCCGGTTCGTTCAAGGCCAACAGCCCGGCCGGCAAATACCTGACCGAGCGCCAGGTGCCGGTGAAGGACTTCAACTCCTACGGCTCGCGCCGCGGCAATCATGAAATCATGATGCGCGGCACCTTTGCCAACATCCGTATCAAGAACGAGATGCTTGACGGCGTTGAGGGCGGCTACACCCTCGGGCCTGATGGCAAGGAAACCTCGATCTATGACGCCGCAATGGCCTGGATCGACAAGGGCGTTCCGCTGGTTGTCATCGGCGGCATCGAATACGGCGCCGGCTCCAGCCGTGACTGGGCAGCCAAGGGCACAAACCTCCTCGGCGTGAAGGCCGTGATCGCCGAAAGCTTCGAGCGTATCCACCGCTCAAACCTCGTCGGTATGGGCGTCATTCCCTTCGAGTTCATCGGCGACAGCCGCAAGTCTCTGGAACTCAAGGGCACCGAAATCTTCGACATCGAAGGTCTCGGCAATGACATCCGGCCGCTCTCCATCGTGCCCTGCCAGATCACCTATGCCGATGGGTCGGTGAAAACGATCCAGATCAAATGCCGGATCGATACCGAGATCGAGGTTGATTACGTCAAGCATGGCGGCGTTCTGCACTATGTGCTGCGCGACCTTGTCCGCGCCTCGTAAGACATCAAAGCCCGCCGCAGGATCAGCCTGCGGCGGGCTTTTTACAGCCTCTCACGCGGCTGTGACTGTCGGCATGTTGCCCCAGAGCATATAAGCGGCCTGTGATGATGCGACTGCCTGCCCTGTTTGTCCTGCTTCTGGCTGCGTTTGCGGCGCCCTCGGCGCATGCAGATGGGCCTGTTCTGGTTGAGCTTTTTACCTCCAAAAACTGCCGTTCCTGCCCGGCCGCCTATAAGGCAATGGATGAGTTGGAGGCTCAGCGGGACGATGTGCTGGTGCTTACATGGCCGGTCGATTACTGGGATTATCTTGGCAGCAAGGAAAAGATGGCCCTGCCGGAATCGAAAGATCGCCAGCGCGGCTATGTCGAGCGCTTCTCCCTGCGGGGGCCTTACACGCCTCAGGCCGTGTTCAACGGCGCCGAGCAGGCGGCAGGTAACAAGGCAAGCAAGGTTGGCGCGGCGCTCGGGAAAGCCATGACACTGCCTGAGTCCGGCGTTCTGCTTGTCCGCAAAAACGGACAGGTATCGCTCAAGGGTGAAACCGGCAGCCTGACAGACCTCTGGTGGGTCACCTATCTGACCGACCCGGACAATCCGACCAAGATGCCCAACCCGGTGACCTCTGCTCGCCAGATCGGTCCGTGGCTTGGCGGCCGGGCGGATATCGAGCTGCCTGAGTGTGAATCCGGGTGCGCGCTGATTGTTCAGGAGGCCGGCTTTGGCCCGGTCCTCGCCGTCATGGACGTACGCTGATCAATCGCTCGACGGATCGGCGTTTTCTTCCGGGGCCCCTTCGGATGGCCGGGCAATTGAAGATATCGCTGGCGTGAAATCCATCCAGTCCACCTGTGAAATCCGGAATGCCCAGCCCCGGGCGCGCTCATTGATGGCGGCGCCCCTCTGGGCGCCTTCGCCGGCTTCTATGGCGCGTAGGGTAACGAAAAAGCCGTCGGCTTCCCGATAAGGCCGAACCTCCACTTCCAGGCCGTCATGGGTCTGCGTGATGTGGCTGCCAACAGCCCGGGTCTTCAGGTTGCTTGCCGGACGAACGCCAATGGGCTGGAACCGTGTGAGCGCGAGGGCGGGCCCGGTCGTCGCCAGGCGGCTTACCAACTCATAGGTTTCATGCGGTGGGGCAGGGCGAAAAGCCCGCTCACTCGAACCGATCGTGCGTTGCAGATAGAGCGAGGCGCCGCTTGCATCTGTCAGGCGCACCGCAGAAACCGCATCGCCGTTCAGATCAATGATATCAAGATCAAGCCAGGCCTCAGCCGAATAGAGCGGTGGCAGGCTGCCCGTAACTCTGTAGGCCTGCGCTTCATCCGGGCGGCGCACATAGATGTGCTCGTCTTTCCGGCCGGTCAGCAGGGCGGCGTTGACCCGTCCCTCCGCGCCGACCACTTCGACCAGGACGCCATTGCCCCCTTGGCGCGGATCGCCCAGGCCGATGGCATTCATCTTGGCAGGGTCGCGGGTGCGCGGCGCGTCCCAGACAAGTGTTTCCAGTCCTCCGGCCAGTTCATTGAGCCGGTCAGCACGGATGGGATATCCGTCAGTTCCCTGAAGGCGCCACCCGCCGGGAGTTGCAAACAGGGTATAGCTTTCGTCGGCCAGGGTGATGCGGATCTCGGTTGCAACAGCCCGCATCTGCGCAAAGCCCGGCAGAACGAGTTCCCCTTCCAGATCACTCCGGGGCGCGGCCGGGGTTCCCAGAAACTGGCTGCCCAAAGCGGTAAGCACCAGCGCGCCGGCCAGAGCCCCCATCACCTTGATCCGGAACGACCGGTGTTGACTTCTCAGCGCGGTCATGGCGCGGCCCGCCGTTTCCGGGCCTGCCGGCGCCAAACGAAAATGCCTGCCAGCGTGACCAGCAAGGGGCCACCCCAGATGTTGATCGCTTTCAGGGTCGCTTCCAGCTGGTTGATGTCGTGGCGATAGTCGCGTTCGATATCGCGCAGGTTGGACCGTATGTGCAGGATGTCCTCACGCAGTCTGGCAAGCTCGGCCCGCTCGTCCGGTGTCAGCTCCGCTTCCGGATCTCCTGCGAAAAAACCGTCGCCGGAGGCGGCCGATTGCAGCTCGGTCAGCCGGGCCTGGGCAGTTGAGAGGCGCCCCTCCAATGCCGATTGCTCACGAAAATATTGCGACTCGGCAGCGTCGCGCATCTTATCGATCCGCACCATCGGGCGCAGGCTCGCCGCGCGGGAACGCAGCCGGGAAAGCTCTCCGCGGCCAGCCAGGGCGTCGAGCGAATTGAGCAGCAGCGCGCCATTGTCGGCCACGACCATGCCGCTGCCTGGCACCACATAGAAATCATCGGCCAGAAAATCTGCGTCCGCGATAAGGACAATCTCCGCAGGCACCTCGCTCGCATTGATATGGGGCGGCAGGCCTGCCGCTTCGGCCCGTGCTGCCTCCACTTCGCTCCGGTCGGCGGGTTCATCCATTGGCGGGGCGCCATCGGGAAAGGCGCTCGGCAATCTGCCGGAGAGGCGCGCGGCCATGACCAGCGGCGAAGCTTCCGTCATATAGTTTTGCAGCACTTCATTGGGGCCCATGTCCCGCGCGGCGCGTGCCGGTTCAATGTAGGAGGGGCTGGGGCCGGTCATGATCAGCGGGGCGAGCGTCACGCCCCTTGGCAGCGCTGTTTCTATCAGGGCGCCGGGCGCGCCGAAATTGACCACCCGCATCAGGTCTGCCGTGATCGGATCTTCCCGGCTCATCGTTTCGGCAGGCACGCCGACGAAAAGCGGATGGGCCACCTCTTCGATCCGCCCGGTGAAAGACTCCACCGGCACGGTCAGCGCATTGGCTGCGTCTGCCACCGCCTGCGGGGAAAGCTCCACACCCCAGGCCTTGCCGAGACGCCCAAGGCTGGAGCGGGCCAGCGTTTCGGTGGCGGAGAACATCGCGCCGGAAAGCGCGGTCTTGGCCGCCGGGTCCACCACGAAAATCACGCGCCCTTTGCGCATGACAAACTGGTCGATCAGCCATTCCTGCCGCGCGGTCAGCGCGCCCGGATGGGCCACCAGCAGCACGTCCATCTCCGGCAGGGAGCGGAAATCATCCGGGATCTGCTCAACGGTAAAGCTACGGCCGATATCCTGGAGCACCACATAGCCACTCTCCCCGCCCAGTGCCTTCATACCGGGCAGGGAGCTGATGATGCCAACCTTGGGCGGCTCGGGATTGTCCAGCCGCGCGATCATCCGGGTCAGATCATATTCCAGCGTCGTCTCGCGTTCGGGCGCCAGGAACGGGATCAGCCGCAGATCGTCAATCGTGTTGCGCCCGATGATGCCGAAATACAGCGGATCGCTGCCCGAAGCGGGGATCGCGCTGACCCCTGCGGCGAGCGCTTCGTCTTCAGCTTCGGAGAACGGCTTGGGGTCAATCTCCCGCACGCGGACATTTCCGCCAGAGACGGCCGCATAGGTTGCCAGCAACTCGCGCACGCGCGCCGCATGGGCCTGGATCGCCGGATAATCCTGCCCGACGCGCCGGGAATAGACGTAGGTGATGTCTACCGGCTCGGCGAGATCGCGCAGTGTCACCCGCGTTGCGTCCGACAGGGTGTAAAGCTTGGCTTCGGTAAAATCGAGCCGCGCCCCCGCCAGCAGCTTCTGCGCCGCAATATTGCCGGCCAGCAGGATGATCCCGGCCAGCAGCGTCATAAGGACAAGATAGCGCCGCGCCTGCATCGGTCAGCCAAGCCTCCGGCGCGATGCCCAGAGGCAATTGAGGAAGGCGAAAGTCGCGGTGAAGCCAAGGAAATACGCCACCACGCGCAGTTCCAGCACGCCCCTCTGGGCGCTCTCAAACTGGGTGATGAAGGAAAACCGCGCGATGAGATCGGCAAAGCCGGTGCCAAACAGCGTCTGCACGGTGGAGAGCACCAGCGGCCATCCGGCGGCTGTAAACACAAACGCGATCACCACCGAAATCACAAACGCCGTCACCTGGCTCCCCGTCAGCGCCGACACCGCCGCCCCAATCGAAAGATACGCCCCCGCCATCAGCAGGCTGACAAAATAGGTCAGCGCGATGGCGGCATTGTCCGGATTGCCGAGATAGTTCACCGAGATCCACATCGGGAGTGTCAGCACAAGGCCCGTCCCCGCCACGGTCCAGGCCGCGCAGAGCTTGCCCAGCACAAGGCCCGGCAAACCAAGCGGCAGGGAGAGGAGCAGTTCATCGGTCCCCGCCGCGCGCTCATCCGCCCAGAGGCGCATGGCAAGCGCGGGCAGGAAGATCATGTAAAGCCAGGGATGCCAGGCAAAAAAGGGTTGAAGATCTGCCACGCCCGAATCAAAAAACCGCGCCGCCTCCCAGGTGAAGAGGCCCAGCGCCAGCAGGAACACGGCCAGGAACACATAGGCCATGGGCGTGGCAAAATAGGCGTTCAGCTCACGGCGATACGTTGCGGTAAAGCCGCTCATATGCTGGCGGATGGCGCTGATCACAGCGTTGCCTCCTCCACCTGATCGGTCAGGCGGGCAAAGGCGCTTTCCAGCGTGCCGTCATCAGAGCGCCGGGCAAGGCCCTCTGGCGTATCATCGGCAATGATCCGCCCCCGGTCGACCAGCACAGCGCGGTGACACATCGCCGGCACTTCGGTCAGCGTATGGGTGGAGATGATGATGGCCTTGGTCGGCGCCATCCGCGCGATCAGCGCGCGCACGGCGCGTTTCTGGTTGGGGTCAAGCCCATCGGTCGGCTCGTCCAGTACCAGCACGGGCGGGTCATGCAGAATGGCCCCGGCCAGCCCCACGCGGCGGCGATAACCTTTGGAGAGCGCGCCGATGCGCTGGCCCAGAACGCCGGAAATGCGCGCATCGGCAATCGTGCGCTCGATGGCATCCTTGCGCTGGCCCTTGGGCATCTGCCGGGCGCTCGCCAGGAAGGCCAGGAATTCAGGCGGCGTCATGTCATTATAGAGCGGCGCGCCTTCGGGCAGGTATCCCAGCGCCGCCTGCGCGCCGCGCCGGTCAGAGACGATGGATTTCCCGTCGATCAGCACATCGCCCACATCGGGCTCCAGCACGCCGGCGATCATCCGCATCGTGGTCGATTTGCCCGCGCCATTTGGGCCGAGAAAGCCCAGCACGGTGCCTTTCTCCACGGCAAAGGATATGCCGCGCACGGCCTGCTTGCTGCCATAGGCTTTTTCGAGCGATCTGACGTCCAGCATGAATGTCCCGCGCGTTCACGTCTCCCCCTGATAGCGGGCATCGCTCCAAGGTCAAAGCCGAAGCCTCAGAGATTACGCGGGATTTAGGTACGCCCGGCTAAGCCGAAAACCGCGCGACCTCTTCGATCACGCATTTGGCCGCCACGGCAACGATCTTCCCGCCATCCTCAATGTTCGATTGGGTCGGGTCAGAGCCGATCCGCCCATCGGGAAAGTCGCGGCGATACTGCACGGCGTCGCCAATCGTACCCGTGGGGGCGATCTTCGGGCTCATTTCCGTCTTGCTGCGCTCCCGCTCGGGATAGCCCCAATAGGTCACGGAGACTTCTGAAGCCGTCGCGTGGCTGCCATGGCCGGTCGGGTAGAGCTGGTTGACCGTACTCATCACGTCCTTGAAATCCCACCAGTCCCGCCGCTTCAGTGTCAGGCCAGGGCGATTGTCCGCCCCGCGCGGATCAAAGCTGCGTCGCGCGTGGATCTCGGAGAAGGCCGCTTCGATGGTGGCGATGTTGCCGCCATGCCCGTTCAGCCAGTAAAGCCGCTCAAAGCCATGGCGCATCAGGCTCTCGGTCCAGTCGACCATCGCCGCAATCATCGTCGAGGGGCGCAGCGTCACCGTGCCGGGAAACCCCAGATGATGCTGCGCGCAGCCCACCGCAAAGGTCGGCCCGACCAGAATATCATCCGGCGCCAGGCTTTCGGCATGATTGGCAATGATTTCCGGGCACAGAGCATCCGTCCCGATAAAGCCATTGGGCCCATGCTGCTCGAACGAGCCAATGGGGATCACGATGGTCTTCGATTTGGTCAGCCAGGCTTCAATGTCGGGCCAGGTGGAAACGGGAAGGCGCATGAGACTAGTCCTTTCGGGGGCCAAGGCGGCGCGTGATATGGCCCATCTTGCGGCCGGGCCGGGCTTCGCGCTTGCCGTAAAGGGTCAAAACATCATTCGCCTTGAGCGTTGCCGGGTCAACCAGCCCCGCATCGCCGATCAGATTGATCATCTCGGCATCAAACAGCCGGTGCGTATCGCCCAGCGACCAGCCCGCCACGCAGCGGATATGCTGCTCGAACTGGCCGGTCTGGCAGGCTTCGGGCGTCCAGTGGCCGGAATTATGCACGCGCGGGGCAAATTCGTTCGCCAGCAGTGTGCCACCCGGCAACACAAAAAACTCCAGCGCCAGCACGCCCACATGGCCGAGCGCATCTGCCAGGTGCATCGCCTTGGCGCGCGCCTCGTCCTCCACCGCTTTGGAGAGGCCCGACGGGACAACCGAGCGCGCCAGGATGCCATTCTCATGACTGTTGCGCGGCGGCGCCCAGCTCGTCGTTTCGCCCAGCGTGTTGCGCGCCACCAGAACCGAAATTTCGCACGCAAACGCAATCGCGCCCTCAAGGATCGCCGGCATGGCCCCGATCTTTGCCCAGGCCTCATCGGCCTCAGAGGCATCGTAAACCCAGGCCTGCCCCTTGCCGTCATAGCCTTCGCGGCGCGTCTTCAGCACGCCTTTGCCGCCAAGGCTCGCCAGCGCAGCGGGAATGTCGGCGGCAGAATTGATCTCGCAGAAAGGCGCGGTCGGAATCCCGTGATCGCCCAGAAACGTCTTCTCGATCATCCGGTCCTGAGACACCGAGAGCGATTTTGCCCCCGGCAACACACGCTTGCCGGCTTTCTCGATCACCTCGACACTGGCCACAGCCACATTCTCAAATTCCAGCGTGATCACATCACAGGCCTGCGCAAACTCGGTCAGCGCCTCGGCGTCGTCCCAGTCTGCCTGAAAGGCGCCCGCCGCCACGCGGCCCGCGGGGGGATCATCTTCGGGCGAATAGATCAGCACATCAAAGCCAAGCTGCGCCGCGGCGCCCGCCAGCATCCGGCCAAGCTGCCCGCCGCCCAATATCCCGATCGTCGCGCCGGGGCGAAGCGGGCTCATTCCTCGGGAACCTCTTTCACGCTTTCGGTCTGCGCGGCGCGGAAGGCATCAAGCTTGGCTGCCACGGCGCTATCCTCAAGCGCAATGATCGAGGCGGCCAGAATGCCCGCATTCGCCGCGCCCGCTTCGCCAATGGCCAGCGTGCCCACCGGAATGCCCTTGGGCATCTGTACAATGGAAAGAAGGCTATCGAGACCTTTGAGCGCTTTGGACTGAACCGGCACGCCCAGAACCGGCAGGGGCGTCATGGAAGCCGCCATGCCTGGCAGGTGCGCCGCGCCGCCTGCGCCGGCGATGATCACTTTCAGGCCGCGTTCCTTGGCGGTGGTCGCATATTCGACCAGCCTCTGGGGCGTGCGGTGCGCCGAGACGATCTTCGCTTCGAAAGCGACGCCCATATCTTCGAGAATCTTCGCGGCCTCGCGCATCACCGGCCAGTCCGACTGGCTGCCCATGATGATGCCCACGACCGGAGAGCGCGCCTTGTTCATGCCTGCCTCGCCGCTGGAAAGCGCGCACCATAAGAGCGCGCCGCTGACCGTCAACCGCTCCTGTGAGGGGAAAGTTGGGGCGCAAAACGCGTCCCGTCTCTACAAGTGAGGCGATCACAGGTAGTGTTAACGAATGATGGCAGATTCTCCTGGGCTCAGCGAAGCGGAAAAACGTGCCTTGATCGACGCGTTGGGCGTGGATCTTGCCGGGTTGGACCTGCGCGCCCGCGCCGCTATCGAGGCGCTTGCCGAAGAGGTGATCGTCCTGCGGGATGAAGCCGATACGTTGCGCGCCAGCCTCGCCGACGCCGCGCTGCTGGCCGATCATGACGTACTCTGCCCGGTCTTCAACCGGCGTGCCTTTGAACGGGAAGTGCGCCGTGAAATTGCCCTTTCCGGACGTTTCCAGACCCCTTTGACCCTGATTTTCATCGATCTGGACAATTTCAAGCAGGTTAATGACATCTACGGCCATGCCGCCGGCGACAGCGTTCTCCTCAAGATTTCCGACATTCTCCTCGCCCGAACCCGCGAAACCGACATTGTCGGCCGTCTCGGCGGGGACGAGTTCGGTATCGTGCTCGCCCATGCCGGCCTGGAAGACAGCCGCCGCAAGGCCGCCCAGCTCGCCGCCGCCATCGACGCCCTGGAAGTGCGCGGAGAAGAGGGGACAAGCCTCTTCCCGGTTCAGATAGGGGCTTCTTGCGGCGTGGTCGAATGGCATGCCGGCCAGAGCCCGGCGGCGCTCATTGCGCGGGCAGATCAGGCGATGTTTGCCGAAAAATCGCGCCGGAAAGCCGAAGGCCGGGCATTAAGGTGAAAATGCGGCAAGATACGTGGTTCTACCCATGACTTGCCTACACGAGTGTGGCATTCTTGCATCACCGGTCACACCGGACCGGAGACGTAAAGGAGACTGCCTATGTCGCTCAACGGTCGCATCAGTGAACTCTCAGCGAAGCACCGCAATCTGGACGAGAAGATTTCCGACGAACAGAAACGCCCCTCTGCCGATGGCCTCGTCCTCAAGGATTTGAAGCGACAGAAACTCAAGGTTAAGGAGCAGCTGCGACACCTCAAGGTCAGCTAGCCCTTTCCGGCAGTCCCGTTCCTTGGGGGCCGCAAAGGGCTCAGGAGAGGAACGGGACACATGCCGCTCTACCAGTTCAGCCTAATGACCGCTCCGGCCGCCTGATGGTCCAGCCGGTCACCCTCGTCCTCGGCCTTGGCCGCGAAGTCGGCGAGGCCATTGCCCGCCGCTTTGAAGATGAAGGCCACAAGGTTCTTGTCGCCGACCCGTCCCAGGAACGCATCGCCGCCGCGCGCGATACGCTCGATGAGGCCGTCCAGTTCTATCATGGCGAGCTGCATTCCCGGCTCGGCCTGCGCAACGCCGTCACGGCCGCCGTCGAAGCCTTCGGCCGCGTCGATCATGCGGTCATCGTGCCAGCCTATGAAGAACCCGACACCCTCCTCGATTTTGCCCAGGAGAAGTTCGAGAAAGCCCTCGGCAAATCCGCGCGCGGCGCCGCCATGGCCCTGCGGGTCATTGCCGAACGCCTTCTGGAACAGGAAGACCTCCCCGAAACCGGGGTTGAGCGAAAGCGCCAGAAGGGCTCGATCACCTTCGTCCTGCGCTATGCGGCGCAGGCCTCCATGCCCGGCCGCTTCACCGACACGGTCAGCCAGGCCGCCATCCAGGGCGTGATGCGCGCCGGCGCGCTGGAACTTGCCGAACACACCATCCGCGTAAACGCCATCGTCTCCCTGCGCCCGAGTGAAGAACGCGCGACGCCCTGGTCGCTCGGCCGCGTGCCGCTGGGGCGCGCGGTGCTCGCCGATGAGATTGCCGGCGCGGCTTACTTCCTCGCCTCGCGCGACGCCGCCTTCATGACCGGGCAGAGCCTGATCATGGATGGCGGGCGTTCAACGCTGTCGGGCGTGCTGGAGTAGCCGCGCTACAAAGCCCTCAGCGCCGAGACCCCGCCCGCTTCGGCGCTTGCCTCGAACGTGGCAACCGTCTCTGTGCTGAATGTATCGGCATAGATATCCGACACCTTGCGGAACACGGCGCGCGCGGCCGTCGGTGTCAGCGTCACCATCGTATAACCGTTGCCGAAGGGGTCATGCCAGACGACCTCCTTGTTGGCATCGGTGATCTGCTGGCCAAGGTCAGGCACGGCTTTCACATAGGCGCCCATGCCGGGGGAGGAGATCGAGGTGCAGCCGATCTCGATGCCCATGCGCTTGTCGCCCGCATCAAACAGCTCGTTCGCCCAGGCTGTATGCGTGTCGCCCGTCAGCGTCACCAGCCGGGCGCCGGCCGCGCTGACGCTTTGATAAAGCCGCTCGCGGGCTGCCGGGAACCCGTCCCAGGCATCCAGGTTGAACGGCAGGCCCATCGCGGTGAAGCCGAGGAAGCCGCTCACCTGCGGATTATCCTGCGCGGCCACCTGGGCCGGCGTCAGTGTCTTGGTGAAGTCGGGCAGCTTGACGCGCGCCATGATCACCTGATTGGCCAGCACCTGCCAGGCCGCGCCCGACGATACCGAGTTTGCCAGCTCCCCGTTCAGCCAGGCTTCCTGCTCGGCGCCCAGCATCGTGCGGGCCGGATCGGCAACAGCCTGCATCGTCTCCTGCGCCTTCTGCATCGCTTCCAGCGGAGAGGCCGCATCGGCCAGCGCGGTGCTCCAGCTGATTTCTTCCGAGCGCCCCGTCAGGCGCGATTCCAGCGCATGCAGCGTGGCCACATCACCAAATCGGAAACTGCGCCAGGCCGCCGTGGTCAGCTCGCCCGGTTTGATGTCGCGGATCGGCATCCATTCGAAATAGGCCTGCACGGCGGCCATCTTCCGGTCGCTCCATTCGCCTTCGCCATTCTCCGGATTGTGGTTTTCCGCGCCAGTGCGATAGGCGTTGTTGGCGCTTTCATGGTCGTCCCAGGTGCAGATCCAGGGCGCGGCGGCATGGGCGGCCTGCAGGTCGGGATCGGTCTTGTACTGAGCATGCCGGCGGCGATAATCCTCCAGAGACACAATCTCCGTAGACGGCTCATGCAGACGGCCGATCTGCTGGGCGATTTCCCCGCCATAGCCGTCAATGCCATACTCATAGATATAGTCGCCAAGGTGGATCACGGCGTCGAGGCCCGGCTCGGCGGCGATGGCCTTATAGGCGTTGAACAGGCCAAACTGCCAGTTGGAGCAGGAGACAACGGCAAGGTTCACCGCGCTCGTGCCGCTCGCGGCGGGCGTGCGCAGGCGCCCTTCCGGAGAGGCCACATCGCCATGATCGGTCAGCGCGGTGAAGCGGTAGGTATAGTCAGAGCCTGGCTGAAGCCCGCCCGCATCCACCTTCACGCAATAATCTTTCGCTTCGCTGGCTTCGGTCACACCGGCCGAAACCGGGGTCGCCTGGCCGGCGCGCAGCACTTCCCAGCGCACGGGGATCGGCCCGGCGCCGGAAAGCGGCGTCACGCGGGTCCAGAGGATGATCCGGTCGGGCAGGGGGTCGCCGGAGGCCACACCGTGATTGAAGGCGGCTTCGCCCTTATAGGTCTGCGGACCCGTCGTGCCACAGGCGGCCAGCGCCACCGTGCCCAATGCTGCGCCGCCCAGAAGGCTGCGACGTGTTACCTGTACCATTTAAAGGGACTCCCCGGTTGCGTGCCGCTCTCATGGCGCCAATTTGCGACACCAGCATGACGCGGAGCGCATCCCTCGTCTATAAGGCGGCGATGAACCAGATTATGATCACTTCTGAGGCAGCCGATACTGGCCAGCGTCTCGATGCGTTCCTTGGCGCCCGCGCTGAAGGTATTTCCCGCTCACGGGCCAAATCCCTGATTGAGGAAGGCGCCGTCACCGTCGGGGGCGTGGTGGAGACAAATCCCCGCGCGCCGGTGAAGGAAGGCCTCGTCTATGCGGTCAATATGCCCCCGCCGGTGCCTGCCATGCCGGAGGCTGAGGATATTCCCCTCGAAGTCCTTTATGAGGACGCCCACCTCATCATCCTCAACAAAGCTGCGGGCATGGCGGTTCATCCGGCGCCCGGCAGTCAGACCGGCACGCTGGTCAATGCCCTGCTACATCATTGCCAGGGCCAGTTGTCTGGCATCGGCGGGGTGGAGCGTCCCGGTATTGTCCACCGGCTCGACAAGCTCACCAGCGGCGTCATGGTCGCAGCTAAAACGGAAAGCGCCCATACCGGCCTCGCCGCCCTGTTCGAGCGTCACGACATCGACCGGGTCTACCGCGCCGTCACGCGCGGCGCCCCGCGCCCCCTTTCGGGCACCATCGAGGCAGCGATTGCCCGGTCAGAAAATGATCGCAAGAAAATGTCGGTCCACAGAAATCCCGACAGCCCGGCCGCCCGCCATGCCGTCACCCATTACAAGGCCGTCGAAACCTTCGGTTATAAAGACCGCGCCACGCGGCTACCCGCAGCCGCGCTGCTCGAATGCCGCCTCGAAACCGGGCGCACCCACCAGATCCGCGTCCACATGGCTCATGCCGGCGCGCCGCTGATCGGTGATCCGGTCTATGGCCGCCAAGCTGGCATCATGGCCTGGAAAGCACCGGGCACCGAAGCGCGGTATGACAAAGCCCTTGCCGCCGCCCGTGCCTTCTCCCGCCAGGCGCTGCATGCGGCGGTGCTCGGCTTCGTCCACCCCATCACCGGCGAAACCCTCCGCTTTGAAGCGCCTCTCCCGGAAGACATGGCGGGCCTGATTGCCGCGTTGAGAAAACTGCCGGTGGATTAGGGCGGGCTCGCGGGCGAGCGCTTACCGCCCTCCGCCAGCGCCCGTCTGCGCTGAGGCCGTCTGCAGCGGTTCAAACCGCAGTGTGCGCGCCTGCAGGGTCACCTTGCCGACCTTGTCGGTGTCGGCGACGATCCGCACCGGCACATGGCTGCCATTTTCCAGCGGCGCCAGATACATGCGCAGCGGGCCGGAAATGCCGGTCAGCGTGTCATTATTGGCCTCGCCCGCCTTGTAGCCGGCAACCTTGTCCATGGTGACATGGCATTCGATCGCCTTGCCGCTCCAGGCCGGGCTTTTCACATTCGCCGTGCCCACATTCTTCAGATGCAGATAGGTCAGCTGGCGCCCGTCGAACACGCGGATCGGCCCGCCGCACGGGTCAGCGCCCTTGGGGCGTGGCTCTAGGGCAAAGGTGATGATCGCCGTCAGCGGGTCATTTGCCAGGATCGCCTGTTCCTGGGTCGCGGCCGGGTCGCCCAGATTCCCGAATTTCGGCGTCGCGGTCATCGTGAAGCCGTCATTCTTCATCGCCAGCTCGACCCGCCGGTTCTTTTTCCCGTCGCGGTTCTGCGAAACATAGCCGGATGTTTTCAGCTCGCCCGCGCGCACATGGCCGGAGGCGGCCAGCTCCATATTGTAATTGACGAACACATCGGCGAGCCCTGTCGTGCGCACCTTGGATTTGATCGTGTAGGTGCTCGGCTTCATCTCCACATCGAAGCTCGCCCGGCCGGTGGCGGGAATGATCAGGATCATCGCCCGCGCGTCCAGCTCATAGATCATGCGCATGGGCTCGCCCGCCTTCACCTTCGCCAGCAGGCTGCCTTTGGGGGCGGCGGGCGCGGTGTCGGCCGTCGAAAAGCCTGCCAGGGCAATTGTGGCAGCAGCAGCTAGGAGGAGGCGCTTCATGAGGGGTCGTCCTTCTTGGTCGGGCGGGCCATGCGGCCTGCCTTTGGCGTCTATATAATCACCCTGTCCCAACGCCGCCTGAACGGACTTGCCCCGAACATGCCGCATTCTTCAGGCCCCGCCCACTGACATAAAGTGACAGCGCATGACATGGGAGCGCATTTCTCAGTCCTCAAGCCTGATCGCGGCGGTTGACAGGGCGCCCCCCCAGACTGTAGACGCGCGCCTTCAGATCAAAAAACACCTCTTTTTCGGAGCGAGGCCCATGTCCCGCGAATGTGAACTTACAGGCACCAAGCCGATGGTTGGCAATATTGTCAGCCACTCCCAGATCAAGACCAAGCGCCGCTACCTGCCAAACCTTGTGCAGGTCACGCTCCGCTCGGAAGCTCTGGACCAGAATTTCCGCATGCGCATCGCGGCCAAAGCCCTGCGCACGGTCGACAAGCTCGGCGGCCTCGACGCTTTCCTCGCCAAGGCGAAGGAAGACGGCCTGTCCGACAAGGCCCTCAAGATCAAACGCGACATCGCGAAGAAAGCCGCCGCATAAGGCGCTGCCCCTTCGGCGAAATACGCTGACGAAACAAAACGCCGGACCTCAGAAAGGTCCGGCGTTTTCTTTTGTTTGGGGCTCAGCGTTGAAATCCGTTCCTGCTCAAATTTTTCTTAGGGTTTGGCGTCTATCTATCAGGGAAGATCATTCTTTCTTTCCGGGAGCCAAACGTGAAACACCTTTTACTGGCCGCTGCGCTCCTCGGATTGGGCGCCTGTGCAAACCACCAGCCTACCAAAGAGGGCGTCATGGGTTTGCCTGGTTTCATGAGCAAAACTCAAACCATTGAGCGCCAGCGCCCTGCGCTGCCCGTCACGCACTATATCCGCTGGGACAACAGCGACCGACTTATGCACGGCCTCGAGCTTGATTACATCAGCGGCATGTCGCAGCGCGACTATCTCTTCGAAGAACCCAATCAGGGGCTCTTCCGGCCGATGCTTAACGGCGCCCTGCAAGCCTCCGGGCTTGAAGCAAAAACCGCAGCAGGGGCGCGCTACGCCCTTCAGATTGAGTTCCATGAGCTGAAGTCGGATGCTTTCGGGCGCCATTTTGCCGGAATGACGAGCGCAACTTATCGGGTTGTCGACCGGCGCACCGGCCAGCCCATCTATGAGAATCTCATCCGCTCGAACTTCCTGGCTGAGTATCCGGGTCTGAATGAGGATGACGCCAGCTTCGCTTATAATGTGTCCGCTCCTGGCGTGATTGCCTCCACGGCGGCTTTCGGCGCCTTTACCCTTTATGAGGGCGGTCTGGTCGAAGTGTGGAACAATAACCGCAAGCTTCAGAACTTCTTTGGCGGAAGCTCCGTCGATGAGCTCTCACAGGCAGAATGGAACGATGTCTATCAAGGTTATGTCTGGACTGCCGGCGTGTCCGCCATTTCCGGTCCAGCGCTGGTTCTGCTCGGCCAGCTGAACCCGCTGAACTACGTGGCGCTTCAGACAGATCCGGCAAACTATCTGCCGCTCGGATGGTCTGATCTGGATGAAAAGCAGAAAGCAGCTGCCGCGACCCGTCATGGCAACCTCTCGACTGTGGGCGAAGGTTCACGTAACGCGCGCACCCGCGCCCAGCAGCTTAACACGCACCTGCTGGCGCAGAGCCTCACCTACTTCCTGCTTGATCTCGCCGAGTCTGAGGACGTTCGTCTCACGCAGCTCGTGTCCTGCAAAGATAGCGATCATACGGCAGAAGAGCTGGTCCGCGCCGTGCGGATGAAGACGAAAATCATCACCGATGATTGCCGTCAGTATCAGGTCAAGGACCAGCGCCGCGGCGTGCCGATCACGGCTTATCGCTGATCTTTATTGGTCGCAAAATTCACGCCGGGCCTCTTCGCAGGTCCGGCGTTTTTGTGTCCTGAAGTGTCCCGGATTGTCCCAAACTGTCCGGGTTTGTCCGGAAATGTCCGGCATTTGGCGCGCTATGTCCCTGATTTGACGCGCCGTGACGCGGTTTGCCCCGGTCAGGGGGCTGGCGCGTTTTTCGGAACGGGTTCATGAATTCAGGGCCGTTTCAGGGCCGTTTCAGGGAAGGGGAACCCATGCGCTTCATCGCCCTCGCCGCGCTTGCCGCCGTCACGCTCGCCGCCTGCGCAGACCCCGCGTCCGTCCCGGCAGCCCCCGAAGGCAAGATCCGCATCTTCACGGGCGGCACGATCTATACCGGCCTGGAAGACCCCGCCACGGTGGACGCCATTATCGTCGGCCCCGATGGCCGCATCCTCGGCACAGCCCCGCCGCTTTCCAAAGACTGGAGCGAGGAAGAGGTTGAAACCATTGATCTTTCCGGCGCCGTCCTGTTCCCCGGCTTCACCGATGCCCATGCCCATCTGCGCGGAATTGGCGAACGCGAGCTGACCCTCAGCCTGGAAGGCACCGCCTCCATCGACGAACTCATCACCCGCGTCGAAGCCGAACTGACAGAAAAAGCCCCCGGCGAATATCTCTCCGGCCGGGGCTGGATCGAGACCGGCTGGCCCGAAGGGCGCATGCCCTCGGCGGCCGATCTCGATCCGGTCAGCCCCAATAATCCTGTGATCCTGCGCCGCTCCGATGGCCATGCCCTCGTCGCCAACACCGCCGCGCTGAAAGCCGCCGGCGTCTATGAACTTGCCGCCGATCCGCCGGGCGGCCATGTCGAGCGCGGGCCAGACGGCCTCGCCACCGGCATCGTCATCGACGCGGCCATGGCCCCCTTCGGCCAGCTGATCGCCGAGCCCTCCGAAGCCGACATCCTCAAAGCCTATCAGACCGGCGCGGAAACCTATGTCCGCCGCGGCTGGACCGGCGTGCATAATATGAGCGCCAATCCCGAGCATGCCGCGCTGATGAAGCGGCTGGATGAGGATAACCGCCTCCCGCTGCGCATCTATAACGCTTTTGACGCGGCCGGCATGGACCTCGCCCAGAGGCGTGATCATGAAACCGATACGATCACCAACCGCGCGGTAAAGCTTTATATGGACGGCGCCCTCGGCAGCCGGGGCGCCCTGCTGATCGCGCCCTATGCCGACCGCCCGGAAACGCGTGGGCTGGAACTCCTCTCGCCCGAGGCGCTGAGCGACCTGATGGCGACCGCGCGCGAAAAGGGCGTCCAGCTTACCATCCACGCCATCGGCGATCTCGCCAACCGCCGGATAATCGAAACATATCAGGCCCTTGGCCTTGACGGGGATCTGCGCTGGCGGATCGAACATGCCCAGATGCTGCATCCTGATGACATCGACCGCCTCGCCACCAGCGGCCTCATCGCCTCCATGCAGCCTAGCCACGCCATCGGCGACCTGCATTTTGCCCCCGCGCGCGTCGGCATGGACCGGCTGCGCGGGGCCTATGCCTGGGCGAGCCTGTTGAAAGCCGGCGCCGTGATCGCCGGGGGCTCGGACGCGCCGGTGGAGGTGGGATCGCCCACCATTGAGTTCTATGCGGCGGTTGCCCGGAAAGACCTCGCCGGCTTTTCCGGCGAAGGCTGGCACCCCGAAGAAGCGCTCACGCGTCAACAGGCGCTGACACTTTTCACCACCGCGCCCGCCTATGCCAGCTTCCAGGAAAACGATCTTGGCACCATCGAAGCGGGCAAAATCGCCGATTTCACGGTGTTTGACCGCGATCTCATGACCATTCCGGAAGCCGAGATCCTGGAAGCCAGGCCTGTGATGACGGTCGTGGCCGGCGAAATCGTGTTCGACGGCCGCTAAGCCCGCGCCGCCCTCTCCGCATTGTGACAGGTGCCGGGCTGGACCTTCCCGCCCGGCCCCATACCTTTGGCTCATGCCCCGCGCGGGCGCTTTCGCGCGTCCGGAAGAAAGGTCTCCCATGCGTACCCTCCTCCTTGCGGCCGCTGCCGCCTGCCTCGCCGCCTGCAGCAACGCCGCCCTGCCGCAATCTGCCAGCGCCGAGCCCGCCGCCCGCGTCGCGCCCGCGTCCCACGAAGCCGTCGCGGTCTTCGCGGGGGGCTGTTTCTGGTGCATCGAGGCCGAGCTTGAGGCCGTCCCCGGCGTGCGCGCGGTCGTCTCTGGCTATACCGGCGGCACCACGCCGGACCCGACCTACAAGCGCATGGGCGATCACGCCGAAGCCGTCGAAGTGATCTATGATCCGGCCGAAGTCACCTATGAACAGCTGCTGGAAGTCTTCTGGTCGAATATCGACCCGACCGATGAAGGCGGCCAGTTCTACGACCGGGGCAGCCAGTACCGCACCGCCATCTATGTTCTGGACGAGGCCCAGGCCGCCGCCGCCCGCGCCTCGCTGGAAGCCAACGCCAGACGCCTCAGCCAGCCCATAGCCACCGCCGTCCTGCCCGCAGGCGCCTTCTACCCGGCGGAGGACTACCATCAGGACTATTACCTGAAGGAGCCCGAGCGCTACCAGGCCTACAAAAAGGGCAGCCGCCGCGAAGAGACCCTTCGGGATGTCTGGCAAACCCAATAGGGCAGGGCCGGCCCCCGCCGCCTGCACACTTTACGTTGCGTCGCACTAGGCGCGCGGCCATCCCGTGCTAGAACCCAGAGTCTCAATCAAATCCTCCCGCTGGCGAGCTCTGATCCCATGACCGTTATGTCCGACACCAATGCCCTGGAAGGCATGAAGCCGACCGAAAAAGTGAACGTGAAAAAGGTGTTCGGCCTCGACACCCCGATGGTCGTCCACGGCTTCAAGACGCGCACCGAATACGTGCCCGAGATCGACCCGGCCTACCGGTTTGATCCGCAGACCACGCTCGCCATTCTCGCCGGCTTTGAGCACAACCGCCGCGTCATGGTGCAGGGCTATCACGGCACGGGCAAATCGACCCATATCGAGCAGGTCGCCGCCCGCCTCAACTGGCCGATGATCCGGGTCAACCTCGACAGCCATGTCAGCCGGATCGACATGGTCGGCAAGGACGCCATCGTCCTGAAAGAGGGCGTCCAGGTCACCGAATTCCGCGAAGGCATCCTCCCCTGGGCGCTGCAACGCCCCGTCGCCATCGTGTTCGACGAATATGACGCCGGCCGCCCGGATGTGATGTTCGTCATCCAGCGCGTCCTCGAAGCCAGCGGCAAGCTCACCCTGCTCGACCAGAACCGCGTGATCGCGCCCAACCCGTATTTCCGCCTCTTCGCGACGACCAACACGGTCGGCCTCGGCGACACGACCGGCCTCTATCACGGCACCCAGCAGCTCAACCAGGGCCAGATGGACCGTTGGTCGATCGTCACCACGCTGAACTATCTCACCCATGACGCCGAGGTCGAAATCATCAAATCGAAGGCCACCGGCGTCGATGAGCCCACCATCGCCAAGATGGTCACCATGGCAGATCTCACCCGCAACGCCTTCATGTCGGGCGACCTCTCGACCGTCATGAGCCCCAGAACAGTCATCACCTGGGCCGAAAACTTCGCCATCTTCGGCGATCTCGGCCATGCCTTCCGCATGACCTTCCTCAACAAGTGCGACGAGCTTGAGCGTCCGCTGGTGGCAGAAATGTATCAGCGCTGCTTCGGGGTGGAACTCCCCGAAAGCCCGCTGATGGTGAAGGTCGCATAAGGAAGGCACGCGTCCCGCAAGGGTGACCTCATGGCAAAGGACACAAGCCCCCAGGAGCTGTTTAAAGCAGCGCTCGCCGCCACCACCAAGGCGATGAGCGCGGAGCGTGACATCGAGGTCGGGTTCGGCCCGGATGTCGGCGATCAGGGCACGCGCCTCGTGCTGCGCACCCCGCCGGTCGAGCTGGCCCCGGAGCTTGCCGCCCGCATCCGCGGCGAAGCCGACGCGCTCGCCCTGCGCCGCGCCCATCATGACGCCGTCGCGCATCTGGCAAACCGTCCGCAGGGGGATCTTCCCCGCCGCGTCTATGAAGCGGCCGAAACCGCGCGCATCGAAAGCCTTGGCGCCAATGCGATGGCGGGCACGGCCGGAAACCTCGAAGCCGTGCTCGATTTCCGCTGCCGCGCCACCAATTTCGGTATGGGGTCGGAAGACCCTGACGCCGTGCTCGCCCCCGCGCTCGAATTCCTGCTGCGCGAAAAACTGACCGGTCGCCCGCTGCCCGAAAGCGCCAGGCGCGTCGCCGATGTCTGGCGCGAAAAGGTCGAGATCCATGCCGACGCGCTCGACGCCCTCACCGGCCAGCTCCACGACCAGGCCGAATTTGCCCGCACCATCCGCTCGATCATCCGGGATCTGACAGCTTCGGACCTTCCCGGCGATGAAGCCGAGTCCGAAGAAGATGCGCCCTCTGAGGAACAGGACGAGCAGCAGAATCAGTCGGGCGATGACGACACCCAGTCTGACGAACAGATGGGCGCCTCAGCCGAAGAACTGGAAGCGGGCGAAACAGAGGATCTTGAAGGCGAAGAGGCCAATGTCTCGGTCGATCAGGACGCGGACCTTGACGCGGACGATACGCCTGATGAAACCGAAGACGGCACCAAGCCGCTGCGCCCGAACTTCCAGGACGGCGACGACCGCGACCGCTTCAATTACAAGGTCTACAGCCGCGCGCATGACGAGATCGCCAACGCCGCAGACCTCTGCGACGCCGAAGAGCTGACGCGCCTGCGTGCCTATCTCGACCACCAGCTCCAGGGCCTGCAAGGCGCGGTCTCCAAGCTCGCCAACAAGCTGCAACGCCGCCTGATGGCCCAGCAGAACCGCACCTGGTCGTTCGATCTGGAAGAGGGCGTGCTCGACACCGCCCGCCTCACGCGCGTCATCACAGACCCGACCGCCCCGCTCTCCTTCAAGCAGGAAGACGACACCAAATTCCGCGATACGGTCGTCACGCTGCTGCTCGACAATTCCGGCTCCATGCGCGGGCGCCCCATCATGGTGGCCGCTCTGTGTGCGGACATTCTCGCCCGCACGCTGGAGCGCTGCGCGGTGAAAACCGAAATCCTCGGCTTCACCACCAAGGCCTGGAAGGGCGGCATGGCGCGCGAAGATTGGGTGAAGGCCGGCAAGCCTCAGGCGCCCGGCCGCCTGAATGACATCCGCCACATTCTCTACAAGCAGGCCGACGCGCCTTATCGCCGCGCGCGCCGCAATCTCGGCCTGATGATGCGCGAAGGTCTGCTCAAGGAGAATATCGACGGCGAAGCGCTTCTCTGGGCGCATGACCGCCTGCTGGCGCGCCCGGAGCAGCGCAAGATCCTGATGGTGATCTCAGACGGCGCCCCGGTCGACGATTCCACGCTGAATGTGAACGTCGGCAATTATCTCGAACGCCATCTGCGCCAGGTGATCGACGAGATCGAAAACCGCTCGCCGGTGGAGCTTATCGCCATCGGCATCGGCCATGATGTGACGCGCTATTACAAGCGCGCCGTGACGATTGTGGACGCCGAACAGCTCGGCGGCGCGATGACCGAGCAGCTCGCCTCCCTCTTCGACGAAAACGAACCCAACCCCCGCGCCATGTCCATCCCTCCGCTCACGGACCGCACCGTCCGCGGCAGCTCCGCCATCACCGGCGCTACCGCCGGCCCCCCCAGCTATGGCCGCAAAGTCGGCACGGGCAGGGATGTGAAGACGACAACGCCGCAGGCAGTGAAATCGCCGGGGAAGAAGTAATTTTGCGGTTTCCAATTTTCTTACGAAGAAATCTGATCGATTCTTAGACGGTTGAATATTGTTGCAACCTAGAATCAATTTATGACGTTCTCGGGGACCGGCGGAAATTCCCGCCGGTTGTGATGCAAGGACGTATTTCGTGGGTATAGACAATATTTCTGATGATTGGGTGCAATGGTTTATGCCCCACACTTATGAAAGATTGTCAGAGGTCAGAGCAGAAGGCGATCTTTGTTTTGCGCACTACACAAGTGCGGAGGCACTGCTCAACATATTACGATCGAGGCAAGTTTGGTTTCGGAACGCCGGTACGATGAATGACTTCTCCGAGGTCGAACATGGGCTGACTATGTTGGCGGAAGCATGGGAAAGCGAACCCGGAAAGGACCTCCGACAGTTACTTGATGGTTTGAACGATGGAATGGTGGATGAGCTAGTAGCGCATCACAATGGTTGGCAGCCCACCTATACAGAGCAAACATATCTTTTTGCTGTTAGCGAACACAAGCACTCAGATGCAGACTACGGGCGCCTCTCAATGTGGCGAGAGTATGCAAGAAAGTCCGGTGTGGCGCTTTTGCTCAATAGAGAGCCATTTGAGACGGACACTAACTTGTTAAAAGCATACACAACACCAGTTATGTATGTCCTCAAGGACGAATTCATCGCAAACTTTGACAGAATACGCTCCGCTGTCAGAGATAACAGAGATGATTTGGCGAAGTTGGACCCAGCGTTGCTGGTAGGGGCCGTTTTCCAAGCTTTCCGTTTCATGGCGCTGTCTACGAAACATCCCGGTTTTGAAGAAGAACGCGAATGGCGGGTAATCTACAATCCGACAATGGAAAGTTCGCCTTATTTTCAAGAGCGGATCGAGGTTATCGGTGGGGTCCCCCAAAAATTTTATGCGCTGAAATTGGAAACTATAGAATCTGACGGTCAGACACTGGACCTTTCACCAAACGCGCTTGTGCAAAAAGTTATAATTGGGCCTACTTTGTATCAGCGGACCATAGGCGAGGCGATTGTTCACGCGCTCACGTCTGCGGGAGTCGAAGACGCTGGAAACAAAGTAACGTACTCGAACATTCCGGTTAGAACTTAATCGCACTGTAGCCTGAGCGTAGCGATACCCACCATCTGCCGTATGCGGTGGGTATCCGCCCTTCGGGCTTCAACCCACCCTACGGGATTGGAGGATAAGCGCTACCCTATCCTCCCTCCGCACACCCCCTCAACGTGTCATCCCGGAATTTGCGCAGCAAATATCCGACCCAGAAAGCCCAGCAAAGCCAAGCTCTCCCCTGGTTCCCGGTCTTCGCCTCCGGCGAAACCGGGATGACGATCCGAGAAGTTTGAATACGAACTTATCCGCCCGGGTCCTGCCATCCCCCATCCTGGCGCCATGTTCGACCATATGCCCCGCCCGGAACTCTGGACCCGCATCTTCGCCCTCCTCGGCGCGCTGCGGACGATGCTGCGCGAGGCCGTCCCTGAACTTTTCGGCGACATCGCGGGCGAAGCCCGCGCCCAGCTCGTGGCGATCACATCGCTCGTGCGCCGCTATATCCACGTCCTCGCCGCAGAGCTCGCCCTGCCGCCCCTCGCGGTTGGAGTTCCGGCAAAAAACTCCAACGCGACTCCCACAAAACTCCAACCGCGCCGCGAAGCTGCGTTCCGCCTCACAGAACTGATCAGCCCCTCCAAAGGCTCAACCGCCAGCGACGGCAGCGACACGCCGTTCATCCAATGGGCCATGATGCTGGAAGCGGCCCGGCGCCTCAACGCCGTCCTCGCCGACCCCCAGAAACACGCCCTCCGCCTCGCGCGCCTCCTGCGCAGACGCAAAGGCGAAACCCTGAAAGAAATGCCCGTCCCCGGCCACATCCTGCGCCGTCTCCCGCCCTGGATCGACGCGCTCCTCTGCCGGCTGGATGAAGCGGCGCGGCCCGAGGCGTGGGCCGGGATCAACACGTCTTAAGCCCCCTCCGTCTTGCGCTACGCGCAATCCACCTCCCCCGCTTCGCAGGGGAGGATAAGGGTGTTGCACTCCGCTTCAGCCTGGACGCTATTATCCTCCCCTGCGAAGCGGGGGAGGTGCCCCGAAGGGGTGGAGGGGGGGCTTTTCCCCGCTCAAAGAAAAATCAGTTTTTCCCGAACTTCCGGTCCCGCGCTGCCAGCAGTCTCAGGCGAAGCGCGTTCAGCTTGATGAAGCCCGCCGCGTCTTTCTGGTCATAGGCGCCGTGATCGTCCTCAAAGGTCACGATCTTCTCCGAGTACAGAGAATAAGGTGACGAGCGACCGATCAGAGTGGCGTTGCCCTTATAGAGCTTCATGGTGACTTCGCCGGTCACGAAACGCTGCGAATGGTCGATGGCGGCCTGCAGCATCTCGCGCTCCGGGCTCCACCAGAAGCCGTTATAGATGAGCTCGGCATATTTCGGCATCAGCTCGTCTTTCAGGTGGGCCGCGCCGCGGTCGAGCGTCGCCTGCTCGATGCCCCGGTGGGCGACCAAGAGGATCGTCCCGCCCGGCGTTTCGTAAATGCCGCGCGATTTCATGCCGACGAAGCGGTTCTCCAGAAGGTCGAGCCGGCCGATGCCATGCTTCTTGCCATAGGCGTTCAGCGCCGTCAGCAAGGTCGCCGGGCTCATCGCCTCGCCATTGATCGCCACCGCGTCGCCTTTTTCAAAGCTGATGGTGATGATCTCGGCCTGGTCGGGCGCGTCTTCCGGACTGACTGTCCGCATGTGGACGAATTCCGGCGCCGGTTCGGCCGGGTTTTCCAGAACCTTGCCTTCGGAGGACGAGTGCAAAAGGTTCGCGTCGACCGAGAAGGGGGCTTCGCCGCGCTTGTCGGTGGCAATCGGAATGCCGTGCTCTTCGGCAAATTTCAGCAGATCCGTCCGCGATTTGAACGCCCAGTCCCGCCAGGGCGCGATCACCTTGATGTCCGGGTTCAGGCCATAATAGCCAAGCTCGAAGCGGACTTGGTCATTCCCCTTGCCGGTCGCGCCATGGCAGACGGCGTCGGCGCCGACCATATCGGCAATCTCGATCTGGCGCTTGGCGATCAGCGGCCGGGCAATCGAGGTGCCGAGCAGATAGACGCCTTCATAAACGGCGTTCGCCCGGAACATCGGGAAGACGAAATCGCGCACGAATTCCTCGCGCACATCCTCGATGAAGATGTTTTCCGGCTTCACGCCCATCTTCAGCGCTTTGGCGCGGGCCGGTTCCAGCTCCTCGCCCTGGCCGAGATCGGCGGTAAACGTCACCACTTCACAGCCAAACTCGGTCTGAAGCCATTTGAGGATGATCGACGTGTCGAGACCTCCGGAATAGGCAAGAACGACCTTTTTCGGAGCGGAAGCAGCGTTGGACATGGGATTTTCAGTCATCTTTCTGGGGCGGAAGAGAAGATCTGTTGCCTTAAAGTCCCGCACCCGCCCTGACAAGGCGGCGCCTTACAGGGAATTTTATGGTTTACCCCCGATAGGTCGATTATAGTGAATCAGGAGAGGGCGCGTGTTAACCTTTGGCGCCCTGGGAGAATGGGCTGATGTTGCAGGAGCCGCTGAAATCAGATGAGAGGGGCGAGGCGCCTTTCCGGGCCCGTCTGCGCGCGCGTGACGGCATCCGGCCGCAGTCCACCCTGGCGATCCTGGCTGGGTATGAGCCCAAGGACGGCGAAGCTGTCGATGTGACGCTGCGTCAGCGTCCGGCACGCCCGGTGGCCATGCGGACCACGGCGACACCCGCGATTACCCCCCAGACTCGTCCCGAGCCCCGGCGCCTTCCGCCGGCTGGCCAGCCTGAAGCCTGGGCTCCGCCCGCGCGGCCCGCGCCGGTCCGCCCGCGTGAGGAAATCCGCAAGGCGCCTGTCGTCATTGTGCCGCCGGTCGAAGAGGCGCCCGAGACCGATGCTGAGGAAGACGACCGCGCCACCGGTCTCGGCCGGTTTGGCGAATATACCCAACTTGCCTTTGCGGGCCTTGCGGTTCTGGGGCTTGCCGGTCTCTCGCTGCTGGCGATCGACAGCGCCCTGAAGGGCAAGCCCGGCGCGCTTCCGGATGAGGGCGCAGATGCGACGCGCCGCTCGGCAGCTGATCTTGGCCCGGCGGTATTGCCCGCATCGGTCTCGGCGGTCGCTGTGCAGGAAGCCGCCACACCGGTCGGCACAGAGGTTCAGCCCTGGTTCGATTATCGCGGCGTTGCCGATTATCTCAAATCACGCGTCGAGGCGTTCGAAGCGTCCGAGCGCGATGCCGCCCGCCGCCAGCAGGCAGACGCTCAGCGCCTTGCCTCCGCCGCCATTGCGGACGCCGAAGCCGGGCGTCTTGCCGCTGCGGCGCAGGTTGAGGCCGATGCGCTCGCCGCCCGCGACGCCGCAATTGACGCCGAACGCCAGCGCCTTGCGCGCGAAGAGGCGGAGCGGATCGCCAATGAAGAGGCCGCCCGTCTGGCGGCTCAGGCACAGGCTGATGCGGCCACCCGGGCAGAAGCCGACCGGCTTGCCCGGCTGGAAGCGGACCGCGCCGCTGCCGCGCTCGCCGACCAGCGCCGCCTGGCCGAGCTTGAAGCCGAACGTGCTGCGGCCGCTGAAGCCAGCCGTCTTGCCGAGATCGAATCGCGCCGGGTCGCCGCCGAAGCAGAAGCCAGGCGCCTGGCTGACCTTGAGGCCCAGAAAGCTGCCGCTCAGGCTGAGCAACAACGCCTTGCCGATCTGGCCACCAAGCGCGCGGCTGAAGAAGAGGCCCGCCGACTTGCTGCGCTTGATGCCAAGCGCGCTGCGGATGCCGCAGAAGCGCGCCGTATGGCTGATCTTGAAGCCAAACGCCTGGCCGATGCCGAAGCGCAGAGACTGGCTGCCCGAAAAGCGGAAGAACCTGCGATAACGTTGGCCGCGGCTGTGGTGGCGCCTGCAAAACCGCCTATAGCCAAGCCGACACTGCCGCCGGCACCTGCGTCACTGAAGCCTGCGCGTGCAAGCGTGCAGCCGCTTGTCACGCCCGATCCGGCGCCGGTCACCCGCTCTGGCCCTGCAATCCTTACCGCCCGCGCGCCAGAAGTTCGCCCGTTTACAGTAGGCCCGGCTCAGGCGCAGCGCAGCGCAGATGTGTTTATCGGCGAACGTGTGGCGCTGACGACAGATAAGGTGATCAGCGCCGATGCGATGTCGGATGTTCAGATTGAATTCCTCCGGCTTATCGCAATCAGTCCTGACAACACGGCTCACCAGCTTGCCACACCGGATGGGCGCCGGATTGAAGTCAGCTTCGAGCGTACTCAGCTGGTCAGTGTGGGGCAGGCAAATCTGCGCACAATAGGTTACTCCTCAGGTGAGGGCGCGCCGGTTACGCGTGGCTATACCGAGCAACCCGTGGTGAATGTTTCGGTCATGTGCCGGGATGTGGCCTATGCCCTGCCGGGGCAGGAGCGCGGGCGTTTCTCGGCGTGCCAGGACGCAGATGGCCACTGGATGCTGGCGCGGACGGCAGATCCCTCTACTGCCGGAGCGGCCTGAGTTTGCAGTTGCCTGCTGGTGGAAAGCTTGCAAGAGCAGACATCATGGAAAGCGTTTCTGTCTACAAACTCCTGACGGAAGAAGAGTGGCGGGCCGCCAATACGGTAGGGCACGCTGCCAACGCGCTCGACAGGAGCGATGGCTATGTTCATCTCTCGACGCGCGCGCAGCTGCCGGGAACCGCAGAGCGCCACTTCTCAGGGCGGGGCCGGATTAAGCTTCTGAAATTCGACAGCGGACATCTTCCGCCTCTACGCTGGGAACCCAGCCGTGGCGGGGATCTCTTCCCGCATCTCTACGCGCCGCTGGAGATTGCGCGCGCGGACGCCGCCTGGTGGCTGGAGCCGGGACCGGATGGCGCGCCGCAACTGCCGGAGGACATCTGATGATTGCGGCTGCTGGTGCCAGACTTGCTCATATGTTGCCGCCCGAGACGGCTCATGCCTTGACCATTCGTATGCTGACATATGGGGCGGGCGTACCCGCGCATGCGCCTCAGCTTCCGGTATCAACGCGCGTTGAGCTGCCAAAGTCAGGTCTGCGGCTTTGCTCGCCGGTCGGCCTTGCGGCAGGCTTCGACAAGAATTGCGAAGTGCCTGAAGCCATGGCGAAGTTCGGCTTCGGTTTTGTCGAGTGCGGAACAGTCACGCCCAAGCCACAACCGGGCAATCCCAGACCACGCCTCTTTCGACTGACGGAGGATCGCGCTGTCATCAACCGGATGGGGTTCAACAATTTCGGTCTCGATTATTTCGTGAGGCGTCTGGCGAATTATTCCCATGATGTTCCGATTGGCGCGAATGTCGGCGCCAACAAGGACAGTGACGACCGGATCGGTGACTATGTAACCGGCATTGAAGCGGTTGCGCCGTATGCAAACTATATCACGATCAACATTTCTTCGCCCAATACGCCCGGCCTGCGTGGCCTTCAGGACAAGGCCTCACTCACCGAGCTGCTTGCGCGGTGTGGCGCGGCTGACCGCAATGCGCTGCCTGTCTTTCTGAAAGTTGCGCCCGATCTTGATGCGGACGCAATTGCCGATATCTGCGCCGTGGTGCGTGGGGAAGGGGCATGGCTGTCGGGTCTGATCGTTTCCAACACCACGCTTGCGCGTCCGCCAAGCTTGCGGAGCGAGGAGAAGTCCGAGGCCGGCGGGCTTTCGGGCGCGCCGCTGTTTGAACCGTCGACTGAGGTGTTGCGCCAGTTTGCGCGCGCGCTTGAGGGCGGATTCGACCTGATCGGGGCCGGGGGCATTGGTTCCGGGCGGGACGCCTATGCCAAGATCCGCGCTGGCGCGTCAGCCGTCCAGCTCTATTCGCTTATGGTGTATGATGGGCCCGGAATAGCTGCGCGTGTCGCGCATGAGCTGTCCCATTGCCTGGCCGAGGATGGCTTTTCTTCGATTGCCGATGCGGTCGGCAAGGATATCTAGCCGATAGAGTCAATCCGCACAGCTACACAGCCATCCATCGCCGTGAAGGCGATGTAGGTATATTTCACGTTCCGGGCGGCGGCGAATTCCTGCCAGGCTTTGTACTCGTGATGGCGCCAGCTGGGATAATTGAAATATTCGTCGAACATCACAATCGAGCCAGCTTGAAGCCTGTTGCCTGCGGTGTCGAGAATGTATTTCGTCCCGCCATAGAGATCGCAGTCGATATGCAGCAGACTGATGGGTCCAGGGGCCTCTGCGAGAAAGCCCGGAAGGGTTGCGTCAAACCAGCCGACATGCAGCTTCACATTAGCGGGCACGTTTGGAAGCTGCCGCTTCTGGGTAAAGGCGCCGCGGCGCTCCAGATGCCCGGCCCAGTCTTCGGGCAGGCCTTCGAAACTGTCAAAGCCGTGCACGGTCTTTGACGTGCGCGACGCGATCTGGCGGATGGAATTGCCGCCCGCCACGCCGAATTCCATCATCAGGCCTTCGGCCGGGGAACGCTCCATCAGGAAGGCGATATAGGCCGGATAGTTCTCGAAGATCATCGCCTCAGGCATGTTGGCCTGAACGTAGTCGGCCGCCTCATTCAGCGCGCGCAGCTGCAGCTGGTAGAGGAGGTTGCGGCCGTAATTCTTGTAGACGACGCGCCGGAGCAGGCGCTGGACAAGCGAGCGTTTGGGTTTGGCGGGCAAGGTGCGGACCATGCGGGGCGCTCCGTTATGATGCGAAGCGCCCTGTCTAGCGGGGTGCGGGCAAGGCCGCAATCAGTCGAGCACAACCACCTGACGCGCGACTGTGCCTTTGTTGTCTTTCAGGTTCTGCATGGCGGCCGTGATGCCATCAAGGCCAATCCGGTCAGAGATCAGATCGTCAAGATGCAGCCGGCCCTGCTTGTAGAGCTCGACAAGGCGCGGGAAGTCGACCCGGAAACGGTTTGACCCCATGACGGCGCCTTGCAGGCGTTTTTCGGTGACGAGCAGTTCGATACCGGGGATCTCGATGTTCACGCCAGGCGGGATCATGCCGATGATCGTGGCCACCCCGCGTGGGCGCAGCATGTGATAGGCCTGCTCGGCGGTCTGTTTCAGGCCGACGCATTCGAAGGAATAATGCACCCCGCCTTTGGTGAGTTCCTTCACCGCTTCGATGGCGTTGACCTTGCCGGGATTGACCAGATCGGTGGCTCCGAACCGCTTGGCGAGCTGCAATTTCTCGTCAGAAAGATCGACCGCGATGATCCGGCTCGCCCCGGCAATCGCTGCGCCATTGATCGCGGCGAGGCCGACGCCGCCGCAGCCGACGACGGCAACCGTGGAGCCGGGCTCCACCTGCGCGGAATGGAACACCGATCCGACGCCCGTAATTACGCCGCAACCGATCAGGCAGGCGCGGTCCATCGGCATGTCCTTGTCGACTGCGCAGAGGGCGTTCTCATGCACTAGGATCTGTTCGGCAAAGGAGGAAAGGTTCAGGAACTGGCCGACCTTTTCCTTGCCGATGGAGAGGCGGGGCGCTTCGGTCAGGCCGCGCTGGAAATGGTCGCGATTAACGGTGTGACAGACCGACATATGCCCGGTGAGGCAGTATTCGCAGGTGCCGCAGAAGGGCGAGAGGATCGAGATCACATGATCGCCTGGCTTCACGGCAGAGACCATCGAGCCGACCTGTTCGACGATGCCAGCGCTCTCATGGCCTAGGATGACAGGAAGCTCAGCCGGGAAGGCGCCATCCCAGAAGTGGACGTCGGAATGGCAGACGCCGATGGCCTTCAGGCGCACCAGCACTTCGCGCGGCCCCGGCTTGGAGATCGTCACGTCTTCAATCGACAACGGCGCCTTAGGCGCCCGCATCACAGCAGCTTTCATGGCTTGGTTTTCCTCCCGGTCTTCTTGTTTGCGGCAAGTGTCGCGCAAGGAGGCGGCTTTGGCCAGACTGACGCAGGGGGAGGGAATCAGCCGGGGAGGCTGGCAGCGAGCGCGGTCACGGCGCTGCGGGTGGCGTCATCGGCGGGGAACAGTAACTCAAGGCGAAGATCACGGATGGTGACGTCTTCGCTCGTGCCGAAATGGGCAATGGTCGAGAGGAAACGCAGCTCCCCGGCAGGCGACGCAAGGGTCAGCGGCACGAGGGGGCTGCGCAGGGGCGGGCTGTGGGCAAGGGGATGGCGGAGCGCAGCGGCCTGAAGGCGCGCGGCAAGCCCGGCGAGCACCGGATCATCGGCCGCTTCGAGGGCTTCCAGCTGGATGCGGCTTTGCATTTCGGCGATCATCTCGGCGAGGTTGACGATCACGCCGCTGGCGGCGGCCTCACTGGTGAGCAGGTGGATGAGATTGGTTTCACCCGCGCTTTCCCCGGCCTGAAGCCCGGCGAGCAGCGCGGTGGCCACGGGGCTTGCCTCCAGCACATTCCAGTGCCGGTCACACAGCAGCGAGGGCCAGGGCGCATGCCGGGCCATCATTTCCGAGAGAATCTGCCGGAACGGGCCAAGCGCTTCGGAGGTGAGCGGGGAAGCCGGATAGACAGCGGCATAGCCGGCGGCCTGAAGCAGGCTGTTCTGCGCGCTCAGCGGCAGGAGCAGTCCTTCGGCCAGCTGCAGCACCATCTCGCGGCTGGGATTGGCGCGGCCGGTTTCCAGGAAGGAAAGATGGCGGGCAGAGATGTCGCACGCGAGCGCAAGGTCGAGCTGGCTGAGCCGCCGCGCGGCGCGGAAACGGCGCAGTTGCCCCGCAAAGCTTGCGGCATCGGGCAGGGGTGTGGGGGCGCGGTCCGGCATCCGCGCTAGATGCCATTGCCGGGAAACGGCGTCCATGACCTGCAAGGTAATTGCCGCGCCTACGCTGGCCGTCGCAATCTGCCGCCATCCGATATCTCATCAGGGAGCAGACAATGAGCGGTCTTTGGAAGAACTGGATGGTGGCCTGGTGTGGCGGGGTTATTCTCTTTGGCGCGGTGCTCGCTGCGGGGGGATTGCCGGCGACCGATGGCGCGGTGACCGTCCTCTACAACCTTCTGGGCGGCCTCGCCCCTGGCGCGCTGAACCTTGATGCGCCCGGCATGCGCTTTTCCATCGCCCTGATGGGCGCGGTGACCCTCGGCTGGGGGCTGACGATCCTGCTGCTGCTGCCGGCGATCCACGCAGCCGGCGCGCCGGCCTGGCGCGGCCTGACACTGGCGCTGGCCGCCTGGTATGTGATCGACGGGGCCCTGTCAGCGGCTACGGGCTTTGCGCTGAACATCGTGCCGAATACGGCGCTGGCCTTGGCCTATCTGGTGCCCGTGCTGGCCAGCGGCGCGCTGCGCCCCGCTGGCCGTTGACGGGTTGGGCTGATCAACCATCAAGACAGGCGCGCAGCATATCAATCATTGCGGCCTTCTGCGCGCCGGTTGCGCCATCCCACATTTCGTCATGACGCAGATTGTCTGCCTTGCGGATCAGCATGTTGAACTCTGCCTGCTCTGTAGGCGCGGGCAGCACGCCGGGGTCGGCAGGGAAATCCGAGGACCGGAGGGAACAGATGTGCGGCGAAGCTGTCCGGGGCAGAGCCATACGCCGATTGTCGAGGGTCAATACGGCGCCGGCGGCATCGGGATGGCGGGTGGCCAGAAGCATGGCGATATCTCCGCCATTGGAATGACCCACCAGCAGGACAGGCGCGTCGCTTGCCAGACCCTCCTGTCGCAACGCCTCCATCACATGAAGAGTTCCTGAGGCTCCCCGCTCCCAGGCAGGCATCCGGCCTTCGGCGATGTTTCCATCGCTGGGAAGGGGAGGATCGCCTGGCAGATCAAATTGCGGCGCAGCGACGACATATCCCAGGCGGACCAATTCGCCGGCGAGGAATGAATAGTCTGCACCCAGATTTCCGTAGCCGTGGGCCAGTATGGCAAGAGGCTTCGGGTGTTCCGCTTCGGCGCCAAACAGCGCAGTTGGGATGGGCCTGTCATCCGCGGGATTTACGTAATCGCGACTGATTGCGCCGGGCGCAGGCACGTGCAGCGCGCCGCCCTCATTGGCGGTGCAGGAGAGAAGCAGCAGAATGGGCACAAGCAGAATGGCCAGAGACCCGCGTGTCGGCATGTGATTTCTGCTTTCTGCCTGCTCTGTTTGCCTGCTGCGTGCCGGGCTCAGTCCGCGTCCGGCGCCGGGATGAGGCCGATGGCGCGGCCCATGATGTGGAAGATCTCGTTCTGTTCGATCACGCCAGAGACGAGATTTGCGCCGGGGCCGGAGGCGAAGGCGGCAACATCTTCGCCGCCATGGGTCTCTGAATAGAGCGGCACGAGGGCTTGCTGCCGGAAGTCGGCTGCCAGGGTGTCGACGCCTGTGAGGTCATAGCGTTTGCAATCATATTCGGGCTTGCCATCAGCGTCCTTGCCGGTCTCGCGGCAGGCGCCGGGGCCGTTGGCATAGGAAAGGGTAGTGTAGGGCAATCCGTCTGCGCCGAGCGATCCGCCTTCGGCAGACGCGCCGGCCGTCACGATCCCGAGGATCGGATTGCCGCGCTGCGGATAGCCATTGATTGTCAGGGTGTGGGAATGGTCGGCGGTCACGATGATCAGCGTGTCGTCGCGGCTGGTCATCTCCAGCGCGGCGGCGACGGCAGCGTCAAAGGCGAGGGTGTCCTCCAGGGCGCGGATGGCATTCCCGGCATGGTGGGCATGGTCGATCCGGCCACCTTCGACCATCAGGACGAAACCATCAGGGTTCTGAGCAAGGCGCGTAATGGCAGCCCGCGTCATTTCCTCAAGGGAGGGCTCGCCTGCCTTGTCTTCTTCGCGGTCGAGTTCGTATTGCATGTGGGAGGGCTCAAACAGGCCGAGCACTTTCACGCCGGAGGTGAAGTCCACGCCGTCAAAGCCGGCCTTGTCAAACAGGGTGACACGTTCGCCGCCTTTGGCCGCCCAGTCTTCCATCAGGTTGCGGCCATCGGCGCGCTCGCCTGACTGGTCGGGATATTCCGGGTCCGGCATTTCCTTGGGCAGAAATTTTGAGCGGCCCCCACCGAGGATCACGTCAAAGTCGCTGGCGGCGCCCTCGATCAGCTGGCGGGCGATGTCCTTGCAGGTGTCTGACGATGCGCCGCGCATGTCGGCATCCGCTTCCCAGTTGCGGTGGGGCACCTTGGCGAAGGTCGCGGCGGGCGTGGCATGGGTGATGCGGGCGGTTGAGACGACGCCGGTGGCAAGGCCCGAACGCTGGGCGATCTCGAACAGGGTGTCGGCTTCGGCGCCCTGGACGCTGGCGCAATTGCCGAAATTGGCGGCGCTGGACACGCCCAGGAAGCCGGATTTGGTCTTGAGGCCAGAGACGATCGCCGTGGCGGTCCCGGCTGAATCGGAGACCTGATAATCATGGCTGTAGGTCTTGGAGAGAGCAGCCCAGGGCAGGGTGTCCATGGCCAGCCGGTAGCTTTCGCCATCCACTCCGGCCGATTGACCGGCATAGATGCGCGAGGCGGTAATCGTGGAAACGCCCATTCCATCCCCGATGAACAGGATCACATTCTTCGCCGGCTTGATGCCGCGCTCGGCGATACGGGCCTCAACGGCGCTGGCGGCAGATTTGTAATACGCGTCTTCCGCCTGGATCGGCAGGACGGGCACATTGCCGGAGCGCGTCTGCATGGCGGGCGCGCCGCTGGTTGCGACAGCCGCAGCGCAGGCGGCGGCGAGGGCGAGCGTGGAAACAAGAGCGGCAACAGCCAGGCGCATGGGGGCCTCCTTCGGGCAAGGATCACATCCCCCGCGCATAGACCAATCCTGTGACAGTTACGAGAATTTATACCGCGCGCGGGACGCTTTGGCGCTGTGCCAGCCAGACGGCGACAAGGATTGTCGCCGCGCCCGCTGCCTGGAGGGCGGTCAGCGGCTCGTCAAACAGTTTCCAGGCAATGGCGGCCGCAACAACCGGCTGGGCCAGCACAAGGATTCCGGCAACGGCAGTATTGGTCCAGCCAAGCCCCGAGACAATCAGGCCTTGGCCCATGACGTGCGCCACAATCGCAAGACCGAGGGGTACGATAAATCCGTTTGCGCTCATTGGCAGTGCCCGTTCGCCAGCCAGGAGAACAATGATGAAGGCAACAATCGATTCCACCACGCTCAGCCAGAAGATGGCCTCGATGCCGCTGAGATTCCGGCGGCCGAGCTTTGAGAGCATCATGTAGCCGGCAACGAAGCCGGCCGCCGCCAAGGCAAAGAGATCGCCCTTCAGACCGCCCGTGTGCAGCGCGGTGCCACCAAGCGACAGGGCGGCCGCTCCGCAGATCGCCAGGCTGGCTGCCACAAACCAGTGCATGCCGGGGCGCTCCTTCAGGAACAGCCAGGCCACAATGCCGACACCGACATTTCCGAGGTTAACGATGAAGGTCGCGTTGGAGACGCTCGTCATCGTCAGCGCCCAGTGCCAGAGCGCGATGTCGATGGCGAAGAAGGTACCCGCAAGGATGATGAATTTGTTGGGGGGCCGGGGCAGGCGGCGATGGATCAGCAGGACCAGCCCGAAAAGGATCGGGGTCGCAAAGATGTAGCGCCACATGGCGATGGCTTGCGGGCCAAGCTCATTGCCGAACTCCTGGATGCCGATGCGCAGACCAATGGGCGCAAAGCCTATGGCGACGCCGCCGCCCAGCACCATGAGCGGGCCAAGCCAGCTGCGTGCAGGTGGCAGGGAAACTGGGAGGGGCGCTGCGGCCGGGGAGGTTTGGGTCATGCGGGCGCTGTCATGGCCCGAATATCGGCTGGCGTCATCCCCTCGGCGCGGTAGGCGGCCAGACTTTTGTCAGCATTGCGTTTGGAGAGCTTTTTCCCGTCAGCCCCGAGGAGCAGGGGATGGAACCGGTAAACCGGCTGGGGCCAGCCCATCAGCGCCTGAAGCAGGGCATGGATGGCGGTCACGGCGCGCAGGTCTTCTCCGCGCACAACATGGGTGATGCCCTGAAGCGCGTCATCGTGGCAGCAGGCAAGGTGATAGCTGGCCGGCGTGTCCTTGCGCGCCAGCACAACATCCCCAAACGGGGCCGGGTCGGCGGAGATGCGGGCGCGGCCGGATGGCGTCTCTTCGATATAGCAGAGGCCGCTCCAGCCGCCGGCCAGGGCGGACCGGGCCGCCACAAGCGACAGGCGCCAGGCAAAGGGGGCGTTATGGGCCAGGCGCCCGGCTTCTTCGTTTGGTGAAAGCGGGCGGCTGACAAAGCCTGCCTCATCGGGATCGGCCCCGGCAGGGAGGCTGGAGGCGATTTCGCGGCGTGTCCGGAAGCAGCGATAGATCAGGCCCTTGTCGCGGAGTGTGTCCAGAACGGCACTATATTCCGGAAAATGATCTGACTGGCGCCGGATCGCGCCCGTCCAGGACAGGCCAAGCCAGGCAAGATCCTCAAGGATGCCCGCCTCAAACTCAGCTTTGCAGCGGGTCTGGTCGATGTCTTCTATTCTCAGGCGGACCTCGCCGCCTGCCTCGGCGGCCGCAGCCCAGACATTGAAAGCCGACAGCGCATGCCCAAGATGAAGGCGGCCGGTGGGCGAGGGCGCGAAACGCGTGATATAGTCAGACATCGGCGCCCCCTAGCGGCGTTTCCCTGTTGCAAGGAACTGGCAGGAACCGTATCGCCTTGAACCAGATAAGGTAAACTCTGATGTCGATCTCAGGATGGGCGAAAACCGCAGAAGCCTGGCTGATGGCGCATGTGCCCGGCGCCGACTGGCTCATGCTGTTTGGGGCCGCCATGGTTGTGGTTACCGGGCTGGCGCTGCTGATCTGGTTTCTGCGCCTCGCAATCGGTGCCATCGGCACGATTTCCACTGAAGGCAAGGCGCGCGCCGCGCGCCGGCGCAATGCACCGGGCTTTCGGATCCTGATCTCATCGCCGCCGAAGGACCGTCCGGCGGGAAAATGGCTCGAAGCGGCGCTCTCGCAATATCTTCCGGTCTTCAGCTTTGGCGCTCCGTTCAGTCTCGTTCCTATGGGCACGATGAAAGGCGGGCTGGAGAGCCGCGCCATCGCCCGCGCCCGCAAGCGCATGGCGACGGCCGATGCCGACATGTTTCTCTGGGCGAGCCGGACAGGCAATGGCGAACGTGGCCTTGAGCTGCACTGCCTCAGCCGGGGTGGCGGTCTGACGGCGGCAGAGGCGCGGCTGTTTACCCTTGCCCTTCCCGGCTCCCGCAAGGTTCGTACGGATGACTTGGCCCGCGCCGCAGCCTATCTCGTGACCAAGCAGCTGCAACCTGCACTCAGCGATCCGCAGGCTTTCCGGGCTGAGAAGATACGCTTGCTTGCAAATGACCTGGATTCCCTGCTGGCAGGCGAGCCGGCGATCTCGGCCAGCCTGCGCGCGGAAATCGAGGCTGATTTCTGCGCCTCAGGCGTGCGGGTGGCTGAAGAGCTTGGTGATGTTTCGGCGCTCGACAAGGTGATCGTCATGCGCCGCAAGCATCTTGAGACGGCGAGTGAAGCCGCAGATACCGGCCGTGTGCTTCAGGCCCGGTTGGAGCTTGGCCGCGCGCTGATCGTGCGCGCGGAGAAGCAGTTCGATCAGAATGTGGTGCGCGAAGCGATCACCCAGCTCTCTCAGGCGGTGGAAGGTCTGCGAGCTGATCCGATGATCCTGCGGGCGCAATCTGCCTCTGACGCCCTGTTCAAGGCGCAGTCGATGATTGAGTCGCGCAAGCGCTTCTCGCTCAACTTCGGCTCCTGATCCCGCCTATCAATCAAGCGTTCTGAGGCAGGGGACAGCTCACGCCCGTTCCGCCGATGCCGCAATAGCCGTGCGGGTTCTTGGCGAGGTATTGCTGGTGATTTTCTTCCGCCAGATAGAGGGTATCGAGGGGTTTGACCTCGCTGGTGACTTTCTCGCGGTGGCCGGAAGCGGCCAGCGCTTTTTCATAATCCGCGATCATCTGGCGAGCTGTGGCTTCCTGCTCGGGCGAGCGGTAATAGAGGGCGGAGCGGTATTGCGTGCCGATATCATTGCCCTGGCGCATGCCCTGGGTCGGGTCATGGCTTTCCAGGAAGAGTTTGACCAGGGCAGCAAAGCTGACCTCTTTGGGGTCAAACTGCACTTCCACAATCTCGGTATGCCCGGTGCGGCCTGAGCAGACCTCTTCATAGGTCGGATTGGGCGTGACGCCGCCGGCATAGCCGACGCGGGTAAGCCAGACGCCGGGCGTTTTCCAGAAAATCCGCTCAGCGCCCCAGAAACAACCGAGCCCGAAGATCGCCGTTTCGATACCCTCCGGCGGGGCCGCGTTGAGCGGGCGGCCAAAAACGAAATGGGTGTCAGCTGTCGGAATTGCGGCGGGGCGGCCTTTCAGGGCGGTTTCGGTGGTCGGCAGGTCGAGGTTTTTCTTCATGAAGAGCATGGGCGGGGTTCCTTCTCTGAGCCAGGATATGGGCATTGATGTGTTTTCTGGCAATCACACGCTTGCGGGGCGGCGGGTCATCCGGTATCTCGCTCGCTTCCTGCTCGCGGGCCGGAATGGAGAGGTGGCCGAGTGGTCGATGGCGCACGCCTGGAAAGTGTGTAGACGGGAGACCGTCTCCAGGGTTCGAATCCCTGTCTCTCCGCCAGTTTTCGCTTCATATTGATAACCACCGTCGCGCAACAGGGATTGCTGATCTGTGTCGCGGGTGCGCGTTTATGCGCCCGGGGTTGGTTCCTGCCCCGGGCGCATATGTTTCAGCGCGAGGGGCCGGTCTTGTTCAGGGGGGCGGGGTTGTCCTTGCGGGATTCGCCTGGGCCGGACTCTTGTTTCTGCGAAGCTTTTTCCAGGTGTCCTTTGCTCTGCTGAGCAGGCTTGGCGGCGGCTTTGGCGGGCCGGGCTTGCGGCTTTTCGGGCTGGAGGAGGGGGGCGTAGACCCATTTCTCCGGCTTGCCCGGTGGGGATATGCGGGCCCAGTCTCCGGTCACCGCATAGATCTGGACCTCTGCGCCGAGCAGCAGAACTTCCAGGACCGAGTTGCCGGTGCCTGGGCCGCCGCGAACATTGACCCGCTCGGACTTGATGTAGCGGGGTCCCTGGGGCTGAGGCGATGGCTGGGCATGGGCGGCGGCGTTGACCGCGATCAGGGCGGCGAGCGCGGCGGCGGCGATGCGGGCGCTGAGACGATGTGTCAGCATGGGGATAACTCCTGTCGTGTCCGGCCAGGGGCGGCCGTTTTCTGGCCTGGCCTCCGGGGGGGGTGAGGCCAGTATCTCAAGGCTAAAACTATGGCGTGTCAGGGCTTTGCCGCTGACGCGCCATGTGCAGCGCGGCCCGACACATCTCGGGCGCAAGTAAGGCGGAAGGCCGCCTGATCCCCGTGGACGCGGGGCTCTGGCTGGCGTAACGGGGCGCTTATGGTGAAGGTTAAGATCTGCGGGCTCAAAGACCCGGATATGGTGGCGTTTGCAGCCCGGGAGGGCGCAGACTGGGTGGGCTTTGTGTTTGCGCCGAGTCCGCGGCAGATCACCCTGGCGGCGGCAGAAACACTTTTACTTTCAGTGGGTAAGGCGGTGCCGGTGGCGTTGCTCGTAAACCCATCGGACGAAGAGGCGAAGGCCGTTGCCGCGCTGGGCTTCCCGGTTTTGCAGTTGCATGGGCAGGAAACGCCGGGGCGTACCGCAGAGCTCAAAAGCCTGACAGGATGCGCCATCTGGAAGGCATTTGGGGTCCGTGAGCGGTCAGATTTAGGACAGATCGGGACATTTCAGGACATCGACGGACTTCTGGTGGACGCAAAAGCGCCCGAGGGGGCCGCCATCGCGGGCGGGCATGGGGCGGCGTTTGACTGGCAGATCCTCAAAGGCTGGACCGCGCCCAAGCCCTGGCTTCTGGCCGGGGGGCTGACACCGGAGAATGTGGCCGCAGCTATCGCCGAGACAGGGGCGGGCGGTGTTGATGTGTCCTCTGGCGTCGAGCGTATCCGGGGGCTAAAGGACAGGGAACTCGTCCGCGCATTCATCCGCGCAGCGAAGGCAAGTAAACAGCCCTGAGCGCGATCCTTCGCGCAGCGGGGATCAGAGGAAGAGTGATGGACCTGCGCAATACCTGGGATCAATGGCCGGACGCAAATGGCCGGTTTGGTGAATTTGGCGGACGGTATGTGGCCGAGACGCTGATGCCGCTGATCCTTGATCTGGAGCGTGAATATCGCGCGGCCAAGCAAGACCCGGCCTTCAAGGCGGAGATGGATGACCTCTGGACCCATTATGTGGGCCGGCCTTCACCGCTGTATTTCGCTGAGCGCCTGACGACGCATTTCGGCGGGGCGAAGATCTATTTCAAACGCGATGAGCTCAACCATACCGGCGCGCACAAGATCAACAACTGCCTTGGGCAGGTGCTGCTGGCCCGCCGGATGGGCAAGAAGCGGATCATTGCTGAAACCGGCGCAGGCCAGCATGGCGTGGCGACGGCAACCATCTGTGCCCGCTTTGGCCTCGACTGCGTGGTATTCATGGGCGAAACCGATGTCGAGCGCCAGAAGCCTAACGTCTTCCGGATGCGCCTTCTGGGGGCTGAGATCGTTCCGGTCTCTTCGGGCACGGGCACGCTGAAAGACGCGATGAACGAAGCCCTGCGCGACTGGGTGACGAATGTGGATGACACCTTCTATTGCATCGGCACGGCGGCAGGCCCGCACCCCTATCCGGAGATGGTGCGCGATTTCCAGTCGATCATCGGCAAGGAAGCGCGCGCGCAGATCCTGGAGCGGGAAGGGCGCCTGCCGGACGCCGTGATGGCGTGTATCGGGGGCGGGTCGAACGCGATTGGCCTCTTCCATCCCTTCATCGAGGATGAAGGCGTGCGCCTGATCGGCGTGGAAGCGGCTGGCCACGGTATCGAGACCGGCGAGCATGCCGCCGCCCTCAATGGTGGCAGGCCGGGCATCCTGCATGGCAACCGTACTTACCTGTTGCAGACCGATGATGGCCAGATCATCGATGCCCATTCGATCTCTGCGGGTCTCGACTATCCGGGCATCGGGCCCGAGCATGCCTTCCTGCGGGATATGGGCCGGGCGGAATATCTGTCGTGTACGGATCAGGAGGCGCTGGACGCCTTCCAGCTCTGCACGCGGCTTGAGGGCATCATTCCGGCGCTGGAGCCGTCGCACGCGATTGCGCGCGTGGGCGAGGTGGCCAAGGAGCTGGGCAAGGACGGGCTGTTGATCCTCAATATGTGCGGGCGCGGCGACAAGGATGTGTTCTCCGTCGCGAAAGCGATTGGCATTGAGCTATGAAATCCGTTGTAGTGCTTGCGTTGAGTTTGATGCTGGTCGGATGCCAGTCGGGATCTACTTATCTGATTGACTACGGTTATGGTCGCAAGGGGCTTGAAACTGGCATTGTGGCGATACGGGACGGTTCGGACAAAGCCCGATTGGCGATTAGTATAGATCCGGAGACTCTGACGGATGAGGAAGCTGCTGGCTTACAGGCCGCTCCGGGCGGACGCCAATACTCGTGGGTATGGCATAGGGTGGCATACAACACTGGCGAGCACGTCAATGAGCCTTTTGGGATCGTTGATGGCCAAGTTTGTACGTATTGTGCCGCGTCTTCCATAAAGGAAGGGTCCGGCTGGAGATGGCAAGGTAAAATCCGGCGAATTGCCTTTCGGAATGACGATGGAACGTATCGGATTGAAGATTATTCAGAAGAACGTCTAGCTGACGTCAACCGCATAATTGCGGATGTCGACAAGCGGAGGCTTGACGATTTGTTTGTCGAGCGGTCGTCAATTCCACACGATCAGCTTGGGCCATCGGTGGAAATTGTTCAGATATCTTCTCTTGATGAGAGTAAGCTATGTGGGCTGCTCGCTCACCGAGGCGGTCCATTGGAGGAGGGCTGTTTCGCCACTGACGCGATCCACAATGTTTACGGCCTGACGAAAAAGAGTCCGGGCGGACCTCCCGAGATATTGAACTGGGTAACTCTGCCCATCATGGCTGTAGGTGCCACTATAATTTTCACCACAATAATTCTGAATCCAGATGTTATGCGCGAATAAGGATCAATAAGGTGACGAGTCTCATCCTCATCCGGATTACCTGTCCCTCGCGCCGCGTGGCGGAGGATATTGCCGATGCCGCCCTTGAGGCGCGTCTTGCGGCCTGCGCAAATCTTGAGGGGCCTGTCACTTCGTCCTATCGCTGGAAGGGCGTGATCGAGCAGTCGTTCGAATTCATCCTCTGGCTCAAGGCGCCCGCTGCCAACTGGGACAAAATCGATGCGCTGGTGCAGCGCATTCACCCCTATGATGTGCCGGCGATCATTGCGATGCCGCTCAGCCATGTAAATGCCGCCTACGGAGCGTGGGCCACCGAGAATACGGAAAGCTGAAATATGGGCCGGGAAAGAATCGAAGCCGCCTTCGCCAGAGCGAAGGGCGAGAACCGGGCTGCGCTGGTTACCTATCTGATGGCGGGCGATCCCGGCCTTGAGGAAAGCTATGCGGCGATGTGCGCGTTACGTGACAATGGCGCCGACATCATCGAGCTCGGCGCGCCGTTCACCGATCCGATGGCGGATGGTCCGGCGATCCAGCGGGCGGGCCTGCGCGCCCTCGCCAATGGGACGAAGCTGACCGATGTGTTGGCGCTGGCCGCGCGTTTCCGGAAGGATGATCAGACCACCCCGCTGATCCTTATGGGCTATGCCAATCCCATTCATTCGATGGGTTATCAGGCCTTTGCCGAAGCGGCGGCCGCAGCCGGGATCGACGGGTCGATCATCGTTGATTTGCCGCCGGAAGAAGATGCCGGCCTGCGCGAAATCTATGGCCGGCTCGGCCTGTCCGTGATCCGCCTGGCCACGCCGACGACGAATGAAGCGCGCGCTGCCAAGGTTGCCGATGGGGCGTCCGGCTTTATCTATTTTGTAGCCGTAACGGGTGTTACGGGGTCTGGAAGCGCCGATCCTGCAGCGATTGCTGGGAAAGTGGCGATGGTCAGGGCGGTGTCCGGCTTGCCGGTTTGTGTCGGGTTTGGTGTAAAAACGGGTGCACAAGCTGTAGAAATGGCTAAGATTGCGGACGGGGTGGTGGTTGGTTCGGCTTTTGTGGAAAAGGCGCAAGATGCGCATGACTCTGGGAAGTTTGAGACGGCAGCACCCGCTATGGGTGAACTTGCCGGGGAACTGCGCCGCGCGCTCGCGGGCGTATCCAAAGGCTGATACCGCCGGGAAATCGGGAGACATCTTCAGATGAACTGGATCAACAAGGTAACGCCGCCCGGCCTCAAGACGATGATGTCCAAGAAGGACACGCCGGATGATCTGTGGGTGAAATGTCCCGCCTCGGGCGAGCTGATCTATCGTAATGACCTTGAGCAGAGCTGGTATGTGACGCCGGCCGGCGCGCATCTTCGCATCTCGCCGCGCATGCGTTTCCGCATCCTGTTTGATGATGAGCGCTGGGAGCCGATCTCGCTGCCGCAGGTGCCGCTCGACCCGCTGAAATTCAAGGATGACAAGCCCTATCCGGCGCGCCTCAAGGCCGCCAAGGCGAAGATCCTGAACCGCGACATCAAGGAAACCGAAGAGGGCGGCGCGCCGCTTCTCCAGGAAGACTGTATGGTGGCCGCTTATGGCAAGATTGGCGGGGTTCCTGCGGTCGTGCTGGTACAGGATTTTGACTTCATGGGCGGATCGCTCGGCATGGCAGCGGGCGAGGCGTTCATTACCGCCGCGCAGCTCGCCCTGGCGCGCAAATCTGCCTTTGTCGTGTGCACCGCTTCGGGCGGGGCGCGGATGCAGGAAGGCACGCTGAGCCTGATGCAGATGCCGCGCACGACGCTGGCGATCAATGATCTGGCCGACGCGAAGCTTCCCTATGTGGTGATCCTGACGGACCCGACTTCGGGCGGGGTGTCGGCCTCCTATGCGATGCTGGGCGATGTTCATATTGCTGAGCCGGGCGCGATGATTGCGTTTTCGGGGCCGCGTGTGATCGAGCAGACCATCCGCGAGAGCCTGCCCAAGGGCTTCCAGCGGTCGGAATTCCTGCGCGAAAAAGGCCAGGTGGATATTGTGGTCGACCGGCGGAAGCTTAAGGCGACCGTGGCGCGTGTCCTCGGCCATCTGCTGCCGATGGCGCGGCGGCGGGATGACCGGTCCGCCCTGCAGCTGACCCCGCCGAAAACGCATGCCCCCAAGCCTGCCGAGCCGAAGGTCAAGCCTGATTGAGCGGCAGTTCACCGGCCGTTGACGCCGCGCTGAAGCGGTTTGAAGGCCTTTATCCCGATACTATCGAGCTGTCGCTCGGGCGCATCGAGCATGCGCTCGAACGGCTGGGCCGTCCGCAGGACCGCCTGCCGCCGGTGATCCATGTGGCGGGCACGAACGGGAAGGGGTCTACCTGCGCCTTCATGCGGGCCATGGCCGAAGCGGCCGGGCTCAAGGTGCATGTGTTTACCTCGCCGCATTTGGTGCGCTTCAATGAGCGCATCCGGCTCGCCGGGAAGCTGGTGGAGGACGGGCCGCTGATTGGCTGGCTGGACCGCACCTTCGAGGCCATCGGCGATGGCCAGATCACGCATTTCGAGGCGACCACGGCGGCCGCCTTGCTGGCCTTTTCCGAAGTGCCGGCAGACCTGCTGATCCTCGAGGTCGGGCTGGGCGGGAAATATGACGCGACGAATGTGATCGGCGCGCCGGCGCTCTCGGTGATCACGCCGGTGGATTATGATCATGCCGCCTTCCTGGGGACAGACCTTGCCGGGATTGCGGCGGAGAAGGCGGGCATCATCAAGGCTGGCCGGCCGGCTTTGACGGCAATTCAGCAGGATGTGGCCGACGCCGTAATTGCGGCACGGGCGGCGGACGTCGGCGCGCCGCTTTACCGGCTGCAGCCCTACTTTATCGAGGCGATGCCGGAAGATATCGCGCTGAGCGGCGGGCATCAGCGGGCAAACGCGGCGCTGGCGGCGATGGCGATGCAGCTGTTTGGTCAGTCCGTGCGGGTTGATCAGGCGGCGATTTTCAGAGGCGCGCGCGAGGCGGTTTGGCCCGCGCGGATGCAGCGGCTGAAGGACGGGCCGGTGACGTCGCTGGCGGGCGGGCTGCCGGTGTGGCTGGATGGTGGGCACAATCCCCATGCGGCGCGGGCGATTGCGGTGCATCTCAATGGGCTGGGCGGGAAGACAGCGCTGGTCTCCGCGATGCTGGCAAGCAAGGATTCGGCCGGATTTTTCGTGCCGTTTGCGCCGCTGAAGGTGGGGGTTTTTACCTGCCCCAATGCGCCGGGCCATCAGGCAGCCCCGCCCGCCGAACTGGCGCAGGCGGCCTCACGGGCAGGGCTGAAAGTGACGGCGTGTACGAGCTTTGCCGACGCGATGCGCGCTGCCGCTGCCAGCCGCCCGGACCGGGTGCTGATCTGCGGCTCGCTCTATCTCGCCGGCGAAGTGCTGGCGATGAATGGGGAAGCGCCGGAATAGCCTCAGCCATCATCGGCGCCGATATCCTTCAGCAGATGTGGCGGCAGCCGGGTTCGCAGCTGGGCATGCGCACGGCGTTTCAGGGACTGGTTATCAGATGCAGCGCTATTGGATTTGGGTAAGCGCAAGACCCGTTTGGCGACACGCGCCAGACGTTCGAACGTTTTCATGGAAACCTTGAAGCTGGAAGGGGAGACGGACGAGGCACATGGTGTGGGGTCTCCTTCCTGCTTCAGGGGCGCATGCAGATGCGGCGCCAGTTGAACAGGTAAATCATTACACGCTATCTGGGCGCGTGAACAGGCCTTGTCCGCGCCAATTTGACCCTGACGTAAGCGTCAAGTCTTGCGCGCGGGGCGCCCTATATGTAGGGACAGCGCACTCTAAAGTGCCAAGAACCGTAGCCAACCTGGGAGCGCCCGCATGAAGGTCCTCGTGCCCGTCAAGCGCGTCATCGATTATAACGTGAAGGTCCGCGTCAAGCCGGACCAGACCGGTGTCGATCTCGCCAACGTCAAGATGTCCATGAACCCCTTCGACGAAATCTCCGTCGAGGAGGCTGTTCGCCTGAAAGAAGCAGGCGTTGCCACCGAGATCGTGGTCGTCTCTATCGGGCCGCAACAGGCGCAGGAAACGATCCGCACCGCCCTCGCCATGGGCGCTGATCGCGGCATCCTGATCAAGACCGACGCTACCGTCGAGCCGCTGGCCGTTGCCAAGCTGCTGGCCAAAGTCGTTGAGGAAGAAAAGCCGGACCTCGTTCTCGTCGGCAAACAGGCGATTGATGACGATTCCAACCAGACCGGCCAGATGCTGGCGGCGCTGCTGGACTGGCCGCAGGGCACCTTCGCGTTCAAGGTCGAGAAAGACGGCGACACGCTGAAAGTCACCCGCGAGGTGGATGGCGGCCTGCAGACTGTGAAACTTGCCCTGCCGGCGGTTGTCACGGTTGACCTGCGCCTGAATGAGCCGCGCTATGCTTCGCTGCCCAATATCATGAAGGCAAAGAAGAAGCCGATCGACGAGAAAGCGCCCGACGCTTATGGCGTCGACATTTCGCCGCGCCTCACGGTTGTGAAGGTCTCCGAGCCGCCGGTGCGCAGCGCCGGTATCAAGGTTGAAGACGTCGCGACGCTGGTTTCGAAACTCAAGACTGCGGGAGCTGTTTAATGGCCGTCCTCGTAATTGCAGAACATCATCACGGCGCCCTGTCGGACGCGACCCACAAGGTCGTCACCGCAGCGATCAAGTTCGGCGGCGATGTCGACGTGCTGGTTGCCGGTGAGAATGCTGGCACGGTTGCGCCCGAAGCGGCGAAGATCTCCGGCGTCCGCAAGGTGCTGAAAGCGGAAGGCGAAAGCCTGCGCAAGCAGACCGCCGAAGCCATGGAAGCCCTCGTCGTGCCGCTGATGGCGGGCTATGACGCGGTGTTCCTGGCCGCGACCACCACGGGCAAGAACATCGCCCCGCGTATCGCTGCCAAGCTCGACGTGATGCAGCTTTCCGAAATCATCGGCATCGAAGACGCCTCGACCTTTGTGCGTCCGATCTATGCCGGCAACGCGATCCAGACCGTCAAATCGTCTGACGCCAAGAAAGTCATCACCGTTCGCGGCACGGCTTTCGGCGCCGCTGAGATGGGCGGCTCGGCTTCGGTGGAAGATGTGGCGGCCCCTGCCGGCCCGTTCAAATCGGAGTTTGTGTCTGAAGAGATGGTGAAGTCGGATCGTCCGGAACTTGCCGGCGCCAAGCGCGTCGTCTCGGGTGGCCGGGCGCTGGGATCTTCGGAGAAGTTCCAGGAAGTCATCTTCCCGCTCGCCGACAAGCTCGGCGCGGCGGTCGGCGCTTCGCGCGCGGCCGTGGACGCTGGCTACGCGCCCAACGATTATCAGGTCGGCCAGACCGGCAAGATCGTTGCCCCGGAACTCTACATCGCCATCGGCATCTCGGGCGCCATCCAGCACCTTGCCGGCATGAAGGATTCCAAGATCATCGTCGCGATCAACAAGGACGAAGAGGCCCCGATCTTCCAGGTGGCCGATTATGGCCTCGTTGGCGACCTCTTCAATATCGTTCCGGAACTGACCAAGGCGCTCTGATCCGGAATTGCCTGATCCAAATAGAAGCCCGGCCCCGCAAGGCGCCGGGCTTTTTCTTTCTCGCCGCAAACATCGGGTGGCCGGCATCCTGCGGGCAATGCGAAATCGGACGTCCATCAACAATGGAGATCCATCCCATGTCCTTCGTCATCACCGGCCTGTCGCCCCGCCCTTTTCAGCATCTGTTCGGCCTGCCGGACGATCTACTTGACCCACAGAATATTGTCCGGCGGACGGTGCATGCAAAGCCGGGTTTTCCCTGCCGGATAACGCTGGAGGATGCCGAGCCGGGCGAGACCGTTCTGCTCTTGAATTATGAAAGCCACAGCGTGCCGACACCCTATGCGTCGCGCTATGCCATCTATGTCCGTGAGAGCGCGACGCAGGCCAGCACCTTCAGGGGGGAGTTGCCACCCGTCCTGACCCATCGCCCGATCGCGCTTCGTCTTTTCGATGTCAACGGCATGTTGGTGGGGGCTGATCTTGGACTAAATGCTGACCTGAAGGCCAAGATAGAGCAGGCATTTGCGCGCTCTGATGTCAGCTACATCCACGCCCACAATGCGAAGCATGGCTGTTTTGCTGCCGAGGTGCGTCGTGATCTGTGACGCCCGTAGCCTTTTCGGGCAATAATATATCAGCCCGGCCTCTCACCGGGCCGGGCCCTGCCAGCTGGACTTTGACGCAGTGCACAATGAGGTATAACCATCGCCCGAGACTGGAATAAGGGAAGTGTTGGGCATGACAGTGATCAAGACCGTCGGCGTCATTGGGGCCGGCCAGATGGGCAACGGCATCGCGCATGTGACCGCGCTGGCTGGCTATGATGTTGTGCTGAGCGATGTTTCCGAAGCCGCCCTCAAGGCCGGTATGGACGCCATCGAACGCAATATGAGCCGCCAGGTGGCCCGCGAGATGATCACGCTGGACGAGATGCAGGTCGCGCTGAAGCGGATCAAGCCGTCTACTTCGGTGAAGGCGCATGAAGCCTCTGACATGATCATCGAGGCGGCGACCGAGAAGCGTGAAGTGAAAGAGCAGATCTTCCGCAGCGTGTGTGAAGTCGTGCAACCGCATGCCCTGCTGGCGACCAACACCTCGTCCATTTCGATCACAAAGCTCGCATCGGTCACCGACCGCCCGGAGCGGTTCATCGGCCTGCACTTCATGAACCCTGTGCCGCTGATGAAGCTGGTCGAAGTGATCCGGGGCCTGAACACCGATCAGCAGACCTATGAGACGGTGATCGACTATACCAAGGCCATTGGCAAGACGACGACCAATGCCGAGGACTATCCGGCCTTCATCGTGAACCGCATCCTGATGCCGATGATCAATGAGGCGGTCTATACCCTCTATGAAGGTGTCGGTTCGGTGCACTCCATCGATACGGCGATGAAGCTCGGCGCAAACCATCCGATGGGGCCGCTGCAACTGGCTGACTTTATCGGGCTCGATACCTGCCTCTCGATCATGCAGGTGCTGCATGATGGCCTGGCCGATACCAAGTATCGTCCATGCCCGCTGCTGGTGAAATTCGTGGAGGCGGGCTGGCTCGGCAAGAAGACCGGTAAGGGCTTCTATGACTATTCGGGCGACGTGCCGATCCCCAGCCGATAAGCTTGGTTACCAGTTACATCGAAAAAATTAGGGAACCTTGCATTCGCGACAGGGTTCTAAACGCCTGATTAACATTGTTTCGGCAGGCTGCTTTCGGATAGTCCGGAGGCTGAGCTATGTTTGTCCGCGCACGCATCGTGCCCGCGATCGGATTCGTGGTGTTTGTCCTGCTGGCGCTGTTCGGGGCGAGGTTTGCTTCTGAAAACGCGCAGGCCGCTACCGAACTCGGCGGTACCGTTTACTGGTCGGATGGCGATTCAGGTCGCCTGTCTGATGGAACGAAGTTTCGTTTGCATGGGATCGATGCGCCCGAAACCGGCTCGCTGAAGCAGCGCGGCGGGGCAAAGTGTGAAGCTGAGCGCGCGCTTGGCTTTGATGCCAAGGCGGTCGCGGTTGAATTGACACGTGGCCAAACGGTAACCGTCAGCAAGGTCATGGGGCGCGACCGGTATGGCCGGAATGTCGTAGCCCTGTCGATGCAGGGCGATGATGTCGGCCGGCTCCTGGTGGCAGGGGGAAGCCACAGGGTATGGGATTATGATGGCGGTGAAACCAAGCCTGACTGGTGCGGCCCCTTTGCGGCCGGTGAGGGCAGCGGCGCTGCTCCGTGAACTTTTCTCAAGGCACTTGTAAAGCCGGACCTTGCGGTTAGCCTTCCGGGCAGACTGCGGTAGCGAGGACCGGATGACTTCAAACTTGCTGAAGCTGGCTGCGGGTACAAGCCTCGCCTTGATGGTGGCGGCATGTGATGCGCAGCCTTACCGTTCTGATCCGGGTAAGTTCGATCCGCTCGTGTCAAAACCGGCGATGAGCGAGACCATAAGATCTGAACAGTTCCGCAGCTGGTCCACGTCTGACAGGGCTGCGTTCCTGGCCGGGCGGGTTATTGCCGCGGATATGCTCTTCCGGGCGGGAGAGATCGAGGCAGCGGCGGCGCAGCTTTCTGGTCTCTCGCAACAGATTGGGTCTGTTGAGGATGGCAAATTACAGTCTCTCGGATTCCTGCCTGCGCGGATTGAGGCTCTCTCCGCTGCGCTTGAGCTCGGCCGTCCCGAAGAGGAAATCGCCGAGCGGTTCGCAGACGCCGAGGCCAACCTGTCAGATGTGCTCAGTGCTTCGGGGGCTGAGCCGGCGGAGGTCGTGGCCTTTCTGATGCGGCAAGCAGCTGAGGCTTATGATCTTGGCGTCAGATATGGCGATGTGATTGATGCAGGCGCGTATCAGGCGGCATACGGCTTTGCGGTGACGGCGCGTGATCTGATCTCGCCACTCGACGAAGCGGTATATGGCGATCTTCGCCTGGAGCTCGATATTCTGGTGCTGATGTGGCCGGCGGCGGGTCCATTACCGGACCGCACGCCACCGCCGGAGGTGCGGATGGCCGAGCAGTTTGCGCGGGTAAAGCTGGCGCTCGCGACGCTGCCCTAGCGGGCGGCCCTTATGGCGGCATCTATGAACTGCACGGCCTCTGCGGAGGCCCAGTCAGCTTCTCCGGCAAGGCGCGCGATTTCGAGACCATCGGGGCCATAGAGGATGGTGGTCGGGAAGCCGCGGACGCCCGCGCCATATATGATATCGCCGGAATCCATCGGCGCGTGGCGGAAGGGGATATTCGACGCGCCAAGTTCGGTCAGCCGGCGCTTGGCGTAGTCCACGTCCTCGACGGTATCGACGCTGAGGGCAACGATTTCGAACGTGTCGCCAGCGCGGGCTGTCTGGAGAGCGCCGAGGGAGGGCATTTCCTTTTCGCAGGGAGGACACCAGGTTGCCCAGTAATTGACGAGGATCGTCTTGCCCTTGAAGATCTCCAGGCTCTGGAGCGAATTATCGGTGTCGGTGAATGTGCCGGCAGGAATGGGCTGGCCGGCGCTGCCGAAATCCAGCTTCTCCAACTGGCCCGTCGCAAAGCGCTCCAGCGGATTTCCGGGAGGCTTTCCTGTCGCAGCGCTCATCAGCACATAGACAATCGCTCCAAGGCCGATCAAGAAGAGGCCGATATAGGCGTAGCGGGTCATGGGACGGCCCTTCACTGACGTCAGTTACAAGTCTGAGGATATGGCAATGGCAGATGATAAAGGCCAGATGATGTGGGGGGGGCGTTTTGCCGCGACACCTTCGGCGATCATGGAAGAGATCAATGCCTCGCTGGATATCGACCGGCGGATGGCAGAAGAGGATGTGGCCGGCAGCCGCGCACATGCCGACATGCTGGCCGAAATGGGCATCCTCAGCGTTGCCGACAATGAAGCCATCCAGGCCGGGCTCGACGCCGTGATCGAAGAGATGCGGGCGGGTACTTTCCCATTCCGGCGGGAGCTGGAAGACATTCACATGAATGTCGAGGCGCGCCTCAAGGAGCTGATCGGCGAACCGGCCGGGCGCCTGCACACCGCGCGCTCGCGCAATGACCAGGTGATCACCGATTTCCGCCTCTGGACGCGCCGGGCGCTGGATGAGACCGGCCAGCTGGTGGCGGGTCTTCAGACCATGCTGGTGCGCCGCGCAGACGAGAACACAGGCACGGTCATGCCAGGCTTTACCCATCTGCAGACAGCCCAGCCAGTAACCCTCGGCCATCATCTTCTGGCCTATGTCGAGATGTTGGAGCGGGATCGCTCGCGGCTGCTCGATTGCGCAGTCCGCCTGAATGAATGCCCGCTTGGCGCTGCGGCGCTTGCCGGAACGGGGTTTCCGATTGACCGGGATATGACGGCCGAAGCGCTGGGGTTTGCCAGGCCGATGGCCAACTCTCTGGACGCTGTCTCAGCGCGGGACTTTGCGCTGGAAGCGCTGAGCTGTCTTTCGATTGCTGCCACGCACCTTTCGCGGCTTGCTGAGGAGATCGTGCTCTGGACGAGCCCGCAATTCGGTTTTGCCCGGCTGAGCGACCAATGGTCGACAGGTTCCTCGATCATGCCGCAGAAACGCAACCCGGATGCGGCTGAGCTGATCCGGGCGAAAGCCTCGCTGATCACGGGGCATTTTTCGGCGCTTCAGGGCGCGATCAAGGCGCTGCCGCTGGCTTATGCGAAGGATCTTCAGGACGATAAACGCCTCACTTTCGACGCCTTTGACACGTTCAATCTCTGTGTCCGGGCCATGACCGGCATGATCGAAACCATCAGCTTCCGCCCGGACGCGATGCGGGCCGCAGCGGCCAAAGGCTTCTCAACGGCGACGGATCTGGCTGACTGGCTGGTTCGCGAACTTGGGATGCCGTTCCGCGACGCGCACCATGTCACCGGCCGGATTGTGGCGAAGGCGGAGGACACGGGTGTTGATCTTGCCGATCTGTCCCTGAAGGAGATGCAAGCCGTGCACAGCGCCATCACGCAGGAAGTTTTCGGTGTGCTCAGCGTTGAAGCGTCCGCTGCATCGCGCACCTCTTATGGCGCCACGAGCCCTGTTCGCGTGGCCGAACAGGTGGCACAGTGGAAACAGAGACTTCGAGTGGAGTAGTTCCCATGAAACGTACCCTCGCCCTTGCGGCGGTTATCCTTCTCAGCACCAGCCTGTCTGCCTGCGGCCTGCAAGGCCCGTTGCAGCGTCCTGGCCCCCTGATCGGCAATCCATCCGGCAATGTTGATCCCGCAGACCTGCCCGACGGCGAATCGCGCGACCTGCCGCAACTGCCCGACCGCCCACAGAAACAGACCGAGGATGAAGACGAACTTCTCGGCGGTCCGGGAGGCTCCTGATGCGGTTGCGCTTTTCTCTCGCGGCGACAATTGCCGCTGCGCTGCTTGCCGCCTGCCAGACGAGCCCGGATGTTCCGCAAGCTGATCCGGTTGCCGAAGAGGTGCCGCAGGTGGAGTTGCCAGCGCCGCCATCCTCCGATGAGCCGCGCGTCAATGAATGGGGCGGGGAAGTTCCCGAGAACAAGCCTGCCGGGGATGTTGACGAAGGCGGTCTCGGCGACCTCTGACCTGGAGCCTGTATGCATCATTTCAATTATGCCGGAGGCCGCCTCCAGTGTGAGGGCGTCGATCTTGGCCGCGTGGCGGACGAGGTGGGCACGCCGGTCTATGTCTATTCGACCGCGACCCTGGAGCGCCACGCCCGGGTTATCGCAGAGGCGTTCAGCAGCCAGAAGGTGCTGATCGCTTACTCCGTGAAGGCAAACGGAAACTTGGCGGTGCTAGCGACGCTGGCGGCCGAAGGCTGCGGCGCCGATGTGGTCAGCGGCGGCGAGATGCAGCGGGCAATGAAGGCGGGTATTCCGGCCTCGCGCATTGTTTTTTCAGGCGTCGGCAAGACGGCCGCCGAGATGAAGCTTGCCCTTGAGGCCGGTATCCACCAGTTCAATGTCGAAAGCGCCGGCGAGCTGCGCCTGCTTTCGAAAGTGGGCAGCGGCCTCGGCCTCAAGGCGCCGATTGCCCTGCGGGTGAACCCGGATGTCGCGGCGGGCGGCCATCCCAACATCTCCACCGGCAAGTCCGGCGACAAGTTTGGCGTGCCCTGGGGCGAAGCGGAGGCGCTCTATGCCGAGGCGGGGAAGCTTCCGGGCATTCAGGTTGTCGGGGTCGATGTGCATATCGGCAGCCAGATTGGCGAGCTTGGGCCCATGCGGGCAGCGTTTGAGAAGGTGGTCGCGCTGGCGCTTCGCCTGAGAGGGCAGGGCCACGATATCCGCCGGATCGACGTCGGCGGCGGGCTGGGCATTCCGTATCGGGAGACCGACGCGCCAGCGCCACCTTCTGACTATGCCGCGATGATTGCCGAGGTGACAGCCGGACATGGCTTTGAGGTCATCCTGGAGCCTGGCCGTGTGATCGCGGGTAATGCGGGCGTACTGCTGACGACCGTGCTCTATGAAAAGGAAGCGCCGGACCGGACATTCCTGATCATTGATGCGGGCATGAATGATCTCATCCGCCCGGCGCTTTATGGCGCCCACCATGACATTCGCCCCTTGAGTGAACCTGAAGCAGATGCGCCAGAAAAGACCTATGACGTGGTCGGGCCGATCTGCGAGTCGACCGACAAGTTTGCCACCGCGCGCACCCTGCCACAGGTGGCGCCGGGCGACCGGCTGGCCTTCATGTCTGCAGGCGCCTATGGCGCTGTGCTTTCATCGGCCTACAATGCCCGTCCATTGGTTCCCGAAGTCCTGGTCAGTGGTGATCGCTACAGCGTTGTGCGCCGCCGGCCGGACTTTGAAGAAATGACAATGCTGGAAGAGGTGCCGGATTGGATCAGGGCGAAGGCCTGAACACGCTGGGGAAGAAGCTTGCGGCCACGCGCCGCCGGCTGACACTTCTGGCGCTGGGCCGTGCCTGGTGGCCGGCGTGTGTGTTCATTGCTCTGTTTCTGGCGCTTGCGCTTGCCGGGGTTTTTGACCGGCTGAGCAGTTTCCTGGCGGCGGCGATCCTGCCTGTCCTGATGCTCACAGGCGTTGGCCTTGTCTGGCTGTCCTGGCGACGATATCGCAAACCGGCAGAGACGGATGTGGTTCGCGCGCTTGAGGGCCAGTCGGAACTGCGTCCGGTAAGCTCACTGACAGATCGCCCGGCTGACCCTTCTGCGGGGCCAGCCCATCTCTGGCAGGCGCACCGGGCAAGACTGCTCTCCGAAATCAGTAATCTTCGCCTGCCGGGTTTCTCGGCAGAATGGGGCGCGCTTGACCCCTATCGCCTCCGCTATCTTGTGCCGCTTGCGGTTGTCGCGCTGGCTGTGATTGCCGGTCCAGCTGGGCCGGGGCGTGTTGCGCGGGCGATCAGCCCCGACCTTGGCGCCCTCGCTGGGGCAGATCGTATGATCGTGGAGGCATGGGTGACGCCCCCTGACTATACAGGCCGCGCGCCAATCTTTCTGCAGGCAGGCATGAAAGATGTACGTGTGCCGATTGGATCTGAAGTGACGTTGCGCACCCAGGCCCCCTCTTCACCAAAGCTGATACTGCGCGGGGATAAGCGCAAGACGATGCGGTTTAAGCAAACGCCGGAAGGTGCATATGAGGCGCGCGCGCGGATTGATGGCGATACGCGCCTCACCGTGAACTGGTGGGGGGAGCGGGCGCGGTGGAGCTTTGTAACGCTTCCGGATGAGGCCCCTCTGATCATGTTTGATGCGCTGCCCGAGCCGGGGCCGCGGGATCAGGTGCAGTTCAAATGGAAGGCGGGTGATGACTACGGCGTAGCCGCCGTGGAGCTGGCTATCCGTCTGCGCGAGCCGCATCCGGCTGCTCCGGATGCTGAAGACCGGGTGCCTGTGCCCATGCCGGGGGCTGCCGGGGCCAAGGAAATGTCTGCGACGGCATCGCTGGACCTTACCCGTCATCGCTGGGCTGGTCTTCCGGTAGACCTCCAGCTAGTTGCCCGGGATGGCGCAGGCCAGGAGGGGGGCAGCGAGTCTGTGCCCTTTATTCTTCCGGAGAAGCTGTTTCTCGACCCGCTGGCGAAGGCCGCACAGGAAGCACGTGTGACCGTGCTGCGGGAACCCCGGCCGTATGCGGATCTTACAAGGAACCAGCAGGCCCTCACTCATGAGGCGATCAACACAGCAGCAACTGGACGCCTTGATGCTGCGCCTGAAGGCGTGCGCCAGGCAGCGCTGATGCTTGATGCCGTTACCTATCGCGGCGAAATGTTCATTAATGACCTTGGCGCCTTCATGGGCTTGCGCATGGCGCTTGGCACGTTGCAGTCGGCAGGAACCAAGAGGGAGGCGGACGCGATTGAGCCCCTGCTATGGTCGATTGCCCTGAAGCTTGAATATGGAAGCGTCGCGGATGCGCGGGCCCGGCTGGAAGCGGCAAGGGCTGCGCTGGAGCGTGCTCTCCGGGATGGTGCGTCGGAAGCGGAAATCCGCAGATTGATGGAAGCATTTCGGGACGCAGCCAATGAGTATCTCGCCGCAAAGATGGCAGAGGCAATGGCGGGCGGACTGGATGGCGCCGGACAGCAGGAAGATGGCCGGGCGCAGGCAGGCGGCGATTCTCTGGGGGGGCAGGATTTCGAGGATATGCTGAACGCCTTGCAGGATCTCACCGAGACCGGGGCTGCCGAACAGGCGCGCCAGCTGCTTTCCGACATCACCAATCTTCTCGAAAATCTCGAATTTCAGCGCGGTCAGGGACAGGGCGACGGCCTGCCTGGCGCGCAGGCTGAGGGCGAAGAAGGCGATCTGCCGCCCGAAGAGCAGGCGATGACGGACGCCATGCGGCGCCTTTCCGAAATCCTCCGTGAACAGCGCCAGCTCAATGACGACACCCTTGCCCAGCAACGCGGCGAGCAGTCAGGCCGGATGGGCCAGCAGCCTGGTGAGAGCGGAAATATGGAAGGCCAGGGTACAGGCGAGAGTGGCGAGCCGGGTCAGGATGGCGGCGGCGCGCGGCCGGGCGAAGGCGAGCCCGGAAACGGCCGGGGCGGCACGCTGGCAGAACGGCAGGCTGAACTCGGCCGGCTCGTGGATGAGCTGGCGCGGCGTGGAACCAATAGCGGCGAAGAGGGCGCAGGCGTTCCGGGCGCGGGCATCGACACGGAAACCCTGCGCGCGATCCTTGAGGCGCAGCGCAGAGCAGAGCGCGCCCTTGAGGGCGGCAATGAAGGTCGCGCGGTGATGGACCAGGAACGGGCGACGCAGATGTTATCTGAACTGTCTCGCGAGATGGCAAAACAGATTGACCAGATGCGGGCCAGCCGGCTGGGCGAGCAGGGACAGAATTCGAACGACCCGCTTGGCCGGGCCCTTACCGGGGCGGGCAATGACGGGCAAGGCGTAGAGATTCCGTCAGAGTCCGAGCGCCAGCGCGCCAAGGATATTCTTGACGAACTCCGCCGCCGCTATGGCGAGGCCGAGGATGAGGAAGAACGCGAATATCTTCGCCGCCTGTTGGAGCGGTTCTGATCTCTCGCTTGCGGGGCCGCCAGTCCCGTGATCTCTTTCCGGCAAAAGAACACCGGGAGGACGTAAGATGGCCGCGCGCTGGGAATATACCAAGGGTCTCAAGGATATTGGCAATGGGCTTTATGCCTGGCTGCAGCCTGATGGGGGCTGGGGCTGGTCGAATGCCGGGCTGATCCGTGATGGGGAGGCGTCGCTGCTGGTGGATACGCTTTTCGACATGGCGCTGACGCGCCAGATGCTGGACGCCATGGCGGATGCAACCGGTATCAAGGCGGAGAAGATCGGCACCATCGTCAACACCCATGCCAATGGTGATCATTGCCATGGCAATGGATGCTGTCCGCAGGCGGAGATCATCGCCTCTGAAGCGAGCGCGAAAGAGATGGCCGAAGTGCCCCCCGCGATGCTGGCGCAGTTCAAGAAGATGGGCGCCCAGCTTGGCCCGGCCGGCAGCTATTTTGCGGATATCTTCGCGCCGTTTGATTTTGAGAATGTCGACGAGCGGGCGCCGACGAAAACGTTTTCAGGCGCGTTGGATCTGAAGGTGGGTGACAAGGCCGTGCGGCTGATTGAAGTTGGTCCGGCGCATACCGGCGGAGATGTGCTGGTGCATGTGCCGGGAGACAGGACCGTGTTCACCGGCGACATTCTGTTTATTGATGGCACGCCGCTGATGTGGGCCGGGCCGGTGGCGAACTGGATCAAGGCTTGCGAAACGATCATAGACATGGATGTCGATGTGATTGTGCCCGGTCATGGTCCTGTGACGGACAAGGCAGGCGTGCGCCGCGTGGCGGAGTATCTCGCTTTTGTTGACCGGGAGGCGCGCAAACGCTTCGATGCCGGGCTTGGCGTGCGCGAGGCGGCGCTGGATATTGCGCTCGGCGACTATGCGGGCTGGGGCGATGCAGAGCGGATCGCCGTCAATGTGGACAGTCTTTACCGGGAGTATCGCGGCGACGGGAAGATGACGCCCGTGATCGAGCTGTTCGCACTCATGTCCGAGGTGCGGGACGCGCAGCGCCGCTGACGATCAGCGGTTCGCGCCGGGCACCCATTTCACGTCATCGGCGCCGTCATTGTTGGCGGCGCGCCCGGCAACGAACAGCCAGTCCGACAGCCGGTTGATGAAGGCGAGGGCTTCTGCGGTCACCGGTTCATTCTCAAGGCCCGCAAGCTCGGCCATGCAACGCTCTGCGCGGCGGCAGAGGGTGCGCGCCACGTGCAGCTGCGCGGCGAGCCTTGATCCACCCGGCAGGATGAAACTGTCGAGCGGGGCAATCGATGCGTTCATCGCGTCGATCTCTTCTTCCAGGCGCGTGACCTGCACGGAGATAATGCGCAGCGGCGTCCATTCCAGCACGCGGCCGCGATCGGGCGTGGCAAGGTCGGCGCCAAGATCAAACAGGTCGTTCTGGATACGGCGGATCTGGGCGAGCATGTCACCCTTGGCGTCCAGCGCGGCGACGCCGAGGGCGGCGTTGAGCTCATCCACCGTGCCGTAAGCGGCCACGCGCGGATGCCATTTAGGCACTTTCTCGCCGGTTGAGAGGCTGGTTTGCCCTTTATCACCCGTGCGGGTGTAGATCTTGTCGATGCGGACCATGGCCGGGGTTCCTCCCTGTCAGCCGCCGAACTTGATGGCGCCAGCAGCGATACCAATGAGAACCAGGAAGGCAATGGCAATGGCCTGGAAGATGACGCGCATCCGCATCAACTTGTTGGAGCGGCTGACCTGATTGCCATCCCGGCGCGCCAGATTGGCAACGCCGATGATCAGAACCACCGCGACGGCCGCGAGCGCGACATAGAAGCCGATTGTCAGGAATTGTTGCATGGCGTTTCGCCTTTCAGCCTGTGTAGGGGATAATACTAGTTCGCTCTCACCGCGCGCGCCCTGCTGCATCGGGTCGCGGCAGTTTCTCTACCAGCCGAACCATGGCGCTGGCGCCCACCAGAGGTGCAAAGAAGGGGATAACCGAGCAGGCAAGCCCCACAAGGAACACCGACGCGCCATGCCGGTTCCGCAGCCTGACAGCTTCCTTGAAACTCATCTGGCGGGCGGCGGCAAGCGTTGCGTATTCCCGCCCCATCAGGGCGCCGTTCAACAGGATGAACACGAACACGTTCACAACCGGCACGAAATAGAGCGGGATGACGAGGAGATTCAGGAGCAGGGCAGGCAGGGCGATCTTCAGGCCGTTGCCGACGCCTTCTGTCAGGGGGACAGCGCGTGCCTTGGGCGCGCCAATCGCTTTTTCGACCCGCTCGGCGGCAAAGTCGAACAGAAAACCGCCGACAATCATGGAAGCGGCCGGGGAGAGGGCGCTGGCAAGCACAATCAGAATCAGGCTGGCGGCAACTTCGCCGGCGGTCGAGACATAGCCGAGCCAGCCTGCGCCGTCGGGTATCAGGGGCACGCCATAGCGGATGATGGCGAAGGCGCTACCGCCAGTCAGGGCCAGGGCAAGGACGAGATTGAACACGGCAAACAGGGTGAGGCGGCCGAAGGCGACATCCCTGACGCCGCCGAGGATAGCGCTGATCGCCCGCGTCATGCGTCCCCGCCGCTTTCAAGCCGGGCAGCAAGTGCCTCCACCTTGGCGGCCATTGCGGTGACAAGGGCGGCAGCGCGCTGGTCCGCCGCGGAGGTCGCTGCGGTCTGCCGGGCGGCATCAAGCTCATCCAGCAGGGCAAGGGCGGCGATCAGCAGCAGCCGGTCATCGCCTATGTCGCCGACAGCAGCGCAAATGTTGGCAAGGCGTACATCAAGTTGCTCGGCAAGGCGCTGGACCCGCATTTCCTGTCCGGGGGTGCAGGCGATCGAAAAGCTGCGGCCCCGGATGCGGATGTCAGCCTTGGCCATCGCCGGGCTCCTTGTCTTCAGGGCCCAGAGCCGCGCGAACTTCCAGAATTGCGGCGCTGAGGGCCTCGCTCGCCTCATCGGCGAGCGCCTGGAGTTCCTGCTCCCGCGCAAGAGCCTCATCGAGTTCCTGGGCAAGCCTGGAGCGGTCTTGGGCGAGGGCAAAAATTTCGGCGCGCAGGGCAGCTGGATCGCCTGCGCGGGTCAAATGGGCTTCAAGCGCCACTTCCAGGCGCTTCAGGGCCGCATCAAGGCGTATGGCTGCCGAGTCCATCTCATTCATAATAATATCGAGTATCTGCATTGGTTTGCGCCGCCAAGCGCCTTGACGGGGGCGGGCAAGTCTGGCGTAGCAGCCTCGAAACCCAAACTCCGGGAGATCAGCAGAATGGCTGTCACCAATCGCGACATGGCAAATGCCGTGCGAGCCCTGTCCATGGACGCCGTCGAAGCCGCAAAGTCGGGCCATGTTGGCCTGCCGCTCGGTATGGCAGATGCCGCGACCGTCCTCTTTCGCAAATTCCTGAAATTCGATCCGAAGAACCCTGATTGGGCAGACCGTGACCGGTTTGTGCTGTCTGCGGGCCACGGATCGATGCTGATTTACTCGCTGCTTCACCTGACGGGCTATGCCTCGGTCAGCCGCGACGACATCCGCAACTTCCGCCAGATGGGCGCCAACACGCCGGGCCACCCGGAGAATTTCGTTACTCACGGCGTCGAGACGACCACCGGCCCGCTGGGGCAGGGCATCGCCACGGCCGTCGGCATGGCGATTGCCGAGCGGCATCTCAATGCGCGGTTTGGCAATGACCTTGTCGATCACCGCACCTGGGTTGTTGCCGGGGATGGCTGCCTCATGGAAGGCATCAGCCAGGAAGCCATCACGCTGGCGGGCCATCTGAAGCTCAACAAGCTGATTGTGCTGTTTGATGATAACGCTGTGACCATTGATGGCTCGACGGATCTTTCCGACTCCACCGATCAGTGCGCTCGCTTCGAGGCGTCCGGCTGGATCAGCCGTAAGGTCGATGGCCATGATGAGAAAGAGGTCGAGGCCGCGCTCAAATGGGCGACCAAGCAGAAGAAGCCGGTTTTCCTTGCTGTGAAGACGATCATCGGGTTTGGCGCTCCCAAACTGGCCGGTACGGGCAAGGCCCATGGCGGTCCCTATGGCGCCGAGGAGATCGCCGGGATCCGAGCGTCTCTGAAATGGCCGCACGCCCCGTTTGAAGTGCCCGAGGCTATCGAGAAGGCCTGGGCCAAAGCTGGCGAGCGCTCTGCCGCAGAGCATGCCGCCTGGAAGAAGCGCCTCTCCGCGAGCCCGCACAAGGGCGAGTTCAACGCCGCAATTGCCGGCCGGCTGCCCAAGAATCTCGGCAAGGCGGTCATCAAGCACAAGAAGGCTGTGGCCGAAGGCGGCGCCTCCAAGGCAACACGGGTCTGGAGCGGCGAAGCGCTCGAAGTGATCACCGGGCTTGTTCCGGAAATGGTCGGCGGCTCGGCAGACCTGTCGGGTTCCAACAATACCAAGACCAGCCATACCGGGCCGATGACGCCCAAGAGCTGGGACGGGCGCTACATCCATTACGGCGTGCGCGAGCATGCCATGGCTGCCGCAATGAACGGCATGGCGCTGCATGGCGGTATCATTCCCTATTCTGGCACCTTCCTCGTCTTTGCTGATTACAGCCGCGCCGCCATCCGGCTTGGCGCGCTGATGGGCACGCGCGTCATCCATGTGATGACCCACGACTCCATTGGTCTTGGTGAAGACGGCCCAACCCACCAGCCGGTGGAACATGTCGCCTCGCTGCGCGCGATGCCGAATATGGTGGTGTTCCGCCCGGCAGACGGCGTGGAGACGGCCGAATGCTGGGAGCTTGCACTGCAGCGCACGGATGGCCCGGCGACCATGGCGCTGACCCGCCAGAACGTGGCCCCGGCCCGCAAGACGCATACGGACGAAAACCTTTCTGCGAGGGGCGGCTATGTGCTTTCGCCCGCCGGCAAGGGCAAGGAGCGCGGCGTGCTGATCGCGACCGGTTCGGAGGTGGAGATCGCGCTGAAGGCGCAGGCCATGCTGGCAGAAGAGGGGATCGCTGTGCGCGTCGTCTCGATGCCCTCGATGGAACTCTTCGGCCAGCAGGATGCGGCCTACCGCGCCGAGACGCTCGGCAAAGGTCTGCCCAGAGTGGCCATTGAAGCCGGTGTCCGCTTCGGCTGGGACCGCTGGATCGGCGCGGAGGGCGGCTTTGTCGGGATGGACAGTTTCGGCGCCAGCGCACCTTATCAGAAGCTCTACCAGCATTTCGGCATCACGGCGGAAGCCGCCATTGCCGCGATCAAAGAGCGGATCTGATCTGACTGCCTGTGTAGTTTGCCCGTGGGCGGATGATGCGATTGCTGGCGCGCTGCTCCAGGGCATGGGCAATCCACCCCACCATCCGCCCGCTGGCGAAGATCAGGAATGGCGCGTCGTCCGGCAGGCATAGCTGAACCGTCAGGGCAGCGAGCGCCATATCGATATTGGCTACGTCGCCAGCAGCGGTTTCTGCGGCACGGATTGCGCGCTGCAGGTCAGCGCCTGGCTTCAGTTTTCGCAGCAGCGCGGCGGCGCGGGGGTCTCCGGCCGGATAGAGCGTGTGGCCAAGCGCCGGAATGCGCTCACCGCGCGCCGTCAGTTCCGCGAGCGCCGTAGCGGGGTCAGTCTGGAGGGCGCTGCGCAGATAGGACAGCGCCTGCGCGGAGGCTTCCCCATGTAGCGGACCTGTCAATGTGGCGCACCCGGCCAGCGCGCAGGCGGCCAGCGGCGCTCCGGTAGATGCTGCAACCCGCGCCGCGAAGGTTGATGGGTTCAGTTCATGATCGGCCACCAGCACCAGCGCGCGGCGCAGAAGGTCCACCCCGGCCGGGGAGAGGTTCCAGTGGCGCGCCAGCCGCTGATGGAAGAAACCTCGACCGCCCGCGCCCGTGATGGCGGTGCAGAAGCCGAGGAGAAGGTCTGCGCCTTCTGCAGACAGGGCGGCCTGGCTTCGCAGGAGGATTGGAAGATCGCTTGCCGCGCGGGTGGCCAGGAAGGTGAGCGCGCGTTCTTTGCCGCCCGCGCCAGAGACAACAGTCTGGAGGTTGCGCGGCGTTGGTAGCGGGCCCGCGTCCCACAGGATTGCGGCGGTTTCCTCAAGCGTGGCATCGGCCGAGAGCCTTATGGCGTCGCGCCCGCGATAGATCAGCTTTCCGCCGCGCACGGTCGTGATCGCCGTTTCCATCACGGGCTCGCCCCAGGAAATCGCCGCCCGCGCAATCGCCTGGCGCCCACGCCCACTGCGGCGGCGCTTCAGCAACACTTCGATATCGGCAGAAGAATAGAGGCTGGCGCGGGGATCATCCGCATCCGGCTTTGAAGCAATCAGGCCCCGGCTGACATAGGCATACAACGTCTGGGGTTTTATCCCCAGCGCGCTCAAGGCGTCGTCGCGTCCGATCCAGCTCATATATTGATTATATTGATCAAGATTGACGATGACCAGCGGTCGCCCGAGATGAGCCTCTAGAAAAAAAGAGAGAGGTCATCATGGATTCCGGATTGGAAAATATTGTCGCCGCCGAAACGATCCTGTCGGATGTGGACGGACAGAATGGCCGCCTCGTCATACGCGGCTGGCCGGTAGAGACGCTGGCTGCGTCGATGGCGTTTGAGGATGCGGCGCATCTGCTCTGGGACGGTTTTTTTGAAGGGCTGCCGGATGTGCCTGAACTGGGCGCGCGTATTGGCGCGGCCCGTGAGGAGGTGCTCGCTCTGGTGGCAGAGCTTCCGGCCGGTCTGGATGTCGTTTCATTTCTTCGGGCGGGCTGGGCGCTGCTGCCGGATGATGAAAGTCTGGAGGCGGCGATCCGGCTTGCGGCCGCGGGGCCGGTTCTGACGGCGGCGGCCGTCCGGCGGGGCAGGGGGCAGGCGCCCATTGCTCCGGACAAGGATATTTCCCAGTCCGCAGATTTCCTGCGGATGCTGACAGGCAAGGTGCCCGATCCGGCCGAAGCGCGCGCCCTGGACGCGTATCTTGTGACCGTGTGCGATCACGGGCTCAACGCATCGACTTTCGCGTCGCGGGTGGTGGCGTCAACACGTGCCGGGCTGGTGTCCGCAGCGGTGGCTGGCATCTCCGCGCTCAAAGGCCCGCTGCATGGCGGCGCGCCCGGCCCGGTACTCGACATGCTGGACGCCATCGGCACGCCGCAGAACGCAGAGACATGGATTGATGGCGCGCTGGCCCGGGGCGAGCGGCTTATGGGTTTCGGTCACCGGGTCTACCGTGTGCGTGACCCGCGCGCCGATGCGCTCAAGGTCGCTGTCGCCCGTTTGCCTGACACATCTGGGCGGATTGCATTTGCTGAACATATCGAAGGCGCAGTGCTGGGCCGTCTGGCCAGGAAATATCCCCAGCGCCGGTTGGAGACGAATGTTGAGTTCTATACCGCGCTGCTGCTGGAGGCGCTGGGGCTCCCGCGTGAGGCGTTCACTTCAGTCTTTGCCTGTGGGCGTGTGCTCGGCTGGACGGCGCATGCACGCGAGCAGATCGCAGAAGGCCGGCTGGTGCGGCCCCAGTCGGTCTATCGCGGGCCCGTACCGGAGGCGGCCTGAATTTTCAGCCCTTCAGGTTCTTGCTGAAGAGGTCGAGCTGGTTGGGGTCGGTGGGTTTCTTGCGGCGGGTTTTCGTGCGGCCGTGGCGGAAATAGAGGTCGTCGGTGTGGTCGTCGGTGAGTGGCGGCGGCGGCGCAGGCTCGAACGCGCGCTTCTCGGGCGGGCGGACGTTATTTGGGTCCACCAGCTTCCACCAGCTGACGGCGACGACGGTGTGGCCGGACGTATCTTCATAGCGCTGCAGGTGGCCGGCCGCGCCGTCGGGCCCGAGCGCCTTGAACAGCGCGTCGGCTTCAGCCTCGGGCAGATGCAGCCAGCTTGTCTCCAGCCCTTCAAGGGCAAGGCCACTGGCCTGGGAGATCGCGCCCCGGCGGCTGCGCGCCGTGGGGGCGTCAGGTTTCAGGGCATCTTCGAGGGAGCGGGCAACAGGATAGGCAAGGCTCATGGCAGGGGCGAGGTAAGCCTGTCCTCGCCCGGCGTCCAGCCTGTATCGTTCACGCCGCTGAGCCGGGCGGCGGCAAGGCGGCCAAATCGCAGCGTGACAGCCTTGCGGCGCGCCGGTGCGATCCGGCTTTCCGGCGCCTCCCGGATGACGGCGCCGAAGAAGGCGTCCGCCACAATCAGGCCCGTTTCCGGTGGGATGAGTTCCTGGGGGAAGTCTGCGCCGACGGCGAAGCTCAGCCGGTCGCAATAGTCCATATACTCCCGCCATTTGGCATCGGATTTGAAGTCCTGAATGCTGGATTTGACCTCGATCATCCAGATGTCGCCCGCCGGGCCGATTGAGGCGATGTCTGCCCGGCGATTATTCGCCAGGCTCATTTCGGTAACGCCATAATAGCCCATCTGGCCCATGAGCCGCAGCGTGCCGCGGCAGATTTCGGCAGCGCGGCGGAGGGGGACATCCTCATTGAAGGCATCGGTCATGGCAGGATCGTTCCGGTATTGTTCCTGCCGTGCACCCTATGCCCGGCGAAGTTTCAGCGTCAAGCCGTGAGAGGGAGGGGCGCCGCACTTGGGCGGTCCGGCGGAAAATCAAGGGCGCGCGTGATCCATCCCGGTTCCGCGCGCGTAGAGATTGGCAGGAAGCAGCAGACCTACCCCAGAGGAGACCTGAGCGTGCCAAGTGCCTATTCAACGACCAGCCCGGCCGACAGGCAGTTCGTGAAGACTGCGATGAAGGCACCGTTGCTTGACCCCGGCCATGAGGCATCTCTGGCGCGGCGCTGGCGGGAGGGGGCTGATGAAGCCGCCCTGCATGAGCTGACCACGGCCTATATGCGCCTCGTCATCTCGATGGCGGCGAAGTTCCGGCACTATGGCCTGCCGATGGCTGATCTTGTGTCGGAAGGCAATGTTGGCCTGATGCAGGCGGCCGCGCGGTTTGAGCCTGAACGCGAGGTGCGCTTCTCCACCTATGCCAGCTGGTGGATACGCTCTTCCATTCAGGATTATGTGCTGCGCAACTGGTCGATCGTCCGGACAGGGACGACATCGGCGCAGAAGTCCCTGTTCTTCAATCTGCGGCGTCTGCGCGCCCGCATCTCCGATCTCGGGGACGGGACGATGACCTCTGAGAATCAGCAATGGGTCTCCACACATCTGGGCGTGCCGCTGCGCGATGTGGAGATCATGTCGGCGCGTCTTTCGGGGTCTGACCGGTCGCTCAACGCGCCGCTCACGATGGACGGCGACGCCGAGTGGCAAGACATGATCGCTGACGAGAGCGCCCCGCCCGAGGAGGCCGTGATGAAGGCGCGCGACAGCGCGCGCCGCCACGACTGGATCAATCAGGCGATGGAGACCCTTACCCCCCGCGAGACCCATATCATTCAGCGCCGGCGTCTCTCCGAGGAGCCTCTGACGCTAGAGGCTCTCGGTCATGAGCTTGGCGTCTCCAAGGAGCGGGTGCGCCAGATCGAACATCAGGCGCTGGGCAAGTTGAAGCGGGCGCTGGAGCAGATCGCCGGTGACCCCGAGACAGCCGGTCTCGTCCCGGATGCATGACCGGTCAGCTCGGTCAGGGTTTTTCCAGAATTTCCACGTTCAGCGGATGACTGATCTCCATACGGAGATTTCTGACATAGCCGCGCGCGCGGATCACCGTGTCCGGGCCCATCTGGCAAAGGGCGGCGGCTGCGGTTTCGATTTCCAGTACAAGAAGTGAGCGCTCCAGGACTACTTCGCAGGAAATACCCCGGAAGTCAGAACCCTGCATACCGGCAGTGGTGCCCTCCACGATCTGGAAGCCCTGAAAAGAATCGGGCAGGGCGCCAGCATCGGTAAGGGTCCAGATGCGCCCCTTCCAGAGGCCGGCCTTTGCTTCGCGGGCGGCAGCCTCCATTGGCAGCAGCAGATCATTGGCCACTGCCGTATCGGGATATATCCGGACGCGCGCGGCGCCGCGCTTTATCATTTCGGCATTGAGCCACAGCGTTGGCCCCAGCGTGTCCGTGGTGACAACATGTGCAAGCGCGCGGTCATACCGGTCCCGTGTCAGCCCGCCATAGCGCAACTCCACTTCCCTGCCGAGCGTCATATCTTCCAGCGCGCGCTTGGACTCCTCATAGCCCGGCTCACCCTCACGATTACGATAAGGGCCAGCCGGCGCCTCTATGCCGATGAGGCGAACACTCTGGCCGGTCGACAGGACGAGGGCATCCCCATCAATCACCCGCACGACCCGGGCGCGCTCTCCAACGGGAAGTCCTTCCAGCGGATCGGAGGGCGCGCGCCCGCAGGCCGCCACAGCCAGGGCGGCAGCCAAGAGCACAAAATTGCGGATCCGCGCCCAGCGCCCAGCATCGTCCATGCGCTGACTATCGCCCGGCAGACGGCAGAGAGGCAAGTGACTTCGCCTTGCCAGATATGACTGGCGCCCGCTAAGCCTTCCCTTACGATAAGTATACGGGAGGACCCCCATGTCAAAACCTCAGAAGTCCTATCGCAAGCGCGAGATTGCCGGTCACACGCTGAGCCCTGAATCGCTGGTGATGGGCTTTGGCTATGATCCCTTCATGTCTGAAGGCTCGATCAAGCCGCCCATCTTCATGACCTCGACCTTCGCGTTCAAGTCTGCCCGCGAGGGGGAGGCCCTGTTCCGCCGCCTTGCCGGCAAGATGGAGGTTGGCGATCCGGAAGACGCCGACCTCATCTACACCCGGTTCAACAATCCCAATATGGAGGTGCTGGAGGACCGGCTGACGCTGTATGATCAGGGGGAGGCAGCGCTCGCCTTTTCCTCCGGCATGTCAGCGATCACCACCGCGCTCTTTGCCTGCGCCGAGCCGGGCACCGGTATCCTGCATTCCAGCCCCCTCTATGGCGCCTCGGAAGTCTTTATCCGGACCTTCATGCCGGGCTGGGGCGTGCGCTCTGCCGAGTTTGATGCCTGGTCTACGGAGGATCAGATCCTCAAGGCCGCGCGGGACGCAGTGGCGCAGTTCGGGCCGATCTCGGTGATCTTCACCGAATCCCCTGCCAACCCCACCAATGCCCTGGTCGATATTTCCGCCTGCGCCCGGGTGGCGGATATTCTCGAGAAGGAGACCGGCCGCCGCCCGATCCTGATGTGCGACAACACGATGATGGGACCGATCGGCCACAAGCCGCTTCAGCAGGGGGCCGACCTCGCACTCTATTCGCTGACCAAATATGTCGGCGGTCATTCGGACCTGATTGCCGGAGGGATCGTCGGCAATGAGGAGATTCTCACCAGGGTCCGCCGTATGCGGAACTATCTGGGCACGATGCTGGACTCCCATTCCTGCTGGCTGCTGACGCGGTCTCTGGAGACGATCCAGCTGCGGATGGAGCGGGCATTCGAGAATGCCAAGGTCTGCGCGGCGTTTCTGCGGGACCATCCCAAGGTCAGCCAGGTGATGTATCCCGGTTTCCTGAAGGAGGGTGACCCGCAGAAGAAGGTGTTCGATGAGCAGTGCGAGGCGGCCGGGGCGACCTTCTCTTTCGATGTGAAGGGCGGCAAGGAAGCGGCGTTCCGGATGCTCGACCATCTCCAGCTTATCAAGCTGGCCGTCAGCCTGGGCGGCACCGAAAGCCTGATGTGCCATCCCGGCTCGACCACCCATTCGGCCGTGCCCGCCGATGTGCGCGCCCGGATTGGCTTTACCGATGGCCTGATCCGCTTTTCGGTCGGTATCGAGGCGGCCGATGATCTGGTGGTGGATCTCAGGCAGGCCCTGGAACATGTCTGAGCGCGCATTTCCTCTTCAAAAAGCGGCGTTTTTCCGATAGGGGAAGCGCCGATGGTCCCGTAGCTCAGCAGGATAGAGCGACAGATTCCTAATCTGTAGGTCGTGCGTTCGAATCGCGCCGGGATCACCATTTTTTGTTTTTTTGCTCGGGGCTGTTCGTGGGCTTTGCCCACGGCCCCTGCGCCTGCGCCTTGCTTGTGAGGGCATCAAGCCTTGAGCGCTTTAGAATTGGGGTTGGCCGGACTGGCGGAGCCATCCGGGGTCGGAGCAGTTTGGGTGGCTCAAGTGGAGCCTGTGCGCGGCGGGCGCCGCAGCGCCCGGAAAGGTAAAAGTGTTGCGGTTTGGGCGCTATCGCCCGCCGCGCACTGCCGCCGGAGTTTCGGGCAGTAGGATTCGGGATGACTTCGGCGCTNTTCTCTACCGGCTTTTTGGTCCGGCTTGCCTGGATCAACGTCCCTAGAGAGAGGCTGGACCGTTAGCCCCAGCCGCTCCCATCCTCCGGGGCGACCCTCCCACAAACCGAACGGTACCGGCGCGGCTCCTGTGAGAAGGATGCGCTGAGTATGCGGGGGGAGGGACCGGGGCGGATAAGTTTTCTGGAAAACTGATTCCGCGCCCTCCCTTCCTGTCATCCCGGCGAAAGCCGGGACCCAGAAAACCGAGCAAATCCAATGCCTCCCCTGGGTCCCGGCTTTCGCCGGGATGACAAGGCGGAGGGGTGGGGAGGGGTGGATAGGGCGGGGGCTTATCCCCCTATATCAACCCACCCTACGCTTGCTGCGATTGATGATCCTCATGATCCCCATAATCATTGGGAGGGATGGGCTATCCAGCAGCGCGTTTCTTTTGTTCCCGTTCAAACAGCACTTCGAACCAAGTATTGTAAGTGAATTCGACCCGATCTTGCAGCTCGTCGATGCTCATAAACTCTGTCGTCTTTGGCTCAAGAAGCGTAAGCGATCGTCTCTTCAAGCCCGGCATGTAAGCAATAGCCAATTCAACGTCAGCTAAGTCAGGGTCGGCTTCGCGAATGCTGTGATGCATCATGGAAAACACAAATTTCTGAGCTGCTTGCGTCTCACAGCCGCCCTTCCGACGAAGTTCGAGGAAGGTAACAAATGAACGCTCTCCTTCATAAAGCACATAGGGAGACCAAAAGGTCAGACGCCCTCCAATGTCCTTCAAATGACGATCAAGACCGAGCTTCAATCCATCAACATCAATTTCAACAACATGGTCGCACTCAGTCGTCGCCAGGTTGTACAGAATTTTAGCGATGCGAAGGTTCTCAATCGCTTCCCGTCGGCTCTCCGCATTCTTAATGATCTTGCGAGCGACGAGAGCCCAAGGAGTCATTACCCGAGCAGGAAAAAGAGGCGATGCCGCTTGAAAAATGTCTGACATACACTTGCGGAGAGGAGTGTACTTGTAAGGAACCTTTGCCGACCGAACACCAGATAACAGCCGCTTTTGATCCTCTCTTGGACGCATAGTAATGCGCGCGAGGTCGCTAGGCGGCAAAAGGGGAATCTTCTTCGGGTGCATTTTTCGGAGGCTCCGAGCTGATCGAGACTTTCTGATTTTTAAAAAAATCTTTGGTCGTAGTATCGGAGATTCTAAGTCCAAGAGCAATGGATGTTTTTGCTTTGTTCACAACGACATCCCACGGAGAGTCTTCTGCGTGGGAGATTTGTACAAGCTGCCAAGGGTTCATGTGGCCGTAGTTAGAAACAATTGATCGGACTATTCGCCGAGCATGCACATCTTCAACGAGGTCAATGTCGAATTCTTGGCCTGTTCTGATGTCCTTCTTTTTAGCTCGAGTACGGATAGGTAATCTACCTGAGGACTTGAAGCATTTATAGACTAACGGATGAACGGGGCCATTCTGCCAAGCCTCAAAACATCCTGAAACCAGAGGAGCATTATGGCGTATCAAGTATAGCCCGTGAGCAAAGTAGAGCAATTTTTGCAGCGCTAGTGGCGTAATATTATAACCCTCATCATCGGCCATATCCAAGATGAGGTTGGCGATGCTTCGAGGATCGAACGTCTGAGCTTGCGTCAATTTTAAACCCCCACGTGGTTCCAGCTCATTATACCGGCAACGGTTCATATAACGCTAACAGGAATATTATCCTAGATTGATCGTGGCCTCAATGCCTAAAGTGCCGCATCCCCGTGAACACCATCGCGAGGCCCGCCTCGTCCGCCGCCGCAATCACCTCGTCATCGCGGATTGAGCCGCCCGGTTGGATGATCGCGGTGGCGCCCGCTGAAGCAGCCTGCAGCAGACCGTCCGGGAACGGAAAGAAGGCGTCTGAGGCGGCGACGCAGCCTTTGGTGCGGGGTTCGGGCCAGCCGGCGGTTTCCTGGGCGTCTTCGGCTTTGCGGGCGGCGATGCGGGCTGAGTCGATGCGGCTCATCTGGCCGGCGCCGATGCCGGCGGTGACGCCGTCCCTGGCGTAGACGATGGTGTTGGATTTGACATGTTTGGCGACGCGCCAGGCGAAGAACATGTCTTCCAGTTCCTGGGGCGTGGGTTCGCGTTTGGTGACGACTTCGAGATCTTCCTTATGGATACGGCCTGCGTCGCGGTCCTGCAGCAGGAAGCCGCCGGCGACGGTTTTCAGGAAGACGCCTTGCGCGGCCGGGTCTGGCAGGCCGTCAGTGATCAGGAGGCGGAGGTTTTTCTTCCTGGCAAAGATCGCTTCGGTGGCCGCGTCCGCGCCCGGCGCGATGACGACTTCGGTGAAGACTTCGGTGATGACTTTGGCCGTTTCCTCGTCCAGCGGGCGGTTCAGCGCCACAATGCCGCCAAACGCTGATGTGGGGTCGCAGGCCAGCGCCGCGCGGTAGGCCTCGATGATCGAGCTGCCGAGCGCCACGCCGCAGGGGTTGGCGTGCTTGATGATGGCGACGGCGGGGGTTTCGCTGCCCAGCTCCCCGATCAGCTCATAGGCCGCGTCGGTGTCGTTGATGTTGTTGTAGGAAAGCTCCTTGCCCTGAAGCTGGCGTGCGGTGGCGACGCCGGGGCGCTTCTCGCCGGTGACATAGAAGGCGGCTTTCTGGTGGGGGTTTTCGCCATAGCGCAGGGGCTGGGCGAGGCGCCCGCCGAGGGCGGCCCAGTCGGGCGCGTCCTCGCCGATCTGGCGGGCATACCAGGCGGAGATGGCCGCGTCATAGGCGGCGGTGCGGGCATAGGTTTTTGCAGCGAGCTTGCGGAGGAGGGCGTGGTTGACCGCGCCGTCATGGGCTTCCATTTGCGTCAGGACAGCGTCGACATCGCCGCCATCGGTGCACACGGCCACGGAGGCGCCGTTCTTGGCGGCGGCGCGCAGCATGGCGGGGCCGCCGATGTCGATATTCTCGATGCAGGTTTCAAAGTCTGCGCCCGAAGCGACGGTCGCCTCGAAGGGGTAGAGGTTGACGTAGATGAGGTCGATGGCGCCGATGCCGTGGTCGGCGGCGTCTTTTACGTGGCTCGGATTGTCGCGCAGGTAGAGGAGGCCGCCATGGACGGCCGGGTGCAGCGTCTTGACGCGCCCGTCCATCATCTCGGGAAAGCCGGTGAGGTCTGAGACGTCTTTGACGGCGAGGCCTGCGTCTTTCAGGGCCTTGGAGGTGCCCCCCGTAGAGACAAGCTCGACGCCGAGGGCGGCGAGGCGCTTTGCCTGGTCGATCAGGCCGGTCTTGTCGGACACGGAAATGAGCGCGCGGCGGAGGGTGACGGGGGCGCCGGAAGTCTGGGAAGACATGGGGGGCTGCTCCTTGGTTTGGGGGCGTCTGGAAAGCTGCGCGCGGCCTAGCACCCCCTGCGGAGCCGTCAAGCCGAGTCTGGCCGCGGTGTGGCGGCCGTTTCCCGGATGAAGGCCCAGCGGATGCAGTTAGGCGGCTGGCTGCCATCGGCGTTGGGGTCGGCAAAGCCGGCCAGCACGATCTGCTCGGGCGTCTCCACCACGCCGCGGGCGAGATAGGCGGTGCGTTCAAGACGCGCGCCTTCATGGCTGGTCTTGAAGCGCCAGACGGCGCCGGTCTCGCTGACAAGGCGGATGACGTCGCGGCCCATATGGGCGGTGATCGTGGGGTGGAGGTGGAAGCGGATCTCGAAGGGCACGCCCTTCTTGTCATCGCTCATTGGCTGGGCGACGGGGCGCACGAGGGAGTCCTCGCCGGTCAGCCGGTCGCCCCCGCCGGAGACGAAGATGCGGCGGCGGTGGAGCAGGCCATGGGAGGCCTTGTAGCCGGCATGCTGGGCGTCGAGCCAGATTTCATTGGCTTCTTCCAGGCGCTTGGCGGCGATGCCTTCCGGGCCGCTGACGGCGCGCATGCGGGTCTCTTCGTTGAGGACGAAGGCGGAACTGTCGCGGCCTGCCAGGATCAGCGTGGAATGGGCGCTGGTGCGGCGCACGGCGGCCTGCCAGTCGACATTCACTTCTGAGGAATAGCCGCAGGAGGTGACGATGCGCGCCGGGCCGTCGGAGAACTCAAAGCCGAGCGCGCCGGCATGGGCATGTTCCGCAAACGGACGAGGCGGGGCCTCGCCGCAATCAAGCACGAAACGGAGCGTGCCGCGCTCGATCTTCTGGAAGCCGGATTTGGGCGCAAACAGGAAACGGCGCGGGGGCGTTTCCAGGCGCGAGAGGACGGCCTCGACGACTTCGGCGCGGGACTCGTCGCCATCATTGAAGGTATCAAGCGCGCCATCGCCCGAGCGGAAGAAGCCGAGCATGGCGCCCATCCGGGGCGTCCATTTGGTGATCCAGTCGGGCACCGGGCGCTGGGCGCGGATGAGGGCGTCTTCCACGGTCTGCAAGTGGAGCAGGGAAGAGAGGGTATGGGCAGGGCTGCGCGTGACGTGCCCGCCATCGGGGAGGATCTGCGCGGTGACCTCGCCTTCCAGCCGGGCGAGCGCCTCACTGAGGCCCGCACCCTTCCGTAGGCAGAGGGAGTGGGCGATGAGGCTAACGGCCGCCATCCAGCGGGATTTGGGATCGTGCGCGCTTTCGATCACTTCGGCGAGATAGCGCAGCTGGCGGGAGAGGGCGTCGATCCGGGCGGCGCGCGCCTGCGGGCTGCCCACCTCGAACAGGTCCGGCCCGCAGCGCATCCAGTTCCAGACGCGGCTGGCCGTCGGCTCGATGCGCCAGGCAAAGCCGTTGAAACTGCCGAAGCGGGTGATCCAGTCATCGGTGAGGGCGCGGGCAAGCTCTGCGCCATCGTCTCCACGCGCGAAGATATCCGGTAGCCAGCCAAAGCGGTGCACCCGGTCGGCGAAATGACGCGAGGGCATTTCCCGGCTCCAGGGCGGCGCGCCGCCGTCCATCTCCATACGCTGCTGGCCGATGCGCCAGATGCCGTTCATCAGGGCGTCGCCGCGCCGGTCGTCCGGGGGCAGAAGGTTTGAGATGTGCAGGGAAAAGGCGTCGGGGCCTTGTCCGGTCAGTTTCAGCTTCTGGAGGGTGGAGACTTTTGCGTCCTCGCCGACCACGCCGCGAAACCGGCGCCAAAGCGCGGCGTCATCACTGCTGGTGCGTGTACGGTCGGCGTTGAAATCAGACTCGCTCTCGGCCAAGGCTGGACTTATCCCCGAACTCTGCGATCAGGCGTTTACGTGCGGCCGGAGTGCCCGGATGTTGGCGGCATAGGCTTCGGGTCCGCCCTTGAAGACGGCAGACCCGGCAACAATCGCCGTCACACCCGCGGCAATGGCGCGCGGCGCGGTTTCGGCGTTCAGGCCGCCGTCAATTTCAAGGATGATGTCGCGGCCCGACGCATCAATCATGCTGCGAAGCTGCTCGACCTTCCTCAGCTGGCTTTCGATGAAGCTCTGTCCGCCAAAGCCGGGGTTCACCGACATGACGAGCACAAGATCAATATCCCCGATTACCGGCTCGATCACGCTGGCGGGCGTGCCGGGGTTGAGCGCCACGCCGGGGCGCATGCCGGCGGCGCGGATCGACTGGAGCGTGCGGTGCAGGTGCGGGCCCGCCTCGGGATGCACGGTGAGGATATCGGCGCCGGCCCTGGCGAAGTCCTGGATGAACGGGTCAACCGGCGCGATCATCAGATGCACATCGAACAGCTTCTTCGTGTGCGGGCGCAGCTTCTCGATGATGGGCGGGCCGAAGGTGAGATTGGGCACGAAATGGCCGTCCATCACATCCACATGGATCATATCGGCGCCGGCCGCATCAATGGCGCGGATTTCCTCGCCCAGCTTGGCAAAGTCTGCAGACAGGATCGAAGGGGAAATCAGGACAGGTTTCATCCCATCTCCCTAAAAGGGAACAGCCGGCCGCACAAGGCGGCCGGCTGCCCGGTATTGGAGCTTTTCGCCGCGTTTAGCGCGGAACGATCTTCCAGCCATCTGCGCCGGCAATCGCATTCACAGCCGCGCCAGGCGGAATGTAGATGTCTGCGCCCTGGGTGATTTCGCGCACTTCGCCATTGTCGAAGCGCACGGTGTAGGCGTAGCCACGCTTGGTGCCCATCGCTTTGCCAGCTTCGTTACCGGCCACGCCGCCGATGACGGCGCCGCCGATGGCGCCGGCTGTCTGGGCCTTGTCGCCGCCGCCGAGTTCAGAGCCTGCAAGGCCGCCAAGGACCGCGCCGGTTGCCGCGCCGATGAGCGAGCGCTCAGACTTGATGGTCACTTCGCGAACCGACTGGACATAGCCGGTATAAACCGTGGAGGCTTGGCCGACCGAGGAGGGGCTCGCCGTGCCAGCGCCATAAGAGCTGGCGCAACCGGCAAGAGCCATGGTCAGAGCCGCAAGCGCGCCTGCGGCCATTTTGTAGGGCTTCGCCCGAGGGGTGATCGCCATGTTCATCTGTATATTCCTTTCGCACTGCATACCTGCGATGGGCGTCTTATACCGCAGTATCTGCTGAATGACATATGAACTGTCGCGCGGATTTCCGTTCAGAAATGGATTACAGTTTGGAGAGGTGAGGCCGGGTTCAGGCAGGCTTGATCAGCCGGGCAATGTAGAAAGCGTCGTGCTTTCGGCCCTTCAGGGGCAGGGTCAGCACGTCTCCGGCGGGGGTGAGGGCGTCTTCAAAGCCCGGAATTTCTTCGGCTTTCACGGGTGCGCGGGCGAGGATTCCCTTGGCGATGGCGCCTTCCACAACGTTCACGCCTTCATCTGGAACCGGTGTACACACGCAGTAAACCAGCGTTCCGCCGGGCTCCAGCATGCCCGCCGCTGCCGCCAGGAGGCGCGCCTGCACGCCCGGAAAGCGGGCGACATCGTCCTCGGTCTTGATCCAGGCGCTCTCAGGGTGGCGTCGCAGCGTGCCCAGTGCTGAGCAGGGCGCGTCCAGCAGGATCTTCGGGAAGAGGGCCGGCGGGGCCCAGGTCTCGCCATCGGCAATGATCACGTCTGCGTGAAGCCCGGTGCGGGTGAGGTTTTCCTTCAGCCGCTCCAGGCGGGGGCGCGAGCGGTCGAGCGCGGTGACGTCTGCCCCGGCTGCGGCCAGTTGCAGGGTTTTGCCTCCCGGCGCGGCGCAGAGGTCAAGAATACGCTCGCCCGGTTGCGGGGCCAGCAGATGGGCGGGAATGCGCGCGGCGGCGTCCTGCACCCACCAGTCACCGGCAGAATAGCCGGGGATCGTCTCGACCGCGCCGCTGATGATATCGATGGCGCCGTCTGGCAGGAGTGTGCCGCCGGTCGCCTCGGCCACGTGGGCGCCGTCGCCTTTCGGGGAGAGATTGAGGCTTGGCTCTTCCAGCTGGGCAAGCGCGAGCGCCTCGGCCACCTCGCGGCCATAGGCTGAGCCAAGGCGCCCGGCCAGCCAGTCCGGCCAGAGGACGAGCGGGCTGATGGTTTGGGCCGGGCTCTCACTTTCGGTCACCCGGCGGAGGGCCGCGTTGAGAAAGCCCCCGCCCGAGCGGGCAGGTGACCAGAGGCGGGCGGCCTCCACCGTTTCGGAAACGGCGGCATGATGGGGCACGTCCATGAACCAGATCTGCGCGGCGCCCGCCCGGATCAGCGCGCGGATTTCCGCGCCCGTCGCGCTCAGGGGTCGCGACAGGAACGGCGAAACGCCCCGGTCAATCCAGCCCAGATGGCGCAGGGCGCTGGAGGCAATGGCGCGCGCAAAGGCGCGGTCAGAGCCGTCAAGATGGTTGTAGGCGTCATCAGCCGCCAGCGCGTCGTCAAGCGTGCGCTTCTTGTCGAGCACAAGGTTCAGAAGCCGGCCCGCGGCCAGCCGGATAGGGGCGCCACTCAAACCGATGGCCTCCTGTGCTTATGGCTGTTGCCGGAAGCTTTCGGCGCAGAGCTTTTATCCTCCCCCGCTTGCGGGGGAGGTGGCCCGAAGGGTCGGAGGGGGGATGAGCTAATTCCAGTGTATCGAAGGCGCACGCAAAGTCCCCCTCCGTCTCGCGCTGCGCGCGATCCACCTCCCCCGTAAACAGGGGAGGATGACGGCTGCGCCGAAATGAGGGAGGGGAGGCATCGGGTCATCGCATCTTTTCCAGATTCCGGAGTTCGATCAGTAACCCCTCCAGCACGCCTTCAAGGTTTTCGTAGACCTCATTGTTCCAGACGCGCCAGACATGCCAGCCTTCCTGCTGCAGAAAAGCGGTGCGATAGTGAGTAATTGCGCCTCACAAATCGCTGCGCACCGCTTGGTATATACCGTACTCCCGAACGGCGGAGTAAAGCCTTGAGCGGCTCCAGTTTAACCGTTTTTCCAAGTAGGGCGCTTGCCTATGATTTTATAGCTCAAGTTGCTGAGCTCATCTTTGCCTGCGGCAAGCATAGCATCCTTGATAATCTTATGCGGCCCAATTTCCCTCTCGCATCCAGCACAACTAATTATGTCGTCATCCAAGGGCGGAGTGTTGGGATAAATTGCTTTGTCGCTACCGCAGGTGGTGCAAATAAAGCGGATGTAATCGGTCATGGGTGCCTCACTGACTATGAGTTCTCAATATGTTCCGATTCGGTCGAGCCTTAAATTAACAATAGGCAGAATCCCGCACTTCCCCCTCCGTCTCGCGCTGTCGCGCGATCCACCTCCCCCGCTTCGCAGGGGAGGATACCAGCGATCAATTTGAAGCATCGCACTCTCTCAAGGCGCATTGCTACTTTATGCTCCCCTGCGAAGCGGGGGCTTCGAAGGGCGAGAAATCGCGTTGCGATTTCCCTGAGAAGGCCGAAAGGGGCGGAGGGGGGCTGTTTTAGCTTACCCCCAAGGCCCGCTGGAGCGTGCCGTCGGCGTTGCGACGCCCGAGAGGCCCATCTCGCCGGCCATGCGGCGCAGGGCTTCGACGCGGTTGGCGGTCGAGGGGTGGGTGGAGAAGAGTTTGTCTGCCCCGCGCCCGTTGAGGGGGTTGGAGATATACATATGCGCCATCGCGGGATTGCGCTCTGCATAGGGATTAAGCTGCGCGCGGGCGCCGCGTTCGATCTTTTCCAGCGCCGAGGCGAGCCAGAGCGGGTTGCCGCAGATTTCCGCCCCGCGCTTGTCGGCCACATATTCGCGCGAGCGGCTGATCGCCATCTGCACCAGGCCCGCCGCCATCGGCGCAAAGATCATGATGGCGATGGAACCGATCAGCCCCGCGCGATCGCGCCCGAAGAACAGCGCAAAGTTTGCCAGCATGCCGATGGCGCCCGCCAGCGTGGCGGTGACGGTCATCGTCAGCGTGTCACGGTTCTGGACGTGGGCGAGCTCATGCGCCATCACGCCGGCCACTTCCTCGCGCGTCAGCATGTTGAGGAGGCCCGTCGTGGCGGCCACGGCGGCATTCTTCGGGTTGCGGCCCGTGGCGAAGGCGTTGGGCTGGGGCGTGTCGATGATATAGATGCGCGGGGCGGGCAGGCCGGCGGTTTCCGCCAGACGCGCCACATCCTGGCCAAAGGCGCGCAGCATCGGGTTCTTCGTATCGGGCAGCACTTCCTGCGCGCCCTGCATGCGCAGCACCATCTTGTCGGAGTTCCACCAGGCGAAGATGTTCATGCCGGCGGCCACCACAAAGGCGAGGATCATCCCGCCCGTGCCGCCCACAAGGAAGCCGATCGCCATGAAGATCGCTGTCATGGCGGCGAGAAGAACGAATGTCTTGGCCGTGCCCATCGGTGGGGTGCTCCTCATCAACAAGAACGCTGCCTGCGCGTCTATGCGCAATTTGGGTTCAGCCCACTATATGGGAAAGGGTGAATGACAGGGAAAGATTTCAAATGAGCAACGATCTGTCAGAAGAAGAAATCGCCCGCCGCGCCGCCCTGCCGGAAGCGGCCCGCCGCGCGCTGGAAGAGGCAGACGCCCGCAAGGCGAAAGACGCCTCAGACGCCGCCGCCCTGCCGAGCGACGAAATCGGCGGCCCCAAAACCATCGAACCCACCCGCTATGGCGACTGGGAACGCAAAGGCATCGCCTACGATTTCTGACAGCCGCGCCGCAAAAAAGCCCAGGCCGCCTTTGAGGGGCAGCCTGGGCCTTTTGTTGGGCGGGCCTCAGCCTTCGATGAAGGCCAGCAGGTCGGCGTTGACCACATCCGGGTTGGTGGCAAACAGGCCGTGGGGCAGGCCGGGATAGGTGATCAGCGTGCCGTTCGGCAGGAGCTTGACGGCCCGGCGCGCAGTCTCGTCGATCGGCACGATCTGGTCGTCTTCGCCGTGCATCACGAGGACCGGCACGGAGATCGATTTCAAATCTTCCGTAAAGTCGGTCTCCGAGAAGGCCGTGATCGTGTCGAGCTGGGCCTTGGCGCTGCCGGCCATGCCCTGGCGCCACCAGTTCTGGATCAGCCCTTCGCTGACCACCGCGCCCTCGCGGTTGAAGCCGTAGAACGAGCCCGAGGGTAGATCGAGATAGTATTGCGCCCGGTTGTCGATCAGCGCCTTGCGGAAGCCGTCAAACACTTCCAGCGGCACGCCGGTCGGGTTGCTTTCGATCTGGCCAAGGACCGGCGTGATCGCCCCGATCAGCACCGCCTTCGACACCCGGCCGGGCTCAGCGCCCGCCACATAGCGGGCAACAACGCCGCCGCCGGTGGAGTGGCCGATATGGACGGCGTTTTTCAAGTCCAGCGCGGCCACCAGATCGGCCGTGTCAGAGGCAAACGTATCCATGTCATGGCCGATATCGGTCTGGGTCGAGCGGCCCTGGCCGCGGCGGTCAAAGGCGACAACGCGGTAACCTTCCGAGAGGAAGAACAGCATCTGGTTATCCCAGTCATCGGCCGTCAGTGGCCAGCCATGGTGGAACACGATCGGCTGGGCGTCTTTCGGGCCCCAGTCTTTGTAGAAGATCTGGGTACCGTCTTTGGTGGGGATCATGGACATCTGAATTTCTCCTTGGGCTGAAGTTTTGAGGGCAGGGTTGGTGGCGGGAAGCTGGCAGGCCGCGAGAGTTGAGAGGGCGACCGCAGAAAGAAGGGATTTTAACATGGGGGCTCCTGATTGCTATCGCCATAATCCTTATCGCGATAAGTATCAGATAAGAGATTGCGATTTCCCCGTCAAGCCATATATTTATCGCGATACGTAATTTCGCGATAAAGATCGCGCCTGACAGCCAATTGAAGGAATGAGAGATGTCGAACCCCGATCCCACCACCGGTTTTCCGCCCCCGCTGAGCGAGCATCTCTGCCTCTGGATTTACGGAACGAACCTCGAAATCCAGCGCATCCACAAGGTGGTGCTCGACGGGCTCGGCATCACCTATCCGCAATATCTGGTGCTCAACCTCCTCTGGGAGCGCGACCACCAGCCCGTCGGCGAACTCGCCACTCAGCTGCGCCTCGAGGCGAGCACGGTGACCCCGCTGCTCAAACGTCTCGAGGCGGGCGGCTATCTCAACCGCGTGCGCAATCCGGCCGATGAACGCCAGGTGCTGATCGGCCTGACCGATAAGGGGCGGGAGCTGAGACATCGCGCCGGCTGTGTCAGCACAAACCTCGCTGAGCGCGCCGGAATGTCCGCAGACGAACTACAGGAGCTCAACGCCCGCATCCGCGACCTGCACGACCGCCTCGTCGCCACCGCCCAGGCGGGGGAGGGGTGAAGGCTGCCCGCCCGCGCCCGGTGTCGACACAGGCGCCGGGAAGGTGCAAGGTGATGCCTGACTGATGAGATCGGTCGCAGCCCCGCGAGGAGCGCGCAGAATGTCCCCTACGGAAGCCTTCGTCGCCCGCACAAACATAGCGCGCATGCGCCTGCAGATCGCGGCGGAACGCGATGGTGCCATAAAGGCTGCCTATGAGCGGCTGCTGAAGGCGCAGATCGAGATATTGCAGGCGGGCGAAACCGAGGAGGCTTCCCCCTTGCTCCCGCGCGCTGAAATGCCGTGAGCGCAGGCGCCGCGCACGCCCCCTCTAAATGGATCAGGCGTCCCCGGCGGGCGGGGGATCTTCGGCTTCTGCTGCAAGCCTTGCCCGCAGGGCGTGCAGCTTTTCGCGGTATTGCTCGCCCTGGCCATAGTCCTGAAAGTCGGGATAGCGCGGATGCGCGCCCAGCACGCGCCGGGCATGCTTGATCGGGCACCAGTATTGCTCCGTACGCGCGCCGATTTCCCGGACATAGGCAATCACCCCGTTCACATAGGAGCAGTAGGCGCAGTTGATCTTTTCCAGCGCGTTGAGATAGCCAAGCCCCGCCCGGTCGAACACCATATAGCGGCCGCGCTTCACTTGCGGGATGCCATACACGCGGAAACAGACCGCCTGATAAAGCGAGGCCCACGCATCGGCCAGCGCGAAGGGCAGGATCAGCGAATAGATAATCGGCGCACTGATCACCACCCCGAGGCGCGCCTTCAGTAGATAGCGCGTAAGGCCGGTCTGCAGCTCGCGGTGCCGGCGCGCCACTTCCTCTTCGAACACCACCTTTCCGTGTTCGAGGCCATAGCGCAGGCCGGCCTGCTGCCGGGCAAACTCCCCCTCCAGCTCAGCTTCGAGGGCACGGATCTTGGCGACGATGGCGGTGATAGTGTCGGTCATGAGACGCGCGTGCGCCCATGCCGCGCCCTTGGCAAGCTATTGTTGGTATCGGGGCGCCTGCGCCCCGCTTCCCAAGCGCGCCCGGCCGGGGCATATCTGCTGCGCCATGATCACCCTCGCCCAGCCCACCCCCGAAGATCTCGATGTGCTCCACCCCCTGCTGCAGGCGGCCTATTGGTCGCCCGGCATTCCGCGCGAGACGGTGGAGCGCGCCTGCGCCGCCTCCCTCTGCGCCCTCGCGCGGGATGAAGGCGGCACGCTCACCGGCTTTGCCCGCGCGGTGACAGATTACACCGTCTTCGCCTGGGTGTGTGATGTGATGGTGGTGCCGGAGCATCGCGGAAAGGGCCTTGGCCGCAATCTCGTCCGCTCCCTGATGACCCATCCGGAGATGCAGACCATCCGCCGCTGGATGCTCGGCACGGCAGACGCCCATGGTGTCTATGCCGAGCTGGGCTTCGCCCCGCTCAAGGCGCCGGAGCGCCTGATGGAGGTGATAAAGCCGCCGCATTGGGGGCGGTGAGGGGACGTGTGCTTCTCAACCTCAATGAGGCTCATCCTGAGCGACGTCGAAGGATGGTCCCATAGCGCAGCGCGAGCCCGGCTCGTCCTTCGACGTCGCTCAGGATGAGCGTTGGTCTGTGTGGCGGTTGCCAAGACCCGCAAAGCTTCCGCCGTGGAAGCCAGTTATGCGAGATTTCGACCTCAAGCCTTTGCGGAAAATGGCTGAACTAGGCATCTGGAGGGAGCGTGGTCGGTAATGGGTTTACACGTTCCCCCCTTTTGTTGCGCAGCCTGTACTTGCTTTGATACTCACGTCTTTGTTTAGCCACTTCGTACAAAACGATCCCAGAGCTTGTTCCAAGGTTGAGACTTTCGATCATGCCGAACATCGGGATGCTGACACACATCTCACTTCGCTCAACTGCCCGGTCGCTGATTCCGCTTCCCTCGCTGCCGAACCAGACTGCAAGCTTGGAGTGAACGGTGAAATCGCCTTCGTGAAGGAAAATGCTAGTCTTCCCTTTGACATGCGGTGACGTGACAATCGAAACGAAACCATTCTTTTCGAGGTGATCGAAGCATTCATCGGTTGTGTCGAAACGCTTCACGAACGTCCATTTGACTGCGGAAACAGACGTTCTTGAAACTGATTTCTGATCCCGTAGATACTGCCAATCGTCGGGTATGGATTGACGAGGGTCGACTACATAAACCTTCTCTACTCCCAGCGCATTCACATTCCTGATAACCGTTCCGATGTTCCTGATGTCAGTTGGGTTTTCCAGGACCGCGATCAGGTTCTTGCAGCGAAACGGCTTGATTTCTTCGGCACGTTTTCTGATCGACTCTTTTGATCCAGTTTTTTCTTCCATGTTCACCTCGAATATGCTGTTCGGGATGATGCCTGCTCCGTTGATCTGATGCAACTTGGGTGCGAAAAATCAGGTACACAGTGTTAGTGGGCGCCGGTGCGGTCTTTTAAACGGGTACATTACTCCAACCAAATCAGACGCCCTCAAACCACCCCAGCCTCAACCAAACTCTGCGCCCCGGCGATCACCGCTTCTTCGCTGCTGCGTGCCTTCCAGCCCAGAACGCGCGCAGCTTTCTCACTGGAGATGTGCCGTTCACGGTTCAGTTCCGGGATGAGCTGTCTGGCGGGCGGGTTGATGAGGGCGATGAGGTGGACCATCCAGGCCGGAATGTCCCTGGACGGAAGTTTTGAGGCATAGGCCGGGAATTCGCGGGCGAGCGTGGCGGCCACTTCCGAAAACCACATGAACCGGTCGCCCAAGAGGAAGCGTTCGCCCGCCGCCGCCGGGCTCGTCATCGCCAGCACATGCGCCGCCGCCACATCCCGCACATCCACCACCACGAAGCCGACCTTCGGCGTGCCCGGCAGCTTGCCGGACATCAGCTGGGTGAGGATTTCGACCGAGGCGGAAAAGTCCCCACTCATCACCGGGCCGAGCACGAGGGCGGGGTTAATGGTGGTCAGCTCCAGGCCCTTGCCCTCGCCGGTCACATAATCCCACGCCGCCCGCTCGGCGATCAGCTTGGAGCGGATATAGGGGGTCATGTCGGCCCTGCCTGTGTCCTGCGACCAGTGTTCCTCGGTGATCGGATTGGGGCGGTTCTCGCCCCAGCCATAGGCGCAGGCCGCCATCGAGGAGGTCATCACCACCCGCTTCACGCCCGCCGCCTTTGCGGCTTTCAGCACGCGCAGCGCGCCGTCCCGGGCCGGGCGGATCAGCTCATCGGCGTCCCTGGGCACGGTCAGCGGAATGGGGGAGGCGACATGCTGGACAAAATCCACCCCCGCCACGGCCTCTGCCCAGCCCTCATCGGAAGAGAGGTCGGCGGCGCGGATCGGAATCGAGACCGGCCGTCCGGCATAGGCGCTGAGCGTCTGGTTGAGCGGCCCGGCTTTGGCGGCGGAGCGCGCCGTTCCGATCACCTCATGGCCCGCTTCGAGCAGCTGGTGGATGACATGCCCGGCGATGAACCCCGTCGCCCCCGTGACCAGAACTTTCGCCATGCCATCCTCCCCTGTTGTGGAAAAACGATAAACGGGACGTTTTTCGCTCACAAGAGGAAACTGGAAATGCGTGTCTCAGGGTGTCCTGAGATGTCCCAAACTGTCCCGATGTGTCCCCAGGCTGTCCCGGTTTGTCCGAGTTTGTCCCGGTTTGTCGCGGCCGTGACGGGCTCAGACGGGCTTTGGCGGCAGTACGGGTTTGCGCCGGTTCAGCCGGTGTTCGCGCCAGGTGATGTAGAGGGTGGAGACGATAATGATGCCCGCCCCCACCCAGACGAAGGGCCCCGGCAGCATCCGGATCATCACCCAGTCAGCCAGCGCCCCCATCGGCAGGCGCACATAGTCGAGCGGGGAGAGGAAAGACGCGTCGCCCACCGACATGCCCTTGATGAAGCAGAACTGGGCGACGAAACCGGCCAAGGCCATGGCAAAGATCAGCGCCCATCCCGTCAGGTCCGGGCTGCTCCAGAAGAACAGCGCAAACGGCAAAATAATGATGGAAGACAGCATGTTAGCCCAGACCAGCAGGGCCAGTGGCGAGTGTACCCCGGTCAAGGATTTCACCAGCACGATGGTAAAGGCAAAGCAGAGCGAAGAGGCGAGCGCAAACAGCGCCCCAAGGTTCAAATGCGTGCCGCCCTCACTGCCCAGAAGGGCCGGCACCAGCGTCATGATCAGCACCCCGGCAAAGCCGATCACCACCGCCCCGCCGCGATGGATGCCCACCTTCTCGTTCAGCAGCAACACCGCCAGCAGCGTCACGAACAGCGGCCGCGTGAAGGAGAGCGCATTGAACTCCGCCAGCGGCAATCCAAAGATCGGCCAGATGGCAATCAGCCCGAACACAAACCCTGCCGACCCGATCAGGCTGCGGGTCACCAGCGCGCCAAACCGGGCGGTGTGGATCTTCACGCCGCCGATCCAGACAAACGGCATGGCAATCGCAAACGCCAGGAAGCTGCGCCAGAAGGCGAGGAAAATCGGGTGCGCGTCGGCGGTGATCTCCTTGGCCAGGGCGATGTGGAAGGTATAGCCCGCGCCTGACACCAGCATCCACAGCGCGCCCTGAAGATTGCCCGAAAGCTTCGGGCGACTTACAGAAGGCCCTGATCCAGAAGGTTCTTTGCCGCTCATGCCACGCTTTTCATCGGAAGAAATCGACCAGATTGACCAGCTTTGGCGAAGCCAGCCGGCCGGTCACATGTGGACCGGTTGGGCCGCTGTTGGCCAGTCCCCCGAGACGGTCTGGATCTATCGGTCGCGGGCCCATTGGCGCCGTTTTCCGCTGACCCGCACGCCGGCCGGCTACGCCCTCAGCGATGATCAGGGCCGCCTCTTCCGGGAAGCGGCGACCCTGGACGACCTGCTCAAAGCGGTCGAAGCCGTGCCCCAGCTGCGGAGCGCCGATCAGGACTGAGCCGCAGCGGCCGCCTGGGCCAGGCGCATCTGCTCGGCCTGTTCCGGGCTGATACCGAGCGATTCCAGAACCGGGCTGGCGGCGGTCTCGTCCCAGCTATGGCGCGGGCCGACAGTCATGCCGCCATCGACGAGGAACTCCCCGCCTGTGATGAACTCGGCCGCGTCCGAGGCGAGGAAGGCGGCCATCTCGGCAATATCGGTCCCTTTGCCGACGCGCCCGATGGGCTGCATCTTGCCGCCGGCCTGGGAGAGCATCTCGGCCATCTGGTCGGCCACGTCGCGTGGCAGACCGAGCGAGGCGCCGAAGATCGAGGTGGCGATGAAGCCCGGCAGGATGGCGTTGACGCGGATCTTGTATTTGGAGAGCTCGGCGGCGGCGAGCTTTGAGAAATGGGCAACGCCCTTCTTGGCGACCGAATAGGTGATCGGGGCATAGCCCGCGCAGACCGCGCTGATTGATGAGGTGTTGATGATCGCGCCGCCTTTGTCCTTCATGTGGGGAATGGCGAATTTGGTGCCCGCGAAGACCTGTTTGAGGAGGAGGTTCATCGTCTGGTCGTAGCCGTCGAGATCCAGCTCCTCGACCGATGTATTGGTGCCGCCATGGCCGGCATTGTTCCAGACGATGTCGAGCGATCCGAAGGCAGCCGGGGCAGCGTCCATGATGGCTTTGAGCTGATCCATGTCGGTTACATCGCAATGGACGAAACGGAGTTTGTCCGGGCCGAAGCGCGTTTCGAGCGCCTTGCCTTTTTCGTCCTGGATATCGCCCGCGATGACTTTTGCGCCCGCCGCGATGAACACCTCAACGCCGGCCAGGCCGATGCCGCTTGCCGCGCCGGTGATGACGGCCACTTTGCCCTTGAGATCTGCCATGTGTGTTCCTCCATTTTGCGCGACATGGGTCGCCTTTCCGCGAGGGGCGTCAAGGGAGAAAGATGACGGGGGCGTCAAATTTGTTTTCCTCTCCTGCTTGCGGGAGAGGGGAGAGTTTATTTCTTCTTCAGTCCGAAGCGCTTGATGAAAATTCCGTCGAGCCAGCGTTTGGGCAGGCGGCTGGCGATGGTGAAATTGGTGAGCTTGTCGGGCACCGGGGCATAGCGCGCCTTGGGTTTGGGATGGCTCAGCGCGTCTTCCACCACTTCGGCAATGGTCTGGGGCGGCAGGCCTGTCTGGCCGCCTGTCAGCATCGTTTTCTCAAAGATTTTCAGAGCGTCGGCCCAGTCGCTCCCCGCATAGAGGCTGCCTTTATTGTCTTTCTCCGCCTTGTCCCAGATGGGGGTCTTCACCGAGCCGGGGCCAATGGCGATGGCATCAATGCCATAGAGGGCAAGCTCCCGGCGGAGGGTATCGGTCATCGCTTCATTGGCGTGCTTGGTGGCGGTGTAGGCGCCCAGGAAGGGCGCGGCGATCTTGCCGCCAACCGAGGTGATGGTGACGATCCGTCCGGGCGGGCCCTCGCGCGACGGGTCTCCGCCCAGCAGGGGCACGAAGGCCTGTGTGACGCGGAGCATGCCAAACACGTTGACGGCGAAATGCGCTTCAAAATCCTCCAGCGGCTGGATCGCCAGCGGCCCCATCTTGGCGATGCCGGCATTGTTGAGGAGGCCTGACAGGCGCCGGTTGCCGAGCGCGGCGCTGATTGTCCTGACCGCCGCCTCGACCTGATCGGGTTTGGTGACGTCCAGAAGGATCGGGCGAAGGTCTCCGGCAGCGCCCTCTGAAAGGGCGTCGGCATCCTTCTGGCTGCGCACGCCGGCAAACACCGTCCAGCCGCGAGCCGCCATATGGCGGGCAGCCGCCTCGCCGATGCCGGTGGAGGCGCCGGTTACAAGCAGGGCGCGGGCGAGGGTGGAGGCGGTCAGCTCGGTCATAGCTATCTATACGTGTGAAACGCCTGTCAGTTTTCAGTTTTTTTGCTGCCGCCTTCAATCACGGTCAATCTGGGCCTGGTCTGGCGCAGGCGGGTGACCTTACCGGGCTCGAGAGGCGCCAGGCTGGAGGCGGGCACGAGGGCCGGTTTAGAGCGCGCAGGCGGGGAGAGCGGGGCTGTCTCGGCTTCCGGGCTTTCAGGCGCGTCTTCCTGATCCCTATCGCGCGGCAGGGGCTTGCGCTTCATGCCCATAGGCTTGCGGTTCTGAAAGCCGCGTGAAGCCTTGCCGCGGGCTTTCTTGTCGATCTCGCGCAGCTTGGCCTGCTGCAAGCTGGAGAGGGGCTCGCCCTGAGCGCCCTTCATGGGGTCAGCAAAGGCAGAGCCGAATTTCTCGATGCGGCCTTCGACCTCTTCGAGAAATTCGCGTTCCCAGTCGGACAGGGGCGGCCCAAGGCCCTGTTCGGCCAGCAGCGCGGCTCTCCGCAGTTTTCTCAGCGCGGCGCGCTTCTTGCGCTCGTCCACTTCTCTGGTCATGGGATCACATCAGACGAGTTTGCTCATCTCCGCAATCGTCTCCGCAGCGCTCAGGCCTCGCCGAGGGCGATGAGATAGGTTTCCAGGATCATTTCCTGCTCTTCGCGCTCAGCGCGCTCGATCTTCCGGAGACGGACCACCTGGCGCAGGGCCTTGGTGTCAAAGCCGATGGCCTTGGCTTCGGCGTAGACATCCTTGATCTGCTCGGCGACCTCTTTTTTCTCCTCTTCCAGCCTTTCGATCTTGGCGACGGTCTGGCGGAGTTTTTCCCGGGTGGTTTCGTCGATCTTGGTCAGCTCAAAGCTGTCGTCCATGGGGTGTCCTTTCCGGGGTCTGAAGCGAAGGAGAGGCTATTAGCGGGTCTGGCTGTCTATGGCCAGCCGCCGGATGGCACCGGCAACAGCGTTCCCCTCACCATGATGAGGCATGTGCCCTTCGTCTGGCAGAATGACCAGATCAAGAGGCACCTGTTTCTTGAGCCTGGCGGTGTGAAGTTTTGGTGAAAGCACACGGTCCTGGCTGCCGGAAAACACGGTGATGGGCAGTGTCAGTTCGCCATACCGCGTGGATTGTTCTGCCAGTTCGCCTTTCAGCCGTGTCATGTCCTGGGCATTGGCGCGGAAATTCGGCGGGCGCAGGAACAGTCCGAGGCCGGAGGTTTCATAATAAGTCTGCGGGGCGGGCGCGGGGGCGAAGACGCTGGAAATACCGTTCTTCACCTGCGCGGGGCCGACAATCGGCACGAGCTGGGAAAAGACCGCCCCGAGCACGGGATTGGCAGCGATGGAATTATACCAGGCCGTTCCGCCGTCTCCATCGCCCCAGTCATGGGTGACGGGGGCGAGCAGGACGAGGCCAGAGACGAGGTCTGGCCGGTCAAGCGCAAGGCGCAGGGCCACCGCCCCGCCAAAGGAATGCCCGGCCACGACGGCTTTCTGGCCCGGCGCCAGCTGGTCGAGCACGCCGGCCATCTGGCGGGCCTGGGCGGCCAGCGTATAGGCCCCGTCAAACCGGTCCGAATAGCCATGGCCCGGCCGGTCTGCCATCAGCACGCGCATATCGGTTTCCAGGCGCGGGGCGAGGGTGGCAGTAAACTCACGCGCATTGGCGCTCGCGCCGTGGATCAACAGGACGGCGGGTGCCTGCTCCGGGCCGCGCGTGAGCACATGAACGCCATGGCCGCTCACATCGAGCTGGCGGCCGTCTGCTGGGAAGGCCGCCTCCACCCGGGAGGTATACGCCATGCTGCTCACGCAGGCGCCCAGCCCCAGCCCTGACAGACCCATAAGAGATACGGTCAGCATGCGCTTCAAAGTTCCTGGCCTTCTGCCTGCAGCGTCAGGCGCGCTTCGGCGCTCTTGGCCTGGGGCATCAGGGGATAGATTTTCAGCGCTTCGCGGTAGCTGTCGAGGGCTTCGGCCTTGCCGCCGAGCTGTTCGAGGATATAGCCGAGGCCAAGCCAGGCGCCGAAATGGCGCGGCTCAACCTCCAGCGCCTGGTTCAGATCGCGCAAGGCTTCGGTATAATTTTCTTCCGACAGGAAAATGCCCGCCCGCCGGTGCCAGGCTTCGGCAAAGTCCGGACGCAGCAGAATGACGCGGTCGAGCAGGTCGCGGGCCAGCTCGGTTTCGCCATAGGCCAGCGCCTCGGCAGCCCGGCGCATCACAAGATCGGCGCTGGGAGAGCCCGATTCGAGCCAGCTGGCCCAGATGTCGTCGGCCACATCGGCGGCCATGGCCTCATCCTCGGCCGTTTTCAGCTTCTCGAACATCTCGTCGGAGGGAAAGGCATGCGCCAGCGGGGCCAGCACAATGAGGAGAAGGGCAGGGAAAAGCCGCTTGATCATGCCTGATCATATGACGCGCGAGGGCCCTGCGGCAACGCCAGCCTTCACAGGAACTGTCAGATCAGCCTCTGGCGGATCAGCTCGCTTTCGAGGCGGGCGGCATCGGTGAAGAGGTGCGTCTGATAGCCAAGCGCCTCTGCCATCGCGATATTGGCGGCGTTGTCGTCGATGAACAGCACTGCGCCGGGATCAGGATCGCCCATACGGGTGCGGGTATAGTGGAAAATGGCCGGGTCTGGCTTGATCATGCCGATCTTGCCGGACACCACAACATCGCGGAAACGGCGGAGGGCGGGGAACATGTCCAGCATCTGGGGCCAGATCTCGGCGGGCATGTTGGAGAGGCCGTAGATCGGCACCTCTCGGCCATACAGCATTTCAATCAAGCGGTCGGTTCCGGAAACATATCCGGCAAACATGTCGCCCCAGCGGCTGTGCCAGGCACGGATCTGGGCTTCGTATTGGGGGTATTTTGCGATCAGCGGGGCGGCGTTGTCGGCAAAGCTCACGCCACGGTCATGCTCGGTGTGCCACGCCATGGTGCACACTTCGGCAAGGAACCGGTCGGCTTCAGCGGCGTTGCTGAAGACCTGCGAATACAGGCGTGCCGGCGACCAATCGAGGAGGACGCCACCTAAATCGAAAAGGGCGATGCGGGCCGTCATTCTGCCGCCTCATTCCCTGTTCATCTAAGGGTCAGCCTTGTTTCGCTTTGAAACGCGGGTCGGTCTTGTTGATCACATAGACCCGGCCCTTACGGCGCACGATCTTGCAGTCGCGGTGGCGCGACTTGAGAGATTTGAGAGACGAGCGGACTTTCATGGGTCTGGCCTGGAACGTTTAGGAATTGGGAAAGCGGAGCGCGTAATGAATCCAGACAGCCGAGTCAAGAACGGTAACTGCGGCGAGAAGGCTGCTGAGAGGGTAAAATCCATGATTAAGCGCGGTTTGGCCAGTTCAAAATGGATGGGAATTGCCGTTGTCTGCGGGGCGCTGGCCTCCTGCGCGGCCGGGCCGCAAGCGCCCTCTCCCAAGCCTCCGGTCACCGGAACGCCCTCTCCAGTTTCCGAAACCGGGCCGATTATCTACAAATCTTCCGGCCATGCCGCGATGGATGCCTGGCGCAATGATTTTTCTGAGCGCGCGATTGCGGCCGGTAATGACCGGGCAATTGTGAAATCGCTTCTCGAAAACATAAGCCCGATCACAATGTGGCTGGGAAGCAGCCTGACGGAGGTGCAGACACAGACTGCCCCAAGCGACCAGGCGGAGTTTGCCAAGCCGATCTGGGACTATCTTGCCACGCCGCTGGGAAATACGCGGATTACGCAAGGCCAGCAGAAACTCATCTCCGCAGGGCCCACGCTTCAGGCAATCGAAGAGCAATACGGCGTCGACCGGCAGGCCTTGCTTGCCATCTGGGGCATGGAGACGAATTTCGGCGGCTTCATCGGCCGCGACGACGCTGCCAATGCTCTCGCCAATATGGCGGTTGAGGGTCGCCGCCGGAACCTGGCCGAGACCGAACTTTACGCCCTGATGAAGATCCTGAAGGAGGGGCACGCGCGCCGGGGTGATCTGATTGCCGGCTGGGCCGGGGCCCTTGGCCAGACCCAGTTCATGCCAACGACCTATCTGGCCCATGCTGTCGATTTTGATGGGGATGGCCGCAGGGATGTCTGGAAAAGCGAGGCGGATGCGCTCGCCTCGGCCGCCAATTATCTCGCCCGGTCGGGTTATGTGAAGGGCCAGCCCTGGGGTATTGAAGTGCTCACCCCGGCTGGCTTTGATTTCAGCCTGGCCGACGGGGGCGAGCGGCGCATGACTGCCTGGACGGCGGCGGGCCTTTCGCCCATCCGGGGCGGCGCGTTCGAGACCGGCGGGGCCGAGTTTGCAGAGCTCTGGTTACCGGCAGGCGCCAGCGGGCCGAAATTCCTGCTGTTCAAGAATTTCAACGTGTACAAAGTCTATAACCGCGCCGATTCCTACGCCCTCGCCGTGGGTCTTTCAGGCGATATGATTGTTGGCAAGGGCGGCCCAGTGGCATCCTGGCCAAAGCATATACCGCCGCTGTCCGTTGCCGAAATTCGCGACCTGCAAACCAGCCTCAATGCCCTTGGCTATGATGCGGGCACGCCGGATGGCATCGCCGGGCGGCGGACGAAGACCGCGCTGCAGAACTTCCAGAAGGCGCGTGGTTTCCTGGCCGATGGCTATCCGACGCAGGAGATGCTGGCGGCCGTGAGGGTTGGCGGGGCGGTCACTAATTGATGAGGCCTGCAGGAACGAAGTAGGGGACGGCGTTGACGGTCAGGCCACAGTTTCATTTTCGCCCGTCGAAAGATGGCATGCTGGCCTGGGATGTGAGGCGCCTGATTGCCCTGAGCCGGGAATTGCCGGTCGAGCGCGTTGCCTTGTGCGACATCGCTGAGGTCGATGAAAATCATTGGTATGCCTTCAAGGGGCAGGTTCCGACATGCCGGTCTATCCTCGGCCACATTGCGTTGATCGAGGGGGCGGACCTTTCCTTTCCGATCATACTGGATGCAGGCGGCCGGGTAATGGATGGCATGCACCGCGTTTGCAAGGCAATCCGTAGGGGGGATACGCATATCCATGCGGTAAGGTTTCCAGAGACGCCAGCGCCGGACTTTGCCGGATGGCGACCGGAAGACCTGCCGTACGATTGAGCCCCCCGCCTCACTCCTCGCCCTCGCGGATTTCGCCGAGGCCGTCCTTCATGCCAAACCGGGCATAGAGGAACATCGCGATCAGCATGCCGGCGCAGAGATAGAAGGGCAGCTCGCGGCTGACATATTCGTAGAAGAACAGCCCGAAGAAGGGCGTCACGATATAGCCCATCCCGTTGGCTGAAATGACGAGGCCTGCCACATTGCCCTGAAGCTGGGGCGATACGGCAAGCGAGGCGCCGCTGGAAAAGCCCGGCCGCGCAAGGCCCTGGCCGAGGCCGATCAGGAATTGCGACAGGATCAGGCTCGCAAAATCATTGGCGAACACGATCATCAGCGTGCCCAGAAGAAGTGGCACGCAGCCCACCCACATCAGCGTCTTGTTGCGCAGGTGCAGGCGCGGAATGATCACGAGCTGGGCGAGCAGAACCGCGACCGCGCCCACGGTGAAGGCCGGCCCGGTATATTGCGCCGCCTCCCGGCCGGACACGCCGAGCTTGTCCATCACCGCAAAGACAAACACCTGGGTCAGCACGCCGGTGACCAGCGACATGGCCACCGCATAGACCAGAAAGGGCAGCACCCGGTCTGAATGCCAGAGACCCTTGGCGCCGATCTCGGCCTCGATCCTTGCGCCGTCAGCAATCGGCGCGCGCGTTTCAGGCAGGCGCCACCAGACGAGGGCGGCCATGGTGCCAGCCAGTAATGCTGTGACGAGGGCAGGGGAGAGGATGCCGACCCAGGCAACCAGGGCAGCGGCAAAGGCTGGGCCGATGACGCTGCCGACGCTGAAGCCTGAGGAGAGGAAGGCAATCTCGTTCTGGCGCTCGGCCTTGCTGGTACGATCAGCGACATAGGCCTGCGCCGCTGGGTTTGCCGCCGAGCCGATGAGGCCGAAAAGGGAGCGGGCCAGTGCCAGGCAGATGAAGACCGCGACAATGTTCGTCATCATGCCGGAAAGGGCGAGGTGCCCGGTGACCCAGATGAAGAACATCGAGGCGGCATAACCGGCCAGCCCGATGGCGGCGACCTTGCGGCGGCCCCAGCGGTTTGACCGCTTGCCCCAGAAAGGCGAGGTGAGCGACCAGAGCAGGGCCGAGAGCGAGAAGACCGCGCCTGCCATCCAGTCAGGCATCTCCATTTCGCGCGTCAGCTGGGGCAGAACTGCCGCCAGCAACATCGTGTTGCCAGCGCCAATCGCCATCAGTGAGAAGAACAGGATGATGAAGGCGCCGCGTCTGTCCGGACGGGACTGGTCGGGCAGCCGGTCATTCGTGCCAGCCATGAATGTTTCTTCCGCCTCCCAAGCCCAAGTGCGGTGCGCCCGAATATGCCCCTTGTGAACGTGGCTTTAAGACGCGCCGAGTCATCAAGGGTATTCGCGGTTTTCAAGTCTTGAAAGGGAAATGACGCGCAGTGCTTCAACTGGCCGGTCTTGTCCTTGTTCTGATCCTCGTTGGCGGCGGTCTTGCCCTTACGGGCGGGCCGGCGGCCATGCATGCGCTGCCGTTTGAACTGGCGCTGATTGGCGGGGCCGCGATTGGCACCGTGATGCTGGCCAATTCACCCGCTGTGGCCCGCGAAGCGCTCGCCGGATTTGTCCGCGCCTTCAAGGGATCGCGCTGGAAGAGGGCCGATTATGCCGATCTCTTCACGCTGACGGGCGGCCTGATGCGCGCAGTCAAGCGCCGGGGCTTTGTCGCGATCGAGGCCGACATTGAGATGCCTGAGGAGTCGGCGCTGTTCGCCGCTGCGCCGCGTATCCTGGCCGACGCCCCCGCGCGCACGCTGATCTGCGACGCCTTCCGGCTGATGGCGCTGGATCTCTCTGATCCTCAGCGCGCAGATCAGCGGATGATGGAAGCGATTGACGGCCATATGGCCCAACGCGCGAAGGCCGTCGGCGCGCTGCAAACGCTGGCTGACGCGCTGCCGGCGCTGGGGATTGTCGCGGCCGTGCTCGGTATCATTCGCACGATGGGCGCGATTGATCAGGAACCGGCAATCCTGGGCGCGATGATCGGCGCTGCGCTGCTCGGCACGTTCCTGGGCGTCTTTCTGGCTTACGGCCTCGTGGGGCCGATTGCGGCGCGCTATGGCCAGATCGTGGAGGAGGAGGCGATCTTCCTAGAGACGATCCGCGCGGTGATCCGCAGTTTTGGCGAAGGGGCGGCGCCCTCGCTCGCCATCGAGATGGCGCGCACCACCTTGCCGCTGGCGCTTCAGCCCGAAGCCATGCCGGCCAGCGCGCCGGTGACGCCGCTTGCGGCCGCGCGAAGGCCTGCCGCCTGAACGGCGCAGATTGGCGCGGCTGGCCTTAGCCGCTAGGCTGGGCTTCACGTCAATTGCAGAACGAGGCCGCCCGCATGTCCCGCTTCGAAGAACTCGTCGAGACTGTTGAAGTCTATCAGGCTCTGGCGGAGGAGAATTACAACCGCATCCGGCGGCTGGCCGAGGAGGTGCGCTTGGGGCTTTGCGACTATCTGGGCGCCAGCGACGGGATATGCGTGCACCTTGTGCCGCCCGCTGGCCCATTTGAGCCGCGCTCCTATGGTGATCAGGCGTTTTCCATTCCCCCGCGCGGGTTTCGACCGCTCGGGCCTGTCTCCTTCGGGCTCGCCGTGCGGGTGACCAAGGCGCAGGACTGGCTGCGACTGTCCCTGCATTGCCGCAAGGCGGGCGACAGTTTCATCGTGCATATTGAGGAGGGCGCCGAGTACGAGTTCCGGCTGCCCATCAATGAGGAGGATGCCCGGCCTTTTAACGCGCACATCTTCCAGCACATCCGGGGGTGGTTTACCGAAAACATCGAACGCTACCGGGAAGGCTCCTATGGCGCCCGGGCCATCGGGTTCGACTTCTCTCTGCCTGAGTCCGAAAAAGCATTCGATACCTGAGTTCGCTTTGCAAACCTAGTAACTCAGGCCCGTTTGGCGAATTTGGGTCTATAATTCGTATTCTCTCTCTTGGGGAGAAAATATATTTCAGCTATTCACAGCAGATCCGTCTTGACACGGATTATTCGCCGGCGGCCTGGAGTTCTACGCCGTGTACCCTCAGCCAGGAGCGCTGGCGCTTCCAGTCCGGGCAGCATTTGCCCACCAGTGCCCAGAATTTGTTGGAGTGGTTCATCTCCTTCAAGTGGGCACATTCGTGCGCGGCAACATAGTCCAGCACAGCGGGCGGGGCCATGATCAGGCGCCAGGAGAAAGAGAGCTGGCCGTCGGAGGTGCAAGATCCCCAGCGCGAGCGGGTGTCCTTCACAGAAATCCCTTTATATTCAACGCCAAGAATGTCCGTGTGACGCTTCACGGCGCGAGTCAGATCGGCGCGCGCCTGCTTTTTCAGGTAGCGTTCGACCCGCAAATGGATGGTTTCGGGGTCTCCCGGCACAAACAGGACCTGCGGGTCTCCCGCTGACAGCTTGGCCAGCCGGCCTTCGCCTTCCCCCGTAATCTGACACGGCGACCCGCGATAGTTGAAAATGGCGCCTTCTTCGAACCGGACAATCTCCGGAAGGTGTTGAAGTCTTGAGGAAATCCAGTCGACGCGCTCTGCGGCGAAGGCAACGGCAGCTTCCATCTGGCGTTGGCTCGGCGCGATCGCCACAGCCTCGCGGCGGCGTTCATCAAGGCGTATAATCAGCCGCCTTGCTTTCGCATTGACCTCCAGGCGCACTTTTATGCGCTGACCGCCCGGGGTCTTCAATGTCATGGTCTGGCCATTGTTATAGAGCATGTGTAAACAGTCCGCACTAAACACGAGCGGTCGCACCGCACCCCAACCGAAACCAGAGGGACACCATATGAAGTATTTGTTCACCGGCGTGATCGCTATAACTTTGCTTACGGCATGTGGCCAGAAAGACAAGCCGACTGGTGAAGCTGCTCTCGCCGCAGTTGAATTTGATGTCTCGAAACTGTCCGATGTCTCGCTTCGGAAAGGGGATGCAGCTACCGCCGCGCAAGCGCTTTCAGTGTTCTCTCTGTCTGAGTCCGGTTCCGGGAGGCTGTCTTTCGAGGGCCAGGACATCAAGGGCGACCGGGCTGTTTTCACCAATGTCATCCTGTCCATGCCCGATCCCGGCCCGAGCGAGCCGATCTATTCCGATGAGGAGATCGCCGAGCTTTTCTCCTATATGGATTATGACGGCGACGGCATTGCCGACGATGGCTCTGAAATGACCCTTGAGGAGTACAGCGCCAGCATGAACGCTGCTGAGCCCGCAGGCCCGCCGCCGGTGGTGAAGGCGGCCAAGCTTGAATTTGACGGCCTCGGCATGATTGACGGCGCCGCAAACTTCTCCCTCATGCGCCTGTCGGGTATTTCGGTGACCCCGGTTGCCGGCTCCGAAGACCAGACCGCCGGCTCCATCGGCTCGGTCGAGCTGATCAACCCCTCGCCGGAAACTGCCGCCTGGGTCGCCAGCCTGTTTGGCCAGGGCGAACCGGCCGATTTCCCGGAAGGCACCGCGCTCTCCTTTGATCGCTGGGCAATCAAGGACGTCAACCTGATCATCAGCGATGCGAGCGGTTCGGGCGGGTTTGACCTCGGCTCGTTCTATATTGATGGCCTGAAGGAAGAGAAAGCCGGCAAGGTCGGCCTGTCCAATCTGAACTTCCAGTTCACCGAAGGCGCCACGGGCGACGTCAACATCAAGCTTGATGGCTTTGGCCTTGCTGGTCTCGATTATGGTCTGATCGCGGCTGCCGCGGCCAGCTCTACCGATCCGACGGCCATGTCGAACGCCATGCAGGCCGATCCCGGCAATCCGGGCTTTGACGCCGCCGTGATGAAAGGCCTCAAGGCCGACATCATCGGCGCCAGTGTCGATATGGCCAAGTTCAATTCCTATGTCGGCCGGGACGGGCAGGGCCGCGCCACCAAGGTCACCACAGATCCCTTCACCCTGACGGTGGCCGCACGCGACAATCCCGATGGCGAGCAGTTTGCCGGCGCGCTGGCAACGCTGGGCTACGAAACGCTGACCCTCAGCGGGGCAGGTGAGCAGCTCTATGATCCGGATGCGGACATCGTGACGCTTCCGAAGGGCAAGAACTACTGGAAGCTCAATGATGGCTTCAAATTGGATGTCTCGGCCAAATATGAAGGCTCCAAGGCTATCGCTGCCGCCTCTACAGCCGCCCAGTTGGAAGCCAATCCTGACGCCATGATGGAAGCAATGATGAGCAAGCTTGCTTTCCATCAGCTTGAAATCGCCTTTGATGATGACGGGTTCTTCAACCGGGCGCTGAACGCCTATGCGGCCCAGTCGGGCGAAGATCCGGCCAATCTGCGGGCGCAGATTTCCGGTGTGATGGCGATGGCGCCGATGATGGCGGGCCAGACCGGTGTTGATGTTGCTGTCATCACCGAGCTTGCCACGGCGATCTCCAGCTTCGTCCAGGACCCGCAGACCCTGACGATCTCGCTGGCCCCGCCCACCCCGGTCACGGCGCAGACTTTCGTGGATGCTGCCGCCAGCCCGTCTGATCCGGCCCTGAAGCTGGACAAGACCAAACTCGGTTTTGCCGCTTCCAACAAGTAAACGCGCCGCCGGTTTGCGGCGGAAGCATTCAGGGCGCGGCGGCGAATGGCTGCCGCGCCCTTTTCAATAGAGGCCATTGGAGTCATAGGCTTGCACGCATGAAACTGGCCTTTTTTGGAGACGTTGTCGGCAAGCCTGGACGGGCCGCCGTGCTGGAGCACCTTCCGGGGCTGCGCGCGCGCCTGCGGCTTGATTTTGTTGTCGTCAATGGCGAGAACGCCGCCGGCGGCTTCGGCCTCACCCGTCAGATTGCGGAAGAGTTCTTCGGCGCGGGCGCAGACTGCCTCACGCTCGGCGATCATGCCTGGGACCAGCGCGAGGCGCTGACCTATATCGAACGCGAGCCGCGTCTCCTCCGCCCGCTGAATTATCCCGCCGGCGCGCGCGCCCCGGGGAAGGGGGCAGAGCTTTACACGCTGCCCGATGGCCGCCGCGTCGGCGTCATCCAGCTGCAGGGCAATGTCTTCATGCGCCAGGCGCTCGCCTGTCCCTTTGCTGCGGCCGATGCCGCGCTCGACCAGATGCCGCTCGGCACGGTGGCTGACGCCCTGATCGTCGACATGCATTGCGAGGCAACCTCGGAGAAGATGGCAATGGGCCATCACTGCGATGGCCGCGCCAGCCTCGTCGTCGGCAGCCACACCCATGTGCCCACCGCCGACACGATGGTGCTGAATGGCGGCACCGCCTATCAGACCGATGCCGGCATGTGCGGGGATTATGACTCGGTGATCGGTATGCAGAAGGAAATGTCCCTCTACCGCTTCACCACCCAGCTGCCCGGTGAGCGCTACCAGCCGGCCATCGGCGAAGGCACCCTCTGCGGCACCTATGTCGAAACCGACGACCGCACCGGCCTGGCCCTGCGCGTTGAGCCCATCCGCATGGGCGGGCGATTGAGCGCGCAAGTTCCTTCTGCTTGATTGATCGTTTTTGGGAGAGGGGTGTAACTCAGCTCTTCTTTCTTCTTCTGATACCGGAACTTGCGGAGTTCATATCCGGGATCGCGCGGGGGCGTACCTCCATAGAGCAGTATCCGGACTGGCATTGCCATCCGGGGTCGGAGCAGTTCGGGTGGCTCCCGAGTGGAGCCTGCGCGGCGGGCGCCGCGGCGCCCGGAAAAGTGTTTTGGTTGCGGTTTGGGCGCTTTCGCCCGCCGCGCACTGCCGCCGGAGTTTCGGGCAGTAGGATTCGGGATGACTTCGGCGCTGCCAGGCCTTGACCACTTATCATCAACTCTCGTGACCT
>PHEH01000026.1 GCA_002841155.1 Alphaproteobacteria bacterium HGW-Alphaproteobacteria-18
AGCTTGGCTTTACGGCTTCGGGCTTGCAGTAGGTGGTGACCTTGTCGCCGATCTGGACAGTGTAGAGATTGCCCCAGCGGGTGACGGCGACGAGGAGGGAGCGGTGGGTCTCCCTCTGCCAGCTTGTGACCCATTGCAGCTGCAGCCAGAGCCAGCCCCAGAAGAGGGGGTGGACATAGGCGTACAGGCGGGCGTGTTCGGGGGACATGTCGGGCATAATACCTCCGTTCCCGGAGGGGGTGGGGAAAGAAAGTTTTATTCGCGGATTTGCTGCAGGTTTGGGGAGAATAATGGTGGATAGGGTGAGTTTTAGCTGAGAGTGCCCCCACCCCAGCCCTCCCCATTTTCATGGGGAGGGCTGGGGTGGGGCGCGGTGAGGACAATCCGGGACAGATCGGGACAGTTTGGGACAATCTGAGACAAATCAGGACAATCCGGGACAGTTCACGACATTACCCGGACACCCCCTTACCAAAGCTCGCGGTCCGGGGAGGCGGCTTGGGCGAGTTTGATCATCAGGCGGGTCAGCTCGGCCTGTTCGGTTTCCGAAAGGGTGGAGACGAGCTGGGCTTCTTCGGATTTGGCAAGCGGGACGATCAGCTTGTAGATCTCCGCGCCGGCATCTGTGAGGTAGAGGTTTGAGCGGCGGGCGTCGTCTTCTGAGGGGCGGCGTTCGAGATAGCCCATCTCGATCAGGCCGGCGACGGCGCGGCTGACGGCGACTTTATCCATCTGGGTGCGCTGGCCGATTTCGGTGGCGCTGATGCCGGGCGTGTCGGCGGTTACCGCCATGACGCGCCACTGCCAGATAGAGAGGCCAAATTCCCGGTCATACAGCTGGGCGATCTTCTGGGAGATGGCGTTGGAGAGGACCGACAGCCGGAAGGGCAGGAAGGTGGAAAGGCGCAGGGGCGTGTCGGGCATCGGAGGAACCTGTTTGAACGATCTCTTGCGGGCGCGGAAAGAATTAGTTACATATGAAACTATATATCCCACACGCGCAATATGGAGCCTTTTGCCATGGCTGATCTTTTCGACAATCCCGCCGGCCTCGATGGATTCGAGTTCATCGAATTCTCTGCCCCGAAAAAAGGCATTCTGGAGCCGGTTTTTGAAGGGATGGGCTTTAGCAAGGTGGCCCGGCACCGCTCCAAGGATGTGGAGCTGTGGCGCCAGGGGGGCATCAACCTCATCACCAATTACGAGCCAAAGTCGGCCGCCTGGTATTTTGCGCGCGAGCATGGCGCCTCGGCCTGCGGGATGGGATTTCGCGTGCGCGACGCGCGAAAGGCCTATGACCATCTGCTGACGCAGGGCGCTGAACCGGTGCAGGTCGAGACCGGGCCGATGGAGCTGCATATTCCCGGCATTCGCGGCATCGGCAATTCGATCATCTATCTGATTGACCGGTATGACACCGGGGCGGGCGAGCTTTCGATCTATGACATCGACTTTGAATATCTTCCCGGTGTCGACAGGACGCCGGTGGGCGCGGGCTTCAAGCTGATTGATCACCTGACGCACAATGTTTACGGGGGCCGCATGAAATATTGGGCGGACTTCTATGAGAAGCTCTTCAACTTCCGTGAAATCCGCTATTTTGATATCAAGGGCGAGTATACGGGCCTGACCTCCAAGGCGCTGACGGCGCCGGACGGGAAGATCCGTATACCGCTGAATGAAGAGGGCAAGGGCGGGGGCGGCCAGATCGAGGAGTTCCTGCGCGAGTTCAATGGCGAGGGCATCCAGCATATCGCGCTGATCTGCGACGATCTTTATGCCTGCTGGGACCGGCTGAAGAAGCTGGGCGTGCCGTTCATGACCGCCCCGCCGGCGGCCTATTATGAGATGCTCGACGGGCGCCTGCCGGGACATGGCGAAGACGTGAAGGGCCTGCAGGCACGCGGACTTCTTCTGGACGGAACGACCGAGGGCGGCGAGCCGCGCCTCCTCTTGCAGATCTTCGCGCAGGCGCAGGTGGGGCCGGTATTCTTCGAGTTCATCCAGCGCAAGGGCGACTATAAGGACGGCTTTGGCGAGGGCAATTTCAAGGCCTTGTTTGAATCGATGGAACGTGACCAGATTGACCGCGGTGTACTGAAGACCGAGGAGAAAGTCTCATGACCACTCCAAACCTCAAAGGCATTCACCACGTCGCCTATCGCTGCCGGGATGCGAAGGAGACGGTGGAGTTTTATCGCCAGACGCTGGGCATGGAGTTCCAGCTCGCCATCGCCGAGGACCATGTGCCCTCGACCGGGGCGTATGATCCGTACATGCACATTTTCCTCGATGCGGGGAATGGCAATGTGCTGGCCTTCTTTGAGCTGCCCGAGCAGCCCGAGATGGGGCGCGATCCGAATACGCCGGTCTGGGTGCAGCATATTGCGCTGCGGCTGGGCTCGCTGGAAGAGCTGCATGAGGCCAAGGCGCATCTGGAGTCGCTTGGCATTGATGTGCTCGGGCCGACGCATCATGGCATCTTCAAGTCGATCTATTTCTTTGATCCCAACGGGCACCGGCTGGAGCTGGCCGCCGATATCAGCACGCCGGAGCAGATGGCGCAGCTGAAATCGGTCGCCGAGCCGATGATCGAGGAATGGACCGCGACGAAGACGGCGCCCCGGCATGCGGCGTGGCTGCATGAGAAGATTGCGGAAGAGAGCTGACTTTGCTCCCCTCTCCCTTGGGAGAGGGGCTGGGGGTGAGGGGGACTGCCTTTTCAGCACTTGCATAATTTTGAGAGGGCGTGCTCCCTCACCCCCAACCCCTCTCCCAGGGGAGAGGGGGCTTAGAAGATTTGAGAGGAAACATCAGACATGAAACTCGCCACATTGAAAAACGGCACCCGGGATGGGCGCCTTGTTGTTGTTTCCCGGGATTTGACCCGCGCAACGGACGCCGCGCGGATTGCGCCGACGTTGCAGGCGGCGCTGGATAAATGGGAGATTTATGCGCCTCAGCTGGCCATGCTGGCTGAGCAGGTGGAGCTAGGCAGCGTGCCGACATTCCGGTTTCATGAGCATGACGCGATGAGCCCTCTGCCGCGCGCCTATCAGTGGGCGGACGGGTCTGCCTATATAAACCATGTGGAGCTGGTGCGCGCGGCGCGGGGCGACAAGGTGCCCGAGAGTTTCTATTCCGATCCGCTGATGTATCAGGGCGGCAGTGACGGGTTCCTCGGCCCGCGCGATGCGATTCCGCTGAAAGACGTGGCCTGGGGCTGCGATATGGAAGGGGAGGTGGCGGTGATCACCGATGATGTGCCGATGGGCGCGTCGGAGGCAGAGGCGGCGAAACTGATCCGCCTCGTGATGATCTGCAATGATGTGAGCTTGCGCGGGCTGATCCCCGGGGAACTCGCCAAGGGGTTTGGATTTTTCCAGGCAAAGCCGGCATCTGCGTTTTCGCCAGTGGCGGTGACGCCCGATGAGTTGGGCGATGCGTGGAAGGACGGGCTGGTGCATCTGCCGCTGCGGGTGGACCTCAACGGCCAGCCGTTTGGGCGGGCGAATGCGGGCGTGGACGCCACGTTCAACCTGCCGCGGCTGGTGGCGCATGCGGCGAAGACGCGGGCGCTGGTGGCGGGCTCCATCATCGGGTCGGGCACGGTGTCCAACAAGGATGAAGGCGGCGGGGCGGGCAGGCCTGTCTCAGAAGGCGGGCTTGGCTATTCCTGCATCGCGGAGATCCGCATGATCGAGACGATCCGCGACGGGGCGGCCAAAACGCCGTTCATGAAGCCGGGCGACACGGTGCGCATCGAGATGTGCGACGCGGCCGGGCATTCGATCTTCGGCGCGATCGAGCAGACGGTCGAGACGGCCTGAGTTTACGCTTTCAACAGATGTTGAATTTTATTGCCGCCTGAGGCATTCAAGGCGCGCAAAACCATGATAGGTATCAGGCAGGCGCAGGAGCAATCCGGGCGCGCGCAGGAACAAGGGAGTGATGGGCCGGATGGCAAGCAAGGTCTACAAGTCCGCCAAGGAGGCCCTGGACGGGCTTCTCACCGATGGCATGCTGATCGCGGCGGGCGGCTTTGGCCTCTGCGGCATTCCGGAACTCTCCATCGCGGCGATCCGCGAGAGCGGGGTGAAGAATTTGACCGTGGCCTCCAACAATGCGGGCGTTGATGGCTTTGGCCTCGGCCTGCTGCTGGAGAGCCGGCAGGTGAAGAAGATGATGAGTTCCTATGTGGGCGAGAATGCCGAGTTCATGCGGCAGTATCTCTCCGGGGAGCTGGAGCTGGAGTTCAATCCGCAGGGCACGCTCGCCGAGCGGATGCGGGCGGGCGGCGCGGGAATCCCTGGCTTCTACACCAAGACGGGCGTGGGCACCGTCATCGCCGAGGGCAAGGAGCACAAGGAGTTTGGCGGGCAGACCTATATCCTCGAAGAGGGGATCTTTGCCGACCTTGCCATCGTGAAGGCCTGGAAGGCGGACACGACCGGCAACGCGATTTTCCGCAAGACGGCGCGCAACTTCAATCAGCCCGCGGCGACCTGTGGCAAGGTGTGCGTGATGGAAGTGGAAGAGATTGTGGAGCCGGGGCAGCTGGACGCCGACGCGATCCATTTGCCGGGGATTTATGTGCACCGGATCGTGCAGGGGCAGCATGAGAAGCGGATTGAGCAGCGGACGGTGAGGAAGCGGGAAGCGTGAGCGGGGCGGTCATCACGGGTGGTTGCCTTTGCGGGGCATGCCGCTATGCGCTTGACGGAGCGCTGGCGCCGGGCGGCCTATGCCACTGTGCAGACTGCCGGCGTGTGACCGGTTCGGCGTTTGGCGTCAGCTTCCGGGCAGACAAGAGCGCGCTGAGCCGCACAGGCGAAACCCGTGTTTTCCGGAAACGCGCTGATAGCGGGCAACTGCTGTCGCGTCATTTTTGTCCGGAGTGTGGCTCGCCGCTCTATACTGAATCGGAAGGCGATCCCGATGGCGTGTTCATCAAGGCCGGATCGCTTGACCGGCCAGATGCACTCACGCTGGAGCGGCAGATGTGGATGGCCTCAAAAGTGCCGTGGGCGGATATTCCCGCTGACATTCAGACATTTGACAAAGGACGCTAGGACATGCCCTGGACACGTGACGACATGGCGGCGCGGGCCGCGCAGGAGCTGAAGGACGGGATGTATGTGAACCTCGGCATCGGGATTCCGACGCTGGTGGCGAACCATATCCCGGCAGGCATGACTGTGACCCTGCAATCGGAAAACGGCATGCTGGGCATGGGTCCGTTTCCGTTTGAGGGCGAGGAAGACGCTGACCTGATCAATGCCGGCAAGCAGACGATCACGGAGCTTCCGCACACGGCCTATTTTGACAGCGCGACCTCGTTTGCGATGATCCGGGGCGGGAAGATCGCCATGGCGATCCTCGGCGCGATGGAAGTGGCGGAGAATGGCGACCTTGCCAACTGGATGATCCCCGGCAAGCTGGTCAAGGGCATGGGCGGGGCGATGGACCTTGTGGCCGGCGTTGGCCGCGTGGTCGTCGTGATGGATCACGCCAACAAGGCGGGCGAGAGCAAGGTGCTGAAAGAATGCACCCTGCCGCTGACGGGCAAGGGCGTGGTTGATCGGATCATCACCGATCTTTGCGTGATGGATGTGGTCGAGGGCGGGCTGAAGCTCGTTGAGCTGGCGCCGGGCGTGACGGAAGAAGAAGTGCGCGCGAAGACGGAAGCGACGCTGGTTTGATTGCGTCAATGATGTTCAAAAGGGCCTGAAGATGGCCGGGTGACGGACAAGCTCCCAGATTGGGCGCCTCCCGCCTAACCTTATTCACAATCCATTCAGGCGGATTTTTCTCTCTATCAAGGATCGAGCTGGGGCTTGATTTATTTCAGTTTGCAAGTTCGATTGAGATCGACTTGCAGTTGTTTTTGATGGGGCGAGAACATGAGTGAAGTCGGCGATGCCTGGTTCTATATTGCGGCTGGAGAAACCAAAGGGCCTTTTACCAGAGTGGAAATGGGGGCCCTCGTTCGAGCCGGTGTGGTCGGGGAGCATACTAAAGTCTGGAACGAAGCGATGGCCGATTGGGCCGCTTTGTTTCAGACGGAGTTGCGGGGTCTTCTGGGCGGGCGGCCTGTAACCCCTCCGCCTGTATCCGCAGCCGTGAGTCAGCAGCCCAATTATGCGCGCACGGTTTCCGCCCAATTGTCTTCATACGCGCCCGTAACAGGCCCGATGGAGAGCAATGAGGCGCTGGCCAAGGTGTTGACCGCGCTCATCTATGGCAACGCGATTTTTATCGGCTTGCAGACCGGAAGAGTACTGCGGGCGGATAACAAGTATGCGGCCGTGTTGCAGTTGGAAACGGGTGCCTGGCTCATCATGAGTGCCGTCCTCGGGATGGTCACGATGATTGTTTTCCTGATCTGGAAATACCGGGCAACAAGCAATCTTGTGAAGTTGAGGGGGCCGCAATCCGTCCCTCCGGCAGGCGCCGTCTACTGGTACTTTGTGCCCGTGGCGTGGTTCTGGAAGCCTTATGAGGCGATGCGGAATCTGGTGCGCGGCTATGGGGCGGCCGAGAGCCATAACCTCACATGGTGGTGGGGCAGCTTTTTGATGCTGTGGGGCATGATCATCGTGTTTGCTGCGTTCACTTCTGAAAACGTGACAACCCTGCAAGAGGCAAATCAGTACGTGCTGATCAGCCTGCTCGGGGGCGCGGTGGAATTTCTCTGGTGTATCTTCGGGGCGGCACTGGTTCGCGATATAACGGCGGCTGAGGCACGTCATATCTCTGCCGGCGTTTCGGAAGGGCAGCCAGCATGATTATGCAAGCTATCCGGCCTGCCGTATTGGCCGTCGTCAGTATGTTGCTTTTGGGGCTTTCCGCTTGCGAAGGAGTTGGTAGCGGTCTTGTCGCAGGAAATATATCTGCGGACGGACAAACCATATCATTCAAGATCGCGAATGACAGCGTGCGCCAAGGAGATATCGTTATGTGGATTGAGCAGGAAGGAAGAGTCTTTTGCGAGACGCTTACGGATGTTCAGCCCAACAGTTCCTACACTATCAGAATGCATTGCCCCGCGGTGCGTAACGGCACGTTTTTCGTACATGCCGATTGGGCGGAGTCTTCCAGACGGCGCGCCCTGGTGGCAAACCGGATATGAGCGTGCGCTGATTACTTCGCGCGATAATCCCGCATCAGGCCGGCAAATCGTTCGAAGAGGTAGAAGCTGTCCTGGGGGCCGGGGGAGGCTTCGGGGTGGTGCTGGACCGAGATGATCGGTTTGCCCTTGACCGCGAGGCCGGAATTTGTGCCGTCGAACAGGGAGCGGTGGCTCTCTTCCACGCCGGGGGGGAGTGTCTCGGGATCGACGGTGAAGCCGTGGTTCATCGAGACGATCTCGACCTTGCCGGTGGAAAGGTCTTTGACCGGGTGGTTGGCGCCGTGATGGCCCTGGGCCATCTTCTTGGTCTTGGCGCCGAGCGCGAGGCCGAGCAGCTGGTGACCAAGGCAGATGCCGAGGATCGGCAGGCCCGACGCGACGAGGGTTTTGATCATCTCGCCGGAGCGCTCGAAGGTGGCGGCCGGGTCGCCGGGGCCGTTGGCGAAGACGATGCCGTCGGGTTTCAGGGCGAGGACTTCCTGCGCGCTGACATTGCCGTTGACGACCGTGGCGCGGGCGCCGGCGCTGGCGAGGTTGCGCAGGATGTTTTTCTTCACGCCGAAATCAATGACGGCGACATGGAACTCGGCATCGGCGAGCGCGGTCTGATGGCCAGTGGCGGCCTGCCAGAGGCCTTCGGTATGCTCGAAGGGCGCTTCCTGAACGACGTCTGCGGCAAGGTCTGCCCCGTCCAGGCCATTCCAGCTGCGGGCGAGCTCCACCAGGGCGGCAAAGTCGATATTGCCGTCCGGCTTGTGGCAGATGGCGGCCTTGGGCATGCCCTGTTCGCGGATGCGCTTGGTCAGCGCGCGTGTGTCGATGCCCGAGAGGCCAATGATGCCGCGTTTTTCCAGCCATACGCCGAAATCTTCCGTCGCGCGCCAGTTCGACGGCGCCGTGATCGGCTCGCGGAAGATGGCGCCGCGGGCCGCGTCGGCCGCTTCAACGGTCGATTCTTCGTGATCTTGCGGGTTTGCGCCGACATTTCCGATGTGCGGGAAGGTAAACAGTACCAGCTGGGAGGCGTAGGACGGGTCCGTCAGGATTTCCTGATAGCCGGTAATTGCCGTGTTGAAGCATAGCTCCCCCACTTTTATCCCCGCAGCACCTGCGCCAAAACCCGCGAAAATTGTACCATCTTCAAGGGCCAAGGCGCCGGTGGCTGAGTCCATATCTTGATTCCTGCTCATGGAAGATATACCTCTCGCCGCTGGCCCAGTCTGGTTGACACCGTTTTAACCGGTCTGGTCAAAACTCGGCCGCTTATTGAGGCTGTCTCTCCGCACCGTCAAGCAAGGCGTGTGTCGCGGAGTGTAGAAAGGCATAGGACCGGCATGGGCCGTGAAGATATGACTGCCTGTATGGGTCTCAAGACCCGTATCCTCCAAGCACTCAAGGACGAATCTGCCCTGACGCAGAATGAGACGCGGCTGAACACGCTGCGCCTTGTCGAATGCGCGATCCGGGACAGGGATGTCTGTGCCCGTGGCCGGGGCGAGGGCGAAGGTTGCCCGGACACCGATGTTCAGCGCGTGCTGAATACGATGGTGGCCCAGCGCGAAGAAGCCGCCAGCGAGCATGAAGAAGAAGGCCGCATCGAGGATGCGCTGCGCGAGCGCGACGAGATCGCGATCATTCAGGCGTTCCTGCCACAGCCGCTTTCGGGCAAGGCGCTCGATATTGCCGTCAGGCAGGTGGTAGAGGATCTGGGCGCGTCCAAGCTAAAGGATCTTGGCCGCTGCGTGACCGAGCTGAAGACGCGCTATCCCGGCCAGATTGAAGCAGCGAGCGCCGGCAAGGCGGTTCGCGCCGCGCTCAGCCAGGGCTGATCTTTGCGCGCAGCAAGGCTGCCATAGTCTCGCCTTGAGTCTGAAAAGACGGACAGGTTGGAACGAGTAAGGCCGGGGTCCGTTGGTGGGGCATGTAACCACTGAAAAGGACATAGCCATGAAAACCCTTCTTGCTACTGCCAGTGCCTCGGTTCTTCTGCTCGCTGCTGCCGCATGTTCGGAAGCAAACGCGCCGTATGAGACCGCTGGCTACGAAACAAACGGTCAAGGGACCGAAGTTGTCATCGATGAAGATGGCGCCATCGTTGAAACAGCCTCCGCGGATACCAGCCTGAATGCGTCGGCCCGCCCTGAATACACCCTCGCTGCTGGCGAGATGGAAGCTTCCGATCTGATCGGCGCTTCGGTGCGCAATGGCGCGGATGAGGAAATCGCCACGGTTGCCGACCTGTATCTCGGTGAAGACGGGGCCTCGCCCGTGATGCTGATCCGTGATGGCGGTGTTGCCGGTGTAGGCGGCGATCTGCGTCAGATTTCCTTCAACGCCGCGACCGTAACGGCCCCGGCCAATGACGAGCCGGAAGTGCTGGTTCAGATTGCCGAGGAAAATCTCGAAACGCTTCCCGCTTTCGAGCAGGACGGTATGAATGACTACCGCCTGGCTTCGGAAATCATGGGCGCTACGACCCCGGTTTCCTTCCGCGAGGATGGTGTCCGCGTCACCGACCTGATCCTGACCAACTCCGGTGAGCTGCGCTATGCTGTGATTTCGCCGAGCCTTGCTTCGACCGATCAGTTCGTTGTTCGCGCCAATGCCATCCGCGTTGCCGAAGGCGACAGCGACGGTGACGTGATCCTGGACATGGATGAGTCCGAGTTCGACGAAGCGCCGATGTATCGCTGGGAGTAAGGTACAGCCAGCGCCGTTGAACCAGGAGGGCCCTGCTGCAAAGCAGGGCCCTTTTTCATGAGGAATTGTAATTTTGGGGGAAATGCCAATCTCCGGTCCCGCAGGCCGGATAAAGATGGTATTCTGATCGCTATGTCTTCTTCCCCAATTCGCATTCCTGATGGCTTCGTTGATGAGCTGAAGGCCCGTATCCGGCCTTCGGATGTGATCGGCCGCAAGGTGAAGCTGACCAAGAAGGGCAAGGAATGGGTGGGGCTTTCGCCCTTCACGGCCGAGAAGACGCCGAGTTTCTACGTCAACGACCAGAAGCGCATCTTCAAATGCTTCTCCTCCGGCATGGGCGGGGATGTGATCAATTTCGTGATGGAGACCGAGCGGCTCTCCTTCATGGAGGCGGTCGAGAAGCTGGCCGAAGAAGCCGGCATGGCGCTGCCCAAGGCCAGCCCGGCAGCGGCCGAGGAGTATGACCACAGGAAGCGCCTGCAAGCGGCGTGTGAGGCGGCGGCCGACTTCTTCGAGGAACGGCTGCGCTCATCGGAAGGGGCCGGCGCGCGCAGCTATCTGGAGGGCAGGGGGCTTCCCGCGTCCAGCTGGAGCAAATACCGGCTCGGCTACGCGCCCGATGACTGGCGCCGGACACGGGCGCACCTTCAGGCCGAAGGGTTCACCGATGGCGAGCTGCTGGAAGCAGGCATCATCAAGGAGAACGACAAGGGCGGAGAGCCCTATGACGCCTTCCGCGGGCGGCTGATGTTTCCGATCCCCGATGCCCGGGGCGGGATCATCGCCTTTGGCGGCCGCGCGCTGCAGCCTGATGCCAAGCCGAAATATCTCAATTCCGGCGACACGCCGCTCTTTCACAAATCGACCGTGCTCTATCGCTACAAGGCCGCGCGTGAGGCGCTGGGCCACGGCGAAGGCGGCGGGCTGATCGTCTGTGAAGGTTATATGGATGTCATCGCGATGTGCGAGGCGGGGTTTGGCAATGCCGTGGCCCCGCTCGGCACGGCGCTGACCGAAGAACAGCTGCAGCTGGTCTGGCGGGCGGGGCCTGAGCCGGTGATGTGTTTTGATGGCGACAAGGCGGGCCTCGGCGCGGCCTATCGCGCGCTCGACCGGGCGCTGCCTTTTGCCGAGCCGGGGCGGTCGGTGTTCTTTGTGCTGCTGCCTGACGGGATGGACCCCGACGATCTGATCCGCGCGCGGGGGCCGGGCGCGATGAGCGAGCAGCTGGCGGCGCGGGTGCCGATGTCGGAGCTGCTCTGGCGGCGGGAGCGGGACGCCGAGCCCCTGGATACACCCGAGCGCCAGGCGGGGCTTGAGGCCCGGCTGATTGCGGCATGCGGCCATATCCGGCATGCGGGCGTCAAATCAGCCTATGAGCGGGATCTGAAGTCCCGGCTGCGCGACCATCTCTGGCAGCTGCGCGAAGCCAAGCGCGCGGCGAGCTATCAGAAGCGGCCGGGACGGCCAGGACGGCCCGGTTCGGCACAGATTCCCCCCGGCGGCGAAGAGGCTCAGCAGGTTCTCAAGCAGGGGGCGCGCGAGAATATTGGCGGTCTCCGGCTGATCATGAGCGCGGTCGACAATCCCGGTCTTCTGTCGATCGGCGCGGAGCTGCTGGCGCAGTGTGCACCAGCCGAAGCCGACGCCGCCTTTTTGCGGGATGCAGTTCTTGACCTGGCAAATGACGGAATCCCCATTGACCGCGGGACAATCACCGCCCATCTAACGAAATCTGGGAACATACGTGCTGCCAGCTTGCTCAAAGATTATCCCGTAACGCCTCAGATAGCGACCAATGGGTCCGAGGCACGGGAATGGCTAATCGCTCTGGAGCAATTTGTGGCGAAGCGGCGTTCCCGCGATCAGGAGACGGGCTCTGGCACGAATAGTGCGAGCGCGGACCCTACGTTGTCCCCGCAAGAATGGCGGAGGCAGCTGCAAATGGTCGCGGAACGCAGGGCCCTCAAGGTCCGTATGAACGAGGCATCCAGCAAGAGCAGCGATAGCTGAGCGAACGGTAAGGCGACAGGCACTGGCATGCAACTTGGAGAGGTTGCATGTCCGGACGGGAGATAGCTGAGATATGGCGACAGCCACCAAGAAGAAAAAGAACACCGCCGGAGACGGCGAGGGCGAAGACGACAAGGACAACGAAGGTGGTCTGGTCGATTTTAACGCCACAGACGTCAAAAAGGTTCTGAAGCGCGCCCAGAAGCGCGGCTTCATCACCCATGACGAGATCAACCAGCTTCTGCCGGACTCGGACATGAGCTCTGACCAGATCGAGGACGTGATGTCCCAGATCTCGGAAATGGGCATCGCCGTGGTCGAGACCGAGGAAGAAGCCGAAGAACAGGGCAAGGCCCTCACCAAGATCGAGGACAAGAAAGTCGTCGCCAAGAAGGGCAATGCCCGTGGCAGCGACCGGACCGACGATCCGGTGCGGATGTATCTGCGCGAAATGGGCGCCGTCGAGCTTCTCTCCCGTGAGGGCGAGATCGCGATTGCCAAGCGTATCGAGGCCGGCCGTGACGCGATGATCCGCGGCCTCTGCGAAAGCCCGCTGACCTTCGAGGCCATGATGGTGTGGCGCGATGAGCTCATGAATGAGCGCATCCTGCTGCGGGACCTGATCGACCTGGAAGCGACCTATGGCGCGGAAAATCCGCCGCCCGAGCCCAAGCCCGTTGAAGAGCGTCCGCCTGAGCCCGTCCAACTCGGCAAAGGCAAGAAGCGCTCGGCCGAAGAGGTCGACGAGGTTGAGGCTGAGCGCATGCGCCAGCAGCAGCAGGAAGAAGAAGAGGAAGACGACGCGGTTGCGATGTCGATGTCGGCGATGGAAGGGGAGCTGCGCGAAGGCGTGCTCGCCAAGCTCGACGAGATCGCCGAAGCCTTCAGCCGCTTCCGCAAGCTTCAGGACCGCCTGCTGACCCGCCGGATCGAAGGCAAGGATCTGACCCCGAAAGCACAAGGGGAGTATGACGAGCTTTCGCTGCTGATCGTGGAAAATCTCAAGACGATCCACATCAACAACAACCGGATCGAAGCGCTGGTCGAGCAGCTCTATGCCATCAACAAGAAGCTGATGGGCCTTGAAGGCAAGCTGATGCGTCTGGCTGACGCCCACGGCGTGCCGCGCAAGGAGTTCTTGCAGAACTATATCGGCAGCGAGATGGAGCCTGACTGGGCCGAGCGCGTGCGTGAGATTTCCGCAAAATGGAAACGCATGGTCGACGGCAAGGGCGCGGAAGTCCAGGTCGTGCGCGAGGAGATTTCCGAGATTGCCCAGGAGATCGGCATTCCGATCGACGACTTCCGCCGGATCGTCCAGACCGTGCAGAAGGGCGAGCGGGAAGCGCGGATTGCGAAGAAGGAGATGGTGGAAGCCAACCTCCGCCTCGTGATCTCGATTGCCAAGAAGTACACCAACCGCGGCCTTCAGTTCCTGGATCTCATCCAGGAGGGCAATATCGGCCTGATGAAAGCGGTCGATAAGTTCGAATACCGCCGCGGCTATAAATTCTCGACCTATGCCACCTGGTGGATCCGTCAGGCCATTACCCGCTCCATTGCGGACCAGGCCCGGACGATCCGTATCCCGGTGCACATGATCGAGACGATCAACAAGATCATCCGTACACAGCGCCAGATGCTGCACGAGATCGGCCGCGAGCCGACCCCGGAAGAGCTGGCCGAAAAGCTGGGCCTGCCGCTGGAGAAGATCCGCAAGGTTCTGAAGATCGCGAAAGAACCGATCTCGCTGGAGACGCCAATCGGCGACGACGAGGATTCAAACCTCGGCGACTTCATCGAGGACAAGATGGCGCTGCTTCCCGTGGACGCGGCCATCCAGTCGAACCTGCGCGAGACGACGACCCGCGTGCTGGCCTCGCTCACGCCGCGTGAAGAACGTGTCCTGCGGATGCGCTTTGGCATCGGCATGAACACCGACCACACGCTGGAAGAAGTCGGCCAGCAATTCTCGGTGACGCGCGAACGTATCCGCCAGATCGAGGCGAAGGCTCTGAGGAAACTCAAGCATCCGAGCCGGTCCAGGAAGCTGCGGAGCTTCCTGGATACCTGATCCGAAACAAGAAGGGCGGCCCGAGGGCCGCCCTTTTCGGTTTGCCGTGTGCGGAAAGATTATTCCTTGCCGCCGAACTTGTAGACCAGCGACACGGCGAAGCTCGTAAGGTTGCCGTCCGGCGAGAAGTTGTTGTCCAGCGACGCGCCGCTGGTGGTGACTTCGCCGCGGATGCCGACATTCTTGCTGAAGAAGTGGCTGTAGCCGGCACCAATGGAGAAGCCGTTATAGTCGACTTCTTCGTCGACCGGGAACCAGAAGGAATCGCTCGTGACCGAAATCGTGCCGGCGCGGAAGCCGACGCGGCCGAACAGTTCGCCGGATTTGCCAGCCGGCATGCGGCCGACGAGATAGCCGCCAAACTGGCGGTCGAGATCAAAGTCGATGCCGCTGCCTTCGAAATTGTCTGCGCCGCTGGTGCCGAACGTGGCTTCAGCTTCGATTCCGATATTCTTGTTGAAGTAATACGTGCCGCGGCCGGTGATGCCGGTGAAGGCAAATTCGGTGTCGTTGGAGTCGAAGAGGTATTCGCCGCCAACCGAGAACTGGAAGTCGTCGGCGCTGGCGATCTGCGAAATGGCAGTTGCTGCTGCAAGTGCTGCGAGCAGTTTGATGGTCTTGTTCAAGATAATGCCCCTGGATGCTGAGTGTGTGTGCCAATCCATGAGGTTGGCAGTTGTGCATCTAGCGGGCGTTTACAATCAAAGCGAGAGAAAAAATCGTGATCTTCACACCTTAACCAAACAAAATTGTCGCGGCGTGGGGAGGCAGCTCCAGTGAACGGTATATTTCATCAAGATACTGATTTGTTTGTGATAAATTTCAGCAAAAGATGCGCAATGACGGATGCCGGAACGGGTGTTGGGGCGCAGGGTAGTGTGAGGCTGAAAGTTGAAGGTCTGCCTGCCTGCGCTGGCAGAGCGCGAGGAAGCTTTTTGCCTGCGTGCGCGCCGGCCACTAGAATGGCCAGTGTGACCAACCCGCCTGTCAGGAGATCCCCATGTCCCATCCCATTCGTATCGGCATTGGCGGGTGGAGCTATGAGCCCTGGCGGGAGACGTTTTATCCGGCTGAGGTGAAGAAGGCGGGGGAGCTTGCCTTTGCCAGCGCGCAGGTGACGGCAATTGAAATCAACTCGACCTTTTACCGCAACCAGACCGAAGCTGTGTTCGCCAAATGGGCGGGGGAGACGCCGGAGAATTTCCGCTTCACGGTCAAGGCCCAGCGCGTGACGACCGTACGCAAGACGGTCGAGGACATGAAGACATCCGTCGACTGGTTCATCGGCGGCGGGGTGACGGCGCTGGGTGACAAGCTCGGCGCGATCAACTGGCAGTTTCCCGAGACGCGCAAGTATGACGCCGATTATTTCGGCGCCTTCTGTTCCTTCCTGCCGCCCGAGCATAAGGGCGTGCGCCTGCGCCATGCCATCGAGGTGCGCAACGAGACGTTCCGGAATGAGGCGTTCACGGATCTTATGCGCCAGCATGGCTGCGCCGTGGTATTCGCCGATGATCCCGACTGGCCGATGCCCGATCTTGAGACGGCAGATTTTGCCTATGCCCGGCTGCAACAGTCGCGGGCTGATCTGGAGACGGGGTATGAAGCCGGCGAGCTCGATGCCTGGGGCAAGACGCTGACGGGCTGGGCGAAAGGGCGCGAGGTGTTTGCCTTTTTCATTTCCGGTGCCAAGGAGCGCAACCCGGCCGCCGCAAAGGCGCTGATCGGCCGGGTCGGGCGGCCTTAATCGAACTTGACGGAAGCTTCAGCCTCGCCGCGGACCCAGTAGCCGGAGGCTTTTACCCAGAGGTTCGAGTGGTGGCGGTCTTCCAGCAGGTAGCGGCGGATCTCGCGGGTAAGGCTGCCTTCGGCGGCAACCCAGATGAAGGTGCCTGGGGGGATATCGGCCTGAAACAGGCTGTCCATCAGCAGGGCGTCGCGGTCCGGGTCGTTCACGGGGCCATGCACCCAGGTGAGGTCAACACTGGCGGGCGTGTTGAAGGTCTGCTCGTCTTCGCGGCCGGGAACCGTGATGAAAACGGTGAAGCGGTCGGTTTCGCGGGCTTCTTCAAGGCGGCGGCCGATGGCGGGCAGGGCGGTCTCGTCCCCGATCAGCAGCCAGTGGGGGATATCACCGGTAACGATGCGGGAGCCGCGCGGGCCACCGATGTCCAGCGTATCGCCGGGACGGGCATTGATGGCCCAGCGTGTGGCCGGGCCTGCCTCATGCACGGCAAAGTCCAGAACAAGCTGCCCTGTTTCGCGCGTGAAGCTGCGCGGGGTGTAATCCCGCATGGCGGTGGCGTCTTCGCCCGCTGGCACAAAGATCTTGATATGGTCGTCCGGAGCGAGGGAGGGGAAGTCGGCCAGGTCATCGCCCGACAGGGTGATGCGGATCATGTGAGGGGTCAGGTATTGGTGCGCGGTGACAGTCAATGTGCGCCGCTTGAGCTCGTGCCTGACGAGTTTCATGACGGGGGCGGACAGGGCGGCGGCGTCTTCGGTCTGCATGGCGTGCAGTCTCCAATATCCGGTGAGGCCACAGTGGACACCGGTATATTGAGAATAATTCTCAAATAAGATTGTTCAAGATGTAGACGGCTAAAAAAGTATGGGCGGCCTGCCGGGCCGCCCATTGCGATGTTCCATTGACGCGGGGCGTCAGCCCGCCGCGTTCAGGGCCTGGTCGAGGTCGGCGATCAGGTCTTCGGGGCCTTCGATGCCGATGGAGAGGCGCACCACATCGGGCGCCGCGCCGGCGGCAACCTTCTGATCGTCTGTCAGCTGACGGTGGGTGGTCGAAGCCGAGTGGATGACCAGACTGCGGGCGTCGCCGAGATTGGCCACATGGCTGAAGAGTTTCAGCGCGGCGACGAACTTCATGCAGGCTTCATAGCCGCCTTTCAGCTGGACCGTGAAGAGCGCGCCGGGGCCTTTGGGCGTGATGCGCGCAGCGCGGTCCTTGTAGGGGGAAGAGGCGAGGCCCGGATAGGTGACCGATTTGACCGCCGGATGGGTTTCGAGCCAAGCGGCGATCTTCTGCGCATTGGCGACATGTTTTTCCATCCGCAGTGAGAGGGTTTCAATCCCCATCAGCGTGTAATGCGCGCCTTGCGGGTTCATGGTCATGCCGAGGTCGCGCAGGCCGATGGCGATGCCGTGGAAGGTGAAGGCGGCGGGGCCGAAAGTCTCATGGAATTTGAGGCCGTGATAGGCAGGCTCCGGCGCCGAGAGGGAGGGGAATTTATCCGAGGCTGACCAGTCGAACTTGCCGGAATCGATGATCGCCCCGCCGGTGACCGTGCCATTGCCGGTCATGTATTTCGTCAGTGAATGGACGACCAGCGTGGCGCCGTGTTCGATGGGGCGGCAGAGATAGGGCGTGGCCGTGGTGTTATCGACGATGAGAGGGATGCCGGCCTCATCGGCGATCTTCGCCAGCGCGTCGAGGTCGCTGATATAGCCGCCGGGATTGGCGATGGTTTCGCAGAAGATGGCGCGGGTGTTCTCATCAATTGCGCCTTTGACGGCGGCGAGGTCTTCAGTGTCGATCAGCTTGGCTGACCAGCCGAAGCGTTTGAAGGTTTGGGTGAACTGGGTGATCGTGCCGCCATAGAGGCGGGTGGAAGCCACGATGTTCTTGCCTGGGCCCATCAGCGGGAAGAGCGCCATGATCTGGGCCGCATGGCCCGAAGAGCAGCAGACCGCGCCCGCGCCGCCTTCCAGCGCGGCAAGGCGGGCCTGAAGCGCGGCGATGGTGGGGTTGGTCAGGCGTGAGTAGATGTAGCCCACTTCCTGCAGGCCGAAGAGGGCGGCGGCATGGTCTGCGTCGCGGAAGACATAGGCGGTGGTCTGATAGATCGGCACCTGGCGTGCACCGGTGGAAGGATCTGGCGCAGAACCGGCATGGATCTGGGTTGTGGCAAAGTCTTTGTATACGCCGTCGGTCATCGGCTTACTCCCTTTTTTGGATTTTCTGGTTGGGTGAGGTTGATCCGGCCCCGGATCAGTTGGATGTGTTGCAGGCGTTCGGATTGCCGCTGCCATAGCCGCGGCGCAGCCAGGTCATGCGCTGCTCGGCCGTGCCATGGGTGAAGTTTTCCGGTGTCACGCGGCCCTGGGTGCGTTTCTGGATCATGTCGTCGCCGATGGCATTGGCGGTCTTGAGGCCTTCTTCGAGATCGCCGGGTTCCAGCGCGACCGCGCCGCCGGAAACGCGGGCCGCATTGGCCGCCCAGAAGCCGGCATAGCAGTCAGCCTGAAGTTCCAGCGCTATGGAATACTGGTTGGCCTCTTCCTGGCTGCGGGCAGACTGCTGCGCCTGGCGGGCTTTCTGCGACGCGCCGGTCAATGTCTGCACATGGTGGCCGAATTCATGGGCGATGACATAGGCGCGGGCAAATTCTGCGCCGGATGCGCCAAGCTGGGTTTCCATGTCGCGCCAGAAGCCGAGGTCGAGATAGACGCTCTGATCGGCGGGGCAGTAGAAGGGGCCCATCGCCGACTGGCCGAAGCCGCAGCCGGTCTGGGTGCCCTGCTCATAGAGGACGACGCGGGGCGGGGTGTAGCCCTCCAGCGCGCCGGACCAGACATCATTGATATTGGCGCCGATGACATCGACGAACAGGCCCGCTTCGTCTTCGGGCGTGCCTTCGACGCCGGCCTGCTGGCTGGTGCTGCCCCGTTGCTGGCTCGCCATCTCGGCGATCTGCTGAGGCTCCATGCCGAAGACGAAATAGCCGATCAGGGCGATGATGATCAGGCCGATGCTGCCGCCACCGGCGACTGCGCCAGCGCTCATGCCGCGGCGGTCTTCAATGTTTCCGCCTTTGCGTCCGCCCTGCCATTTCATGCGCCACTCTCCCTGTCCGGTCTGATCTGGCCGGTAAAATTGTGTCTGCCATCCTTCTACAGCCAACGGGCCCCTTCGCGCCAGTGTTGCGTCAGCGGCCAGCTTTTGAGAGCGGCTCTTTTCTTTCCGCGCCATTTCAGCCATCTAGCAATCAAATCGATGGGAAGCGCGCTTGATGGACCGGGCGTTCTCAAATCGGCGCTCATCCCATTCCAGCCTCTCAGGACGTTCAGCATGCGCGTGAAGATCGAAGCTTCGCTTGCCTACCACTTTTCCCAGCCCGCCGATGTGCTGCTCTCGCTCGAAGCGATCCGGTCTGACGATCAGAAGATCATTTCCGACCATCTCACCGCAGTGCCAAACAGCAGGCTCAAGCTTGCCGAGGGGCCGGAAGGGATGGGGCGCCGGCAATGGCTGGAGGCGGAGGGCGATGTGACAATCCGGTATGACGGGCTGGTGGAGGTGACGCGCGGACCTGTGAACATTGCCGGGTTGCTGGTGCCGCCCCGGCGGGATCTGCCGCATGATGTGATCAGCTACCTGCTGCCGAGCCGCTATTGCGAGTCCGAGAAGCTGTCATCTTTTGCCGAAGAGGCGTTCGCGGGGACGGCAGGAGGAGACATGGTTCTGGCGATGTCTGACTGGATCTACGGGAATTTCGAATACGCGCCCGGCAGCAGCAATGAGACGACGACGGCGACCGATACTTTCCTGATGCGGCGCGGGGTCTGCCGGGATTTTGCCCATACACTGATCAGTTTCTGCCGCGCGATGGGGGTTCCGGCGCGGATGGTATCGGCCTATGCGCCGGCGATTGAGCCGCCAGATTTCCATGCCGTGGTAGAGGTGTGGCTCGACAATGCCTGGCATCTGATTGATCCGACGCGGCTCTCGTCTGAGGATAATCTGGTGCGGATTGCCGTAGGCCGGGACGCAACCGATATCAGTTTCATGACGATCTTCGGGGCCGCTGAGCTGCGCGATCAGCGGGTTACTGTTTCTCTGGTTTAAGGCGCGGGGTGCGGAATCGGCTGTATCCGGACTGGCGGGGCCATCCGGGGTCGGAGCAGTTCGGGTGGCTCCCGAGGTGGAGCCTGTGCGCGGCGGGCGCCGCGGCGCCCGGAAAGGTAAAGTGTTGCGGTTTGGGCGCTATCGCCCGCCGCGCACTGCCGCCGGAGTTTCGGGCAGTAGGATTCGGGATGACTTCGGCGCTGCCAGGCCTTGACCA
>PHEH01000012.1 GCA_002841155.1 Alphaproteobacteria bacterium HGW-Alphaproteobacteria-18
TAGGTCAGCCCCAACCCGCCATCGCCCTCCCCCCCAAGCCTCAACCCAAGCCCCAGCCCCCCCCCACCGGCCGCGCCCCCCGCGCGTTCCGGCCAAACCTGTTGGCCCTTTCCCGATTGGCCCGCAGAGCTGTAATTCTGGCACAAAAGGCCTTGCCTTCAGGCCGCTGATCCGCACAGTTCGCCCAGGGAAACTGGGAGAGTTCGAATGAGTGTGAACGATACAGCCGCGCCGCAGAAAGGTTTTCTCGGATTTGTGGAGCGAACCGGCAACAAACTGCCGGACCCCGTTTTCCTCTTTTTCTATCTGATCGGCGGCCTCGTCCTCATTTCGATCATCTGCGCAGTTCTCGGCGTGTCCGCGCCCCATCCGACACAGCTGAACCCGGATGGGTCGGAAGTTATCGTTCGCGCCGATAGTCTCCTGTCGGCGGCGAATATCCAGCGCCTCTGGGTCGATATGCCCAAGACCTTCACCCACTTCCACCCGCTCGGCTATGTGCTGATCGTGATGCTCGGCGCCGGTGTGGCCGAACGGTCGGGCCTCTTTGCCAGTGGCATGCGCGCCGCCGTCCGCGGCGCCCCGACCGCGCTTCTGACTCCCGTGGTGGCCCTCATCGCCATGCTGTCGAACCATGCCTCCGATGCCGGCTATGTCGTTCTGATCCCGTTGGCCGCCATCCTCTATGCTGCGGCCGGGCGTCACCCCATCGCGGGCATCGCGGCGGCTTTTGCCGGTGTTTCGGGCGGTTTTTCCGCCAACATCACCCCCGGCCAGCTCGACGCGCTACTCTTTGGCATTACGCAACAGGCTGTGGATAACTCTGGCCTGGTCGAGGGTCTTCACGTCAATATCGCAGGCAACTGGTTCTTCATTGCTGTCCTGATGGTGATCTATCTGCCGCTGATCTGGTTCGTCACCGACAAGATCGTTGAGCCGCGGCTGGGCAAATGGGTGCCTTCCGAGCAGCAGGCGAAGGATTTCGGTGAGGACGACAAACCGCTCGAGCCCGCACAGAAGAAGGGCATCCGCAATGCTGGTCTCGCCAGTCTCGCCGTGATTGGCCTTTGGGTTTTCATGACGTTTGGACCTGGCACGCCTCTGATCAGCGAAGAGGCCTGCGCGCCGGGAACTATCGAATCGGGTGATTGCTCGGTCCATGCGACCCTCGCGCCGCTTTATCAGTCCCTCGTCGCGGCTTTTTTCCTTCTGTTCCTGTTTGCCGGCTGGGCCTATGGCGCCGCAGCCGGAACGGTGAAGAACCACCGCGATCTCGTCGCCATGATGGCCGAAGCGATGAAGGATATGGGCTATTATCTCGTCCTCGCCTTTGCCGCAGCTCATTTCGTGGCGATGTTCGGCTGGTCGAATCTCGGCTTCATCACAGCCGTCCACGGCGCAAATGCCATCGAATCCAGCGGTCTGCCGCTGCCCGTGGTCCTCGGCCTGATGGTGATCTTTACCGGCGCATTGAACCTCTTCGTCGGCTCGGCCTCAGCCAAATGGGCGCTCATGGCGCCGGTTCTCGTACCGATGCTGATGCTGCTGGGCGTTTCCCCGGAAGGGGCCACCGCCGCTTACCGCGTCGGAGATGGGGCCACCAACATCATCACCCCGCTCATGGTCTATTTCCCGCTGATCCTGATCTTCGCCCAGCGTTGGCAGAAGGATTTCGGGCTCGGCAGCCTGACGGCGCTGATGCTGCCCTATTCTGTCTGGCTGCTGATCACCGGCGTGGTGCTCACCGTCGGCTGGTTCTATCTCGGCATCGATCTGGGCCCCGGCGCGCCCATCGCGTTCCAGATGCCGGCCGCGCCGGCGATCATCACTCCATAGGCTTGGAAACGCCTTCGCCCGAATGAAAACGCCCTGACCATCGGTCAGGGCGTTTCTGTTGTCCGGGGCAGGATCAGAAGATCAGCTGCGCTTGCGGGATTTCATGTCAGCGGTCATCGAATCGATCTTACGGATCAGTACGTCTGCCGAACCATTATTCTGGTCCAGCAGGGCTATGAACTGCGCGCGTTGTTCGATGGCGAGCCAGATAAGGTTGCCATCCAGATTCAGGGCCACATCGACAACCTGATAGCTGCCCTCCTTGCCCTGAACGCGCCAACGTACGTCCATATCCTTGCCGTCACGGCGCTTGATCACCGTATTGACGATCGAATCGGTCGCCGAGCGGTCCACCGAGTTGCGGACAGTCACTGCTTCGCCGCGATAGGCATCCAGCTCGTTTTCGTAAACGGCCATTGCATAGTTTCGGAAAGCAGTGCGGTAGCGGGTGAGGTCAGCTTCGCTGAAGCGGCGGCTGTATTTGCCGATAACGAAGTTGGAAATGGCATCGAAGTCGGCGAACTGGTCCATATACTCGCTGAACTTTGCCGTCCGCTCCTTGGCGCTTAGGGTCGGGCTGTTCAACGTTGCAAGGACTTCATTGGCGTTCTTTTCGACATAAGCCTCAGTTTTGGCGTCGGCAAAGGCGGGGAGGGCGCTGACCGACAATGTGGCGGCCATGATGGCCGGGAGGATGAAACGCTTCACGGTGTTACTCCTTCTCCAGGGGGATCCAGGACTTACTCTTCAAACTCGTCGAATTCATCGAAGTCGTCGAAATCAGGGAGATCATCATAGGCGGTCTCTTCATTGACCCTCCCATTAAGGATTTCAGCCTGACGCGAAGATGAATAAATCCGTCTAAGGGCAATATAGGGTTCGGGTTGGGCATTGAGGGTGTTGATCTGGTCTTCCAGGCGCACGCGGGCGTTGAAGGCTCCGGCGATGCCAAGACCTGCTCGAATGGCGAGGTCGGTATCGTCGTCATTATCGAGTTGAACCCATGTCATTGGATTTATCGCCCGGTCGACCCCAATGCCCGCAAGATCGCGCGGCGTTGTTGCCCCGATGACCGGGAGAACCAGATATGGGCCGCTTTCGACGCCCCATACGGCGAGAGTCTGGCCAAAATCCTCCTGATGGCGATCCAGCCCGGCGAGCGATGCTGCGTCCCACAGTCCAAGAATTCCAACAGTTGTGTTTATGCCAAACCGCGCAAAGGTCGTTCCGGCGCGCTTGGGCTCTCCCTGAAGGACATCGTTTGCGAAAATGACGGGCGCGCGAAGATTCCGAAGGAAATCGGTAAAACGATCACGGGCATATTCGGGGGTCACGGTCTTGTAAGCCGTGGCCGCCGGTTCAAGGGCGTACTTGTCCAGACCATTGTTGAAGGCAAACATCTGGCGATTGAAGCCTTCATAGGGGTCGGCAATATCAGAGGAACCCGCAGCGGGTGTCGACGCGCAGGCTGTGAGCGCAACCGCAAGCAGCGCGGCACCGGGGAGGGCGGTTTTCATACAGTCAGTTTTCCTAAAGGACGGCGGACGGTGTATTTCAGCTTCTGGGAGGGGTAAGTCATCGGCTGTTGACCTTCCTCTTGCGGCCAGAATTGAAGTAAGTCAACGGTTGATGACAAGCCTGGTTTGTATCGACGAAGGGAAGATGGCATGTGGTTTTCCTGCTTCAACCTGTCGCCCCGACATTTGATCCAGAGCGTGTCTTTCCTGCCATATTGATCAGTATTGATAACGAACCTGTTTAGATCAGGTTCCTGACATGGATTGCAAATCATATAAAAGTTCGTTTATATGATTTGCATGAGCGAACATTTTGATGGTCTTCTTGAGCGGCTGAGGGCTGCGGGTGAGCCTACGCGGCTGCGCCTGCTGGCCCTTCTGCGCCATCAGGATCTGTCGGTCGGTGAACTGGTGCAGGTGCTGGAACAGAGCCAGCCGCGCCTGTCACATCACCTCAAGGCCCTGTCGGAAGCAGGCCTTGCCGAGCGTTTGCCGGAAGGCGCGTTCGTTTTTTACCGCGCAGCCAGAAGCGGCCCCGGCAAGGAACTGCTCGATACGCTGTTCAGGGCGCTCGGCCCGGCTGTCCCCGAATTCGAGACAGACCTGGAGCGCCTGCGGTCCGTCATGGCCGGGCGGGCGGCCTCGGCTGCAGCCTATTTCTCCAGCATTGCCGAGACCTGGGACGCCGTCCGCGCGTTGCATTATCCCAATGAGGCCATCGAGCGCGCACTGCTCGAACTTGCCGGGCCGGGGCCCTTCCGGCGGTTGATAGATTTCGGCACCGGCACCGGCCGGATGCTGGCCCTGTTTGCGCCTTTTGCGGCGGAAGCGGAGGGCATTGATTTCAGTCACAGGATGCTGACCGTGGCGCGGGCGAATCTCGACAGCGCGAACGCCCGCAATGCCCGTGTGCGGTTTGGCAATGTCACGGCGGTGCCGTTTGCCGATGCCAGCGCGGATCTGGTGATCATCCATCAGGTGCTGCACTTCCTCGACGCGCCGGCTGACGCCATAGCCGAGGCGGGCCGCGTGCTCGCCCCGGGCGGGCGACTTCTGGTGATTGATTTTGCCCCGCATGATCTGGAATTCCTGCGCGCCGAACATGGCCACCACCGCCTGGGTGTGCGCCATGACGCGCTGGCCAACTGGTCAGGACAGGCCGGCCTCAACCTGGAGGCGCCTTTGAGCTTTGCGCCGCCGGAAAACAGCGCGCCGGGCCTGACCGTCAAAATCTGGCGCGCCTCAAAGGCCGCCGCTATTCGGGAGAAAGCCGCGTGAACCGTCCGGCCATCCAGTCACAAACCGCCAGAGACCCGGTCCGGGTTTCGTTCGAGTTCTTTCCGCCCAAATCCGAGGCGATGAATGCACGTTTGTGGGAGACGGTTCAGCGTCTTGAGCCGATGAGCCCGGCCTTTGTCTCGGTGACCTATGGCGCGGGCGGCTCCACGCGGGAGCGCACGCATGACACCGTGCGCCGCATCGCCACGGAAACCGCGCTGCGCCCGGCCGCGCACCTGACCTGCGTGTCCGCCACGAAGGAAGAAGTGCTCGCCGTTGCCGAGGAATACTGGCAGGCGGGCGTGAAGCATATCGTGGCGCTCCGCGGCGATCCGCCCGCCGGCATGGGCGCAAAGTTTGAAGCCCATCCTGGCGGGTTTGCCGATTCGGTTGATCTCATCCGTGGGCTGAGGGAGCACCGGCCGGAGCTGGGTAAATGTTTCGAGATTTCGGTCTCCTGCTATCCCGAACTGCATCCGGAAAGCCGAGGCTGGGATGCCGAGATCGCCTTTCTGAAGGCCAAGCAGGACGCGGGCGCTGACCGGGCCATCACGCAGTTCTTTTTCGAGCCCGACACCTATCTCGCTTTCCTCGACAAGGCGCGGGCCGGGGGCGTGACCATGCCGATCGTGCCGGGGATCATGCTGCAACCAAATTTCAATGGCCTGAAACGTATTGCCGGTCTCTGCGGATCGTCGATCCCGGCCTGGCTGCATACCCTCTATGACGGTCTCGATGAGGACGAGGAAACCCGTGACCTCGTGACTGCGAATGTTGCCGCCGACCTCTGCCGGAAACTCCAGGCAGAGGGCGTTCAGGATTTCCATTTCTACACGCTCAATCGCGCGGGCCTCGCGCTCTCCACCTGCCGCCTTCTTGGCATCACTCCCCAGTCCGCAAAGGCCGCCTGAGCCATGACCAGCAAAGACCGTTTCAAGGCCCTTGAGCAACTCGCCACCCAGCGCATCCTCGTGCTCGATGGGGCGATGGGCACGCAAATCCAGAACTACAAGCTGACCGAGGAAGATTTTCGTGGCAGCCGGTTTGCCGATTGGGAAATCCCGCTGAAGGGCAATAATGACCTTCTCAATCTCACCCGTCCCGATGTGATCGGTGAAATTCACCGCAAATATATTGATGCGGGGGCGGACTTTGTGGAGACGAACACTTTCTCTGCAACGACCATCGCCATGGCCGATTACAAGATGGAGGCGATCGCTGCCGAAATCGCCCGGGAAGGCGCGCGGATTGCCCGCGAGGTGGCCGACAAGGCCGAAGCTGAGCTTGGGCGGCCGGTCGGCGTGATGGGGGCCATTGGCCCGACGAACAAGACCCTGTCGCTGAGCCCGAACGTCAACGATCCGGGTTATCGGGACGTCACCTTTGATCAGGTGCGCGAAGCCTATTACGAGCAGGCCGAAGCGATGGCGCCGTTCATCGATGTGTTCCTGATCGAGACGGTGTTCGATACGCTGAACGCCAAGGCCGCGATCAAGGCGCTGCTTGACCTGCGCCAGGACAAGGGGATCGATCTGCCGATCATCATTTCCGGGACGATTACGGACGCCTCCGGCCGAACCCTCAGTGGACAGACGGCCGAAGCCTTCTGGAACTCGGTGCGTCACGCCAAACCCTGGGCCATCGGCCTCAACTGCGCGCTGGGCGCCGATCTGATGCGCCAGCATGTCGCGTCAATTTCGCGTGTGGCCGATACGCGCGTCATTGCCTATCCCAATGCGGGCCTGCCCAACGCTTTTGGCGAGTATGACGAGACGCCGGATCAGACCGCCGCGCATCTGAAAGAATGGGCGCAAAGTGGCCTGGTGAACGTTCTCGGCGGATGCTGTGGCACCTCGCCGGGGCATATTGCGGCGATTGCGCAGGCGGTGAAATCTTCGGCGCCGCGCCAAGTGCCGGAGTTGACGCGCGCCATGCGGCTCTCGGGGCTTGAGCCGTTTACGGTGGCGTCGTGACGCAAGCAGATGTGCGGGTCGGAGATCTCTTCATCTTCTACGGCCTCCTGAAACAGGGCGCCGCAGGGGCGCCCAATGAGTTGGGGTTAGATGTGGCCGGGGAGTTCCTCGGGTCATGCCGCTTCCGTGGGCGGATGTTTGATCTTGGCGGCTTTCCCGGCGTGGTGGCGGGCGATACGCTCTGCCATGGCGTGCGCTGGCGCCTGAAGAATGCGGGCATCATTCCCGCCATGGACGAATTTGAAGACGTGACGGATGACCCCGCCACATCGCTTTACCTGCGCGTGCGTGTGCCTGTCCTCGATGAATCGGGCACTGAAACCGGCGAGCAGGCTTGGATCTATATCTATAATCAGAAGACGGACGGTTTTGACATCCTCCCGGATGGCAACTGGCCGCTCGACCGCGGAAGGTCGCGAAAATGACAGCAGCTACAGCCACATTCATCAATATCGGTGAACGCACAAACATCACCGGTTCTGCCGCGTTCCGGAAGCTGATCACGGAAGGCCGCTATGGTGACGCCGTGGTCGTTGCCCGCCAGCAGGTGGAAAGCGGCGCGCAGGTCATTGATGTGAACATGGATGAGGGCATGCTGGACGGCGTCCAGGCGATGACCACTTTTCTCAACCTGATTGCCGCTGAACCCGATATTGCCCGTGTTCCGATCATGATCGACTCTTCCAAATGGGAAGTTATCGAGGCGGGCCTGAAATGCGTTCAGGGCAAGGCGATCGTCAACTCGATCTCCATGAAGGAGGGCGAGGACAAGTTCCGCGAGCAGGCGCGGGCGTGCCTTTCCTATGGCGCGGCTGTGGTCGTCATGGCATTCGATGAGCAGGGGCAGGCCGACACCGCCGCCCGCAAGATCGAGATCTGCCAGCGGGCCTACCGTATACTGACCGAAGAGGTAGGCTTCCCCGCCGAGGATATCATCTTCGATCCCAACGTCTTCGCCGTTGCTACGGGTATCGAGGAACACAACACCTACGCCCTGGATTTCATCGAGGCGACGCGCGTGATCCGGCAGACCTGCCCGGGGTGTCATATTTCTGGCGGCCTTTCCAACGTCTCCTTCTCCTTCCGGGGGAATGAGCCGGTGCGCCGCGCGATGCACTCTGTATTCCTCTATTATGCGATCCCCGCCGGCATGGACATGGGCATCGTCAACGCCGGACAGCTCGACATCTATGACGATATCGACCCGGAGCTGCGCGACGCCGTGGATGACGTGATCCTCAATCGCCGCGCCGACGCGACTGACCGGCTGGTCGATCTGGCAGAGCGCTTCAAAGGGCAAAAGGGCAAGGTGCAGGTCAAAGACCTCGCCTGGCGCGAATGGCCCGTCGCCAAACGCCTTGAGCATGCGCTGGTGCATGGCATCACCGAGTTCATTGATGTGGATACGGAAGAAGCGCGGCTTGGCGTTGCGCGCCCGCTGCATGTGATCGAAGGCCCGCTGATGGCGGGCATGAATGTGGTCGGAGACCTGTTCGGATCGGGCAAGATGTTCCTGCCGCAGGTGGTGAAGTCGGCGCGGGTGATGAAGCAGGCGGTCGCCTGGCTTGAGCCTTTCATGGAGGCCGAAAAACGTGAGCTCGGCCTTGAACGCAAGTCGAATGGCAAGGTTATCCTCGCTACGGTGAAAGGCGATGTGCATGACATCGGCAAGAATATCGTCGGCGTCGTGCTTGCCTGTAACGGCTATGATATTGTCGATCTCGGCGTGATGGTGCCCGCCGAGAAAATCCTTGATGCGGCCGTTCGCGAGAAGGCCGATATTATCGGTCTCTCCGGCCTGATTACGCCAAGCCTGGATGAAATGGTCTATGTCGCCTCCGAGATGCAGCGCCGGGGCATGCTTCAGCCGCTGCTGATCGGCGGGGCGACGACGAGCGCGGCGCATACGGCGGTGAAGATCGAGCCGGCGATCCGCTCAGCGCCGGTTGTGCATGTGGTGGATGCCAGCCGCGCGGTGGGCGTGGTCAGCACGCTGCTCAGCGATGATGACCGCCCGGTGTTCCTCAGCGAAGTGCGCGCGCGTTATGAACGGATGCGCGAGGCCCGCAAGGATGGCCCACCCAAGCCGCGCGTGCCGATTGCCGAGGCGCGCGCCGCCAAGCTCAAATTCGACTGGGAAAGCTACACGCCGCCCAGGCCCACCTATGAGGGTGTACGGACCTTCGAGGACATCGATCTCGGCACGCTAGCGCGTTATATCGACTGGACGCCTTATTTCTCCGCCTGGGATCTGGCGGGGCGCTATCCGGCGATCCTTGAGGACAAGATCGTCGGTGAGGCGGCCTCAAGTCTCTGGCGGGATACGCAGGGGATGATGCAGCAGCTGGTCGGCGAAGGCTGGCTGAAGCCAAAGGCGGTTGTCGGCTTCTGGAAGGCAAATTCTGCCGGCGATGACGTGAAGCTCGCCAATGGCGAAACCTTCCTGACCCTCCGTCAGCAGATGATGAAGGACAATGGCCAGCCAAACTTTGCCCTGGCAGACTTCGTTGCGCCGCAAGGCGATGACTGGATTGGCGGTTTCTGTGTCACGTCCGGCCCTGAAGTTGAGGACATTGCCCAGAAATTCGCTGCCAAGGGCGACGATTATTCCTCCATCATGGTCAAGGCCTTGGCTGACCGGTTTGCCGAGGCGATGGCCGAATACATGCACGAAAAGGTGCGGCGGGAACTCTGGGCCTATGCGCCGGACGAAGCGCTCGCTTCGGCAGAGCTGATCGCGGAGAAATATCAGGGCATCCGGCCTGCGCCGGGTTATCCCTGCCAGCCTGATCACACGGAAAAGGCGACTCTCTTCCGTCTGCTGGAGGCTGAAAAGCGGATCGGCGTGGAGCTGACATCCAGCTATGCGATGATGCCCGCTTCCAGCGTATCCGGCCTTTATCTCTCCCATCCCAAGAGCGCCTATTTCGCTGTCGGCCGGATCGACCGGGATCAGGTGGCCGACTATGCGCTCCGCAAGGGCTGGGACACGCGGATGGCAGAGCGCTGGCTTGCTCCGATCCTTGCCTATGATCCATTCGTGATGGCGGACGCGGTGGCCTGATTGCAGCTTTCCCGGTCGCCGCGCTGGCCGGAGCACGCCGAGTCGCCTAGGGGTGTGTATGATTACGCAAGGTAATGGGGATACTCACGCATGAGCATGCAGAAGCTGCAAGGTGAGAACGCCAAGATCATCGCGACGCTTGGGCCGGGCAGCCGGTCGCCCAAAGAAGTGCGCGCGCTGGCGCAGGCGGGCGTGGATGTGTTCCGGCTGAATTTCAGCCATGGCGAGCATGCCGCCCATCTTGAAGCGCTGAACGCTGTGCGGGCCGCTGAGGCGGCCGTCGGCTGGCCGCTTGCCACGCTGGCAGACCTGCAAGGGCCGAAAGTGCGGGTGGGCAAGTTTGACGGCGGCACGCTCAAGCTCGGCTTCCGCAAGGAATACCGTATCATCGTGGGAGAGACCGCGCCGGACACCGAAACGATCCCCGTGCCGCATGCCGAAATTGTTGCCATCCTGGAAGAGGGCGACACGATCCTGGCCGATGATGGCAAGCTGATCTTCACGGTCATCTCCGGCGGCAGTGAGCCGCGCGTGCGCGCCGAGGTGCCCGGCAAGCTGGGCGACAAGAAGGGCTTCACCGTGCGCGGCAAGGCGCTGCCCGTTCGCGCGCTGACGGAAAAGGACCGCGCCGATCTTCTCTTTGCGCTGGAAATCGGGGTGGATATTGTCGCGCTGTCCTTCGTCCAGACAGTGGAAGATGTCGAGGAGGTCAAGGCGATCATTGCCGGGCGCGCGCCGCTGGTTGCCAAACTTGAGAAGCCCGCCGCGATCGCCAATCTGGACGCCATTGTTGAGGCCGCTGATGCCGTCATGGTGGCACGCGGCGATCTGGGCGTTGAGTTTGCGCCTGAGGAAGTGCCCGTCATCCAGCGCCGCATTGTGCGGGCTGCCCGCGCCTTGGGGCGCCCGGTCATCGTAGCGACGCAGATGCTGGAATCGATGATCGAGAACTCCGCGCCCACGCGCGCCGAAGCTTCCGATGTGGCGACCGCCATCTATCAGGGCGCCGACGCTGTGATGCTCTCGGCAGAGACCGCCGTGGGCCGCCACCCGGCAACGGCCGTCGCGATCATGTCGCGCATCATCCGGGCGACCGAAGGCGCCGATGACTATCGCCGCTCGCTGGCAGAATTCTGCGGGGAGGGGCAGGCAGATAACGCCATCGACATTGTCGCCCAGGCGGCCCTGACCATGGCCGAGGCAGAAGGCGCCGCAGCGCTTGCCCTGCGGACCGGCGCTTTTGAGCGGCTCGCGCGGTTTGCGCGGGTGCGCGGCGCCGTGCCCATTCTTTACGGATCGCTGGACGATCAGCGTCTGCGCCAGGCGTGCCTCCTGTGGGGTGTTCACCCTCACAGGCTGAATGCCGGCACGGAAAACTGGTACAGGGATCTGATGAAAGCGGCGGGGCTGGACGGCCGTGTGACCTATGCCCGCTGGGCAGGGGACGATCAGCGCTTTGCCTGGGAGATCGGTGTCGGCCGCGGCGCGGATGGCAAGCCGATTACTGGCGTATGATCAACTGGCCTCTGCGGAACTCGTAAGAGTTCAGTTCGCTGAGGAATGTCATGCCAAGTAGAGATTGCTCCAGTTCGCTGCGCAGGACGACCGCGTTGACGCTCTCGACCTCGACACGCCCGATGCGGATGCTGTCGAGGGTAACGGGCGCGCCATAGGTGATCCCGCCGGCTGTCCGGATTTCCGAATCGTAGGTCAGCATGTCTGGTTGAAGCCCAAGGCGTTGGGCATCGCGGTAGGTAAGGGCGACGATGCTGGCGCCGGTATCCACCATGAACTTCACTTCCGTGCCTTCGACATCGGCGCGGGTCCAGTAGTGCCCATCTGCTTCGCGTTCAATATATGCAGCGCGGGTATGTATCGACGAGGTCGGCTCTGAAGCTGCCGCGGCGACGACATTCTTGGACTCGCGCTGACGCTCCAGTGCGGCCTGATATTCCGCTTCACGCAGTTTGGGCTCAAGATACAGGCCGATGACCATTGCGATGGCAACCGCAGTGGCTATCAGGGACAATATCTTTCCAGCACCCATTCCCGTCACCGTTTTCCGAGGGCTTTCAGCCGTTCAATCCGTTCCGGCAGCGAGGAGATTACCGCCTCCCGCGCATCCGGCCCAAGCCGTGTCCAGGAGCCGATCTCCGGCAAGGTCCGTCCGCAACCGAGGCAGAGCCCTGTCTGGCCATCAACAGCACACACCTTGATGCACGGGCTCTTTATCGGCTCAATCTCTGTCATTATACGAGTAACCCATACTGGTGGCGGGCTGTAGTGCAAGTTCTACAGGTGAGGATGAAATAAATCCTTGCCAGACGGCGTGTATCTTATCTGCCATAATTAAGATTGACGGCTTTTTCGGTAACAGGAGATTATAACCTTGAGTGAGGCCACCCGGAGCAAGTCTCCCCTGGACGACGTCCGCGACCTGATCCTGAAGCCGGTTGAAACCGATCCGGAAGCGGGCCGGAAGGTGCATCAGGCGCTTCTGGGCATGGGCCGGGAAGGTGACTTCGGCCGCCTTGGCGAGGCTGCGGAATGGCTGGCTACCTGGCAGCGCCGCTTCCCGCCGCGTATCGAGAAGCCGACGCTGGCAATCTTCGCCGGTTCTCATGGCCTGGTCGAATCGGGTGTTTCTCTATCCTCCAACGAGGATACTCGTGCGCATATCGAAGCTTTGAAATCCGGACGGGCGCCACTTTCGGCGATCGCGGCTCAGGTTGGCGCGAACGTCCGTGTGTTTGAACTGGCACTCGACAAGCCCACACCCAGCATTGCGGAAACAGCCGCCATGTCGGAGCGCGAATGCGCCGCTACGATCGCTTTTGGATTTGAGGCGGTTGAGGACAATCCGGACCTGCTTGCAATCGCTGTATCGGGAGCAGGCGTCGGGACAGTTGCGGCTGCTGTAGCCTGCGCGCTGTATGGCGGCTCGCCGGAATACTGGGTCCGGCCAAGCGCACAGACGCCTGCCGGGTTATCGCAAAAGCGGGTAGATCTGGTCAGTGCTGCCCTGAAGGTTCACCGCGGCCACCTCTCAGACCCTCTTGAATCCCTGCGTTGCCTCGGCGGCCGGGAAATTGCGGCCTGTGTCGGCGCAATCATAGCCGCGCGCCATCAAGGGATACCTGTATTGCTTGATGGCTTTGCGACCACCATTGCTGCGGGTATCGTACACGCCGTTTCAGCTGAAGCGGTCAGCCATTGCCTTGCTTCCCACATCACACAGCGCCCGGCGCATGAAGCCGCGCTTGAGCGCATCGGCCTGAAGCCGTTGGTGCAGCTTGAATTCCAGACGGGGAGCGGGCTTGGTTCAGCTACGGCTGTGGGACTTCTCAAGACGGCCTGCGCGCCATTCTTGGGCAAGCCCGCTAGCGGGTGACGTAGGGAAACGTGCGGCATTCTTTACGTTTACGTGCGCGTCACCTTGTCAGCGAATAGGAATGGCTGACATACAGAAATGAAGTGCCGGGACCAAACAGGCAGATCCAGGAGCGAACGTCCATGAACCTCGAATTTTCACCCGAAGAGATCGCCTTCCGTGATGAAGTGCGCAGCTTTATTCGTGACAATTACCCAAAGGAGCTCGTCGGGCTCGGTAACCGGGAAGACCTGACGCGCGAGCAATTCCTCGCCTGGCACAAGATCCTCGGCAAGAAGGGCTGGTCTGCCCCGGCATGGCCGAAGAAATACGGCGGCACAGGCTGGACCTCGACCCAGCGCTACATCTGGTCGGAAGAGAACGCGCGCGTTGATGCGATGATGCCGCTGCCCTTCGGCGTCTCCATGGTTGGTCCGGTTATCTACACCTTCGGCAATGAAGAGCAGAAGGCGAAACACCTGCCCGGCATTCTTTCCGGTGATGTGTGGTGGGCGCAGGGCTATTCCGAGCCGGGTGCCGGCTCTGACCTTGCCAGCCTCAAGACCACGGCTGTCCGCGACGGCGACCATTACATCCTCAACGGCCAGAAAACCTGGACGACGCTCGCTCAGCACGCTGACTGGGGCTTCTTCCTCTGCCGCACCGACCCGTCGGCAAAGGCCCAGGAAGGCATCTCCTTCATTCTCGTCGACATGAAAACGCCCGGCATCGAAGTGCGCCCGATCAAGCTGATCGACGGCACACATGAAGTGAACGAAACTTGGCTCACCGATGTCCGCGTGCCTGTCGAAAACCTCGTCGGCAAAGAAAACGAAGGCTGGACGTATGCGAAGTTCCTGCTCGCGCACGAGCGTTCGGGCATCGCCGGTGTTGCCCGCTCCAAGCGTGGCGTTGAGCGTCTGCGCTCGATCGCGACCCAGGAAACGCTGGACGGCACGCCGCTGATCAAGACAGACGAGTTTGCCCGCAAGATCAGCCAGCTTGAGATCGATCTCACCGCGCTCGAATTCACGGAGCTGCGTACGCTGGCATCCGAAGCTGCGGGCAAAGGCCCCGGCCCGGAAAGCTCTATCCTCAAGATCAAGGGCACCGAGATTCAACAACGCCTGACAGAGCTTACTCTGGAAGCTGTCGGCAATTACGGCGCGCCTTATGCTCGCGGAATGATGCATGACGGCACCAATGAAGTCGGCGTCGGGCCTGACTATTCGAACTTCAGCGCCGACAGCTACTTCAACATGCGCAAGACATCCATTTATGGCGGATCGAACGAGATCCAGCGCAACATTATCAGCAAGATGATCCTCGGCCTTTAAGGCAACGGGGCAGGGAGGAGATTACATCCATGGATTTCAATTTCACCGAAGAACAGACAATGATCCGCGACAGCCTCGCACGGCTGATCAAGGACCAGTATGATTTCGACACCCGCCGCAAGGTTGTCGCCTCAAAAGACGGCTGGCGTCCTGAAATGTGGGCCCAGTTCGCTGAGCTCGGCCTGCTGGCAGCGCCCTTTTCGGAAGAAGATGGCGGTCTCGGCGGCGGTCCGATTGATGCGATGGTCGTGATGGAAGAGTTCGGTAAAGGCCTCGTGGTCGAGCCGTTCCTTCAGACGGTCATCCTTGCGGGCGGCTTCCTGAAAGCCGGTACGGATGCTCAGAAGCAGGATCACCTGGCTGCGCTCATCTCGGGCGAGCGTGTGTTTGCCTTCGCGTATGCCGAGCCCAAAGGCCGCTACAACCTGGCTGACCTCGAAACCACCGCCACGAAAGATGGCAGCGGCTGGAAGATCTCCGGACACAAGGCTGTCGTGATCGGCGCGCCCTGGGCATCGCACCTGATCGTCACGGCACGGACATCCGGTGGCCGCCGCGACGCCAAGGGCGTGGGCGTGTTCATCGTTGCGAAAGATGCCAAGGGCGTCACCACGCGTGACTACCCGACGGTTGATGGCCGCCGCGCATCGGAAGTCTACTTTGACAACGTCACGGTCAGTGCAGAGGCCGTTATCGGCGATCCCTCCGACAGCCTCGGCCTCGTCGAGAAAGTCACCGATGAAGCCATCGCAGCGCTCTGCGCCGAAGCGTGCGGCGCAATGAAAGTGGCCAACGCCCAGACGGTGGAATACTCCAAGACAAGGAAACAGTTCGGCACGCCGATTGGCAAGTTCCAGGTTCTCCAGCACCGTATGGCCGACATGTTCATCGAGCATGAGCAATCGGTCTCGATGACCTACATGGCCACTCTGAAGCTCGAAGAAGATGAAGTGACGCGCAAGAAAGCCGCTTCGGCTGCCAAGGTTCGCATTGGCCAGGGTGGCCGGTTCGTTGGCCAGCAGTCGATCCAGATTCATGGCGGCATGGGCATGACCGATGAGCTTGCCATCGGCCATTACTTCAAGCGCCTTACCATGATCGATTCCGAATTCGGGAATGTCGATCATCACCTGAAGCGCTATACGGAACTCTCGGCCGCAGACGTGGCTGTTGCGGCTGAATAAGCCCGCCGCTTTCTACGCGTGAGATCAATATTGGACGGGGCGGCTCATTTTGGGTCGCCCCGTTCCGCTTTGTGTCAGGATATTAGGCCCGGAAATTGCATCCTGAGGGGCAAAGCTGGCCCCAATTGCCCTGATCGGCTGCATTTGCCTCCGTTCTCTGGAATGGATCGTGATACAGACGGGTTCTCAGGATTGTGTCCCGGCCCAGTCAATGGAGAGCGAATTTGACCCCTCGCAGTCAGTCAGAACGCAGGAAAGTACTGGTCGCTGTGCCGACTTACCGGCGCAATGAAATGCTGGAGCGGTTGCTCGACAGCCTGAACAAGCTTGTCCAACCAGACAATGCCGATGTCAGCGTGGTTATCATCGACAATGACAAATCGGCTGGCGCACGCCCTGTTGTGGAAAAGTGGAAGACCAGGTTTTCCATGCCCCTGTCCTATGAAATGGAAACAGCGCCCGGCGTGACACATGTGCGCAATCATGCGCTGCAGATGGCCGCTGATTTCGATCTGCTTGCCTTTATTGATGATGACGAATTTGCGGCCCCTGGCTGGCTGGCTGCGCTTGTCGGCCGGTATGAAGAGACAAAGGCTGCGGCCGTATTCGGGCCGGTCTGGTCGATTTATGCCGATAGCGCTCCGCAATGGATGCGCGAGTGGAACGTCCACGCGATCGAGATCACCGAAGACTGTGACCGGACTGAACCTGGCGGCAGCGGCAACAGCCTGATAGACATGAAGGTTGTGCGCGATCTGGACCTGTCCTTCGATCCGCGGCTCTCCAAGACGGGGGGAGAGGACACGCTGTTCTTCCTTCAGATGCGCGATCAGGGGCACCGTCTTACCCAGACCAAGGACGCTGCGGTTTTTGAGCATGTTCCGGAGGACCGCGCGCGGATCGGCTGGCTCTTTCGCCGCTGGTATCGTTATGGCGTCACCGATGCCCTGATCGCAGGCCGGAACACATCCTTGCCCGTCGCCAGGCTGAAGGCGGGCTGTAATGGCGTCCTTCGCACACTATCGGGCGCCCTGCTCGTTACAGGGACTGTGATTGCCACACTTGGCCGTGACAAACGCGCGATCCTCAGCCGCTGTTACACGGTTTGCCGGGGCGTCGGCATGATCGTCTTTGCATTCGGCGGCCGCTATGAAGAGTATGGCAGTGCGCTGCGGCGTCCCCAGACCCTCGCCAATGCCGAATAGGAAACGGTCTGGCGGCAGGCTTCAGCTGTTCGCCCAGTAGCTCTCCAGGCTTGCGGCAATTGCCTCGCACTTTTTGCGTGCTTCGGCAGGCGCTCCGAACGCGACCATAGCGGACCCTTCAATGGAGCTCTCTGTGCCAACCGCAACCGGCCAGCGTGCCCCCACGATCATCGCATCGCCGAGCGTCGCAAGATACTCCCCGAACTCCGCCTCACGTCCATCCCGGAAAAGGGGAAGCCACAGGATCAACAGGGCGCCCGGCCAGCGTTTCAGTGCCTTGGGCGTCCACAGCGCCAGCGCCTCGATATCGCGATGCGTTTCATAGCTGGGGTCTACCAGCACGACCATCTGCTCGCCGGCGCGCGGCGCCAGCCTCAGAGCGCCAGTATAGCCATCTGCCTTTTGTATTCGGATACGGTCATCACCTGTCATCGCGTCGGTGAGGGCAGCATTTTCCTGCGGGTGGAGTTCAAACAGCACCATACGGGCTGACTTCGGCAGCAAGGTCTGCGCCAAGGCGGGGGAGCCCGGATAGTCCTTCATCCCTCTTGCGTTGACGAGTTCCATCCAACCCGAAAGAGGGGGTGGGGCCTTGCCCTTCATCAGGGCAATCACGCCATCATCGGACTCGCCGCGCTTGCGGGCCTGGGCATTGGTCAGGTCATACCGTCCGCGTCCGGAGTGCGTTTCAACGTAAAACAAAGGCCGCGGCCCGGCCGCAGCCGCCCGAAGCAGGGTGTCGAGCACCGCATGCTTCAGGACGTCCGCGCGATTTCCGGCGTGAAAGCCATGCTGATAGGAGAGCATGCAGCCTCTGTTTCCTGTTGTTACTGCGTGACAGCGGAAAGGCCCGCCGGCTTACTCACCGGCGAGGCTTTCTTTGCGGACCGCTTCGAACTCGTTGCCAGGATACCAGGTTGGCCAGGCGTCGGAGTTCGCGATGCGAAGCCCCACATCATACAGCGCTTGCAGGTCTTCCTGGAAACCGGAGAGATCCCAGTCGTCGGAGTATTCGTCCATCGGCTTGTGATAGCGTTCAGCCGTGTAGGCAGCGGCTGCTGCCCGACCGGCGGCAACCCCGCCCTCACGTTTGTCTTCGCCTTCGCCGGCATACAGCATCGGCACGCCTTTCTTGGCGAGCGAGATGTGGTCGGAGCGGTAGAAATAGCCAGCCTCCGGGCGGCCGTCGGGGGTGATGACGCGATCATATGCGACGAGCACATCCTTGAGGAGATCCTCAAGCTCGGAGGCGCCAAAGCCAACGACGGTCATGTCTTTCGTCCGGCCCATCGGTAGTGCGCCATCGATGTTCACGCCCGCGACGATTTTATTCAGGGGCACCGTCGGATTGTTGGCAAAGTATTCAGAGCCCAGAAGGCCGGATTCTTCCAGTGTCACGAACAGGAACATCATCGAGCGATCCAGCGTCTGGGCTTTCATCGCTTCGGCAATCTCCAGGATGCCTGCGGCTCCGGTCGCATTGTCGACCGCGCCATTGAAGATCTGGTCTGCGTAGAAGTCTTCGCCGGGGGCGCCTGTCTTCATGCCGAGATGATCCCAGTGGGCCGTGTACAGAACATACTCGTCTGGAGCCGTGGTGCCCGGCAGAATACCGATCACATTCCGGCTCTCCAGCCTGTCGATGGTCTGGTGGATCTCACCGCGCGCCTTGACACCTTCAAGGGCGACCGGCTGAAAACCGCGTGTCCTGGCGGCCGTCTTCATGGCTTCAAAGTCAAGGCCTGCCTTGGCGAACATTTCCACGGCGATGTCGCGTTGAACCCAGCCTTCCATCATGGCGCGATCTTCCCCGCCATTGGGCCGCACGAGGTCAGACTGCGCGCCGGTCCAGGAATTGGCCACAACATCCCAGCCATAGGCGGCCGGTTCGGTCTCGTGGATGACGATGGCGGCGGTCGCGCCCTGACGGGCGGCTTCTTCGAACTTGTAGGTCCAGCGGCCATAATAGGTCATGGCCTTGCCGTTGAAGAGATCGGGGTTACCGGTCGCAAAACCGGGATCGTTGACGAGGATCAGCACGGTTTTGCCGGTGTAATCCTGGCCGGCATAGTCATCCCAGCCATATTCAGGGGCAACGGCGCCATAGCCGACGAAGACCACGTCGCTGGGCTCGAAGGAGATGTGGTCTGTGTTCTGGCGCTTGGTCCACACCACGGCCTGGTCTTTCAGGCCCAGCGACAGCTCTTCCTGGTCGGGCCAGGTCAGAACGAGGCTGGAGGTGGCCGGATCGACGGTCTGGTTGACCATCGCCACCTGCTGATACCAGCTGCCATCGTCGCCTGCCGGCTGAAGCCCGATGCGCGCGAGTTCAGCGGCAATCCAGGCGGCCGAGGCTTCGCCCGCCGGTGTTCCGGGGCCGCGGCCCTCGAAAATGTCATCGGCCAGCGTCTTCACGCGCACGGCAATGTCACGCGCCGTGATTTCAGGCACGGTGGCTTCCGGCAGCGGCAGCAACAGCTCTTCGGCTGGAGGGGCGGGTGTCTCAGGAGCCGGCGATGAAGGGCTACAGGCAACCAGCGCAAGCGCAGCGGCTGTGATGGTAAGATGTTTCAGGTTCATGTGAACGGGTTCCCCGTCTGGAATCTTCGATGGCCCGGTCTCGCATGACAGGCGCTCAGGGGCAAGCAACCGGTCATTCAGGGCAGGCTGCGGCAAGGATGTTGCCGTGCGCGCGGGCTCTGGGCAAAATAACGCCCGCTCCGTCACGCGCCATTCATCGGCTAGTGCGATCATGGCGGCGCACTATATGGATCTCATGATGACGATTGCTGCTCTGCCCGCTGTCTTCCGCCCGTTCTCCGGGGCCGCCCTGCGGCTGGCCTCACTTGTCGTTGCCGCCTTGTCTGTGGCGGTCGCGGCCTGCGCAACGCCCGTCACACAAGGTGCGCTCAGCCCTTCGGCGCAGGTCGTGCCTGCCTTTATCCCGGAAAGAAACCAGTTCATCGCCCAGGACGGTGCTCGTCTTGGGCTCACTGTGTGGCCCGCAGAGGGCACCGTGAACCCCGACTATGTCGTTGTCGGTGTCCACGGCATGAATGACTATGCCAATGCCTTCCACATGGCCGCCCCTTACTGGGCGAGGCACGGCGTCACCACCTATGCCTATGACCAGCGCGGTTTTGGCCGCTCGCCGCACAAGGGCATCTGGCCGGAAGAGGAGTTGCTGCGGGAAGACCTGCGCACGGCAGTCGATGTCGCCCGCGCGCGCCATCCTGATGCCATCATCACGGTCGTGGGCATATCCATGGGCGGCTCGGTAACGCTCACCGCCTTCGGGTCAGACCGGCCGCCAAAAGCAGACCGGCTGATCGTCTCCGGGCCGGGGCTTCGCGGCTGGGGCGCCATCAACCCGCTCTACCGGGTCAGCCTCTGGGCCACTGCCCATGCCAATCCGGACTGGCTCGTCGTGCCGCCCGTTGGTCTCGTCAAGATCGAACCATCCGACAACAACGCCATGCTGCGCCGGACATGGTCTGACCCCCACATGACCTACAGGACGCGGATCGACCAGGTGTATGGGCTCGTCGCCCTGATGGAGAACGCCAACACGGCCGCGGCCCGTCTCAAGCCGAATGTCCCGACGCTGATTTCCTATGGCGCGCGGGACATCGTCATCCCGGAGAACGGGGTGCGCCGGGCGGCAGACATCCTCCCGTCCTTTGTCCGCACGGTCTATTATCCCAATGGCTACCACATGCTGCTGCGCGACCTTCAGGCCGAACGGGTGCACGCAGACTATCTGGCGTTCATGAAAGACCCCGCCGCCGCCCTGCCCAGCGGGGAGGGCGAATGGCCCTTCCGCGAAAACTGCACGCATTGGGCGTCGGCAGACCGCCCACCCGTCGCGTGCTGATGCCAGCCTTCCTTGATAAAGAAGCGGCGATGCTCGCCCATGACGGGGCGCGTCTTGGCCTGACGGTCTGGAAACCAGGTGGCCGCGCCTCGCCAGAACACGTCATCGTCGGCGTTCACGGCATGAACAATTATGCCGGTGAATTTCGCCTTGCCGCTCCGGAATGGGCCGCAGAGGGGAGGGCTGTCTATGCGTACGACCAGCGAGGCTTTGGCCGGTCAGCCGAACGGGGCCTCTGGCCAGACGAGGAGTTGATGCGCGAAGACCTGCGCACGGCCGTCAGTCTTGCCCGGGCGCGCCATCCAAAGGCGACGCTGACGGTGGTTGCCATCTCGATGGGGTCAGCGGTCGCCATGACCGCTTTTGCATCGGATCGCCCCCCTGACGCAGACCGGCTGATCCTTTCTGGTCCCGGCCTCAGTGGTTGGGGCGCGCTGAACCCTGCCTATGCAGGGTCGCTGAGGTTCATGAATTCAGTGAGTCCGAGCCTGATCCTGCGGCCGCCCGCTTTCGTAAAACCGCAGATGTCCGACAATGCCGAGTTCCTCGCCCTTCAGGATGCCGATCCGCTGCATGCCAGAGAAAACCGCGTCGATCAGATTGCCGGCGTTGTCACCCTGATGGAGCGGGCGCATGAAGCGGCAAGCCACCTTCCGGCGGGTCTGCCCGTGCTTGCCTCCTATGGCGCCCGTGATCAGGTTGTCTTGCCTGACGGGCCCCGGCGCACCCTCAAACGCTTCCCGCCCAGCGTCCGCACCGTCTATTATCCGGATGGCTACCACGTCCTCCTGAGCGACAATCAGAGAGGCAAAGTGATCGCAGACTACTCCGCTTTTATGAACAATCCGGCGGCGGCTTTGCCCAGTGGTTGCGGTCCGTGGCCGTTCCGTTAGGGATTACACGCTATTCCACAGCAGGCGCGGCCTTGCAGTGGCCAGCGAATGGACAAATATACAGGCTTCTGCCAATCCTGCAGGCGGCGATTCAGCCCTGATCCACAAGGTCATTTTTATGTCGACATCACTTCAGACCGCTCTCAACCTTGTTCCGATGGTCGTCGAACAGACGAGCCGTGGTGAGCGCGCGTTTGATATCTTCTCCCGCCTCCTCAAGGAGCGGATCATTTTCGTGACCGGCGGGATCGATGATGGCATCGCGTCCCTGATCACCGCGCAGCTTCTGTTCCTCGAATCGGAGAACCCGAAGCGCGAGATCGCCATGTATATCAACAGCCCCGGCGGCTACGTCTCTTCGGGCCTGGCGATCTACGACACCATGCAATATGTCCGCTGCCCGATCTCCACAGTGTGCATTGGCCAGGCCGCTTCGATGGGCTCGCTCCTGCTTGCCGCAGGGGAAAAAGGCATGCGCATCGCGCTGCCAAATGCCCGTGTGATGCTGCATCAGCCATCTGGCGGATATTCGGGCGTTGCGACAGATATCGAGCGCCATGCCGAGGAAATCATCGAACTCAAGCGTCGGTTGAACAATATTTACGTCCGGCACACAGGCCAAGAATACGATGTAGTTGAAAGAAAGCTCGATCGCGACACCTTCCTAACGGCCGAAGAAGCCATGGAATTCGGGATTGTTGACAAGGTTTATGAACGCCGCACCGCTGAAGACGAGAAATAATCCCCTGGGGATCGAGGTGTGGCCCAGCCCTTGCAGGGCAGGCGAACAGGCTTATTGTCTAGAAAAAGACCATGCTTGGCAGGGGCTTAAAGCCCGCGTTAAGCCTTGTATGGCAGTGAGGACCGCATGACCAAACCAAACGGCTCCGGCGATTCAAAGAACACACTGTACTGTTCCTTCTGCGGGAAGAGCCAGCATGAGGTCAAAAAGCTCATTGCAGGGCCGACCGTGTTCATTTGCGATGAATGCGTCGAACTCTGCATGGACATCATCCGCGAGGAAAACAAAACCTCTGCGATCAAGTCCCGTGATGGCGTGCCGACACCGCAGGAAATCTGCGATGTGCTCGACGATTATGTGATTGGGCAGCGCTATGCCAAGCGCATCCTCTCGGTCGCTGTGCATAACCATTACAAGCGCCTTTCTCACGCCGGAAAGACCGATGGCGTGGAACTGTCGAAATCCAACATCCTGCTCGTCGGCCCAACAGGCTGCGGCAAGACGCTGCTGGCGCAGACACTGGCGCGTATCCTGGATGTGCCTTTCACCATGGCTGACGCCACCACGCTCACCGAAGCCGGCTATGTCGGCGAGGACGTGGAAAACATCGTCCTCAAGCTGCTCCAGTCGGCTGACTATAACGTCGAGCGCGCCCAGCGCGGCATCGTTTATATTGATGAAATCGACAAGATCTCCCGCAAGTCGGACAACCCCTCGATCACGCGTGACGTGTCGGGCGAGGGAGTACAGCAGGCGCTGCTAAAGATCATGGAGGGCACGGTTGCCGCCGTTCCTCCGCAAGGCGGCCGCAAGCATCCCCAGCAGGAATTCCTGCAAGTCGACACGACGAACATCCTGTTTATCTGCGGCGGCGCATTTGCTGGCCTCGAGAAGATCATCGCCGCGCGCGGTGAGAACGCCTCGATCGGCTTTGGTGCCACCATCAAGACGGGTGAAGAGCGCGGCGTCGGCGAAACGCTCCGTGAAGTCGAGCCTGAAGACCTTCAGAAGTTCGGCCTCATCCCGGAATTCATCGGCCGTCTGCCGGTTCTGGCAACGCTCGAAGACCTGGACGAGAAAGCCCTTATCCAGATCCTCACCCAGCCGAAGAACGCCCTGCTCAAGCAGTATCAGCGCCTCTTCGACATGGAGAGCGTTCAGCTGACCTTCACGCCTGAAGCGCTGGTGGCTGTTGCCCGCCGCGCCATCACGCGCAAGACCGGCGCCCGCGGCCTGCGGTCGATCATGGAGTCCATCCTGCTCGACACCATGTTCGAGCTGCCAAACCTGCGCGGCGTGGAAGAAGTGGTCATCAACGCCGAAGTCGTCGACGGCAATGCCGAGCCACTCTACGTCCACGCCTCCAAGAGCCAGACCGAAGCAGGCTGATCCTCCGGCTGAAAGCATTACAAAGGCGCCCGCCCGGTCCTGCCGCGGCGGGCGTTCTCTTTGCCGGCTCAGCTGTCGCGGGGGCTCGTCCGACGCAGGATGCGGGCAAAAGCAGGGGGCATGTATTTCTCCGACCTTTCCATCCACCGGTCGAGGCGGGGATGGCGCTCGCGGCGGCGAAGCAGCCATCTGCGTGCGGCAGGAGAATTGGCCACCAGCAGCGCCATGCCCCCCAGGATAAGCACTGCGCCAATCGGCACCGGCGTCCAGAACAGAGGTAAACCCACGAGAATGAGCAGCACGCCGACAAGCCTGTAAAGAAGTGTCATGGCTGTCTCCCTCAACTGGCAGTATCCCTGCCCAACGGCCCCCACGCGGATCGGTTCAATCTGCGGAGTGTGATATATCAGTTTCCGGCAGATGCACCGTCAATACGTCAATCCGCGGCGGCATCAGGAAACGCATCGGCACGGTGGTCATGCCTGTGCCGGTGGTTACATGGATCAGCCGTTCGCCAGACGAAGACTGGAAGCGGTGCAGGCCTCTGTCAAACGGCCCGGTTACAGGCAGGATGTGCTGATAGATGCCTGGCAGGCGCACCTGTCCGCCATGCGTATGCCCGGCCAGCATCAGGTCATAGTGAAACGTGTCCGGAACAGTGAGCGCCGTATCCGGATTGTGCGTGAGCAGAATGACGGGAACGCCCTCCGGCAGGCTGGCGTGAAACTCGAAATCCTGGCGCCGCTCCCAAAGGTCTGATGCGCCAGAGACAATCACGCTCTGTCCGGCAATCACGGTCTCCAGCGCCCGGTTATGCACGACGTGCGCTCCGGATTCGTGGAGTGCCCGCATCAGCGGCTCGGTCAGGTTCTCGCCTGGAAACCCCACATCATGATTGCCCAGAACTGCGAATAACGGCGCGTTGAGGTCAGCCAGTGCCGCGAAGTCTTCGGGGATGTCCTCCGGCTTCGGATGATAGGTGAGGTCGCCCGCCAGGAAGACTGCGTCAACACCCTGCGCATTGATACGTTTGACGATGCGCTCCACCGGTATGGCATTCGGGAACATGCCGATATGCGGGTCACCAAAAAGTGCGATACGGATGGAGGGGGACGCCAGGCTCGCGCCTGGCAACAGGATTGTCTCCTCGTGCACATTCAGAAGGCGCGGTTCTATGAAGCGCGCCCAGGCAAGGGGGAGGGAGAGAGTGAGCGCTATGGCAGCGATGGCGCGGCCGGCCCCCCGTCCGCGGAGGATTCCCCACAGGCAGAGCAGGGCAAACGGCCAGAACAGGTGGGCGCCGTAAAGCAGCGCAAGTTTCAGGAAGGTCATGAAGCATGGCGTGCCATGCCTTTGCGGCAAGGAAAAGGCCGGCACCCGAAGATGCCGGCCTCTGCCCAGAACTAAAACCCCGCGTTCTAGTTCTTGTAGTACATGTCGAACTCGACCGGGTGCGGATGGAGTTCGTAACGCATGTTCTCTTCCATTTTCAGCTCGATATACGCATCGATCTGGTCGTCGTCGAACACGCCGCCTTTCTTGAGGAAGGCGCGGTCGGCGTCGAGGGCTGCCAGCGCTTCACGCAGCGAGCCGCAAACCTGCGGGATCGCCTTGGCTTCCGCCGGCGGCAGATCGTAGAGGTCTTTGTCCATCGCGTCGCCAGGATGGATCTTGTTTTCGATCCCGTCGAGGCCTGCCATCAGCAGGGCTGCGAAGGCGAGGTAAGGGTTTGCCATCGGGTCCGGGAAGCGGGTTTCGATCCGCTTTGCCTTCGGGTTCGAGCCGTAGGGAATACGGATCGAGGCAGACCGGTTGCGGGCCGAGTAAGCCAGCATCACAGGCGCTTCATAGCCTGGGACCAGACGCTTGTAGGAGTTGGTCGACGGGTTGGTGATCGCGTTCAGCGCCTTGGCGTGCTTGATGATGCCGCCGATGTAGTAGAGGCACATCTCGGAGAGATCAGCATACTTGTCGCCTGCGAACAGCGGCTTGCCGCCTTTCCAGATCGACTGGTGAACGTGCATGCCAGAGCCGTTGTCCTTGAACATCGGTTTGGGCATGAAGGTCGCGGTTTTGCCGTAAGAAGCGGCGACCTGGTGGATCACGTATTTGTAGAGCTGCATCCGGTCAGCCATGACCGTCAGCGTGGAGAATTTCAGGCCGAGTTCGTGCTGGGCCGGTGCCACTTCATGGTGGTGCTTTTCTGGCTCAAGGCCGATATCGCCCATGATCGACAGCATCTCGCCGCGCATGTCCTGCTCGGAGTCGATCGGCGGAACGGGGAAGTAGCCGCCCTTCGGGCCGGGGCGATGGCCGAGGTTGCCCATCGGATATTCGCGGCCGGAGTTGGCGGGCAGTTCGGTCGAGTCGAACGAGTAGCCGGTATTGTGCGGGTCGGTTGACCAGCGGACGTCATCAAAGATGAAGAACTCGGCTTCCGGGCCGAAGAAGGCGGTGTCGCCCACGCCAGAGGCGGCGAGGTAGGCTTCTGCTTTCTTGGCGGTCGTGCGCGGGTCGCGGCTGTAAGCCTGGCCCGAGATCGGGTCGAGAATGTCACAGAACACGACGAGGGTGGTCTGTTGGAAGAACGGGTCGATGAACGCGCCTTTTGCGTCCGGTTTCAGAAGCATGTCGGACTCGTTGATGGCTTTCCAGCCAGCAATCGAGGAGCCGTCAAACATCTGGCCATCTTCGAAGAAGCTCTTGTCCACCATGTCCTTGTGGAAGGAAACGTGTTGCAGCTTGCCGCGCGTGTCGGTGAAGCGCAGGTCCACGTACTGGACGTCCTGGTCCTTCATAAGCTTGAGAAGATCGTCTGCCATTTTTTTAGCCTTCTTAATGAGCGTTTTTTCGGTGCGGGGTTTTGCGGGGCCTGCGTCTGAGGCCGGCCCCGCAGGGATCGATCAAAGCGCCGAGTCGCCTGTTTCGCCGGTCCGGATGCGGACAGCATCAATTACGTCAGAGACGAAAATCTTGCCATCGCCAATCTTGTCAGTGTGGGCGGCCTTCTTGATGGCTTCCACCGCGCCTTCGACCGCGCTGTCAGGCAGCACAACTTCGATTTTCAGCTTCGGAAGGAAATCCACGACGTATTCGGCGCCGCGATAAAGTTCAGTATGGCCGCGCTGGCGACCGAAGCCTTTTGCTTCGATGACAGTCATGCCTTGCAGGCCGATTTCCTGCAAAGCCTCTTTCACATCGTCGAGTTTGAACGGTTTGATGATCGCTTCGATTTTTTTCATTGCGTGGTTTCTCCCCAGCCGTCGGGTTTAGAGTCCATCCGTGCGTATGAGGTGTTCCCGTCTTAAGCGATAGGGGGGCGTCCGCAAAACGGTTCGCCGGGACGTCGCGATTAAGTATTGTGCAGCATTGATTAATTGTTGGGCGCCTGCTTTTTCATGGAAAAGCAGGAAAATGACGCTAGTGTCACTTATTCGCGGCGTCAGTTTGTGCTAAATGCCGCAGAACAGAATTCATGAGGAATACTCAAGATGGCATCTCAGGACGCTCAGGTCTTCATTCATCCAGATCGCAAACCTGCGCGCGTCCGGCCGCTGAAGGCCTGGCGCCATATGCAGAACCTTCTGGCGAACAAGGAAGACACCGAACAGGTGTTCCACATAATCGAGGCGCTCAACGGCCGGTCATTCGAGAAGAACTTTGCCAATTTTGTCGCCACGCCGGAAGGCCGTCGCCTGTTGAAGGAGCGCACCTACCTGCCGCCCCTTCTCGATGACCATTCCTGGATCAGGGAACTTCCAGAAGGCACCGTGGGGCGCGCCTATGTCGAATTCATGGAGCGGGAGGGGCTTTCGGCGCAGGGTCTCGTTGATGAGAGCCAGAAGCATCGCTCCAAGGTGCAGGAGTATGACGACGACTATCTTTGGTACGGGAACCGTCTGCGCGACACGCATGACCTCTTCCACGTCCTGTCTGGTTACAATCGTGATGCGTTGGGCGAGGCCTCCCTGCTGGCGTTCACCTACAGCCAGAACCCCGGCAATGGCGTCCTTTTCATCGCCTTCATGGGCTGCCGCACCATCGCGAAGAATGCGCCCAGATCAGCGCGAATCATGGATTGCTTCTGGGAAGGCAAGCGCCATGGTGCCGCCGCCCAGAAAATCATGCGCCAGGATATCATCGCCCTGATGAAAGAACCGCTGGAAGACGCCCGCGCCCGTCTCGGCATCAAGCCGCCGGCCGCCTATCGCCGCGCGCTTGAGGTGCTCACCGCGCACGGCTACAGCGCCGCAACCCAGCTCTCCGATGCGGGCAAGATCCGCGAGCCCGTCGCCGCGTGATCTTCCTTATCCGTCATGGCGAAGCCGCCGCGAGCTGGGGCGATCATCCCGATCCGGGTCTCAGCGATCTCGGCAAGGGGCAGGCCGAAGCCGCCTCTGAAATCCTCGCAAAGCTTGGCGCCAGTACCGCCATCACCAGCCCCATGCAGCGCTGCCGCGAAACGGCCCAGCCCTTCGAGGCGCGCGCCGGGCTCACCGCTCGGGTGGTGCCGGAAGTCTCCGAGATCGCAACCCCGGCCGGTATCGAGGACCGCGTGTCCTGGCTGCGGGCCCTGATGACCGGCACATGGACCGACGCTGGCGCCGATCTGGTCGCCTGGCGTCTCAGAATGTCCCAGACTGTCTCGGAATTGCCGGACGGTGTCGCGGTATTTTCCCACTTTGTCGCCATCAATGCGCTCGTGGGCGCGCTGGAGGGCGATGATCGCGTAACAATCTTCCGCCCCGGCCACTGCTCGGTGACACGGCTGGAACGCCGCGGCGGTGTCCTGCGCGTTGCAGAATACGGGAGCGAATCCGCAACCCGCGTGCTATGAGCCCTCCATGGGAAGGCCTATACTTACACCGCAGGAGATGCTTGCCGCCGAGCAAGCCGTGATCGACACCGGAACCGAAAGGTTCACCCTGATGCACAGGGCAGGCGAGGCGGTTGCCGAATTTGTCCATACCCACTGGCCAGATGGCAGCATTCAGGTGCTGTGCGGCCCTGGCGGCAATGGGGGTGACGGTTTCATCGCTGCGGCCAAACTCGCGAAATTCTGGCGCAAAGTCGAAGTCTTCTGCACCCATCCTGTCAGTGAACTCACCGGGGATACGGCCAGGGCTGCCAGCGAATGGGATGGTCCGGTCCATAAGCTCGAAGATGCCCTGAATTCCCAGCCGGATCTGGTGCTCGACGCCCTCTATGGCGCGGGTCTTACGCGCCCGCTCGAAGGGCCTGCCGCGATGCTCGCCCTGCGCGGCGGCCGGGTCATCTCGGTCGACGTACCCTCCGGCATTGACGGCTATACCGGCAAACCGCTCGGCCCCGCCTTCCAGGCCGAAGCGACCATCACCTTCGCGGCCTTGCGCCCGGCGCATGTGCTGCTGCCGGGCTCGGCTTTCTCCGGCCCTGTCATGGTCGCCGATATTGGCGTGCCGCTTCAGACAGCCCTTGCAGAGAACAGCCCCGCCCTCTGGCACAGCCAGATGCCCCAGCCGGGTTTCGGCGTTCACAAATACCAGCGCGGACATCTCAAAGTCGTCAGCGGCGGCCCCTGGAATACCGGCGCAGCCCGCCTCACGGCCAAGGCCGGCCTGCGCGCCGGGGCCGGGCTCGTCACGATGCTCTCCCCGCCAGATGCGGCGGGCGTACACGCCGCCCACCTCACCGCCATCATGCTCGCGCCCTTCGTGACGCCCGATGATCTTGCCGCCTACGCTGCCCGCTCCACCGCGATGGTCATCGGCCCGGCTGCCGGTGTCACGGACGCCACCCGCGCCAATGTCGAAGCCCTCCTCAAGGGACCGGCGCGATTGCTGCTCGATGCCGACGCGCTCACCGTGTTTGGCGAAGATCCAGACGCATTGTTCAAGCAGCTGCGGCCCACAGACATCCTCACGCCCCATGACGGCGAATTTGCCCGCCTGTTTGGAGACCTGCTGGCCACCAGCGACAACAAGGTACAGGCCGCACGCGCCGCGGCCGCCAAGGCGGGATGCGTCATCCTCCTCAAAGGCGCCGACACCGTCATCGCCCAGCCGGACGGCAACGCCCTCGTCAACACGCATGCCACCCGCTGGCTGGCCACCGCAGGGTCTGGAGACGTGCTGGCTGGCATCATCGCGGGTTTCATGGCGCAGGGGGTGGATACGTTCGTGGCGGCGGCCATCGGCTGCTGGCTGCATGGGGAGGCCGGCCGCCGCGTGGGCGCAGGCCTCATCGCCGAGGATATCGAGATGCAGCTGCCCTTCATCCTCAGCGCGCTGCATGGCGAGCTGGGCTGAGCTTCAGATCGGCCGTGCCATCAGGCGCGCGCCGGCACCATAGATGTCGAGGATGTAAGCCCGCTTGGCTTCGGTAACGCGCGTGTATGGCACAAATCCAACTCTGTCCCAGTAATTGCCGGACTGCCCAACCGCCACCAGGCTTGCCGCATCGAAGCCCAGCTTGTGCGCCGTTTCATAGGCATCTTCCAGCAAGGCTCTGGCAACACCGCTGCCGCGCGCCTCAGGCAGAAGAGCTATGTCATGGATGAAGAAGCAATCTGGCTCAGGCAGTTCCTCGGGGAACTTCTGATTGTTTACCGGCGCATCGCCAAACTTCCATGGAAAAGCGACCACGTAGCCCATCATGCGCTCATTCTGGAAGGCGACCCGGAAAAATTCTCCAAAGCGCGCAATGCGGTTGGCGAAAACCTCCGGTGTTTCCCGCAGATCTGGGGTAAAGGCCTCAGCCTGAATTTGCACGACCTCACTTATATGGGCCGCAGTCATGGGGACGATCTTGAGGGTCATTTGAGACGGGAAGGCTGATTTCTGGGGAGGGGAAAAGTCCATATGGCGTATCAGGCCAAAGGCACCAGAGGGGCTAAACAGTCAGCCCAACCGACAGTGGTGCGGATGAAAGGACTCGAACCTTCACACCTTGCGGCGCTGGAACCTAAATCCAGTGCGTCTACCAATTCCGCCACATCCGCGAGCCGAGGCTTCCTACGCTACAGCTACGAAGGCCGCAACCGGCCTTCTGTAGTGCCGTAGCGGTCAGGGGATACCGGAGAGTGCCCCCTCGTTCGCGTCAGGTCTGTTCAGCAGACTTTGACGGTCTCCACTTTGCCATGACGTCAAGATAAGGAGGAATTCTGCGCCATCACTTTTGACAGGCGCAGATTGCGCCGCCGAAACGGTCCGGACCATAGCCTGAGATCTCTTGCGGCTCGGCACAGGCGATTGCTTCGGCTGGCTGATAACGGATGTCCAGACGTGCTTCGCGCATCAGATAAATCCGCGACTGCACCATATCCGGGTAGACACAGTAGGTTTCCCCCGAAGCTGCCATGATATTGATCTGAGCGGTGGCTTCAGCGCCGCGATTGGCGGTTAGCCATAAACCAGCGGCGCCGACGATCACTGCATTCAGGAGCATCACGGCTGCGATCAGCCCGCCGAGAGTTTGCATGGCGCGGCTGTTAGCTGCCAAGGCCGCTGCGGCTATACCCATCGGCACGAACCAGAATTGCGGCACATAGCGTGCCCACCAGTTCTGCGGCATCACGACGACCGAGAACATCATCACTGCACTGATAAGCAGCAGGCAGAGCGTAGCACTGCTGCGCCAGCGCGGCCGCGCGATCAGCGCAGCGGCGCCCGCAATCGACAACAGGAAAATACCCGAGAAAAACGGCCCGAATCCTGAGAGGCGCACATCCACGCCACCCGCGGCCCGCAGCTCCTGCGGAGATATGGAAAAGGGGAGTTTCAGTTGCGGCGTCGCCGCATAGCCAGAATGAGTCTCCGAGAAGAGAGAGTAAAGGAAACGTTCGGCTGCGGACATTCCTTCCAGAACTTCCGGCGTGTTGTTGAGCGCGGGCACATCGCCGCTCATGATGTCGACTGCGTTCTGCCCCATGATCGGGTGGAAGACGTGTCCATGATCCAGGAAGTTCTGCATATAGGGCGACCAGCCAAGCACGACGATGGCCATAATTGCAGAGGCAAACAGCGTTGTCGCAAGGCCCATCGCCGGGCGCAGGCCGCGTGCGAAGAAGATGCCGGCGCATGCGAATGCGCAGAGGATGACGAACATCGGAATGGCGGAGAATTTCAGGTTCAACGCGAGCACCATCGCCGCCAGCCCGGCCGCCAGCGCCAGCTTGTTGTCATACCGCGCCCACATCATCATCGAGACAGTGAAGATCAGGATACAGAGGCCCACGAGGCCGTCATTCATGGCGGTAAAAAGCTGTGACAGCACGATGGGGTTCAGCACGGCCACCGCCGTCAGCAAAGCTGCGAACAACCAGGAGAATCCAAAACGGAACAGCGCGCCCGCCAGCAGTGCGGCGCCCGCAAACAGGGCAAGCAGATTGAGAACCTTGCCCATCGCCAGCGGAAGGCCCGCCGCCATCAGGAGCGCAGCGAAATCCCACCCGCTGCGGGGATAGTGGATGGCCCACAGCGTAATCGGATCACCGATGACGGCCGGCTCGGAATTGCCATGCACAGGGTTCCAGCCCTCCGCGAGGGCGTAGATTGCCTGGAAGTGATAATGCTGGCCGTCAATCGAGGTGTCGTGAACCAATCCCGTGACGATCAGCGCAGCGATGATGAGGGCCACGGAGGCAAGCGGGGCAAACCGCCAGCTACCAGAGAGGAAAAGCCGGGGCAGATAGAGCCCTCCGGCAAGCGAGGCGCCCAAAATGCCCCAAGCTGCCGGCGCAGAGATTGTGCCGCCTACGGTAAACCACAGGGTCGTTAGGATGAATGCCAGCACCGGGAAGAACAGCAGTGGCGTGCCAATTTCCCACAGGATGCCCGATTGCGCCGCTCTCGGGTCGTCACCCACATGGCCAAATGGGCTTTGGAGTAAACGTCCGATCATGGAAGGGGCAGACTGGATTGTTGAACCGGTTGAGGCTTTGCGGGCAGGGGCCTCTGCAGGCAGGGATGCAATTTGCGTGCAAGATCCGCAGATTTTCCGCTGGAAACTTCCGGCAGTTCCGAATGATCAGCGATAATGATGGTTATCAAATCCGGCGCCCCCCAAAGGGAAGCTTTGCATGCGAGACGAAGCGCCGTCAATAAACCAGCGTTTTTGGTTTTGGAGACGCAGCGGACCTGTAACTCTGTATGCGTATGGGGGCGCTGCGCATGCAGCAGTGGCGCATATCTACGCTCGATTTATTCAGGATTTCCGTAGGTGCTTCCATAGCTGCCATACGCAAGAAAATATGGCCGGAAGGGCATGTTCTTCTGGCATTCTGCTTACTTTGCGATATTGGGTTCAGACTGGACGGGGACAAAAATGTCTAACTTGCCCTTACAGGCTGTTGCAGGCCGTTTGTCTGCATTCGCGGCCGGTTCGCCGAGAACCGTTGCCGTGCTGGCCGTGTATGGCGTTATCGCATGTGTGGCTCTGGTCCATCTGGTACTTGCCCTGGCTGGCCAGAACTCCGGGGCATGGATTCTGCGTGATTTGTTGATCGGCGAAGTTCCGGAGGCTGCGGATTCCTGGAGTGTAATGATTGTCGCGCTCGAATGGCTGGACGTGCATCCCAATGCCGACGGCAACCTCTACCGCGATGTGTTCTTCGACGAGCTGAACAAGTTCCAGTATGCGCCTACCAGCCTGCTCCCGCTGGATGTGTTGCGGCTGATGGGCTTTGAAATCACGCCTCTGCTCCTCAACCATATCAATCGCATCATACTGCTCGTAACAGCTCTTGGTGTCGGCGCGCTGTGCTGGGTTTTGCCAGAGCGTCTGGTCAAAGGCCCGCTTGATGCCGACACGCGCCGCGCACGTCTGCTGCTTGCATTGGTTGCGCCGGGCGCGGCGATGCTCTTCTTTCCCCTGATCTATGGCTATCACATTGGCCAACTGCAGATATGGATCAATGCCCTTTTCGTGGGCGCCTGCATCACCTGGGTATGTGGTCACCGTGCCACCACAGGCGTGCTCATCGGGCTCATTTGCATGCTGAAGCCGCAATTCGGCCTGTTCCTCATTTGGGGTCTCTTTCGGCGCGAGTGGCGCTTCACCGTCGCGCTCCTGGCCACCGGGACGCTCGGTCTTGCGCTGTCCGTAGCGATCTACGGTTTCGGCAACCATCTCGGATATCTGGAGGTGCTCACCTACCTCTCCCGGCACGGCGAGTCCTACTGGGCAAACCAGTCGGCCAACGGCCTGTTGCAGCGCATCTTCGAGAATGGGGACATCCATGATTTCGGCGTGGATGAGTTCCCGCCTTTCCATCCCGTCATCTATGCCGGGTCCATGCTTGTGACGGTTGCCTTCCTTAGTATCGTTTTCCTGTTGCGGCGCGGGGAGGGAAAAACCATCTCCTTCTACGACTTCATATTCGCAGCGCTGGTGTTCACGGCTGCGTCTCCCATCGCCTGGGAACACCATTATGGCATTCTGGCGCCGATCTTCGCAGTTCTGGCATCCGTGTGGATGCTGTCTGCTCCTCGCAATGGTCCTTTCTGGTTCAGCGCCGGGCTGGGCGTCGCTTTCCTGATAGCGGCCGTCCCGCTCGGGGGGCTGCGCTTTGCGCCCGGCTTGCTGCACGTGTTGATGTCACATCTCTATTTTGCTGCGCTGTTCGTGCTGGCGATCCTTTGGGCAATGGCGAGAGGGGGGCGCTGGGGTCTGCCGGGCGGGCGTCCGCTCTCATCAGGGGAAGGTGCGTGACGCATTTCTTGTCGCGGGCGTGTCATACAGCCGTCTGGGCACAAGTCAGCTATAGCGTTATTGAAGTGATGAATTTTCGGATAGGGCGCGTATGCATTCGCTGATCGTAAACGGGTTGCATCTTACCGGTGCGATCATAGGCTTCTTTCTGATCTACCGCTTGTCTGGATCCCCTCAGCTGTCGCGCTTCACATGGCCCTTCACGCTGGTCTGGGGCGCGGTGATGGCTGGGGTGATGTTCTGGAACACGCAGCCCTTGCTGGAGCATATCTTCTGGGATTTCCGCTACTGCTACTGGCTGGCCGGTGAGCTGGTATGGCATGGCCCTCAGGCGCTCATGGGGGCCTATAATGAAGACAAGCTGGTGTTCGTGAACCTGCCGATAGTAGCCTATCTCTTCGCGCCATTCGGGTTGATGTCGCCGCTCACCGCTTCGATTGTCTTCTCGCTGATCGGCTTCGGCGTCATGGGGCTTATCTGGCGGATGCTGGTGAAGATGTACGGTCTGGACAGTCGTGAGGCCGCGCTGCTCGCCTTTGCGCTCTGCGTCTTCGGACCGCTGGTTTACACGTTCAAGGTCGGCAACACGTCTCAGTATATTCTGGCTCTGCTGCTGGGGGGCCTTGTAATGGCGCGGGCCGGAAAGGATCTGTCGGCGGGCGCACTATTTGGTATTGCCGCCGTCATCAAACCGGCGCTGCTGCTGATTGGCGTGCTGTATTTCCTGCGCGGGCGTTGGAGTGTCGTTGCAGGCGGCGCCGCCGTCGTCGCCGGCTCGGTGGTCCTGTCCCTCCTCATCTTCGGTTGGGACATGCACGTTTTCTGGTATGAGACCACCATTGAACCATTCTCATCCAATCCTGTCCTGGCAAGCGCCAACCAGACGCTGAAGGGCATGGTTGCGCGCTTTGAGGCGGGGGATGCGCGCTGGCAGGACTATGATCTCTATGTCCTCGCCCCGGCCAGCCAGCTGATCGCCCAGGCGCTGACATTGTCACTGGTCGCCGGCATTGCCTATGCCGTCTGGCGCTCGGGCCGTGCTTTCCGGCCCACCAATCAGGATATTGAGACAGAAGTGCTGATCATCGTCGCGCTGGGCATGTCGGTGTCCGCCCTGTCCTGGGCGCACTACCATGTCTGGCTGCTGCCCGCGATCGTGCTGCTCTGGGTCAGGTCACGTCAGGGAGAGCCGTTGGCACGCTTGCGCTGGCCGCTCGCGGCAACATACGCCTTGCTGGCAGGCACGGTCTTCGTCAGCCATTCCATGACGCTGGGCCGGTTTGGGTTTGCCTCGAACTTCATCGTCTCCCACTGGCTATGGGGCGCGCTCGCTACATTGATCCTGCTCTCGATCGTCAGGGCGCAGCGAACGCCGCCAGCGGCCTGATCAGCAGGAAACGCCGCCGTCCACCAGGATGGTCTGCCCGGTAATCATGCGTGCGCCATCCGACAGCAGGAAGCGCACCAGATTGGTCACGTCTTCGTCTTCGGCCAGCATGCCCAGCGGCGTGCGATTGACGATCTGGTTCAGTTGAACCGGTGTGAGTACGGACGACATTTCCGTCAGTACATACCCCGGCGCCACCGAGTTCACGGTAATCTTGCGGCGGCCAAGTTCGCGCGCCAGCGCGCGGGTAAGGCCGTCCATGCCGGCCTTCGAGGCCGAATAGGCCGTCATGCCGTTATAGCCGCGGCTGCCGATGATGGATGAGATGTTGATGATACGCCCGCCCTTGTTGGCGCGCAGCATATATTCTGAGGCAGCGCGGGCCACCTGAATGGCGCCGAACAGGTTCACCTTGAGGATCTTTTCGGTCTCACGGTTTGGGAAGGAGGCGAGAATACCCGTCTGTGCGACGCCGGCATTGTTAACGAGGCCCCACAGCGTGTCCTTGCCTGCCCACTCGACAGCCGCATTGACGAACGCATCCACCTGATCGGCCTCGCCCACTTCGCAGCGGCTCCAGAAGAAACGCGACCCGTATTCAGGATGCGCCGCCAGCGCTTCGATGTTGGCAGACTTCGATCGCGAACATGTCGAGATGCGATAGCCATCGGCCAGCAGGCTTTCAATCATGGCTGCGCCGAGACCCCGGCTACCGCCGGTCACGATCACATGGCGCGAATTGAGGAGGGGGACGGAGCCAGTCATGTTCTTAGCCTTTCTTGCCGGATTCGCGCACGGCGATGGCATCCACCACCTTGAAAGCGCGCGGCACCTGATATTGAGCGAGGTTTTCGCGGCAGGCCGCCAGAATAGCGCTGCGTGTTTCGGCAGGGTCGAGCCCTGGCTCGATCACCACATCGGCAGCGACAAGCTGGCCGCTGATCGGGTTGGCCACGCCAAATACATGCGCTTCCACCACGCCGGGTTGTTTCAGGAGGAACTGTTCTACCATCAGCGGGTAAACCTTGGAGCCCGCTACATTGATCGTGCTGTCGTCCCGGCCAACGATGAAGGCGCGGTCGCCGCGGATTTCCACGCGGTCGGCTGTCGCCAGCCAGCCATCGTCGAGGCGGGGCTGGGCGGTGTCGGAAACATAGCCGCCCATCGCATTGGGCGTGCGGATATGCAGGAACCCGTCGTGCACGCGCATCGTTACGCCCTGGGTTTCGGTGTTCAGCCATTCGGCGGGGAAGCCTTCGCGGCCGTCGTGTACGGAGAATACGACGCCTGCCTCGGTCGAGGCGTAGATGTGCGTAACCCGTGCATCGGGGAATGCCTTCCTGATCCGGTCCAGCGTGGACTGGTCAGCCGCTTCGCCGCCCAGTGTGATCTGGCGCAGGTTGAGGTCGCCGGGACGCACCACCATGAGGAAAGCGCGCCAGAAAGTCGGCGTGGCAGAAATCTGGGTAACGCCATTGGCTTTCGCAGCTTCCAGAAAGCCCGCAGGCGTGCGTTCTTCGGGCGCCACGACAACGCCGCGCCCAACCACGGCCGTCAGCTGCACCTGCACGCCGGCAAAGCCGGTCGGCTGATAGGTCATCAGCCATTTGGCACCGCGATTGCCTGGATGCATGGCCGCTTTGGCGCGACTCATGAGGGCGTTCAGGCTGTGGGAAGCAATCTTAGGCGCGCCGGTCGTGCCTGATGTCATCATGAAGATGCAGGCAGTCGCAGCGTCAGAAGGTGTCTCGCCGGTGAGTTTGTCGTCGGCAGATACGATCATCTGCACGCCGAACTTCTTCACCACAGCGTCGATATGCGCCTCGGGAAGGTTGGTGTGTGCAATGAAGAGGTCGGCGCCTGTGCGGCTGGCCGCATCAATGGCACGGAGAATATGGAAGGGATCGTCAGACCGCACCATCAGGCGCGAGATGCCCGCTCCGCCCATCGCTGCCACCAATGAGTTCGCAGCGCGCGCAAGATCGCCGCGGCTGAGGGTATCGCGGGCATGAGCGATAAGCGGTGTGGGGTCACCCGCATCGAGTCCGAAGGCGCCGGTGGGGATCATTTTGCGTAGAGCTTCGCAAGTTCACCCACAGTGCGGAATTCGATGAAGCCTTCGGCAAAGGGATCATGTCCGACCACATCTTCCAGCTCGCGCACCAGCATGGCGAGGTCGAGCGAGTCGATGCTGATCGCGCCGCCAAGCAGTTCTGTATTCGGCTCAATGGTCGCGGCTTTCACGCCTTTGTCTTCCAGCATGCGCTGAACGATGGACGTGATCTGTTCGAGAACCTGTGCTTCGGTCATGGGTGTGTCTCCTTGATAGATGGTCAGGGTTGGCTGTCGCAGAGTGCGTCATCGCCAAATTGGGTGAGAATGTCATCAGCCAGCATCTGAGAACGGATCGGACGCCCGTTTTCATTGAGGTGATAAACGGTGTCGAAATGCAGCTTCTTGTCGAAACGGAAGCCGCTTGCGGGGCGCGGGATCAGGAACTCCGGCACGGCAGCCATCTCGGCATTCAGCCGGTCGATCTCCTTGCTGTGGCGATCATAGAAATCATCCATCAGGGGCGTCCAGGAAATCATCACGCGTACGCCGCGCGCATTCATGTCACGAACGAACTGCTGCATCATCGGAATGACTTCCTGATCCATCGGGATGCTTGAGATGTCCATTGCATCAATCTGCTCATGCGGCCAGGTAATGCCCACATGGCCGGTAAGGTCGCCATTGCGTGAGAAATTGCGTGCGCTCTCGATCTCGAGGATATCAACTTCGGTCCACGGCTCGTCCTGATCGGCGCCCAGCATATAGGAGAAGTTGTCGTAGCCTTCGCCCATCAGGCGGAGCACTTTTTGCTGGGCAATGAAAGGAATCCGGCTGAGGGCCGACACTTTCTGCCGGGGTGTCAGGAATTTGAATGCGCGCGGATTTGCCTTGGAGACCATCAACAGGTCGGTATTCGTTCCGTTTACGGATTTGTAGAAGCTGTCATACTCCCAGGCGATGACGACGATGTCGCCCTGCTTGAGATAGGGCTTCACTTCTTCCAGCATGAAGCGCACGCCGAAATAGCCATTCATGCCCATATTTATGACCGGGCAATGGGTGGCCGTTTCAATGATCGTGCTGTCGGTCCCGTAGGAAACGTTGGAACCACCCACGAGTACGATCTTCTTTGGAACATCGATGGCCAGCAGGTCGTGCTTCAGATTGGAGGCTTCGGCATAGTCGCCATCATCGGGAACAAGAACGGCAATGGCCGCGGTTGTCGCAAACACAGCCGCGAGCAGGAGAGCGACCGGCAGGAAAAACCCGATCACGCTGAAGCGGCTGGCCTTCGCCTTGCCGGCTTCCGTCTGCTGAGGGGGAGGAGTGGCGGTGTCCATGTCAGAACCTGAAGTAGATGAAGGCTATTTGTGATCCATAGAAGGCGCCGAGCAGGACAACGGTGAGTGAGCCCACATAATAGAGGCTCCAGCGCATCCAGACCGGCCGGCTGTCTATGGCCTGGCGCATGTTGATCCGCCCCTGTAGCACTTCAGCGCCCATCACCACGGCAATGCCGATCAGCACTAGGAAGAACTCGTTCCGGTTTGCGCCAACCACCGACAGAAGATTGTTCTTCAAGTCGCCCCAGCCGGTGCCGAGGCTGCCCACCATATGCAGCGCGTCGTCCATCGTCTGTGCGCGGAAGAATATGTAGGCAAAGCAGACCAGTGAGAAGGTCACGGAGATCTTTAGCGCCCGGTAAAAGTTTGGTCGGTCATTCAGCTTCACCGCGCGGGCAAAATTGTTCCAGCGTTTCTGAAGCAGCAGCGACACCACGATATACCCGCCATGCAGTGCTCCCCAGACGACATAGGTCCATGCTGCCCCGTGCCAAAGGCCGCTCACCACGAAGGTGATGAACATGGCATAGAGCATAAGGTTGAACAGCTTGATCTTGAAAGTCTTCTGACGCGTCAACGGCGTGTAGATGTAATCGGTCAGCCACGAGGTCAGCGAGATGTGCCAGCGCTTCCAGAAATCCTGGATGGAGGTGGCAAAATAGGGCCGGTTGAAGTTTTGCGTCAGCCGGTATCCGAAGATCAGGCCTATGCCGAGCGCAATGTCGGTATAGCCGGAGAAGTCGCAATAAAGCTGGAAGGCATAAAGCCAGGTTGCAAAGGCAATCTGCACACCATTGGCTGCGTCTGGATTATCATAGATCGCATTCACAAAGGGCGCGATGCGGTCGGCCACGAACACCTTCTTGAACACGCCCCACAGGATCAGCTGAAGGCCCAACATGGCTTGTGTCCGGTCAAACGCCGGATGGGCATGGATTTGCGGCAGCAGGTTCTTCGCCCGTTCAATCGGGCCGGCCACCAGCTTGGGGAAGAAGGTCACATACAGCGCAAAGGCACCAAACTCGCGCTCTGCCTTCTGCTGGCCGCGGAAGATGTCGACCAGATAGGAGATCAGCTGGAATGTGTAGAAGGAGATGCCGATTGGCAGCAGCCATTGCAGCTCCGCAACGGGATACTCAACATTCGCCAGCCCGAAGATCGAGCGCAGCGTTTCGTTCAGGAAGGGTGTGTATTTGAAAACAACGAGGTTCGCCGTCAGCAGCACGACACCTAGCGCCATGATCTTCTGCTTGGTTTTCTTGTCTGGCGCCGCCTCAATCCGCTTGCCCAGCCAGAAGGATAGGCCTGTCGCCGCGAGGATCTGGACCAGGAAAATCGGCTCGGCGAGGCCGTAGAAGAACAAGCTGGCCGCCAACAGCCAGATCCATCGCGCGCGCACCGGCAGCAGGAAGTGAACAACCGTCACAGCCAGCAGAAAAATCACAAACTGCGTCGAAATGAACGCCACAGCGGCCCCACCCTTATTCTACAATATTACAAAGGCGGCGCTGAAGAGGCGCCCCCCAAGGTCCCTTGCAAGTCCAGTGCCGCAAAAGCGGGGTACTGACAATCATATTCCAAGGCCCCCAGCCGTTGCGGCTGCGTCTGACCAATTCTGCCTCATCGGAAGGTGAACAGCTTGTGCCCGAAAAAGTTAACCACAGCGCCGATTCCGATCGCCGCCAGATGTGACGCGCCGGGCGCGTAATGCCTGTAGGCTTCTGGCCACCAAGGCCCACTGCTCAGTACAAGGGCGCTGAGAACCGTGACCACTCCGGCGACAATGTTGACGCCGATAAAGTCGCGGATCTGTAGCCAGAGTGGCCGGGTAGAACCTTGAAACACCAGACTGCGATAGAGGATAAAGCCTGCGACCATGCCGATCACCGTCGCAGCCGTCACGGCGGCCGCGTAGGTCATGAACATCGACAGGGGAAACCGCACGATCCAGTTCAGGAACGCTGCGGACCCACCCGCCAGCAGGAACCTGATGCGTTCGTCCCTCAGCAATTCGGTCAAAGCGGCACCCCGAACCAGGCGAGGAAGAAGCAGACACCGCCCAGTGCCGCATAGGCAAGGCACACCCTGTCTTTGACCACGAACACCACCGGGTCGTCATCCAGATCGCCGCGCTGGCACACCACCCATATGCGGCTGGAGATCAGGAAGATCAGCGGCGGCAACGCCCACAGCCAGTCACCCACCTTGATGAAGCTTTGCTGGTGCGCGTCCTCAATGATGTAGAGTACCATGATAATCACGGCGGCAATTGAACTCGAAATTCCGGCGGCCAACACGAGCGGCAGGTCGGACGCGCGATAACCTCGGCCGTTTACCCAGTCACCGCCCTTTTCGATCACGCGGGCAATCTCCGTATGGCGTTTCGCAAAGGCCAGCGAGGTGAAGAAGAACATCGCGAAGACGAACAGCCAAGGCGAAGGTTCAGCGGCGACCGCGACCATGCCGACCACGAGCCGGAGAGTGAAAAGGCTGGCGAGGGTGAATGCGTCATGGATCACCTTGCGTTTCAGCCACAACGAATAGGTGAGGGTGACGACCACATAGATCAGTACCCATTGCAGCACGGCCAGCCCCGCCATCAGCGCAAGCGCCAGTCCGGCTACAAAGCAGATCAGCGCGCCAAGGATACCGGCCGGCAGCGACAGGGCGCCGCTGGCAAACGGACGGCGCCTCTTCGACCAGTGCTGGCGGTCGTCCTGTAGATCCCAGATGTCGTTGAACACATAGGTCGCAGACGCCGTGAGCGAGAGGGCAAAGAAGGCGAGAGTCAGCGGAAGGATGGTCGACGGATCGATGATCTTGCCTGAAAGCACTGCCGGTACGACCACCAGAACGTTCTTGGCCCATTGGTGCGGACGTAGGCATTTGATGAATGCCTTGAACACCGCAGGGCGCGGAAGCACCTGAATCACATTGGCAGTTTTGCGCGCCTTGCTGACGGTTCCGCGGGAAGCGCCCACCAGGATGGCGTTGCGGGCGCGCTTCCAGACCTCCAGATCGGCCCGGCTGTCGCCTGCATAGTCGAAGCCTCCGGGGAAACGCTTCACCAGCGCTTCGGCTTTCGTCTTGCCCTTGAGGTTCACACCGGTTTCGGTTGCCAGAAATTCGGAGATAAACGGGAACTTTTCCAGGAACAGCTTTGCCGTTTCGGCATGTGCAGCTGTGGCCAGAACAATCTTCCGGCCTTTTTCAGCCTCCTGCTGTGCCAGCGCGACCATCTCCTCGTTGATGGGCAGGAGTTCCGGGTTCAGCGGCACGGCGGCGGCAAGCCGCTCCTTCAGCGTCACCCGGCCCGCCATAACCCAGCCAACCAGCTTGAAAATCGCAAAGGGGTTGCGGCGCACAAAGGCCAGCGCCTGCTCAATGAGGGAATCGGTGCGTATCAGCGTGCCATCCAGGTCCAGGACCAGCGGAACGGGATCTGTCCCATCCAAGGGAGTGTTTGTCTTAGAGGTGCCGCTATCGATCATGGCTCTGTCATCTTCCTGGACGTATATTTGCTGGCGCCGCAACGGGGTATGTCCGTGCCGGACGGCTGGCCCCTAAGGTTGCACAAAACGCATAAAACAAGGTGAATACGGGTGATTGCCTCGGGTAAACTGTGGCAGCGACCCGGAAGGGCGAGAAGTGTGCACTGGTCGAGAGCGCAAGGCGCAGCTGCTGTTCTGAAAGCATTGTTCACCTGCTCTGCTTCTTGCCCGTCCTGTCCCTCGGTCCCCGCGGGCAGCGGAAATCCCGGTCTGTCAGAGCAATTAATGTGCCAGCCGGGGCAGGGGATTAAGCATTCGCCAGAGAAATCCGGTTCATCGCCCCCGGAATGCCGCAGCATCAGCCTTCGGGGCGTCTTCCCCGGCGTCATAATCAGGCACTGCATATCCCGTTAAGCTGGCGTGGACAGGGCCTTGTGGCTGTGACATAAGCCGCCGCTTCAGGCAGGATCAGCAGGCTCCGGGTGCGCATCTGGCGTGCGCCGCGCCGCCCAATAGACGGAAGAATGTCCCATGGAAGTGACACAGACCAAGGCAGAAGGTCTTAGCCGCACCTTTGCGGTCAAGGTGCCGGTCAGCGAGTTGCAGGCGAAACTCGATGCGCGCATCGAGGAAGTCCGCCCGCAAATGCGCCTCAAGGGCTTCCGCCCTGGCAAGGTGCCAGCCGCTCACGTGCGCAAGATGTACGGCCGCGATCTCATGGGCGAAGTGATCGACAAGCTGGTCAACGAGACCAACCAGAAGGCCCTCGAGGAAAACTCGCTGCGCCCCGCTGGCCAGCCGAATGTCGACATGCAGGCCGACATCGAAAAAGTCGTCACCGGCCAGGAAGACCTCTCCTACCAGATGCACGTCGATGTGATGCCGGAGTTCACCCCGGTGGATGTCGCCACGCTGACCATCGAGCGTCCGGTTGCCGAGATCGCCGATGAGCAGATCGACGAAGCCCTCAAGCGTATCGCCGACCAGAACATGAAATACGAGCCCCGTGCGGAAGGCGAAGCCTCCCAGGACGGCGACGCCGTGATCGTCGACTTTGTCGGCAAGATCGATGATGAAGCCTTCGAAGGTGGCTCGGCTGAGCAGCAGTCGGTCGTCATTGGCGCCAACCGCTTCATCCCCGGCTTCGAAGAGCAGTTGCTCGGTGTGAAGCCTGGCGAAGAAAAAGAACTCAACGTTTCCTTCCCGGACGACTACCCGGCGGCCAACCTCGCCGGCAAGGCAGCCGTGTTCGAAACCAAAGTCCATGAAGTCCGCGCGCCGCAGACGCCTGAGATCGACGATGAATTCGCCAAGGGTCTCGGCCTCGAAAGCCTGGAACAGCTGCGCGGTCTGGTCAAAGACCAGCTGGCGAACGAGCACAATGCCGCCTCGCGTTCCAAGGCGAAACGCGACCTGCTCGACAAGCTCGACGCGGCGCATGACTTCGACCTGCCGCCCGGCATGGTCAATCAGGAGTTCGAGCAGATCTGGCAACAGCTGCAGCGCGAAATGGATGCCGGCCGCGTTTCCGATGAGGAAAAAGCCAAACCGGAAGACGACCTGCGCGCCGAATACCGCAAGATCGCCGAGCGCCGCGTGCGCCTCGGCCTCGTGCTGGCAGAAGTCGGCCGCCTCGCCGATGTGCGCATTTCCGAAGCGGAAGTGAACCAGGCCCTCATCCGTGAAGCCCGCCAGTATCCGGGCCAGGAACGTGAAGTTGTCCAGTTCTTCCAGAAGAACCCCGGCGCCATGGCGCAGCTCCGCGCCCCGATCTACGAGGATAAAGTCGTCGATCACATCCTCGACACGGCAAAGGTTGAGGAAAAGACCGTCACCCGCGAAGAACTTTTCGCCGAAGACGAAGAGTAAGTCTTTTCCTTACAAGGCATTCCAAGCCGGCCGGTCGAAAGACCGGCCGGTTTTGTTTTGGCGGGGTTCTTTCCGTCCGGTCATTTTGGTAAATTCCTGTTAACCGGCTTCGCAGAGGTTGCCGGAGTATTCTGACGGGGATCCCGATTACCAATGAGCGTCCAGAGCCTTCGCCCTCAACTGACCCAGCAGGACATCCACCGGCTGATGAAAGGCGAGTCGCCGGAGCAGCGCGCGTCGGTGGCCCACAGGCTGTGCCGGCGCATTGGCCTGGATGTCCTAAGTGACCGCGAGAAGGACTTCGCCCGGGAGATCATCACGATCCTCGCCAATGACGCGGCCGATCTTGTCCGCCGCACGCTCGCCGTCACCCTGCGCGCCTCGCCGATCATTCCGCGTGAGATCGCCCTGAAGCTCGCCCGCGACATCGAGGCCGTGGCGATCCCCATCCTCGAAGAGTCGCCCGCCTTCACCGAAGAAGATCTGGTCGAACTCGTCCTCTCCGTCACCGCAGCCAAGCAGGCCGCCATCGCAGGGCGCGAAGCCCTCTCGATCACGGTCGGCGAAGTCATCTCCGAACATGGCGCGGTCGAGGCTGTGCGCGCGCTGGCGGAGAACCAGTCGGCGGAGTGGAGCGACAAGGCCTATGGCGATGCCCTCTCCCGCTTTGGCGCAGACGAGATTGTTCAGGCTGGCCTTATCCGGCGCGATTTCATTCCTGTGCACATCGCCGAGAAGATGGTGTCCCTCGTTTCGGGCCAGCTGTTCGATATGCTGGTCAACCGCCACGAGCTTCCCGCTCAGCTCGCCATCGATCTTGCCGCCAGCGCCCGCGAGCGCGCCACGATCGACCTTGTAGAGCAGGCGGGCCGCTCGCATGATCTACCCCGCTTTGTTTCCCAGCTGAACCTCAACGGCCGCCTCACCCATTCCCTGATGATGCGCGCGCTCTGCTGCGGGCAGATGCCGTTTGTGGAACACGCCCTGTCAGAGCTTTCAGGTGTGGCCCACCAGCGCGTCTGGCTGATGATCCACGATGCCGGCCCGCTTGGGCTTCAGGCGGTGTTTGATCATGCCGGCCTGCCGCGCAAGATGCTGCCTGCCTTCAAGGCGGCGGTGAACGTCTATCATGAAATCGAACACGATGGCGGTGCCAACGACCGCGCCCGCTTCCGCGCCCGGATGATCGAGCGCGTCCTTACCCAGTTCCAGGCCATCCCCAAGGACGACCTCGACTACCTGCTGGACAAGCTGGATTTCTATTCGGAAATGGCTGCCCGCGAAGAGGCGAGCAATAGCGGCTTTGATGCTGCTTAGGAATCCGTGCGCGGAGCAATAGCGCCGGCCACGCCTGTTTCTTCCAGAAACTCGCCATCGCGCCAGTTGGCATTGTCGGCCACGACGAGGATGCCGCTTTCGCGCGCGATCATCACCACGTCCTGAAGATCCGGCGACGTTTCCAGCGCATCTGCATCTATACGGATCGTATCGATCATCAGGCGCAGGCCCTCGCTGAGGGTTGTATGCCAGGACTGGCGCATGTCGATGCCAACGCGGAAACCGGCCTTGCGCAGGCGCGCCACGCGGCTGGTGCAGTCAACAGTTTCGCCAGCAAACGCCGCGTCGGAAAACATCAGGCAGAATTCCTGCTGACACATCGTCGTGCGGCGCACTGCGGCGTCACAGGCAACCGCCGTGTTGACATTGGCCAGCGCGGCCAGCGGCGCAGGCACCAGGATTGGACGGCCAGTCGCGCCATCTGCCCAGACGGCCGACGCCACCCGGCTCAGCCGGTCTGCCAGCCATTTGGCGGGGTCGGTATCCGCCGCCGATGCCGTCACCGGCCCAAAGCGCACGCGTTCCTCAAACTCCATCGCTTCTTCCGCAGCCATCCCCAGCATGTCCCCGGCCAGCAGGTGCACAACGGGCACAAGGCGAACACGGCTGTGTTCAAGGCGCGGTGAAGCAGAATGGATATTGAGGGAAGTCACGCGGGCGTCTCCGAAACAGTTTATAGCTATTGCCTTCCCTAACGGAGCAAGCTGAACATCACGCGGAAGAGACCCGGTGAATTTGCCGGAAATTGGACACAAAGAGGCATCAAATGACCGCCCAGACCCCACCAGACGCCCGGCTTTCGGCGACAATTCTTCTTATGAGAGAAGGGATTAGCGCGCCTGAGGTGCTGATGGTGAAGCGCCATTACGAGATCGATTTTGCCGCCGGCGCGCTGGTCTTTCCTGGCGGAAAAGCCAATACCGGTGACACTGATCCAGGTTGGGATGCGTATACGGACGGCGATTTTGGCCCCATCCAGCAGGATGCGCGCATCGCCGCCATCCGCGAGGCGTATGAAGAATCCGGCATCGTCCTGGCGCGCCATCGCAAGTCGCTCGGGGCAGGGGCGCCGCTGGTGGGCGCTGACATTGCCGACAAGCTCGCCCCCCATCGCGCGGCCGTAGACCGGGGCGAAGTCCCGTTTCTCGAACTCGTGCGCGAGTATGATCTTGCCCTGGCGCTCGACCGGCTCGTCCATTTCGGCCACTGGATCACGCCGGTGATGATGCCCAAACGCTTCGACACGCACTTCTACATCGCCCGCGCGCCCAGCGGTCAGATCGCCGCCCATGATGGCCGCGAGACTACCGATGCGGTCTGGCTTTCGGCCGCAAACGCTCTGGAGCAGGAGAAGGCCGGCAAAGCAACCATCATCTTCCCGACACGGATGAACCTCGTAAAGCTTGCCAGCGCGCAAACCCTGTCTGATGCCGAAACGCGCTTCTCCAGCCAGCCGGTCGTGACCGTCCTGCCAGAGCCCGGCAAGACCGAAACCGGCGCGCCGTGCCTCTTCATTCCCGAAGAGGCCGGATACGGCCAGACAGTCGAACTGCTCTCGAATGTGAAAGTCTAGCCGGCGGCGGAAACCTTCATCGCCACGCGCTTCTCCAGCGCTTCGCACACGGCGTCAGCGACGGATTCGGAGCCTTCCCCCTGTGGGCCGACGGCAACGGCCGCGCGGCAGGCTTCGATATGCAGGTTGATCAGGGCACTGTTCTCGCCGGGGCGCGTGCCGCCCAGCAGGGCGCAGAGCGATCCGCACAGGCGCGAGACAGCCGGGTATCCATAAGAGGGCGCTGCGCCGCGGATGTTGTGCGCGCAGGTATAGAGCGTGCGGTAGTCGTCAGCATTGGCATGTGGTTTCTGGGCGATCCGCCAGGCATCGCGCATCTTTTCCAGATCATTGCGCATCCAGCCCTCAAACTCTTCGGTCAGCGCGTCGAGCGCTTCTTCGGCCTGGTTTTCCATTTCTTCCGGATCTGCCGCAAAGTCCGTCACAGCGTCATCGGCCACATCCGGCGTGGCGGGGGCGTGATAGGCATCAGGCTCGGGGGATGCGAAATGCGGGACTATTGTTGCATTTGATGGCGCGGGTGGTTTGATCACACGGGAAATGTCCGGCGCTGCCACGGCTTGTGCCGGTTTGCGATTCAGCTTGCCCCTATCCAGACTCTTCAGGAATTTTCCCAACATCACTCCACCCTCGTTTCTTGAGGGCAGTGATTAACCAACAAAATTTAACATTACGCTGACGCGCGGCGTTGAAATTGCCTCAGAAGGCAAACTGTTCCCGCAAAATGCGCTCATCCAGTGCATGGCCAGGGTCAAACAGCACCTTGAGGGTGCGGGACGGGTCGGTTTCCACGGTCACCTTGATGATGTCGCGCACTTCCTCATTGTCTGCTGAAGCCGAGACAGGCCGGCGGTCTGGTGCCACCACTTCGATATCCACGCGCGCTTCGGCTTTCAGTAGGGCGCCGCGCCAGCGCCGGGGCCGGAACGCGCTCACCGGCGTCAACGCCAGCAGCTTTGCGCCGATCGGCAGGATCGGCCCATGCGCGGAGAGGTTATACGCCGTGGAGCCCGCCGGGGTCGCTACCATCAGCCCGTCGCAGACCAGCTCCTCCATGCGCACCCGACCATCCACGATGATCTTGAGGCGCGCCGACTGCGCCGTCTGGCGCAGCAGGGAAACCTCATTGATCGCCATCGCCCGGTGAACCGTGCCGTTGAGATCGGTCGCCTGCATGCGCAGGGGCGAGAGGGTCGCCCGTTCGGCCGCCTCGATCCGCTCGATCAGCCCGTCGGTGTGATAATCATTCATCAGGAAGCCAACCGTGCCCTGATGCATGCCATAGACCGGTTTGCCGTCGTCAAACCGCCGCCGCAGCGTGTCCAGCATGGCGCCGTCCCCGCCCAGGGCGACGATCACGTCGGCCTCTTCCTCGGAAAAATGGCCGTATTTGTCGCGCAGAAGCGGCAGCACCTGCTGCGCCTCTGGTCGTTTGGAAGCATAAAAAGCGATACGCAGCGAGGTCATGCGGTGGCATGTGGGAATGTTTTGCCCCACCCGTCAAGGCGCGCCCGGAATGTGGGGGAAAGGCCTTCCCTTGCGGCAAAAGGTGACGCGCGCGTCATCTGAATCTGGCGCTTGGGTTCAAAGTCGTTTACTTTCGACATCAGAAACGCAGACCACGCTCATAAAAACGCATTGAGGGAGTACGACCATGGCCGATGGCGCAGGCAAGATTGATATCCGCAATTCCGTCAGCGAAGCCGAATGGCAGGCGCGCGTAGACCTTGCTGCGCTCTACCGTCTCACCGCCGTGTATGGCTGGGACGACATGATCTTCACCCACATCTCCCATCGCGTGCCCGGCCCGGAACATCATTTCCTGATCAACCCCTACGGCTACTTCTTTGAGGAGATCACCGCCTCCTCGCTGGTGAAGGTCGATCTGGACGGCAACATCGTCCAGGAAACCGACGCGATGATCAATCCGGCGGGCTTCACCATTCACTCGGCCATCCACGCCGCCCGCGAAGACGCCCTTGTCGTCATGCACGTCCATACCGATCAGGGCGTTGCCGTCTCGGCTCAGAAGGAAGGCCTCCTGCCGATCAGCCAGACTGCAATGGCCGTGCGCGAAGATGTCGCTTACCACGATTATGAAGGCATCGCCCTGGATCTGGACGAGCGCGAACGCCTGGTGCGCGACCTCGGCCCCAAGAAGCATTCGATGATCCTGCGCAACCATGGCACGCTCACCTGCGGCGCCTCCGCGGCCATCACCTTCACCCGCATGTTCTTCCTCGAGCGCGCCTGCAAAATGCAGATCATGGCGCTTTCGGCAGGCCGCGACGGGGTTCTTGAATGCGATGAAGGCCTGCAACAGAAGGTCGCCGGGCAGGGCGGCATGACCGAACACAGCAACGGTATGGCCAAGCTGACCGACATGCTCGTCTGGCCCGCCCTCCTGCGCAAGCTGGACCGCGATCTGCCCGGTTATGCCGCATAGGTATTTTTCCTGATTAGACTAAATGAGTTGCCGGAATAAGCCTCCGGTAATCCAAGTTAAACATGGTCATAGTCGAAAAGAGTTCAGAGTAGCGCCATGAAGCATCTCAAAGCCTTCGAAGACGCCCTTGGCGCCATTCACAGCGAAGGACGGTACCGGGTCTTTATTGATCTTCACCGTCACAAGGGCCGTTTCCCAAAGGCCACAGCCCGGTTTGAAGCGGGCGAGCGTGAGGTCACCATCTGGTGCTCGAACGACTATCTCGGCATGGGCCAGGATGACGATGTCATCAATTCCATGCACGAAGCCATCGACAGCTTCGGCGCAGGCTCGGGCGGCACCCGCAATATCTCCGGCACCACGCGCTTCCACGTTGATCTGGAGCAGGAACTGGCTGACCTTCACCGCAAGGAAGCCGCGCTCCTCTTCACCTCCGGCTATGTGTCGAATGAGGCGACCCTGTCGACGCTGGGCAAGATCCTGCCCAACCTGATTATCTACTCTGATGCCCTCAACCACGCCTCGATGATCGAAGGCATTCGCCGCTCGGGCGCCGAATATCGCGTTTTCCGTCACAATGACGTGGACCACCTGCGCGCCCTGCTTGAGCTTGATGACGCAGACCGTCCCAAGCTGATCGCCTTTGAAAGCGTCTATTCGATGGACGGCGATTTCGGCCGCATGGAAGAGATTTGCGATCTCGCCCAGGAATTCAACGCCATCACCTATCTCGATGAAGTCCATGCCGTCGGCATGTATGGCGAGCAGGGCGCCGGCGTTGCCGAAATGCTCGGCCTGGCGGACCGGATCGACATCATGGAAGGCACCCTCGCCAAGGCGTACGGCGTCATGGGCGGCTACATCGCCAGCCATTCCAGTGTGATTGATGCCATCCGCTCGATGGCGTCAGGTTTCATCTTCACCACCTCGACCTGTCCGGTCATGGCGGCGGGCGCCCTTGCCAGTATCCGCAAGCTGCGCACCGATGAGGGCCGCCGTCTGCGCACCCTTCATCAGGAGAAGGCTGCCACCCTGAAGCAGAAATTCCGCGATGCGGGCCTGCCGGTGATGGATTCGCCTTCGCACATCGTCCCGCTGCTCGTGGCGGACCCTGAGCGCTGCAAGGCCCTGTCCGACACGCTGCTGTTCGATTTCGGCATCTATGTTCAGCCGATCAATTACCCCACCGTCCCACGGGGCACCGAACGCCTGCGCTTTACGCCCAGCCCGGTGCATGACGAAGTGATGATGGATGAACTGGTCGCGGCCATCCTCGCCGTCTGGAAACAGCTCGGCCTCGACAAGGCCGCTTGAGGACGCGATTTGTCCTGAAGTGTCCTGAACTGTCCGGAAATTGTTTAAGAATGGCCCGGTTCTGCCGGGCCATTTGCGTTTGCAATCAACGCTTCTTGCCAAGGCCAATCTGCTTGGCATGCTTCGACCGGAGCTTGGCATAATTTGGCGCCACCATCGGATAGTCGGCCGGCAGGCTCCATTTGGCGCGGTATTCTTCCGGCGTCATGTCAAAGCGCGTGCGGAGATACCGCTTCAGCATCTTCAGCTTGGCGCCATCTTCAAGGCAGATCAGGAACTCGGGCGTGATGGATTTGTTGACGGGTACGGCGGGCTCAAGCTTCTCAACCGGCGCGGGTGCAGTATTCGTCAGGCTAATAAGGGTCGCGTGAATGCTTTTGATCAGTTCTGGCAGTTGTCCAGACTGCACAGAGTTGTTCGCCACATAGGACGAAACGATTTCGACAGTCATTTCTAAAGCGTCTATGTCTTCCGGGTCAGTCATCGTCCACCCCATGCATCCTGTAATCGCAGCTACGATTCTCGCTATTCTTAGCTTGTGTAAGTATAATCGGGATACCTCGTAAAGTATCGCTCTTTGTTTTTTAGCGTGTTGGCGAGATTTCCTTCATTCTAGTTGAATTTCCGCAGAACTTCGAGTCGCAGTTGCCCAGTCCCTCCGCACCGCGTAAACACCGCCTGACCGTCGCAAAGGAGGCTCCCATGGCAGATTCGGCTCATGTTCCAGAAACGCTGGCTGAGGGGTTTTTCTCTGTAGGTCTGGCAGAGCGCGACCCAGAACTCGCCGCCGCCATCGACAGTGAAGCGACCCGCCAGCAACACCAGATCGAGCTGATCGCCTCGGAGAACATCGTCTCCCGCGCCGTGCTCGAAGCCCAGGGCTCGATCCTCACCAACAAATACGCCGAAGGCTATCCCGGCAAGCGCTACTATGGCGGCTGCGAGTTTGTCGACATCGCCGAAGAACTGGCGATCGAGCGCGCCAAGAAGCTGTTCAATTGCGGCTTCGCCAACGTCCAGCCCAATTCCGGCAGCCAGGCCAACCAGGGCGTCTTCCAGGCGGTCCTGAAGCCCGGCGACACCATCCTCGGCATGAGCCTCGCCGCCGGTGGCCACCTGACCCACGGCGCCAAACCCAACCAGTCGGGCAAATGGTTCAACGCCGTCCAGTATGGCGTGCGCCCGGACGATCACCTGATCGACTTTGAAGAGGTCGAGCGCCTCGCCCGCGCCCATCGCCCGCAGATGATCATCGCCGGCGGCTCGGCTTATCCGCGCCAGATCGATTTCCAGCGCTTCCGCGAGATCGCCGATGATGTCGGCGCCATCTTCCTGGTCGACATGGCCCACTTTGCCGGCCTCGTTGCCGGTGGCGTCCATCCCAACCCGCTCGACCATTGCCACATCGCCACCACCACCACGCACAAGACCCTGCGCGGCCCACGCGGCGGCATGATCCTCACCAATGACGAGGCGCTCGCCAAGAAGATCAACTCGGCGATCTTCCCCGGCATTCAGGGCGGTCCTCTGATGCATGTCATCGCGGGGAAAGCGGTTGCCTTCGGCGAAGCGCTGATGCCCGAGTTCAAGGCCTATGCCGAACAGGTCGTCTCCAACGCTCGCGCGATGGCTGCTGCCTGCCGCACGGCGGGCCTCGATGTCGTCTCCGGCGGCACGGACACCCACCTCGCCCTGATCGACCTGCGCCCCAAAGGCGTCACCGGCCGCGATGCCGAAGCCGCCCTCGAGCGCGCTTACATCACCTGTAACAAGAACGGCATCCCGTTCGATCCGGCCCCGCCCACGGTCACCTCCGGCATTCGCGTCGGCTCGCCTGCCGGCACGACGCGCGGCTTCCGCGAAGACGAGTTCATCCAGATTGGCACATGGATTGGCGAGATCGTCGATGCCCTCGCCACGGGTAACAGCGAAACCGTTGAAGCCCGTGTCCGCGAAGAGGTGAAGGCGCTGACGGCGCGCTTCCCCATCTATCAGGGGTTGGGGGGCTGATCGGCTTTGCGCTGTCCATTCTGCGGTTCTGACAATACGTCCGTGAAAGACAGCCGCGCTGCTGAAGACGATACCGCTGTGCGCCGCCGCCGCGTCTGTGAAAGCTGCGGCGCCCGTTTCACCACCTTCGAACGCGTCCAGCTGCGTGAGATCATGGTTGTGAAACGCGATGGCAAACGTGTGCCGTTTGACCGGGAGCGGCTGGCGCGCTCCATCACCATCGCCCTGCGCAAGCGCCCGGTGGATCGCGAACAGATTGACCAGATGGTCTCCGGCATCCTCCGCAAGCTGGAAAGCACCGGCGAGCAGGAAGTCACCTCCAACGATGTCGGCGAACTGGCGATGGAGGCGCTCAAGCGTGTCGATCCGGTCGGCTATGTCCGCTTTGCGTCGGTCTACCGTGACTTCAAGGATCCCAGCGACTTCGCCCAGTTCATCGACAAGGCCGCCCTTGACGATGAAGACGAAGACGACGCGCCGGGAAAATGAAAAACCTGCGCATCACCCTGAAGATTGCATCCTCTCTGGATGGGCGCATCGCGCTGGCGGATGGCACGAGCCAATGGATCACCTCCAGCGCCTCGCGCGCCCGCGGCCACCAGATGCGCGCCGAAAATGACGCCATCATGGTCGGCATCGGCACGGTCCTCGCTGACGATCCCTTGCTCACCGCGCGTACCGTTCCGCTACCGGCAAAACAGCCCGTCCGCATCGTCGCCGATTCCAACGCCCGCCTGCCCACCGCCTCGCGTCTGGTCAGCTCCACCGATCTTGGCCGCGTGGTCGCCGTCACGGCCGGGCAGGGCAGCGACACGCTCGCCGCCGCCGGTATCGACATCTGGCGCTGCGGCAATGGCGTGCGCATGGACGTTCTGGAATTTGTTCGCCGCGCCGAAGCCGAAGGCCTGCGCACTCTTCTCATCGAAGGCGGCAGCACGCTGGCCGCCAGCTTCATCCGCGCCGGCCTGGTCGATGAGATCGCGTGGTTCCGCGCGCCCATCCTGATCGGCGGCGAAGGCCTTCCGGCCCTCGGGGCGCTGGGCCTGGCAGATCTGAAATCTGCGGCACGCTGGCGCCCTGTCGCAACGGAACGGATTGGGGATGACGTCCTCGATACTTATGTTCTATCTGAGCAATAGGCCGCCAGGATAAAAGCCATGTTTACAGGTCTCGTTACCGATGTCGGCACTGTCCGCAAAGCAGAGCACCGCAACGGCCTCACCCGGTTTGAGGTCGAAAGCGGGTACCCGCTGGCGCAGATCGCCATGGGGGCTTCGATCCTCCATTCCGGCGTCTGCCTGACGGTCGTAGATAAAGGCGAAGCCGAGCGCGGCGCCTGGTTCGCGGTTGAAGCCGTCCCCGAAACCCTGTCGAAAACCATCCTCGGCGGCTGGCAGGAAGGCACGCGCGTCAACCTCGAGCAAAGCCTCAAGCTGGGCGATGAGCTGGGCGGGCATTTCGTCTTCGGCCATGTTGACGGCGTTGGTGAGATCGTCTCGGTCGAGGCCGAAGGCCAGTCCTTCCGCGTCACCATCCGCCCGCCCGCCGCCATCTCCCGCTACTTCGCCACCAAAGGCTCTGCCGCCGTTGACGGCGTCTCGCTCACCGTGGCGGCTGCGCTGGAGAATGGTGACTTTCAGGTCGCCATCATTCCGCACACATGGGAGGTGACGACGCTCGCCGCGTTGAAGCCCGGCACAAAGGTAAACCTCGAAATAGATATGCTTGCGCGCTATGTGGCGCGGATGATCGGCGCCGACGCGCCACAAGGGAGTTAAATAATGAGCAGCGAGTTCACCGCCGCCATCTCCTCGATTGAGGAAATCATCGAAGACGCCCGCAACGGGCGCATGTTCATCCTGGTCGATGCCGAAGACCGCGAGAATGAGGGCGACCTCATCATCCCGGCCACCTTCGCCACGCCCGAAGCGGTCAACTTCATGGCCAAGCATGGCCGCGGCCTCATCTGCCTCGCCATGACACAGGAACGCGGCCACACGCTGCGCCTCGACATGATGACCCGCAACAACCGCGAAAGCATGCAGACAGCCTTCACCGTCTCCATCGAAGCCAAAGAAGGCGTCACCACCGGCATCTCCGCCCATGACCGTGCCCGGACGATTGCCGTCGCCATTGATCCGACCAAGGACGATGATGATATCGTCAGCCCCGGCCATATCTTCCCGCTGATCGCCAAGGAAGGCGGCACGCTCGTCCGCGCCGGCCACACGGAGGCCGCCGTCGACATTTCCCGCATGGCCGGTCTCTATCCTGCTGGCGTTATCTGCGAGATCATGAATGATGATGGCTCCATGGCCCGCCTGCCGGAGCTCGTCGCCTTTGCCCAGCTCCACCATCTCAAGATCGGCACCATCGCCGACCTGATCGCCTGGCGCCGCCAGAACGACCGCTTCCTGGAGCGCCGCATCGAAGCGCCGCTGGAATCCGACTATGGCAGCGGCTTCCGCACCGTCTGTTTCCGCAACACGATGGATAATTCCGAGCATATCGCCATCGTTCACGGCGACATCACCCCCGACGCCACAACCCTCGTCCGCGTGCATCGCACCGACATCCTCGCCGACATCCTCGGCGAAAAGGGCCCACGTTCCGGCCTTGTGGCCCAGGCCATGCGCCTGATTGCCCAGGCCGACGAGCCCGGCGTCATTGTCTTCGTTAACACGATGCAGCCCGGCGCCATTGCCGAGCGTCTCGGCCTCAAATCCGGCGCCGCGCGCGATCCGTCCGCCCCCATCCGGGAGTATGGCATCGGCGCGCAGATCCTGCGGGAACTGGGCGTTCGCAGCATGATTTACCTGTCCGATACGCAGCCCACCCGCCTTGCGGGGCTTGACGGATACGGTCTGACGATAGAGGGCTGGCGCCATCTGAGCGAGGCGCCGGAAAACAAGGAGAATACCTGATGGCCGACCGCGTCCTAGTCGCGATTTCGCGCTACTACAAACACATCAGCGACGAGCTGGAAGCCGGCGCGCTCGAAGTCCTCGAAGCGGCAGGCGCCAAGGTCACCGTGATGGAAGTCCCCGGCGCTTTTGAAATCCCCGGCGTGATCGCCATGTCGGCCGATTCCGGCCGGTTTGACGGCGCCGTGGCGCTCGGCTGCGTCATCCGCGGCGAGACGACCCATTATGACTATGTCTGCGGCGAGAGCGCGCGCGGCCTGATGGACCTCATCGTCCAGCGCCGCCAGGCCATCGGCTATGGCATCCTGACGGTTGAAAACGAAGCCCAGGCCCTCGCCCGCGCAGATCGCAAACGCAAGAACAAGGGCGCCGAGGCGGCCAAGGCCTGCCTTGCCATGATCAAGTTCCGCAAAGAGCTGATCGGCTGATGACCCAGAACATGCCCTTTGACGTCACACGCGCCCGCCGCGCCGGCGCGCGCCTTGCGGCGGTTCAGGCACTCTATGAAATGGAGCAGACGGAGAAATCCGCCCGCGCCACGATCCGCGAATTCATGGAAGACCGTCTGGGCCTCGGCCCGGATGGCACGCCGGTGGAAGACGCAGACCCCGATCTTTTCAAATCCATTGTAAACTCCGTGGTCGAACATCAGGCGAAGATCGACACCGCCATTCTCGCGCGCCTCGCCGAGGGCTGGAAGCTCACCCGCCTCGACGCCACCATGCGCGCCCTCCTGCGCGCCGGGGCGGCTGAATTCATCGCCCATCCGGAACTCTCCGACGCGATCATCCTCGACGAATACGTCTCCCTGGCCCACGACTTCTTCGACGAAGGCGACGCCAAATTCGCCAACGCCGTGCTGCAAAACATGGGCCGGGATTTGCGCAGCTAACAGCTTCCGCCTCAAACTCGACGCTCATCCTGAGCGAAGTCGAAGGATGACCAGACAGAGTTGTCCCAAGCCCCGGCGCGTCCTTCGACTTCGCTCAGGATGAGCCGTCCGGGCGACCCAAACCCCTCCGTGTGCGTCACCAACGGGCCCATATCCTTCGTAGGGCGGGTTAGCCGAAGGCGTAACCCGCCATCTCACCCCACCTCCCGCGCCCAGGCCCGCACATCGTCCACATAAACCTCCGGCGCCTCCATCGCCGCGAAATGCCCGCCGCGCGGCATGTCCGTCCACCGAGTAATATTATACGCCCGGTCTGCCCAGCTTCGCGGCGGCGCCACGATGTAGCGCTCGCCCGGATAGCTCGCAAACGCCGTCGGCGTTTCGCAGCGCTCGCCCTCGGGCAGGCCATTGCCGCCTTCCTGGAAGAGGGCGTTGTAATACCACACGCTCGTCGCAATGGCGTCATTGACGAGGTAGATCATCACATTCGTCAGCAGCTGATCGCGCGTGTACACCTCAAAGAGGCCGCGCTCTGTCAGATCGCTCCAGCCGTGAAACTTCTCCAGAATCCACGCCGCCGTGCCCATCGGCGAATCCATCAGCGCCATCGCCAGCGTCTGCGGCTTGGTTGCCTGCTGCATCAGGTAGGCGCCCTCTGCCTGCATCATCAGCTGCGAATGTTGCAGCCACTGGGTTTCCTCCGCCGTCTGAGGAACAGCCGGTGTCGGCCGAAAGCCCATCATGTTGAGATGGATCGCCTTCGCGCCGCCTTTGTCCTCGCTTAGCCCATGGTTCTTGCCGATCCAGGACGTCACCATCGAGCCCCAATCCCCGCCCTGCGCGAGATAGCTGGAATAGCCCAGCACCTCCCGCATAAGCGTGTCCCACATCGCCGCCGTCGCCCGCTGGCCGAGCGGGGAGGCAGGCTTGCCCGAAAACCCGTAGCCGGGCAGGGACGGGATCACGAGATCAAACGCGTCCTCCGCTTTGCCGCCATGCTGCGAAGGGAAGGCCAGCGGCCCGATTGCCTGCCAGAACTCATAAATGCTCCCCGGCCAGCCATGCGTGATCAGCAGCGGGCGCTTGCCGCCCGCCTCGCCCACCACATGCACAAAATGAATGCTCAGCCCATCGACCTCGGCGGTAAATTGCGGCCAGCGGTTCAGCTCCGCCTCCGCCGCCCGCCAGTCATACTGATCCAGCCAATAGCGCTGGATGTCCTGCATCACTTCGGTCGACATGCCATAGGCAAAACCCTGCTCATTGGCCGGGGCCGGGAACCATTTATACCGCTCAACCCCCGCCCGTATCTCGGCAAGCTTTGCATCTGGAACGTGAACTTTGAATGGTGTTGGCGCTGGCATGGCATGTCCCCCTGATCTGGTTGGGCTGAGCCTAGCGCACCTGCGCCCTCTGGCTAAGCCATCCCCCGGCGGCAGGCGCGCGCCTTCGCAGCACGTAAAAAACTCCAACGCCGTTGGAGTTTTTGCCCCCGCCGTTGGAGTTTTTCAGAGGTTTTTCAGACCGAAAAACTGGTCCCGCAACCGCAGGCAGCGGTCGCGTTCGGGTTCTTGATCTTGAACGCCGCCCCGATCAGCTCGGTCGAAAAGTCGATCTCCGAGCCTTGCAGAAACTCAAGGCTTATCTCGTCGATCAGCACCCTTGCTCCGTCGCGTTCGATCACGACATCATCCGCGTTTACAGCAGGTGCGAAGTCAAACTTGTAGGAAAAGCCGGAACATCCCCCCCCTTCTACAGACACGCGCAGATAGGCGGCGCCGTCCTGTTTGGCGAGAATCGCATTAATCCGCTTCGCAGCAGACGCAGTCAGTGTCACATCCGGGGCAATGGTCTCGGTCATGGGCCTAACATAAGGACGAATTCCTGAATGGAAAAGAGAGCCCCTTACGCAACACGTCACGAAGACAGCCGGGGGCGCTTTTTTAAGGAGGCCCCCTCGGCCACGCGCACGCCGTTCCAACGGGACAGGGACCGGATTATCCACTCCACCGCCTTTCGCCGGCTGAAGCAGAAAACCCAGGTTTTCGTCGCCCATGAAGGCGATCATTTCCGCACGCGCCTCACGCATTCCCTTGAAGTTGCTCAGATTTCCAGGTCCATCGCCCGCACGCTCGGGCTCGATGAAGATCTGGCCGAAACCCTCGCCCTCAGCCATGATCTTGGCCATCCGCCCTTCGGCCACGCCGGAGAAGACCAGCTCGACGCCTGCATGCAGCCCTATGAAGGCTTCGATCATAATGCGCAGTCGCTGCGCATCGTGACGCTGCTGGAGCGTCGCTATCCCCTCTTTAATGGGTTGAATTTGACCTGGGAAACGCTTGAAGGCCTCGTCAAGCACAATGGCCCGCTGACCGGGCCGGACACGCCCATCACCGCGCTCCCCATCGCCTTCCGCGACTTTGCCCCACTGGAAAGGCTTGAACTCGACCAGTTCGCCGGCCCCGAGGCCCAGGTCGCCGCCCTCTCAGATGACATCGCCTATAATAACCACGACATCGACGACGGCATCGCCGCAGGCCTCTTTACCGTCGATGATCTCATCGAACTCCCTGTTGTTGGGGATGTTTTTCGCGGTGTCCGTATGGAATTCCGCGATCTGGACGACCGTATGGTCACCTATGAAGCCGTCCGCCGGCTCATCGGCCTGTGGATAAACGACCTCGTTCTGGAAACCCGCGCCCGCGTCAAACGCCTGAAGCCCCAGTCTGCCGCCGAAGTCCGGGCGATGGGCGAGCCGCTGATCGGCTTTTCCGAGGGTCTGGAGGCCCCCCAGCGGGCTCTGCGGGCCTTTCTCTACTCCAGAATGTACAAGCATTACAGGGTCAACCGGATGCGCTCGAAGGCCAAGCGCGTTCTGGCCGATCTGTTCGAGGTGTTCCTCAACGAGCCCCAGACCCTGCCGCCGCCCTGGAACGGCGCTGCGATAAAGGAAGAGGGCGCCCGCAGGGCCCGGATTGTCTGCGATTACATGGCCGGAATGACCGATACCTACGCCCTGGAAGAGTATCGCCGCCTCTTCGACACCAGCGCCCTTACCTAGGTTTAAGCAGGGGTTTCCACCATTGTGACGGTCTCTCTTCAAGGCTCGTTAAGGAAACTCCCGTAAAAATTAACCTAGGTGATTGATTCCAAGGAGTTCTTCCATGAGCCGATCGGACATGGCAGGCCGTGAAAACCCGTTTGAGGACGACTATCGCGGATTTGATGTGCGCGAAGACGAGGCCGCGCGCGGACCCCTGATTCTGACGCTGGCGATCGGCGTGCTGCTTATCTTCGGCGGCGTGGTCTGGAATACCTACCGGCAGGGCGTGCGGCCTGCATCCGATGGGCTGCCCAGCATCATTGCCGAGCCCCAGCCGTTCAAGCAGCTGCCGTCAGATCCTGGCGGAAAGCCCATCAAGCATACCGACAAGACATTCTACGACGCGATGGACGCCTCTGAGCGCACATCCGATGTAACGCTGGCTTCAGCAACCACTTCGCCAGCGAACGCGCTGGCGGGCGGGCCACCGCGCGACCTGCGCCCAGGTCCATTGGATACGCCATCCGAGGAGCTCGTCGCGGCGGCACCTCAGCCCTTGCCTGTAACGGAGCTGACCGGCGATCTCCCTGAGCCCAAGCAACAGATCGCAGCGGTCAAGATCAAACCCCCTGAGCCGATTGAGCCGCTCTCTTCGCAGGCGCGCTTCACCTTCACCGAAACTGGGCCTTTCCTCGTCCAGATCGCCGCTCTGCGTTCGGAAGAAGCAGCCGAAACTGCATGGCGCCGCGTGACCTCATCGGCTCCAGAGCTGTATCATGGCGCTTCGAAGCGGATTCAGCGGGCAGACCTCGGCTCTGAAGGCGTATTCTACCGTCTCCGCGTCGGCGCTTTTGCTGAACGGTCCGAAGCGGTGGCCTTCTGCGACGCGATCAAGGAATCCGGAGCAAATTGCATCGTGGTGACGGGATAAGACGTGAAAGCCTGTATTCTCAGCGTATCGGGGCCGGACCTGACCCCTGGCGAAGCTGCGCTTTTTGCGGCTGAAAACCCTTGGGGCGTCATCCTCATGGGGCGTTCGTGCCAGTCGCGGATGCAGGTGCGCAAGCTGGTCGCCGATATCTGGAATGCCACAGGCCGCGAAACCCTGATCTTCATCGACCAGGAAGGCGGCCGCGTTGCCCGCCTCAAGGCGCCCGAATGGCCGCTGTTCCCGCGCGGCGCCGATTATGCGGCGCTCTACGAACAGGACAAGTCGCTGGGCCGGGAAGCCGCCTGGCTCGGCCACCGCCTCATTGCGTCGGAACTGGCGGCCCTCTCGATCCACGCGGACTGTTCGCCGGTCGTAGATTTGCCTGTCCCCGGCGCTCATGACGTGATCGGCGACCGCGCTTTCGGCGCTGAGCCCGAACAGGCCGCAGACCTCGCCCGCGCTGCGCTCGACGGCCTTACCGCCGGGGGCGTGGCAGGTGTTATCAAGCACATTCCCGGCCATGGCCGCTCGGTTTCGGACAGCCATCTCGAACTCCCGCGCGTCACTGCTGGCCAGAACGAACTCGCCAAGGATTTCGACGCCTTCGCCCGCCTTACCGACGCGCCGATGGCGATGACCGCCCATATTGCCTACGAAGCCTATGACCCCGGCCGGGCGGCCACCGTGTCCAAGGTCATGATTCAACAGATCATCCGCGACCGAATCGGCTTTGATGGTCTCCTGATGACGGATGATCTGGGGATGAAAGCACTGGGCGGCACCCTGACCGAGCGCGCACACGCCTCCATCGCGGCGGGCTGCGATGTGCTGCTGCATTGCTCGGGCTTCCTCAAGGACGCCGATGCCATCCTCGCCGAGATGACCGAAGTGGCCAAAGCCGCGCCGCACCTCTCCGGCAAAGCCGCCTCCCGTGCGGCTGTGGCGGACGCCATCGCCAAAAAGGTCCAGCCCTTTGAACCGGCTCCCGCCTGGAAGCGCTTCCATGAGCTGATCCCCCCGCCGGGAGCGATGGCATGAGCGGCGAAACGATCTCTATTGATGCCCTCTCTGCTGGGGCCGAAGACGCCGAGGGCGTCAATATCTTCACTGTCGAGATCGGCGGCTATGAAGGCCCGCTTCACCTGTTGCTGGAACTGGCCCGCCGGCAGAAGGTGAACCTGCTTCAAATATCTATGCTGCGTCTGGCCGAGCAGTATCTCTCCTTCGTCGAGGACGCACGCACCAAGCGGATCGACATCGCGGCAGACTATCTGCTGATGGCCTCCTGGCTCGCCTTCATGAAGTCGCGCCTGCTGCTGCCCAAGCCCGAAGCGCTCGAAGAAGATGAGCCCACCGGCGAGGAAATGGCCGCCCGGCTTGCCTTCCGCCTGAAGCGCCTCGACGCCATGCGTCAGGCCGTGCGCGAGCTTGAAGCCGGCCCGGTGCTCGACCGTGTCGTCTTCCTGCGCGGCGAGACCGAGCAGCCCAAAGTCGTCAAACACACCGAATACACCGCCTCGCTTTATGATCTGTCGACAGCGCTTGGCTCCATTCGCGACCGCCGCGAGAAGGAGCGCCCGCACCGGATCGAGGCGCAGCTCGTCCTGCCGCTGGAACAGGCGCGCACCACGCTGCGCGGCCTGCGCGAACAGCTCGACCAATGGGCGAGCCTTGCTGACATCCGCACCGCGATGACCGACATCAATCCGCAGGTGCCCGAACGCTCGGTCACCGCCAGTGTCTTCTCTGCTGCGCTGGAGCTTACCCGCGACGGTGAAGTGGACCTGCGCCAGGACACGCATTTCGCGCCAATCTATATGCGCCGCGTTGCTGCCCGTCCGCTGGAGATGGCTGATGCCATCGCTTGAGATGCTGAACATGACCGATGAAACCGCAAACGAGCAAGACGCTCATGATCCGCAGGCGGAGTTTCCAGGCCTGACGACACCCGCCTTTGAGGGCACGCGTGAAGAGCTTGTGGCCGAAGGCGTGCGCCGGGCAGAAGCCGTGCTGTTTGCGGCGGGGCAGGCACTGTCAGCAGAGCAGGTCGCGCAGGTTCTGCCGCAGGGCATTGAGGCGGGCGAAGTGCTGATGGCATTGCGCTCGATGTATGCCAGGCGCGGGGTAAACCTCGTGGAAGTGGCTGGAAAATGGCGGTTCCAGACGGCGCAGGATCTCTCCTGGCTGTTTGTGGAAGAACGTCAGGTCCAGAAAAAGCTCGGCCAGGCAGCGATGGAGACCCTCTCGATCATTGCCTATGGCCAGCCCGTCACGCGCGCCGAAATCGAAGCGGTGCGCGGTGTGGCGGTCGCCAAGACCGTGATCGACACGCTGCTGGAAACCGGCTGGGTGCGCACGCGTGGGCGCCGCAAGACGCCCGGCCTGCCGATCTGCTATGGCACCACCGACAAGTTCCTCGAACATTTCGGCCTCGAAAGCCTCGACACGCTGCCGGGCAAGGCAGACCTTGAAGCCGAAGGTCTGCTCTCGGATGTTATCCCGTCGAGCTTCCAGATGCCGGATGAAGAAGCGCTCACCGAGGATGATGTCCTCATCAACGATCTGGGCGAACTGGCTGACACGGAATCCTTCGTCACAGACTTTGTGTCCGACGAGGACGAAGTTGAAGACGAGGTTCGCGCAGATGCGCCGCAGGCGGACGAAGTTTCCACCGCTGTGCCGGAGGCTACCGCAGAAGACGAGTTTGAAGACGACGGCGCCGTCAGCGTCTTTGCCTATACCCGCGCGCCCGAACGCACGCAGGAAGAGGCCGACGAATTCGATGGGGCCGATATCAAGGCCGCCGTCATGCGCCTGCGCAAGGAAACCCGCGTGCCCCAGCAGCCGATGGATAGCTGGCGCGACGACGAATAGGCGCCGCCGGTGCAGGAAGAGGGCCTCGTGACACCTGCCGATGAACTCCCTGTCAGCGTCTGGGTGTGGGATCTTGATATTGACCCGCCGATGGCGGCTGCGCTGTCTCGCTGGCTGACAGAAGACGAGCGCCAGCGCGCCGCCGCCTTTGTGACCCCTGAACTGCAACGCCGCTGGATCGCCGCGCGGGCGGGGATGCGCGGCATTCTTGCTTCTGTCCTCGGCGTCACGCCAGGCTCGCCGGTCTTCTCTCTGGGGCAGCATGGGCGGCCTTATCTGGCCGGAATCGATTGTCCGTACTCGTTCAATCTAAGTCATAGTGACAACCTCGCAGCCTTTGCGGTGTGTGAAGCCGTTGTTGGTGTCGATGTGGAACAGATCAAGGATTTGCCGGAGGGCGTTGCGGCAATGGTGTTCTCAACGGCTGAGATCACAGCACTCGATGCTGAGCCTGAAGCCCGCCGGGCCGGCAAATTCTTCCAGTACTGGACTGCCAAGGAAGCTGTCTTGAAGGCTCTTGGCACAGGGCTTTCGGTTTCGGGCCGCAGTTTCACGGTAGATGTCACAGGCGCTGCTACGCCGCGCCTGATTGAGGCTGATTGGAAAAATGAGGACACAGAGGCCTGGCGGCTTCTGGCATTTGATCCCATGCCCGGATTTGCCGGCGCCGTGGCCGTGAGAACAACCCGGCCGCTGCGTCTTGAGCTTCGGCAATGGGTATTTGTCCTCTAGCAGTGCCCGTTACCCTTGAGGCGGTGGAAACCGAAACCGCATCGGATGGTCATAATCGGTCCGGATTTCTTCCTCCCGCGCGCCACCGCCAATGTTGTGAATGTAGAGCGCCCGGTCCGTAAGCGGATCATAGCCTGAGAAGATCGCAATATGGGGCAGCCGCCCACCAAGACGCATCGTCACGAGATCACCCGCCTGCCAGTCTTCCCGCCGCCCTGGCACGTCGCGCTTCAGGCCCTGCCGCTCGAAATAGCGTTCAAGATTTGGCACCCGGCGGTGATCAATGTTCCGATCCGCCCGCGTCAGGCCCCATATCTTCGGATAGCTGGTGAAACTGGCTTTCATGTCCATATGCAGCAGGGATTGCAGGTCCACATCAAACGCGTCCCGATAGGCGCGGATGATAACATCCGTACACACGCCGGTTTCGCGGGGCACATCCCCGCCCGGATAGCCCAGCGTCACATAGGCGGGGTCATAGCCTGTGGTGACTCCGATTTGGGTCCGCGCGGCACGCAGGAGTTTGCCTGTCCATTCTGGCGCGGCCTCGGCAAAGCTCACCGAGGGCAGAAGCGGCAGGGCAAGGCTCGTGGCCAGAAGGGCGCGGCGCGTGATCATGAAGCAGATCAAACCGCGCCCTTGCGGCGGGATTTAGGCGAGCAGGTGGCTAGAAACCGCGGAACTCGGCGATTTCTTCCAGCGGCGCGCGTTCGGCGCGCAGGGTATTGGCCTTCTCGCTGGGATCAGGCTTGCCGACGGCGACACCGCACCAGACCATCTCCGTCGGCGCGAGGCCAAAATGCTCTTTCAGTGTCGGCCGCAGGATACCCCAGCATTCCTGGAAGCAGGTGCCCCAGCCACGCTCTTCGGCAAGCAGGGCGAGGGTTTGCAGATACATGCCCGCATGTCCCCACTGGCCGTGGCCCATCCGCTCGTCGATTACGAGGAACACAGCCACCGGCGCGCCGAAGAAACGGAAATTATTGGCAAACCAGCGCAGCCGCCCGGCCTTGTCCTCACGCGGAATTTCGAGCGCTTCATACAGCATCTCGCCGACGCGGCGGCGGCGCGCTTCATGCGGCTCCCACAGGCCTTTGGGATAGATCGGCCGGTCGGTCGGCTCGCCGGCGGGATTGGCGGCGAGCTTTGCCTGCGCAATCTCGATGACCTTGTTCTTCTCTTCGCCGGTTACCACGATCACGCGCCAGGGCTGCGTATTGCCCCCTGAGGGCGCGCGCTGGCCGGTTGTCAGCCAGGCTGTGACTTCATCAAGCGGCAAGGCGTCCGGCAGAAACCCCCGCGTCGAAATCCGCTGCTCTACTGCTTTGGAAACGTCCATGAAAAAAAACCTCCTGTCAGATCTGACAGGAGGTCTAATCAGGAGAGACAGTTGCCGCCAAGCCTTACTTCGGGTGAAGCACGACCGGCATCCAGTTATAGCCCTTCACGAAAGCGTTCTGGTTCAGCGAAGGCTCTGCGAGCACTTCGATATGCTCGAAGCGTTCCATCAGCTCTTCCCAGAGGATGCGCAGCTGCAGTTCGGCCAGGCGGTTGCCAACGCAGCGGTGGATGCCGAAACCAAACGAGATGTGGCGGCGCGCTTCGGGACGATCCGCGATGAAGTCGTTCGGCTTGTCCCAGAACCGCTCATCGCGGTTGGCGGAGACATACCACATGGCGACCTGATCGCCCTTCTTGATCGTCTTGCCGTGCATCTCGACATCTTCAAGCGCGGTGCGGCGCATATAGGCGAGCGGCGTCTGCCAGCGGATCGTCTCCGAAACCATGTTCGGGATGATCGAAGGATCGGCTTTCAGCTTCTCATACTCTTTCGGGAACTTGTTGAGCGCATAGACCGAAGCCGTCATCGAGTTGCGGGTCGTGTCGTTGCCGCCCACGATCAGCAGGATGACGTTGCCGAGCAGTTCCATCGGCGTCATGTCTTTAGTCTTCTCGCCATGGGCGAGCAGGCTCATCAGGTCGGCTTTCTGTGGCTGTTGCTGGCGTTCCTGGAAGATGCCCATGAAAGTCATGAGGCAGTTCATCATGGTCGCCTTCCACTCTTCCTCACCGCCGGGGCAGATGTCGGGATTGTGCATGCCGGTGGCAACGTCTGACCAATGCGTGAGATCACGGCGCTTTTCGAACGGATAGTCGAAGAGGGTCGCCAGCATCATCGTGGTCAGCTCGATGGAGACCTTGTCCACCCAATCAAACGGCTCGTTGACGGGCAGGCTGTCGAGCAGGCCCTGCGTGCGCGAGCGGATGAGGGGCTCATAGACTTTCAGCATGTCCGGCGCCACGGCGGGCTGCACGGTCTTGCGCTGTTCCGAATGGCGCGGTTCGTCCATCGCGATGAACATCGGCATTTCGAAATCGCTGATCGGCTGGCCCAGTGTAATGCCGCCATATTCCCAGCTGGAGGAGAAGCGCTTGTGATCGGTGTCGATCGCCATCACGTCTTCATAGCGGGTGACAGACCAGAACGGGCCGGGGAAGGAGTCCGGGCAGTAGTGCAGCGGGTCTTCGTTGCGCAGGCGCTCAAAGCGGTCCCAGTATTTGCCCTGACGCCACAGCTCGCCATCGATCAGGTCAAGGGTGGAGAGATCAATCGCCGAGGCAGGGGGGATATCCGCCCCGAAGGTCAGATTGTGCGGGTGGAGCGGCTCGCGCTCCGTCACCTTCGGGCGCTGAAGCGCAGGGTGATCAATGAAAGAAACGGTATCGGCGGCCATGTTCAATCCTCCAGGAATCCCACCCTCTTGGCGGGGCGTATCGCGTCGCTGGGGAAAGTTTTAACACAGGCTTTTTGAAAAAACCATGACGCTTGCGTCATTTTTTTTAGTTCAGGCTGGATAACGCTCGGCTCGGGCGGCCAGAAGGGCTTGCCGGAGGGCCTTGGCGAGGGAGCTCCGCTCGGTTGGGGTAAGGAACCGGCCGATAATCCAGGCGGTTTTCCCATGCTCGATTCGCAGCCAGCTGGTGGGTCCGGCGGGCTCCTCAAGTTCGATCCGGGCAAAGGCAGCGGGCACTTCGGCGTGTTTTTCCCGGCCTTTGGCGTCTTTGTGATGCAGGCTGATGGTGCGTGCCGTTACGGTCACACGGGTTTCTTCCCGCTGGCGGCTGTAGGAAATGCGAAAGGCAAACCAGATCGCCAGAATATCCAGTCCCATGAAGCCCAGGATCGGCAGCGCGCCCATCGACAGGAAAATCAGCCCCGTCATGAAGAAGGTCACGGCAATCGCCGTCATGGCGATCAGGAATCCCTTCTGGCTGAGCGACCGGTTCGGCGTCAGCACAGCGTCCATGTAAATAGTTTCCGGGGAGGGCGTCATGACAGGAAGAGATAACACGCCCTTGCGCCGCGAAAAGGGCGCTCTATGCCTCACCTTATGTCTGATACTCCTACACCCGCCCGAAAGCCCGCCAAAGCCGCGCCCCGCTCGAAGTTCACGCGCGCCGGCGCAGCGCAGTTATTCGCCGCCCTCGCCGAAGACCGGCCCGATCCGCGCACCGAACTGGAGTTCGTAAACCCCTTCACCCTGCTGGTGGCCGTCGCCCTCTCGGCCCAGGCCACGGATGTCGGCGTCAACAAGGCAACGCGGAAGCTGTTCGCCGTCGCCGACACGCCCGAAAAAATGCTCGCGCTGGGCGAGGAGGGCGTCGCCGGATACATCAAGACCATCGGCCTCTGGCGCAACAAGGCGAAAAACGTCATCGCCCTCAGCCGCAGGATACTCGACGAATATGGCGGCGAGGTGCCCCGCACGCGCGACGAACTCACCACCCTGCCAGGCGTCGGCCGCAAGACCGCAAATGTCGTCATGAACGAAGCCTTCGGTGAGCCCACCATCGCCGTCGACACGCATATCTTCCGCGTCTCCAACAGAACGGGCCTCGCGCCTGGCAAGACGCCCGATCATGTCGAAGCAGGCCTTGAGCGGATTACGCCGCCTGAATTCAAGAAAGGCGCCCATCACTGGCTGATCCTTCACGGGCGTTATGTCTGCAAGGCGCGCACGCCCGAATGCTGGCAGTGTGTGATCGCCGATCTCTGCGCCTTCAAGCCGAAGACCCCAGACCCCGCGGCCCGCGCCGCGCTTGGCCCCAGGAAACCCCGCAGGCCATCTTCTGCCATAAATTGAATTGACCTCGCAGGCCGCCTCGGCAAACCTTCTCCCAAGGGAAGCGAGAAGGATCAACGGCATGCGCAACAAGCTATTCGAGGCAGGGTCAGCCAGGGTCGTTGCTGTTGCGCTGCTGGTCCTGGCCGCCCCTGTCTGGCTTGCCGCCTGTGGGGGAGGCGGTGGCGGGGGTGGTGGCGGCACTGCCATTTCTCCACCCCCTCCGCCTCCACCACCGCCGCCAGCGGGTCCAAGCTGGACGCAGGGCGTCTACCAGCCCGCCAGCACCTTCAAGAACCGCTGCGAAGTCCGCCGCGTCGGCCAGGACATCGAAGGCAACACCTTCCCGGATGTGCAGGGCACGGCGCTGGACGAACGTTTCTGGCTACGCTCCTGGACGAATGAAACCTATCTCTGGAACACCGAAGTCACTGACCGGAACCCGGCAAACTATATCAACCGCCTCGACTATTTCGCCCTCCTGCGTACCTTCGCCACCACCGTTTCAGGCAAGGAGAAGGATGACTTCCATTTCAGTGAGCCTACGGAGGACTATCTCGCCGCGCGCAATGCCGCGCCAACGGCCACCTATGGTGCGAACTATGTTGCCTTCTCCACAACCCCGCCGCGTGATTTTCGTATTCGCTACACTGAGCCGAATTCGCCCGCTTCCGTTGAAGTGGATGGCCAGCCAAACTTCGAGCGTGGTTCCCGTATCCTGCGCATCAATGGCATTGATCTTGTAAACACAAATTCAGCGTCCGACATCAACCAGCTGAACGCAGCCCTGTTCCCGGCAACGCCGGGCCTCACGAACAGCTTCATGGTGCAGGATCCAGACGGGGCCACCCGTACCGTCAGTCTCACATCTGTAAATCTTGCCCGAAAGCCCGTGAACCGCACACGGATCATCAACACGCCCTCGGGGAATGTCGGCTACATTCTGTTCAACACGTTCAGCCCGTTTGCCAGCGAGCGGGATATCTACGAAGCGATGCAACAGATGCAGGCGGCCGGCGTCAGTGATCTCGTTCTGGATCTGCGCTACAATGGCGGTGGATTGCTCGCCGTTGCCTCGCAGCTGAGCTATATGGTCGCCGGGCAGGCGCGGACCCAGAATCAGATTTTCGAGCGCCTCCGCTTCAACGCGGCTGCCGGTAACCGCAATCCGGTCACGGGTGCAGTTAATAATCCGATCCCGTTCTATACGACCGGCGTGGGTTTTACCGTCCCGGACGGCACATCTTTGCCTTCGCTCAATCTCCCGCGTGTCTTTGTGTTGTCCACGGGGGCGACATGCAGCGCCAGTGAGGCAGTCGTGAACGGTCTGCGCGGGGTGGGCGTCGAGGTCATTCTCATCGGCAACACCACCTGTGGCAAACCCTTTGGCTTTTACCCGACCGACAATTGCGGCGAGACCTATTACACGATCCAGTTCCAGGGCGTGAACGGGCAGGGCTTCGGCGAATATGCCGATGGCTTCATCCCGAACAATTCCCCTGCAAGTTTCGGAGTCCGCCTGCCGGGGTGTCAGGTGGCTGATGATTACACCCGCGAGCTGGGCGACCCGGACGAGCGCCTTCTGGCAGCCGCGCTCAGCTATCGCGGATCGCTGGCATGTCCCGCTGTTGTTGCGGAAGCAGGCGTGGCAAGCGCCAGAACGACGGAGTCTGCGCTGGCCAGCTCGCCGTTCGATTTTCCCAGGCCTTCGGCTCTGGAGTCAAATCGCGACATGACAATGCCGCCAGGCCGATAAGGAGCATCCGACATGAAATGCCGTATCCTGAGTATGTCCCTTCTGGCCGGACTGGCCGCGTGCCAGACAGCGCCGCAACCGGCGACCCTGGCAGACAGTTCCCCTGAAACGATGGCTGCGGTGACGGGTGTACTGGCTGTCGCCGTCGACAGGGCGAAGATCCAGATCGGGCCGGGTGATCTTACAAGAGACAGCTTTGTCTCGGTCCTGCCACCTGTGCCTGGCCCCCATGAGGGCAACAGCCCTGCCATGCCGACGGTTTTTGATATCGTTCTCATGGACGGGGATTGCTATGTTCAGGAGCGGGTGAGCGGGGAGATGTTCCTGCTTTCTGGTGTCGCCTGTGTGCCCGTCAATTCGGACTAAGACGCATTGATCCGCCGCGCCACGGCCGCGGCCATCCGCTCGCCCAGCTCAGGGCCTTCCTTGGGATAGAGATAGGGCTCGATCACTTCGAGTTCCATCAGCAGCAGCCCGCCATCGTCACCGCGCAGCATGTCCACGCGCCCATAAAGCGGCGGCGCGTCCAGCGCCCCCAGAATGGCACGCGCCGCGACAAGGTCATCTGTGGCCGGATGGAGGACTTCCTCGCGCCCGCCATAGCTTGACTGGATGCGGTAGTCTCCCGGCTGCGCGCGTTTGATCAGGGCATGGCAGAATTCGCCGTCAATGAAGATGAACGAAAGCTCGCCCTCCTTCTGGATCATCGGCAGGAAGGGCTGCGCCATCATCGGATGCTTCATCTCCGGGATCGCGTCGCCCCGATTGAGCTTGTGCTGGTCCTTGGCGCCCGCGCCCACCTGGCGCTTGAACACCACCGTGTCGGCGCCCAGCGTGTCAAACGCCGCCCTGGCTTCGGCCTCGTCGCACCGGTCGATCCACAGTGTCGGGATCAGTTTCGCGCCGCGCGCTTCCAGGTCACGCAAATAGGTCTTGCGGCAGTTCCAGCGCACCAGGGCCGCGGGATTGAACAGCCGGGTCTTCGCTTCGATCGCTTCAAGCGCGGCGAGGAAATCCTCCAGCCTGTCCCAATAATCCCAGGTCGTGCCGATGATCGCGGCCTCGAAGGCTGACCAGTCCACCTTCGTATCGTCCCAGCACACGTCCACCACGTCCATCCCGCGTGCCTCGAAGGCAGGACGCAGCGCGTCCATCATGAAGTCATGCTCGAAGGCGTCCGTCCGGCGGACCATCGATCCGGGAATGGTCACACGGCTGGCGAGATAGGCGATCTTTTTCATGAAATGGGCCGTCTTTATGCTGTCACCGGGCGCGATCCCGGCCTGTGCTGCGCTCTAGCGGCCTGCGGGCCTTGTGTCCACGCGCTCTGTCTGGCAAGGCGCGGGCCATCTGAGTTTTCATAAGTTTTCGAGGAGCCGCTTCCAGTGACCGCAGCAAAATTTGACGTCGTCGGCCTCGGCAATGCCATCGTTGATGTTCTCGCCCGCGCCGATGACGCCTTCCTCGCCCGCCTTGGCATCCTGAAGGACGCCATGCAGCTGATCGAGGAGCCCCGCGCCCACGAGCTGACCGCGCTGGCGAAAGATGCCCTCATCACCTCCGGCGGCTCGGGCGCCAACACGATTGCCGGCCTCTCCAGCTTCGGCGCCAAAGCAGCCTATATCGGCAAGATCTCCAACGATGATCTCGGCCACCAGTTCATGCGTGAGATGATGAAGGCCGGCGTGCCCTTCCACACGCGCCCGCTGGAAGAAGGCCCCGCCACGGCCCGCTCGATCATCTTCGTCACCGATGACGGCCACCGCTCGATGAACACCTTCCTCGGCGCCTCGGTCCTCTTCTCCAAGGAAGACGTCGACGCCGATCTCGTCCGCAGCGGGCAGATCCTCTATCTGGAGGGTTACCTGTTCGACCGCGACGAAGCCAAGGAAGCCTTCGTGCACGCCGCCGAAATCGCCAAGGCCGCAGGCCGCGAGGTCGCCGTTACCCTCTCCGACAGTTTCTGTGTCGATCGTCACCGCGCCAGCTTCCGCAGCCTGGTGAAGGGCTTTGCCGACATCGTCTTTGCCAACGAAGCTGAGCTTCTCTCACTTTACGAGACCGATGATTTCGACACCGCCCTCAAGGCGCTTCAGGCAGACTGCGCCGTGGCCGCTGTTACGCGCAGCGCAAAGGGCTCGGTCGTGATCGGGGAAGGGGACCCCATTGTGGTGGCGGCTGAGCCGGTTGCGGAGGTCGTCGATACGACTGGCGCAGGCGATCAGTATGCGGCCGGCTTCCTGTTTGGTGTGGCGCGCGGCCTTCCACTCGCCACATGCGCGCGCCTCGGTCATATCGCAGCGGCGGAAGTCATCAGCCATATCGGCCCGCGCCCGGCTGTTTCTTATGAGGAGTTGGCCGAAGCGGCGGGAATTCGCGCTTAAGGCGCTCAAAACTCCCGAAAACCTAGCGTTTCTTTCTGGAACTTTCCTTAAGGTGCGGTACACTTGCCGCATGAAATGGTCAGAACTGAACGATAACTGGTGCCCGGTCGCGCGGACGCTCTCCGTTGTCGGAGACCGTTGGACCCTGTTGATCCTGCGGGACTGCTATCTCGGCAGAACCAAGTTTGAAGAGTTCGCCCAAGCGGGCGGCATGACCCGGCATATTCTGGCAGACCGGCTGAAACGCCTAGTCGAGGTCGGCATTCTTGAGCGCCGCGCCTACTCCACGGCGCCCAAGCGGTATGACTATGTGCTGACAGCGAAGGGCGAAGAACTCCGCCCCGCGCTCACCATCATGAAGGAATGGGGCAAGAAAAACCTCCCCATCCGCCGTTCGGCGGTGGAGGGCTGATCGCCGCTGCCTAAGCCGGATAGCGCAGGATTGCCCCGACAGAACGGCCACCAGGAACTTCTCCGGCCCGAACGGCAATAACCCGCCCGCCATTCAGGATGACACGGCGCGCCACTTCATCAACCAGGTTGTAAGTGTCCGCGCTGTCTGCCTCGGCAAAGGCAACATGGCCTTTGTCATCAATCAGTCCTGGGCGCGCATCATTCATGTCTGCAAACAGGGTGTCTACCGCTCCATAAGTGGCGGCGCGCGCAACATCCGTCAGGTCTGTTGCGGTGTGGCCGCTTGAGGCGCGTGCCGCGAATGTTTCTGCGGCGGCCTTGAGTTCGTCAGCATACAGGGCATCCAGAACAGGAACTCCCAGCCGCGCAAGCTCGGCATCCTTGGTCTTGTCCGGGCTGATCCGGATCTGGTGCGCGGCCAGGCGGTGATATGTATTCACATGCGTATAAAGGTGCGCCAACGGATCAACAGCCGCTACGATCAGCGGCGTATCCCGTCCCGAGAGGATCGGGCGCAGCGCGGCGTCAATGGCCCGCAGATAGGATAGATGACGAACGCGTTGCCCCTCCTCGCCCTGAATGCGTGTGAAGGCAGACTTGTCGTTGATCGTCGCCTTGCCTGCATGGCTGGCCGCATCTTTTGGCAAGCCCGGCACTTTGACCTTCTTGGGCGGCATGTCCGAGAAGGTCTGGATCAGGCGCACCCCATTCTCGGACAGCGCCAGGATGAACGCTTCGTGTGGAAAGGCCACGGTTCGCAGCAGCGGGAGCAGATGGAAGCGGTCTGCGACCTCTGTGGACGCCTCCAGTTTATTGGCCAGCCGGAAGCTCGTCACACCTTTCTGGGTTGCAAAAACAGCGAGGCTGTTAGCCTGCACCCGCCAGAAACTGTCATCCTCTGCCAGATGAAGCAGGCCTGTTTCAATGAGCCCTGTTTCGCGTTTGTCATGCCCGGCAGCGTCAGCCTGCTTTACGGCCTCACTGATCAGATGGCGGAACTTCAGCCGCGCCTCGCCGATCTTCTGCGTCAGAGGCGTGGTCGGCACATAGATCGAAACGCATGTGCCGCCGCCAATGCCATTCAGCCGAACGATATCTTGGGGAGTGGGGGTGTCCACATATAGCATGACAGAGTCTCCGATTGATCTGGTTCTTCAAGAAGGCAGTTCGGCCGAGTGGCCAATTCCCTCAATAAGGGGAACTACCTAGGGGCCTAGAGGATAAACTTCGAGAGATCGGCATTTCCCGCCAGGCTGCCGACCTTCTCATCAACGTATGCCGCTGTGATTGTGAAAGTCTCGCCGCCCTTGTCGGGCGCGTCAAAGCTGATGTCGTCCAGCAACCGCTCAAGGATCGTCTGCAACCGGCGCGCGCCGATATTCTCGATGGATTTGTTCACCGCCTCGGCCATGTCCGCGATCCGGTCGATGGCCCCGTCCTCGAAGGTCAGGGTCACATTCTCCGCTGCCATCAGCGCTTCATACTGGCGGATCAGGCTTGCCTGAGGCTCCACCAGGATGCGGCGCAGATCATCGCGCGTCAGCGGCTCCAGCTCCACGCGGATCGGCAGGCGGCCTTGCAGCTCAGGCAGCAGGTCAGACGGTTTGGAAACATGGAAAGCGCCCGAGGCAATGAACAGGATATGGTCGGTCTTCACCGCCCCGCGCTTGGTCGAAACCGTCGTGCCTTCGATCAGAGGCAGCAGGTCGCGTTGCACGCCTTCACGGCTGACATCGGCGCCGCCCCGGTCCTTGCGCGCGGCAATCTTGTCGATCTCGTCGAGGAACACGATGCCGTCCTCTTCCACCGCTGTGATCGCCTCGCGCACGATCTGGTCTTCATCCACCAGCTTGTCTGCTTCCTCGGTTACCAGCGGTTTGGCTGCCTCACGCACGGTCGTACGCACGCGCCGTGTTCGCCCGCCCATCGCTTTGCCCAGCATGTCGCCGAGATTGATCATGCTCATCGAGCCGCCCTGGCCGGGCAGGTCGAGCATCTGCATCGGGTTGTGGGTGTCGGCAAAGTCGATATCGACTTCCTTGTCGTCCAGCTCTCCCGCGCGCAGCTTGCGGCGGAACACTTCGCGGGTTGAGGCCTGGGCCTCGGCGCCGACGAGAGCGTCCAGCAGCCGCTCCTCGGCCTTGTCCCGCGCGGCCTTCTCGACCGTGACACGCTTCTGCTCGCGGATCATGCCGACGGCGGCCTCCACCAGGTCGCGCACGATCTGCTCAACATCCCGGCCAACATAACCGACTTCGGTAAACTTCGTCGCCTCGACCTTCAGAAAGGGGGCATTGGCCAGCCGCGCCAGACGGCGGGACACTTCTGTCTTGCCCACGCCCGTCGGCCCGATCATCAGGATGTTCTTGGGGGTAATCTCGCCCCGCAGGTTTTCCGGGGCCTGCTTGCGGCGCCAGCGGTTGCGCAGGGCGATGGCGACGGCGCGCTTGGCGGCGTTCTGGCCAACGATATGGCGGTCGAGTTCAGCGACGATTTCGCGGGGCGTCAGATGTTTCATCAAGTCCGTCTCTTTGGGAGAATCAGGGGCGTTTTCCGGGGCCGCGTCTTGCGGAACCCCGTCGGCGAAGCTGGTCAGAGTTCCAGGGTTTCTACGCTGAAATGCCCGTTGGTGTAGACGCAGATATCGGCGGCAATCTGCATCGCCTTGCGCCCGATCACTTCGGCATCGTCCTCATAATCATAAAGTCCGCGCGCGGCCGCCAGAGCATAATTTCCGCCAGATCCGATGGACACGACATGATGCTCAGGCTCCAGCACATCTCCCGCGCCGGTAATCACCAGCGTGCTCTTCTTGTCGGCCACGATCAGCAGGGCCTCCAGCTTCTGGAGGTATTTCTCCGTCCGCCAGTCCTTGGCGAGTTCCACGGCGGCGCGCTGCAACTGGTCGGGGAAGCGCTCCAGCTTGGCTTCAAGCCGCTCGAACAGGGTAAACGCGTCGGCGGTGGCTCCGGCGAATCCGGCGAGAATCTCTCCGCCGGCAATGCGGCGCACCTTGCGGGCATTGCCCTTCATTATGGTCTGGCCCATCGACACCTGGCCGTCGCTGAGCATCACGAGTTTGCCATTCTTGCGCACGGCGAGCACCGTCGTTCCGTGCCAGATGGCCTTTGAATCCTGAGGGTTCGTCATACCCGACACATGGCGTCTTTGGGCCGCGCGCGCAATAGAAAGCCCCTGCGGCAGGAAATACAGAAGATTGTCACATAACTGTCGCTGCCATCTTCTATTGGGAGCACCGTATCACCCGGAAGGAAGTTCATGCTCCAGCAGCTCGGTCACTTGCCAATGGGCTGGCTACTGATCGCGCTGATCGCGGTCTTTGCGTCCGTGGCGTTCTTTACAGGACGGGTGCGCGCTGAGCGCATCCTGCTGTCAGGGGCGACAGAGCTGCACTCCCGGCCAAACTATCACGGCTATTTCGTTACCATGTGGGCGGTGATTCCCGCCATTCTGGTTGCTTTGGCCTATGCCATCGGCGCTGAGAGTGTTTCCCGCGGCCAGCTGACAAGCGAGCTGCCACCGGCATTTGAACTGCTGTCTGCGCCTGAATTGCAAACCTATCTCGATTCGGTCGCGCATGCGGCCCGCTCCAGGGATTATGCGGGCACAGACCTGGTGTTCACGGCGGTTACCAATCGCTATCTTGAGATTCTCGGGGGTCTGAATATCGCAGCGCTGGTGCTGATGGCCCTGGGCGCTGTTGGTGGCCTCTTCCTTGCCCGCAAGCGGCTTGCCGCAAGCTTCCGCGCGCGCTCCCTGGTGGAGCGGGGCATGGAGGGCGTTCTCTTCTTCTGCGCCGTTGTCGCCATCGCCACCACGGTCGGCATCGTCGTTTCCCTGCTGTATGAGAGCATCCAGTTCTTCAGCGTGGTCCCGATCTGGGATTTCCTCTTCGGCACCCGCTGGAACGCACAGACGGAGGCCGAGTTCGGCGCCCTGCCGCTCTTCTTCGGCACCTTCATGATCGCCCTGATCGCGATGTGTGTGGCGGCGCCAATTGGCCTCTTCTCCGCCATCTATCTCTCCGAATATGCCGGTCCTAAAGTGCGCGCCTGGATCAAGCCGATCCTCGAAATCCTCGCCGGCATTCCGACGGTTGTTTACGGCTTCTTCGCGCTGCTCGTCGTGGCCCCTGCGGTGCGCTCACTGGCGATCTGGATCAACGAAACGCTGATCAATGTCGGCCTTGCCAGTGAGCCTCTGCTGGCTGCCCAGCCCACCAGCGCGCTCGCCGCCGGCCTCGTCATGGGCATCATGGTGATCCCGTTCGTATCTTCCCTGTCAGACGATGTGATCAATGCCGTTCCGCAAACCCTGCGTGACGGCGCTTACGCCCTTGGTGCCACCAAGTCTGAGACCGTCCGCAATGTCGTCGTCCCGGCTGCACTGCCCGGCATCATCGCGGCGCTGCTGCTGGCCGTCTCCCGCGCTATCGGGGAAACGATGATCGTGGTGATGGCCGCCGGCAAGAGCGCCCGCATCTCGATGGACCCGACCTCGGATCTCACCACCATTACCGTCCAGATCGTCTCGCTGATGACCGGTGAAACAGGCTTTGACGATCCCAAGACGCTCTCCGCCTTCGCGCTCGGCCTGGTGCTGTTTGCCGTGACGCTGCTCTTCAACGTGATCGCCCTGCGCGTGGTCCAGAAATACCGGGAAAAGTATGACTGATCCGGCTGCCTCCGCATTCTCGACTCCTGACGCCCTGAAGCGCCTCAAGCGCCGGCGCGCCGCAGATGTGCGCTTTCGCTTATACGGTATGGGCGCCATCTTCCTGGCCCTCGGCGCGCTGGTATTGCTGGCAATGTCGATTGGCGCTCAGGCTGTTTCGGCGGCCACTTACCATGTCGTGCGATACGATATCACGCTGGACCCGGCCGTCATCACACCGCCCGGTGAGGAGACACCCGAAGAGATTGCCCGGAATGTTGATGGCTTCTGGGAACTGCTGCGCGACAATCTTCTCGCGACATTTCCCGAGGCCAACAAGGACCGGGCCGCTCGCATGGAAGTGTCCGAGTTTGTCACGCGCCTGGCGGTCCTGCCCACGGCAAAAAGGGTTGCTTCCCAGCCCCAGCTGCTTGGAAATGCGATTACGCTCAAGGCGCCGCTCAACGACGATCTGGATCTTTACCTGAAAGGTCAGGCCTTCGCCGAGCGCCGTGTCGGGACCGGTGCAATATCAGGCGTGCTGCCTCAGGATGACGGTTCTGCGCAGATTGAAGGGCAGGGCGCCTTTGCGCCCATCAAGACAGCCATGATGACGCTTGAAGCCGATGGCATCAATCTGAGCGAGGCCTCGGTCCTGCTGACCTCGGGCAGCTCAACGGGCCGCCTCCATGACATTCAGTCAGACTCTGCCAGCATCGAGCTTCTGACAGGCACGCTGGAGGCATTCCAGGGCAGCAGTGCAACCGCCCGCATCATTGCGCTGCCGGAAGCTCAGCGTGTCATCTCTGACCAGCAGATCGCCTGGACGCTCGCCCTCAAGGACATGGACCGGATTTCCCGGGTTCCGCGCTGGAGTCTGCTGACCAATTCGGACTCGACCTATCCAGAGCTCGCCGGTGGCCTTGCGGCGCTTGTCGGCTCACTGTTCACGATGCTGGTGACGGCCCTCGTCGCCATCCCCATCGGCATCCTGGCCGCCGTCTATCTGGAAGAGTTTGCGCCGAAAAACCGCCTCACGGATTTCATCGAAGTCAACATCAACAACCTTGCCGCCGTCCCGTCGATTGTGTTCGGCCTGCTGGGCGCGGCGGTCTATATCAATTTCCTCGGCATGCCTCGATCTGCGCCGCTTGTGGGCGGCCTCGTCCTGGCGCTGATGACCTTCCCGGTTGTGATCATTGCGGCGCGCGCGGCGCTGAAGGCTGTGCCGCCATCGGTGCGGTCGGGCGCCCTCGCCATCGGCGCTTCGCAGATGCAGACCGTCTTTCACCATGTGGTGCCGCTGGCGGCGCCCGGTATCTTCACCGGGGCTATCCTCGGCATGGCGCGCGCGCTGGGCGAAACCGCGCCGCTGCTGCTGATCGGCATGGTCGCCTTTGTCGGAGATGTGCCCACAAGCCCGACCGACGAATCCACCGTCATGCCTGTGCTGATCTATACTTGGTCAAACAATGCTGAGCGCGCCTGGGAGCCGATGACATCTGCCATGATTGTCATTCTTCTGGCGGTTCTTTTGCTGATGAACGGGTTGGTGGTATTCTTGAGACGTAAATACGAGCGGAGATGGTAATGGACACGGATCACAGACCGCAGACGGATGGCGCCGTTGTCGCCCCCGACGCAGATGCACCGCCCGCAGCTCCGCCGCGCATTGATTGCCGCGACATCCGTGTCTTCTACGGCGCCACCCAGGCCATCCACAACGTCTCCATGTCCTTCCCAGATCGCGCGGTCACCGCGCTGATTGGTCCGTCGGGCTGTGGCAAGTCCACCTTCCTGCGCTGCCTCAACCGGATGAACGACACGATCGAGAACTGCCGGGTTGAAGGCCAGATCCTCATGGACGGGCAGGATATCAACGATCATTCGATTGACGCCGTTCTCCTGCGCTCGCGCGTCGGCATGGTGTTCCAGAAGCCAAACCCGTTCCCCAAATCCATCTACGACAACATCGCCTATGGCCCCCGCATTCATGGCCTCGCCTCCGGCCGCGAGGATCTTGACGCCATCGTCGAGAAATCGCTGCGCCGCGCCGGTCTCTGGGAAGAGGTGAAGGATCGTCTCCAGGCGCCGGGCACCAGCCTGTCGGGCGGCCAGCAGCAGCGTCTCTGCATCGCGCGCGCCATCGCCGTGCGCCCGGAAGTCATCCTGATGGACGAGCCGTGTTCCGCGCTCGATCCCGTCGCGACCGCGCGCATCGAGGAACTGATCGACGAGTTGCGCAAGCGCTACTGCATCGTCATCGTCACCCACTCCATGCAGCAGGCCGCCCGCGTCAGCCAGCGCACCGCCTTCTTCCATCTCGGCAATCTGATCGAGATGGGCGAGACAGAACAGATCTTTACCAATCCGCGCGAGAAGCGCACCGAAGACTATATCACCGGCCGGTACGGCTGAGGGAGGAACATATGTCGGATCATATCGTCTCTGCCTATTCAGATGAGCTGGACAAGCTCTCCTCGGATATCATGCGGATGGGGGGCATCGTGGAGACGATGATTGCGGACTCCTGCCGCGCCCTCGCCACCAACGATCCGGTCCTCGCCAAGGAAGTGATCGCGCGGGATCCTCAGGTCGATATGATCGAAGCTGAAGTCGAAAAGCAGATCGTCAGCCTCATCGCGCGCCGCCAGCCGATGGGCCACGACCTGCGCATGATCCTCTCTGCCCTGAAGACTTCAAACGAGCTTGAGCGGATTGGGGATCTCTCCAAGAACATCGCCAAGCGGGCCTTGCGCCTGGATGATTTTGTCAGCGCCGAAATGCGTAATGCCATCCTGCGCATGTCCCGCCCGGTCGCGCGCCAGCTCAATGAAGTTCTGGATGCCTACGCGTCCAGCAATTCCGTCCTGGCAAAGAATGTCTGGTCGAGTGATGATGATATCGATCAGCACTATAACGCGGTTTTCCGCGAGATGGTGACCTACCTCATCGAAGATCCCCGCCGTATCAGCGCCGGGGCGCATATGCTCTTCATAGCCAAGAACCTGGAGCGTATCGGCGATCATTGCACCAACATCGCCGAATTCGTCTACTACCAGGCAGTGGGGGAATATCTGTCGACCATGGACCGGCCGAAGCTGGACCAGGTGTGACGTCCATCCGACCATATTACGGAGCCGAATGATGAAACCCTACGTGCTTGTCGCAGAAGACGAAAGCGCCGTCTCCGAGCTTCTGCTCTATAATCTCAAGCGGGAAGACTATGACGTCGCCATCGCCGCCGATGGCGAAGAAGCGCTGATGATGATCGAAGAACGCGCGCCAGACCTGCTGCTGCTGGACTGGATGCTGCCCAAGGTCAGCGGCATCGAAATCTGCCGCCGTGTCCGCGCGACAGGCGTCAACCCGAACCTGCCGATCATCATGCTCACCGCCCGCGGCGAAGAAAGTGACCGTATCCGCGGTCTTGATACGGGCGCCGATGATTACGTCACCAAGCCCTTCTCGACGACCGAGCTTATGGCCCGCGTGCGCGCCGTCCTGCGCCGTATCCGCCCCGGCCTGAAGGAAGACCGCATCACCGTCGGCGACATCGAGATTGACCGGGTCGCCCACCGCGTTTCCCGTAACAGCGAAGACATCCACCTCGGCCCGACGGAATTCCGCCTGCTGGACTATTTCATGCAGCATCCCGGCCGTGTCTTCTCGCGTGAACAGCTTCTGGATACGGTCTGGGGCTCGGATGTCTATGTCGAGGCCCGCACGGTCGATGTGCATGTCGGCCGCCTGCGCAAGGCCCTTCGCCAGGCTGGCGGTGAAGACCCCATCCGCACCGTCCGCTCCGCCGGCTACGCGCTCCGCGCAGACTGACCCAACCATTTTTTGCGCTGAGCTATCGAACGGCTCATCCTGAGCGAAGTCGAAGGAAGAGCCGGGGCAGCCCGCTATGTGGCCATCCTTCGACTTCGCTCAGGATGAGCGTTGGGGGCTTTGAGAGCAATATTTTAGATGGTTCTGACATTGAAAAGGCGGAAAGCCCCTCAGGGTTTTCCGCCTTTTCCGTACTCAGAAACTCTGTTCCCGGATAAGCCTTAAAGTCAGTCGAACAGTTCGTTCAGGAACGTCTTGAGATAGGCAAAGCTCCGGCGGTCGGCGTCGGCATTGTAAACCGTCCCCATCTCCGGATTGTTGGCGCCCACTGTGGTGAACGAGTGGTAGGAATTGCCATGCACATGCGCCTGCCAGTCTGCGCCCGCAAACTCTTTCGAGATCGCGAGGAAGTCTTCCGGCTTGGCCATCGGGTCCAGCCAGCCATGCTCGATCAGCACCTTCGCCTTGATCTTCGGCTGGGGAATATTCTCCGCCGGACGGAAGAGGCCGTGGAACGACGCCACGCCCAGAACGTCCTGGCCCGCCCGCGCCATATCCAGCGCGCACAGCCCGCCAAAGCAGAAGCCGATCGCTGCGGCCTTCGCGCCGTCCACACCCGCCTGCGCCTTGGCCGCTGCCAGACCGCCCGCAAGGCGCTTCTGAAGCTCGGCCCGGTCACCTACCAGCGGGTTCATCAGCGCCTGGCACTCGTCAACCGTCTCGCCGCGCTTGCCCTTGCCGTAAACGTCTACAGCGAACGCAGCATAGCCGAACTCCTTGGCGATGATGCCGGCTTTCTGTTTCTCATTGTCGGTCAGGCCGCCCCAGGCATGGGCGATCACCACGACCGGCACATTCGTCTTGCCCTCGGGCATGACCAGCCAGCCTTCATAGGTCTTTCCGTCCACCTGATAGTCAACTGCGCTCATGGGAGGTCTCCTCTTTGTAACTGCCCCAGTGGATAGAGGGGTTACCTAGCGGGATTCAAGCGCTGGCCCTCGATTAGTATGCGCTTTCTAGACTTTTTCCCTAAATCCCATCTCATGAATGAAGCCGCCAGGGAGAAACTCATGGCAACGAAGACCCCAAAGACCGCCGCCCGCGCCAAAGCTAAGGCCGCAGGCAAGGCAATCGAGGCCCAATCGACCGAGATGGCCTACAAGATCTGGCTCGCCGGCGTCGGCGCCTATGGCAAGGCCTATGACAGCGCGCTCGCTGGCGCCACCGTCGTGAACAAGCAGTCGGCTGAAGTGTTTGAAGACCTCGTCAAGCGCGGCTCGGAAATCGAGCATGATGTCCGCGCGCGCCTTGCTGGCAATGAAGGTTTCACCAAAGCAAGCGGCAATGTCGCCAAGGCCGTTGAGTCGGCCCGCGAGTTCCAGGCGAAAGCCCAGGGCCAGTTTGAAACCCGCATGGAGCGCATGCGCGACCTGCTCGGTGTCAAAGGCCTTGATACGGCCCGCGAAGCTTTCGCCCGCCGCGTCGAGAAGTTGGAAGACGAAGTCGCCACCGTGTCGGCCAAGGCCCGCACCAAGGCAAACGACCTTCACCTGAAAGAGCGCATCGCCCGTCTCACCGCCGAAATCGAAGCGGTTGCGAGCGAAACCGGCGCAGACGTCGCCAAGACCGCCAAGCGTGTCGCCACCCGCGCCAGCAAGGCTGTCAAAGCCGCGATGGAACCCATCGAACCAGAAGTCGCTGACGATCTCTCGCAGATCACCGGCGTCGGCCCGGCAATGGTGAAAAAGCTGCACGCAGCCGGCATCACGCGCTTTGCGCAGATCGCCGCCATGAAGAAAGCCGAGCTTGAAGCGCTCGATGCGCAGATCGGCGCCCGCGGCCGTGTGCTGAAGGGCGAGTGGGCCAAGCAGGCGAAGAAACTCGCCCGCTAAAGCCGGTTCCGAGACAGGGCGGGGCATCAGAACGGCGCCCCGCCTTTCTCAACCGGTCCGTATCAGGACTTCGTTTCCTTGAGGTGCCGGATCATGCCGCTCAGGGCGGCGTGCCCCTCTTTGCCCATATACGGCACGATCAGGCACATCACCTGGAACACCGTCTTGTGGATCAGGGAAGGGCCGTCATGGCTCTCTCGGGTCAGACTGTCCCCCGCCAGCCAGAAGGTCAGTGTGGTGATGATCTGATCGGTCAGAGGCGGTATCAGGCGCGGATCAATCTCGATCACGCTGAGCCGTGCCAGATCATCCAGGATGCGTAAAATGGTCTGCCGTTTCTCGGCGATCAGCGCGCGAAAGCGGCCAGCCAGATCGGGGTAACGCGCAATCAGCCCGGCAAGATCCCGGTAGAAGAAGCGGAAGTCATAGATCTCTTCCAGCAGGATGTAGATGTAAACCCAGTTGTCCTCGATCGAGGCAACGCCCCCGCTGGAGCCGCGCAGGATGACGCGCATCTCCTCTTCGAACCGTTCGTAAAGGGCCCGGATAATCGCGTCCTTGCCCTTGAAATGATAATAGAGGTTACCCGGACTGATCTCCAGCGCATTGGCCAGATCAACAGACGAAAGCTGCGCCTCGCCCTCTTCATTGAAGAGAAGCAGGCTCACCTGAAGGATACGGTCGCGTGTTTTCATGTCCAGAACTGTAGTTTGACAGAGAATACTGACTGTGGAACGAATTTTGTCATAAACTTTGCCATGTTCTCTTTCAGGAAAAGAAAGGGATCATGGTTAAAACCGGCGGCTGGGTAAGGAACCCGGTGACAGACCGGAAGCCTTTGGGGAGGAAATACCGTGACGTCACCAAAAGACGAAATTGCGCGCAATGCTGCTGAAAATACGGCCGCACTGAACCCGCTTCTGGGCGGTTTCAACCGTCAGGAACTGCTCGGCGCTGTCGGCCTGATGCTCCGCTCGACCATGACAAACCCGGTCACCACGGCAAAAACGGTCGGCAAGATCACTGCCGAAAACACCGAAATCCTGCTCGGCAAATCAAAGCGCGAAGCCGACAAGAAAGATCGCCGCTTCAAAGACCCCGCCTGGCAGCATAACCCCTTCTACAAGCGCGGCATGCAGACCTATCTGGCCACCCAGGAACACCTCCACGCCTGGGTCAGCGAGATCAAGATGGGCGATCTGGAACAGGCCCGCGCCAAATTCGTCATGGGCATGATCACCGACGCGCTGGCGCCGACGAACTCCCTGATCGGCAATCCGGCGGCCACCAAGCGCGTCGTCGATTCCGGCGGCCTCTCCCTGCTCAAGGGCATGAAGAATCTCTATGACGACCTGACCAAGAATGGCGGCTTGCCCGCCCAGGTCGATAAGCGCCCCTTCAAGGTGGGGGAAAACCTCGCCATTTCGAAAGGGCAGGTGGTCTGGAAAAACGAGATGCTGGAGCTGATCCAGTATGCCCCGCTCACGGAGAAAGTCTACAAGACCCCCATCCTGATCATCCCCCCACAGATCAACAAATTCTACGCCATGGATCTGACGCCGATGACGTCGATGGTCCAGTTCCTCCTCGCGATGGAGCAGCAGACCTTCGTCATTTCCTGGCGCAATCCCACCAAGAAACACAAAGACTGGGGGATGAACGACTATATTAACAGCCTCGTCCAGGCCAGCGAAGTCGTCCGCAAGATCACGAAATCTCCGAGGCTTAACGTCTCGGGCGCCTGTTCGGGCGGCATCACCACGGCCACCTTCGCCAGCCTCCTGGCGGCCGCCGGCGACAAGCGCATCAACTCGCTCACCTTCATGGTCTGTGTGCTGAACCCCCAGCGTGATGACAGCGACATCGGCCAGATCGTCTCCGATGGCAGCCTCGAAATCGCGCGCAAATATTCAAAGTCTCGCGGCATCCTGAAGGGCGATGATCTCGCCCGCATGTTCGCCTGGATGCGCCCGAACGACCTCATCTGGAACTATGTCGTCAACAATTACCTGATGGGCGAAGACCCGCCCCCCTATGACGTCCTCTTCTGGAACAATGACACGACCAATCTTCCGGCCCAGCTGCATTCGGATTATCTCGACATCGCCCTCAGCCAGCCCTTCGACAATCCGGGTACGGTCGAAGTCGCCGGCCATATGGCAGACCTCAGCAAGGCCACGGCAGATGCCTTCGTGGTCGCCGGCGTTACAGACCACATCACCCCCTGGAAAGCCTGCTACCGCACGCCCGCTTTGCTCGGCTCAAAGAATGTCGAATTCATCCTCTCCTCCAGCGGCCATCTTCAATCCCTGATCAACCCGCCGGGTAATCCGAAGGCGAAGTATTTCCGCGGGAAAGAGGTCAAACCGACAGCGGATGAATGGGCTCTGGCTGCCGAAGAACAGGCCGGTTCCTGGTGGCCGCTCTGGGGCGAGTGGTTGAAACAGCGCTCGGGTGTGCTGAAAGCTGCACCTAAAGAGCTTGGCAACGAAGCCTTCCCCCCCATCTATGCAGCGCCGGGCCGCTACGTCTTCAACGACTAGGCCCAAGAGGATGAGACTGCGCATGTTTATCGAACGGCTCATCCTGAGCGAAGTCGAAGGACGAGCCGGGGCTTGCAAGGCGCTGTTTGACCATCCTTCGACTTCGCTCAGGATGAGCGGCGGTCTGCTTGGCATCGCTGCTTACACTCTCTGGAAATCAGAAATCAGCCGGAATAGGAAAATCTGATGGTATCGAGCGCCCGCCAACCCGTCATCACGATGGAAAACATCGACGGCATCACCCTGCGCGTCGCCCATTGGCCCGTGGCAGGGCAGGTGGCCGCCCGCCCGCTCGTCTTCTTCAACGGTATCGGCGCAAATCTTGAGCTTGCCTCCGGCCTCGGCGCGATGTTTCCAGACCGCGAAATCCTCACCCTCGATGTGCCCGGCGTCGGCCTCAGCCCGGTCACCCAATGGCCCTACCGCCACTGGATGCTCGCCCGCTGGATTCGCAAACTCGTAGACCGCTACAGCATCGGCGAGATGGACATCATGGGCGTCTCCTGGGGCGGCGCGCTCGCCCAGCAATTTGCCTTCCAGTATCGCAGCCGCGTCAAACGCCTCATCCTCTGCGCCACCACAGCCGGCGTCACCATGATCCCCGGCCGCCCGGCCTCGCTCTCGAAAATGGTCGATACGCGCCGCTATTCAGACCCTGAATTCATGCGCGAGAATTTTGCCAAACTGTATGGCGACGCCGCGGATGAGTCCGCAGGCGGACATATCGACAATCTCATGCCGCCAGACCCAAAGGGATACATCTACCAGATCCTTGCCTTTGCGGGCTGGTCGAGCCTGCCTTTCATCCGTCTCCTGAAGATGCCGGCCCTCGTCATCATGGGCGATGCAGACTCGATTGTGCCAGTCGCCAACGGCCACATCCTGAACTTTGCCCTGCCAGATTGCCGCCTGCGCATCATCGAGGGCGGCGGCCACCTCTTCCTCGTCACCCGCGCTGAAGAAACCGGCGCCTTGATCCGAGAGTTCATGAATGAAGAGAGCGAAGCCCTGAGCAACGCCGCCTGAGCTAAACTCAGTCGTTCATCAGCCGTTCGGCCTCAATGCCGACCGCGCCATAGTCCACCTTGCCGGTGCCCAGCACAGGGATCTCGGCCACGCGGAACACCCGCCGCGGCACGGAAATCTCCGGCACGCCGTGGGTTTTCGCCCAGCTCAGGATCGGCTCCCGCGTCGCTTCCGGCGCATCGGTCAACAGGATCACCTGCTCGCCCTTCTTCGGGTCGGGCAGGGTGACGGCCGCATGCATATTGTCCGGCCACACAGCGGCGGCGCAATTCTCCACCACCGCCAGCGACACCATCTCCCCGCCAATCTTGGCAAAGCGCTTCACGCGCCCCATGATGCGGATGAACCCGTCCGCGTCGATGGTCACGATATCGCCGGTATCATGCCAGCCACCGGGCAGTTGCTCAATCACGCCGGGGTTGGATGTGCGCAGGTATCCCAGCATGATGTTCGGCCCGCGAATGTGCAACCTGCCGCCTTCGGGTATGCCCTCCACGGGCACCAGCCGCGATGTCATGTCCGACATCAGCCGCCCAACCGTGCCCGGACGATTATCCTCCCACTGATTGGCCGCCACTACAGGCGAAGCTTCCGTCGCGCCATAGCCTTCCAGGATCTCGATTTCGAATTTCCGGCGCACATAGGCCCGCGTCTCATCCTTCACCCGCTCCGCCCCGCAAACGGCGAGGCGAATGGAGTTGAGGTCGCCATCATCGGCCGTGCGGGCATATTGCGAAATGAACGTATCGGTCGCCAGCATGATCGTCGGCTTGTGTTCCCTGATCCGCCGCACGATCTCCTTGGGCTGCAACGGGGAGGGGTGGAAGAACACCTTGATGCCCGCCACAATCGGCAGGATCGCGCCCACCGTCAGCCCGAAACAGTGAAAGGTCGGCAGCGGATTGAAGAGAACATCCGTATCCGGACCAAGACCGATATGCGCGCGCACCTGCTCGACATTCGCCAGCACATTCTCATGGCTGAGCACAACGCCTTTCGGCTCGCCCTCGGTGCCGGATGTGAACAGGATCACCGCCGGCTTCTTGTGGTTCGGCCCCGCCGCCACCAGCCCCGGCAGGATCGTCCCGGCGATTGCCGTCAGCTTGTTGCCGAGCGACAGGTTCTCGCGCACATCCTCCAGATAGATGATCTCGGCAACCTTGGAGAGATCCTCGATCAGGGTTTCCAGCCCGCCGATCTCCACAAATTTGTGCGCCGTGATGATCCGTTTCACCTGCGCGGCTTTCATCGCCGCTTTGAGGTTCTTCGACCCGGCCGTGAAATTCAGCATCGCCGGCACCCGGCCAAACGCGCTGACGGCATAAAACGCGATCACCGCGCCCACCCCGGTCGGCAGCATGATGGCGACCGCCTCGCCCTTCTTCGTACCTTTTTTTAGCGCCGAGCCCAGCCCGAAAGCGGCCCGGATGATCTCCTTGTAGGAGAGTTCGCGCTCATCGCCATCCACGGCAATGATCTTGCCGGCGCCAAACTCGCGCGAGGCGCGAAGCAGGGCGGAGAACAGATCGGTGCGCGTCCGCTGTGGCTTGTAGGCAAGCGGCGCTGGCACCAGTGGCTGGATCGAATGCTGCATAGGTTTCCGCCCTGAATCATACCGGCTTGAGCCGAATTTTGTAATATTCTGTCATGTTGCGTCATATCTGCAACATTTATTGCCAGTGCGGCCTTGCGTGGTCCCCGGTGCGGCATGAGGGCTATGCAGAGGGTTCCGCTTGATGGAATCGTGCCGAAAGGCCATTTTGCAGTTCATGGCCAATCTCATAGACACCCGTTCCGGCGCCCCGCGCCCACGCCACCCCGAAAAACAGGCCCGGCCTGACACGCCCGTCCTGCGCAAGCCGGACTGGATTCGCGTGAAGGCGCCAACGTCTGAGGGCTATAACGAGACCCGCAATATCGTGAAATCGAAGGGCCTCGTCACCGTCTGCGAAGAGGCCGGCTGCCCCAATATCGGCGAGTGCTGGGACAAGAAGCACGCCACGATGATGATCCTGGGCGAGATCTGCACGCGCGCCTGCTCCTTCTGCAACGTCGCCACCGGCAAGCCCAAACCCGGCGTGGAAGAAGACGAGCCCGCCCGCGTGGCTGAGGCCGTTGCCGAAATGGGCCTCTCCCATGTCGTTATTACGTCCGTTGACCGCGACGATCTGGAAGACGGCGGCGCGATGCATTTCGTCAATGTCATCAACGCCATCCGCGAACGCTCGCCGGGCACCACGATCGAAATCCTCACGCCCGATTTCCTGCGCAAGGATGGCTGGGAAAACCGCGTCATTGATGCCCGCCCGGATGTCTTCAACCACAATCTGGAAACCGTCCCGCGCCTCTATCTCACCATCCGCCCTGGCGCGCGTTATTTCCATTCCCTCCGCCTGCTGCAAAAGGTGAAGGACCGCGACCCCGCCCAGTTCACCAAGTCCGGCCTTATGGTCGGCCTTGGGGAAACGAAGGAAGAGGTGATGCAGGTGATGGACGACATGCGCTCGGCCGGTGTCGACTTCCTCACCATCGGCCAATACCTTCAGCCTACGCGCAAACACGCCGCCATTGACCGTTTCGTGCCGCCTGAGGAATTCAAGGCGTATGAAGAGATCGCCCGTGCCAAGGGCTTCCTCATGGTCTCGGCCAGCCCCCTGACGCGCTCCAGCCACCATGCCGGCGAAGATTTTGCCCAACTGCGCGCGGCCCGCGAAGCCTTTCTCGCCGCCCGCAAAGCCTGAGCGATGCCGCGCTTCACCAAGACAATGCGCGTACCCTATGGGATAGCGCAATGCTTTACGCTGGTGTCGGATATTGCCCGCTATCCGGACTTCATAAAATGGATCACGGCCCTGCGCGTGTCGGATCAGCGCGACATCGGCCCCGGCGTCACAGAATGCCTCGGCGAGGCCGTCGTCGGCTTCAAGGGCTTCACCGAGCGGTTCACCACGCGCGTCGTCGCCGATGAACCCGCCGCCCGCGTCACCGCCTCGCTCGTGCGCGGCCCGTTCCGCAAACTCTTCGCCGAATGGCGCATCACAGAGAGCGTCCACGGCGCCTGCGATGTGTCTCTGGAAATCAATTACGAATTCCGAAACCCCGTCATCGCCTTCCTCGCCGCCGCCAATCACGACCTCGCCGTGGGCCGCATCCTGAACGCCTTCCTGGAAGAAGCCCAGCGCCGCTATTCGGCGCCGAGCGCCTGACCCCTTAACCCATCGCAAAGCAATGGGAGGTGAGGGCCTCCAAGCCCGCCATCCTTCGACTTCGCTCAAGATGAGCTTCTCGAGAGTAGCGTTATTGAGCTCATCTTGAGCGAAGTCGAAGGATGGCGGGCACGCTTGCCCTATCCCCCAAATCCTCAGCCCCACTCAAACAAAATCACCAATCCCCTCAACCCCCTGCAAAAAATCTCCCAAAACCTTATCCGCCCCCTCCGCCTGCGGACGTAAACTCCCCGCATGTCGCGCTTCGTCCGCCTTCGCCATCATCCGAGATTTTCGGACTATTTCGACGCGGTCCATCCGCTGTTCTGGCTGGTGCTTGTCTGGAACCTCCGCCGCATGATCGACCA